>NZ_VIGD01000010.1 GCF_006569205.1 Ureibacillus terrenus
CCAAAGATTCTAGGCATCCACCCTCGCACCTAGATACACGCCCGAAGTGTGCCCAAATGCCTCCGATCCCTTTTGTATCAAGGGGCGAGAGGCATTTTGTTTGCCTAGTGACTGTCGAACTCGGGTCCATGTTTCCTGCGTAATTAAATATGCTTTGTGTTCGGATAAAATGGAGAGAAGCTCTTCTTTTGTATATCGTTTTTCTTCGACTTTCTTACCGGTCACCATTTCCACGACTTTACTCCAACTAGAAAAGTGATTTTTATATGTGGCGGAAATCGGCAAATCATGAGATTCCGCAAAAGCATCCCATTCTTTTTGGGAATTCAAATATTGTGGGTATTTTTGGGCCACGGAAATTAAAAACTTTTTCTTAATTTCATCTGGTGTTAAACCTTCATGCACCAGCATTTGTACGGTTTTCCAATTGCCAAATAAAGAGCGATAGTTTTTTGCTTCCGGCAACTGATGTTTTCTTTCATAATCATCCCAATATTTCGGGGTGTAGAAATAATCTTGATGATTTTTGGCGATCAGTAAATACACTTCTTTCTTAAATTGTTTCCAACTTTGAAAATCGCTTTTAATGGTTTCATAATCAGGAAGACCATGTTCTTCAGCATACAGCTCCCAATTGTCTCTGTTTTTCAAGCATGAATAATCTTTGGCTGCGATGATTATTACGTGTTTCATTCCATTCATACTCCTTTTTCTATTTCGTCTCTTTTTTATAAAAAAAACCCCAAATAAAGCGGATCGCTTTACTTGGGGCATCCGGGGGGTATGATGGATTTTCTTCGGGGCGATTTTTATCGTTTTAATTTTAATTTCACAATTGTTAGAATAGGGATAAAAGCAATTCTTCTTTTTGAATATTCTAGCAAAGGATGGGAGATTTCTGTGAAAATTGGAATACCAAAAGAAATAAAAAACAATGAAAATCGGGTAGCCATGACACCTGCAGGGGTGGTTACTTTAACAAGCGCAGGACATGAAGTGTACATTGAAACGGGAGCGGGACTTGGATCTTCATTTACCGACGAGGATTATATTGCAGCGGGTGCAAAAATTGTACAATCTGCGGAAGAAGCGTGGTCCCAGGAGCTCATCTTAAAAGTAAAGGAGCCCATAAAAAGCGAGTATCAGTATTTTTATGAGGGGCAAATCCTGTTTACTTATCTGCATTTGGCCCCTGAATTCGAATTGACGCAGGCGCTTTTGGACAAAAAAGTGACCGGAATTGCTTATGAAACAGTCCAATTGCCGAACGGTTCATTGCCATTGCTGACGCCGATGAGCGAAGTGGCGGGAAAAATGAGCGTGCAAATCGGGGCCCATTTTTTAGAAAAGCTGAACGGAGGCAACGGAATTTTATTGGGCGGCGTATCCGGTGTTCCAAGGGGAAAAGTGACCATCATCGGCGGTGGAGTGGCCGGAACCAGCGCCGCACGGGTTGCAATCGGAATGGGGGCGGATGTGACAATCATTGATGTCAATCCGGACCGTTTGCGTCAATTGGAGGATATTTTCGGCTCCTCCATTCAAACCTTGATGTCGAATCCATATAATATCGCCGAATCTGTGAAACATTCGGATCTGGTCATCAGTTCGGTGCTGATTCCGGGTGCAAGGGCTCCAAAATTGGTGACGGAAGAGATGGTAAAACAGATGAAGCCGGGCTCCGTCATTGTGGATATTGCCATCGATCAGGGGGGAAGCACCGAAATTACCGCAAACAATCCGACATCCCATGATAAGCCGATTTTTGAAAAACATGGAGTTCTGCATTATGCGGTGCCGAATATCCCGGGCGCTGTGCCGAGAACATCGACCATTGCGTTGACGAACGTGACAGTTCCATATGCGCTGCAGATAGCCAATAAGGGATTCAAAAAGGCTTGTTTAGAAAATGAGGCTTTGAAAAAAGGGCTCAATACGCTAAATGGACATGTTGTCTACAAAGCCGTCGCGGATTCCCAACAACGGGAATATGTTGCCGTTGATACTTTGCTGCTTCCATGAGAATATCTACTACTTGGAAAATTGGTTTCCAAGTAGTTTTTTTATTTTGTTTATTTTTTGTAATATTTTTAAAATTCGATTAATAGAATGAAAATTAGAGATTTTTATACTTAAAAACAACAAATTAATAGAAAGGTGTTTAAGGGGGAGCATGATGAAAAAGTACCAGCGCATTTTATTCACTGTATTTGCAGCGATGATCTTGCTTCTTTTAACAGCATGCGGAGACGGGGAAAAAGATACGTCTGCGAATACGGAGGAAACGGGAGACGGCGTCATCCATGCAGCAATTAGGAAGAGAGTTGTTGAATCTGGCAAAAGGATTGGGAATTGAACCGGGTGATTTCGGATTAAGAAATAACCAATTTGTTTATTTATCCCTTGCGGCGATGTTGACGCTTATCGTGCTGATTATTTTATGGTTTGTGATTCGTCAGCAAAACTCAAGAATCGGACGGGCTTTCTCTTCGATCCGGATGGATGAAAAAGCTGCGGAATCCATGGGAATCAATCTTACTTATTATAAAGTGCTGGCATTTGCCTAGGGAGCTTTCATAGCCGGTCTTGCCGGGGCGCTATATGCGCATACCGTCGGCTATATTTCCCCCTCTGATTTTTCGTACCACCGGGCAGTGGAAATTTTAATCTTTACCGTTTTTGGAGGGAGCGAAGTGGTCATCGGTTCCGTCTTTGGGGCAACCATTCTGACTTTACTTCCTGAGGCTCTGCGCTTCCTAAGCGATTATCGTTATATTTTCTACGGCATAATGCTGGTCATTTTAATGGCGGTCCGCCCTCAAGGGATTTTAGACCTTCAGTTGTATTATCGAATGAAAGGAAAAAACGCATCAGAAGGGGGAGCGGCGAATGGTCCTTGAAGTAAGGAATATTACGAAAAGATACGGAGGAATCACGGCCCTCAAAGATATATCCTTTTCCATTCGGCAGGGCGAGGTATACGGATTGATCGGACCGAATGGAGCCGGAAAAACGACAATGTTCAATTGCATTACCAATTTTGTTGAACCGACCAGCGGAGAAGTATATTTCAAAGGAGAAAACATTACCGGCTTAAAACCATATAAAATCACCGAAAGAGGGATTTGCAGGACATATCAGAATATTCGCCTGTTCCCGCAAATGACGGTTTTGCAGAATGTAATGGTCGGAGGGCATTCGAGGCTTTCATCCGGAGTGTTCAAGAGAGTTTTCCGGATGAAATCGCAAAAACATGAGGAGAAACGCCTAATGGAAAGAGCGAAAGAATTGTTGGAGCTGGTTGGATTGGGGCAGATGGAAAAACTGTTTGCCGAAAATTTGTCCTATGGCCAGCAAAGAAGATTGGAAATTGCGAGGGCATTAGCGGCCAGTCCCACGCTTTTGCTGCTTGATGAACCGGCAGCAGGCATGAATGAAACCGAGACGGAAAACTTGTATGAATTGATCAAAAAGATCCAATCGATGGGCGTTACAATTCTAATCATCGAGTATGATATGTCCCTTGTGATGAGGTTGTGCGACCGGATTGCGGTATTGAACTTTGGGGAGAAGCTGGCCGAAGGAACGCCGGAAGAAATTCAAAACGATCCGGCAGTGATTGAGGCCTACCTCGGCAAAGAGGAGGAAGAGACGATTGCTTAAGTTGACAAACATCGAAACATATTATGGACAAATCCAGGCATTAAAAGGGATTCATTTGCAAGTGGAAAAAGGGCAGATCGTGGCGCTTCTCGGAGCCAATGGGGCCGGAAAATCGACGACGATGCGGACGATTGCAGGATTAGTAAAACCGAAACAAGGAACCGTTGAATTTTTGGGGGAAGATGTGACAGGATTGCGTCCGCATCAACTATTAAGGAAAGGGATTTCCCTTGTTCCGGAAGGTCGCGCGATTCTTGCGGGCATGACGGTTCTGGAAAATCTCGAAATGGGGGCATATCACCGAAAGGACAGCAGAGTGAAAAATGATATCCAAAATGTGATGAGGCGCTTTCCGATATTGGAGGAACGCCAAAATCAATTGGCCGGAACCCTTTCGGGAGGACAGCAACAAATGCTTGCGATTGCCCGTGCGTTGCTTTCAAAACCAAAGCTGCTATTGCTGGATGAACCGTCTATGGGCCTGGCGCCGATCATCGTTGCCGAAATCTATAAAATCATCAAGGACATCAAAGAAGAAGGAACGACCGTGCTGCTGGTGGAACAAAACGCAAAACAAGCTTTGAAAATTGCGGATTATGGTTATGTCATGGAAACCGGAAAGATTATTGCGGAGGGAACGGCGGAAGAATTATTGAAAGATGAACGGATTGTCGAAGCGTATCTGGGGAAAAAATCTGCCGCAGTTTAATGCAAAAGAGCTTCCTGCCTGGGAAGCTCTTTTAATTTAGCGGACGATGATCAGTTCTTTTGGATATTTTGTCAATACTTCAACCCCATCTTCTGTTACAACAACGTCGTCTTCTATGCGGACGCCAGCTGTATCCGCTTTATAAATGCCGGGCTCGATCGTAAACACCATCCCCGGTTTGAGCGGCAATTCATTCGTTCCTGCAACGGATGGAAATTCATGAACCGAAATGCCGAGTCCGTGGCCTAAACGATGGGTGTAGTATTCGCCGTATCCGGCTTCCGTAATTATGTCCCGGGAAATTTTATCTAAATCCATGCAGCGGACGCCGGGCTTTACGGCTTTGATGGTTTCTTCGTTTGAACGTTTTACAGTTTCGTATATTTTCCGTTGTTCTTCTGTAATCTCTCCAAAAGCGACCGTGCGCGTAATATCGGAACAGTATCCTTCATAAACCACTCCTAAATCAAACAGCACAAAATCGCCTTTTTGAATTTTCCGGTTTCCGGGAGTGCCATGGGGTGAAGCCGCTTTCGGACCTGATAATACCGTCGTTTCAAATGACATGGAGCAGCCTTTCTCTTTGATGGCATTTTCGATGATGTGCACGATTTCCAGTTCCGTAATGCCTTTTTTTACCGCGTTGACACCGACTTCGATGGCAAAATCGGCAAGTTCGGCCGCTTTTTTCAATTTTTCAATTTCAACCTCATCTTTAATTACTCGAAGCCGATTGATTTGTTCATCAATTGAAACAAACCGGACATGGGGAAAACGGGATTGAAGGGCCTCATATCTCTCGACGGTTAAATGTCCTTTTTCGATGGCGAATGCCGAAATTTCTTTTGCGCGGGATTGAATTTCATTTGCTAATAGTTCCCAAGGCTGATCCGTGTCGCTATGGCCAATCACATCAAATGGCCAACCGGAGGCCTTTGCATCCGAAACTTCCATTTTCGGACAAATCATGAAAGGGTCGATATCTTGGAAAATGACCAATCCCAATAACCTTTCATGCGGATTGCTCCGAAAGCCCGAAAAATAAAAGATATTGTCCGGGGTTGTTACAAAAGCAAGATCAATGCGGTTTTCCTTTAAATAAGATTGGATTTTTTTGATACGTTTGTCCATGAAATTTCCTCCAATGTTGGATTTTCCGGCATCATTTGAAATCATACAGTAATAGTATAGCAAAAAGAAGGAAAATTTAAGGATTTGTAGAAATATTCAAGTGGATTTTAATTATATAAAGGGGGAATTAATAGAATGGAAATCTCTTACCATGGACATGCCGTCGTGAAAATTAAAACAAATGGTACAACAATTTTAATTGACCCTTTCATTACGGGAAACCCATTAACTGATTTAAAAGCGGAAGAAGAAAAACCGGATGTCATTTTGTTGACTCATGGACATAACGACCATGTGGGAGACACGATTGCCCTTGCAAAAGCAAATAATTCACAAGTAGTGGCATTGAATGAATTGGCCGTTTATTTGCAAAAACAGGGGGTAAACGCGCATCCGATGGGCGTTGGCGGCGCGTACCAGTTCCCGTTCGGTAAAGTGAAATATACCCTCGCTTTCCACGGTTCCACATATGAAACCGAAACGGAAGTCGTGAATGCAGGAAATCCTGGAGGCATTTTATTCTTTGCGGAAGGGCTGACAATTTACCACGCCGGCGATACTGCGCTGTTTGGCGATATGAAATTGATTGGCGACCGCAATAATATTGATGTCGCTTTCTTGCCTATCGGCGATAATTTCACGATGGGGCCTGAAGATGCGGCATATGCGGTCGAATTATTGAGACCGAAAACGGTTGTGCCGATTCACTACAATACTTTCCCATTAATCAAGCAAGATCCTAACGAGTTTGCAAAATTAGTGAAAAATAGCAAAGTGCAAATATTAGAGCCGGGCCAAAAAGTCGAATTGCCTTAATTCGTTATATGTGAAACAGGCTCATCAAAAAGATTAAAATTGGAAAGCGGGTTATGGAAGAAGGCATTTCATTGAAAAATACCATGCCCGCTTTCTTATTTTTTTCAATACATACTTGAAATGTGTTACACTATTGGAGGAGAAAGTACGATGAAAATAGGTGATATCGATGTCAACGAAACATGAGAAGATCTTGCAATATATCGAGTCACTACCTATTGGCGAAAAAATATCGGTCCGGCAAATCGCGAAAGAAATGCAGGTAAGCGAAGGGACGGCTTACCGTGCCATCAAAGAAGCCGAAAATCGCAGTCTGGTAAGTTCCATTGAACGGGTGGGAACGATTCGGATTGAAAAGAAAAAGAAGGAAAATATTGAGCGGCTGACTTTTGCGGAAATCGTCAATATCGTAGATGGGCAAGTGCTCGGTGGAAAAGCGGGGTTACATAAAACTTTAAATAAATTTGTCATCGGCGCGATGCAGCTGGAAGATATGATGCGCTATACGGATCCGGGAAGCCTCCTCATTGTCGGCAACCGTTTTAAAGCGCACACCAACGCTTTAAAAGCGGGCGCGGCCGTATTGATTACGGGCGGTTTTGATACAACGGAAGAAAATAAAAAGCTTGCGGATGAATTGGAGCTTCCGATTATTTCATCCAGCTATGATACATTTACCGTTGCGACGATGATTAACCGTGCCATCTATGACCAGCTAATTAAAAAAGATATTTTATTGATTGAAGATATTTATGTACCTTTGGAGGAGACGGCAAAACTTAGAAGCGGGCAGACGGTGGCAGATTTCCACGCTTTAAATGCGCACACAAACCACGGCGCTTTCCCGGTTGTTTCAAAGAACAATAAATTGGTCGGAATCGTGACGGCAAAAGACGTGATCGGGAAAGACGAAAAAGAGCTGATTGATAAAGTCATGACAAAACACCCGATTTCCGTTTCAATGAAGACAAGCGTCGCTTCGGCAGGGCACCGGATGGTTTGGGAAGGGATTGATCTGCTTCCTGTCGTCAATGATGACGGCTACTTGCAGGGGGTCATCAGCCGCCAGGACGTATTAAAGGCGCTGCAGACATCCCAGCATCAGCCTCAACATGGCGAAACGATTGATGACATTGTGAAAAGTGAAATGAAAGTGCTCGGCACCGAAGATGTCGTAGTCGAATTTACGGTGACGCCGCAAATGACAAACCAATATGGGGCAGTTTCTTACGGCGCTTTCACCACTCTGCTTACGGAGGTCGGGTTAATTGCATTAAAAAGAAGGAAACGTGGAGATGCCGTACTGGAGAATATTTCAACCTATTATATCAAGCCAATCCAAATGGACAGCGTGCTGAAAGTGGTGCCGCATATCCTGGATATGAGTAGAAAATTCGTGAAAATGGATTTTGATGTATTTCTCGAAGACATGCTTGTCGGAAAAGCGATGGCCACCTTCCAGCTGCTTGACCGGTAATGCAAAAAAGTTGTCCAAAGAGAATGGACAACTTTTTCAAAGCGCATTTCTTACTATTGCTGTTTATTTAATTCATATTCTTCCTGAACAAATTTTCCTTCATGTTTTGCCCTTTTGAAGCTATAGTAGGATTCTACGAGTCCCACAATTACAAAAACCGCGCCCACAATATAGCCTAATAATGTATCTTGGACAACGAATGTGTTTAAGCCGAAAAATACAACAAAGAGGCCCAATGCAACTCCGGCTTTTGCTTTATACCATTTTTTCTGGATTGGCAAAGTGGATCGAAATTGTTTTGTTTTAAAGTAAAAATAGGCGGCAAATGAAGCGATAATAAGTGTAACAAAAATTGCATTTAGCATTTTCAGAACCTCCTAAACAAACTAAAATTATTGTAACGATTTTTTTGTAAAAATGCTAATATACTAAAAAAATTTTTTGCGTATGTGGAGGGTAATCATTTGAAAAGACAAATCATTGACAAAATTGAACAATATGACACTATCATCATTCACCGGCACATCCGTCCAGACCCGGATGCTTACGGATCCCAATTTGGATTAAAAGCGTTAATTCAAGATAACTATCCGGACAAAAAAGTGTATGCGGTTGGCACCCATGATGAATGTCTCTCTTATCTGGGCTGTCCGGATACCGTTTCCGATGAAGAATACAAAGGTGCTCTTGTCATTGTAACCGATACCGCAAATACCGGCAGAATCGATGACGATCGGTATTCCCGAGGAGATTTTCTCATAAAAATCGATCATCATCCAAATGATGACGCCTATGGGGATTTGTTATGGGTCAATACAGGATCCAGTTCTTGCAGCGAGATGATTTATGAATTGTATGAAGAAGGCCGGGAATATAAAAATTGGAAGTTGTCTGAAAATGGCGCGAAATTCCTTTTTGCGGGAATTGTCGGGGACACTGGGAGATTTTTATATCCAAGCACGACGACAAGAACTTTTGAAATTGCTGGGCAATTGATCAATTATCCATTCGACCGCAACGCAATTTTCAATGGCATGTATGAGATGGATTCAAACCTGTTAAAATTGCAGGGGTACGTGTATCAAAACTTTGTAATGGATGAAAATGGTGCCGCGTATATCAAACTTCCGAAAGAACTTTTGGAAGAATTTGGTGTGACGGTTTCCGAAACCTCCTCTTTGGTAGGGTCTCTCAGCAATATTAAAGGGGTCCGTGCATGGATCATGTTTGTTGAAGAACCGAATGAGATCCGTGTAAGACTGCGCTCAAAGGGTCCCGTTGTGAACCAGCTTGCAAAAAAATACAATGGCGGCGGACATCCTCTGGCGGCAGGGGCAACCGTCCATTCATGGGAAGAAGCGGAACAGGTCATTGCGGATTTACAACAACTTTGCAAAGAGTACCGATAAATTCAGGAGGGATGCAGATTGTCCGTTTACCCACAAGTACGTACAAGCGCGGATTTATTAAAAAGTACGATCCGTTTGGAGGAACTCATCCCTTTTTTAGTTGAACAAAAGGCAGAAGCTTGTGCAATTGTCAATTCCAAATTGTACGGGCTTTTGCCTTTTTACCATGGTTTAAAAAAGGCGGGGATTCATCCGGTCGCCGGTCTTTCGGTACAAGTACGGTTTGAAGGGATCGTTCTGCCCCTCCTGATTTACGCCCAAAACAACGATGGATATAAAAATCTCTTAAAGATTTCCAGCAGTATAGCCATCACGGAGGATGAACAATTGCCGTTCAAGTGGCTCAAAGGCTATTCAAAGGGAATCTGTGTGGTGATTCCGGCTGACAAAGATCATGCCATCTGGTTGAAGCATGTTTCCTCCATTGAAATTTTGCAAGGAGTTTTTCGTGGACGGATATGGATTGGAGTTTCCCGGGGCGAAGGGGAAAAATCACCTGCCGAGGACGAAATTATCCGTTTGGGGGAAACATTTAACATCCCCATTATGGCCCTTCATGAATGCCTCTATTTAAAACGGGAAGACGCATTCAGCTATCGGGTTGCACGAAGCATCGATCAGGGAATCAAGCTAAGCGAACAAATGCAAATGAGTGAAGAAGAACACCATTATACTCCGACCGGAAGCGAATGGATGGAATGGTTTCATGATCATCCGGAATGGCTGGAAGAAAGCAGGAAAATGCTTTCCGGCTGCCATGCGGATATCGAATCGAAGGGGCACATCATGCCCAAATATCCTTTGCCTGCAGGACAAAGTGCGGAAAAGGTGCTGAAAGCATTGGCCATAAAAGGATTAAAAGAGAGGTTAAAAACGGATGTCCCGGATCCAGTCTATCTTGACCGCCTGGACCATGAATTGGAAATCATCTGTTCGATGGGCTTTGCAGATTATTTTTTAATTGTGGCAGACTTTATGAATTATGCCCGGGAGCAGCGAATTTTGACGGGGCCCGGAAGAGGATCTTCAGCAGGTTCGCTCGTTGCTTATTCTTTATACATTACCCAGGTGGATCCGATTCGTTACGGGCTTTTGTTTGAACGTTTTCTAAATCCTGAGCGGGTTTCAATGCCGGATATCGATATAGACTTTGTGGATACAAGACGGCACGAAGTCATTCAATATGTTGCAAAAAAATATGGGGAAAAACATGTGGCGCAAATCATCACCTTCGGAACTTTGTCTGCAAAAGCCGTCGCCAGGGATGTTGCAAGGATGTTCAATTTTGAACCGGAAACCTTGGAAATGATTTCCCGCCTGATTCCAAATAGATTGGGCATCACGTTAATAGAAGCTTACGACGCAAGCGAACCGTTCAGAAAATGGATCGGGGAGGAACCCATCCGAAAACGTTGGTTTGAAACGGCATTAAAGTTGGAAGGGTTGCCCAGAAATGCATCCACCCATGCCGCAGGGGTGGTATTATGCCCAATGCCATTGGTGGAAGTGGTACCAATTGAAAAGGGGCATGACGGGATTTTCATCACCCAATGGCCAATGCAGGAAGTGGAACAGATGGGCTTGTTAAAAATGGACTTCCTGGGGCTGCGCAATTTAACAATGATTGAACAAATTCTAAAAATGATTCATTATAACCGAAATATATACATTGATTTAAATGAAATTCCATTGGATGACCGGAAAACGTTTGAACTGTTGCAGCATGGGGATACATTGGGGATCTTCCAGTTGGAATCGGAAGGCATGAGAAATGCATTGCGGGAAATTGTTCCTACCCGTTTTTCCGATATTGTTGCAGTCAATGCCCTTTACAGACCCGGACCGATGCAATTTATACCGGTTTATGCGAGAAGAAAAAAAGGGTTGGAGCCTGTTGTGATGCCCCATCCGGATTTGGAGCCGATTTTGGGGGAAACGTATGGAATCATTGTGTATCAGGAACAAATCATGCAAATCGCCCATCGATTAGCAGGGTTTTCTTTGGGGCAGGCCGACTTGCTGAGACGCGCGGTGAGCAAGAAAAAACGGGAAGTGCTGGAAGAGCAGAGAAAGGCTTTTGTCAATGGGGCAGTAAAAAATGGATATGGCAAGGAAGTGGCCGAATCGGTGTACGAACAGATTGTCCGGTTCGCCGATTACGGGTTTGCGAAAAGCCATGCGGTGGCATACAGCATGATTTCTTACCAGATGGCCTACTTAAAGGCCAATTTCCCATTGGAATTCTATGCGGTCATGATGACCTTTGCAGCGGGAAACCAGGAAAGATTGTTCTCGTTTATTGTCGAAGCCCGAAGCAAAGGCATAACCGTTTTGCGCCCTTCCCTTCATAAAAGCAGCCGGGGGTTCACCGTGGAAAATGGAAAGATCCGATACGGTTTGTCTGCCATATCGGGCCTTTCCCAATCATTTTTGCAAAAATTGATACAGGCCCGAAAGGAGCAAGGAGAGTTTCATGATTTGTTCGATTTGGCCGTTTCTTTAAGCGGCAAGCATTTTAACCGCAAATCAATCGAATCATTGATTAAGGCGGGGGTGCTCGATGACTTCGGAAAGGATCGGGCAACGCTTCTTGCGACGATTGAAGCGGCGGAAAAGCATGCTAAAATTGCCCGTCCGACGGATGAAGATGATTTGTTCGCTTCGCAAACTTCTTTATTTGGCAAGCCCAAATACCAGGAAGCAGAACCGATGCCGGATAAGATCAAATTGCAATTTGAAAAGGAAGTATTTGGATTTTATTTATCCGAACATCCTGCCACAAATGTCCGAAAACGAATACAAGTGAATACAAATACGCTTCTTGTAAAAAGCGCTCCCCAAGATGCGTATGTTAAATTGGTGGGGATGGTCGAGTCCATTCACCAAATTCGCACGAAAAAAGGGGAACTGATGGCTTTTGTCCAAGTGCAAGATGAGTTTGGTGCAATTTCGGCCACAATCTTCCCGAAACTGTATAATGACTGCCTTGGATGGATCAAGGAAGACGCAATGGTGTATATGGAAGGGAAAGTGCAATACCGCTTCAATCAGCCGCAAATCGTCGTAAAAATAATAAAATTCATTCAATAACGAGATAATTTTATACAGGAATTACGAAAACTGTGCAATTTTGCACAGTTTTTTCTTTACAAATCGGAAGACATTTTGTAAACTGGAACAAAAGTGGTCTGACCACTTTTGAAGAGGCATATACTTATTATGGATAGAATGAATGCTCGATATAAGGGGTTGTTAAAAAAATCTAAAGTGGACATGAATGAAAAACAAGAAAATAAAAAGGTCTTTTTGGAAATCGTTAGTAAATTGAAGGACATCATCATTACCCAAAAACTAAAACCCGGGGATAAACTTCCCTCCGAAAGAGTTTTATCCGAAATGTTGGGCGTTGGACGTTCTTCAGTGAGAGAAGCGTTGCGCAGCCTGGAGCTGCTTGGAATTATCGAAACCCGCCACGGGGGAGGGACGTTTTTGGCTTCCTCCCAGCAATACCGGTTGGTTGAATTGTTGGCGACCTTTATCCTGCAGGAGAACCAGTCGATCCAAGACGTTCATAAAACGAGGGAAATTCATGAAAGGGAAGCCATCCGCATTATTTGTTCAAATGAAAGATTAAGAGAACTTCCCGTATGGGAAAGCTTGTTTTTGAATATCGAATTGGAAACAGATGTTATTCGGGACCATATTTTGCGTGAACTTATGATCGCTTCTGAAAACCGGCTGGCTTTGAGAATATGGATTCAACTCGCCGCTTATAGCGCAGGTTCATTAAGAAAAGTCACTACAGAGGAAGAAAAGCCCATTTTACAAAGGCTTTTGAAGTCATTGCAGCTTGGATATGAAAAGGAAGCATTAGAAGCATATAGTGAATGGATGGATTATTTGAAAAAACATGATGATAAAAATGATTAATTAGGAGGAAAAAGTGTGGCAATAAAAAATTTGCTGACTATAAACAGAAAAAAGACGAAAGGGGCTCTCGCCAATCCGAAAAAAGAAAGCTCGTTTCCGGCGGATTTGATGACGAAATGTCCATCATGCCGAAAAATCTTTCTGACAAAAGAAGTGGAAACGAATCTGAAAGTATGCCCTAATTGTGATCATCATTTTAAAATGACCGCTTGGGAGAGAATCGACTCTTTCCTGGATCCGGAAACATTTACACCGTTTGACGAGCATTTGCGTACGACAAATCCTTTAAATTTCCCATCCTATATCGAAAAAGTGGAAGCGGACATGAAGAAGACGGGACTTTCTGAAGCGGTGCTCACCGGCAGCGGAACATTAAAGGGAGAAAAAGTCGTTGTAGCGGTGATGGATTCCCATTTCCGCATGGGTTCAATGGGCTCTGTAGTGGGTGAAAAAATTACCCGCGCCATCGAGAAAGCGACTGAAATGCAAGTGCCTTTCATCATCTTTACCGCAAGCGGCGGTGCCCGGATGCAGGAAGGCGTCATTTCTTTGATGCAAATGGCGAAAACAAGCGTTGCTTTAAAACGCCATAGCGAGGAAGGATTGCTGTTTATTTCCATCATGACAGATCCGACGACTGGCGGCGTTTCTGCAAGTTTTGCTTCTTTGGGAGATATCAACATTGCCGAACCGAAAGCCCTCATCGGTTTTGCCGGTAGAAGGGTGATTGAGCAGACGGTTCGGGAAAAATTGCCTGATGATTTTCAAACCGCAGAATTTCTATTAGCCCATGGCCAATTGGACGCAATTTTCCATCGAAAGGAAATGCGGGATAAAGTGGCGACGATTGTGAAATTGCACAAGAGAGGGGGAGTTTCTGGTGTCTAAGTCGATGTCTTTTGAAGAACCGATTATTAAGCTGAGACAAAAAATTGAGGAATTGAGGGAACTGGCGAAGTCGGCGGATGTGGATATGTCCGAAGAAATCAGAACATTGGAAGAACGTTTGCACCAATTGGAGTTGAAAATTTATTCAAACATGGAACCATGGGACCGGGTGCAGGTTGCGAGAAATCCGGAACGTCCGACAACGCTGGATTATATAGAAAAAATATTTACGGATTTTATCGAACTCCATGGCGACCGTTGTTTTGGCAATGATGAAGCAATTGTTGGAGGAATCGCGTTTTTTGATGGCCAACCTGTCACGGTCATTGGACATCAGCGCGGGAAAGCAACCAAGGAAAACATACGG
The DNA here is from genome assembly GCF_006569205.1 of Ureibacillus terrenus. GTDB lineage: Bacteria > Bacillota > Bacilli > Bacillales_A > Planococcaceae > Ureibacillus > Ureibacillus terrenus. The sequence continues at coordinate 14,391 of NZ_VIGD01000010.1, forward strand.
CGGAATTTTGGGATGCCCCATCCGGAAGGTTACCGAAAAGCATTGCGTTTAATGAAGCAGGCGGAAAAATTTCGCCGTCCTATTATTTGTTTTATCGATACGAAAGGGGCTTATCCAGGGAAAGCTGCGGAAGAACGTGGGCAAAGCGAAGCCATCGCAAGAAATTTGTTTGAAATGGCCGGCTTGAAAGTGCCTGTCATCTGCGTTGTCATTGGGGAAGGAGGAAGCGGTGGTGCATTGGCGCTGGGGGTGACCAACCGCATCTATATGCTGGAGAATTCCACATACTCCGTCATTTCCCCTGAAGGTGCCGCTTCAATTTTGTGGAAGGATGCCGCCCTTGCAAAACAGGCGGCTGAAGCGATGAAAATAACGGCCCAAGACTTGAAAAAAATGGGAATCATAGATGAAATTATCCCTGAAGTGACAGGAGGGGCCCATCGCGATCCGGAAACACAAGCAAACATTTTAAAGCAATATTTGAAAAAAGGGCTTGATGAATTATCGGCCATGTCGGAAGAAGAAATTATTCGGGACCGGTACGAGAAATTCCGGAAAATAGGGGATTTTATTGAAGAATCCGTTTAACGGGATGTGAAGAAAATTCTCCAAGGAAATGACAAAATCCAACTATCCATGGATTTTGTCATTTTATTTTATAATGAATGTTAAATGAACAGATTGAAGTTTCTAGTTCCAATGGAATTTTTTTATGTTATTGTAAACATTGGAGGGAGATACGTGAGAAGAATTGGAGTATTAACGAGCGGCGGTGATGCACCCGGCATGAATGCGGCCATTCGTGCCGTCGTTCGAAAAGCAAATTATCATGGTGTCGAAGTTTATGGAATATATCATGGATATGAGGGATTTATTCAAGGTAAAATGGAATTGTTGGATTTGGGCTCCGTTGGCGGCATCATTCAGCGAGGCGGAACGAAATTGTATTCTTCCCGATGCGCCAAATTTAAGGAACAAAAATATCAATTGCAGGGGATAGAAAAAATGAAGGATGCGGGAATTGAAGGGCTGATTGTGATTGGTGGGGACGGCTCTTTCCGCGGGGCTTACGCATTGGCGGATTTGGGATTAAAATGTATTGGTGTTCCTGCAACGATCGATAATGATGTTCCAGGCACGGAATATACCATCGGCTTTGATACGGCGTTAAATACGGTTGTGAATGCCGTTGACAAAATACGGGATACAGCAACAAGCCATGAAAATACTTTCATTATTGAAGTAATGGGCAGACATTCCGGAAATATCGCTTTATGGTCAGGACTTGCTGCAGGGGCCGAATCCATTATCATTCCAGAAGAACCCTATGATATAGATGAAATCATTGCGCGCATAAAACGCGGAGAAGCTCGCAGGAAAAAACATAGCATCATCATCGTCGCCGAAGGGGTAATGCCCGCCTCGGAACTTGCACGCATGCTAAAGGAAAAATCAGGAATCGATATGAGGATTACCGTGTTAGGCCATATTCAGCGGGGGGGTTCGCCATCGGCCTATGACCGGGTCATGGCAAGCCGATTTGGCGCCTTTGCAGTGGAACTGTTATTGGAAGGAAAGACCCGACGCGCCGTCGGTATAAAAAATAATCAATTATATGATTATGATTTACAGGAGATTTTTAAAACGGAACAGAAAAATACTAGCGGCTTATATACTTTATCAAAAGAACTTTCAATATAAATCAAACTGAAAATGGAGAGAATGGATATGAGAAAGACAAAAATCGTTTGTACAATCGGACCTGCAAGTGAATCTCCCGAGGTTCTGGAAGAACTTATAAAAGCAGGAATGAATGTTGCGAGACTGAACTTTTCCCACGGAACCCATGAAGAACATGCAATGCGGATTGCGACGATACGGGATGTTGCCAATAAATTAAATAAAATTGTCGGCATCCTGCTCGATACAAAAGGTCCCGAAATCAGAACACACGATATGAAAAACGGGGAAGTTCACTTGCAAACGGGACAAGTCATTGATATTTCGATGAAGGAAGTCCTCGGGGACGAGACTTGTTTTTCCGTAACGTATGACAAATTAATTTATGATGTCGACCAAAACGATATTATTTTATTGGATGACGGACTTATTCAATTGCGGGTGCTAGCCAAAGATTATGAAAAAGGATTAATTCATACTATTGTTGAAAATGCCGGGGTGTTGAAAAACAAAAAAGGTGTAAATGTGCCGGGGGTCTCCATCAAACTGCCTGGCATCACGGAAAAAGATGCAAAGGACATATTATTTGGAATTGAACAAGGAGTAGATTTTATCGCCGCTTCCTTCGTCCGTACCGCAAAAGATGTGTTGGAAATCCGGGAGCTTCTCGAACAAAACGGCGGAGGGCACATTCAAATCATCCCTAAAATAGAAAACCGGGAAGGCGTGGACAATATCGACGAAATCATCGAAGTGTCCGACGGATTAATGGTTGCCCGGGGTGATCTAGGGGTGGAGATTCCTGCGGAAGAAGTCCCTCTTGTACAAAAAGCGTTGATAAAAAAATGCAATCAATTGGGGAAACCGGTCATTACGGCAACCCAGATGCTGGATTCCATGCAGCGCAATCCTCGGCCAACCCGTGCAGAAGCAAGCGACGTAGCAAACGCAATCCTCGACGGAACGGATGCGATCATGCTTTCGGGAGAAACGGCTGCCGGCCTTTATCCTGTGGAATCGGTAAAAACGATGAACAGAATAGCGGAATTTACGGAAAACTCGTTGGATTATCGTGCGATTGTCCAAACGAGAAGCCGCGAAAAAGAAACTACGATGACAGAAGCCCTTTCCCAGGCGGTTTCACACACATCCATTAATTTGGGGGTAAAAGCGGTGCTTGCGCCGACAGCGGGCGGTGTGACGGCCAAATTGATCGCCAAATATCGTCCAGGCGTGCCGATTATCGCCATTACGGATAACCCTTCAACAGCGCAAAAATTGACGCTTGTTTGGGGTGTCTATCCGATTGTTACCCATAAAGCGAAGACAACGGATGAAATATTGGAATTGGCGGTGGACGAAGCGCTGAAATATGGTTATGTAAACCATGGAGATGTTGTCATTATCACTGCGGGAGTTCCTGTGGGCGAATCAGGAACGACAAACTTGATGAAAGTCCATGTAATCGGCGACCTGTTAGCCCGCGGCCAAGGAATCGGCAAACAATCGGTGGTAGGAAAGGCGGTTGTTGTGAAAAACGCGGAAGAAGCGCAAGCATATGATGTGGAAGGAAAAATTCTCGTAACCGTCGGAACGGACCGGGAAATGATGCCGGCAATTGAGAAATGCATTGGCATTATTACGGAAGAAGGCGGATTGACAAGCCATGCGGCAGTAGTTGGTTTAAGTTTGGGAATCCCTGTCATCGTAGGTGTGAAAGAGGCGACATCCATCATCCGTCATGGCCAGGAAATTACGATGGATGCGGAAACGGGAGTCATTTATAAAGGTCACGCAAGTGTCCTATAAGCAATTAATGAGTAGAAGGGCTGTCTAAAAAGTAAACACTTTTTAACAGCCCTGTTTTGGTCAATTAATCAATACCGTGATGGAAACATCGTGAAAAGGGAATATTGAGAGGAAACTTGCCGAAAGATTTTTAGTACACTGAAACTTTTTTCTATATTTTCGTAATAAAATTTTGTAAAGGAAAATTACTTTAATGGAGGGTAGTCGTTGAAAAAAATCTTCTTCGCTTCTATCGCGTTTATTCTGTTTGAAATTGCGATGTTTATTGTTGTCGGGAATTGGCTGGGAGTTTTCCCTACATTGCTCCTCATCATACTGGCAAGTTTGGCAGGGATTGCCATCACGAAAAATCAGGGGTTGAAATCCATTCAAAATATACAGGAAAGCATTTATAGGGGAGAACCACCCGGACATGCAATGATTGATGCATTTTTGGTTTTTTTGGGAGGGGTATTGTTCTTGATGCCCGGATTTATTTCGGATTTAATTGCCATGACATTGGTTCTTCCATGGACAAGAAAAATGTATAAACCTGTAATAATCGAGTGGATTCGAAAAAAAATGGAAAATAAACATGTGATTATAATCCAGAGATAGATTTTTGTTTTATTTTCACGGCAATCAACAAGAAAAACGGACTGAGCAAAATTCCATATACGCCGAACAGCAAAATGGATGCCGCGCTGATGAGAAAGGTGTGGACCGTCCGCAATTGAAAAGTGGATGCCCACAGCAATGATTCGGTAAGCTGCCTTGTAATTTGTATAAAAATATAGAGCAATAATATGGCCAGGCTCAAAAACTTTTCCCCGATTGCAAAAAAGTAAATCGAAATAGGGATCAGAAACAGACCGATACCGAAAAACGGCAAAACATCCGCGAAAGAAATCAAAAACGCTTTGTTGACCGGATTTTCAAATCGCAGCAGTGCAAGTCCAATGCTGAGCAGAAAGAAAGTGATTATAAACAATTGAAAATTCACGAACAAAAAATAGCTGAATAAACTGGTTGCTTTCGCAAAATACTTTTTCCAAATGGTGCGGTATTGTTTTGGAACATAGATAAAAAACCAGTGCCGGTCCCTTTTGGATTCGAATATGGCAAAGAAGAAAGCTACGAAAAAAATAAATATTTCAAACAAATACTGGAAGATATCCTGCAAATAACTAGCCATTCCCATAAGGGCGGTATCGATATATTTCAATGATTGTTTAAAAATGTTTTCTAAAATAATCATGTATTCGGAATCAAATAGCTGAAGTTCTTCCACCTGCTTTTTGATTTCGGGATAAATGGCTATAATGCTTTGAATTGTAATATAAAAAAAGGAATAAAATGATATAAAAATAAATATAGATATAATGATGGCGCTTATGATATAAGGTAGTTTCAATCGTTGATGGCAAAATTGGATCATCGGATATAATAAATACGCAAAGAAAATGGCAAGGGAAATCGGCAATACCAGCCAAAGCAGCACAAAATATAGGACGAGGACAAAAAATTGGAGAATATTTTTGTTAGAATAAACAGAAAATTTATTCAATTGCAATGCGGATCACCCCTGGTTTAAGTAAATATAATCTCGTTAAAACGAAAATATTCTCGAAAAATCAACATTTTTATTGCAAATGCGGTTTTTTCTTTATTTTTGAAAAATTATTCACAAAGCCGTCAAAATTTATTATAATAGTCGTTGTAAGCGATTTAATAATAGGTTCATTTTGAGCGAAACGACCGTAAGTCTCATAGAAGAAAAAGAAAGCACTTACAAGGTGGGACTGACACTCATTAAATTTTAAGAGAGGGAGCGATTTTTTATGACAGCAACACGCGGATTAGAAGGTATTATTGCTGCTGAATCTAAAATCAGTTCAATTATCGATGATACACTTACATATGTAGGGTATAGCATCGATGATTTGGCTGAAAACTCTTCTTTCGAAGAAGTGATTTATCTATTGTGGCATCAACGCCTGCCAAATAGAGAAGAATTGGAAGAACTTAAACAACAACTTGCCGAAAACGCAGAAATTCCTCAGCAAATTATAAATTTATTCAGAGCAATGCCACTAGACAAAGTTCATCCAATGGCTGCATTGCGTACAGCTGTTTCTTTGTTGAGCGCATACGATGATGAAGCGGATGTAATGAGCGAAGATGCCAACTATCGCAAAGCGATCCGCATCCAAGCGAAAATCGGGACAATCGTAGCCGCATTCTCTCGCGTACGCAGAGGTTTAGAGCCTGTTGCTCCAAAACTTGAATTAGGATATGCTGCTAACTTCCTCTACATGTTGCACGGCAAAGAACCGGATCCAATCGAAGTGGAAGCATTCAATAAAGCGCTAGTGTTGCATGCTGACCATGAATTGAACGCATCTACATTCACTGCCCGTGTTTGTGTAGCGACATTATCAGACGTATATTCCGGAATCACAGCAGCAATCGGCGCATTAAAAGGTCCTCTTCATGGCGGAGCAAACGAACAAGTAATGAAAATGCTTACTGAAATCGGTTCAATCGAAAACGTTGAACCTTATATCATGAACAAATTAAAAAATAAAGAAAAAATTATGGGATTCGGTCACCGCGTATATCGCAAAGGAGACCCACGCGCGAAACACTTGCGTGCAATGAGCGAAAAATTGACTGCGCTTAAAGGCAAACCTGAATTATATGAAATGTCAGTGAAAATTCATGATATCGTAGTAAGAGAAAAAGGTCTTCCAGCCAACGTTGACTTCTTCTCGGCATCAGTTTATGATTCGCTTGATATTGAGCATGATTTATTCACTCCTATCTTTGCTGTATCCCGTACTTCAGGATGGCTTGCCCACATCCTTGAACAATATGCGAACAACCGCTTAATCCGTCCACGTGCAGAATATGTTGGACCAAAACATCAAAAATATATCCCAATTGACGAAAGATAATTTATAAATGGTGAGAGAAAATTTCTAGAAAATATGCTAAAATACACTAGGACTGTGTTGCATGACACAGTCCTAGACTTATGAATATAGGAGGCAACATACATGACTAACGGTAAAATTACAGTAGAAAATGGTAAATTAATAGTTCCTAACAACCCTGTCATTCCTTTCATCGAAGGAGACGGTACAGGACCAGATATCTGGGCAGCCGCTGTTCGCGTATTCGATGCAGCTGTTGAAAAAGCATATAACGGCGAAAGAAAAATCCAATGGAAAGAAGTTCTTGCCGGAGAAAAAGCATATAAGCTAACTGGCGAATGGTTGCCACAAGAAACTTTGGACACAATCAGCGAATATTTGATCGCCATCAAAGGTCCTCTTACAACTCCTGTCGGTGGAGGAATCCGTTCTCTTAACGTAGCATTGCGTCAACAATTAGACTTGTACGTATGCTTGCGTCCAGTACGTTACTTCCAAGGCGTGCCATCTCCTGTAAAACACCCTGAATATGTAGACATGGTTATCTTCCGTGAAAACACAGAAGATATTTACGCTGGAATCGAATATGAAGCGCAATCAGAAGAAGCGAAAAAATTGATTAAAATCCTTCAAGACGAATTCGGCGTAAAGAAAATCCGCTTCCCTGAAACTTCAGCTATCGGTATTAAACCAATCTCCATCGAAGGTACTGAACGCCTCGTTCGCGCCGCAATTGAATATGCAATCCGCGAAGGCCGCAAATCTGTAACTTTAGTTCATAAAGGTAACATCATGAAATTCACAGAAGGCGGATTCAAAAAATGGGGTTACGCATTAGCTGAGCGTGAATTCGGCGATAAAGTATTCACTTGGGAACAATACGACCGCATCAAAGCGGAAAAAGGTGTAGAAGCTGCAAACGAAGCCCAAGCGGAAGCAGAAGCAGCCGGCAAAATTATCATTAAAGATACAATTGCAGACATCTTCTTGCAACAAGTATTAACTCGTCCAAAAGAATTCGACGTTGTGGCTACAATGAACTTGAACGGTGACTACATCTCTGACGCATTGGCTGCACAAGTTGGCGGTATCGGTATCGCTCCAGGTGCCAACATCAACTATGTAACTGGACATGCCATCTTCGAAGCAACTCACGGAACTGCACCTAAATATGCAGGTTTAGATAAAGTTAACCCATCTTCCGTAATTCTTTCCGGTGTGTTAATGTTCGAACACCTTGGATGGAAAGAAGCTGCTGACTTAATCATTAATGCAATTGAGAAAACAATCGCTTCCAAAGTGGTAACTTATGACTTCGCCCGCTTAATGGAAGGCGCAACTGAAGTAAAATGCTCTGAATTTGCAGATGCTGTTATCAAAAATCTTTAATCTCTAAAATATGTTCGGAATTTTACCGTATATGATCAAAAGGTCGTCCCAGGCTTGCAACGGGGGCGATCTTTTTCATTTTCTCATAGAATCTGTTGAATTCGGCAATATTTGCCGCAACATCGCAAGATTTGCTATTATTGTAGCTATTTTCTGAAAAAAATGATACTATGGAACTGATGTTAATATTTAGGGGGAATCGTTCAATTGTTAAAAGGGGCTAGAACCAAGACCGGTAAAAAAATTGATGAACTGACTGTCGGCGAAAGGATCCACTTGGTTGAAACCATAGAAGACAAAGATTTGCTATTATACTTGGGTTTAACCAATGACAGCAATCCTTTGTACATTCAACATGAATATGCCAAAGAGACAGCCTTCAAAAAACCGATTGTCCCGCCAATCATGTTGAATGGGATTGTAACAAGCGCCATTTCGAAATATTTGCCCGGTCCAGGTTCGCATATCCGGGAACAGAATTTAATAAACTTGGAACCGGTATATCATTATGAAACCATCGAAATTTTGTTGGAAGTTCAACAAATTGATTATGAAAACAACCTTGTGATGATTCAAGTCAATGGAATGAACAAAAAGCATCAGCTTGTATTGCAAGGAATCTTCAAAGTTTTCCCTCCAATGAAATAACAAATTCCTGGTTTGAAATGGGGGTTTCAAATCATTACGCACTTGATGGAGGAAAAAATGACAGACAAAAAAACTATTTTAGTCGTAGAAGATGAAGCACCTATTGCGACATTGCTGAAATATAATTTGGAACGTGCAGGGTATGAAGTTTTAGTTTCCAATGACGGAAAAGAAGGATTGGAAATTGCCTTAAACGAATCGCCGGATTTGATCTTATTAGATCTTATGTTGCCCACGATGGATGGGATCGAAATCTGCAAAGAATTGAGGGGACAAAAGAAAAACATTCCCATCATTATGTTGACAGCCCGGGACGATGAGTTTGATAAAGTGTTGGGGCTTGAATTAGGTGCCGACGACTATATGACAAAACCTTTCAGTCCAAGGGAAGTCATCGCCCGTGTTAAAGCGGTTTTGCGCCGTTTCCATCCAGCGCAGCATGAACAGGAAAAAAAGAAATATTATCAGTTTGGCAATCTGGAGGTTTATCCGGACCGATTTGAAGCGTTTTTAGATAAACACCCCCTTGAATTTACACCGAAAGAGTTTGAATTGCTTGTTTATTTATTGGAAAACAAAAATCGCGTGTTGACCCGTGAACAATTGTTAAGCGCCGTATGGAACTATGATTTTATGGGGGATACGCGGATCGTTGACGTTCATATCAGCCATTTGCGGGATAAAATTGAAGAGAATAGCCGGAAACCGAAGTTTATCAAAACAATAAGGGGAATCGGTTATAAATTTGAGGAGCCGAAATGATGAAGCTGCCTAGTAATCGCTTGTTTTTTATTTTCATTGCGTTAACCGGTTCGGTCATAGCTGTCCTTGGCATTGTACTGGGTCAGCTATTTCCTTTCCTTATGGAAAAAATTTTTTTAACAAATCATATTCCCTTTACCGAAGAACAAATTGATGAATTGAAAATTCAGTTTGCCTTTGTCCTTGCGCTCCTGTTGCTCATCGCGTTTTTGCTCATTGCATACATCGGAAATCGCCTCATTCAGGAATTGCTCAATCCGATTGAAAATGTAACCCAAACGGCCCGTGAATTAATAAAGGGAAATTATCTCGCAAGGTCATATGCGAACGGTCCGGCAACGATCCTTGAATTGCGGAAATCCATCAATATATTGGCCCGCAATCTTCAAGAAATTGAAAAGATGAGGGAAATTGAAGAGGAGCGCCTAAAAACGTTAATCGAAAATATGGGCAGTGCTCTCATCATGATTGACAGGGAAGGGACCGTTTCCATCGCCAACGCCCTTTTTTTGGAAGAATTTCATTTGACCTTCCTTGAAGTGGAGGGAAGGAACTTTCTATCCCTCGGTCTGCCACGGGAATTGGAGAAATTTATTGACCAAGTGTTTTTAACGGAGCTGCCTTATCGGAAGCAAATTGAAATGGAAATAAACAACGAAAAAATATACAAACAAGTATATGGGGCGCCCGTTGTAGGGGAACATGGACGATGGCTCGGAATCGTGATTGTGGTGCATGATATCACCGAATTAATACGTCTGGAACAGATTCGAAAGGATTTTGTGGCGAATGTTTCACATGAACTCAGGACTCCAATTACTTCGATTAAGGGTTTTTCTGAAACGTTGCTGGATGGGGCGTACAGAGATGAAAAGATGCTCCTTTCCTTTTTGGAGATCATTTATCAGGAAAGCAACCGCCTTCAAGTTTTGATTCAGGACTTATTGGAGCTGTCAAAAATTGAACAGCATGGTTTCAAGGTGCAATTGGAGCCGACAAGTCTGAAAGATGTCTTGATTCGGGCGGTTGAAGTGACGAGTCCAAAAATGGATGAAAAAAACATGGAATTTGATGTGGATATTCAACGGGATATCAAAGTGTTCGGCGACAAAAACCGCCTGATTCAAATTTTCACAAATCTTATAACAAACAGCATTACCTATTCCCCTCCTCATACGGTGATCACATTAAGAATCAAAGAAGATGGAGACCATGGAATCGTTGAAGTGGAGGACGAAGGAATCGGCATTGAAAAAAGTGAAATTCCGAGAATTTTTGAAAGGTTCTACCGGGTGGATAAGGCCCGCAGCAGAAATTCGGGAGGCACCGGTTTAGGCCTTGCCATTGTGAAACACTTGGTGGAAGCCCATCGGGGAAAAATAGAAGTGGAAAGCACAGTGGGCAAAGGAACATGTATGAGGGTAAAGATTCCTTTATACAGGGAAAATTAACATTCTTTTTACAATCCTGTAATGAAAACTTCATACTAGGCATTTATAGTACTATAGTGAAACCCCTATTCAATCAGGATTTGTCCTCTTATCAAAAAAGCCGCCTTTTTTGGCGGTTTTTTGTATTTTTATCGCATTTTCGAGTTTTTTTAGTAATTTTTAAATTTTCTTTGAAACTTTCATTGTAACTATTTCGTAAATCAATTAACTTAACTTTTACAGAGAAAGAGAGGGAGAACATATTGAGCGTTAAGAGGGCTTTGTTTATTTCAGGATTAACAATTATTTCAATTATTTCCATTATTATCATCTTTACAACCTGGTATACCGTAGATGAATCGGAACAGGCGGTTGTGATCACCTTTGGACAGGCGACAGAAACGGTTACAGATTCCGGGTTGCATTTTAAATTGCCTTGGCCGATTCAAAAGGTGGAAGTGCTCTCAAAAGAAACCTACAGTCTGCAGTTCGGTTATGAAACGACAAAAGACGGGGAGATTATCACAAAAGACAGCGAAACGAAAATGATTACCGGTGATGAAAATATCGTGCTCACCGATTTGGTCGTTCAATATAAAATTTCCGATCCGGTGAAATATTTATTCCATTCGGATGATCCAAAACAGCTGTTGCATCACGCGACATCAAGCGCCATCCGTTCCATCATCGGCAGTTCCACCATTGATGAAGCGTTAACGGATGGAAGGGCGGAAATCGAGAATCAAACAAGGGATTTATTGGTGTCTGTGACGGAAAAATATGATATCGGTGTGACGATTTTGGCAGTAAAATTGCAGGATGTGGAATTGCCGAACAAGGAAGTCCGCGCTGCTTTTACAGCTGTAACGGATGCGCGGGAAACGAAAAACACGAAAATTAACGAAGCGAAAAAATATGAAAACCAAAAACTCAGCGAGGCCCAAGGGGAAAAGGATGCAATCATTTCCCGCGCGGAAGCCGAAAAAATAGCCCGCATACAACAGGCCCAGGGGGATGTGGCCGTTTTTAATAAACTTTACAATGAATATGTGAGAAACCCGCAAGTTACGCGTCAGCGCCTCGTTTTGGAAACATTGGAGGAAGTGCTTCCAGGGGCAAAAATTTATATCATGAACGATAAAGGAGAGACATTGAAATATTTACCGCTGCAACCACAGCAAACTGCCGGAGAGGACGGAAAAAAGAGCGGTAATGAAGGGAGCGGTAAAAAACAATGAGCAACAATTACTATGACGGAGACTTAGATAAATTCCTCCGGAACCTTTTTGGAAACAAAAATAAAGGAAAGAAAAATGCTAAGGTAAACAAAAAGGGGCCGGACGATAAAAAAATCATCAGGACTGCCAAACCGCCAATGGAACCGAGGAAATTTATAAAACCTGCCATCATTCTTACCGCGATTGTCGCAGTCATTGTTATATTCATTTCAAACGTTTATGTTGTAAAAGAGAATGAGTTTAAAATTGTCCGCCAGTTTGGCGAAGTGGTGAAATATCAGGATAAGCCGGGCCTTTATGTAAAAATCCCGTTTATCCAAAGCGTGACGACTTTACCGAAGAATTTAATGATTTACGATATGTCATCGGAAGAAATTAACACGTTGGATAAAAAGCGGATTATTATTGATAACTATGCGGTATGGCGTGTAACCGATCCAAAGGCGTTAATTACAAACGCAAGATCTTTGGTGAATGCCGAAGCGCGGATGGAAGAGTTCATTTATTCGGTATTGCGGACAGAACTTGGGCAAATCAATTATGATGAGATCATCAACGATGAAAATTCAGGGCGGGGCAGCCTTTCCGACAAAATCACAAAAAATGTAAATGAATTATTGAAAAAGGACAATTACGGAATTGAAGTGGTGGATGTCCGAATCCGCCGTACAGATTTGCCGGAAGAAAACGAAGAGTCTGTTTATAAACGGATGATTTCCGACCGTGAATCCATCGCACAAAAATATTTATCCGAAGGGGATGCGGAAAAGAACCGGATTGAAGCCAATACCGACCGCCAAGTGGAAGAAATGATTTCCACAGCGAAAAAAGAAGCGGCATTGATCATTGCGGAGGGGGAAGCGGAAGCGGCGAAAATTTATAATGAAGCTTTCTCGAAAGATCCGGAATTTTATGAATTGTACCGCACTCTGGAAAGCTACAAGAAAACAATCGGCGATGATACGGTCATCATTATTCCTCAGGACTCCCCTTATGCCAAACTATTGTCGGGATATACCGAAAATCGATAATTACGAAGAGAGACTTGTATTTTTGAAGGATGGTGCCGGATTGAGGATCAGATAATGGAGGATAGGGAAACGTTGATGTTTCCCTATCCGCTTTCTTTTTTGAATCAATAAAAAATGATGGATAGATTAGCAATAATTACAACTTTATCAGCCTATCAGCCTCATTATATACTACTATATAGTAATAATGATAGAATTGAGGCGATTTTATGAGCCGCTTAAATCGATGGATCCAGAACAGTTTATTGGCGGTCGTAATGGCTTGCAGTGTTACTGCGTTATTTTATTCGACGCCGTATGCTTGGTCCAAATTGGAAATTTTACATATTCCAGTATTATTTATCATCGTTTTTCCCTTTTCCATCATCATTGCGGAAGATGTACGCACCAGCTTCAAAAAAGTGTTCCGTTATGAACAGCGCCGCAACAAGCGTTCCATCTGGCAGGTGGGGGTCGGAATGATTTTTTATTTTGCACAGGTGGGGATTGTCGAAGTGTTTTTCCGGTCCTGGATGGAAGCGGAGTTGGGCGGCATGCCATTGTACTTGGTCATTTCCTTTTTGAACGCTTTTCTGCTTACCGTCATTTATGAAGAAATTTTTTATACGGAAGAAATCAATCAGCCGCGTACAAAATGAATAAAGTTTGGAAAAAAACACGTATTTGTCGTTTTTCGGCAGATACGTGTTTTATAATGGAACTAACTGTGAAACAGTAATGGAAGACGATTTATTTCCGAAGGAGTGCAAATGAGTGGGAAAAGAGAAAGTGCTTTTATTGGATGGAAACAGTTTAGCTTATCGGGCTTTTTTTGCATTGCCGCTTTTATCGAATGACAGCGGCATTCATACAAATGCCGTTTATGGTTTTACGACCATGCTTCAAAAAATATTGGAGGAAGAAAAGCCGACAAAAATGCTTGTGGCGTTTGACGCCGGAAAAACGACGTTCCGTCATGAATCCTTTGAAGACTATAAAGGCGGCCGTTTGAAAACGCCTCCGGAATTGTCGGAACAGATTCCATATTTGCAAAAACTGATCGATGCTTACCGCATTCCAAGGTACGAATTGGAGATGTATGAAGCCGACGATATCATCGGCACCCTTGCCAGACAGGCGGAAGAAAAAGGCATGGATGTGGTCATTGTTTCGGGAGATAAGGACCTGACGCAGCTGGCGACAGAGAAAGTCAAGGTTTGCGTCACACGAAAAGGAATGACGGATATTGAACAATATACGCCGGAATATATCAAAGAAAAGTACGGACTTACGCCGGAACAAATCATCGATATGAAGGGACTTATGGGAGATGCGTCCGACAATATTCCGGGAGTTCCGGGCATCGGGGAAAAAACGGCGATTAAATTATTAAAAGAATATGGAACGATTGAAAATTTATATGAACACATCGGCGAGATGAAGCCGTCCAAAATGAAAGAAAAGCTGATCGAGAACGAAGAACTGGCGAAGTTGAGCAAACAGTTGGCGACAATTCATACAAATGCGCCGATTGAAATCACCCTTGATGATATCGATTACCCGGGGCCGGATGAGGAAGCGGTGCTTGAAATTTGGAAAGAGCTTCAATTTAAATCGTTAATTGAAAAGCATGATTTCAACATCGAAGAAAAAGAAAAGGCCGCCATCCATTTTGACATTGTCCGGGAACTTTCGGAGGACCTGTTCCGCGATGAAATGGCGGTTCACGTAGAAATGGAAAATGAACAATATCATACGTGCAACATTCTGGGGTTCGGCTTCACGGACGGTTCAAAGACTTTCTTTGTACCGGTAAACGTCTTCAAAGGGAACGAAATCCTGAAATCCTACTTTGAAGATGAAACAAAGAAAAAATATATGTCGGATTTAAAAGCGGCCCAATGCATTTTGAAACGCCACGGCATCCAATTGAAAGGCGTGGAATTTGACTTGCTCCTTGCTTCCTATATCCTCAATCCTGCAATTTCCGGCGACGATGTGGCGACGCTTGCGAAAGAATTCGGTTATACCGATGTTTATTCCAATGAATCGGTTTATGGAAAAGGAGCAAAATGGGCATTGCCGAAGGAAGAAGCGCTGGCCGAACATGTCTGCAGAAAAGTGCTTGCCATTTGGAACTGCAAAAATCGGGTTACTGAAAAACTGAAGGAAAATGAACAGTTCGATTTATACCATGATTTGGAATTGCCATTGGCGGTAATTTTGGGCGAGATGGAGAGCCGGGGGATTAAAGTGGATCTTTCCACCCTCGAAGAAATGGGAAAAGAGCTGCAGGAAAAAATTGCGCAGCTGGAGGAAGAAATCTATGAATTGGCCGGAGAGAAATTTAATCTCAATTCACCGAAGCAATTGGGCGTCATTTTGTTTGAAAAACTGGGGCTGCCGGTCATCAAGAAAACGAAAACCGGTTATTCCACTGCGGCGGATGTCTTGGAGAAATTAAGATACCACCACAAAATTGTTCAATTGATTTTGGAATACCGGACACTTGCGAAGCTGCAATCCACTTATATTGAAGGATTGATCAAAGAAGTCCATCCGGAAGACGGCAAAGTTCATACCCGATTTATGCAGGCATTGACTTCGACGGGCCGTTTATCTTCAACGGATCCGAACTTGCAAAACATCCCGATCCGTTTGGAAGAGGGAAGGAAAATCCGGAAAGCCTTTGTGCCTTCCCGTGAAGGGTGGCTTTTGTTCAGCGCCGACTACTCTCAAATCGAATTGCGGGTTCTTGCCCATATGTCAAAAGACAAAAACCTGGTGGAAGCATTCAAACAAGGAATGGATATTCATACACGGACGGCAATGGAAGTGTTCCATGTTTCCCATGATGAAGTGACTCCGAATATGAGAAGGGCGGCAAAAGCGGTGAACTTCGGCATCATCTATGGAATCAGCGATTATGGCTTGTCCCAGAACCTGGATATTTCAAGAAAAGAAGCCGGCGAATTTATCGAAAAGTACTTCCAAAGCTTCCCGGGCGTAAAGGAATATATGGATAACATCGTGCGGGAAGCCAAATTAAAAGGCTATGTCACAACGATTTTAAACCGCCGCAGATATTTGCCCGATATTACGAGCAAAAACTACAATTTAAGAAGCTTTGCCGAACGGACGGCTATGAACACGCCGATCCAGGGAAGCGCAGCGGATATTATTAAAAAAGCGATGATTGACATCGATGCGAGATTGAAAGAGGAAGGATTGCAAGCGAAACTTTTGTTGCAAGTGCATGACGAATTGATTTTCGAAGCGCCGAAAGAAGAAATTGAAAAGTTGAAAGAAATCGTGCCGGAAGTGATGGAAAATGCCATTGCCCTTGATGTACCATTAAAGGTGGATATCGCTTATGGCGAAACTTGGTATGATGCAAAATAAGGAAGTGAAATAATGCCTGAATTGCCGGAAGTGGAAGGGGTTGTTCGGGCGCTTGCCCCAAATATAGAAGGGAAATCGATTCTGGAAGCGACCTTGTCGGAAACCGTTTGCGAAGCTCACCGGCAAGGTAAGCAATGTATTGTGAAAAATATGGAGCCGGCGGACTTTGAAAGGAAAATGCGCGGCATGACGGTCAAAAAGCTGAGCCGGCGGGCCAAGTACATTTTCTTTGATTTGGAAAAAAATAATGAAACATTCCTGATGGTCAATCATTTAGGCATGACAGGCGCCTGGTTTATCGTCCAACATGAAAATGAAATCCTGGAGGAAAAGTTCCGGAATCATATTCATGCAAAGTTTTCGTTGTCAACAGGAGAGCTTCTCATCTTTTCGGATATACGGAGATTTGGAGAGTTCCGGTTGCTTGGAACCATTGATGAGCATCCGCCGCTTCTTCAGATGGCTCCGGAACCATTTGATGATCAGGCGTTAGACTATTTTTTGGAAAAATGCGGTCTTCCGAAATATAAAAACAAGCCGATCAAGGAAGTCATTATGGATGGACAAGTGATTTCCGGCTGCGGCAACATTTATGCGACGGAAGCCCTCTTTCGCGCAGGCGTCCATCCAGCGAGAAAAGCGGGAAGAATCAGCAAAAAAAGAAAGATCGACTTGTTTGAAGCCATTAAAAATGTGTTATCGGAAGGAATCGAAATGGGAGGTTCAACGATTTCCGATTACCGGAACATCAATGGGGAAGCAGGCGGAATGCAGCACAGGCTGAAGATGTATGGCAAAAAGGTTTGCCCAAACTGTTCCGCGAAAACAAAATCCATGATAATTGCGGGAAGAACAAGCGTCTATTGTCCAAAGTGCCAACATTAGAAAGGTGTTTATGTATGATTATCGGTTTAACGGGTAGCATTGCCAGCGGGAAAAGCACTGTAAGCAAGATGTTAAAAGAATACGGATTTCCAATCGTTGATGCGGATGTGGTGGCGCGCCAGGTGGTGGAACCCGGCAGTGAAACGTTGAATAAAATTGCCGAGGCTTTTGGAAAAGAAGTTTTGACAGAGACAGGGGAGCTTGACCGGAAAAAGCTTGGCTCCATCATCTTCAACGATGAAGAAAAGCGGCAGCTGTTAAACAGCATCATCCATCCGGCCATCCGCAAAGAAATGCTCCGGCAGCGGGATGAATATCTTGCAAAAGGCGAGAAAACGGTCATTATGGACATCCCCTTATTATTTGAAAGCAAATTGCAGCATTTTGTTGATAAAATTTTGGTTGTGGCCGTATCGGAAGAGGTGCAATTGGAGAGATTAATGAAAAGAAATCAATTATCCGAGGAAGAAGCAAAAGCGCGCATCCGTTCCCAGCTGCCGATGCCGGTGAAAGTGCAGGGAGCCGATGCGGTGATTGACAATAACGGCACCATTGAAGAAACCCGCCGGCAGCTTGAAAAAATTTTGAAAGAATGGGGAGTCCTTTAATCGGAGAAAATTTTTCTTCCATCCCATGGCGGGCAAATCGTCAACATAGGTCTCATCCCATGTTGCCAATGCGTTTTTTTCAATTTATGAGGAAGCATTATCCGTACTTTCGGCTTTTTTTCAGAAAATAATGATTTTTTAATTCTTATAATTGTTGGTACACGATTATTCATAATATGCTATACTAATTGAGAAATAGTAAACATAATTGAAGTAAAATAGGAGGCTATATAATGACAGTTTCGATTGCAATAAACGGCTTTGGTCGAATTGGTCGTATGGTATTCCGACAAGCAATTGTTCAAGATGATTTAAATATAGTAGCAGTGAATGCAAGCTACCCTGCAAAAACTTTGGCACACATGGTCAAATATGATTCCATCCATGGACATTTTGAAGGAACTGTTGAATATGAAGAAGATGCATTAATCGTGAACGGCAAGCGTGTGCAACTTGTTGCCGAACGCGATCCTGCGAAATTGCCATGGAAAGATCTTGGAGTAGACATTGTTATCGAAGCAACAGGCAAATTTAATGACCGTGAAAAAGCGGCTCTTCATTTGCAAGCCGGTGCGAAAAAAGTTATCCTGACAGCTCCAGGAAAAAATGAAGATGTAACGATTGTTGTTGGAGTGAACGATCACGTATTGGATGTGTCAAAACACGATATCATTTCCAATGCTTCTTGTACGACAAACTGCCTGGCTCCAGTTGTAAAAGTGCTTCATGAAGAGTTTGGCATCGAAAACGGTTTAATGACAACTGTTCACGCATACACAAACGATCAGAAAAACCTGGATAACATGCATAAAGATTTGCGCCGTGCACGGGCATGCGGCCAAAGCATCATTCCGACAACTACAGGCGCGGCAAAAGCGTTGGGCAAAGTCATTCCTGAGCTGCAAGGCAAAATTCACGGCCTAGCTCTTCGCGTGCCAACGCCAAACGTCTCCTTGGTGGATTTGGTGGTCGATCTTAAACAGGATGTAACGGCTGAACAAGTAAATGAAGCTTTCAAAAAAGCAAGCGAAGGCCCATTAAAAGGAATTTTGAATTACTGCGAAGAACCTCTTGTATCTGTTGATTACAATACAACAACTTACTCATCCACTATTGACGCGCCTCTCACAATGGTTATGGGAACTAGAAAAGTGAAAGTAATGGCATGGTACGATAATGAATGGGGCTATTCGGCACGCGTAATCGATTTGACAAAAAAAGTGGTAAAAGCGCTTGAAGCCGTAACTGCATAATGATCCGTTCCTGGTTCGTGTAGACGGAGTCCATCGGGCTTTGTCTACACTTTTTATTTTCAAAGCGGAACCGTTCCCTTCGAATAAATCATGAAAATTTTTTTATCGGATCCTCGATTTTTTCTTGCAAATATATTAAAATAACAACTTATGAATTTGTTATCAAGATTGTACATATGGGAAAAGTGATACATTTGATGTGTTTTGATATAATATTCAATAAGAAACTAGGCAGGGAGAAATTTTTATGAGATGTCCAAGTTGTCATCATAATGGAACACGTGTGATTGATTCGAGACCTGTTGATGATAATAAAGAGATTCGCAGACGGCGTGAATGCGAATCATGCGGATACCGTTTCACCACTTTTGAAAAAGTGGAGGAAACGCCATTGATTGTTGTCAAAAAAGATGGTTCAAGGGAAGAATTTAGCCGGGAAAAAGTGTTGAGAGGGCTGATTCGCGCTTGCGAAAAACGCCCTGTTCCGTTAGAACAACTTGAACAAATCGTTTATGATATTGAAAAAGAATTAAGAAGAATAGGAAATTCGGAAGTGCGCTCGGTGGATGTCGGGGAAATGGTAATGGATGAGCTGGCAAAAATTGATGAAGTGGCTTATGTACGTTTCGCTTCCGTCTACCGCCAGTTTAAAGACATTAATGTATTTATGGAAGAATTGACCGAATTATTGAACCGGCAATCTAAAAAGTAGCGATAGGGGGAGCAATAATGGTTCATTTGTATAAAGAGCTGCAACCCAAGGATCATTTTGACATCATCCTCCCTCATTTATCTTCCCATGACCGGCAGCTGTTGACGTTGTTTTATCAGCCTCTCACAGGCCCGGAACCGATCAGCTTGTATCTGACTTTATGGGCGGAAGGGGAAGATCCCCAAAAAGAGCCTTTGACCCATTACTATTTAATGAACGTGCTGGATATGCCGATCGGAAAAGTTTTTCAGGCGCGCATTTCTTTGGAGGCGATTGGACTACTAAGATCGTATCGGAAAGATGACGGGGAAAACCGTTCTTTTCTCTATGAGCTGGTGCGTCCACTCGATGCGGAAACCTTTTTTCAGGATCCGCTTCTATCGATGTTTTTATTCAGCAAAATTGGCGAACACGCTTACCGCAAGCTGCGCAAACGGTTCATCAATCGTTTCGATAAAGAATCGTACCGGGAAGTATCCCGAACGTTCATGGATGTCTATAAACCCGTCCACACAAATGTTCCTCAAGAATTCATCGAGCATCACGTGGAAACCAATAAACGGAATTACCCGTTTTATTACGAACAATTTGATTTTGATTTATTGCAAGCCGGGCTGTCGGAGCAATTGATTCCTTCCAGGGTATTTACCCTTGAAGTGAAAGAATGGATTGCGAAGCTCGCCTTTCTTTATCAGCTATCCCCGCTGGATATGCAAAAAATTGTGATATTGGCCATTGACGATGAAATGCGCATATCGCTGGAACGTTTAAAGAAAGCGGCAGCGGATTACTATAAATTGACCGTTTCAAAAGAAGTGCCGACATTTGAAAAAACATTCGAAACGGATCAACAGGAAGAAAACCGGCATCAGCCGGCAACTAAAGAAGAGGAGCTGATCCATTATCTTGAAACGACACCGCCGATTCAAGTGTTGCGGGATATAAACAACGGAAAGGAACCGGTGCCGTCTTCCGTCGAGCTGGCTGAAGATTTGATTTTGAAGCATGGAATGCCTGTCGGTGTTGTCAATGTCCTGCTGGAATATGTCATGCTGACGACAGATATGAAACTGCCCCGCAAATATGTGGAACGGATTGCGGACCACTGGATGCGAAAAAATGTTCGGACGGCGAAAGAAGCAATGGAACTCGCCCGTACCGAACGTGACCAATATATGAAATGGAAACTTGAAAACGAAGCCAAGAAATCATCCGCTGCAGGCTATAAAAAGCCTTCGCACAAAATTATCCGGGAAGAAAAAGTGCCGGACTGGTTCTATAAACGAAATGAACCCGAACCTGAGAAAGATAATGGCCCTTCAAAAGAAATCAATTTCGAGGAAGAACGAAGAAAAATTTTGCAAAAACTTGGTGTTTTAGACGGGTAGGTGAACGACAATCGAATCGATCAAAAAAGCATTGGAAAAATTTCAAATACCGTCCTTCGAAGAACGATACAATGCCATTCGGAATCAAATTTTAGAGCATCCGGACGTCCAAAAGTTTTTGGCGGAACATGATGATGTCGTCAACAAAGACATGGTGGAGCGGAGTTTGCCGAAGCTGTATGAGTACATCAGCCAATCCAGCGAATGCTGCAATTGCGGATCAACGGAGCAATGCACCAATTATTTAAAAGGATTTATACCCAAATTATGCATTGCCCATAATTCCATCGATGTGGAATATGAGCGCTGCAAGCAAAAAATGATAGAGGATGAGCGTAGAGAAATCGAATCGATGATTTCGAGCATGCATATGCCGAAAGACGTGTTATCCGCCACTTTAAAAGATTTATATATTGATGATACGTCCCGTGTGGAAATTGCCAATTATGCCGCCGACTTTATCGCCCATTACAAAAATACGGGGGAACTGCCGAAAAAAGGATTTTATCTGTATGGAGAATTTGGCGTCGGGAAATCCTTTGTTTTAGGGGCGATCGCCAATGAACTGGCAACTCTGAAAGTCGCTTCCGTGCTTGTGTTTGTTCCGGAATTTTTGCGGGAATTAAAAAATTCCATCCACGATCAGACGCTGCAGGAAAAAATCGACTATGTGAAGCAGGCTCCGGTTTTAATGCTCGATGATATCGGTGCGGAGACACTCACCAGCTGGACAAGGGATGAAATTTTAGGCCCGATTTTGCATTACCGGATGAGCGAGCAGCTGCCGACTTTTATCACATCCAATTTTGACTACGACGGTTTGGAACATCATTTGGCGCAGAACTCCCGTGGTGATGTGGAGGTAGTAAAAGCTGCGAGAATTATGGAGCGGATCAAAGCGGTGACCGTTCCGATCCGCATGACCGGCAAAAACCGCAGAAGATAGGCGAAAGATTATTTCCATGGTTGCATTTCTCAAATTCTCGGCGTATACTTTCAATTGTAGTGATATATTTCAGAAGCGGTGAAGAGGATACGAAGTTTGTGAGACGGCTGATAGAGAGGGAAACCTAGGCTGGAAGTTTCCTAGTACGACGCAACACTTTACTACCTCGGAGCTTTGGCGGGGTAAAATCCGCCAACGGACATCGGTACGTTACACCGGCCCAGAGCTTCGTCTGAAACGTTGTTTTCGGAAGGAAGAAGGGTGGAACCACGAGCGAGCGCGTCGTCCCTTTATTGGGATGACGTTTTTTATTTTAGATTGGCCTCCTGGATTGGAGGATTATGAATAAGAAGACATGCCAAATAAAATAGAGTAAAGGAGAATGATTATGGCTGAAGTGATTCAATTGACATTCCCTGATGGAGCTGTAAGGGAGTATCCTAAAGGTGCAACGACGGAAGACGTGGCAGCCTCCATCAGCCCTGGACTGAGAAAAAAAGCGCTTGCTGGAAAAATCAACGGAAAATTAATAGATTTAAAAACGCCGATTGACCAAGATGGCGCCATTGAAATTGTAACCCCTGACCATGAAGATGCCCTTGAGATACTCCGACATTCCACTGCCCATTTGACAGCCCAGGCGGTGAAACGGTTGTTTCCTGGTGCAAAATTGGGGGTTGGTCCGGTCATTGAAGGCGGATTCTACTACGATATCGACTCACCAACACCAATTACGGCTGATGATCTTCCGAAAATTGAGAAAGAGATGAAAAAAATCATCTCCGAAAACCTTGAAATTGTGCGCAAAGAAGTGACGAGGGAAGAAGCACGCCGCATTTACGAAGAAATCGGTGATGAATATAAATTGGAATTATTGGATGCGATTCCGGAAGGCGAACCGATTTCCATCTACTACCAAGGTGAATTTTTCGATCTTTGCCGCGGGGTCCATGTTCCGTCCACTGGCAAATTAAAAGAGTTCAAATTGCTTTCGTTGGCAGGAGCTTATTGGCGGGGCGATGCCAACAACAAAATGCTTCAGCGCATTTACGGCACAGCGTTCTTTACTAAAGAAGATCTGCAAAACCACTTGAAAATGCTTGAGGAAGCGAGAGAACGCGACCATCGGAAACTTGGAAAAGAATTGGAACTTTTTACTTTATCACCGACAGTGGGCCAAGGCTTGCCAATCTGGCTTCCAAATGGAGCGACAATCCGCCGCATCATCGAACGCTATATTGTTGATAAGGAGCTCAGCCTGGGTTATAAGCATGTTTACACACCTGTGCTTGGTTCCAAACGTTTATATGAAACATCCGGCCATTGGGAGCACTATTCCGAAGACATGTTCCCGCCGATGGAAATGGACAATGAAACATTGGTTCTCCGCCCGATGAACTGCCCTCATCATATGATGGTGTATAAAAGCGGCATGCATTCTTACCGCGAATTGCCGATCCGGATCGCCGAACTTGGCATGATGCACCGCTATGAAGCATCCGGCGGATTGTCCGGATTGCAGCGTGTGCGCGGAATGACTTTAAATGACGCCCACATCTTTGTTCGTCCGGACCAGATCAAAGACGAGTTCAAACGGGTATTAAACTTGATACTTGAAGTATATAAAGACTTCAATATCACGGATTATCGATTCCGTTTATCGTACCGCGATCCTCAGGATAAAGAAAAATATTATGATGATGATGAAATGTGGGAACGCGCCCAAAGCATGTTAAAAGAAGCAATGGATGATCTCGGCCTTGAATATTTTGAAGCGGAAGGCGAAGCGGCATTCTATGGTCCGAAACTTGACGTGCAAGTGAAAACGGCCATCGGCAAAGAAGAAACATTATCGACTGTGCAGTTGGACTTCTTGCTTCCTGAACGTTTCGATCTAACATACATCGGTGAAGATGGGGAAAAACATCGCCCGGTTGTCATCCACCGCGGTGTCGTATCCACAATGGAACGCTTCGTTGCCTTTTTGATCGAAGAGTACAAAGGAGCCTTCCCGACTTGGCTAGCCCCTGTCCAAGTGGTTGTGATTCCGGTATCCAACGAAGTGCATTTTGATTACGCGAAAAAAGTGGAAGAAGAGCTTCGCAAAGCAGGCATCCGCGTTGAATTGGATTTGCGGGAAGAAAAATTGGGCTATAAGATCCGTGAAGCCCAAATCAAGAAAATTCCATACATGTTGGTATTGGGCGATAAAGAAGTGGAAGCGAATGCGGTGAATGTTCGCCGTTACGGTTCAAAAGATTCCAAAATAGTGCCATTTGATCAATTCCTTGAAGAAATCAAAAAGGATGCACGAGTGTAAAAATCCATCAGGCAGGGATGCCCTTCAGACCAAGGGCCTTCCCTGCGCCTCCTTTGAAAATGTCCGATGGAAGCAATGGTTTATTCTTTTCTGACGCGCTCATATTTTATGTAAAGAATAAAAAAACTTGACATCCGATACTATGAATGTTACGATAACAAAGGTTAAGAATACAAGCTAATGGTTGAAAGCAGAGGCTGCCCGCTTCTCACCTGTTCGACGCATTGGGGCTGTTGACAGGTTTGGAAAATGTGAAAAGTGAATACGCTTTTTTTGCGTATTTTTCGGCGGGCGGACATCTTCTGAAATGTCCGTCTTTTTTTGTGGACATAACAGAACAACAGCAACATTTCAACCGGGGATTTTCAAACTGTGTATTCGCGACATAACCTTGGAGGTGGATTTTTATTAGCAAAGAGTTGTACGTAAACGAAGGGATACGTGCACGTGAACTTCGTGTCATTGATCAGAACGGTGAACAAATCGGAATTTTATCCCGCAATGAAGCTTTGGAAATGGCTGCTCGCGTAAACTTGGACCTTGTTCTTGTAGCCCCTCAAGCGAAGCCGCCTGTTGCCCGGATCATGGACTACGGCAAGTTTAAGTTTGAGCAGCAAAAGAAAGAGCGTGAAATCCGCAAAAATCAAAAAGTCATCCATATGAAAGAAGTTCGTTTAAGTCCGACGATTGACGAACATGACTTCCAAACAAAACTTCGAAACGCAATCAAATTCCTTCAAAAAGGGGATAAAGTAAAATGTACTTTGCGTTTCAAAGGACGCGCGATTACGCATACAGACATTGGACAACGGGTGTTGGACCGTTTTGCCGAAGAATGTGCTGAATATGCTACGGTGGAACAAAAGCCGAAGTTGGAAGGCCGCAGCATGTTTTTAATCCTTGCCCCAAAAACGGAAAAATAAGATTACGAAATAAGGTTTAGGAGGAAATACTATGCCAAAAATGAAAACTCATCGTGGCGCAGCTAAGCGTTTCAAAAGAACAGCTACAGGTAAATTCAAATTTGACCGTGCTTACGGCAGCCACTTAGCTGCAAGCAAAACAACGAAACAAAAACGTCAATTGCGCAAAGCAAAAGTAATGACTGCAGGCGACTATAAACGCATTAAATCTTTACTAGCATACAAAAAATAATCGGAACGTTTGATAAAATTTTCGAAAGAATAGCAGGAGGTAATTTACTATGCCACGCGTAAAAGGTGGAAATGTAGCGCGCAAGCGTCGTAAAAAAGTGTTGAAATTAGCAAAAGGTTATTTCGGTTCAAGACATACTTTATATAGAACAGCAAACCAGGCGGTAATGAAATCCGGTCTTTATGCATATCGTGACCGCCGTCAAAGAAAACGCGATTTCCGCAAATTGTGGATCACGCGCATCAATGCGGCTGCACGCCAAAACGGCCTTTCTTACAACCGCTTAATGTACGGCTTAAAACAAGCGGGAATCGAAGTAAACCGCAAAATGTTGGCTGATTTGGCAGTAAACGATGCAAAAGCTTTCGCGCAACTTGCCGAAGAAGCGAAAAAAGCGATTGCGAAATAACAATTGATTGATTCATGAATGAACGGAAACAATTTCAGAGGCTGGTAGGGAAATCCTATCAGCCTTTTTCATTCAAGGAGAAGCCCGGATGAAAGAAATGATCGTTATTTACTTTATCAGTATTTCCGCGATTTGTTTTGCATTGATGGGAATTGATAAATCGAGGGCGAAAAGAAAGAAGTGGCGCATTTCCGAAAAGGCGCTGCTGATGTCGGCAATCTTGGGAGGAGCTTGCGGGGGGGGGCTGATCGCAATGGTCTTGTTCCGGCATAAAACCAAACATGCCATCTTTGCTTTGGGACTGCCATTGCTTGCCATCGCACAAATTTGCTTCTTCTTCTATTTCTGAACGCCGACAGCGCTTTATCCTCAAGTTCAAGCGGGTCATGTCCTGCAATAGAACATAACCCGCTGGAAGTTGGGGAGCTTTTCAAGCATGCAGAGCCGATCTGCACGGCTGACTATTTTTCTTTGTCCTCCTTCATCAATTGTTCAATGGGATTTTTCCAATTGATTTTCGCTTTCGGATAATTCATTAAAATTTCCTTCTCCAAAAATTTAAAATCTTCTTTCGTCAATCCTTGGAGCTTTGCCGGATCATGGACCCAGACGAAAATGGAAACCACTTCAAAGGCGTCATCCGTTGTCCCTAAATATTTTTCACCTTCGAACATGGCCCCTTTATACGTAATGAAGAAATTTTTTCGCACGTTTTTGACATCATCATAAAAATAATATTGTCCCTTTTCATGGGCTTCATCCAATTTGCGTTTAGGATCCGTCAAGTAACGGAAAGCTTTATAAAACAAATAGATAATGACGAGTATGATAATAATACGCAGAAGAAGAGCCATAAAAAGTTCCCCCTTGTATAAAAGGTATTATATCCTATACGATTAAGATAGAAAATAAGTTTCATTTTTTATGGAAAATGAGGGATGGCATCTATGGAATTTATCGAACTGTTCGACATGCAAGCACAACTCGATTCATTCATACAAAAAAATCAGCAAGTCAACCGGGATGTGTTTTTGGAAAAAGGATTGGCGTTGACGATTGAGCTGGCGGAGTTGGCGAATGAAACCCGCTGTTTTAAATATTGGAGCACGAAAGGTCCTTCCGAACGGGAAGTGTTATTGGAGGAATTTGTGGATTCCATTCATTTTCTGCTTTCATTGGGAAATGAAAAAGGCTACCGGCTTCATGCATGGCCGGAAGTGAAGCGGAAGGAAGATTTGACGACATGGTTTTTAAAAACCCAGGAGGCTATTTTGACCTTTATTCATCATCCAACCGAGGAGCATTATCTGAAAGTTTGGCAATATTACGGAGTGCTCGCCTATAATTTGGGTTTTACATTGGAGGATATTATAAAGGCATATATTGCGAAAAATGAAAAAAATTATGAGCGGCAACGCAATGGTTACTAAGGAGGAAGAAAAAATGGATGAAACTTTGCAAATGCTGAAAGATTTGACGGACGCAAACGGCATAGCCGGCAACGAAAAAGCGCCGAGAGCGGTCATGAAAAAGTATATCGAGCCTTTTGCGGACAACATTGAGTATGATAATTTGGGAAGTTTGATTGCGGTAAAGCGCGGCGATGAAAAGGGCCCAAAAATTATGATGGCCGGCCATTTGGATGAAGTCGGGTTCATGGTGACACAAATTGATGACAAAGGATTTATTAAATTCCAAACAGTCGGCGGCTGGTGGGCCCATGTCATGCTTTCGCAACGGGTGACGATCACAACCCGTTCAGGGGAAGAAATCATCGGCGTCATCGGTTCAAAACCGCCGCATATTTTGCCGCAGGAACAAAGAAAGAAAACGGTTGAAATCAAAGACATGTTCATTGATGTGGGCGCGACATCAAAAGAGGAAGCGGAAAGCTGGGGAATACGCCCAGGGGATATGATTACGCCGTATTTTGAATTCAATGTGATGAAAAACGAAAAAATGCTCCTTGCAAAAGCCTGGGACAACCGGATCGGCTGCGCCATTGCCATCGAAGTGTTGAAGCGCTTGAAAAACGAAAAACATCCAAACATTGTATATGGAGTAGGCAATGTGCAGGAAGAAGTGGGCTTGCGCGGCGCCAAAACATCCACTTTCAAAATACAGCCGGACATCGGTTTTGCAGTGGATGTGGGGGTTGCCGGGGATACGCCGGGAATCACTTCAAAAGAAGCGATGTCAAAATTGGGGGCAGGGCCGCAAATCATTATCTATGATGCTTCGATGGTTTCCCATAAAGGGTTGCGGGATTTCGTCATCGAAGTGGCGGAAGAGAACAACATCCCATATCAATTTGAAGCAATGCCGGGAGGAGGAACGGATGCCGGATCCATCCATTTGACAGGCAGCGGAGTGCCGACCCTTTCCATTGGCGTTGCCACTCGTTATATACACTCCCATGCGTCCATCTTGCACCGCGACGATTTTGAAAACACGGTCAGATTGATGGTGGAAGTGGTAAAACGGCTTGACTGGGATGCCGTGAATAAAATCAAGTTTGAATGAGAGGATTCATATTTTCTCTCTTTTTTGTTTTTTGGCACAATAAAGAAAAGATTTATGCATAAACTGTCCATTTTTTGCCGCAAAGAATACGAATATTTATGAGTGTTTTTCTTGATACAGTATGAATATAATTGTATTTTTATTCTTATTGTTTGAATATTTCTTTAATTGAATAAAAATAAAAAAATAATAAAAATGCACTTGATTTTATAAATATGCAATTGTATAATGAAGACATCTAACGATAAAGGAGCGGAACTTGATTGATGAAATTGTTGGAGGAAGTGCAGCTACAGCCCGTTTCCAGTCTGAAGGGCAAAGATTTGCTTACGCTGCTTGATTATACAAGTGAAGAAGTGCAAGAGCTGATCAGCCTTGCATCAAAAATGAAAAAAATCACGAAAAACGGCAGATGTCCAAAGTTGTTGGAAGGAAAAATCCTCGGAATGATTTTCGAGAAAAACTCAACCCGTACGCGCATTTCCTTTGAAGTGGGAATGCATCAGTTGGGAGGGAAAGCCATATTCCTTCATGCGCGGGATATGCAGCTTGGACGCGGAGAACCAATTTCCGATACAGGTTTGGTATTATCAGGCTATTTGGATGGGATTATGATCCGCGCCAACTCCCACAAAATGGTGGAGGAATTGGCGGAGTATGCAACGATTCCGGTCATTAACGGATTAACAGACCTCTATCATCCATGCCAGGCTTTGGCCGATCTTGAGACGATCGTTGAAAATAAAGGAACATTCAAAGGATTAAAAACTGCATATGTCGGAGACGGGAATAACGTTGCCCACTCATTGGTAGTTGCAGCTGCCCATGTAGGAATGGATATTGCGGTTGCTACGCCAAAAGGCTATGAGCCAAATGAACAGATTGTAAAGAGAGCGCAGGCAATTGCCGAGAAAAACGGCAGCACCATTACAATTACAAATGATCCGGTTGAAGCCGTAAAAGATGCAGATGTCGTGTATACAGATGTATGGACTAGCATGGGCCAAGAAGAGGAAGCTGCACAGCGATTGAAAGATTTCCAAGGTTATCAAATCAATGATGAACTTGTGGCTCATGCAAAACCGGACTTCATGTTCCTGCATTGCTTGCCTGCCCATCGGGAAGAAGAAGTGGCAACATCCGTTATCGACGGTCCGAATTCATACGTCTTCGAGCAAGCAGAGAATAGACTGCATGCTCAAAAAGCAGTTTTACTATCCTTGCTTTCTTAATTTAGGTAAGAAAAGAAAACTAATGTGCTCTGCCCCGAAAGCGGAGCGTCAGGGGCAAGCAGAGAATAGACTGCATGCTCAAAAAGCAGTTTTACTATCCTTGCTTTCTTAATTTAGGTAAGAAAAGAAAACTAAAGCGTTCTGCCCGGAAGCGGCAGGGGGGCAGAAAACACTTGAAGTTGAAATGGTTTGCTATACGATGTGGTTTTCAGGGTGGGTTGAAACACATCGCTACTATATCAAGACAATCCGGGAGGCGCTGGATTGTCTTTTTTTAGTGTGAACAAACCCATAAAGAAATTGAATCCGGAAGGTATAATGTTAATTGTACAAGGCATAATGACGAAAGAAAATGGTTCCGTTATGATGGAATTGAGAACGAATCATAATGGCGGCCGGGGGTGAGAAGCTTTGGGGATTTATTAATCGATTTACTAAGCGGAAAATCCTTGTTATTAAAAAAAATTAAAGAAGAGAAATGGCAGGATATCAGCGATGTTCACATCACCAATTCGGAATTTTCGATATTGGAAAAGGCTTACAAAAAAAATAAACAGCTGATTTCCCATATCGCAAAACAAGTGGAATTTTCAAGACAGGCAACCCATAAATTCATTAAACAATTGGAAGAAAAACAACTGGTGATCACCAAAAAGGCGAATCTGAGGGATAAATACATCGAACTGACCGGATTGGGAGAAGCGTGTTATGAAAAACATGTCGCGCTAAAAAAAGAATTGGAAAATATGATTGCCGAACAAATCGGTGAAGAAAAATTAAAAAGGTTAAAAGAAATATTAAAGATGGACTGGGGAATATAGCAAAAGGGCTTGGAGATGCTTCTCCAAGCCCTTTAATGTTGAAATGCCTTTGCCAAGGCTTCCGTAAATTTGGAGTGTTCTTCTTCACTCGTGTTTTGCCACCATTTTTCCAATAATACGCCAAGTCCTGGTAGCAGATGTTCATCTCCGCGGGAAATGGCGTCCTGAATGGTTTCCCGAAATTGTTCCGGACCATCCCCTTTTACATTCTCTGTAACTGCATGTCTAATTTGAAAGTCCATACCATTCGCCTCCTCGAGTAGTAGTTTGTTCCACTCGAAGGAGATTATGCGCTTTTTTTGATTTAAAGCTTTTGTCTGACGTTCGCTAAGCCAATTGAAGCATGCGGTCCAGTGCCAATAAAGCGTCTTTTGTAGTTTCGGGATCCACTTTAATCACGTTTCCTTCTTCGCCATTCACAATGATTTCAAGTGCCCAGACAAGATGAGGCAAATCGATCCGGTTCATCGTCAAGCAAGGGCACATATTGTCGTTGAGACAGATAATATGCTTGTCGGGATGTTCGGCAATAATCCGTTTTACAAGGTTCATTTCTGTTCCGATTGCCCAGCTGGAACCTGCCGGCGCCTTTTTGAGCGTTTCAACAATATATTTTGTGGAACCGTGATAGTCGCTTGCCTGAACCACTTCAAATGAACATTCGGGATGTACAATGATGTTCATTTCAAGGTATTTTTCCCGCACTTCACGGACATTTTCGATCGTAAATCCTTGGTGGACGGAGCAATAGCCGTCCCATAAAATGATTTTAATGTCCTCTGCATCTCCATCATATTTTAATTCGCCTGCGATCGGATTCCACAATGCCATTTGTTCCAATGGGATTCCCAAATCATAAGCGGTATTTCTTCCTAAATGTTGATCCGGTATGAAGAAAATCCGCTCTTTTTGTGTGAATGCCCATTGCATCATTTTTTTGGCATTGGAAGAAGTGACACAGGCGCCGCCATTTCGTCCGGTGAATGCCTTAATGGCGGCTGTAGAGTTGACATACGTCAAAGGAATGATGGTATCTCCAAAAATGGAAATCAGTTTTTCCCATGCTTCTTCCGTTTGATAAATGTTTGCCATATCCGCCATGGAGCAGCCGGCCCGAAGATCGGGCAAGTACACAATCTGGTCATCGGCTGTCAACATGTCAGCCGTTTCGGCCATGAAGTGCACGCCGCAAAAGACGATATGTTTCGCTTCCCTGTTTTGGGCGGCCGCCTGGGCAAGCTGCAATGAGTCACCGGTTGCATCGGCAAATTGGAAGACTTCATCTTTTTGATAATGATGGGCAGGTATAAACAATTCACTGCCTAGCTGCTCCTTTATTTCGCGAACACGATTTTCCATTTCTTCCCTGGACATGTGCCGATATTTTTCTGGCAACATTCCAAATGTCGGGAGATTGCAAATTGATGTCATACTTCAACGTCCTTTCTTTTGACTAATGCACTAATGTCCAAAGCTTTGACCGAATGGGTGAGCGAGCCGAGAGAAATCCATTCAACGCCCGATTCAGCGTAGCTGCGCAAATTTTCCAATGTGATGCCCCCGGAAGCTTCCGTCGCAATATGTTCCGGGACGAGCGGCAGCCATTCCTTGATTTCTTCCGGAGTGCGATTATCAAACATAATGATATCCGCACCGGCTTCAATGGCCTCCAATAATTGTTCCTTCGTCTCGATTTCCACTTCGACTTTCACCGTATGGCCAATTTTGTATTTGGCCAATTGGACGGCTTTTGAAATGCTTCCGGCAAATGCGATATGATTGTCCTTTAACATGATGCAATCATATAAACCGCTGCGGTGATTGTATGCCCCGCCCGTTCTGACCGCGTATTTGTCGAGCATTCGGAGGCCCGGCATCGTTTTTCGGGTATCGCAAATTTTTGCTCTTGTCCCTTCCGTCAACTCCACCGCTCGCCTTGCATTTGTCGCGATGCCGCTCATCCGCTGAATCAAGTTTAAAATGACCCGTTCACCGCTCAAAAGGCTCCGCAATGAACCTTCTATGACGGCGATTTTGTCCCCTTTGCGGAGTTCTTCCCCGTCATCTTTCAGCAAAGTGACTTCCAGCGCCGGATCGAGCAATCGAAAGCCGGTTTCGATAATATCGGCACCGCAAAAGATGCCGTCTTCTTTTGCATAGAAAGTAAAGGAGCCCTGTTCTTTGGGCGAAAAAATCGTTTCGCTGGACAGGTCGCCATCACCGATGTCTTCATTGAAGAACTGTTTCAGCATTTCTTGCAATTTGATTTTGTTCATAAAGTCCGTCCCTCACATCATGTTTTCCTTGTTTAAAAATAATCCATTTATGTTGCCATTCATCCACTGTGGATGGAAAGTCCTTACGGATATGGGAGCCGCGGGATTCTTCGCGCAAGAGTGCCCCATGTACAATTAATGATGCCGTGATATGCATAAATAGTTGTTCGATTGTTTCCCTGTCTAATGCATCTAAATCAAGGTTTGAAACATCTTCGTACGTTGGCAATTTTTTCAGTAATTCGGCCAGTCCTTCTTTCTCTCTGACAATGCCGGCTTTTGCAAACATTTCTTTTTGCAAAAGACATGGCGGCATTAACGGTGGAAGTTTTGAGGATTTATGGCCGGCTTCACGGATTGTAAAGTTTTTTTGACTGCTTCCGTATTGAAGCAGGTGTTCGGCCATCAATTTTCCAAACGTCACGCACTCGAGCAGTGAATTGCTGGCAAGGCGATTTGCGCCATGTACGCCTGTACAGGCGGTTTCCCCGACGGCAAAGAGTCTTGGGATGCTTGTCCGTCCATATGCGTCGCTGATGATGCCCCCCATGAGGAAATGGCTTCCGGGAGCGATCGGAATCCGTTTTTTTGATAAATCGATTCCATGCTCTTTGCAAATGCTTGTAATCGTTGGAAACTTATCTTCAAAGTCTTTTATTTTGGAAATATCGATATAAACTTCATGTCCTTTGGCGCGATGTTTATATATTTCGTAGGCGGTAATATGCCGCGGAGCCAAATCTTCCAGAGGATGGACCCCTTTCATGATCCGGTTTCCCTCTTCATCGGCAAAGAGACCGCCGGCTCCCCGGACCGCTTCGGAGACAAGCCCATGGGTCTTGCCGTCCACGTAGATCAAGCTCGGATGGAATTGGACAAATTCCATATCGGTAATTTCTGCTCCCGCAAGATATGCAAGAGCGATACCGTCACCGAAACTATCGGGGCAGTTGGAAGTGTATTCATACAGTGCTCCCGCGCCGCCGGTCGCAACGATGACATAAGAAGCGAGATAGGTTGCATTCCCTTCGCGGGATTTTGTTTTCACCCCGATGCATTCGCCATTTTCATTGATCAGAAGTTGATAGGCCAATTCATGATCATGGATTTTTACGCGTTTAGGCAATGAATCCAGCAAATAGTTTACTAGATGACGCCCGGTCGCGTCCCCTCCGGAATGGATGATCCTTGGTTTGCTGTGGGCTCCTTCAAGCCCGAGGGAAATCGAACCATCGGGAGCGCGGTCCACCGGAAAATGTTGTCCGATTAATTGTTGGATTGTATTCCTTCCTTCTTCCACCAGTTTTTTTACGTTTTCCTCATCATGGTGAAAAACGCCTGCATGGAGCGTGTCTTGCATGTGTAAACTTGTGCCGTCTTCTTTGCCGGTCACCGCCGCGATGCCGCCTTGCGCTTTATAGGAGCTTCCGTTTGTTACATCGCTTTTTGTGATGATATGCACTTGATATTTTTCTGCAAGAATTCTTGCTGTCTGCAGAGCGCCCGCGCCGCTCCCGAGAATGACGATGTCTGTTTTGATCACCATAACGTTACCTTCTTTACAGTTGTCTTGACACTTATATTTACATAAAATAAGGGATAACACAAGCATTTACACACATTATTTTTGTAATGTAATGTATACTAATTGTTCATATTTTTAGCAGAAACGGGGTATATTCATGATTTATTTGGACTATGCTGCCACAACACCTATGATGGATGTAAGCATCGAGGCGTATTGCGCCGCCGCAAGAGAAGCGTTCGGGAATACTTCCAGTCTGCATGACGAAGGAGGAAAAGCGTCATTTTTATTAGAAAGTTCAAGGGACGTGATTGCCAAAAAACTGGGGGTATCCAGAGACGGTGTTATTTTTACGGGGAGCGGTACGGAAGGCAATATTTTGGCAATTTTGTCTTTGGCCCGCGCAGGGGACGGAAAGCATGTCATCACTTCCAGCGCGGAACACACGAGTGTCCATGCCGCAATGAACACCCTTGAGAGGGAAGGCTATGAAATTACAAAACTTCCCCTTTCGGAACAAGGAATTGTGGATGTTGAACTGTTGGAAAAATCAATCCGCCCCGACACATCGCTCATTTCAATTCAACACGTCAATTCAGAAATCGGCTCCATCCAGCCGGTGCTTGAGATTGCAAAAGTTGCGCGGAAATACAATATTCCATATCATGTAGATTGTGTCCAGTCCTTCTGCAAACTGGACGTAACCGAATTTTCAAAATACGTTGACGCCATTACGGTATCCGCCCATAAAATCGGTGGACCAAAAGGCTGTGGTGCGGTATATTTAAATCCGCGCAGAAGAATTTTGCCTCTGTTTCCCGGGGTGACCCATGAAAAAGGATTAAGGGGCGGCACTGTCGATACCCCGGCGGTTTACGCTTTTGCCACGAGTGTAGAACATTATCAATATGATATTAATAAATTTTGGAAGCTAAGAAATCAATTAAAAGCGTCCGTTCAAGGAACAAATTGCTACTTCATCGAAGCGGATGAAGCCCATCAGCTTCCAAGCATATGCGGCATGTGCATTAAAGGGGCGGAAGGGCAGTACGTCATGCTGCGCCTGAATGAAGAAGGGATTTGCATTTCAACGGGAAGTGCCTGCGACATCAACAGCAAATCAGGGACAAAGGCGATCCTTGCGATGGGGCGCAGTCTTTCGGAAGCCCGCACCTTTTTCCGGATCTCCTTTGGTATCCATACAACGGAGGAAGAAATTCAGCAATTAAGAAATGCATTAATTCAAATCGATCAGGAAATCAAAACCATGAAATAAAGGCGGTCTTTGCACAATGAAACGGATTGAATCGGTACAGAATGCGCAGGTCAAGCATTGGAAAAAACTTGTGACTTCAAGAAAAGAGCGGGATAAAACGGGGGAGTATATCGTTGAAGGCTTTCACTTAGTGGAAGAGGCATTGAAAAATAAAGATCAGGTCATACATCTCATTATCCGGGAAGGCACCGCTCTTCCAAGGCAATGGCCGTTGGATGATGTTGCCCTTGTGGAAGTGACGGAAAAGGTGGCGAAGGAAATTGCCGAAACGGAAACTTCCCAAGGAGTCTTTGCCCATTGTAAACAAACGGTATTTACCGGGGCAGATCAGGCAAAATGGACGAAATTGCTCCTGATTGACAGCGTGCAAGATCCCGGGAATATCGGCACAATGATTCGCACGGCCGATGCAGCCGGCATTGACGCTGTCGTTTTGGGAAAAGGGTGCGCGGATGCCTATAATCCGAAAACATTGCGTTCAGCACAAGGCTCCCATTTCCATCTTCCGGTTATTCGTGGCGACTTATCCGAATGGATCGGCATATTAAAGCAGCGGGAAATCCCTGTATATGGAACGGCTCTTGAGAATGCAGTCGATTATCGGGAAGTGGAAAAGCCGGAACGGTTCGCTTTGCTTGTGGGAAATGAAGGAAGCGGCGTCCAAAAGGAGCTTTTGGAGAAAACCGACCAAAATGTGATAATTCCGATTTTGGGACAGGCAGAATCATTGAATGTGGCAGTCGCGGCAGGAATTTTATTGTATAAGTTCATGGAATGAAAATCTCCTGTTTTTTTCTGCCGGAAAGGACATGGAAAGCGCCTATTAATAACGGTCATAAGTTTTTTAATAAAGGAATTGAACCAATATACAAAGGCACCCACTTGAAACAGTTGTTAATTTATCGTAGAATTAACTATGATTTTTCATGGAGCGATTATATTGGAAAAATGCGTTTGTAGCGGGAAGAGTAAATATTCAGGACTGCATTACAGGGAGCGTAAGCCGTGACTGGAAGCTTATGCATGCAGCGAATATTGAAGTTCACCCCGCGAGCAGCATCCGGGACCAGAGAGCATTCTCTGTAAAGGATTGCCGGCGAAATGCCGTTATGCCAATGAAGTGATTGCAGTATTGCAATAACTAGGGTGGTACCGCGAACGTTCCTCGTCCCTTGGTCCGGGACGGGGATTTTTTATTATATGGAACTTTATATCGCTGCCAATCTTAGGAAAAACTAGAATTTACGAATTTCATCCAGGGAAAAATGTGCAAATCCGCATGTCGGACAATTTACAACACTTCAATTTAAGGAGGTTACATGATGGAACAGCAGTTAAAACAAATTGAGCAGGAAGCCATTGCGGAAATTGCTGCTTGTACGGACTTAAAAGAATTGAATGATGTACGAGTTAAGTATTTAGGAAAAAAAGGGTCCATTACGGAAGTGTTGAAAGGGATGGGTAAACTTTCCCCTGAAGAGCGACCAAAAATCGGGGCCCTTGCCAATACGGTGCGTGAGAAAGTAACGCAAGAATTGGAACAGCGTGCAAAAGTGCTGGAACAACAACAAATTCAGGAACAGCTGGAAAAGGAATCCGTTGACGTTACGCTTCCGGGACGTAAGGTGCGGACAGGAAACAGACATCCATTGACACGGGTTGTGGAGGAATTGGAAGATTTGTTCATCTCCATGGGATATGAAGTGGCAGAAGGTCCTGAAGTGGAGACGGATTATTACAACTTCGAAGCCTTGAACTTGCCGAAAGGGCACCCTGCCCGCGATATGCAAGACACTTTCTACATTACGGAAGAAACATTGCTTCGCACCCATACTTCACCGGTGCAGGCGAGGACGATGCTTGCGAAAAAAGGAAAACCGTTCCGCATCATTTGTCCGGGAAAAGTGTATCGCCGGGATACAGACGATGCGACCCATTCCCATCAATTTATGCAAATTGAAGGGCTTGTGGTAGGAGAAAACATCCGCATGAGCGACCTGAAGGGTACTTTGGATAAACTGGCAAAAAGAATGTTTGGAGAGGACCGGGAAATCCGCCTGCGTCCAAGTTTCTTCCCATTTACAGAACCGTCGGTCGAAATGGATATATCCTGCTTCCGCTGCGGAGGAAATGGATGCAATGTATGTAAACATACCGGCTGGATTGAAATACTGGGAGCCGGCATGGTTCATCCAAACGTGCTTCAAATGGGCGGCTATGATCCGAAGAAATTCTCCGGCTTTGCCTTTGGTATCGGCGTAGAGCGCATCGCGATGTTAAAGTACGGCGTGGAAGACATCCGGAACTTCTATATCGATGACATTCGATTCTTATCACAATTTCGACGTGCAGAAGGGTAAGGGGGTCACAGCATGTTAGTTTCATTGAAATGGTTGCAAGAATATGTGGATATTGAAGATATATCGCCTGAAGAGTTGGCAGAAAAAATTACTCGTGCCGGAATTGAAGTCGATTCCGTCATCGACCGTTCCCAGGGGATGACCAATATCGTCGTAGGTCATGTATTGTCCAAAGAAAAACATCCGGATGCGGATAAATTAAGCATCTGCAAAGTGGATGTCGGAACGGACGTGCGGCAGATCATTTGCGGCGCGCCAAATGTGGAAGCAGGCCAAAAAGTCATCGTTGCGTTGCCTGGAGCCAAACTTCCAGGGGGCATCAAAATTAAAAAAGCAAAAATGCGCGGCCAAGAATCCAACGGAATGATCTGTTCCTTGCAGGAGCTTGGCATTGAAGGGCGTGTTGTGCCTAAAGCGTTTGCTGACGGGATTTACGTTTTGCCCGATGACGCGGTACCCGGCTCCGATGCTTTGGAACTGATCGGCCTGCGGGATACCGTGTTGGAGCTCGACTTGACGCCAAACCGTTCCGATGCCCTTTCCATGCTCGGAGTGGCTTATGAAGTGGGTGCCATTTTATCACGGGATGTGAATTTTCCGGAAATTAAATATGAAACTTCTAAAGAAAAAGCGGAAGACTACATCAAGGTGCGTGTGGATGCAACGAAAGAAAACCCATTATACGCGGCAAAAGTCATCAAAAATGTCAAAGTGGCAGAATCGCCGTTATGGCTGCAGCATTATTTAATGGCGGCAGGAATCCGGCCGCACAATAACGTTGTCGACATCACAAACTTTGTATTATTGGAGTATGGCCAACCGCTTCATGCATTCGACTACGATTCTTTAGGCACCGGCGAAATCGTCGTCCGTTTGGCGAAAGAAGGAGAAAAAATTGTAACATTGGATGACCAGGAACGGACGCTAAAAAGCCATCATCTTGTCATCACCAACGGCAATGAACCGGTTGCGGTTGCCGGTGTGATGGGAGGCGCCAACTCCGAAGTGACGGAAGACACGACAACGGTAGTCCTTGAAGCCGCTTATTTTGAAGGGCTTTCGGTACGCACCACTTCAAAGGATTTAGGTTTGCGTTCCGATTCCTCCGTACGCTTTGAAAAGGGCGTGGATCCAAACCGGGTGCTGGAAGCCCAGGAGCGTGCAGCCCAGCTCCTTTGCGAATTGGCAGGAGGGGAAGTGCTGGAAGGAACTGTGCTTGTGGATGAACTTGATAAAACGCCTGCGCGGATTGTCATTTCCCCGGATGAAATCAATGCAAAATTGGGAATGAAAATTCCGTTGGATGATATGATCTCCATTTTGCAGCGTCTAAAATTTGATGTGGAAGCCAAACGCGGTTTGTTGGTCATCGATGTGCCGACCCGCCGGCAAGATATTAAAATTGAGGAAGATATCATCGAAGAAATCGCAAGACTTTATGGCTACGATGAAATTCCGCTCACTTTGCCGGAAGGAAAAATGCACATCGGAGGATTGACTCCATATCAGCAAAAACGCCGGATTGTCCGCAATTTCTTGGAAGGAGCGGGATTATATCAAGCAATCACTTATTCATTGACTTCGGAAGAATGGTCCCAAAAATTTGCGTTGAAAAAAGAAGAAACGACAAAATTGTTGATGCCGATGAGCGAAGAACGTTCCACTTTGCGTCAAAGCTTGATCCCTCACTTATTGGAAGCGGCAAGCTATAACTTGGCCCGCCAGGCGGACTCTGTAGCTTTATATGAAATCGGTTCGGTGTTCCTCGGAAAAACAGAGGAAGGCTTGCCTTTTGAAGAGGAACATGTGGCTTTTGTCATCACCGGCAAATGGGTGGACGATGCTTGGCTGGGAGATAAACGAAACGCCGATTTCTTCACCGCCAAAGGTATCGTGGAAGGACTTTTGGAAAAACTCGGTTTGACTGAACGGATCACCTATGAAAAAGGAACGATGGAAGGGTTGCATCCTGGACAAACAGCCAATATTTTACTTGACGGAGAACGTGTAGGCATCATTGGGGGCCTTCATCCATCCGAACGTAAAGAATGGGATTTGAAAGAAACATATGTAGTGGAACTAAATCTGCACGCTCTTTTGCGCGCCGAAGCTAAAGGCGTTGAATATGATCCGGTTCCGCGCTTCCCGCTTGTGACACGGGATGTGGCCGTTGAAGTCGACCGCACTGTTCCGGCAGGAGAACTTGAAGCCATCATACTCAATTCCGGAACGAAGTTGTTAAAAGCGGTGAAAGTGTTTGATGTTTATGAGGGGGAAAATATCGAAGCCGGCAAAAAATCCGTCGCCTTCACATTGACATACTTTGATCCGGAAAGAACATTGACGGATGAAGAAGTGGCGAATGCCCATGATAAAGTATTGAACGCTTTAAAAGCGGCCGGCGCTGCCATCCGATAAGGGATCAAAAAAATTGAAATCAATTGATTATTGAGGCTGGAACTTGATTCCGGCCTTTTTTGTTTATTAGAAGTTTTTTTAGGAGCGCATGAGGGAAATATTGTATAATTTTGTTGATGGAAACCAATGGAATAAGGAGTGACCGAGCTTGAAAAAAATCCGAAAGGCCATTATTCCCGCAGCAGGACTGGGTACACGATTTTTGCCGGCTACCAAAGCGATGCCAAAAGAAATGCTGCCGATCGTCGATAAACCGACGATTCAATATATTGTGGAAGAAGCGATTGCTTCAGGCATTGAAGATATCATCATTGTTACCGGGAAAGGGAAGCGCGCGATTGAGGACCATTTTGACCATGCCTTTGAACTGGAAGCAAATTTAATAGAAAAAAAGAAATACGATTTATTGGAAAAGGTGCGTTTTTCCTCCGACATCGATATCCACTATATCCGTCAAAAACAGCCTCTGGGACTTGGCCATGCCGTCTGGTGCGCCCGCAAATTTATCGGGGACGAACCTTTTGCTGTTTTGCTCGGAGATGATATTGTCCAAAGCGAAGTGCCCTGTTTAAAGCAATTAATCAATCAATACGAGAAAACATATTCCAGCGTCATTGCAGTAATGGAAGTGCCTGACGATGAAATACACCGCTACGGCGTCATTGATCCTGTTTCAACCGATTCCCCTTTAATGCAAGTGAAAAAATTTATGGAAAAGCCATCAAAAAATGAAGCTCCCTCCAATTTGGCAATTATTGGACGATACATTTTAACTCCGGAAATTTTCAGTTTTCTGGAACAAATGAAAATGGGAAAAGGCGGAGAAATTCAGTTGACGGATGCGATTGAAGAATTGAATACCATTCAAAGGGTGTTTGCATACCGCTTTGAAGGGAAACGCTACGATGTCGGAAATCCGTTAGGGTTTATTGAAACAACCATCGATTTTGCGCTGCAGCGGAAGGATTTGGGCGAGGAAGTAAAAAGGTTCATCATTAAAAAGGCTGAAGAGCTTTCTGTTCAAAGTCAAAATTAATAAAAGATGATTTTTTTACGTAAAATGGAAATAGGAATCCGGTTAAGCCGTTTAAGTTTTGAAGAATTTCAGATTTGAAAAGACCATCAGGCTTCCAATAGAGGATGAAGTGAAAAATGATGAGAAATGAGGCAATTCCATTGAGAACTCATCCAGTTCAAACCACATTATTAAATTGCGGCATAAGCAACGAGGTTCTGAATACCTATAAAGAAAGAGTCGAGAGATTTCATTTCGAATTAGAAAACTCCGATGACATGACCGGATGGATTGATTAT
This sequence comes from Ureibacillus terrenus, assembly GCF_006569205.1. Lineage (GTDB taxonomy): Bacteria > Bacillota > Bacilli > Bacillales_A > Planococcaceae > Ureibacillus > Ureibacillus terrenus. The sequence continues at coordinate 56,095 of NZ_VIGD01000010.1, forward strand.
CCATTGATGGATCATGAACAATTATTCCGTGAAATCGAATCGCTCAAGGAAGAGATTTCCGGAAACGCAGATGTGTTTGTGGTGATCGGGATCGGAGGTTCTTTTTTAGGAGCCCGTGCAGTTCAAGAGGCTTTAACTCCTTACTTTGGTGCCCGGGAAAATGGAACCGAAGTCAAATATGTAGGCCATCATATGAGCGGCGCCTATTTACAGCAATTGCTCCACTATTTGGATGACAAAGAGATATACATCAATGTCGTTTCAAAATCCGGTTCCACGATGGAAACGGCTTTGGCCTTCCGTGTATTGAGGCAATACATGGAAAACCGGTACGGGGATGATGCGGCACAACGCATCATTGTCACAACCGATCCGGAAAAAAGTCCTTTAAAGAGGATTGCGGAAAAAAACGGCTATAGACATTTTGCCGTACCGCCCGATATAGGAGGCAGATATTCGGTTTTTACGCCGGTAGGGTTATTGCCGATTGCCGTGGCAGGAATCAATATCCGATCCTTTATGGAAGGCGCAAGGAACGCCGCTCTGGAATTAAAAGAAAGCGATTTGACCCTCAATCATGCTTATCAATATGCGGTCATCAGAAATAAACTATACAACGAAGGCTATAGTGTGGAAGTCCTCGCTTCCTTTGAACCTGCTTTAAAACAATTCCACGAGTGGTGGAAGCAGCTGTTTGGAGAAAGCGAAGGGAAAGAGGGGAGAGGCATATTCCCGACGTGTCTAACCTTTTCCACGGATTTGCATGCCATTGGCCAATTCATTCAGGAAGGAAGCCCGATCCTGTTCGAAACCCTTCTCCATTTCCAAGAAACAGAAGGGGACTATATTGTGCCGTTTGATCAGCGCAACGAAGATGGTTTAAATTACTTAGCCGGCCGCTCCTTCAATGAAATCAACGCGACATCCAAACAAGGGACGGCATTGGCCCATGCGGAAGGCGGGGTGCCGGTCATCCAGCTGGAAATGAAAAAACTGGATGAATATCATTTGGGTTACCTGATGTATTTTTTCATGAAAGCCTGCGCCATGAGCGCCAAATTAATCGAGGTCAACCCTTTCGACCAGCCGGGAGTGGAAGCGTATAAACGAAAAATGCTTGAGTTGTTAAAAAATCCGAAATAACATAGGGACTTATTCAACATCATTTTGATTATTTTCCTTAGCCTGTTCCAATGATATTGGTCTGGCAATGCCATATAAAGCGCCAAGCACACCGCTGATGGCATGGATTAGTCCAAAAGTGTAGAGATCGAAGTAAAGCCGGCTTGTTTCTTGATTGAGTGCAAAAATCGGGCCTTTGATGGAATTTTTCATATCAATAAAAAGATATAAAAGGATGCCGATTAGGACGATTCCTCCAAAAATGCCCATGATTTTTCCAACGCTTGTTACCGTCCCGATAGCGGTCGCAAAGTAACGAAAAGTCGTTAATAAGCTTAAACATAAGAACGGGAATAGGAAAATAACGCCGATGAATCCCAGATTCCCTGTTGCCCCCTTTGGCTGTACGTTGAACAGCTGATTGACGATTAAAAAGCCGAAAAAGGAAATGGCCAAACTAATCAGCCAACTTAAGCGGATCACATGCATCATCCATTTCTCGTTAGTATTTTTACTCCCCAATATTATATCGCATCCAGAAAATAATTCATGAATTTTATGAAAAAAGTGCAAAACCAAGGAATTTTGGACATTTTGTAGAATGAATAATAATGAAAATCATGAAAGGGGATGCGATGATGTTGACGAAAGATGATGCAGTGCTTGTTTTGATTGATATTCAAGGAAAGCTTGCGCGCATAGTGGACAAGAGTGAATTTGTAATCGGCAATATTGCCAAAATGGTGCAGGGGGCAAAAGTGTTGGGGCTTCCAATCCTATGGCTTGAACAATATCCAAAAGGATTGGGTCCGACAGTGGAAGAAATTTCGCGTCATTTGACAGAGGAGCGGCCGATCGAAAAGATTACATTCAGCGCTTATGATACGCCCGAGTTTGTGAAGGCACTCGAAGCAACAGGAAGAAAAAAAGTATTAATTGCCGGGATCGAAACCCATATTTGCGTCTACCAGACGGCTGTCCACTTGCTTCAAAATGGTTATGAAGTGGAAGTGTTGGCGGATTGTGTTTCTTCCCGGACAGCCTTGAACAGGGAAATCGGATTGGAAAAGATGAAGCAATGCGGCGCAAAATTGACAAGCGTCGAAATGGCGCTGTTTGAAATGCAGCAAATCGCCCGTGGAGACGAATTTAAAGCTATCAGCAAAATTGTCAAATAAAAAAGGATATGAAAAAAAATTATCATCCACTCAGGATGATAATTTTTTTGTTTTTTTCTCAGAAGCTGCGAAACGGTTGCAGATACGGTTTTTCAGTTGTTATTCTTTTTCAAAAAATTGATCATGTCTTTCGCGAATGGACGGATTTTCTTTCTTTTTAGGAATATGAAATTCTTCCTCCATTCCAAACTCTTCCATATTTCTGACACCCGCCCGATCTTTTCCTTTTACGATATTGAATAAGGTTTTATGGTTTTCCAAATCCATCCGATGATCCATGCCGGTCGCTCCTTTCGTGCTTAATATGGAGAAATTGCGGTAGGTTATACATAGAAAAAATTGGAGATGATGAAGGGGAAGGTTTTATATAGCGGCGATTTAAAGCGCCGTGCATGTTCCGATTCGGATAAGGAGAGAAGCGGATGGCCGATTAATTTGGCTAATCATAAACCATAATTATTTTTAATGATAAAAATTGTCATTTATTATGAATAACTGATAGAATCCAACAATATATTCTATGAATGAAAAGGATATTATGTAGGATTTGGGAGGAAGGAACATTGTCAATCAACAAAGGGCAATTAATAGAGTTGATCGAAAATTTACCGACATCTGCGCATATTACGACTTACTACTATTTGAAAAATTTAACGAAAAGAAATGATGTTTTTGATGAAATAGATTTTGAAGATTATTCTTTTATCATGGATCAAAAGAAAAAAGAAGATTCTTTTTGGGTAGATGCGTTTATGGAGTATCATTTAAATTCCTAGCAATAAAGGATTGTTGAAAAAAAAAGAATAGGAAGTAGATGAAATATCCTAGTAATTTATTCCTATTACAAAAAGTTTTCAAAAATTTTACGGGGCTCATTTATGTGAAACTAGTAACAATAAAGGTTTATAAGATTTAATATTACAAAGTAACAAAACTGAAAAAATCCTTCCATAAATTTTGTGATGAATTCATCATCAAAACCCGGTATGATGAATTTGCACAAAACAATGGAAGGGTGATTGAATGTTCAAGAAATTGAAAAAAGGTGCAGGCGCACTTGTGTTATCAATTGGATTATTATTGCCAGCAACCGTTTTTGCTGCTGAAACATATACCGTTGTAAAAGGCGATACGCTTTGGAAAATTGCGGTGAAGACCCAAACGAGTGTGCAGGAATTAATCAATGCGAATCCGCAATTGCAAAACCCGAATTTAATATACCCGGGTCAAAAAATTAATATACCGGAAAAAGAAGGACATGCTTATGAGCAGGAAGTCATCAGACTTGTCAATGTCGAGCGCGCCAAAGCCGGATTGCCGGCGCTGCAATATGATTGGGAATTGGCGAGGGTTGCAAAACATAAATCACAGGATATGCATGACAAGAAATATTTCAGCCATACAAGCCCGACTTACGGCTCACCGTTTGATATGATGAAAAGCTATGGAATCAAATATCGTTCGGCCGGGGAAAACATTGCCATGGGCCAATCCACGCCGCAACAAGTTGTGAATGCATGGATGAACAGCTCCGGCCACCGCGCCAATATCTTGAACAAAAACTTCACGCACATCGGAGTCGGTTATGTGAAAGACGGCCACTATTGGACGCAAATGTTCATTCAAAAATAAACAATTGACACTATTAAAATAAAAGTCTGTCCGGAAAATGAAAAATTCACTTTCCGGACAGACTTTTTCTTTATTCATCTTTTGCGCCAAAAATAAGATTCTAATATAATTTTTCATGGTAGAAATTTTTTGTTGTTCATAAAATTAAGGAATATGAAAAATGGTCGACGTCCCGATCGGCCATTTTTTATAGTTATGCTTGCATGTTTCTGCATATTTTTTTCGCTTTTTCCGTATTCGAAAAATGCCATTTGGATATGGAGCGGAGGGTTTCTTCCCCGTGACGGGTTAAAATTTTGGCTGCCATCTCGTCCACGAGCAGGCCGGCTCCCTTTTGAAGGGGAAGCCCAACCATCGAAGACAGGCGGTCCATTTCGCGCAAAAAGGCATAGCGGGCAATGATGGAAGCAGCCGCAACAGCAACGTGGAGCTGTTCCGCTTTCGTCGAAAAAAGGACATTTTCCCGAATCACATCTTTTTCGTTCTGAAGATAGCCATAGTATGTTTCACGTTCCACAAATTGATCGATTAAGATGTAATCCGGTTCGGCAGGAGAAATTTTTTCAAGCACATGTTTGATCGCCTGATTGTGTAAAAGTGCTTTCATTTTCCCTTGATTGTAGCCTTGGCTGTGCAGGGCATTATATTTTTCGTTGCGCAAGATTAGCAGGCTATGGGCGCATGAGGCGATAATATCCGGTGCGATTTCCCGGACCGCCTGATCGCTCAGTTGTTTTGAATCTTTTACCCCCATTTCTGTTATGCGCCCGATTTGATCTTTTGGCACAAAGACGGCGGCGACAGTAATGGGGCCGAAATAATCGCCGGTTCCGGTTTCATCCGAACCGATGACGGACAATGTTGAAAAGTTTTCAGGCAATGTGTCGCCTTTTAAAACCATCGATGTTTGCGTACCCGGTCTCTGTCTTGTCCCGCCAAAGCGGCGCGCTTCCCGCTCTGCCCCTGCCCCTTGAAACATGACTTTTCCGGTGCGGTAAATGGTGACGGTTACATCCGGAAGTTTCGCGGAAAATACAACACCCGGCGCATTCCGTTCCACTTTATTTTCTATATATGCAGCTTCCACCTCACGGCATTGTTCGGGGGACAAATGCAATACGATATTTGTCATAGATAGATCCTTTCTTTTTTTGGGAATTTAATTTGATTTTATCAAAAAAACGTCAACATGATAAACTCATCCAAGTCCCGGTTGTATGATAAGCAACAAAGATGTTATGATTTATTTATTGATTCTGGAAACTTTTTTATTTACATACGATTGCAAGACCAGTTTCTCGAATGTCAGCTTTTTAGGGGGTGTCATCTTGGCTGAACAGGAAAAAAATAAAATAGAAGTCAAAATTTATGGGTCCACCTATAAACTGGTAGGTCCCGAATCCATCGGCCACTTGCGGCTGGTCGCTTCCATAGTGGATGATAAAATGCGGGAAATCAAAGCTCATAACCAATCCCTTGATACGACGCAATTAGCAGTCCTGACAGCGGTGAATACGGTCCATGAATTATTAAAGCTGAAAGAAGAAGTAGAGAGATTGGAAGAAGAATTGAAAAAATTGAAGGGTTGAACTGCATGTTGGATATTATTTTGATTGTTATTTTTGCCATTAGCTTGTTGATCGGAATAAAACGCGGTTTTATCTTGCAGGCCATTAACCTTGTCGGTTTTTTTGTGGCATTGATTGTGGCTTTTATTTATTATAAACCTCTCGCGGAAAAGTTTATGTTATGGATTCCTTATCCGGGGCTGGAACCGGATTCTTCTCTTACGCTGATGCTTGATGCATTGGATGTGGACCGGACTTTTTACCGCATTATCGCTTTTGCGGTCATTTTCTTTGTAGTAAAGCTTGCGATGCAAATTGTGGCTTCGGCATTTGATTTTTTAACATTTTTGCCTGTTTTGAAGTCTTTTAACCGCTTGTTGGGTGGATTGCTGTGCTTTGTGGAATTTTATTTCATTCTTTTCATTCTGCTATATGTGATGGCACTTTTGCCGATTGATACCGTTCAGGAATATATGGGAAGCTCCATTGTGGCCAATCTGATGCTCGAGCATACGCCGGTTGTGACCCAATTGTTCCAAAAGCTGTGGTACATTTATCTGGAAAATCAATAAGCAAATAAGGGTTCAAAAGTATCTTCCGGGCTGCGATGGAGATACTTTTTTGCAGTTTAATAAAGCAATAAAGGTGGGAAACTGTTGAATAAAAAAACCGTTGTTCGTACATTGGAAAAGATCGCGTTGTATTTGGAACTGAAAGGGGAAAACCCGTTCAAAGTATCGGCCTTCCGAAAAGCGGCGAATGCATTGGAACTGGATGAGCGGAGCCTTGATGAGATTGACGATTATACGAAAATCAAAGGGATCGGAAAGGGTACGGGGGCGGTCATCGAAGAATTAATCCGGACAGGCGAATCACAGCAATTAAAGGAATTGGAACAACAAGTGCCGAAAGGATTGATTCCCCTTTTGAAAATACCGGGGCTTGGCGGAAAAAAGCTGGCAAAGCTGTATCATGAACTGGGTGTGGATAGCGCTGAATCTTTAAGGGAAGCGTGTGAATCAAAGAAAATCCGATCGCTTCCGGGATTTGGGCCGAAAACGGAAGAAAAAATTTTAAAAGAGCTGGAACGTTTCGGGGAGAAAAAAGAACGGCTCCCCATCTGGTATCTTGAATCGGTTGTGCAAGAAATCGAAACCCTTCTTTCATCCATTCAGGAGATTGAACGCTTTTCTGTTGCAGGGAGCTTTCGCAGGGTCAACGAAACGAGCAAAGATCTGGATTTCGTGATTGCGACGAAGCATCCTGAAATCGTAAAGGAACAGTTGTTAAACCGACTGGCCGTCAAAGAAATTGCCGGCAGCGGGGAGACGAAAGTTTCGGTTGTGCTTGATTTGGACGAGCTTGTCAGCGTCGATTTCCGCCTGGTGTCGAATAATGAATATATTACGGCCCTCCATCACTTTACCGGTTCCAAGGAGCACAATGTCCGTATGCGGCAGTTGGCGAAGGAACAGGGCAAAAAGATCAGCGAATATGGAGTGGAGCAAGCGGATGGGCAAGTGATGACTTTCCAATCGGAAGAAGATTTTTTTGCCCATTTCGGCCTTCCTTATATTCCGCCGGCAGTACGGGAAACGGGGCAGGAACTGGACCGGTTGGATGAACTGGACCGGCTGGTTGCAATCGAAGATATCAAAGCGGATTTACATATGCATACGACTTTTTCCGACGGCGCCCATTCCGTGCAGGAAATGGGGGAAGCTTTAATCGGGAGAGGATATCAATTCGGAGCCATCACAGACCATTCGCAATCTTTGAAAGTGGCCAATGGATTGACACCCGAAAGGCTTAAAAAGCAGCGGGCAGAAATTGAAGCTTTTAATGAATCCCATCCAGGATTCACACTGTTTGCAGGAACGGAAATGGACATTTTGCCGGATGGCTCCCTTGATTATGACGACGATGTATTGAAAGAATTGGATTTTGTCATTGCTTCGATCCACACAAGCTTTTCGCAGCCGCAGGAAAAAATCATGGAACGTTTATTCAATGCTATTACAAACCCTCATGTTCACATGATCGCGCATCCAACGGGGCGCATCATCAGCCAGCGGGAAGGCTATCATCCGGATGTGGAACAATTGATTTATTGGGCCAAAGAGTACGGAAAAATTTTGGAGTTAAATGCGAGCCCCTACCGGCTTGATTTATGTGTGGAACATTTAAAACTGGCAATGGAACTTGGAGTGCCGATTGCGATCAATACCGATGCCCACGCCATTGAACAGCTTGATTATATGGCAATCGGAACAATGTATGCCCAAAAAGCGTGGCTGAAAAAAGAGCTGGTTGTCAATACATGGAGCGTGGAACAATTTAAGGAATTCATCCGGAAAAATAAATAATCATACGCATACAGACAGGAGTGTTCAGAGTGATTGCTGAACGAGCATTAAAAACCCTTGAGTTTGATAAAGTACGTGCCCAGGTGGCCGAATTTTGCACCTCTTCCCTTGGAAAGCAACAAATTGAAAAGCTTGTGCCGGAAACGGATTTCGAGAAAGTGGGAGAACTGTTGAAAGAGATGGATGAAGGGCTCGCCATATTACGCGTCAAAGGGCATGTGCCAATGGGAGGGATTTTCGACATCCGTCCCCATGTGAAAAGGGCCCAAATCGGAGGCATGCTCAGCGCGATGGAATTGATGGAGATTTCAAGCACCATCAGGGCAAGCCGAATTTTGAGGAATTTTATTGAGGAGATAGAAGAAAAAGAAGAAATTCAAATACCGCATTTTATTGAACGGAAAAATCAATTGCCGGTCTTGACCGCTTTGCAGCATGAAATTGATGAATGCATCGACGAAAATGGGGCTGTGCTTGATTCTGCCAGCGTGGAATTAAGAAACATCAGACAGCAATTGCGTTCAGCGGAGGCAAGGGTCCGCCAAAAATTGGACAGCCTGGTGCGGGGACCCGGCGCGGCCAAAATGCTTTCGGATACCATCATCACGATCCGGAACGACCGCTATGTAATACCGGTAAAACAAGAATATCGAAGCTACTACGGCGGAATTGTGCATGATCAGTCTTCTTCGGGCCAGACATTATTTATAGAACCGGAATCGGTTGTTCAAATCAACAATGAAATTCAACGCTTAAAGGTACGGGAAAAGGCGGAAATTGAAAAGATTTTGTCCGCCCTTTCGGCAAAAGTGCGGGAAGCGGCAAGCGACTTGCTAGTTCTTGTGAACATATTAGGGGATATCGATGCCATTTTGGCCAAGGCGAAGTACGGTGCCAAAAATAAATGCACGAAGCCAGCTGTCAATAATGAAGGTTACTTGCGCTTGATCCAGGCAAGACACCCGTTGATTCCCATCGAAAAAGCGGTGCCGAATACGATTGAATTTGGCAGGGAAATTACGGCCATTGTCATCACCGGTCCGAATACAGGAGGGAAGACCGTTACTTTAAAGACGGTTGGATTATGTACATTGATGGCGCAAGCGGGGTTGCCCATACCGGCATCGGATGGTTCTGAACTCTCCGTTTTCCGTCAAGTATTCGCTGATATCGGGGATGAACAATCCATCGAGCAATCATTGTCCACCTTCTCTTCCCATATGGTGAACATTGTAGGCATATTAAACCAATTTGATGAGCATTCCTTAATTTTATTTGACGAGCTTGGCGCAGGTACGGATCCACAAGAAGGAGCGGCGCTTGCCATTTCCATTCTGGATGAAGTGGTGGGGCGCGGAGCCCGCGTTATGGCGACGACCCACTATCCTGAGCTGAAAGCTTATGCCTATAACCGGAAAGGGGTCATCAATGCCAGTGTGGAATTCGATATTGAGACGTTGAGCCCCACTTACCGCCTGTTGATTGGCGTTCCCGGCCGTTCCAATGCATTTGAAATATCAAAAAGGCTTGGTTTGAAGGATTCCATTATTAACCGGGCGAAATCTTTCACGGGAACTGACCGCCGGGAAGTGGAATCAATGATTGCTTCCCTTGAAGAAAGCAGAAGAAAAGCGGAACAGGATGCGGAAGAAGCACATGAAATATTGCTGGAAGCCCAGAAATTGCATGACGAGCTGGAAGAGAAGCTGAATGAATGGAATATAAAAAAAGAAAGTCTTGAGAACAAGGCAAAAGAGAAAGCGCGGCACATTATCGAAAACGCCAAGAAAGAGGCGGAACAGATCATCAAAGAATTGCGGGAAATGCAACAGAATGCAAACCGGGTGATCAAGGAACATGAGCTGATTGAAGCGAAAAAGCGGTTGGAAGACATTCTTCCGGAAGAAAATCCAATCCTGAAAAAACAGGCCAAAATCCGTGAGCGGGCGCAAAACCTCCAGCCGGGGGATGAAGTGAAAGTGTTAAGCTTCGGACAAAAAGGAACGCTCATCGAAAAAGCATCAGAGCATGAGTGGGTTGTGCAAATTGGCATGCTGAAAATGAAAATCGATGAATCGGATTTGGAGTATGTCGCACCGGAAAAAGAAAAACAGGCCGTGAAGCTGACAACGGTGAAAAACCGCAATCCTCATGTCAAGTGGGAATTGGATTTGCGGGGCGAGCGGCTGGAAGATGCCATTTTAAAAACCGAAAAGTATCTTGATGACGCCCTTCTTGCCAATTACAGCCGCGTCACGATTATACATGGAAAAGGGACAGGCGCTTTGCGCCAAGGAATTCATGAATATTTGAGAAAACATAAACGGGTGCGTTCATTCCGGTTGGGCGAAGCTGGTGAAGGTGGCCTGGGAGTAACGATTGTGGAACTAAAATAAAAGGGGATGGTGAATGTGGATTCAAATTTCTGGAAACATCCTTTGGTCGAAACAGCGGGTTATTTCAGTGTGGTCGTATTGTGTTTGGTGCTCGCGATGGTATTGTTCGAAGTTGTAACGAAATATAAAAACTGGGAAGAAATTAAGAAAGGAAATGTGGCTGTCGCTTTGGCGACAGGGGGGAAAATTTTGGGTGTCTGCAATATTTTCCGCTATTCCATTGAAAGGCATAACACATTTTTTGAAATGATCGGTTGGGGGTTATATGGTTTCTTTTTGTTGATCATCGCTTATTTTTTATATGAATTTTTAACACCCCAATTCAATATCGACAAGGAAATTGAGGAGGACAACCGGTCCGTCGGATTGATTTCGTTCACCATTTCGCTAGGGCTTTCCTTCGTCATCGGCGCCAGCATCTCATAGGAGGTTTTTATGGAAAAGCTAGCAAAAGTGTTGATTGTCATAGCCGTACTATTTTTTGCCATAGGAATTTATTATTTGATTGCAAAATAAAGGTTATTTTTGTTTTTTAAACAGTGGAGGAGACGCAAATATGTGTTTCCACCCTTTTTTTGCTGTTTAACGGCATTGAATAATTATTTCAAAATAATAAATAATGCAATTTTACGACATAAAACGACATAGAAAACGCCGCTGAAATTATTGAATGAAAAAGAAAATAATAGAATAATAGAGAAAAATATTTATAATTTTAAAAAAATAGTTTGAAAGTGCAATCCTTTTCAATTATAATAAATGATAACAATTGTAAGAAAATTTTCACTTTTTAAGCAAAGGGGGATGTGTGGATGTCAAATAAGGTGTGGCTTAAGCATTATCCTGCTGAGATACCGCATACATTGGAATATGAAGAAATTCCCGTCCAAACTTTTTTGACAAGGGCTTACCGGAAGAACCAAAATAAAATTGCCATCCATTTTATGGGAAGGGAATTGGATTACCGGGAACTGTATGAATCGGCATTGAAATTTGCGAATTACTTGCGTTCATTAGGGGTGGAAAAGGGCGATCGGGTGGCCATCATGTTGCCGAATTGTCCCCAGGCGGTCATCGCTTATTATGGCATTTTATATGCGGGCGGCATTGTCGTTCAGACGAATCCGCTTTATACGGAAAGGGAACTGGAATACCAGATGCAGGACTCTGAAGCAAAAGTGATATTGGCGCTGGATATTTTATATCCGCGAATTATGAAAGTGATTCGCCAGACGAAAATTGAAAACGTTATCATTACCGGGATCAAGGATTATCTTCCATTTCCGAAAAATCTTGTTTATCCGTTTATCCAAAAGAAACAATATGGTTTCAGCGTGAAAGTGGAACATCAGGGGAATACGCACTTATTTACGGAAATTATGAGGGTGGAAGAGCCGAGTCCGATTGAAGTGCCCTTCAACTTTGAAGAGGATCTCGCCCTTCTTCAATATACAGGAGGAACAACGGGCACTCCAAAAGGGGTTATGCTGACCCATAAGAACTTGATTGCCAATGCGATGATGTGCGATGCATGGCTATACAAGTGCGAGGAAGGAAAAGAAGTGGTTTTAGGTTTATTGCCTTTCTTCCATGTATACGGAATGACAACAGTGCTGATTTTAACCGTAATGAAACAAAACAAAATGGTTTTGTTGCCGAAATTTGATGTGGATCAGGTGTTAAAAACCATCCATAAACAGAGGCCGACCCTTTTCCCTGGTGCGCCGACCATGTACATCGGTTTATTGAACCATCCGGATTTGAAAAAATACGATTTGTCTTCCATCAATGCTTGCATCAGCGGTTCAGCCCCGCTTCCTGTGGAAGTGCAGGAGAAATTTGAAGAAGTGACAGGAGGAAGGCTGGTGGAAGGTTACGGCCTGACGGAGACATCGCCGGTCACACACGCAAATTTCATCTGGGATAAACGGGTGATCGGTTCCATTGGGGTTCCATGGCCGGATACAGATGCGGTCATCATGAAACCGGGTGAAAATGAAATATTGCCTCCGGGAGAAATAGGGGAAATTGCCGTACGCGGTCCGCAAGTCATGAAAGGGTATTGGAAGCGTCCGGAAGAAACTGCCCAAGTTTTTGTGGACGGATGGTTTTTGACCGGAGATTTGGGGTATATGGATGAAGAAGGTTTCTTCTATGTCGTCGACCGCAAAAAAGATGTCATCATCGCAGGCGGATTTAATATTTACCCTAGGGAAATCGAAGAAGTATTATATGAGCATGAAGCGGTCAAAGAATGTGTCGTTGCCGGGGTGCCGGACCCATATCGGGGGGAAACGGTGAAGGCATATATCGTATTAAAAGAAGGAAAAACGGTGACAGAGAAAGATCTGGACCGATATTGCCGGCAACATTTGGCAGCGTATAAAGTGCCGCGCATCTATGAATTCAGGGATTCATTGCCTAAAACGGCGGTAGGAAAAGTATTAAGGAGAATATTGGTTGAAGAAGAGAAAATGAAGCTCAAAGAACTTCAGGCAAATTAAATATATGTAATATTGACAGAATGTTCATAAAATTATAATATGAAAATATGAATGAATAATCATTCATATTTTCATATTTTTTGGTGGTGAACATTGTGAATCGTGATAAACCGAAATACATGCAAATTATAGATGCCGCGGTGATTGCAATTGCAGAAAACGGTTATCATAAAACGCAAATCTCAAAAATTGCAAAGCAGGCCGGCGTTGCGGATGGGACTATTTACCTGTATTTCAAGAATAAAGAGGATATTTTGATTTCTTTGTTTAAAGAAAAAATGAGTGTTTTTATCGAAAGTTTGCAAGAGATCATCGAAATGGAGACAAGCGCTACGGAAAAACTATCAAAGATGATTGACAACCATTTTAAGGTGCTGGCCAACAACCGTCATCTTGCGACCGTCACCCAGCTGGAATTGCGCCAATCCAATAAAGAGTTAAGGTTAAAAATAAATGCCATTTTAAAAGAATATTTGAAGCTTCTCGATAATATATTGATAGAAGGCATGATGAATGGCGAGTTCAATCCGACGATGGATGTGAGGGTGGCAAGGCAAATGGTATTTGGCACCATCGATGAAACGATCACATCCTGGGTGATGAACGACTTTCGATATGATCTCTTAGACAATGCGCCAAAAGTCAAACACTTATTGCTCAATGGAATAAAAAACAAATAAGGGAGTGTCGTCATGGAATTTCTCAATTGGAAATTGGAAGAAGGAGTTGCAATTGTTTCCATCAATCGTCCTCCTGCCAATGCGTTGGCACAGAAACTCATCCGCGAATTGGATGAATTATTGACAGAAATTGAACAAAACAATGATGTCAGAGTTGTTCTGCTGCATGGAGAAGGACGATTCTTCTCGGCAGGCGCCGATATCAAAGAGTTTACATCGGTTTCAACGCAAGCCGAAGCGGTGGAGCTTTCAGAAAATGGACAAACTGTTTTCAACCGCATCGAGTCTTTCCCGAAACCGGTCATCGCAGCAATCCACGGGGCAGCACTGGGCGGCGGATTGGAACTTGCGATGAGCTGCCATATTCGTTATGTTGCAGAAGATGCGAAATTGGGGCTTCCTGAATTGAATCTTGGTATTATTCCTGGATTCGGAGGGACACAAAGACTTCCCCGCTATGTCGGAACGGCAAAGGCGGCTGAAATGATTTTTACAGGCGAGCCGATTTCAGGCAAAGAGGCTGTTGAATGGGGACTAGCGAATAAAGCAGTCCCGCAGGAAGAATTATTGCCGCAAGCTTTGGAGCTGGCGAAAAAGATTGCCAAAAAGAGCCCTGTTTCGTTGAAAGCCGCCATTCATGCATTGCAATATGCAAAAGCATCCTTTGAAGACGGAATCAAAGCCGAAGCCGAACAATTCGGCATCGTGTTCCAATCGGAAGATGCAAAAGAAGGAATCCAGGCATTCATTGAAAAACGTCAACCTGCATTCAGCGGAAAATAATTGATTTAGGGGGTTATCATACATGAATATTTTCGTATTAATGAAACGCACTTTCGATACAGAAGAAAAAATCGTAATTGAAAATGGCCAAATCCAGGAAGAAGGCGCTGAATTCATCATCAACCCTTATGATGAATATGCCATCGAAGAAGCAATCCAAGTAAGAGACCAGCATGGCGGCAAAGTGACGGTGATTTCCCTGGGAAGTGAAGAAGCGGAAAAACAACTCCGTACTGCCCTTGCAATGGGTGCCGACGAAGCGGTTTTAATCAATGTCGAAGATGATGTGGAAGAGCTGGATCATGCCGGCGCGGCTTATATTTTGGCTGAGTATTTGAAAGACAAAAATCCGGATTTAATTTTGGCAGGGAATGTGGCGATTGACGGCGGTTCCGGCCAAACTGGCCCTAGAGTTGCCGATCTGCTCGGCATCAATTATGTAACGACAATCACAAAATTAGAAATCGATGGAACTAACGTAAAAATTGTCCGTGATGTTGAAGGAGATTCCGAAATTATTGAAACAAGCCTGCCTCTCCTCGTGACAGCTCAACAGGGCTTAAACGAGCCAAGATATCCTTCTTTGCCGGGCATCATGAAAGCGAAGAAAAAACCGCTTGAAGAGTTGGAGCTGGATGATTTGGATATCGATGAAGACGATGTGGAACCGAAAATCGAAACAGTGGAAGTATTTTTGCCTCCAGCCAAATCTGCCGGACGCATTTTGCAAGGCGATTTAAAAGTCCAAGTGAAAGAACTGGTGAACTTATTGCACACAGAAGCGAAAGTAATTTAATGGATCTAATGAATAACAGAATGGAAGCGTCATAGCCGTAGATAAAATCGATTCGTACAGTAATGGAGGGAGTACAATGTCAAAAAAAGTATTAGTATTAGGTGAAGTTCGTGACGGCGCTTTGCGCAACGTTTCTTTTGAAGCGATTGCGGCCGCGAAACAAATTTCCGATGGCGGAGAAGTGGTTGCTGCCCTTTTCGGCGACCAGGTGGCGGATCTGGCAAAAGAATTGATTGCATACGGTGCTGACCGAGCGCTCGTTGTGGAACATCCGCATTTAAAATTCTATACATCCGATGGGTACAGCCAGGCATTGCTC
This sequence comes from Ureibacillus terrenus, assembly GCF_006569205.1. Taxonomy (GTDB): domain Bacteria; phylum Bacillota; class Bacilli; order Bacillales_A; family Planococcaceae; genus Ureibacillus; species Ureibacillus terrenus. The sequence goes on from NZ_VIGD01000010.1 coordinate 71,439, forward strand.
GCGCTAATTGAACAAGAAAAACCTGAAGGGATCGTCATCGGCCACACTGCTTTGGGAAAAGACCTGTCCCCGAAAGTGGCATCCCGCCTGCAGGCAGCATTAATTTCAGACGTTACTGAAATCGAGGGTTCAGGCGATGATGCGGTATTTGTTCGCCCGATTTATTCCGGTAAAGCATTTGAAAAAGTAAAATTCAAAGAAGGGCTTGTATTTATTACTGTTCGTCCGAACAATATCGCGCCGCTTGAAAAAGATGCAGGCCGTACAGGAGACGTCCAATCCGTTTCCGTAGATATCAAAAACTTGCGCACAATCGTGAAAGAAGTCGTCCGCAATGCCTCAACGGGTGTGGATTTATCCGAAGCGAAAGTGATCGTTTCAGGAGGACGCGGCGTGAAGTCCGCGGAAGGATTCAAACCGTTGAAAGAACTTGCGGACTTGTTGGGCGGTGCTGTAGGAGCTTCCCGTGGCGCCTGCGATGCCGGCTATTGCGATTATGCAATGCAAATAGGACAAACCGGCAAAGTCGTAACACCGGATTTGTATATTGCTTGCGGCATTTCCGGGGCGATCCAGCACTTGGCCGGCATGTCCAACTCAAAAGTGATTGTTGCCATCAACAAAGATCCGGAAGCAAATATTTTTAAGGTGGCGGATTATGGTATTGTCGGAGACTTGTTCGAAGTGGTTCCATTATTAATTGAAGAAATTAAAGCATTGAAAGTGAATGCTTAAACCGCAGAACGAAATGTTCATATATTGCCACGTCTCAATGGTTTGAGATGTGGCAGTTTTTTGTAGTATGATAAATTTCGCCGGCGGGCAAAATATCGCATATTAAGAAAGTTTGAACTTTACTGGAAGAGTTTCGAGTTCCGGAACTCTTTACTACACTTTCCATTTTCCACATGCTATACTACATAAAGATGTAATATTAAGGAGGCATTTAAATGGCAATTGTACATGCTACGGATCAAAACTTCGCGCAAGAAATTTCTTCAGGTTTGGTATTAGTAGATTTCTGGGCAAACTGGTGCGGACCATGCAAAATGATTGCACCTGTTTTGGAAGAACTTGATGCCGAAATGGGCTCGGAATTGAAAATCGTTAAAGTGGATGTAGATAACAATCCGGCGACAGCCGCAGATTATCAAATTATGTCAATTCCTTCTTTGCTTTTATTCAAAGATGGCCAGTTGGTTGCAAAAACTGTCGGATTCCAGCCAAAAGAAGCTTTGGTTGAGTTTATCAACAGCAATAAATAATATTCCGCAGAGCACATTGATATGTGCTCTTTTTTTATGCAAATATTTTTAAGGAAAAGCATCCATGCTGAATACTTCTCGCTTTTTATTGATGGATGCCTCTATAATAGAGTTAGCGAAAAATTGGTTGATGGTATGCAAGGTGATCTTTCATGAATGAAACAATCCAGTATAAATTGTCTTTGTTGCCTGAATTGCCCGGATGCTATTTAATGAAAGACAGGCAAGGAACGGTGATTTATGTAGGGAAAGCAAAAGTTTTAAGAAACAGGGTGCGCTCCTATTTTACCGGTACCCATGATGGTAAGACCCAACGCCTGGTCAGCGAAATCGAAGACTTTGAATACATCGTTACATCCAGTGATCTGGAAGCTTTAATCCTGGAACTCAACTTGATTAAACAATATGACCCGAAATATAACGTCATGTTGAAGGATGACAAAAGTTATCCTTATATAAAAATCACCAACGAAAAATATCCAAGAATCATCACGACGAGAAAGGTGAAAAAAGATAAGGCGAAATATTTCGGCCCTTATCCGAATGTTTCTGCCGCGAATGAAACAAAAAAACTATTAAACCGCATTTATCCATTGAGGAAATGCAACCGGCTTCCTGACCGGGTTTGTTTGTATTATCATATCGGACAATGCTTGGCGCCATGCGTCAAAGACGTGGATCCGAAAATTTATGAAGAAATGACGGATGAGATCGCGAAATTCTTAAACGGCGGACATGAAGACGTGAAAAAAGAACTGGAGAAAAAAATGATGGAAGCCGCGGAAAAGCTTGAATTCGAAAGAGCAAAGGAATATCGGGATCAAATCCAAAATATTGAAACGGTCATGGAAAAACAAAAAATTGTATCGGGCGATTTCACTAACCGTGATGTATTCGGCTATTCGGTGGAAAAAGGATGGATGTGCGTCCAAGTATTCTTTGTACGGCAAGGGAAATTAATCGAAAGGGATGTTTCCATTTTTCCGATATACCGGGATCCTGAAGAAGAGTTTTTAACATTTGTCGGCCGTTTTTACGATGAACACATAAAACCCAAGGAGATTTTGATTCCGGATACGATTGATAAAACTATTTTAGAAAAGTTTTTGAATATAAAAGTACTGGTTCCGAAACGTGGATCGAAGAAGGAACTGGTAGAGCTGGCAAAGAAAAATGCGATGCTGGCCCTCGAAGAGAAATTCCAGCTTATCGAACGGCAGGAAGAACGGACAATCGGCGCATGCCAACAATTGGGCGAAGCGATGAATATTCCGGCTCCCCTCCGCATTGAAGCGTTCGATAACAGCCATATGCATGGCGCGGATCCGGTCAGTGCGATGGTCGTATTTATTGACGGAAAACCGGCGAAAAAAGAGTATCGCAAATATAAATTGAAAGAAACGGCAAAACATGATGACTATGGAGCGATGCAAGAGGTCATCCGCAGACGGTATATCCGCGTATTAAAGGAAAATTTGCCGCTTCCCGATTTGATCATTGTGGATGGCGGAAAAGGGCAAATGGAAGTCGCACGTGAAGTGCTGGAAGACGAACTGGGACTTTCGATTCCGATTGCAGGGCTTGTGAAAGATGAAAAACACCGCACATCGGAACTTTTATACGGCGACCCTCCCGCTGCGATTCCTTTGGAAAAAACGAGCGATGCCTTTTATTTGCTTCAGCGCATCCAGGATGAAGTGCACCGTTTTGCAATCACGTTTTTGAGACAGCGACATCAAACCAGCGCGTTCCGTTCCGCTCTTGATGGAATTGAAGGGGTGGGTCCAAAACGGAAAAAGCAATTATTAAATCATTTCGGCTCCATCAAAAAAATCAAACAGGCGACCGTGGAAGAACTGATGGAAGCAAAAATGCCCAAATCAGTTGCAGAAGCCATTTATCGACATTTTCATGAAGACACATTGTCAAAGGAATAGCTGTATGATATTGTAAATTTAAAGTTGAATCGTTTCGTTTCAGGAAAGATGCGGGGATAGCGGTACCCGTCTCAAAAGGAACTTCCAAAATGAGCTTTTGGAAGAGATAGCGCCGGATATTTTCCGTATTCTTGCTTTATTGCAATAGAAAATAAAAGGTTTGGGGAGCTCTCTCAAAAGAATGTGCTGTTGATTGAGGCAGCTTTTCACCACCCTTGTGAAGAGTTGCTTTTTTCTTTCGAAATAGAAGCATGGCAATATCACTGGTTTTGTGAGATTAAGGGGAGTGTGACAATGATTAACATTGTAGTGAAATTGGATGAAAAAAATTTGTCTTCACCGGAACAAATCGGAGAAACCGCCAAAAGGCTGATTGAAGAGAAGAAATTTGGCCGCAATGTTGTGGCGGTCGTTCCCCCAACATCGTTGCTCAATGGCAGTGTGGAAAAAATCGTCCACTCGCTTTCCGATTCTCCTGCGGAAAAGGAATTGGATGTCATCCATTCGACAAACGCCCTGGTGGCGAGCAGTTTGCTGTCCATCGCCATTCAAAAAAGGGGGTTCAGGTCCCAATCTCTCGCCGGTTGGCAAGTCGGAATCAAAACGACACGAAAAACATCCGGATACGCCCGTATCGAAGATGTCAACGGCGATGTCATCATCGAGCGGTTTAAAAAAGGGGAAATAGTGATTGTCGCAGGTGGACAAGGGGTTGATGAAGAAAATAATATCACACTCCTTGGGGAAGGCGGTGCTGATACGACAGCCGTTGCGATTGGAAAAAGCATTGGCGCTGAACGGGTGGAAATTTATGCGGAGCTTGACGGGGTGTATACGGGCGATCCGAATGTGGTGCAGCATGCCCGCAAACTGAAAGATATTACATATGATGAAATGTTGGAATTGTCTTATTTAGGTTCGAAAATCGTTCATCCGAGAGCGGTGGAGTTGGCCAAAAAATTTGAAATGCCCCTCGTCGTCCGCTCCAGTACAAAAAATGTCCGTGGTACAGTCATTAAGGGAGAGATTGAAATGGAAAAAAATTTGATTGTCCGTGGTGTCGCATATGAAACAGACATCATCCGTTTTACTGTCGGTTATGAAACATTGGAAAAATCTTCCCTTGCCAATTTATTCAATACATTAGCAAAACACCATGTCAATGTGGACATTATCGTTCAATCTGTCATGGAAGAAGTAAAACCGACCATTTCTTTTTCCATCGCGAAAGAGGATTTGGCGAATGCTGTGAAGGTGCTTGAAGATCACAAGGAGGAGCTTGGTTTTCAATTTGCGGATTTTGAAGTCGGTTTGGCGAAAGTGTCAATTGTCGGTTCCGGCATGGTTTCCAATCCGGGAGTGGCCGCAAAAATGTTTGCACGCTTATGCAAGGAAAACATTCCGGTGAAAATGGTTTCCACATCGGAGATCAAAGTCTCCGTAGTTGTACCCCAAGACGATATGATTCGTGCGGCGAATGCGTTGCATGATGAATTCGGCCTTGCGGAAGAGTTGGCATGAAATAAAAAAGGGGCGCTTTTGCCCCTTATTGCTCAATTTTTTCCTTCAAATCCATTTTTACTGTAAAAATAACTTGTTCCTGATGTTCTTTTTTCTCTTCAAAACATTCGGTCAAATAGCCTTTAAAATTTTGGATTTGTTCGGCGATAAACCCGGCTTCCAACCGGAAATTCCGCTCTTTGATTTTCAGCAATTCCGGGTCATTCGTCAACCGGAAAACAAAACCGTCCTTCATTTCCTTCTCCAGGGCGAGATCGCCCCAACCGGCATCTTTAAAAAAGGAAATGATCAAAGGGATATCGGTGCACGGGAATTTCCGAGCCAAATCTTTGCCTGCCCAATAAAGGATATCGTTCTCGTGCTTCCCTAATATAGATGGTAATAAATAATCTCTTATGAGTTCATAGCCAAATAAAGGAAACGTTTTTTGAACAGATGACATAATACAAGAACCTCTTTCTAGATTTTACTTTTTTTTACGAGATTATTGAAATGTCTAAAAATAGATAAAAAATGCATTTTCGAGAATGAATGGTAATTTTTCCAGAGAAAAACGGAAAATTTTTAGCCCAACAAATATTCATAACGTACCTTGACGGTAATAGTTCATGAGGGTACAATGAACTTGTCATAATATTGTACCATTATGATTCATACAGTCAATGCATAAAGCGTTTACAATTTGTGACGACTTATTGACTACTATTTCTATCATTTAAGGGGGTAAAAGTCTTGCAAAAGTATGAGTTTTACTGGCGCCGACTACATTCTTTACTTGGTGTTATTCCTGTAGGGCTATTCTTAGTATTCCACTTGTCTCTTAACTTCACTGCAACAGGTGGGGCAGAGACATACGACTCAGCGACTGGGGTAATGGATTATATCCCTGGCTGGCTATTATTGACTATTGAATGGATTGTGATCTACATTCCAATTTTATTCCACGGATTATATGGAATTTATATTGCCTTTACAGCGACACCAAACAACAAGCGCTTCAGTACATTCCGTAACTGGATGTTCTTATTGCAACGCATTACGGGCGTGTTCCTTGTAATTTTCATTGCTTGGCACATGTTCCAAACTCGCATCCAAAAAGCTTTAGGCAATGCCGAAGTAAGCTTCGATATGATGAAAAATATCGTGGACAATCCTTGGATGTTGGCATTCTATATTGTAGGTATCCTATCAGCTACATTGCACTTATCCAATGGTTTATGGGCATTCTGCGTAAGCTGGGGTATCACACAATCGCCACATTCCCAAAAAGTATTCTCATGGCTTTCAATGATTTTCTTCGTAATCATCAGCATTATCGGTGTATCAGCAATTCTAGCATTCGTATGATTTAACAGAACATCCAATTAGAAAAGAGGAGTGAAACTTAGTCATGGCCAAAAAGAAATTAATCGTTGTTGGTGGCGGCTTAGCCGGTCTGATGGCAACGATGAAAGCAGCCGAAATGGGTACTGAAGTAGAACTATTCTCATTAGTTCCTGTTAAACGCTCACACTCAGTTTGTGCACAAGGCGGAATTAATGGGGCAGTAAATACAAAAGGTGAAGGGGATTCTCCATGGATCCACTTTGACGATACAATCTACGGCGGTGACTTCTTGGCGAACCAACCGCCAGTTAAAGCGATGTGCGAAGCGGCACCTGGTATCATTCATATGTTTGACCGTATGGGAGTTATGTTTAACCGTACTCCTGAAGGTTTGCTTGACTTCCGCCGTTTCGGTGGTACTTTGCATCACCGCACAGCATTCGCGGGTGCGACAACTGGTCAGCAATTGCTATATGCGCTTGATGAACAAGTTCGCCGCTACGAAGTGGAAGGTTTAGTTACAAAATATGAACACTGGGAATTCCTAGGCGTTGTTCTTGATGATGAAGGACGTTGCCGTGGTATCGTAGCACAAGACTTGAAAACTTCCGAAATCAAAGCATTCCGCTCTGATGCCGTAATCATGGCAACAGGTGGACTTGGAATGATTTTCGGTAAATCCACAAACTCTGTCATCAACACTGGTTCTGCGGCATCCATCGTTTATCAACAAGGTGCTTCTTATGCAAACGGTGAGTTCATCCAAATTCACCCAACTGCCATCCCAGGTGATGACAAAAACCGCTTGATGAGTGAATCTGCCCGCGGTGAAGGCGGACGTATCTGGACTTATAAAGATGGTAAACCTTGGTACTTCTTGGAAGAAAAATATCCTAAATACGGTAACTTGGTACCACGCGATATCGCGACGCGCGAAATCTTCGACGTGTGCGTAAACCAAAAATTGGGTATCAACGGCGAAAACCTTGTATACCTAGACTTGTCCCATAAAGATCCGCACGAACTCGATATCAAACTGGGCGGTATCATCGAAATTTATGAAAAATTCGTTGGCGACGACCCTCGCAAAGTTCCAATGAAAATCTTCCCAGCAGTTCACTACTCAATGGGCGGATTATGGGTTGACTATGATCAAATGACTGAAATCCCTGGTCTGTTTGCTGCTGGTGAGTGCGACTATTCTCAACACGGAGCGAACCGCTTAGGCGCCAACTCATTGCTTTCTGCGATCTACGGCGGTATGGTTGCCGGACCAAACGCAGTAAAATACATGGAAGGCTTATCAAAACATGCTGAAGATCTTCCACAATCTTTATATGATGCATATGTAAAACAAGAACAGCAAAAATGGGATAACATCCTAAAAATGGACAAAGGTAATGAAAACGCATACTTGCTCCATAAAGAACTTGGCGAATTGATGACAGACAACGTAACAGTTGTACGTTACAATGACCGCCTACAAAAAACATATGATACACTTGGCGACATGTTGGAGCGTTGGGAAAACATCAACATCCACGATACTCAAAAATGGAGCAACCAAGGTGCACACTTTACTCGTCAATTGAAAAATATGCTATATCTTGCGCGAGTAATTACAAAAGGCGCATTGTTGCGTAACGAATCTCGCGGTGCGCACTATAAACCAGAATTCCCTGAACGTGACGATGAAAACTTCTTAAAAACAACTATGGCGAAATTCGATCCATCTACTGGCGAGCCAATCATTACTTATCAAGAAGTGGACGTTTCATTAATTCCACCTCGTAAACGTGACTACTCTTCGAAAGGAGATAATTAATCATGAGTACACAACAAGTGGAAAGTGGAAAAACTGTAAGATTTAAAATTTTACGTCAAGATAACCCAAACGGGCCAAGCCGTTGGGAAGAATTTGAAGTACCTTACCGCCCAGGGATGAACGTTATTTCAGCGTTGATGTATATCCGTCAAAACCCTGTAACTGCTGATGGAAAAGAAACAACTCCAGTTACGTGGGATATGAACTGCCTCGAAGAAGTTTGTGGTGCATGTTCGATGGTGATTAATGGTCGTCCACGTCAGTCTTGTTCAGCGTTGGTTGATCAATTGGAACAACCAATCCGTTTGGAACCAATGAAAACTTTCCCGGTTGTGCGTGACTTGCAAGTTGACCGCAGCCGCATGTTCAACGCATTGAAAAAAGTTAAAGCATGGATTCCTATTGACGGAAGCTACGACTTAGGTGAAGGTCCACGGATGCCTGAGCGCAAACGTCAATGGGCATACGAATTATCAAAATGCATGACTTGCGGTGTGTGCTTTGAAGCTTGTCCAAACGTTTCCGAGAAATCCAACTTCATTGGTCCGGCGCCACTTTCTCAAGTACGTCTATTCAATACACACCCAACAGGTGCGATGAATAAAGACGAACGTTTAGATGCAATTATGGGCGAAGGTGGACTTGCAAACTGCGGTAACTCCCAAAACTGCGTAGCTGCATGTCCTAAAGGAATTCCTTTGACAACATCCATTGCATCCTTAAACAGAGCGACGACTGTACACATGTTCCGCAAATTCTTCGGTTCAGACCACATGGTAGACTAATCATAAACAAAAGCAGCCAATTCGGTTTTCTGAATTTGGCTGCTTTTTTTTTGAAATCAAGAACATTTTTTTGCTATTTGCATAATATAGGAGGCGGTTTCCATGGGAACCCCATCAAGTAGATTCCATCCTACAAATTTTCAACCATCTCCAACAACGTTCGACAGTTTCCTTCATTTCTAAGAAAAGGGAAGTATTGTATAATAATGATTGCTATATTAAAAACAAGGGGATGGGAATATGAAAGAAACATATATCGAAGATTTGGAGCAATGGGAAAAGGAATTCACATTTTATACAGAAGAAATTGTCCGTTTTTCCGATGTAGACATGTATGGCCACCTCAACAATGTCGTACCTTTTTCATATTTCGAACATGCGCGGATCGAATACTTCAAGTCTCTGAATATAAAAAACAATTGGGGTTCTCAGGAGGAACAAAAAATCCCTGTGGTGGCGGATATTCAATGCGATTATTTAAAACAAGTGTATTACGGCGAGAAACTGCGGGTTTATGTAAAAACCGCCCGACTAGGAAATTCCTCGATTGACCTTCATTACATGGTGAAAAATGAAAAAGGGGAAATTGTTCTAACAGGAAGAGGCGCTTTAGTGCAGATCGACAAGGAAACGGGCAGACCGGCGCCTTGGACCGAAGAACAAAAGATAATATTGTGCGGGAAATAGTAAAAATGCCCTCACAGCATCACCCTTCCTGACATACCTTACATAGAGAGGAGATAGGAGGGTGTTGCCTTATGAGTAGCCCGCAGCATCGTTCGCTACTAACGAAAAGAGAGCGGGAAATATTTCAGTTGTTAATTCTGGATTATTCAACAAAGGAAATATCCCAAAAATTGGGTATCAGTGAAAAAACGGTGCGTAACCATATTTCAAACACAATCCAAAAGCTGGGGGTTTCCAGCAGGTCACAGGCACTAATTGAATTATTAAGGCTAGACGAACTTTCATTACACTAAAAACAAAATCTTTTTATGTCAAATTACTATATAAATCAATAATTTTCTCCTATATTAAAATAATAAAATTTGAAGCAAATATATGAAAAATTGGCATGTTTAATGATGGGATGAATCGGGCACATTAGCATTGATGATTCTTTCCAAGTTTTTTAGTGGGCGTTCCAATGAAGATTGACGCTTCTTCCTATCTTTGTTTTTTGATAAAGAATCGTTGAACTTGGTAAAGATTTAAGCCAAAATAGAATAGATAATATATCAAACAAATGAAATAGGATAGAGGCGGTATAAGTGAATGCCCCAATAGGCGTAATTGATTCAGGTGTTGGCGGCTTAACGGTAGCAAAGCAAATCATGAGAGCTTTGCCAAATGAAACGATTTATTATATCGGTGATACTGCAAGGTGCCCCTATGGCCCACGTAAAAGTGGCGAAGTGCTCACTTTTACGATGCAGTTGGCAAAAGCTCTGGAGCAAAAGGATGTCAAACTGCTCGTCATCGCCTGTAATACAGCAACAGCAGTTGCCCTTGATGCATTAAGAAAAGAACTTTCCATTCCAGTAGTAGGTGTCATCAATGCAGGAGCCCGGGCGGCAATCAAAAAAACAAAGCGGAATGAAATTGTTGTCCTTGCTACAGAAGGAACCATTAGAAGCGGTGCATATGAAAGAGCGCTACTTTCTTTAAATACAAAAGCAAAAATCATTCCTTTGGCGTGTCCGACATTCGTACCGCTTGTAGAAAGCGGGGAATATGAAGGGCAATTCGCTTTTGAACTCGTAGCAAACGGTTTGATGCCGCTAAAAAATAAAAGTTTCGATACAGTCATTTTAGGCTGTACCCATTATCCGATGATTCAGCATCATATCGAAAAAGTTGTGGGACCTGATGTAACGGTTTTATCATCAGCGGAAGAAACAGCAAAAGAAGTAAAGGAACTTTTAGTGAACCTTGATTTGTTGCGAACTGAAAAAAGCGAACCGCATCATATTTTTTATGTAACCGGTTCAGTGCCGATTTTTCGCACAATTGCTGAAAACTGGTTGGAAAGAAAAGAGTTGGATATCAGAAAAATAAAATTAAATTAATAAATCCTCAAACTCCCATTGCGTCTCATGCGATTCAGTACAGATGCGGCGTTTTCCGAATCGGTTGTACCGAATTGCATGAGACATGAAGAAAGCTCGAAAGGTCCTTTTCGAGCTTTTTTACTTGTAGACAAGTGCTACAAGCTATAAAAGATTGTATGCCCAAGTGCATTTAAAAATGTGCAACGCTTTTTTCAAAAGGAAAAGTATGTTAAGATATGGACGATTATTTTTAGGAGGAAAGCGCATGAGAACAGATGGAAGAGAAGTCAATCAATTAAGACCGGTATCAATCGAAACAGATTATTTAATGCATCCGGAAGGATCCGTATTAATTCAGGTGGGGAATACAAAAGTGATTTGTACGGCAACAATCGAAGATAAGGTGCCAAGTTTTCTTCGCGGACAAGGCAAAGGATGGATTACCGCGGAATATTCAATGCTGCCTAGAGCCACAAAAGAACGGACAATCCGCGAATCTGCCCGAGGCAAAATCAGCGGACGGACGATGGAAATTCAACGATTGATTGGACGGGCCTTAAGGGCAGTCGTTGATCTGGAAGCCTTTGGAGAACGCACGATATGGATTGACTGCGATGTCATTCAGGCGGATGGCGGAACACGGACAGCTTCCATTACCGGGGCATTCGTGGCTTTGACACAGGCGGTCGCAAAAATCCATAAAGAAACGCCTTTTGAAAAATTTCCGATTACGGATTTTTTGGCCGCAACAAGCGTCGGAATCCTTGAATCCAATGGGGCAGTATTGGATTTGAACTTTGAGGAAGATTTTGAAGCGATGGTGGATATGAACCTTGTCATGACAGGAAGCGGACGCTTCGTCGAAATCCAGGGTACCGGCGAAGAAGCCACATTTTCGCGCGAAGAATTAAACACATTGCTGGAACTTGGAGAAAAAGGAATCCGGGAATTAATCGAAATCCAAAAATCGGTTCTCGGAGAAGATGCAAAACTAATCGAGGATGCAAAATTACAACAAACTGAGGAAGCCGGGGAGTCAGAGAATCATGAAGCAAGTAGTCATAGCAACGAAAAATAAAGGGAAAGCAAAAGATTTTGAGGCCATTTTCAAGCCGCTTGACTATGAGGTTGTCACGATGCTGGATATCGCGAGCGACATGGAAATCGAGGAGACAGGTTCAACCTTTGAAGAAAATGCGATTATAAAGGCGGAAACCCTTTCAAAAGCCCTTGGAAAAATCGTCATAGCGGATGACAGCGGTTTGGAGGTGGACGCCCTTGGAGGCGAACCGGGCGTGTTTTCCGCCCGCTACGCGGGGGATCATGACGATGAAGCGAATATTCAAAAAGTGCTTGAGAAATTAATAGGGGTGCCGGATGAAGAACGCACGGCCCGTTTCGTCTGCGCCATTGCGATCAGCGGTCCGGACATCGAAACGAAAACGTTCCGGGGCACCTGCGAAGGGAAAATTTTGCATGAAAAGCGGGGCACAAACGGTTTCGGCTATGATCCCATTTTCTATGTTCCGGAATTGGGCCGCACAATGGCCGAATTGACGCCGGAAGAAAAAGGGGCCATCTCCCATCGCGGGAATGCCATCCGGAAATTGACAAAAGAACTTCCAAACATTTTGAAATGATTGAAAAGATAATTATTTTCTATTATTAATTGAATCCTCCATAAGAATTCGTTATAGTAGTAGGGAACAATTGTTGAGATGGAGGAAATGAAATGATACCAAACTGTCCAAAATGCAATTCGGAATATACGTATGAAGACGGAAATTTGTTGGTTTGCCCTGAATGCGCCTACGAATGGACAGGGGAAGAACAGGCAGAAGAAAATGGGCTGGTCGTTAAAGACGCCTATGGAAATATTCTGCAAGACGGTGATTCCGTGACGATCATCAAAGATTTGAAGGTAAAAGGAACTTCATCCGTTTTAAAAATGGGAACAAAGGTGAAAAACATCCGGTTAGTGGAAGGCGACCATAACATCGATTGCAAAATTGACGGTTTTGGAGCGATGAAGCTGAAATCGGAATTCGTGAAGAAAGCATAAAAGGGGCTCAAGCAGCCTCTTTTTTTATGGATTGCAAATTGAAATTCGGGGCAGATAAAATTATGGAAGCAAGTATTTTTCTAAAAGGATTTGCATATCTACTCTATAACACATTTTGGAGTTAGGAGTCTGAGGCTTTTACATTTTTGGCAAAATTGTTTAATATCATTTATGAGGATGATGTTTCGCTTTTAGATATCAGACGGTTAGGGGGAAGGCAATGAGAATATTAGTGATGAGCGACACCCATGGAGACGCGGAAATTATCCGGAAGGTGCGGAATCGCCATCCGGAGGCGGATACGGTCATTCACTGCGGGGACAGTGAACTCGATTATGAGCATCCCTATTTGGAAGGGGCGAAACGGGTCCGGGGAAATTGCGACCGGGACAAACGTTTTCCTAATGAAGAATTGTTCGAAGCGGAAGGAAAAAAGATTTTGGTGACCCATGGCCATTTATTCAATGTAAAGTCCACGACGCTGAATTTATTCTACCGCGCGAAAGAAGTGGAAGCGGATGCGGTATTCTTCGGCCATTCCCATTTGCTTGGGGCGGAGTTGATCGATGATATTTTGTTTGTCAATCCGGGCAGTTTGTTAAAGCCGCGCGGAATCGATCAAAAAAGCTATGTGCTTGTAGATTTCCTTGAGGAGATTTGGAAGGTGACGGCCTACACCGATCAAGGGGAAGAAATCTTTCAGACAGAGTTTGTTCAGGAATAATCGGATGAACATGTAGTGTGAAAATTATCAAAAAATTTCATTTTGCTGTTGACATTTTCACACTACACTAATATAATAAATATTGTCCGTCGGGGAAATGAAAAAATGAAAAAATGAAAAATGTCTCAGTAGCTCAGCTGGATAGAGCAACGGCCTTCTAAGCCGTCGGTCGGGGGTTCGAATCCCTCCTGGGACGCTAGAAAAAAGCCTTACAGCCTCCATGGTTGTAAGGCTTTTTATTGCAGTTTTCAAAACAAGAAGGTTTCCCTGATAAGTTGATAGGTTAAAAGGGGATAAAAAAGAAGGCATTATCCAAATGCCTTGGGGGAAACGGAGGGTCTGTCACCATATGAACAAGATCAGCGCGGCCGCGGCGATGCCGACATAAATCCAGAAGGAATTTTCCTTCATGCAAGATGTGAATCTTTTCATTTCATCCCCTCCTTTTCATTACAATGTATTCCTTTATAAAATACAAAGTATGAACAAATGCACCAATCTCTGCTGATTCGTTATCTTTTTTCAATCAAGTCCTCATCAAAATATATACCACATCCGGCGCAAGAAAAAACAAGGCGTCACAGCGACGCCTTGCCTTTGACCACTTTTCCGGTGATGGTGATCGAGCAATCCTCTTCCTCGATGGTCAATTCCACTGTTTCTCCAACATAGACGGGCGATTGGAAATGCAGCCGGAATACCGCCGGGAATTGCATGTTGTCGAATTCGTTTGCCAGGATGCCCCAAACCTTTGCCATCGTCAACATGCCATGGGCGACTTTTCCGGAAAATCCATGGGCTTTTGCGTATTCAGGATTCAGATGGATCGGATTGACATCCCCTGACAGCTCCGCATAGCTTTCAATATCCTGTTCGGTCACTTTAAACCGTATTGTTTTCAAAGAAACCACCTGCAATCAAATGAGAGATTCCGTTAAAACAAAGATGATTCTCCTGATCAAAGATTACCAGTTCTTCAATCAGAAACCATCTGCCTTGGCGAAATGAATGGCTGCGCAACTTGACGGCTCCAACATAAGCCCTGTCCGCATACATGATCCGATGCGGCCTGCATTCCTGCTTACGCAGTATAACGGGTTCGGCCAGTTGCCATGGTTTTTCGATGTGCCGATAGGCGATCATCGGAAGGGCAGGGGGGAGGGGGATTCCTTCAAAGCCTTCCTCTAATGCCGCTTCCAAACTGTAATAGATCGCCTTTTTCACACCTGCCAAACCGCAATACCGCTGGACTTCTTCTTTCGTAAAATGAAAAGAAAAATATTCCGATTTCAAATGATCACCTCATGTATTCAAGAGGAAGCCTCCTTCTTTTTGCAAACCAAAAAGAAAAGGGGAAGCGCCATCTTTTTATATACGTGGAAGAAGATTTTCCTCCGCTTCTGCGGTTTCACACCGTTTCAAACAGCACGGCTACCCCGACGCCGCCGCCGCTTCCGATTGCGGCAAGAACGTACCTCGCCTGTGGCCGGCGCTGAACTTCGTAAAACAACCTTGTTACCAATACCGCCCCGGAGGCCCCGTATGGATGGCCAATCGCAAGGGCGCCTCCACGTACATTTAATTTTACATAAGGAATCGACAGTTCCCGGGCGCACGCGACAACCTTGGAAGCAAAGGCTTCGTTGATTTCGATGAGATCCAGATCGCCAATCGTCAATCCGTTCCGTTCCAGCAGCGCCTTGATTGCCGGCACCGGGGCAACTCCCGGATAAAAAGGGTGCACCCCTGAAACCTGGCTGTCCACGAAACGGAGAACCGGCTGATACCCCAGTTTTTCTGCAAGATGCGCCTCCATCACAAGCACTGCGCCTGCTCCGTCATGGATGCCGCAGCTGTTCGCAGCCGTGACCGTTCCATTTTTTACAAAAGCTGGAGCCGCCCGCTTGATGATTTTTTCTATATTCCGTTTGCGGCGCCAAACCTCATCCTGTTCCAAATCTCCTATGGGAAGTATTTCCTCTTCATGGAATCCCAGCTCAAAAGCCTCTCTGCTCCGCTTCCAGCTCAACAATGCATATTCATCCTGCATTTCCCTGGTGATGCGAAACTTTTCAGCAACATATTCCGCCGCCACTCCCATATCCGGATCGCCGATGGAATCCGGCGAAAAACGGGCCCGCTTCGGGAAGGGGGAGGTGCTGGCGCTCTCAACTCCCCCTGCGATGAAGCATGAACCGGAGCCGGCGCGAATCAAAAGGCAGGCCATCCGGACGGCTTCAAGCCCTGCGGAACACTGACGGTCAAGCGTAATTCCCGGCACGGAAAAGGGGAGGCCTGCTTCCAAAGCCGATAGACGGGCGATATTGCCCCCCGGACCGACGACATTGCCGAGAATCACATCATGGATATGCTGTTCAATACCTGCCGATAAATGGGACAGGAGCGGCGCGGCCAATTGATGGGGTTCCAGATGTTTTAAGGCGCCTTTCTCGCGGGCTATCGGTGTTCTTTTTGCAGCCACAATCACGGCCTCGTTCATTTTGTCCTCCCCCTTCGCTTTTCCGGCAAGTCCTGTTGCATTCTGGTGGAAAAAATTATAAAGCCGCACCCGCCGATTTCCCCTCGAGCAGCGCCCCGAGTTCCCCCCTGGCGATTTTTCCGCTTGTCGTCAAGGGCATTTCTTCAATAAAAAACCATTTGCGCGGAACTTTATAGGAAGCCAAATGTTTTTTGCATAATCTTTTTAATTCGAGAACGGATGCCTTCCCCTGAATGACAGCAGCGGGAATCTGCCCCCAATAAGGGTCCTTCAATCCGGCCACTGCCGCTTTTTCCACTCCCGGATGCATCGATAATACCGCTTCGATTTCTTCGGGGAAAATATTTTTTGCCCCGTACAAAATCATATTGTTTTCCCGTCCGGCAAGATAAAGATTCCCTTCCTGGTCCATCCAGCCCAAATCATCCACCGTAATCCAGCCTTCATCATCCGCTATGGATTGCACCGATTGACCCGGTTCATGAATATAGCCGATGAATGTCATCGGACTTCGCACATAAATTTTACCGATTTCGCCTATTTCACAGATTTCTCCGTTTTTGCGGCGAATTTGAATCTCTACGTTATGAAAAGGGCGGCCGACGGAATCCGGTTTGATGTCATCCTTGGAAAAGGTGACAAAACTCAGTTCGCCCGCTCCGTAAAATTCATACAAGTGAAGGTTCGGAAACATCTTGCGGATTCTTTGACGGGTATGGGTTTCAAGTTTCGCACCGGAGGAAATCATTTTCAGGGGCTTCGGTACATTCACATTTTCTCTTAAAAGCGCTTCGGCCATTGTCGGCACTAAATACATGACCGTCAGCGGAGATTCTTCCAATTTCATAAGCGTTTTCACAGGAGAAAATTTCTCCAATAAATGCACGGTTCCTCCGATGTATAAAGTGCTCATTGCGCCATATAAAAAATGGGAATGAAGAAGAGGCCCGGGAATCAGCACATGGTCGTTTTCCCCGATTCCCAAATCGCACCGTGTGCATGCAAAGCTTTCGATCCAGGACGAATGGGAGCGGATAAAAGCTTTCGGTGAACCGGTCGATCCGGAAGTGAAACCGAGATAAAAGGGAAGCGACTGGTCGCTTACTTCCGATCTTACCGGTGTCGGCACTTCTTCCAAGTCTTTTTTCCATTCTTCCCAAACCAACAGATTTGGATGAAGCCCTTTCACTTTTGGAAGGAAACCTGCCGTTGTAATCAGGACATCGGGTTGCGCCAGTTGAAGGCGTTTGGAAAGTTCCTGCTTCTTCCATTTCAAATCAAGGGGAACCGCGATCCATCCGGCTGCTACAGCCCCTGCAAAAAGTAGAAGAAACGGAATTCCGTTCGGCAAAAAGAATGCGGCGGTTTTGTTTTTTGAGCTTCCGGCTTGAAACCAGGCAGCCGTTTTCCGCACCATTTCATCCCATTGGCGGTATGTCAACATTTGATGATCGGCAATGATGGCGGCTTTGTCGGGAAAATGCTGCGCATGCCGCGAATAAGGTGAAGTAATCATCACCTTATCCCTCCTTTAATTGTGCCGGAGCAGAATGAGAAAAGATCGGATATTTCTGCAATCTGTAAACAAGTATGGACGCGATGGCGGCTTTCGCGAGATCGCCGGGAACATAAACAAGGCTCAATTTGATTGCATCGAGCAGAGGCAAATCCATCACAAATGCCTGCACCGGAACACCTGTTAAATAGACGGAAAAGACGCCGGCCGTCAAATTGGCGGCAAGGATGTGCCGGAACTTCAACATATGCAATTTCGAGAAAATCAGGCCGATGAAAAATGCCGCAATCACATAGCCGATCAAATAGCCTCCGCTCGGCCCAAAAAAGACTCCGATTCCTCCTCGTCCGCCCGGCAACAGCGGCATTCCCGCGGCGACGACCAATAAAAAGACGACAATGCTTAAAGAACCGAGCCGCGGACCAAGAATGCCGCCGGCCAAGAGGACACCCAATGTTTGAAGAGTGATCGGTACAGGAGTAAATGATAGAGTTATTGGCGGTATGAGTCCCAAAATTCCCATAAAAGCCGCAAATAAGGCCACATATGTAATCTCCCTGATTTTCATCTTCAATCCTCCTAATAGTTAACTATAATATTGATAAGGTTGACATAAATTTATCGCAACAACCCTATATATGTCAACCTATTCATTTAATAGGTTTACTTATATTTTCCATTAAATTTGGACAAGCAAAAAAATAAACCTTACAACCGAAAAGGATGTAAGGTTTATATTATTTACTAATAATGGTATTTCCCGAGAAATAATTTGGAAGAGGAAATATGATCAAACAAATTATTTTTCTATCAACTTTGCGACTTTTCGCATTCTCTCATGCAATAAACCGTCTGAATGATTATTTTCCCCATAGACAAATTCGTTCATATAGTAAGTCAAATACTTTCCATAGTTGCTTTTTGAACCGGTTGCCAATTCCTCGACGTAAAATGCACCCGAAGGGAGATCGTCAAGCAGCAGGCTGGCCATGCCGGCATACACCCCGCAAGCGACTTGGAAGTAAGTGGCGTTTGTTTTATATTCCTTAAAGACATCGGTGTTTTTCATCGAATTATACATGTAAATTTCCCGATCTTCATAGACCATAAGGACGCCTATTAAATCTTCCCCCTCCACTTCGCCATCTGCGGGATCAATGATTTTCTTATTAAACTGCAAAAGTTCATCTGCATGCTCCAAATATTGTTGGATTAATTCCGTTGTATATTCATTGATCCGATAAATAAACCCGATTTCAAAATCGAACATTTCCCCTAATGTCAATACTTCTTCATGGGGCACAAGACACCCATAAAATTCCTTATCCCCAAGGGTAATCTTATATTCTGCGGCATATACTTCATCGTGAATGGAATGGGGAAGGTGGTTCCGGACGAACATCGGCCGGTTTAAAACGGCCTCTTCAAGGAAACTTTTCACGGACCAAGTGGTATAAATGGTTTTTGGCTGTATTAGATTTTTATCTTTATAAAAGGAAGTGTCATGTTCGACAATGTAGCATGCCAAAGGTTGATGTCCGGAATGCTTTTGCATTAACTTTACCGCCATCCATTGCACGATTCCGGGGTTCATTCCGGAAAAGAGGATCGCCTTCGAATGGTTGAAGGTATCCCTTATATTTTTGAATTGATAATATTGTTCTGTTAATGATAAATGTTTGCCCTCATATGTTCCGTTGTTTTCCAATGCCGTGTTGATATAACTGATGCCAAGCTGATTGCAGCAGGCGAGCATATCAATCGTATTTGCGCAGGACACATCCACCACTAACCGCGTGTTGCTTGAACGCAAGTGCTCCATCAGCTGTTCTGTATTGTTGAGATCCAATTCCAAGAGATGCATGTTGTCCGCCAAATGGGGACAAAATTCTTTATAATAATCCAAGTCCCCTTGTTTTATGTCGATCAAATAAAGCCCTGAATTTTTTATAATGGAATGGACCGGATCCTGCTGATCTATCGCAGAACGGTTGAGAATCGACAAGAAGGCCTTGGCAACTCCGCCCATGCTTCCGAGAAGCGAGATGGCAAATTGTTTTTGCTGTTTCATGGCATTTCCCCTTTGCTACTGTAATCAACTGGCACTTGTATTTTCTATATTGAAAGAATATTAAGAAATTTTTTTGCCCGATAATCGGATTCAATGTGATTAAATTTGATTAAAGAAAGATGAAAACCGGTTTTTATCATAAAAATTTTTTGAAAAAGGTATTTTTTTATAGAATAGTAAGATGGTTTCCAACAATATCTATTATACTTTATTTAAATACTTAATTGGTGAATTTTGATTCGAATCAGGAAGAATTATGGGGAAGCCATAGTGGATGTTGAGGAAAAGTTTTGAGGAACTATGGCGGGAAAACCGTGCAGGAATCGAAAAGAAAAAGGAAATCCCATCCAATTCATAAAATTGGATGGGGCTTTTTTATTATCCCAATAATTTAATAAATTCTCTCATTAAGCCGGGCAAATCAGGCCATGCATGTCCGCTCACAAGATTTTGGTCCACGTGAAGGTGTTCATCGACATATGTGCCGCCGGCTGCTTTCACTTCAGGTTTGCACGCGATGTAGGCCGTCAGTTCCCGTCCTTTGATCACTTCCGGGATTGTGGCGAAAATTTGGGCGGCATGGCAAACTGCCGCTATCGGTTTTCCCGCCTCAAAGAAATGTTTGACAATGGATGGAACATGTTCATTCAATCGGATGTACTCTGGTGCGCGGCCACCCGGGATGATGAGGCCATCATATTCTTCCGGTTTAATGTTTTCAAAGGCTTCATGGGCTTCGATTCCATATGCCGGACGCTCAATATACGTCTCGACGCCATCGACAAAGTCATGGACCACCGTCTGCAATTTTTTTGCAGTAGGTGCTGCAATCGTTACATCATACCCTTCTTCCAGGCAACGGTAATAAGGATAATAGATTTCAAGAGCTTCCACTGCATCCCCAGCGAGAATCAACACTTTTTTGCTCAACGATGACCGCCTCCTATTTGAAAATTTGTTATACATAAATTCCCTATTAAGATGGGGAATTCCTGCTTTTTAATAAGAATTTTACAGATTTTCTTATGAATTTGTAATCGAAAAAAGCCGTAAACCAAATTTTCCTGAAAGAATTTGGAATTAATTGGAGAAATTTATAATAAAAAATATATTGCGGTTTTGTTAGTCGAAGAATTAGAGACCCGTATTTGGACAAGAAAATTAGTCAATAATGGAAGTATGGAACAACTTGCACTTCAGGAGGGAATGGATGGATGAAAAAAATAATGATCACGGGATTTGCCCTGTTTTTGCTCGCCGCATGCGGAACGGACACGATCAAGGACAATGAAGGGACGCAACCTGTTGCAGTAGACAACACGGTAAATGAACCGGCAACCAATGGAACAAGTGGAGATGTAGCGAATCCGGCCGTTTCGATGAGAGAAGCAGCAGAGGCATTTTTGAAAGCTTATCCAGATGCGAAGATTGAATCCATTGATTTGGACGCCGATTTTGGACGATTGCGTTATGAAATTGAGGCGTTTGATTCAGCGAAAGATTATGAAGTGGAAATCGATGCGACGACAAAAGTGTTGAATGTGAAGGAAGTCGAAGCAAATCGGGATCGGGAAGAAGCGTTGGACTTATCAAGTGTGATTGAACCGAAAGAAGCAATTGAAAAAGCTTCTGCCCAAAATGAAGCAAAAGGCTTTTCTCCAAAAGGATGGACCCTTGAAGCGGAATTAGGAAAACCGGTTTATACAATTGAATATAAAAAGGGATTGAAAGAACTCGAAATTAAAGTGGATGCGACAACGGGCGAAATTTTGGAAGCGGATATGGACGACTAGTTGTTGGTACAGGCCTGTGCGTCATCAGTGAAAATAAAAAACAATCTGCCACCAGATACGGCGCAGATTGTTTTTTATTTGCCCCCTTTTTTCGCGTCAAGATATTTTTTGTGGACAAGAAACGTGAGGATTCCAATGAACACTAGATATATGAATGTGATAGGTCTCGGAGTCGCGAAGAAGAGCAACAATGCGAATCCAAGTACAAAATAGAATAGCGCGACGAACCATATACTGTTTTGCCAATCCATAATGAATGCCCTCCTTGCATTCATTATAACGAAAAATGGGTTTGCAAGATTTAAACATTATTAGTCAAACTTCTATAAGAAAATTCCGGACAATCCTCGAAAATTCAAATGATGTTGTCTATATGTACCAACTGAAACCGGAACGAAAATATTTATATATCAACAGTGCGATTGAAAGGGAAATTGGTTATGCGCGGGAAGAGTTTTATAAAGATCCACAGCTGCCGTTTAAAATCGTCCATCCGGATGATTTTCAAGTGCAAATTCGCAAAATTACAGGAACTTCCGGTTACAATAAACCTTTTCAGGCGAGATTTGTTCATAAAAATGGCTATTACATTTGGTGTGAAGACCGGGTGATTCCTTTTTATGACGAAAACGGTGAATTGGAAAAAATTGAAGGTTTCAGCAGGGATATTACAGAAGTCAAGGCTTTGGAGAAAAAACTCGAAGAATTAAGTTATTATGACAGTCTCACTAAACTTTTCAACAGGAATTATTATGAAAAAATCGAGGAAAAATTAAATACTGCCGAAGACCGGCCGATTGGAATCATTGTCTGCGATTTGGATAATTTAAAAATCGTCAATGATTCTTTGGGGCATACTTGCGGCGACCAACTTTTGATCGTATTGGGGAATTTATTGAAAAACCTGCTAGGCGGCGAAACGATTGTACGTTATGGGAGAGATGAATTTGTTATATTAATAAAAAATACAAAAGAAAATGATGTAAAAGCTATCTATCATCAGATCCGGAAGGAAATCGAAAATTACAATAAACATTACCCGCATTTGCCCATTGAATTGTCCATGGGCTGGTCATTTTCCCAACTTCAATCGGCGTCATGAAAGAAACGTTCAAAGCGGCAGATCAAATGATGTATAACGAAAAGTTCAATAAAAAGAGAAATTCCATGTTTCATGATGGATTGGCCGAGCAAAAAAACCAGCAGCCCCAATAGTCGAGGTTACTGGTTAAATGTGCGTCCATAATTGAACGGACCCCTTTAATCATAGTATCCAAAGATTTCCGAAATCTGTTTTGCCGTTTTCTGAACCGCCGTTATCAAATTTTCTTCCATAAGGGAAGGAATACGATCATTTTTTGAAATCACCGCAAGGGAGGCAAATATTTCGCCGGTATAATCCCGGATTGGGGCAGCATAGCTGGAATAACCTTCTGCATATGCGTCTTTCAAGATCGCAAAGCCCCGGGATCGGATTTTTAGCAGTTCTTTCCGCAATGTCTCCGCATCCGTTATCGTATAAGGCGTATATGGTTTTAGCGGTTTGGAAAGTACATAATCAATAATTTGCTGGTTTTTATAAGCAAGGATGACGAGGCCTTCCGCCGTGCAGTGAATATCGTTTTGTCTTCCGGTTTTTGTGATAAGATTCATGGAATCTGTTCCCGTTTCTCTCATCAAATAAGTCACTTTATGCTGCTCCAGCACGCAAATGTGGACGGGCAGATTAAATTCCTTCACAAATTGTCTCAACAGGGGCCTTGCATCACCGAATTCTTCAATGTGAAATTTGACGATGCCGCCAAGCCCCAAAATGGAGTAGCCTAATTGATATTTTGCATTTCCTGGATTTTGAAGCAGGAAGCCTTCCCTGACCAGTTCTTTTAATAGCCGATGGACGGTTGATTTGGGCAGGCCGATGAATTGGGAAATTTCCGTCACGGACAGTTCCTGTCTTCTTTTATTGAATAATTTCAATATCCGCATGGCGTTCTTTACCGATTGTACAAAGTATTTTTCATCCAAAGCGTGTTTCATGAATAAAAATCTCCTCCGTGTGTTGAATCATGCAAGAGATTTCCTTGCTTGTTTCTGTGACAAGCCTGATGATTTTGGAAAGCTGAGGTTTCATGCGGTTATACAAACCGGCAATGCTGATGGATGCCATCACTTCACCCCCGCGATTAAAAATGGGAGCTCCCACAGAAAGAACATTCTCCACCATTTCCCGATCGCTGAGAAAATATCCTTTCCTTCTGCCTTCCTCCAAACGTTCCAGCAATTGTTCGATGGAAGAAATGGAATATTTGGTTGGCCGTTCAAATCCGTCCGCATACCATTCCCGGATTTTATGTTCATCGACGTAAGCAAGCAGAGCAAGTCCCGATGCGGTGCAATGGGCCGGATTCCGTTTGCCGATATGGGAGCGCAAATGGACCCGGTATTGATTGTCTTCCTTCTTTAGATATAAAACTTCCTTTCCCTGCAATACCGCGATATGGGAAGATTCACCGGTTTCCTCCGTACATTTTTTTAAATATTTCGTCATTTCTTTCAATGAGGAAAAACGGTCGAGCATGGCATTGGCAAGATATAAGACCGAAAGCCCCAAATGATAGGTGTTGGAGCGGGTGTTTTGGACAATGAACCCTTCGCTTTCCAGCGTTTGAAGCAGACGGCAGGCGGTGCTTTTTGAAATGTTGTTTTCGGCCGCAATCTCATCAAGGGAAAGTTCCGTTTGTTCGACGGAAAAAGTTTTTAAAACCTTCAGTGCATTGGTCAATGAACTATTTTCAGTCCTGGCCATACTTTTCCCCCTTTATGAAAGATATATAAAGAAGCAAGAAATCATGAGTGACGGAATCAACATTAAGAAAATTCAGTTTATTTCAAGGTTGTTCCATATAGCAGAATGTAAGCCTTTCCATTTCTATTTTTCCAGACTATTATCACTATTACAACAGTGTTTTTTGGTAAGGGGGATGGGAGATGGGACTGCATCAGGTTCATGAAACAAGTGTAGGTTTAAGAGATTTTCAATTTCAGAGACTCAATGAATTATTGCTGTTTGCAAGCCGGTTCAATAAATTTTATAAAGAAAAACTGGATGGAATTCCATTGCCGATCAAAGATTTCCAAGATTTAAAACGATTGCCCTTTACGACGAAAAAAGAACTTGCAAAAGATCAAATGGATTTTCCTCCTTTTGGCCGCAACCACACTTACCCGGTTGAAAATTACATCCGATATCATCAGACATCCGGAACAACCGGCAGGCCATTAAAGGTTTTGGACACGCGCAAAAGTTGGGATTGGTGGATTCAATGTTGGGTTGAAGTGCTGAAGAGCGCAGGGGTGACCCGGGCGGACAGGTGCTATTTGGCATTTTCATTTGGACCGTTCATCGGATTTTGGGCAGCCTATGAAGGCATCCAAAGATTAGGGGCCCTTGCAATCCCGGGGGGATCAATGTCTTCCGAGGAAAGACTGAATAGCATGATTCAAAATAGCGCAACGGTTTTGTTATGTACACCAAGTTATGCATTGCATCTTGCGGAAGTGGCGGAGAAAATTGGAGTTGACATACAAAATTCCAGCATCCAAAAAATTATTACAGCCGGAGAGCCGGGGGGATCCATCCCATCGGTCAGAAAACAGATTGAGAATTTGTTTGGTGCAAAACTTTATGATCATGTCGGGATGACGGAAATGGGGGCATATGGTTATTCCTGCCGTGAACAAAATGGCCTCCATGTCAATGAAAAGGAATTTATCGTCGAAATCATTGATCCCGAAACATTGGAGCATGTCAAACCCGGAGAGAAGGGTGAGCTTGTCCTGACAAATTTGGGCAGGTACGGTTACCCGATGATCAGATACCGTACGGGGGATATTGTGATTTATCAAGAAAATCCGTGTCCATGCGGAAATCCCTATCAGTTTTTGCCCGGCGGGTTGGTCGGAAGAGCCGATGACATGGTGGTGATCCGGGGAGTAAACATTTATCCGACGTCCATCGAGGCAATTATCAGGGAATTTCCTGAAATCAAAGAATTCCGGATTATATATTATACAGAACATGAAATGGATCAAATGAAAGTCCAGATAGAAGGACCGGAGAATGTGGTTGAATCTCTCGCAAGACTGCTTCGAGTCCGGCTCGGGCTCCGCATTGAAGTGGAGAGGGTGGAGGACGGCAGCTTGACAAGATTTGAAATGAAGGCAAGACGAATCATTGACAAACGAAAAAACAAAAGCAAGGTGACGTAAGAATGGAATACCAATTTAAAATACCTTTTGGCGACACAGATGCTGCAGGAATTGTATATTATCCGAACTATTATCGTTATATGGATAATGCCACCCATGAATTTTTTGAAAAAATCGGATATCCGACGGAAGAAATGTTGGAGAAAAAGCAAGCAATCCCATTGTTGGAAGCCCATTGCAACTTTTTTGCACCAGGGCGTTTCCATCGGATCATTACGGTGAAGACAAGCGTGGGAGAAATACGGGATAAAGTATTTAAGTTAATTCATCAATTTAAAGATCAAGACACCGTCATAGCGGAAGGTTATGAGGTGCGCGCCTGGGTTTCCCTTGATGGAGGAAAGCCGAAAGCTCAGCCTATACCGGAAGAGCTTAAACATAAATTACAACGATATCAAACAGGGGGTTGAAATGATGGTAAAGGAAAGAGATGTATTGGTTATTGGTGCAGGTCCTGTCGGCATGACGGCTGCTCTTGCACTGCGCAGCAAAGGCTTGAATGCGACGATTTTGGAAGCGGAAAAGGAAGGAAGGGTGCGTCCGGGAAGCCGAGCAATTTACATTCATAAGGCGACCTTGGAATTTCTTGAACAAATTTCTCCGGGATTGGGAAAAAAGCTTGCGGATATCGGAATCGTTTGGCAGGTAAAACGGACTTTTTATAAGGGAGAAGAAGTGTATAAGAGGATCTATGAGCCGCCAAAACCAAATACGCTTCCGGCTTTTACGAGCCTGCATCAGCATGAAATCGAAAAAGCGATGTATGATGCTTGCAATAAAGCGGGCGTAGAGTTTGTTTGGGAAGAAAAGGTGACAAATGTGAAAACTTCCGAAGAGGGGGTAACGGTGGAAACGGAAAATGGAGAGTGGCAAACAAAATATGTTATTGCATGCGACGGTGCCCGTTCGGTTGTCAGAAATTCAGTCGGAATCAAATTCCAGGGCCCACGAAAATCGGACGCCTTTGTCGTGGTAGATGTGGCGGAAGATGAAGAAAATCCTTTGCCGATTGAAAGAGTCTTCCATTATCAGCATCCAAATGTGGGCGGCCGCAATGTGTTGTATGTTCCTTTTGCAGGCGGCTGGCGGATCGATCTCCAATTATTCGAAGAAGATGACCGGGATTATTACGGTTCGGAAGAAGGGGTGCGGGAATGGCTTCCAAAAGTGATGGATCCAAAATATGCGGACCGCATTACATGGATTTCAACTTATACGTTCTACCAGGTGGTGGCCGAAAAGTATACGGATGACCATCATCGGGTAATTTTGGCGGGAGAAGCGGCCCATCTCTTCGCCCCATTCGGAGCGCGCGGTTTGAATTCGGGAGTTCCGGATGCCATCGTTGCCGCTGAAGGGATCAAAAAGGCGCTGGAAGTGGAGGCGAATGAAGAAGAACGAAGAAAATACATCCGGCAGGCGGCGGAAGAGCGCCATAAAGCCGGGCTTTGGAACCGCGAATGTTCCAACCGCGCGCTGGAGCACATTCAGGGAACAAATGAGGAAATTAAGTTAAGAAGAGAAATTGCGGCATTTTTGGCTCCTCATATTCCAAGTCTTGGAAGATGGCTCGATGAAGGTCCGTTCGGGCCGCGCACCGGCCATCCGGAATTAACAACGAAATATTGATTTTTTAGGAGGGAAGGGAGAAAACCCTTCCTTCCAATTTCTTTGCAGGGGGGATTTGAATGTTCACAAAGGATTACGAATTGCCTTATAAACGTGTTTGGGGAATGTTGTTTTTGGGGTGGGTGTTTGCTTATTTTGACCGCACCATTACCGGACCGGTCGTATCTTGGATGATCGCCAATGATGTTGCCTTTTTGGCGGAATCATCCAACCCGTATGCGCTTGGTGGATTGCTTGGCAGCTTATTTTTTGCGGGCTATATGCTGACGCAGTTTCCGGGCGGCTATTTCGGCGACCGATACGGCCATCGGAATATGGTGATTTTAAGTATATTATGGGCAGGGATTACGACTCTCCTTACAGGCCTTTTTGAAGGATTGTTGGTATTTGTCGCGTTGAGGGTATTAACCGGATTAGGGGAAGGGGCATTCTATTCGAATGACCGTTCATTGATTGCCCAGGTGACACCCCCGAAAAAGATTGGCCTCGGTATGGGGATTGTGATGGGCGGACTTTCGGTCGGATTGACACTTGGTTTGGCAGGAACGGTTTATTTGATCGAATGGGCAGTACCGTACATGGGGAATAATGCATGGAAGTCCCCGTTCATTATTTTGGGGGCGCTTACCATCCTGTTTGGTTTAGGCATGTTTAAAGCAATCCCAAAAAACAGTGATGCCAAATCTAAGCCGGGCGGATTTATTCAATCGGTCAAAGGCTTGGGAAGCTATTCTTCGATTTTTTTGGTTATCATTATGATCGTCTACATCATAACAGATTTTCTTGGTTTATCCGAAGGGATTATGGCAGCTATTTTTACGTTTTTTTCCGTTTTGTTTGTTTTCTATATTTACCGTTCCAAAAAGGAAGTGCGCCCCGTATTAAAAAATCGCAATTTGTTCCTGCTTTATCTTTCAGCCATTCCAATCATGTGGCATTTGTGGTTCTACAGTTTTTGGTCCATCTCCATCGTGCAGGAATTTGGAGGCGGAACGCTTTTGGCCGCCGCTTTGGTGGCTTCATTCAACGCGATTGCCGGACTGATCGGTTTTCCGTTGGGCGGTTTGATTTCTGATAAAGTTTCTCACCGGGAAAATGGCCGGCGCAATATTCTGTTTATTTTAACAGTATTTTTTGCATTATCCGTTTTTCTATTCGCATTCTATTTAATGAGCGGCGCTTCGAATTTAATCGCCATGTCCATCATCTTATTTTTTTCAGGCATTTTGTTTTTCGCCGTACAATCGATTCAACATGCTTTTGTTTCGGATTTGGCGCCGGCCGAACATCGGGGCTCCGCATTTGGGTTGTGGAATTTAATCGCGGAATTTGGCGCTTTGCTCTCTCCGGTTGTATCGGGCGTGTTGCGTGATACAACAAACAGCTGGAGCGCTCCGTTGTTGTTGGACGGATTATTGGTTGCGGCAAGCTGTGTTTGCATCATTTTGATCGGGAAAACAGTGCAGAATCAGGAAAACATTGATGAACAGGCAACAGAAGAAATCGGCATGACCTCATAAAATTGCCTTCTTTAAAAATTTGGAAATTAATTTCCTGTCATTTTTGTTTTTTCATAATCGCATTCCTAAATAGTGGCATAAGCATTTTCGCCGAAGTTGCACAAAATAAGACAACGGAGGTGAAAATGATGAAAAGGAAACATAAAATGAACTTCAATACAGGCGGCGGGAAATATAACAGAAGGAAAAGGGCGGAAGAAATTGCCCGGGAATTCGACCACCATGTAGCCAATATCAGAAACCGCAAGACGAACGATAAATCCTAGAGCAACCTGAATTTCAGGAAATTTCATTGATCCCAATCAGGCGGGGAGGCTGGGCCCTTGCACTGATTGGGTTTTTTGTCTGGTTATCATTTGAATAGTGAAAGATTGAGCAGTTTCGAGTTTGCGTTAAATTTTGCAAAATATTCAAACATAAATCGACAATTTTGTTGACGGTATTTTTATGAGGACATAGTTAATGGATAATGATTGTGAACAGCAGGAAGATATTTTCATAAAGCATTTTTATGTGCGTAAAATTGCAAAACTATGTTGAATTTTGTTATGCTATACGTAAAATGTGTTTATCTTCTGCAAATCTCGATTTTTTTCTATTAGTTTCTTGGTTTTTCTGAAGGTGATGTTGACAAAAAAAGATGAGAAGGGTGATGTTCGTATGAAAAAAGTGAAATTCTACACTAATCTCAATCAAGTGGAGCAGCTTTCACAAGAAACAAAGGAAACATTGCAGCCGATTACGGACAAATATGTATTCCGCGCGAATGATTACTATCTCAATTTGATAGATTGGGAAGATCCGAATGATCCGATCCGCAAAATCATTATACCGAATATAAATGAATTAAACGAATATGGTGATTGGGATGCAAGTGATGAAGCGAAAAACTATGTAGTCCCTGGCTGTCAGCATAAGTATACTACTACGGCATTGCTTGTCGTTTCCGAAGTATGCGGTGCATACTGCCGCTTCTGTTTCCGGAAAAGATTATTCAATAATGATGTGGAAGAAGTTCAAATCAATCCGCAACCGGGCATTGATTATATCCGCGAACATCCGGAAATCAACAACGTATTGTTGACAGGCGGCGACTCATTGATGCTGTCGACGAAACGGCTTGAAAATATCATCAGTCAACTCCGTGAAATCGATCATGTAAAAATCATCCGTCTCGGTTCAAAACTTCCTGTTTTTAATCCAATGCGCATTTACGAAGATGAAAAACTTCTGGAAATGTTCAAAAAATATTCAACACCGGAAAAACGCATTTATTTGATGGCTCACGTCAACCACCCTAGAGAAATTACAGAAGAGGCCAGAAAAGCTTTTGAAGCTTTGCATAATGCAGGAGTCATTGTCATGAACCAAACGCCGATTTTAAAAGGAATCAATGATGACCCGGATGTTCTGGCGGAATTATTGGATAAACTGTCCTGGGCAGGGGTGCATCCTTACTACTTCTTTATTAACCGCCCTGTGGCAGGCAACTATGATTTCGTTCTGCCTTTAAAAGATGTATATGAAATTGTGGAGGCTGCCAAAGCAAAAACTTCAGGTTTAGGAAAACGTGTACGGCTTGCGATGAGCCACAAAACAGGAAAAATTGAAATTTTGGCAATCAAAGATGGAAAAGCATATTTGAAATATCACCAGGCGAAATACGGAAACTATGGCGAATTTATGGTGCTAGATTGCCCGGATGATGCAGCTTGGTTTGATGACTTGATCGGATATGAGGAGTATGTGAAAGAAACGGTTGAAGTTTAATCAAAAACTTTATGCTTCAGGACAGGCAATGAATAATGGGCATCAAAATAATGAAATGAAATTTTCTTCCGTGGAATGTTATTGGAAGAATGCAAAATTTTCTAATTAAGTCGGAAGTCTGAAAGTTTATGACTAAAAAATCATCAATTTTGTTTACAGTCTTTCTTTTATTGCAAAATTAATAGATAATTATAACTAGTAGTGTAAAGAATATGATTTCAGCAAACAAAATTCGTGACTTATATAGTCATTAATGCCTATTATGTGACAATGTTTTCCATTTCAAACTAATTCGTATTCGCCAAATTCGATTCAATCTTCATTGAGGGACAAATCATTGTTTGTCCCTCGTCGTCCTTGCATATATCGAATCCAAACCACGTTTGCTGAAAGAAGTATTCTTTACCTATTTTTATGCCGAGAAACATGAAATCTGATTTCATCCAAGAATAAAATGGAGGGTGTCCGGAAAGCCGAAAACTTTCTGGATGCCCTTAATTTTTCATGGAATGATATAAATGTCCTTCTTCCTAAATCGGTTCCTCTTTTACTTCCGATGTCTAAAACAAAATCATCCGGCTTTAATAGAAAGCCTTTGATCCCGATTTTTCTACAATACCTTTCTCCTTTCTGATTCCTCCATTAAGAGAAATTCGTCCTGAAATTGGGCAAATCAGAAATTTGCTTCAAGTTCAATCATTCTTAAGTGTAAAGAAAAGCGGATTTGCAATACTAATTCATAAAAGGAAATCAAAAGAAAACATTTCCCAAACAGCATAAACTTGTAAACCTTTGGAAAAGGATGTTGCATGGTGATAAGAAAAACGATTTGGCTAATGGTTACCTTGATTCTCTTTCTCCTTTTTTTCGTGTCAGGTTATTTGTATCATTTATTTGCTCCAGGGATGGAAATTCGTACGGTCATCACGCCTATTGATAAGGAAACATACCAATCCCTTGAAAGCGTGGAATATGCGGAGCATCCCGAACAAAAAAATTTCCGGAAATTGACCTTCACTTTTACACTTAAATATTCGGACAAGATGAAAGACATTAAAGCGGAAATGAGCGAACCATTGAAAAACTTATTGACCTATGATGTTTATTGGACAGGGGAAAGTTTTGCATTTGACGATGAGAAACGCAATAAGTTTATTGTGCAGGAAGACATCGTTCTTTATATGGGGGAAGTTTCTGAAGAAGATCTCGTTAAATTATTGGACGACGGCGTTTTTATTGTGGCTTGGATGGAAGATGGCAAAGAAAAAAGGAAAGAATTCAATCTTGGTGAAACGGTCTTATTTATCCAATAAAATGTAGGAAATCCAATAGAAAGGTAATAATCAGTTTTCACAGAGTTTTAACTTTTCCGTTCTACAATTTTGCAATGGGGTAGTATAAACTAAAAGAGGTATTCATTGATATTGAAAATTATTGTTTAAAGGATGATGGCGTTGAAAAAGTTACTACTTGCTGCACTTATATTCGTTTTATTGTTCGGCGGTTTTTTTATCTATTTGAAAGCGGTACCGCCACTGCTTACGGGAACAATCGTTAAGAGCGAAGATGGCCAAACGGTAGTTATCGCTTTAGGAAACAAAGGTTTTAGGGATTTGAAAGTGACGGGTGTTAAAGTCAATAATTATGCGGATCCCGCTGATTTGAAAATGCAGGTCGGCCAATCTTCGGAAGATTTGGTGGCAACGTTTGAAGAGGATCCGGGAGACGGGAAAAGCATCGAATTTAAAAATGTTGAGGACGTATCCATCCCTAAAGGGACAAATCCAGAAGAACGGCAGGAAAAGGTTTATGGGCTCACTGTAAACCATCAGGAACCGATTCATAATGTGCATATCAAATACCGCTATTTTGGCATTTTGTTTAACGATACAATCATATTGGATTAAAAATCAAGGTCGTCTATATTAGACGACCTTGTTATTTCCAGTTTTTATGTAAAAATGCTTTTGTCCGTTCATGCTGCGGATGTAGGAAGAATTGTTCCGGTTCGTTTTCTTCGATAATTTCTCCTCCGTCCATAAAAATGACGCGATTTGCCACTTCTCTTGCAAAGCCCATTTCGTGAGTGACGACGATCATCGTCATATGTTCCTCGGCCAAATCCTTCATGACCTTCAACACTTCCCCGGTCAATTCCGGATCAAGAGCTGAAGTGGGTTCATCGAAAAGCAATATTTCCGGATTTAGCATCAGGGCACGCGCAATGGCCACCCTCTGTTTTTGTCCGCCTGAAAGATTGTTCGGATAAGCGTCCGCTTTATCGGATAATCCGACTTTACGAAGCAAATCATAACAGCGTTTTTCAATCTCTCCCAATGATTCCGTTTTTCTAAGTTTGGGAGCCAGCATAAGATTTTCCTTCACTGTCAAATGGGGGAATAAGTTGAATTGCTGGAATACCATTCCCATTTTTCCGGTGATTTTACGAATCTCCGTTTGTTTAGCATATTGACCGTCTTTAACCAGATATTCACCGTCGATACAAATACTGCCATCATCAATTTCTTCCAAATGAATTAAACTCCGAAGCAGCGTACTTTTTCCTGAACCTGAAGGTCCGATAATGGCGATCACTTCTTTTCGATCGACGGAAAAGGTAATGGATTTTAACACTTCCTGATTTCCAAAGGATTTTTTTAAGTTTGAAACTTCAATGAGTGCCATCATTTTCACCTCTATTCGTATTTATACCGACGTTCCAGCCACTTGAAAAAGACGGTCAGGATAAGCGTCATGGCAAGATAAATAACACCTGCAATGAAATAAGGAACAATAGTAAATTCCCTGTTTACCGCAGTTTGGGCGAAATGCAGCAATTCAGGGACTGCCACTGCATAGAGCAATGCAGTATCCTTCACAAGGGTAATGGATTCATTGGCCACGGCAGGCAAAGCCACCCGGAACATTTGGGGCAGGATGACGCGTGTCGTCGTTTGCCATTTTGTCAGGCCGAGCACTTTTGCCGCTTCATATTGCCCCTTATCGATGGAAAGGAGTCCTCCGCGAAAAATTTCTGCGAAATAGGCGGCATAGTTTAACACAAACCCGATGCATGCGGCAACGAACCGGTCAAACACCAAATATTCCCCTACCACCGGAATCATCGGCAGTCCGAAACAGATCAACAACAATTGCAGGAGCAAAGGGGTGCCGCGCATGACCGTTATATAAAGTTGCGCAAGCCATGATAGAGGTTTAAAACGGCTTTTTACCGCTAGCGTCAACAAAAATCCCAATGGTATGGACAGAAGTATGACGATGAAGAAGAGCAATACAGTCATCTGCGCCCCTTCTATCATCGGCCAAATAATCCGATTCCAATAATCAACCATGATGTTTCCTCCCAAAAAATAAGAGTTCCATCTTAATTAGGAACTCTTATCAAAATGATGGAATTATATACAATCACAAAATTATTTTAATACCCGGTCTTCACCGAACCATTTTTTAGAAATTTCAGCCGCAGTACCGTCTTCATTCATCTCATCCAAAGCAGCCTGCAATTTTTCCAGCAATTCCTCGTTCCCTTTTTTCACGCCGACCCCATATAATTCAGGGGCAAGTTCTTCATCCAAAATTTTAAATGTATCCGGTTCCTGCGTCATGTAATATTCAATGACCACTTTGTCAATGACGACCGCATCAACACGGCCATTTTTTAAATCTTGCAGAGCAAGCACATTGTCTTTGTACTCGTTCAGCTTCACCTTTTTGCTGATAGGATGTTCATTTAACGCATCCAAAGCGGAAGATAACGACTGAACGCCCACTTGTTTGCCTGCAAGTTCATCGAGTTTTGCAATCGGTGAATCAGCCAATGTTACAACAACTTGTGCGTTTTCCAAGTAAGGTTTTGTAAATAAAACTTTTTTCTTGCGTTCATCTGTAATTGTGTAACCGTTCCAAATCAAGTCGATGCGTCCGCTTGACAGTTCGCTTTCTTTCGTCGTCCAATCAATCGGCTGGAATTCCACTTCGACGCCCATTTTTTCAGCTGCGGCACGGGCCATGTCAATATCAAATCCTACGATTTCGTTATTTTCATCGCGGAATCCCATTGGTGCAAATTTATCGTCAATCCCGATGATCAATTTTTCTTTTTCGTTTGCTTCATCTTTTGAACCGTCCGCATCTTCTTTAGAGGACGAACCGCAAGCGGCAAGCATCATCATGGCCAAGGCCAGCACAAAAAACAATATAAAATTACGCTTCATGTGATAAACGCTCCTCTTATCAATAATCTAATTCTTTAGCAAACTAAAGCGCATTAGCAAAAAAATGCAACACGAAATATGTTCCTGACAGATTTCGTGTACATACATGATGAAATACTAATACAAACCTTTAGTTTTCTAATACCTTCGAATTATATAGTAACCGTCATGATAGGCGTATGTCTAGTTAAAAAATTTTACAAACTATTAAAATACAATTAAAAATTTTCAAATATGATTCAATTTTCTGCATTAGGCATGTTCCAAAAGTGATTCCAAAAACTTACCGGAAAAAGTACAATGATTATATTCAGGAGATTTAAGAAAGGGATGAAGAAATGATTGAAGCCGTTCGTGTGGAAACTGAAGACCAATTGGAAAAAGCTTTAGCCATTCGCAAGGAAGTCTTTGTTCAGGAACAGGGGGTGCCGGAGGATCGCGAAATGGATGAATATGACCGGATTGGCGCTCCATGCAGGCATGTTTTGATCCTTGCCGATGAAAAAGCGGTCGGTACCGGCAGAATCCGATTTGTTGAAGGGGCAGGCAAGTTGGAGAGAATTGCTGTGT
The DNA here is from genome assembly GCF_006569205.1 of Ureibacillus terrenus. Taxonomy (GTDB): domain Bacteria; phylum Bacillota; class Bacilli; order Bacillales_A; family Planococcaceae; genus Ureibacillus; species Ureibacillus terrenus. The sequence continues at coordinate 106,808 of NZ_VIGD01000010.1, forward strand.
TAAAACCTTACCGCCAAATGGGAATCGGCAAGGTGATTGTGCAGGAATTGGAAAAGATTGCGAAGGAAGAGGGATGCTCAAAGGTAAAATTGCATTCCCAGACCCATGCCAATCCCTTTTATGAGAAATTGGGTTATCAAATAAATTCGGAGGTCTTTTTTGAAGAAGGGATTCCCCACAATTTGATGGTGAAGACGTTGGATTGAAGGATGATTCCTTGACCGGGTGCGGGAATTGGCTGATGAGCGTAATTCACGATGGCATTGTGCCTTGATTTGGAGGAATGCTTTTCATTATTTTGGAGAATAATGTCACTTAAGGTGAATGATGTTATGGCACAATGTCCGCTATGCAACTCTTTATATGAGATTGAGGTTTATTGTCCAAATTGCAAGAATAAATTGGAGGATTCCGGGAAGGTTTCGGATTATTTAGATCCATACGGTCACTACAATGATGAAGAAACGGTGAAAATGGGCGATGGATATCCGAATACTGCAAAAGATCAAATCTGCCCTCATTTGATGGTCTGCCGTGAGTGCAGCTATGATGAGGTACGATTCATCCGGGAAATATGATGCCGGGGGAAAAATGAAAAAGGAAATCGGGGGTGTATGGATGTTTCTTCAACAGAGTTTTTTTGAAAGTGAACATGGGGATGTAAAATTGTTTGAAGGGAAAAATGTATTTTCCCAAGTCAAGCTAAATGTTTATTCCTTTTATCAGGACGGAATTCTCATAGATTGCGGCGCCCACTCCATGAAAAAAGCGTTCATAAATTTTTTTGACCGCCTATCCATCGATCGGGTCGTCATCACCCATGCACATGAGGATCACGATGGTTGCGCCAAATATTTAAGCGAGCGGGGCATTCCGGTTTATTTGCATCCGATGTCGATCGAAAAAAGCAGAAAAAGGGCTGATTATTTGCTGTATCGCAAATTTTTCTGGGGCATCCGGCCTCCGTATCATGCCATTCCCCACGAAGAAACTTTTCAATCCCGCAAGTATAGATGGCGCATAATTGAAACACCGGGTCATGCGGTGGATCACGTAGCGTTTTTAAATGAATCGACGGGACAACTATTTTCCGGCGACTTATTTGTGACGCCGCGCACGAAATTGATTATGCGCACCGAGAACATCCCTCAAATCATCCAATCCATCGAGAAACTATTGCGGCTCGACTTCGGCGAAATGTTTTGCAGCCATGCGGGATATATCAAAGACGGGAAGCAGGCGTTACGAAACAAACTGGACTATCTATATGAATTGACGGATAAAGTGCGGAGTTTGGCCCGGGAAGGCTGCTCCATCGAGGAAATTCAACGGCAATTGTTCCCCCGGAAATATCAAATATCCGTTGTATCCAGAGGGGAATGGGATTCGAAACATATTATTACCTCTATTTTGTCCGGCAGCCATTTAGTAAATTCCAGTGCAAAACAATGAAAGTTTTTAATGATGACGGTCACCGGCAGTGGTGGCTTTTTCTTATTTTAGAACCTTTCTGAAATAATTTGAAACAAAAAAAGGGGCATTTTCGTAAATATGGGAAAAGATATGGAAAGCGGGGAAGCATATGAAAGAAAGCGGATGCTTAAAATGCGGAAGCAGAAATGCGGCGACGAAGGAAGTGGCCATGACGGGCACCGGTTTGTCGAAGTTGTTTGATATCCAACATCATCAATTTGTGGTCGTTTACTGCAAGGATTGCGGCTATTCAGAGTTTTATCACAAGGAATCTTCCATGGCCTCCAATATACTTGATCTATTTTTTGGAGGATAAAAATTGGGTTTTCTTCACAAATAAAAAATCATCCGTTGCCAAACGGATGATTTTTTATTTTTTGACAGAAGCAAATTATTCACACAATAAAATAAGGCGGACAAAATTTGCTTTTTTTGCAACAGAGCGGTCTTTCATAACGAATCCTGCCTTGTGGATCAGATCCTCGATCGGCTTGACGGACACGAATAAAACCCGGTCCGCTATCCGACGTGCGTGACGGATGATTTCGAATTCTTCTTCCAGTGAAACATGTGTGCAAATGTTGTATGGCAAATCCACGATGGCCACATCGAAATGCTCCGTCACATCTGCAATGGAGCCCTTCGTCACAGTGGTCTCATAGCCGAAATGAGCGATATTTTCCCTTGCGGCGACGCAAACAAGGGGACTGATATCCCTTCCAACAATATTGACATTCATCGACAGAGCTTCAATCAATACTGTGCCGATTCCGCAGCATGGATCAATGGCGCGAACGCCTTCAGGTTCCGGAATGGCGATATTGACAATGGCCCGCGCAACGCGGGTGCTGAGGGCTGTTGAAAAGTTGTTTGGCTTTTGAAGATGCTTGCGCCAAATCGATTCCGCTTTTACCGTTTTTCCCAAATACCATCGATCGTTGATGCAAAGCAATCCTAAAAGGATATCGGGATTGTTCAAATCCGGTTCACCATTGATGGACAGTCCAATTTGTTTTTCAATTTTTCTGCGTTCCGGGTGATGGATTTTTTTTGTATTTCCGATATCCATTTTGTTGAGGCAAACGACCTTAAACGTGGCATCATTCAATTGCCATGTTTTGAGCGATTGTTCAAGGTCTTCCAGACTATCCGCCTCAAAATATACTTCCAAGCGATCCTCCATAAAAGGGCTGCGGCTCGGATCGACACGTCGGTCGCTGATAATGTAGTTCTCCTTTGTATCGAATCCAAAGAAAGACCTCATTTCCATCCGGGAGAGTTCAAATTCATCGGGATGTTGGATATAGGTGTATATATATTTCGGTTGTTTAATCAAGCTCATCTTCCTTCATTCAAATAATATTTGCGGGCATAAAAAGAGACAGTCGTTTTGACCGTCTTTGAAAACATTCCTCTAAATATATCACATTATCGGAAAAAATAAAAAAGTCAAGGAATTGCATTTCAAGTGGCGGACAGTCCCAATGGGAGTTTTCCAACTTGAAATGAATAAAAGTGCGCTTTTTGCGCACTTTTGAAATGAGAAGTTAATTTTCCGACAACTGTTCAACCGGCACTTCCTGCTCGTTTTCGGGATCATCCAACGGATAGATTCGGGCTGTTCCTTTGGCTTCGTCGACATGTTGAATGTAAATGCGCCGGCCGTTAAATAAAATATTGGCCAGTTCCCCTGATTCCGCAATTTCTTTGGCCCGTTGCAGATTCATGGATCAGTCCTCCAATATCAATGAAGTCATTAACAGTATGGCCTAATTGCAATTTTTCATACTTTTTGAAGAGAATCATAATTTAATGACAATTTGGAAATAGTGAAGGAAAAACAATGAATAGGTTGTGGGAAAAATGGGGCGAATTTATACATCAAACAAATATGCGTTGCCAAGGAAAGTGCCGTGGGTAATGAAACAAACATGGAACGATATTTTATTGCTTCATTATCCTGTAAAAAAAGAAAGGTTGGAAATCTACCTTCCGCCGAATCTTTCGCTTGATACTTTTCAAGGAACGGGGTGGATGACCATTGTCCCGTATTTGATGAAATCCGCAGGGATTCGTGGGCTCCCTTCCATACCGATGGGAAAGGGAATGCCGGGAATCAATGTGCGGACTTATGTCAAAGCCGGCGAAAAACCGGGGATTTATTTTTTGAATTTGGGAATCCATCAACGATTTGCGGCGAAGTTGGCCAAAGAGCTGTTTCACCTTCCGTATTTTTCAGCGGATCTGTCTTTTTCAAAAAAAGGAAAGATGATTGAAGTCGAAAGCCGGAAATTTCCGTTCTCATTATCTTGTCAAATTCGGGTTCAGACTTCTTCTTTTGTGATGGAGAAGGGCAGTTTAGGGGAATGGTTGTTGGAGCGGTATTGTTTTTATACGGCAAACCCGAAAGGGAAGCTATTGCGCTGTGATATTTTTCACGATCCATGGTTGCTTCAGGATGCAGAAATCATCGGGCTGGAAAATCATATTTTACGGACTTTCAATATCAAACCGGAATCTTCCCTCCCCATCCTGCATTATTCCAGACAATTGCATGTGCATTTATGGCCGCCGGTTTCCGTCAAATAGCGGATAGCTTTAAAAAACTGTCATGTCCGCTTCAATATTGGCAGCCCATCATCGCCGATTTTCAGGCTGCATTTCCACCAACGATTTCGGTGACATGCATTTTCGTCAATAGGAAAAAGGCTGTCTGAAAACCTTTCAGACAGCCTTTAAATCGTGCATCTTAGTGTCGAAAGGGAGTAAAGCGGTGGTGGCAGAAGGCGGCATCAAGAATGCCCGGTTCAAAGATTAATAGTATCCTTTTGAACCGAAGCTAGTTCCAACGATGATCAACAAAATGAACAGCACCACAATCAACGCGAAGTTGTTGCCGAAGCCACCATAGTAGCCTCCGTAGTAATTTTGGCCCATTACTTTCACCTCCTTTTCACTTTTAATGTATGAATAGCCTTAAAAATGGGTAAGTACATATGTGGAGATAATCCGAGATTTTAATAAAAAAATTTATATATTTTTCATAGTTTTGGCCGCCCGGTATCCGATAAAAATGATGGATGTTCAGATTGTTTGTAATTGTTTGTTTGGAAAAAATCGCAAAGTAATAATTCATAAAACCTTTACTAATTTTTCTAATAAAGTTCGTTGAATTACTTTTTTTGTAAAAATAAAATAATCGCATAGGCAAAAAGAACTGGAGGGATTGTAATGAAATTACAAGAAAAAGTAGCGATTGTAACAGGTGCCGCATCCGGAATGGGAAAAGCGATTGCTGAATTGTATGCGAAGGAAGGCGCGAAAGTCGTTTTGGCCGATTACAATTTGGAAGGCGCGAAAGCGGTTTCAGAAGGAATTGTGAAAAACGGCGGGACAAGCATTGCTGTAAAAGCGGACGTATCGAAATTGGAAGATGTGGAAAACATGATCCAAACAGCCGTTGATGAATTTGGGACCCTCGATATACTTGTAAATAACGCGGGCATCATGGACGGATTCGAACCGGTCGGGGAAATCACTGATGAAAAATGGGACCGCATTTTTGATGTCAATTTGAAAGGCGTCATGCGGGCCATGCGGAAAGCGGTTAATTACTGGCTGGAAAACAATAAGCAGGGAATCATCATCAATACGATTTCAACGGGCGGATTAAACGGTGCCCATGCCGGCGTGGCCTATGTCGCATCCAAACACGCCCTTGTCGGTTTGACGAAGAACACCGGTTTTATGTACGCACAGAAGGGCATCCGTGTAAATGGCATCGCTCCCGGCGCCGTTGAAACAAACATAGGTGCAACGATTACGGATGTCAGCCAATTGGGTATGGAGCGGGCAGGATTAACCCATAAATTATCGCCGCGTTCCGGAAAACCGGAAGAAATCGCCCAAGTTGCCCTCTTCCTCGCCTCCGATGAGTCAAGCTTTATCAATGGCACTGTCATTGTCGCTGATGCCGGATGGACTGCGGCATTCTGAAAATGGCCAACCTCCTTTTCCAAAAGGAGGTTGGCCATTTTGCCGGAAGTGCGGTTATTGACGGATGCATTTGAATTCACCCCGGTGAAAAACTAAAATAAATGGGAGGAGAAAATAAAAAAGGGGAATACTGCTTTGAGATACATCGTCTTCGATTTTGACGGCACCCTTGCCAATTCAGCGCAAATTTATATAGATGCATGGAATGCCTATGCGGAAAAGTATGGCTATCGGCCGATCAAATTTGAAGAACTGCGGGAGATCCGGGATCTTGATTATTACGGGAAAGCCAAAAAATATCATTTTCCGATGCATAAGCTGTCCATTATATTGCCAAAGATCCAACAATATTTCAAAGAACACATCCATGAAGTAAAATTGTTTGAAGGAATAAAAGAAATGCTGGAATCCCTTTCTTCTTCCGGCTATAAAATCGCTATTATTTCATCGAACAAAAAAGAGAATATCCGGGGGATTTTGGAACGGGAAAACATCCATTCCGTGGATGAAGTGATCTCTGCCCGCAAACTGTTCGGCAAGGATGCCGCCATTCGCCGATTTATGAAGCGCCATCAATTGACGGCTCAAGATCTTCTATATGTCGGGGATGAATTGCGCGATATCGTGGCATGCAATAGAGTCGGGGTATCGTTTATGTTTGTCACCTGGGGACTGGACGGATTGAAGTTAATCGAAAGAGAAAAGCCTGCGTATGTGGCAAATTCGCCTAAAGAGATTGTCGAACAGCTGAGCCGTAAAGCCATTGGTGAATAAAGAAAAGTCTCCCTGAAACGGGAGGCTTAATTTTTTTCTTGGAGATGGCCGATTAAATTTTGGATAAACCCGCAGAATAAAACGATTGCCTGTTCAATGGACATTTCTTCGTGAAAACCCTCCAAATAATCAAGGGGCAAGTTGATTTCCCACAAACCTTCCATGTCCGAAAAAAGGGCGCTGTAGTTTTTGACGGAATCTGTATGTAAATGTTCTTCCAAATATTTTTTAATTTCTTCTCCGTATTTCTTTTTGACTTTTAATCCGAACAGGGCCATATACGTGCGGAAAACATCATCCATTTCGATGCAAAGGGCATCGACTTTGATTTTTTCAAAAGCAGGGCACTCTATATAAAGAAATTCATTGATATGCTTTTGAAAGTAGGAAATCGGGGTATTCAAAAAAGTAGGAGATTCTGTTTGGATCGTTTCCTCTGTTTCTTTATCGCATCGCTCCATATAGATTTTTTCCAATGCCATTCAATATTCCTCCTTTAATTCTCCCATATAGTATAACCTAACGGAAAGGAAATTTACTTCAATCATTTTGAAAAAGTGAGAGAAAAATATGATAAATATCAATTTTTTTCATAAATATAGACTAGCAGATTATCGAAAAGGAGCAGGAACTTATGATGAAATTTGCGGTATTAATGCTTGCGGCATTTGCAGGAGCGGCGGTGGCCGTGCAAAGCAAAGTCAATGGGGGATTGGGAAAGAAAGTGGGCCTGATTGAAGGTTCCTTTATTTCTTTCCTGATTGGGACGCTTGTTTTATTTTTCCTTATGATTTTTTTTGGAAAAGGGAATATTTTTGCGATGACAGAAGTGCCCAAATGGCAATTGATCGGAGGAATTTTGGGGGCCCTTTATGTGTTCATCACCATTTTTTCCGTCAATCAAATCGGGGTCGCTTCCACCCTGATGGCGGTTGTGCTGGGACAAGTGCTCCTTGGAGCCGTCATAGATCATTTCGGGTTGTTCGGAGGAGGAGATTATCCGATTACCATGAAAAAAACGGCGGCAATTTTGCTGTTAATATTTTCGCTATATTTGTTTCATCGATGACAATGCAGTCTCTTAGAAAAAATCTTGAATAAACCGATAAAATCTATCATAATATAGATATTTTTGGAATAAATTCATGTAAAATAGAATTTGGAAAGGGGAAATGAGAAATGTCGCAATTTAAAGCATTAGTCGTGGATAAAAAGGGAGAAGATGTGGAAATCGATATTCGGCAATTGTCCTTCGACGATTTGCCGAAAGGGGAAGTGCTGATTCGTGTCCATTATTCCGGTGTGAATTATAAAGACAGTCTTGCGACAATCCCTAATGGGAACATTGTGAGAAACTATCCTTTTGTTCCGGGGATTGATTTGGCAGGAGTTGTTGTAGCATCGGAGGATCCGCGCTTCAAGGAAGGCGATGAAGTGATTGCAACGAGCTATGAAATCGGTGTTTCCCATTATGGGGGATATAGCGAATATGCGCGCATCCCGGCCGGGTGGGTTGTGCCGCTTCCGGAAGGACTCACGTTGCGGGAAGCGATGATTATTGGGACTGCAGGTTTTACTGCGGCCTTATCCGTTTATCGCCTGGAACAAAACGGTCTTGCTCCTGGCCAGGGAAAAGTGCTTGTAACTGGTGCTACAGGAGGTGTAGGCAGCTTTGCCGTCGCCATTTTGTCAAAGCTTGGCTATGAGGTCGAAGCAAGCACCGGAAAAGAATCGGAACATGAATTTATAAAGCGCCTTGGAGCAAAATCCGTGATTTCAAGGGAAGAAACGGTCGGTCCGGGAAGACCGAAATCGTTGGCAAAACAAAGATGGATTGCGGCGGTGGACCCGGTTGGCGGGGAATCCCTGGCATCGATTTTGAGTCAAATCAAGGTGGGAGGACAAGTGGCAGTAAGCGGTTTAACAGGCGGCGCAAGCCTTCCGACTACGGTTTATCCGTTCATATTGCGAGGTGTTGATCTGCTCGGCATCGATTCCGCATATTGCGATTATCAAACGAGACAGGAAGTATGGAACCGCTTGGCGAAAGAGTACAAACCGGACCGTTTAGAGGATTTTATTCAAAAAGAAGTAGCATTGGAAGAATTGCCGGATGCTTTTCCGATCCTATTAAAAGGACAAGCAAAAGGAAGAATTTTGGTCCATTTGAACTCCTGATCAAAATAAAAAACTGTCTTGATATTTTTTCAAGACAGTTTTTTTTTGTCTTTTTTCTTCTACTATACCAATTTGCTTTAAAATAAAAAAGTTTCAATATTGGCAATTTTTTTTAATGATACAGTATAATTGCTTTGTAGAGAGTGAAGAGGGGTGTCAGCAATTGAATCGGATTCAAAGTGTCAAACAGAAGATTCAATATATGAACGAAGTAGAAGCGAAAAGCATTTTATTATTAATTTATGCGAAATTGGATAATGCAATCGACCAGGGAGATGAAGAACTCCTCAAGGAAACGGCGGAAGAAATTTTTGATTTGTACCATAAGTTGCCTCATAGAATATTGAATTGATGAAAATCCATTTTGAACCCCTTGATGTTCAAAATGGATTTTTCCTTTTGCTCTTTAAAGAAAAAAGGCCCAAAGACAACGCCTCAGGCCGCAAAAGGGTGTTGGCAAGGGGAATGGATGGCGGACAGTGAAAGCAAAGGGGGAAACCGCTTAATAATAACAATATCCGCTGTAGTTTGTTCCTACAATGATCAGCAGAATGAACAGAACCACAATTAAAACAAAGTCAAATTTGTTTCCAAAGCATCCTCCACCTGAACTGTATTTGGAAGACATATTTTCACCCCCTTGTTCGTACTTAATGTATGGCGAAACTCCCGCACCATATGGTACAAAAGCGGAAATCCTGCGGAATTAAGGACCAGGATGATTTTTCAATAAAAGTTCATTTGACAGAAGAATCATCATAAAATATAAATAAATTCTTCCCGCTCAGGAATGGAAACGCTTACGTTGAAGAAAGGTTCATTTCGGTTTGAGGCAGGTGAACGGATTGAAAGAGGAAAAAATCATCAATTTTCAACAATACAGAAATGAAAAAATCATTCATGACCTGCGTGAATATCCGGACAGTTATGAATACATGATGGTGAGGGAGTATGAAAAGCAATTTCATTTTACGCATACGGAATGCATCCAAATGGACGATTGTTTTGCGCAGCTGGTCAGATTCGGAAGATGCCATAAAATGGTTTCGGTGGTCTTTTTTAAAGACCATTGGACAGTGCCTAAAATTTTGGAATTTTTAACTGAACATCGAATCGAAATGTTTGATCCGGCCGCAAATCCAATTGAAATTCAAAACGCAGCGGAATTGATTGATGCCAAATTGTTCAGGGGACATCCCCTTGTTCTATATAAAAAGGGGAATAAAAACTTCATTTTAGATCCAAACAATTTGGAAGAAGTAACTGAAATGTATGAACAATACAATAAAATTACACATACGGGAATAGCCGAGAAGGTGATGAAAGAAAATATCAATGTCGATTGATTTCGCTTTTCAGAAAAAAATGCAGCAGGATAAAAAGCAGGAACGGACAAAAAATGCGAGATTTTATTATTGTTAAATTTTTGATAAAATGGATGAAAATAAAGGAGTGAATAATAATGGAAATGTATCAGAAAATTGCCGTAGCAGTGGACTTTTCAGAAGGGTCAAAAAAAGCGTTCAAACAAGCGATTGAATATGCTAAAAATTTCCAATCATCTTTATTGCTTATCCATGTGGTTGATACGAAATCTTTTGGTTCCATAGCAGCTTATGATCCAAAATATGCTCAAGAATTGAAGAAAGAAGCGGAAGAAGAGTTGGCAAAATGGAAAGAGGCTGCGGAAAAAGAAGGGGTTAAAGATGTCGAAGTGTCAGTGGAAGAAGGAGCAGCAAAAGCTGTTTTGACAAATCTTGATGTCGACCTGGTAGTCTGCGGCGCTACAGGACTAAATAAAGTGGAGAAATGGTTGCTTGGTTCTGTGGCGGAGCGCATTGTGCGCTATTCGAAGTGTGATGTATTGGTTGTCCGTTAATAAAAGGAATTCAACAGCCACTTCCGGCCCCATGTAAGGATTGGGTGGGATTGTGGCATTTTCATGTTCAGGCAAAGGGGAGAAAAAAGTGTTAAACAAACCATTTGAACACTTTCAAATCGGGGAATCATGGATTTCCCGCGGCCGCACCGTAACGGAAAGCGATATTGTGAATTTTGCCGGTGTCAGCGGCGATTTTTTTCCGTTACATACCGATTCGGAATATGCCAAAAATACGATTTTTAAGCAGCGGATTGCCCATGGCCTCCTGGTATTATCAATAGGGACAGGCCTTTTGGAAATGGCGCCCGGCACGGTTGCAGCCTTTTACGGAATAGAAAAGCTGAGATTTATTAAGCCGGTATTTATAGGGGATACAATCCATTTAAAATTGACAGTTACGGATTTAAAAGATAAAGGAAACGGCACCGGAGTGGTCACGTTCCAGCAGGAAATCATAAAGCAAACAGGGGAAATCGCTGTGATTGCGGAATATAAATTTCTGATGAACAAAAAAGAACGCGAATAATAGGTACTTTTTTTCTTTTTTTATTGGTTACGCTTAATGTGGTAGTTCTACCTTGAACGAGATCACCGACGTAATGAGGATTTGTTAAGATATTTTTAATGGTCGATTCATGCCATTTATCTCCTGCATTTATTTTACCTGCAACTTGCGAAGGGGTTGGAACTCCTTCTTTATATAGTTGTCTCGCAATACTTTCTCTTCCGCGCCCCTCTAAATATTCTTTAAAAATTCGTCGTACAATGTTTGGTGTCTCGTCATCCCGAATATACAATTTTCCATCCCGTACTTCATATCCATAGGGGGGATTTGAACCTTGAAAAAGGCCATTTTTTGCACGTGTTTTTAATGTTTCCTTCACACGATTACTAGTGTTTTGGGATTCTTGCTCATACATCCATGCGTAAAGACCAAACATATGCGTGTTACCGGTTAAGGTATTGATTGCATTATCCAGTGTAATGATATGAATCCCATGGTTCTCACATAAATTTTTGATTTTATACTATACGATAATTCTCCGTTACGAGCCAAACGAGATAACTCTTTGGCGAGGATAATGTCAAACTTTTTATCCTGCGCATCTTGAATCAATTTTTGAAGTTGTTCTCTTTTTGCTGTCGTCCCGCTTTCTATCTCTATATAAAAGTTGTAAATATCCCACCCCTTTTCGGCTATATAGTTGTAGAACAATTCTTGCTGATATTTAAGGAATCTTTTTGTTCTTCTTTATCGGTAGAAACACGAACATAAACTGCACATCTCAATACGAACCATGTCCTTTCTTTTTTTGTTGAGATGTAGCAGTGTTTACCTTAGTAGCATTATTGACAAGTTCCTTGATTTTATTATCAATAATGGAATTTATTAGATTCATAAACGTGACTGGAATATCCGCAAAAATTCTGTCGACGGTGTTTTCTAGTCTATTCACGATTTACTTATCTCCTTTTATATTTCTAAATGAGAGTTTTGCAAAATTAGATTTTTATTAAAAAGAGTTTTAAAAGAAACCCAAATAAATTGGGGTATTTTGTATCTTTGGTTTACAAATATTCTGTTTGTCCTTTTTTGGGCGTACTTGCAGAATT
>NZ_VIGD01000011.1 GCF_006569205.1 Ureibacillus terrenus
GGAGAGAGCTACCGCTTGCGGCACGCGCTTTCTGCCGTTCAGTCGCTCCCTTCTCGCTCGGTTGAAAGGTAAATTCATTGAGCCGGCAAGCCTATGTATTTTTTCTTGCAATTCTCTGCACTTTTTGCTTGCAAAAAACAGATAGTTCTTTACCCAAATACGTACCCCCTTTTAGGATCTTTTATCTTCATTCTCTTGTCCACTTTTCGATACCCTAATGTTCATTAAAATACATCGTGACTTCGCGTAATTTAAATTCAAAACTATAGCTTGTGTATTTTGCATCTGATTTATCCAAAAAAATCTTTCCTGTATAGCAGTGTATCCTTTTTCTACATTGTCTACACAAGAGGGATAATATCAAATAGACTGAGGCTTTTTATTAAACATAATATAAAATATGTTGTATTCATCGATACCCGATAAAGCGAAACTGTTTTTTTCTTTGTCTTTTTATATATGTATACCCATTTTGTATGATTAAACTAGTCATATAATATACATTATATGCAGTTAAAAGTAAATATAGGAAGTAAGAAAAGATCTTTTGGAAAGCCATTGTTAACCTAATTTGTTAGTAATAAATGAAATGGGAATAACATAGGTAATGAATGGGGATTCATTTAAAAAATTTAGTAAAACAATTCATTTATTAAGATGAATTTTCATAAGTTACTCCAGTTTATATTTTTTATAGTTTTCAATGCAGGAAAATGGATGCAATTAATAAGATGAAAGCGATTATTCTCAGATGACGGCAAAAGAATTCGGAATTTTATGAAATTGAAAAGCGGGTGTTTTGATGGGAAAAGAATTTGTCATGAAAGAAGAAATTTCTTTATTTAAAAAATCCATTAAATCTTTCGCGGACAAAGAGATAGCACCATTTTACGATCAGTGGGAAGAAAAGGGAATCATCCCGAGAACATTATGGAACAAATTGGGGGAAGCCGGTCTGCTTTGTGTCGACATCCCCGAAAAATATGGAGGAATCGGGGCTTCTGTCCATTTTTCTGCACGCGTCGTCGATGAATTTAACCGGTTAGGTTACAGTTCCCTTGCCGGCAATGTGGCTGTCCATTCGGATATTGTGGCCCACTACATCCTTAATGCGGGGACCGAGGAACAAAAAGCGCATTATTTGCCAAAGATGGCCTCCGGTGAGTATGTCGGTGCCATCGCGATGACGGAGCCCGGGGCGGGCAGCGATTTACAAGGAATCAAAACATATGCCAGAAAAGATCCGTCTACAGGACATTACATTATCAACGGGGCAAAGACGTTCATTTCAAACGGACAACATTTTGATTTTGTCATCGTTGCGGCCAGAACAAATCCTGACGCTCCTGCATCCAAAGGGACGACCTTGTTTATTGTGGATGCGAAAAGGGAAGGAGTCATTAAAGGCAAAAAATTAAAGAAAATGGGCCTTCATTCCGCCGATACCTCTGAAATATTTTTTGAAAATGTCCAAGTCCCTTCCACGCAAATTCTGGGGGAATTGGACAAGGGTTTTGTCATTTTGATGAAAGAATTGCCGAGAGAAAGAACCATTGCATGCGGGGGAATGGAAGGAATTCTGGAAATGACCATTCATTATCTCCATCAACGGGAAGCTTTCGGCAAACCTTTGAGCCGGTTCCAGGCAATCCGCCATAAAATTGCGGAGATGACCGCCGAAGCAAAAATCAACAGGGTATTTGCGGAACATTGCCTGGATTTGCTCGCCAAAAGGGAACTTTCCACGGCTGATGCAAGCATTGCAAAATTATCTTCCACCGAAGCGCAGGGAAGAATTGTCGATGGTTGCCTCCAGCTATTTGGAGGTTACGGCTACATGGAAGAATATCCGGTTGCAAGGGCTTACAGGGATGCAAGGGTACAGAGCATCTATGGCGGCACATCGGAAATTATGAAAGAAATCATCAGCAGGGATGTACTGGGAAAATAGTATAAACATTTCTCCCAAAGAGCAGGGAGATTTCTGATATATCAAAAACAATGAGTAAGGGGGAGCATAGATGGATTTACAAAACAAAGTGGCAGTCGTGACCGGAGGAGCTTCCGGTTTGGGTTTGGCTACCGTTGAAAAATTAGTAGAAAAAGGGGCAAAGGTGTTTATTTTCGACTTAAACGAAAAGAAAGCGAAAGACGAAGCATTGCGTTTAGGTGATCAGGTGCGTTATTCGGTTGTGGATGTTTCGGATGATGAATCCGTGCAGCATGCCATCCGGCAGGTCATCGATACATTCGGCGCCATTCATATTTGTGTGAATTGCGCAGGAATCGGGACACCGGGAAAGACGATCGGAAAAAAAGGCGTTCTGCCATTGGAGACTTTCCGCAAAGTAATCGATGTGAACTTGATCGGGACTTTTAATGTGCTAAGACTTGCCGCGAATGAAATGAAAAACAATGAACCTTATACCGATTCCGGCGAGAGGGGCGTCATCATCAATACGGCTTCCGTTGCCGCATTTGACGGTCAAATGGGACAAGCGGCATATGCGGCAAGCAAAGCGGGGATCGCCGGGATGACATTGCCGTTATCCCGCGATTTATCGGAATTTGGTATCCGGGTGAATACCATTGCGCCCGGGGTTTTCATGACGCCGTTGGCAAAGACATTGCCGGAAAAGGTCCTTCAGAAATTGGCGGAAAGCGTGGAATTCCCGAAACGGCTGGGACGTCCGTCCGAATATGCGGAACTGGCCACATTTCTGATGGAAAATGAATATATCAATGGCGAAGTGATTCGTCTGGATGGCGCAATCCGCATGTCGCCAAGATAATCCGTTCATGAAAGGAAGGATCCATATGACAAACCATGCCAGAATCATTGGCGTCAACATGGTCAAGTTCGAAAAGCCTGGAAACAATGAACCTTATGAAGTGATGGCTGCCAGGGCCATTGAAGGGGCGCTGAAAGATGCCGGGATTGAACTGGACGATGTGGAACAGGCCTATGCCAGCTATATCTACGGCGACAGTACATGCGGACAAACGGCTTTGTACCAGGTCGGAATGACGGGAATGCCCATTATCAATGTCAATAACAATTGTTCTTCCGGTTCCACAGCCCTTTTTTTGGCCCGCCAGGCGGTGGAATCCGGTGCGGCCGATTGTGTGCTTGCCTTCGGATTCGAGGAAATGAGACCGGGGGCAATCGGGGAAAACTGGCCGGACCGCACTTCGCCGTTTCAATGGATTCAACAAAGGTTTATAGAATTGAATCCGGACTTGCCGGATGGCCCGATTGCGTTAAAGGTATTTGCTGCAGCGGGGCTTGAATATTTGAAAAAATACGGCGCACATCCGGAGATTTTTGGGAAGGTGGCGGTGAAGTCCAGAAAACATGCGGCCCATAATCCATTTGCATTATTTACAAAGGAACTTCAACTGGAAGAAGTGATGAATTCACCAATCATCTATCCGGGGCTGAGAAGATTGATGGCCTGCCCGCCGACATGCGGTGCGGCGGCAGTAATCGTCTGCAGCGAATCATTCGCAAAAAAGCATAACTTGAAACAGTCCGTCAAAATCATCGCCCAGTCAATGGCAACGGATCAGCCTGACAGCTATGAAAACAACCTGAATTTAGTAGGTTATGGCATGAGCCGACGCGCTGCCAGGAAAGTCTATGAAACAGCCGGTCTGGGCCCTGATGAGGTCGATGTCATCGAATTGCATGACTGTTTTACGCCGAATGAAGTCATCACTTACGAAGCTTTAGGTCTTTGCGATGAAGGGGAAGCGGAAAAACTCATTCATGATCAGGACAATACGTATGGCGGAAAGTATGTCATCAATCCGTCAGGTGGATTGATGTCAAAAGGACATCCAATCGGGGCAACGGGATTGGCCCAATGTGCGGAACTCGTTTGGCAACTGCGGGGAGAGGCGGGCAATCGTCAGGTGGAAGGCGCCAAAATCGCCCTGCAGCACAACCTCGGTCTAGGAGGCGCAGCGGTCGTTACAATGTATCAAAAAGATTAAAAAGAGAACATCAATTGTTGATTCAAAAAGCATTATAATCTTCAGGATTGATACTATTACGATAAATGTATCCTGATTTTATATAAAGTGTCAAAAATGCCTGGAACTTTATTGTTCCGGGCATTTTTTATTTGAAAGCCATGATTTTTTCACATTTTATTATTGGGAAAAGCATTGCCATAAGGGAAAACAGTTTTTAAAATGAAACAAAGGCATTAGGAAAAAAGAAACGGGTATTGCCCAAAGTATATGTACAAAGCTTTTCATAAAGGAGATGTAGAAAATAGTCCGATATCTATTAGTTCTATTAGTAACGCTACTATTTGCGGCATGTAATACGGAAATGGAGGCTCCTTCTAATGTCCCTGTTCCGCCCAATCCTCCCATGGAAGAGGAAGAGCCGGAAGTTCAACCGAAAGAACCGGAAATATACACTGCATCCATTTCGGCGGTGGGCGATGTTTTATTGCACAAACCGGTCTATGATGATGCGTACATCGGGAATAACCGCTACGATTTTTCAAAAATGTTTCAGCAAGTAAAGCCTTATTTGGAAAGCACGGACTTGACCATTGCCAATTCGGAAAGCATTATCGGGGGAAAAGAAATCGGCCTTTCCACTTATCCAACATTCAACAGTCCTTTTGAACTTGGCGATGCGTTAAAAGATGCGGGTGTGGATGTAGTTAATATGGCCAATAACCATGTACTGGACAGGGGAGAACGCGCCATTTTGAACGCAACAAACCACTGGAACGAGCTCGGGATTACGTATGTAGGATGTGCTGCAACAAAAGAAGAAGCGGCGCAAATTAAAACCATTACAAAAAATAACATCGTTTTTTCTTTTTTGGGCTACACATACGGAACAAATGGAATTCCTGTACCCAAAGGAAAAGAGTATTACGTCAATTACATCGATTTGGATAAAATGAAATCGGATATTGAAAAGGCGAAAGAAATGTCGGATGTGGTAGTCGTGAACATACATATGGGAAACGAGTATCAACGGCAATTTAACCAGTATCAGGATCAAATAGCCCAACACTTGGCCGATTTCGGGGCCGATATCGTCTTTGCTCATCATCCCCATGTGCTGCAGCCTGCAAAATGGTATACCGGGGAAAAAGGAAATCAGACATTTGTCATTCATTCCTTGGGCAATTTTTTATCCGGGCAAGACCTTCCCTTCACCCGCATCGGCGGAATCATACAACTGGATGTAAAAAAGACGGTATTATATGATGAAGAGGGGAATGAAAAAACGTTGGTGGAGATATTGAATCCTCAATTTTTGCCGACTTATGTAACTTTCCAAAATTGGAGAAACTACGAAATTGTCCCTCTCTATCGTTTAACAAACGAAGAACTTCCTAATGCCTATGGAATTTATGAGGAAATCAAATCCCATATGAGCCAATATGTTCCGGAAATGACATTTATCGAATGGGAACCGGTTAATTGAACAACTTAATTTTTCATGCTAAGTATAGAAACTTGCTTCAATGGCTATACTTAGCTTTTTTATTTTGTTATACACTTTTCTTCTTTGCGCATTCTAAAGATACGGTACATCGATTAGTATGGAACATTTGATAACCATTATGTAAAAAGAAAGGAGTGAGTGAATGCCGATTCATTTGTACATTGAACAATATTTTCGGCAATTTCCGAAAGCAAGGCAAACGGGAATCGAAATTAAAAATCCTCCGTTGGATAAACGCCCCAAGGTATTTCGGATAGAAGAACGGTTTGTCAAAACAGGGAGTGCGGAAATCCCGATCAGGATTTATACACCCAATGAAGAAGAGAAACATCCTGTATTTATTTTTTTCCATGGCGGAAATTTGATTCCTGGTGGGATTGAAACCCACGATGTCAGTTGCCGGTTGATTTGTTCATTGGCGGGATATAAAGTGATCGCCGTCGATTATTGCACACCAGGGCGTGAAGAGAAGATGCTCAGTCATTGTTATGACGCTACGAAATGGATTGTTGATCATGTGGAAGAATTGGGAGGTCTTCCGAACCAACTGGCGATTGGAGGGCCAAGCATCGGCGCGCATTTTGCCGCAAACATTGTCCTTCATTTCATCCTTCAAGAAAATATCCGGTTTAAAAAACAAGTATTACATTATCCAATCATCCATTTTGACCAACAAATAAAGGACAGTCCGCATTTTTCAAGAGCGCTTTTTAATGGGAAATACGGAATCGACCTTTCCTTGCATTCATTATCCCTCTCCAACATCAAGGATGCATCTGTTTCCTATTATGCTCCCTTTGACGTAAAAAATGAGGTATTGGCGCAAATGCCTCCAACATTAATCTTTACAGCCGAATATGATCCTTTTTGCGATGAAGGGGAAGAGTTTGCGGAATTGTTAAAACAAGCCGGTGTTGACGTCAAGCATGTCCGTTTTGACGGAAATGTCCACGGTTTTATGCAGAATTTTCCCGGTTCTCCCGATTTTATGCGTGGCCACGAATTGACCGCCGAATTTTTGATGAATTAATTTGGCGAGAAGGATCTCCTTCCCGCCATTTTATTTTTCCTTACGATATTCACCGTCATTTTCATTTTCCTTCTTTTTGTTTTCCAATACTGTTAAAATGACGCTTTCTATACGATGTTGATCCGCTTCAACGATTTGGAAGCGCAAATTTTCATATTCAAACACTTTATTTTTGAAAGGATATTGTCCTACATGTTCCAATAAAAATCCGTTCAAAGTGTCAAAATCTTCGGATGGCAAATGAATATTCAATTGTTCTTCGATTTTGTACAAATGGGTGACGCCTTTTATTAAATATTGATCCGGTCCTATTTTTTGAATTTCTTTTTCTTCCGCATTTGTCTCGCTTTCGATTTCTCCGACAATTTCTTCGATGATATCTTCGATTGTGACAAGCCCGGCCGTACCTCCATATTCATCGATGACAATCGCCATATGGACATCGCTCTTTCTCATGGTTTGAAACAATACATCAATGGATAATGAATCAATGACAAAAATAGGTTTTCGAATAATGTTTTTTAATTGAAATTCCTCTTTTTCATCGACTTGGCTCAAAATATGCAGCAAATCCTTTACATGCAAAATGCCGACGATATGGTCGATATCTTCTTCATAAACGGGAAAGCGGGTATAGCGGTTTTCATCGACAATCGCTAACGTCTCTTCCAGGGTCGCTTCAACCGGGATGGCGGCAATATCAACGCGATGGGTAAAAATATCGGAAACCAATTTGTCATTAAATTCAAAAATGTTTTGAATCATTTTGCTTTCGCTTTTATTAATGGTTCCCTGGATGCCTCCCAGCTCGACCATCAGCCTTATTTGCTCTTCCGTAGCTTCTTCACGGATGACTTTTTCATCCACTTTCAATAAGCGGAGCACTGCACTTGTTGAAAGGCTGAGCACCTTAACGAGGGGATAACAGACATAGAAAATACCGATTAAGGGATATACGACTAAATTGGCTACCCTTTCTGCCTGTTGCAACGCGATTTTTTTGGGCACGAGTTCCCCGAATACAAGGGTAAAATAGGACAAAATCGCCGTAATGAATACGACGGAGATAATATCGAGCGTTTCAAGCGTCAACGGTACGCCTGCATCGTACAAGAATGCGGCAAATTCATCCGAAAAGCTATCCGCAGCGAAGGCGCTGGCCAAAAAGCCCGCCAATGTAATGCCGATTTGGATGGTGCTTAAAAATCGGCTCGGTTCGGAAATTAATTTATCCAATAATTTCGCTTTTCGATTCCCTTCATTCGCAAGTTTTTTGATTTTGATTTCATTCAATTCGACAAGGGCAAATTCCGATGCCGCAAAAAAAGAATTCAAAAAAATTAACAGAATGAGTACAATCAGGGTTGACATAAACAATCCTCCAATGATTGGGGTAATCACCTACCTTTATATTATAATAAAGCAGAAAAAGGGTGTTTTTAATTTATTGTGACTAAAAATTTAAACATTGGCTTTCGTTAAATTTAGCTGCAAATTCGACGGGAAGTGTTTTAAATAATTTACATTTTTATTTTCAGTTCTTAATTTTTATGAGATAACTATTGGTAAGAACAGGGGAGAGGAGTAGGTGATATGAACAATCTGCAAAAAGTGGATGATTGGCTTCGTTCTTCGAAAAAAACGGTGGTGTTGACAGGGGCAGGAATGTCCACGGAAAGCGGAGTCCCGGATTTCCGGTCCGCATCCGGCTGGTGGACCAAAACCGATCTGCAAAAGGTGGCGACAGTGGACGCGTTGGAGTTCAATTATCCTTTATTTCATGAATTTTATTCCATGAGGATTCGTTTGCTCGAAAAATGCGCTCCTCATGAAGGCCATCATATTCTTGCAAAATGGGAGAAAGATGGGATTCTCCACAGAATCGCCACTCAAAATGTGGATGGCTTCCATTTTCAGGCTGGCAGCAAATGCGTCGATGAGCTGCATGGTTCGATTTATACCTTTCGCTGCCATTCATGCGGACAAAGTGCATCAAAAGAGTCTTTCCTGGCAAAGGAACGATGCGGGCATTGCCAAGGTTATTTGAGGCCCAATGTGGTGCTGTTTGGCGAAATGTTGCCGGAGAAAGCATGGCAAAATGCTTTATCCAACATACAAAGCGCAGATCTGGTCATTGTCATCGGAACAAGTCTGGAAGTGTATCCGGTCAACCAGCTCCCAATGATGACAAAAGGAAAAAAGGTGTATATCAATAAAGAAATTGCTTCCCATGCATCCTACTTTGACTGCATTCTGGAAGGAAAGGCGAAAGAAGTGTTGATCAAATTGGATGAATTGCTCTCCACCAACAAGTAATCAAAAACATCAAGACCCGAGTCTCAGAAAACGGGTCTTTTTTCATTTGACCAATTCCGTGTTTTCCTATAGAAATTTTATTTAACGAGAAAAATAACGTTAAAATAATGCAAATCGTCGTTTAAATGGACATTGAATTTTTCCTGTTTTCACCTAGAATAAAATGTACGACATCAAGAGAGGGGCTTACGTATGTGGATCGGGGCTGCATTGTC
Organism: Ureibacillus terrenus; assembly: GCF_006569205.1. Classification (GTDB taxonomy): domain Bacteria; phylum Bacillota; class Bacilli; order Bacillales_A; family Planococcaceae; genus Ureibacillus; species Ureibacillus terrenus. The sequence continues at coordinate 9,044 of NZ_VIGD01000011.1, forward strand.
CACTATGTTTTGTTTTGGCACCAATAATATGATTTTTAAATGGAGTACAGCCAAAGGCTATTCCAAAATACATATTCAACTTTATTTCTATTTATTCGCGTTTCTGATTACGGCCACTTATGGATTATTTGTCAGAATCCATCATATGAACCTGGCTACCATTCTCCTTGGAGCATTGATCGGAATTTTGAATACCAACGGCAATATTCAAATGTCGAAAGCTTTCGAGAAGGGGCCGGCAAGCATTACAAGTTCATTAATCAGTTTAAATACCATTATTCCCATCTTAAGTGCCGCATTGATTTTCCATGAGCATATCACGGTATTGCAATGGACGGGGATTTTCATCATGTTATGTTCAGCTGTGGCGATACAATATAAACCTTCCAGTGATATCCATGTAGAATATTTGCCTTGGATGATGAGAATTTGTTTTGCGATTCTTTCCCTCGGCATTCTGGGAATATTGATGAAAACATCGACTTATATGCATATTGTTCCATTGAACATGTTAATAGCCATGTACGGCGGAGGCGCAGTTTACTTGCTTGCAAACAGCTTCCTTGTCCATGAAAAATGGCAGCAGTCAGAATTAAAAATTGGCGCAGTTGTCGGCCTGTTAAGCGTCATCGCCTATAGCTGCTATTTTTTTGCGTTGCAAAAAGGAGTTGCCAGCATCGTATTTTCCATCGTTTCATTGAGCTGTTTAGTGGTCGTTTGCGGAAGTAGTCTCATCTTTCACGAGAAGTTAAAAATGTATCAGATCCTCGGTGTCATTACAGCATTGTTGGGCATGATTTGCACAAAGTTTTAATTGAATGGAAAAGCCATTATACATTGAAAGCAAACAGGAAACATGATCATGGGGGCGAAACCGGCCCTCATTTTATATTTCCATGAACAATTGATGTAGTAGCACAATATATATAATTATGGGGAAACACTAATAGGAAAGAGGTACGATAAGTGGCTGCTTATCATTGGGGTGTTGATTCATCGCAAAAAGTGACGGCGGACTTGTACAATTGTGTGTTAAACAATTACGGAAAACCGGAATTTTGGGGCAGGTATTTGACCCGGGTCGAAGGGGCTTCTGACGGTTTGGACCGTGAAGAAATCGAACTTTTGCACAACAGCGGCACAAAATTGCTTCCAATTTACAATGATTTCAAAAAAGCGGTGGGAGAAAATGAAGGACGGATGGTGGCCATGTTCGCATCCTATCATGCCAAAAGACTGGGAATCCGGAAAGGCACTCCGATATTCGCCAATGTTGAACGTTTCTTTGAAGTGGATAGCAATTGGATTCGTGGTTATGTCTATTACATGTATAATACGGACTTTAAACCGGGTTTTTATCACGATCCGACAGAAGGAAATTTTGCGAAAGCATATTGTGAAGCGGTCAGCCAAGATCAGATGGTTGCCACTCAAGCCATTCTCTGGAGTGCGGAACCGGATCCGGGCGTTTCAAAAGCGCAGTTTGCTCCAAAATTCAATCCGGCCAAAGTGCCTTGTGAAGCCAACGTGTGGATTTGGCAGTACGGCAGGGATTCGAAAATCTGTCCAATCGATACAAATCTTGCGGATAGCCGTTTGTTTGAGATGCTATATTGACATTAGTAAACTAGGTTTACAAAAATTCTGAAGATCAGTACCGATTTTTAGAGTGTCGAAAAAGGATGGATATTATTCTTAGGAGGCGTATGAAATAACGCCTCCTTTTTGCATGAGTCGACTAAATTCGGGAACAATACAAAAAAATAGTTCATTAGGTTGTGTTGCCATTGATGAGAAAAATAGTACTTACTTTTCTAATATTGATTGTCATAACACCATCGGATGGAATGTCGGCAAATTTTGATTTATTGCATTCCGACAAAATTGACATACTTGATCCTTACAGCAAAGAAGTAATTTTTACAATCAATCCTTATGATTATTGGATTGAGTACGATTTGACAATCTTGAAAAGGGAAATGGAACGTTGGGCCGAAGAAATTCAGCCGAATTATCGAAAGGAAATGATCCTTGACCGAATCGACTCGAACGGAGAGATTATTAAAGGTTCCCCAAAAATTGAAATCAATACGCCTCTTTTCATAGAAAAAATTTTGCAACTCTCCTTTACAGGCGGAAAAATCGAAATTCCTTTAAAAGTGACCGAAAGCAATTATCGTAAGTCGGATGTGCCTCATTTGAAAGAGGTGGTTTTGGCTTCCTATACAACTTTCTTTAATCCCAATCAGGAAGGCAGAAGCAAAAATATCGAGCTTTCTGCTGCGGCCATCCATAATGTCATCGTCGGCAGCGGCGATAAATTTTCTTTCAATTCCGTTGTAGGACCAAGGGAAATTGCTGAAGGTTACCAAATGGCGCCGGAAATCGTCAATGGGAAAAAGGTGATGGGGATTGGAGGAGGTGTTTGCCAAACATCTTCAACACTTTTTAACGCTGTCGACAAACTGCCCGTTGAGATTCTGGAACGGCATCATCATTCGATGGATGTCGGATATGTTCCAAAAGGCAGGGACGCGACGGTTTCCTTTGGCGGCCTTGATTTTCAATTTCGGAATGCAACGGGTGTTCCATTTGTCATCCAAACCTATTACAGGCCTGGTTCAATTACCGTCGAAATCAGAACTTCGAAAGAATATGCAGATTTGTTAAAAAATGAATTGGCGGAAATTGAACAACCATGATAATAATTCATCACATAATTCCTCTCCCTTCATCCAAACTATTATCGAAACTATAAAGGAGGAGGAAAGTGAAATGCCAAATCGCAGACCAAATCCGGACGATCGTTCCGATAATGTGGAAAAATTGCAAAAAATGGTGCAAAATACGATAGAAAATATTCATGAAGCCGAAGCAAGCATGGAGTTTGCAGGTCCGGAAGAAAAAGAAAAAATCAGAGCCAAAAATGAACGTCGCCGAAAAGCGATTGAAGGTTTCCGCAAAGAAATTAAAGAAGAATATGCTGCCCGTGAAAAGGGCGAAGTATAAAGAAACTGGCGCAAAGCCAGTTTCTTTTTTTGTTGCAATCATTTTTTGTTTTTTTATAATAAATATTGACCAAATTTTGATAAAAATACGAATGGAAGCTGGAGTATGTCGGGGAGGGGTTATCAATGAACATGGTTGAAACACTTGTCAACCAAAGCCGCAATGTCATGGATTTGGTGAAACAATTAAGAAAAGTTGCTACAAAAAAAGGCAGCAAGCGTACGGAATTAATCGAGAAATTTACGGCCAACCAGCATTCATTCAATGTTTATACATATGCAAGCGAAGAGGCGAGACAATCAAAAGAAGTGGATCATTTAAAAGTGAAATTGGATGAATTCAGCAGCCAATTCGATCCAGCCCGTTATGAAGATGACGGGGAAGTGAACGCGGAAAAAATCAATGTGTTGTATCGGGAAGTATTGGTTGCCTACAATGATATGGTTGTCGCTCTTGGATATGATAAACATGTGATTGATGTAGAAAAATTTTAATAAAAAAAGGAAGTGGCTTCCATCTTTCCACTTCCTTTTTTACTTTTTATATTCATATAGCAATTCTTCCGTTTTCGGATCGACGGAAACATGCAAATCATGATCATTAAAAAACCATTCATCATCTTTTTCGATAAAGAAATGGATGCCGTCTACGACTGTTTCAACCCCGATATCGTGAGGCTTTTCCCGGTTCATTCCAAGGGAAAAGGATTCATGAAACGGGGAACATCCTCCATAACGGGCATAAAAACGGATATAGTCGCCATGTTCTACTTCCATTTCTTCTTTAAACCAAGTTAGCGCTTCGTCTGTAATAACAATTTTCATTTTTAACCTCCATTCACAAGAATCTTATAGCCATTTCACTTTCGGTTCTGTACCTTCCCGAATGCGTTTGATATTGGAACGATGACGATAGAAAATAAAGCTTGCCAATATGACTACTAAAATAAATAATGCATAATCACCTGTGACAATCCAATATATAATACTGTAGATAACTGCTATGACAGAAACAACCATTGAGGACAGGCTGACGATTTTCGTGATTTTTAGCGAGATTAAAAAACCGATGACAAGTAGTACAAAAAATGGCCATGAATAGCCTAATAGCACTCCGCCGGATGTGGCAACCGCTTTCCCGCCGCGGAAACCGGCGAAAATAGGGAACATATGGCCAAAAGCTGCAACCGCCCCTAAAATAAGAGGATGTACAACTGTGTCGCTAAAATAAGGCATGATCGGCAACAAGGTTGCGATGGTTCCTTTTAAAATATCCATAATCGTCACAACTATGCCCGCTTTTTTACCAAGCACCCGGAATGTATTGGTTGCACCCAGGTTTCCGCTGCCGTGTTCGCGGATATCCGTTTTATAAAAAATTTTTCCGATCCATAAACCGGACGGAATCGAACCGATTAAATAAGCGCAAAGAATTGCTAATACATTTACCATATCAAGATTCCTTTCAATTTAAACGTTTTGTTTTCAGCGATAATCATTTTACACTTTTTTCTTAATTAGAAAAAGAGTCTTTTCACTTTTTTGGCATCGGAAAAAATATCTGATAAAAAATTGTTTAATCAAGAAGGAAATTAAACTACTTATCGGGAATGAAAGAAATATTTTCATTTATTATATATGATGTACCAAGCGGAATAAAAAACGTTTAACGGATGGTTTTCGAAGTATTTTCAATTAAAAATAAAGAAACTTGTTTTTTATTTATTTGAAATGATTTGTTAAAATGATAAAGCTGTTAAATGTACTATATATTGACAAGAACATATATTCTAAGTACGATTAGAGAACAGATGTTTGTATTTGGAGGGGTTTCATTTGGCAATCAATCAACCAGAACTAAAATATGATGCTGATGCCATACAAGTATTGGAAGGCTTGGAAGCAGTACGGAAACGACCAGGCATGTATATTGGCTCCACTGACAGCAGAGGTCTTCATCACCTCGTTTTCGAAATTGTCGACAATGCGGTAGATGAAGCGCTTGCTGGCTTTGGTTCACATATCATTGTCAAAATTCATGAAGATAATTCCATCAGCGTGCGGGATTTTGGACGGGGAATTCCAACGGGCATGCATAAATTGGGAAAACCTACACCTGAAATTATTTTCACCGTTCTCCATGCCGGAGGCAAATTCGGACAAGGGGGATACAAAACAAGCGGCGGGCTTCACGGTGTGGGATCTTCCGTTGTGAATGCCCTTTCAAAATTTCTCGAAGTCACTATCTATCGGGACGGTCTCATCCACCGACAACGATTTGAAAACGGCGGACAACCTGTAACAACCCTTGAAGTGATCGGAAAAACAAACGAAACCGGAACGCTTGTTCATTTTTTGCCGGATGAGACGCTTTTTTCAAGCACGAAATTTAATTATGATATTCTCGCAGAGCGATTGCGGGAATCCGCTTTCCTTTTAAAGGGATTGAAAATGGAATTGATTGATGAACGGGAAGAAGGCAAACGGGAAGTTTTCTATTATGAAAACGGGATTCAATCATTTGTTGAATATTTGAATGAAGAAAAGGATGTCATTCATCCGGTGAAATATGTGGAAGGGACTCACGATGAAATCGAAGTGGAATTCGCTTTTCAATATAATGATGGTTATTCCGAAACGATCCTTTCCTTCGTAAACAATGTCCGCACCCGTGACGGAGGGACTCATGAAACGGGCGCCAAAGCGGCATTGACGAGAATTTTCAATGAATACGCCCGAAAAGTCGGATTGCTAAAAGAAAAGGATAAAAATCTGGAAGGCACCGATATCCGCGAAGGGCTTTCTGCCATTGTTTCCGTGCGTATACCGGAAAGATTGCTGCAGTTCGAAGGCCAGACAAAAAGCAAGCTTGGAACGCCGGAAGCCCGTACGGCTGTAGAATCCGTGTTGTCTGAAAAATTGCTTTACATTTTAGAAGAAAATGCCGAATTATCCGCAAATCTCGTCCGTAAAGCGATACGCGCTTCGCAGGCCCGGGAAGCGGCAAGAAAAGCGAGGGAAGAAGCGCGCAGCGGCAAAAAAGGGAAAAAGGCAAAAACGATTCTTTCTGGAAAATTGACACCTGCCCAATCCCGAAATCCGAAAAAGAATGAATTGTTCCTTGTGGAGGGAGATTCAGCGGGAGGATCGGCGAAACAGGGAAGGGATCGGACATTTCAGGCGATTTTGCCTTTACGTGGAAAAGTCATTAATACAGAAAAGGCAAAACTTACCGATATTATGAAAAATGAGGAAATTTCCACCATCATTCATACGATCGGTGCCGGAGTCGGTCCGGATTTCAATATCGAGGATGCGGCTTACGATAAAATCATCATTATGACCGATGCGGATACCGATGGCGCCCATATACAAGTGCTTCTTTTGACATTTTTCTATCGCTACATGCGTCCGTTGATTGAAGCGGGAAAAGTATATTTGGCTTTGCCGCCGCTGTATAAAGTATCAAAAGGCAGCGGAAGAAACGAGATCGTTGAATATGCCTGGACGGAACGTGAATTGCAGGAAAAAATCAAAAAAGTGGGGAAAGGATACGTCATCCAGCGCTATAAAGGTCTTGGAGAAATGAATGCGGACCAGCTTTGGGAGACGACGATGAACCCTGAAACAAGAACGCTGATTCGGGTTACCATCGAAGACGGCGCCCGTGCGGAACGTCGTGTGACGACATTGATGGGCGATAAAGTGGAGCCGCGCCGTAAATGGATTGAAGCCAATGTCGATTTTGGCATGGAAGAAGATACAAATACATTGGTGCCCGACTTTATCGAATATAAGGAGGATGAATAATGGCGCTAACCGAACGATTTCACGAATTGACATTAGAAGACGTAATCGGTGACCGCTTTGGCCGTTACAGTAAATATATTATCCAGGACCGGGCGATTCCGGATGCCCGGGATGGCTTAAAACCGGTACAGCGAAGAATCCTATATGCAATGTACAGGGATGGGAATACCCATGACAAACCGTTCCGCAAATCGGCCAAAACGGTCGGAAATGTAATCGGGAACTACCATCCTCATGGGGATTCATCCGTTTATGAAGCGATGGTGCGGCTCAGCCAAGATTGGAAAGCGCGATATCCGTTAATCGAAATGCATGGAAACAACGGTTCGGTTGATGGCGACCCTCCTGCTGCGATGCGTTATACGGAAGCCCGCCTTTCCGCGATTGCAGCCGAAATGCTGAAAGATATCGATAAGGAAACCGTTGATTTTGTGCCAAACTTTGATGACCAGGACGTCGAACCGACCGTGCTTCCGTCAAAGCTTCCAAACCTGCTTGTCAACGGAGCTACAGGAATTTCCGCAGGTTACGCGACAGATATTCCTCCCCACAATTTGTCGGAGGTATTGGACGGCGTGCTGATGCGTCTTGACAATCCGGATTGTACAGTGGATGATTTGATGACGGTGATCAAAGGTCCGGATTTCCCGACCGGCGCCATCATTGAAGGCGTGGACGGTATTAAAAAAGCCTATGAAACGGGCAGAGGAAAAATCATCATCCGCTCCAAAGCAACGATTGAACCGATCAAAGGCGGAAAAGAACAAATTGTCATTACCGAAATCCCATATGATGTCAATAAAGCGCAACTTGTTAAAAAAATTGATGAAATGCGATTCGACAAACGATTGGAAGGCATTGCGGAAGTGCGCGACGAATCCGACCGTACTGCGGGACTCAGGATTGTCATCGAGCTGAAGAAAGATGTGGACGGAGAAGCAATTTTAAATTATTTATATAAAAATACCGATCTGCAAATCACATATAACTTTAATATGATTGCCATCCATAATCGCCGTCCGACCATGATGACGCTCCCATTGATGTTGGACGCGTATATCGACCACCAAAAGGACGTCGTAACAAGAAGAACGAAATACGACCTTCAAAAGGCAAAGAACCGGTTACATATCGTTGAAGGTTTAATCAAAGCGTTATCAATTTTGGATGATGTGATTCAAACGATTCGTTCTTCCAAGAATAAAAAGGATGCAAAAAACAATTTGCAAATGAAGTTCCAATTTACGGAAGAACAGGCGGAAGCCATTGTGAACTTGCAGCTTTACCGTTTAACGAATACAGATATTACACAGCTGCAAAAAGAACATGAGGAACTTCAAAAAACAACGGAAAAACTTACAAAAATATTAAGCAGCGAAAAAGAGCTGATTAAAGTCATCAAAAAAGAAATCCTGGAATTGCGCAAAAAGTTTGAAGAGCCGCGCCGATCAACAATCCAGGAAAAAGTGAAAGAAATCAAAGTATCCCTTGAAGTGCTGATTCCGAGCGAGGATTTTGTAGTGACAGTGACAAAAGACGGCTATGTAAAACGGACAAGCCTCCGTTCCTATGCCGCCTCAAATCCGGAAGATTTTGCGATGAAAGAATCGGATTATTTGTTGTTTGAAAACACATTAAATACGCAGCATCATCTTTTAATCTTTACAAACAAGGGAAATTATATTTATCAGCCGGTATATGAATTGCCGGAAATTCGATGGAAAGACCTGGGTCAGCACATTTCAAGCATTGTTCCGATTGAAGAAGGCGAGAAAGTCATTGGTGCGGTAGGAGTTGAAAACTTCGATGATGAAAACAAGTTTGTTCTGACAGCATCAAAACACGGACAAGTAAAACTCACAAAACTTGCCGAATATCAAGTGACCCGCTACTCCAAGCCAATCAAGACGATGAATTTGAAAAATGATGATGAGATGATGTTTGCCTTCCTGGTGACACCTGGAAAGGAAATCATTCTGACATCCTATTTGAGCTACACTGTCCGGTTTAATATGGATGAAATTCCGGTAACCGGTATTAAAACAGGCGGCGTTAAAGGAATCAATTTGAAAGATGGAGATGTTTTGGCAGCTGTCAATGTCATTGATGCAGATTCGCAACCGGATTTGATTGTTGTGACTCACCGAGGGGCCATTAAACGAATGAGCTTATCTGAAATTGAACGAAGCGGCAGGGCAAAACGTGGGCTCGTCATTTTAAAGGAATTGAAAAAGAACCCTCATCGGATCTTTAACGTATCAGTCGTAAATGAGGACGACCAGGTGTTATTGGCGACGAAAAAACAAGTTCAAGAGTCGATTGAGGTTGCAAACCTTGCACGGGCAGACCGTTATTCAAACGGTTCTTTGAAACTTGATATTGATACGGATGGCGAATTATTGTTTGTGAAAATACTCCATCCTCAACGGGAAGATCAGGAAGAATAGCAATTAGCAGAGGGTGTCCGGAAAGATGTTGCCTTTCTAGACACCCTCCTTTCTTCTTTATTGAAAAGATAAATAAAAAAGATTACTATTCTGATATGGATATCTGGGGGAGTCGTGATGGGAAAGTTGATTTGGTCCATGGAAGATCGTTCAAAAGGGATCTTCTTCGTTATTTTGGCTGCATTGTTTTGGGGAATTTCCGGTACCGTTTCCCAATACATGTTCCAACAGCTGAAAATCAATACTGAATGGTTCACCACTTGTCGGCTGCTGCTTGCCGGCTCCTTATTATTAAGCATTGCATATAAAAAAGAAGGAAACCACATTTTTGAAGTGTGGAAACAGAAAAACGATGCAGTGCGTTTAGTGATTTTCGGCGTTATTGGGATGATCGGCGTCCAATATACATATTTGGCAGCCATTGCCCACGGTAATGCTGCAACCGCAACAGTTTTGCAATACTTGGGCCCTGGACTGGTGACGATGTACTATATCGTCCTTGCCAAACGGTTGCCGACATTAAGAGAATTGTTGGCGGTGTTTTCCGCTTTATTCGGAACATTTTTGCTTGTAACCCATGGAAATGTTGAATCTTTAACAATTTCAAAACAGGCGTTCATCTGGGGAATTTTATCGGCCTTTGGTTTGGCGTTTTACACCATTTTTCCGATTCCTTTATTAAAAAAATGGGGTTCCTTTATCACGATTGGTTGGGGAATGGTTGTAGGAGGCATTCTTTTCAGTCTAATCAGGGCTCCATGGCAATTTGAAGGTCAATGGTATTTCATAACGAATTTTGCTTTTTTATTTGTCGTTATTTGCGGAACGGTTCTTTCCTTTTATTTTTATTTGGATAGCTTAAAATATTTAAAGGCTTATGAAACGAGTTTGCTTGCTTGTGCTGAACCGTTATCTGCCGCGTTAACATCGGTGATTTTTTTAGGGGTCTCTTTTGGCTGGATTGATTGGATTGGTTCATTGTTGATCTTATTGACCATTGTAATTTTATCGAGAGAGTAGGGAAGTGGGGGAGGGCGATTGCCCCTCTTTGAATGCAAAAAAATCCTTGAGTACTTGCTACTCAAGGAAAATGTATTTATAGGGTTGAAGGATGAATGTAAGTGAATTAATGGGATACTTCGTTTACGGAAATGCCAGTTTGAGCGCGAACTTCAACTTCGTTGTATTTTACAACGTCAGCTTCTCTAGATAATATTGTGCCAAGCCATCCGCAGATGAAGCCGACTGGTACAGAAATGATAGCAGGGTTCGTTAATGTTACCAATGGCGTACCTACGAAAATTGCTTTACCAGGCTCTGGATTCCATACGTTCGGTGATACTGCCACCATGACTAAAGCAGTAATTAATCCACCGATAATCGCCCATACAGCTCCATTTGAATTGAAACGTTTCCAGTAAATTGTATAAATGATTACTGGCAAGTTGGCAGAAGCTGCAATACAGAATGCCAATGATACAAGGAACGCTACGTTTAATGTTTGTGCTCCCAAAGCAAGTAAAATGGAAATTACAGAGATCACTAATGAACCGATACGTGCCGCCATCACTTGTTGTTTTTCAGTAATTTTGCCTTTTTTGATAATCTGACCATAAATGTCATGGGATAAAGCAGAAGCACCGGAAAGTACGAGACCGGCAACTACCGCCAAAATTGTCGCGAACGCAACGGCTGAAACGAAAGCAAATAGTATATCTCCGCCTAATTCTTCGGCAAGCAATGGTGCCGCCATGTTACCGGCAGGGTTTGCAGCAACGATTGTGTCTTTACCAACGAATGCTGCCGCGCCGAAGCCTAAGAAAATTGTCAACACATAGAAGATACCTACAATCCAAGTAGCCCAAATTACGGATGAACGTGCAGTTTGAGCATCTTTAACTGTAAAGAAACGCATTAGAATGTGTGGCAAACCAGCTGTACCCAAAACTAACGCTAATAATGTAGAAATTGTATTAATGCCGTTTGTATATAACAAACCTGGATTTAAATATGCCTCTCCAGCATCAGTGGCAGTAGCCATTTCTGAGAACATTCTGAAAATACTGAAATCGAATTTTAATAAAACAAGGAATGAAATAACTACAGTACCAAACATTAATAATACAGCTTTAATAATTTGCACCCAAGATGTAGCAGTCATTCCGCCGAATAATACGTAGATTGTCATCATGACGCCCACGATTAATACAGACACCCAATAAGGAATACCGAATAATAATTGAATTAGTGCACCTGCACCTACAAGCTGGGCGATCATGTAGAACAATACGATAACGATTGTACTCAAAGCAGCCGCTCCACGAACTTTTGCCATTTCAAAGCGCGCTGTGATCATATCAGCCAATGTAAACTTCCCAAGGTTGCGCAATGGTTCGGCAACGATGTATAACACAACCAAATACGCTACAAGGTAACCGATAGAGAAGTAGAAACCGTCATATCCGTATAATGCAACGGAACCGGCGATCCCCAAGAATGAAGCAGCAGACAGATAATCCCCCGAAATAGCAAGTCCATTTTGCCAGCCTTTTAGGCCGCCTCCGGCAGTGTAGAAATCACTTGCAGTAGTAGTTCGTTTTGAAGCCCAATAAGTGATGTACAATGTTACTACGACAATAGCCAAGAACATTACAATCGATGTTAGACTCATTGACCAGCACCTCTTTCATATTCTTCTATGATTTCTTTTGCTTCTTTGTCAAATTTGTTGGCTCTTCCTACATAAAAGTGTGCCAGTCCCCAAACCATGATGAAAAGACCAAAAGAATAGAACCATACCCAAGTAATTTCCCCAATTGCTTTTTGATGCAAAATTTTTGTGTAAGATGTCAGTACTGGTAGCAACATATAAAGTACAAAGAAAATGACTGTCATCGTCCAGAGGAAAGCATTTTTCTTTCTGGATAACTGTCTGAACGATTCCATTTTGGCGATTTTTTCATAATCAATTGGTTTACCGCCTTTTTTCTCCATAAACATACCCCCTTTAGATTTGAACGATTTTGCTGCTTCATGTCCGTAAAATTCTTGCTTAAGAATTTTACAATACCCATTTTATTGAACCGTTCACAAAATTGCAATACTTTTTCTATAAATTATACAAATTTTTTTGCGAAAAAACGTACTTAAAAGAGAAAATTTTAGCTTTAAAACGAATTTTTGATTGTTAAATGATTCACATGACCATAAAAGTGGGGAAATATGGAAGGATTTCAACAAAAAAAGAAATGAAATCAAGAAAGGATCTGACAAGCGCTAAATAATAAAGAAAGTTTGTGAATAGGAATACAAAATAAAGTTTTACAATGTTTTTATATTATAAAAATAGTTTTGATTGAAAAATTGTATTTAATAAATTGTTAAAATTCCTAGTTATGAAATAAAGATATACAAAAAATAATTGTAATAAGGGAAATTGTTAATAAAGTTTATGAATCATAAAAATCTTTTCTGTCTCACTATTAGAAGTATTCTTCAATTATGAGATTTAACTTCCGATAATTTATATTATGTAAACTAAAAAAGAAAATTGATCATCTTCCTTCCTTTCCCATAAGTAACTGTGCTCAACATGGCATTAATGAATAAGTCATTCGTTGAAATTTCTCGGATTCCTTCAAAGCAGCTTCGCCAAGCGATTATTTTGTTCCGATCACGGATGGTCCAACGGATTATTTTCAATCATTTTGCGGCATTTTGGTTTGGCCGTCATAATCTGTTGTTTCTTTCTGAAAATGGAACACGTGCATCAAAAATTTTTGTTTGAGCATTTTCCGGGCCGTTATTGGTTATTTTTATTATCGGATTCGGAATTTTAACAAACCGAAGTTTTTACGGCATTTGCCTTCTGTTCACTTCGGCGTTCCCATCGCGGTTTTCCTTTTCCCGGATACGTATAAATTGCTTTATTATTCCCAAATTTTCCCTATGATTCTGTTTATTCTAGTAACTTATATACCTTTAGTTCGTGTGTTTTTTTGTTTTTTGATTGGTTTGGGGCGGGTTTTGTATTCAACATGGATTATTTAGAACCATGTTTCAATTGAATATAGTGATGGAAAATTATCAATTTGTCGAAAAATATCCATCTTTGCTCTGTTATCTATGCACAAGAACCCGATTATTCATCCATTATAAATGTCCGTCAAACGCCATCCGAACAGTTGAAACAAACGGGCCTTCAATCGAATGGCCGTTTTAAATTCCCCTCCTGTGCGGTCGTTCCGCAACAAATACCATTTCATCTCCCGTCACATCCTTTGCATGGATTCATGGATTATTATAAATTTTCTCCTGATTCCCGGTTTACCGACAGGACGCTTTAATATGTATGCAACCGATATTTATGGATGCTGTTTTTTTCATCATACAACACTTCCTCCCGGTGATACTATTAAGGGACTTCATGTTAACAATTTGTACCCATTTTCGACTGATCCGGTCGGATTCTTCCGATTAACCTTGACAGCCGCGCGCTTTTCCTGAAATCCATTCCCCTGCCCTTCTTCCCCGCCAACAAAAAAAGCGCCTTCTCCCTGATAAGGAAAATGGCGCTTCAACAATTCTGCTCAATTAAGTTTTGAAATGGTCAAACCTTTAAAGTTTGACACCGTCAAAGTATTTGTCACATCGCTGACCCAGATGACCGCGTCTTCGGTCGTTCTGATGAACACCCCGGTGCTTTGGCCATTCCGGTCGGTAATCATGATGCGGTCTCCGAAACGGAAATAGGAAAGAGAATCTTTGAAAGAGTTTTCGATGGACTCCAGCCGCTTGGAAAGGCTGGTCAGATTATCGTTCAGTTGATTCGTCAGATTTTTCATTGCTTCCTGGAAATGATTTCTCCCTTTTTCGGCTTCTTTTTTTATATCTTCACACTGCTGTTGAACTTCGCTTAAATGCTTCTTCATCTGACGGAATTCTTTATGCATTTCAGAAACGCGTTCCATCGATTGTTCATATTGTTCCAACATCCTGTTCATTTGGCCGGCCGTTTGCTCATGGATTTCTTCCATCTGTTCATTGATCTGATTGTATTGATTGCGGATGAACTGCTGTTGCCCCTGAATTTTTTCATCCACGTCCTTCGTGATCTGCGGCATGTCTTTCCTGAAAAATTCCGAAAAGGCTTCCAGCATGTTTTCCTGTTTTATCACCTTTTCCTTTAACCAGCCTATCTGATTCTCTATCGACTGTATCGCCGCCTGATGCAAGACCGCCTGATTTTCGCTGAACTCCCGGATTCTGCCTGTTGCAAACCGTATCTGATCATGCAAGCTGGCGTAATGCCGGCCGATGAAATGTTTCAATTCATCAAAAGGGCCGGACGCAAAGAAGGTTTGATTGTTCCCGATGACTTGCCTTCCATTTTCAGTTTTATAAAGATGATTCATTTCCGGTGAAAAATATACTGAGCTTTTCATATGCGTTCTCCCAGGTTTAACGTAGTCACTATACTTTATGGGCAAACATCCGGGATGGAAAGGGCGGACGCCTAAATCGGTACCGCTTGTCCCCGCAATCAATCAGCCGTATTTAGTCGTAAATTTCCAATAAGAAAAGGTCAAACCTGTAGCTGCAAGTCTGACCTTTTCCGGCAAAACATTATGCTTTTGCGATGGTTACCCCGTCAAGATCTGTTCTGGCGAGTGTCAAGCTTCCTCCGATATCAGTCACCCAAACCAACGCGTTGTTATCGATCGCTAGAAAAATGCCAAGTTGATCTGCAAATGAAGGGCTTCTTACAATGATTTTATCACCCAATTGGAATTTGTTTTGCATATTTCTGGTCACCTCCATTTTTGAATCTACTATATAAAATGCAGTTTCAAATAAGAGGAACAGGCAGATGTACTAGATTCTAGTAATTTTTTGATAAAATCAAGCCCCGCCGACCGGTGCCCATATTCTATCAATACGAATCATGAGAGGAAAAAGATGGCTTCAATCGTTTTCCCTCTATGAACCGGACAGACTATATTTCATATAACAAAACTAGTTTTCATCCAAAAAATGATGCTTGCATGTCCAGATCAATCTTGTGGAAAATGTTTTTCGCAAAAAAATGATTATATAAAAATGAATACTGCAGCAATTCCCCCGAATCATTTATATAAAATCCCCATTTACGCTTCCTTTTGCAAAAAACTCCGGATTTGCCGGCGATCCCTTGTTAATTTTTGTAAAAACACCCTGTCAGGATTTGAATTTTTTGTTAAAGAAGCAATTAAAATATTCATTATAATGAAATAAAATTCATAAAATTTATAAGGCAAGTTGATTCTACATAGGATTTCTTCCCTTCTATATATGGATTCTATGTTTTTTCTATAAATATTTTATAAATTTGAAGTAGGCTGCTCCGTTTTCAAGGGGTATAATAGATTTATGGAGGTCGAACATGTTAAAAATCAAAAAAATCGAATTTATCAAAGCCGTATATGATGAATCTTTATCCCATAATATTTTTTCCATAGCCAATATCTACTTTTCGAACTATCCGCCCATTTTAGGTGCGTTGATATACTGGAAGAAAAATAATTCGCGCTCCGAATTTACCCGTGAAGGCGAATATAAATTCTATTATAATCTCGATGATATTACTTATTTTGCAGCTGTGAAATTTCCCAAACATACAAAATTGACCCGGGACCAAAAACAGGAACTTTCCTATATTCTGCTGGATGAACGGGGATCCATCGGCACTTATACATTCAAAACCCACCCAAGCCGAAAAAAGCGGTTTAATCCGAAAAAAACGCTGGAAAAACTGAACATCCCCGAAGACTTTGACGTCACATCGATTCCCGTCCATTACGGGCCGATCATGGATGAACAAAGCGTAAAAGAAATTCAAAAACTTCATCCGAATTGGTCAACACAATTTATCATCGATTATTGTTACTGGCGTTATCGGCTGATTAAAATGCATCCTACTGAATTCGAACCATATTTGAAATATGTGGATTTCGCTTATGTCTGCTATGCATGCGACCAAATCACGGAAAAATACTTGATTGATCATTTGGATCTGGTCGACGTTTCCGCTTTGCAGTACAACTATCCCGTACTTGCGCGGCTTTCTGCATCTTTCAAAAAGTATATGATTGAGGAATTGGTCCGTAACAATCAGGAAATCAACCCGCATTTTTCGGATGAAATCGACAAGTTTATCGAAGATGATACGTATTTCAGTGAATATGCGACCATCGATTTACTGGATGAGGACTTGTTTGATGAGGAAGAAGAAAAAGTAGAATTCCAATTTTTCGAGTTCGACCGTGGTCCATACAAGTGGCCGGGCAGCGAACATCTGGTTACAGGCATTCCTTCCCTCGCCTGCCAGTTGTATGACGACATGGGATTCAAAAAGCCGACGAACGAAGAAATGGATGAACAATTTGCCAAATATAATGAACAGCAAATTTCGCTGATCAGCGCCATTTTGGAGCCCCATTGGCTGAACCGGTACAAAGACCGGATCGATTGGAAAGCGGCCTGTTTATACAACAAACATTTGACGGATGAGTTTTTGACGGAACATATTGATTACGTGGATTTTGAATGTCTGGGGAACAATCTGAGCTGTGTGTTGTCCGAGGGATTCATCGAAAAATATATAAACCAGTTCAACCATGACAAACCGGTCCCGCTAATTATCCGGTTTTTAACGGCGCAGATGTATTTAAATCACAAAGATAAAATCAAAGTGAACTCCGAATTGCTCTACCAATATTATGACAGCATCGGAGCTCCGGAGTATCAACGTCTCCTTGAGCTGTTGGACGAATAGGCAGCAGAACGCCATTTTCCGTTAAAATGGTGTTCTTTTTTTGTGCATAAAATTAGACAACCTTACTTGTTCTTTCCGACAAGCAAGGTTGTCTAACCGACTCGAATGTTCAACGTTCCCAAATTACTAACCTCACTTTTCTGCAATCTCCTCGCCTTTCGATAAATATTTCAACGAATCATCATGATTCTGTGTTTTCTTTCACTTTGCGGGCATGTTCATTAAACCGGTCCAGTTGTTCTTGTGAAAGCTGTTCGATAAAGTTTGAAAAATTGATTGGCTGAAGGCCGAATTGCTCGCATTTCGTTACGTAATATTCATACCCTTCTTGATATGTTGTCATATCCAACCACTCCTCACTTGTTGTACTATAACAGATTAATTTTGATGTTTCTAATATAGTACAGTTTTAATTTTCTGTCAATATAAATTTAAAAGACTTGTCTAAATTTTTAAACAAGTCTTTTATTTACCTCTATTCTATGAATTAAATGAGGCTTTTAACCACTTTGGCGATTGTGGCACCGTCCGCTTTTCCCGCAAGGAGCGGTTTTGCGATTTTCATGGCCTCTCCCATGTTCATGCCTTTTGTAATGCCGGCTTTCACTAGGGCATCGGCAATTTCTTCTTCGGATAACTGTTTAGGCAAGAAACTTTGCAAAATTTGGAGTTTGCGGTTTTCTTTTTCAATCAAATCTTCCCTTCCTGCCTGTTTCGCTCCTTCAAGGGCCTGGTGTGTCTGTTTCACTTCACGGTTCACGACCGCAATCTCTTCTTCAAAGGTCAGCTCGGAACCCTTTTCCTTCTCCGCCTGATCAAGCGCCGATTTCAGCAGAGTTAAAACCGCTTTGGCAACTGTATCCTTTTCTTTCATCGCCTGTTTCAACTGATCAAAAACATCCTTTTTCATCATAAATAATATTCCCCCTTTAATGGATTATGAAACATTTAGAAATGCCGCTTTATAAATGAAATAACATTATTTCTAATAATATTCAAGAAATGGAATTTGCAGATGGTTTGTCGGAACATCCGAAAAAGATTTTTTTCGGTTACTCTGTACAAAAAGCTGTTTTCAAGCTATACTTATGGCGACAATTCAATCAAACCAAACGAAACCACAGGGGGAGCTATGTGCTGAGAGTGAACAACTCCGTGTTGTTCTGACCCTTTGAACCTGTAAGGTAATGCTTGCGCAGGGATTGTGGGATCGAGAATATTCGTTGTATGAGGACCAGGTGTCTCTTTACATATTCTCCCCTGAGGTTTCCAATTTTTGGAGGGGAGTTTTTTTATGAACAAAATTCGGCTGCAGGCGCTTATTGAAGCCTCATTTTTCGCGGCATTCGCATTAATTTTGGACTTGCTGCCGTCCATTAAAATTGGTCCATGGATTTCGATTTCCTTTGCAATGGTGCCAATCTTTATTTTAGCATTCCGCTGGGGAATTACGGTGAGCTTCATATCCGGCTTCATATGGGGGCTGTTGCAATTGGCAACTGGAGATGCCTATATTTTGACCTTCCTGCAATTCTTGATCGAATACTTTATCGCCTTTGCCTTTATCGGCTTTGCCGGGCTCATGTACAAGCCGATCCAACGGGCATTCTTCAAAGAACAAAATAAAGTGAAAGGCATCGGTTTTGCCGTTCTGGCGGTCTTCATCGGAAGCGTTGCCCGCTATTTTTGGCATTTTTTGGCCGGCGTCATTTTTTGGGCGGAATATGCTCCTGAAGGGATGTCGCCAATTCTTTATTCTTTCATTGTCAACGGCTCCACAATGGCCGGCTCGGCGATTTTGTGCTCCATTGTTTTGATTCTTCTCCTTTCTGCCGCACCGCGGCTAATTCAGCGGAAAGGCGTCAACTTTAAGTAAGCAGTTTCCTTATATTTGTGCTGGACTGTCCGGAAAGGGATTCTCCCTCTTTCCGGACAGTTCTTTTTTTATTTTCGATTTTACTAGAATAATATTATTTTTTCTGTAAAAATAATCGGTTTTTCTCGATTATAAAAGCTCGAAAACCTTCAGATGCCTTTATACAGTTGTTTCCCATCTGTTCGGTAGATTTAAAAACTTCAAAAAATTTATTTTCAAAGCAATAATCAGAATTTTTATTGTTGATAAAAAATTATTTTAATATATAATTGATTACATTAAAGAATTCATCATTTTTACTATAAAAACAGTTTAAACAAGAAGGGGTTTGCAGCTATGAAGGATTTCTTTAACAAACTATTAACAGGCATGAGTTTGGGGATAGTCGTTTGTTTAATTCCAAACGCGCTTGTCGGAGAGATATTAAAATTGATTATACCTCATGCGGGCCCTCTTGAAACGGTCCTTACCTCCGTTTTGAACGCCTCTGTGCTTGTGATGAGCCTGCTTCCTGTCATCATGGGGGTGCTGATCGGCATCCAATTCAAATTGAATCCGGTGCAGATGTGTTCGATTGGCCTTGCCGCATTTATCGGAAGCGGTGTGACGACCATTGCGGAAGACGGCACAATCACCATGGCCGGCATCGGCACAGTCATCAATATCGGGATTACCGCAGCCCTTGCCACATTGTTCGTCAAATTCCTGGATGCCAAACTAAAAGAGTGGACATTGTTGTTGATGCCCGCGCTCACCATTTTCATTCCGGGTTTGATCGGTTTGGCCATTTTGCCATATGTCCGGAGCGCAAGTTTGGCCATCGGTGAAGGCATTATTTACTTGACCAATCTCCAACCGGTTTTGATGGGCATGTTAATAGCCATGGTATTTTCGGTGCTTATTCTTTCCCCTATTTCCACAATCGGGGTCGCAACGGCCATCATGATTTCGGGAGTCGCAGCGGGCGCCGCAAACCTAGGCGTCGCCGCTTCAGGAGTCGGCATGTGCATCGCGGCCTATAAAGCGAACAATTTGGGAACGGCGATTGCCCACATCGCTTCGGCGAAAATTCAAATGCGCAACTTCTTTATGAAACCGAAAATCGCCCTTCCGATGATTTTGACGGCAGCCATTTTAGGCGCCCTATCCGGCGTGCTGCAAATTACCGGGACGCCGTATAGCGCCGGTTTTGGACTTGCCGGTTTTGTCGGACCTTTAAAATATCTGGATTTGGCCGGATGGAATGTTGAAAGTGTGACCATCGCCGTCACAATGTTTATCGTCCTTCCTGTCATTTTAAACCTCTTTTTCATCAAATTGTTCGAAAAGAAATTCAAATGGATTGAATCCCGGGATTATCTGGTTTCCTATGAAAATTAACAAATCCTGGGCTATCCTATATTTAATAGGATAGCCCATTTTTGGTTTGTGAAATTTTCATAAATTTGTCGATTGTTTCTGAAAATTGTTGAATTTTTTATGAAAATTGAAATAACTCTAGGATGATGCCTTAGTTTCAAGTAAGATGAAACTAATTAAGGAGGTATAAAAAATGCAAGTCCGAACGACTCGATTACAAGAAGAAGAAGCCAAGATTGTCTATCAGGAAACAGCAGGATTGGCCATTATCACCATCCATCGTCCGC
Source organism: Ureibacillus terrenus (assembly GCF_006569205.1). Taxonomy (GTDB): domain Bacteria; phylum Bacillota; class Bacilli; order Bacillales_A; family Planococcaceae; genus Ureibacillus; species Ureibacillus terrenus. The sequence goes on from NZ_VIGD01000011.1 coordinate 29,644, forward strand.
AATTGAAAAATGCATTGACGGCAAATATGTGGGACCAACTTGCAAAAATCGCCAAACAATCTCTTGATAATCCGAAAAACAAAGTGCTGATTCTCCGGGGTTCCGGCGAAAACTTTACGGCAGGTTCAGATATAAAAGAGTTTAACCGCATGTCCATAGAAGAAGCGGAAGAAGCCTTTGTCCGGATGGAAAATACGATTTCAACCATTGAAAACTTGCCCCTTCCAACCATCGCGGTGATCAATGGTCCTGCCATGGGCGCCGGTCTTGAACTTGCTTTGGCTTGCGACCTTCGAATCGGCTCGGAAAAGGCCCGTTTGGGGATTCCGGTCGGCAAACTGGGCATTACATTAAACAATAAGTTTGCCAAACGCCTCGTTGACCTGGTGGGTCCATCCACAACGAAGGATTTTGTCTTTACAGGCCGTACGTTTAAAGCCGAGGAAGCCTATAAAGCCGGCATGTTGAACTATTTGGTGCCGGAAAAGGATTTGACGCGATTCTCCATCCGGTTGGGAAAATTGGTGGCAAGCATGTCCCCTGCCTCATTGCTCGCCGTAAAAAATTCGGTAAAAGAGTGCATCGATTCCACACCTGCCCTTTGGAAAGGTTCTACGCCTTTTGTCGATCCGAACGATTTCCCGGAAGGCGTCCGCGCTTTTGTTGAAAAACGTACGCCTCAATTCACACGAAAAAAATAAAAGATGAAAAATGTGGTTGGCCAAGTTGCCAACCACATTTTATATCATTCCTTTAATAAAAATATGGATATCCATCGGCTCGAATTCAAAATGACGCTGGAATTCAAAGGCAATTTGTTTTTGCAGTTCTTCCATGGCGGCAACCGCATCATATCGGACCGGCGCTTTGATGTGCAAGGATACATAGATTCTTGGATATAATTTTTTCATGGAAAAATGCAAGAATTCCACTTTTGCAACATGAGGATTCCTGGAAATTGCATATTTAATCAGATCAACATAAACATTGGGCAAAATGTCGATTGTCTGCCGATGAAAATCCGGCTGGACAATGGTGGTTTCCCCCAATTTCACCCGGTTTTTCGAAAAGATGTCAAACCCCTTTTGGATCAGACGTTTGAAAAAGTTTTGTTCCACTTGCCGATATGGAATCGGCATCAAATGTTTCCCCTGGGTTGTCCGGATAAATTGGGACAATTTGATCTCATTTTTTGAACGGATGTCGTCTATATAATAAAACCGTTCAATCGGCCCCAATTCCAGCTGTTCGGCGATTTTTTTCGTCATTTTATCGCTCGTGCCGATAATCAAAACCGATTGGATATGATGTTTTTTGATGGCTTCTTTGACTTCTTTGCGGTGCGCTTCATCCTGAAAAATGGCTCTCCGGACCGCCCGGATTGTATTTTTTTCAAATTTCGCGGAGGTTCCCGCAATTTTTTGTCCATTTTTGATCAATAAACCATCATCGATGATGGCTTCGATTTGATGGTCATGGGCAAATTGCAATGCGGTTGTGCTCTTCCCTGACCCGCTTGGACCGCTTAAAGAATATACCTTCATTCTTTCAACTCCATCACAACGATTCCCTTTTCTTGTATCATAAACAAAAAGTTGGAGGAAATCAAAAACCTTTCATCTTTTTATGCCGGAAAAGCAAAAACAGATTGACTATGCTAAAATGTTTTTAAAAGCTGAATTTGCGATGCTTAAGGAGTGTTACAATTGAAAATCGTCCCATCCCAGAAAATGTCGTACTTTCAACCGGCCATTTTCGGGCAATTGAAAGAATGTGCGAACGAACAGAAAGCAAAAGGTGCTGAAATCATCGACTTGAGCCTTGGAAGCCCTGACCTTCCGCCCCATGAAATTTTAAGAAACCACATGGCCGAAAAAAGCAAAGATCCTTCCGCCTATGGGTATACATTGACCGGAACAAAGGAATTTAACGAAGCCGTTGCCCGTTATTACAAGCGGGTCAATAAAGTGGAAATCGACCCTGAGACGGAAGTGCTTTTGACAATGGGGTCGCAGGAAGGATTGGTCCATCTGCCGATCGCCTTTTGCGATCCCGGAGATATTGTGTTGATTACGAACCCTGCCTACGTCGCCTATATTGCCGGAATCCATTTGGCCGGTGCGCAAGTACATTACATACCGTTGGATAAAGAAAGAGGATATCTTCCGGATTTGGAGGCCATTTCCGAAGAAGTGGCAAGAAAAGCGAAATTGATGATTTTGAACCTGCCGGGCAATCCGGTTCCTGCCATGCCTTCTTTTGAATATTTTACGGAGGTCGTTGAGTTTGCCGAAAAATATAACATCATCGTGCTGCATGATGCCGCCTACTCCGAATTCTATTTTTCCGGAGACGGACCAATCAGTTTCCTGAACGCGCCGGGAGCAAAAGAAGTGGGAATGGAAATCAATTCCCTCTCCAAAAGTTTCAGCTTGGCCGGCGCCCGGGTGGCCTACTTCGTCGGAAACCGAAACTTGATACAAATCATGAAACAGCTGAAATCCAATCTGGACTATGGGGTGTTTGAACCGATCCAATCCACCGCCGCCCTTGCTCTGGACCATTCCGAAATGATTACGGACAGGCTGCGGAAAATCTTTTCCGAAAGACATCGAGTGGTCACAAAAGGATTGGACAACATTGGATGGGAGTATGCGCCATCCAGCGGCGGAATGTTTGTATGGGCAAAATACCCGTTTGACATCGACAGCGTGAACTTCGCCTTCCAAACAATCGAACAGACAGGTGTCGTGATGGTGCCTGGCACTTCATTCGGATCAGAAGGGGAAGGATATGTCAGAATCGCCCTTGTCCAAGAAAAAGAGCGGTTGGAAGAAGCGATCAAACGGTTGGAGAAATTGAAAATTTAATCGGTGATGAAGATAAAAGCTATCATCCATTCAACGAAAAGTCGGATGATAGCTTTTATCGTCTTTTCAGCCGCTGCGTCCGTTGAAAACCATGGCTTCCCTATCAGCCTTCCCTTCCGGCGGCTAAAAGAAAAATAAAAAATCGGCCGTGCAACAGCCGATTTTTTTATATTTTATAACGGTTGGCTTCGTTTTCTTCAAAACGGTTATAGCGGCGTTTAAACAATTTGAACATATGGCTCACGAGCACTTTGATGACGGCATATCCCGGAATTCCCAGCACAACGCCGGCGACGCCGAAAAGAGAGCCCGCCGTCAACAACACGAAAATTATCGTGATTGGATGAATTTTCAATGATGTCCCCATGATATTCGGGGTAATCAGTTTTCCTTCAATCAATTGAACAATCGTCCATACGATGATCAGCTTCAACACCATGAACGGAGAGTTCACCAAAGCAATAATGATGGCCGGTGTAATCGCAATGGCCGGTCCCAAATATGGAACGACGCTTGTAATCATCGCCAAAAATCCCAATAGAAAAGCGTAGTCCAGACCGATAATCAAAAATCCGATGGTCATCATGACCCCTATGCAAATGGAAACTAAAATCTGTCCCAATATGTAATGGCTGATTTGATGGTCCATCGCTTTCATGACCTGGGACGCATCGTTCCGCATGCGCGGAGGAAAAATGCCCAATACAAATTTGGGCAGCTTTTCCCCTTCATACAAAAGGTAAAACAAGATGAAGGGAACGGTTACCAACGATAAAACAAATCCCGTTACGGCCGAAACCAATCCGGTAATGCCGCTGGCTACGGTTGTCGCCAAATTCGCAAATGTATCCCTTACGGTTGTAATTAAATTGTTTGTGACATCCGTCAACACTTGATCATAATCGATGTTATATTTTGAAAATAATTCGTTCACCCCGGAATTGTTTAAAAATGTGACAACCCCTTCGACAACCGCCTTAAAATATACGGGAAACTCGTGAACCAGGTTCGTAAATTGATCCCGCAAAAACGGAAATACAAGAAGGACCAATAAAGTTATCGCGCCGATTGCAAAAATGAAGATCAGAAAGATGGCCCAAATTCTTGGTATCCACCGTTCCAACAGTCTCGCCAGGGGTCTGAATAGATAATATAAAATCCCGGCAAGCACAACCGGCAAAATGACCACTTCAAACAAAACCTGGAACGGGTGAAAAATGAACGCAATTTTATCAACGACATAAATGACAAGGCTTAACAACAGAAGGACAACAAGGGTGAATAATAAATTTTTTCCTCCCAGAAACCGGATATATTTAGTGTTGAAAAACGTTGAATCCTTTTGTTTTGCTATTTCATTCCCTATTTCTTTGTCTCTTTCCAAATCATCACCTTCTCGTTTTTTCGACAAAATTATTTTACCATGAAAAATAATCCAATGTAACTTTTCTATTCCTCCATTCCCAAAAATTCATGCAATTTTTGCCTGTTTGTTTCCAAATCGATTTCAATGACGGAACCTGCATGTTGGTAAGAATTGAACCAATAAGTTCCTTCCACGGGAATCGTCATTTTTTCTATGTCCGGAACCCCTCCTTTTGCAACGGATAGTACCGTTTTCAATTCCTCGCCGGTTGTCATGTCCGTCAAAATATACCCTTGGGCGGCTCCAATAAGTTTTGGCATATTTTTTAAATTTTTCGGCTGCATTAATTCATCTTTTAACGCTTCTATCACTTTTTGCTGCCGCTCCACACGTCCGAAATCTCCCTGGGCATCATGGCGGAAACGGGCATATCCCAACAATTCTTTGCCATTCAGACGATGCACCCCTTTTGTCAGGGTCACGCCAATATAAGCCGACATGTCCTTTTCCACTTCAATTTCGACGCCGTCCGGGGCCAAGATGTCAATCAGGGATTCAAAGCTTTTGAAATCAAGTACTGCATAATGATGAATCGGAATATCGAACATTTGATTCAAAGTTTCTTTCAACAGTTGAACGCCGCCCAAATAATAGGCGGTATTCAATTTCCAATGATCATAACCGGGTATTTCAGCGTAAATATCCCTCATGAATGAAACAAGTTTCAATTCATTCGTTTTTTTGTTCCATGACAGAATCATCATCGTATCGGATCGGGATTTTTCTTCTCCCCTGCTGTCCACGCCGATAATCAAATAATTGATGATATCCCCTGTTTCCTCATCTGAAATAAAATCCATTTCTTTTTTTTCACCATTGCCTGCCAATTTCAAGCCTTCCCGATATTGATGAACCGCATAGGCGCCCGTTGCAATGAAGAGCAGCAGAATGATCAAGAGGATGAATCTCAATTTCGGAAATCTTTTTTTCTGTTGTTGATAACGTTTCTCCATCCTGCTATGAACTTGGTTTTCTTCCATATTCATTCCCCTTTAAATTTCAAGAATCTATCTATTGATGACGATAAAAAATGGAATCAGTTCGATATCAATAATTATACTATGCTCAATCGGGAAAAGCTTTTCCTTAATAGAAGCCTTTAAAATTTGATAGTATATATATCATATAACAAAAATATGGATTTTAAGCAGAAGGAAGTGTAAAAAATGGAAAAAGCAACATTCGCAGGGGGCTGTTTTTGGTGCATGGTCAAACCTTTTGACCAATGGGATGGGGTCTATAAAGTGACTTCCGGTTATATGGGGGGACACGTGGAAAACCCTACATATGAAGAGGTGAAGACCGGGAAAACCGGGCATCTGGAAGTGGTGCAAATCGAATTTGATCCAAGCGTGATGCCTTATGAAAAACTTTTGGAAATTTATTGGATGCAAATCGATCCGACCGACGACGGCGGACAATTCCATGACCGGGGGGAAAACTATAAAACAGCCATCTTTTATCATAATGAAAAGCAGCGCATATTAGCCGAAAAATCGAAAAAGGAACTCGAAGCAAGCGGAAAATTCAAAAAGCCGATTGTTACCGAAATCCGTCCGGCAACAACCTTCTATGAAGCGGAGGAATATCATCAAGATTATTACAAGAAAAATCCGAAACACTATGAGGAAGACCGGAAGCAATCCGGCAGGGATGAATTTATTCAAAAGCATTGGGGAAGCTGACAGGCAAAGGAATGCTCCTTTCGCCCCACTCCCCTTTTTTTCATTCCAAAAAAGGAATTAGTTTACATAATATAACTATAGTAAAATAAAATACAACCGGCTATATGCGCCAAGGATTGTTCTTGCAATGTAAAGATTTTTTGATCATTATTTTGAATACGACTAAATTACCGGATTATTTTATAAACAAAAGTTTTATTAATAAAAATTTGTCAATATTGTGTATAAATATTAATGGGAATTTTTTCTTGTTGGTAAATTTATTACATATTTTTGTTTTTACATACATATTTATACAACTTTTTAATAACATTGGGTATTTAGTATTATATAAATGGTGAGAAAAAAATTATTATACATAAATTTATTAGGTAATTCCTATCATTGACGGAATCATTAGGAAAAAATTATACTCAAAATGTATTACATAATACACAACAAATAGTTTTGCAGAAGGAGTCTTATGACAGATCTCGATATTTTTTTACATCAATCTGGAAGGCTTCCTTCTGGAACCGCTGTTGTGTGGTAATATAATACCATTTTTAGGAGGTGTCACCATGAACTTGATCGGAACTTTATTGCAAACTATTCTTGGTTTAGTAAACTCTTTACTTGGTGGTCTTTTAGGCGGTCTTCTATAATTTGTAATTTTCATAGTTTTTATTTGACAAAATGAATATTGGAGGTGTCACCATGAACTTGATCGGAACTTTATTGCAAACTGTTCTTGGTTTAGTAAACTCTTTACTTGGTGGTCTTTTAGGCGGTCTTCTATAATACTGAATTTTACATATAGGGGGAAAAGTGATGTTGCTTTTCCCTCTATTTTTTTTCTTTTTTGATGCCGGCCGGGGAGTTCAGCCCGGTCTTTTTCTCTTTTCCACTATTTTCACCTTGAAAATCTTTTTAATATAGCACATTCCCTTCTTTTTTTCCATCCATTTTGCTCTCCCTTTCCCCTTCCCTTTATGCTTTTTTATATACGAAAAATCTCATTCTCCTTCGTCATCGGAAAAATCGTTTTATCATTCTTGTTCAATGGAACTTTGAGAATTATAACTTTTGGAGCAACAATATTCGTATTCTCTTTTCTTCGGCAAATTAAACGTACAGTTAATCAAATCTCAATTCACAGAAAATATCATTCTAGTCAAAAATCCATTAAATTGTGCTATTTTATGAGGAAAATTTACCTGAATTTATGCTAGATTAAATATAGGTAGGGTTATTTTTCCACACAAGAAAATGAAAGCCCTTACATTCGGAGAAAATTATGGAGCGGAGGGATGCGTATGCCGTATAAAATTGTAAATGAATTTCCCCATGAACTGCTGCTCTCGGACAAAAAGCCTTGCATTTCACTTTATCAGCCGACCCATCGGCGCGGACCGGATAATCAAAAGGATCCTATCCTCTTTAAAAATCTGACAAAGGAAATTGAACAGGCTTTATCGAAAAAATATAAAAAAGATCAGGTTCAATCCTTGATGGAGCCTTTTGAAAAAATTGCGATGGACTTGAATTTTTGGAAGCACGCGGGAGAAGGGCTGGCCATTTTTGCTACTGAAGGCGAATGTATCGTCTATCATTTGCGGCGCCCGGTCAAAGAATTGGCGATTGTCGCTGAAACGTTTCATATCAAACCGCTCATTCGTGTTTTCCAATCGGCCGACCGATATCATTTGTTGGGACTAAACAGGGAAGAATTTGCCCTTTTTGAAGGAAACCGTTACGGATTTGAACGGGTGGAAATTGATCCGGGCATTCCTCAGACAAAACAGGAAGCTTTAGGAACGGTGGAAACAGTTCCATCCCTCAAAGCAGGGGCATTCAGCGGTCCCGGCAATGCACCCGTTTTCTACGGCGCAAGCAGCAAACAAGAAATCATTGATGTTGATACGGAACGATTTTTCCGTTATGTGGACGAAACGGTATTCAAATATTATTCAAACCCGATGAAATTACCGCTCTTTTTGGTTGCATTGGATGAATATCATACTCCTTTCCGAAACATCAGCAAAAACCCGTATTTGCAAAAAGAGGGCATTAAAATCAGTTATAATGCCGTTTCGGAAGATGATTTGAGGGATTTGGCATGGGAAATCATTGAACCGATTTATTTGGAAAAAACGAAAAAGCTTGTGGACCGGTTTGAAGCGGCTCGCGCACGAGAAAAAGCAACCGATCAAATAGCCGAAATTTCAAGAGCCGCCATTGCAAACCGTGTAGAATGCATTCTGATTGAAGCCGACCGAATTTATCCGGGCAAAATCGACCGGGAAACCGGTGCATTGGTGCTTTCAAACAGTGACGAATCCGGTGTGGATGATGTGTTGGACGATTTGGCCGAAATCGTATATAAAAACCGCGGCGAAGTAGTCGTCCTCCCGAAAGAACGCATGCCGTCCGATTCCGGAGCAGCCGCCATTTACCGCTATTAAAAACAAAGATCGAATATGTTCATCCATGAAAACAACCGTCTGTCTTTTTTGCACAGACGGTTGTTTTGTTTTCCGCTAACCTTTATACTTTAAACATTGATGTTGATGCCATATTGAATCAACAAAAGCTATCAATAAAAAAGTTTCGGTTGAATGGAATGCAAAAGCCGGCTTGCTAAATGGTCCGGCTTCCGGAAATGAAGGAGGAAATATATGATTCAAGTAAGCAATGTAGGTCTCAGGTATGGCGACCGCAAATTATTTGAAGAAGTGAATATCAAGTTTACACCTGGGAACTGTTATGGCCTCATCGGAGCGAACGGAGCGGGTAAATCCACGTTCCTTAAAATATTATCCGGGGAAATTGAACCACAGGAAGGCCAGGTGATTGTTGGAAAAGATCAACGCATCGCCGTATTGAAACAGAACCATTTTGAATACGACGAATACCCGGTGTTGGAAACGGTCATCATGGGCCATAAACGACTGTATGACGTCATGAAAGAAAAGGACGCCATCTATATGAAGGAAGACTTTTCCGATGAAGACGGCATGCGCGCGGCTGAATTGGAAGCGGAATTCGCCGAATGGAACGGCTGGGAAGCGGAATCGGAAGCCGCTACCCTTCTGCATGGGCTGGGGATTCCGGATGAGAAGCATCATTTAAAAATGGCGGATTTGGAAGGGTCCGACAAAGTGAAGGTCCTCCTGGCCCAGGCTCTGTTCGGCAAACCGGATATCCTGCTGTTGGACGAGCCGACAAACCACCTGGATTTAAAAGCCATCCGATGGCTCGAGGAATTTTTGATCAACTTTGAAAATACAGTGATTGTTGTCTCCCACGACCGCCACTTTTTAAATAAAGTATGTACGCACATTGCGGACCTTGACTACGGTAAAATCCAGCTGTATGTCGGAAACTATGATTTCTGGTACGAATCTTCCCAACTTGCGTTGAAGATGGCCCAGGAACAAAACAAGAAAAAAGAAGAGAAAATCAAAGAATTGAAAGAATTCATCGCCCGCTTCTCCGCAAATGCCTCGAAATCCAAGCAGGCAACGAGCCGCAAGAAAATGCTTGAAAAAATTCAATTGGAAGATATTAAACCGTCAAGCCGCAAATATCCATATATCAATTTCCAAATGAAACGGGAAATCGGAAATGATTGTTTATCTGTCGATGGCTTAACGGCAATGCAGGATGGACAAGTATTGTTCAAAGATATCCGTTTCATCATGAACCGCGATGATAAAATTGTGCTGCTTGGAAACCCGCTGGCAAAAACGGCGTTAATGGATATTTTAATGGAGGAACGGAAAGCGGATGGAGGAACTTTTAAATGGGGCGTCACAACATCAAGATCCTACTTTCCGATGGATCATTCGAAATACTTTGAGGGAAATGAACAGACGCTGGTGGATTGGCTGAGACAGTTTTCCCCTGAGGATCAATCGGAAACGTTCTTGCGCGGATTTTTGGGCCGTATGCTCTTTTCCGGGGAAGAAGTGAAAAAATCCCCTTCCGTGTTGTCAGGGGGCGAGAAAGTGCGCTGCATGCTGGCCAAAATGATGTTGTCGGGAGCAAATGTGCTGCTTTTGGATGAACCGACAAACCATTTGGATTTGGAATCCATTCAAGCGCTGAACAACGGCCTGATCGCCTTCAAAGGCGCCATGATCTTCACATCCCACGACCATCAATTCATCCAAACCATCGCCAATCGCATCATCGAAATACAAGATGACGGCTCCATCATCGATAAACAATGCACTTACGATGAATTCCTGGAATGGAAAGAAGCGCAAGGGCTTTTGTAAAACCGAAAAGCATCGTCTTCTCCTGAGAGAAGACGATGCTTTTATCTTTTATCATGGTTATTAGTTTACATAATAACATTATCCGAAAAATAGTGTGAAAAATCGATTCAGAATTTATAATAAAATTAAAGAAAGAAAAGGAGATGAACAATATGAAAGCGCTCTATATCCCCCTCTGTCTGTTGCTGATGTTGCTGTTTGGCTGCCAGGGACAAGACAACACGAATAAGCCGGATAATACAAACGATGAAACGACTAGCGAAGAAACGAAAAATGGCAAACAGGATGAACAAAAAACAACTGACGAAGAACAAGAAGAGCAGGTAGATTTAAGCCAATTTTTCAAACCTGACCATTCAGTGGCCTACTTCTTGGGCGACGGCAATGAATTTGCAACGTATACGGAAAAAACGACACGGCTCAACGACCAATACGTGGGTACGATTGTCGACAATGGCGGCGTCACAATGATGAACATTTATAAAATCGGGGATGACAAAATTGAGATTGTCTATAAAGAACCGGTGGACATGAATGCGCAATTCCCGGACATCGAGGAAATCAAAGCGATGCAGCCGATTGAGACATATTTCGCGGCACCATTAGAAGTCGGCACCACTTTCGGAAATTGGAAAATTATCGAAACCGGCGCAACCCTTGAAACGCCTTACAAAACATTCGAGAATGTCATTGTGATTGAAGAAGTCGACGATCAATATGTGAACCGGAAATATTTTGTCGAAGGGTTTGGCGAAGTAAAAACCGAATCCGTAATGGATACGGATCAAGGAGAAAAATATACTGTCACTTCCACATTGGAAAAACTGACGACCGAATAATTTCAGTTCCCTGTTGGCGCTTCCAACAAAGAAAGATTGATCAAAAAAGAGCGAATCAACTTTAATTCGCTCTTTTTCTTTTGTTAAAAATCAATCTTTCCCGACGGATTATGAACTGTCGATGAGAAGGATTTCTCTTGAAGCATCAACACATCTTAATTTGATAAAGTTGCGATTGTGCATATAATCCTAAGGGTGCATAGAGGCCTCCCTTATACAATTCTCTTCCAAACTTATAAAAATAGAACTCACATATGCAATTAACAGCACTTCTCGGGCGGATAGATTTCTCTCTTGCGCTGTTAGCGGCTCTCTTTGGGCGGATAATTCCCACTCTTGGGCTGTTAACAGCTCATTTTGGGCAGATAGATCTCCCGCTTGGGCTGTTAACAGCTCATCTTGGGCGGATAGGCATTACTCATGTACATACTACTTGCAAGTTTGCGAAAAAATGCTTACGTCCGCGCACATTATGGAAAACTCATACTGTCAGAGTTTCCCCTTGCCCGCCTTCATTCCGGACTTAAATTAACATTGCCCAACAACATTCTTGCCGGTCCATTCATCCATTTTTTCCGCTATTGATCGGTTTTCCGTACTTTTCCCTCAGTACGAATTTCTTCACCTTCCCTGAAGGAGTCATCGGGATTTCATCCGTAAAAACGACTTTCTTTGGACATTTGTATCCCGCTAAATATTGTCTGCAATATCGGATGATTTCTTCCTCCGTCGCCTTTTCGTTTTCTTTCAGCACAATAACGGCACAAACGGCTTCCAAATACTTCGGATCCGGTATTCCGATCACAGATGCCTTCTTGACAGCCTTATGGCGATAAAGCACATCTTCAATTTCAGCAGCATAAATATTTTCACCTCCGCTGCGGATCATGTCTTTCTTGCGGCCCACGATATACAAATATCCCTCTTCGTCCCATTTGCCCAAATCGCCGGTTTTGCACCAGCCGTTCACAAAAGTGCTTTTCGTGGCTTCCGGATTGCCCCAATAACCTTCTGAAACACCTGGGCTTTTTGTCCAAATCTCCCCCACTTCCCCAAACGGCGCTTCTTCCCCGTTTTCATCCACTACCTTGATTTCCGTCAGCGGAAGCGGCTGCCCGACAGAAGCGCTTTTCTTCAGGGCATCTTCAGGATTCAAACACGCGGCAATCGGCTGCCCCTCTGTCAATCCATATACTTGAACAATGCCGACATGCGGGTATTTTTCATAAATGGCCTCAATCGCCCATGGCATTAAAGGATCGCCGCCCGTATAAATCGTTTTTAAATGGGCAAGTTGAAACTCATCCAGGTTCGGAAGATTCAACATGTCATATATCATGAACGGAAAGAGGAAACAGTGGGTCACCTTTTCTTTTTCAATCACTTTCATCACCCGCGCAATGTCAAATCCCCTGCTTCGGGTGATAATCACCGTCCCCCCTTTCAACAATACCGGCAATGCGATATCTTCCAACGCGCCGACGTGGTAAAGTGGCCCTGTTGTCATCGCAATTTCGGAACCGTCAAATCCCCATTTCAATATTTGGATCACCGAAAACCAAAAAGTCGTATTATGCGTCCAAACCGCACCCTTTGGCCTCCCGGTCGTCCCCGAAGTGTACATTAACATCACCGGGTCGTCCATAGAAATGTCCATTTCCCCCACTTCTTCTCCAGGACCACAGGAAAGCAAATCCCAGCTTTTCGCCCAATCCGGAAGATGACCATCCCCAAGCACAATATAATGTTCAACGGGAATTTGATTGCGGATCGGTTCAATTTTCTCCAAAAGCTCACGGTCCAGGCAAAGAATTTTTGTATGGGAGTCTTTCAATATAAATTCCAGTTCGTTGGACGTCAACCGGAAATTGATTCTGACCGCCACCGCCCCTATTTTTCCGATGGCAAAATACAAAGCGAAATATTCCAGGCAATTGTATAAAAGTATGCCTACCCGGTCTCCTTTTTTCACGCCCAGTTTTAATAGTTGATGGCTGTAGCTGTTTGATTTTTCATGAAGTTCTTTGAATGTCCAGCGTCTGCCGGATTCTTCCTGGATCGCAACTTTATGTTGCAAAGTTTGATCCTTGTCCACCATGATTCGCCGGGTAAAATGGCCGATATCCATAAAATGAATCCCCCTTTTGCATCAAATGATATGAATCAAGGATAATTCTATGAACCGTCCATTCTCTTTAGACTCTTATAGCGGATTTACTAGAAATCTTGGGATGTAAAGAATATTTTTTTTCTTTTCACATACTTTAAAAATACGAATTTCTGTATTGTTCACAGAAATTTCATAGATTGAGGGAATTTGATCAAAGGGGGGTTCATAATTGATATTAGGGTTTATTGGTCTTTTGGGAAGCCTGGCATTGATGATTTATTTAACGATGCGGGGCGTGAATTTGTTGATAGCCGCTCCTTTTGCCGCATTGATTGCAGCCGTGTTGAGCGGAATCGCCGTCTTCCCGCAGCTGGCCGCTGAAGGGGAATCGGATTTTATCACAAGCTACATGGGCGGATTTACCGGTTTCATCGGTTCCTGGTGGCTCATGTTCCTTGCAGGCGCCATTTTCGGGAAGGTCATGGAAGACAGCGGAGCCGCGGATAGTGTTTCAAAATGGATTATCGAAAAAATCGGCGCCAAACATGCGATTTTGGCAGTGGTGGCGGCCTGTGCCGTGCTTACTTATGGAGGCGTAAGTTTGTTCATTGTCGCCTTCTCCGTCTTCCCGATGGCGCTCAGCTTATTTAGAGAAGCAAATCTGCCAAGACGGTTTATTCCTGCGGCCATGGCATTGGGATCCGTTACTTTCACCATGACTTCAGCAGGTTCCCCTGAAATCCAGAACTGGATTCCGATCCAATATTTGAACACGACGCCGTATGCCGGTTGGGAAGTCAGCTTGATCGTGGCCATCTTTATGGCGGTGGGAGGCTATTTCTGGCTGAAATGGATGGTGAACCGCGCCATCGCAAAAGGGGAAAAGTTCGTTGCCAAAGCATCGGACCAATTGGGACAAGCGGAAAACTGGCCGCTTCCAAGCCCGATTTTAAGTTTGTTGCCTTTAATCGTGGTACTTGGATTTTCATTCATTTTCCATGAAAAATTGGGAACATCCGCTTTAATCATCGCGCTGCTCGGCGGAATTATCACTGCATATCTCGTAAGTTTCAAATATATGCAAAATCGCGAAAAGGCGATTGCGGATGGCGCATTGGGCGCTATGATCGCCATTGCCAATACGGCAGCGGTGGTCGGGTATGGAGGTGTGGTGAAACAAACGGATGCCTTTCTGAAAACGGTTGACTATATGACAAGCATTCCCGGCAGTCCGTTGATCGGGGGCGCAATCGCGGTTGCCGTGCTTGCAGGATTGACCGGTTCTTCATCCGGAGGACAATCCATCGCGTTGCCATTAATCGCACCTCATTATATTGATATGGGTGTCAATCCGGAACAATTGCACCGGGTCGTGGCCATCGCCTCAGGTTCGCTGGATACATTGCCGCATAGCGGATACGTGGTGACGACCATTACCGCCATTGCCAAAGAAACCCATAAAGACGCTTATCCGGCAATGGGTGCCTTGACCGTCATCATACCTTTGCTCGGAACCATTTTGGCAATCATCTTATTCTCATTGGGATTATAAAGAATGTTGGAGGTCCTATCATGAAAGGGAAAACGCTTTTTATTACAGGAAGTGCTCAGGGAATCGGCTTTGAAATTGCCAAACATTTTGCCGAAGCGGGGACAAATGTGGTCATTTCAGATATCAATCAAGAAAAGATTGACCGGGCATTGAAAGAATTGCCAGGACATGTATCAGGCATTGTCTGCGATGTGACAAAGGAGGAACAAATCAAACAGGCGATTGACTTTACTGTGGAAAAATACGGCTCCATTGATATTCTGATCAACAATGCCGGAATCCAGCATGTCGCCTTTATTGAAGACTTCCCTACCGAGAAATTTGAACAAATGATCAAAATTATGTTGACCGCACCTTTTATTACGATGAAGCATACGATTCCTCATATGAAGAAAAACGGTTATGGAAGGATTATCAATATCGCTTCCATTAACGGCCTGATCGGTTTTGCCGGAAAGTCCGCATACAATTCGGCAAAACACGGTGTCATCGGCCTTACAAAAGTAGCCGCTTTGGAAACCGCTTCACATAATATCACCGTCAATGCCATTTGCCCGGGATACGTCGATACTGCACTCGTCCGGGGACAATTTGAAGATTTGGCCAAAACCCGTAATATTCCTGTCGAAAATGTATTGGAAGAAGTGCTCTATCCTCTGGTGCCCCAAAAACGGCTCATTGCAACGGAAGAAATCGCTTCATTGGCCCTGTTTCTTGCAAGCGATGCCGCAAAAGGGATTACAGGGCAGGCGGTCGTTCTGGACGGAGGCTACACGGCACAATAAAAAACAGCGGATTCTTCCCGCTGTTTTTTAAATTTTAAAATAATACAAAAAAGGCACCCTGATTGCGGATGCCTCATTATAGTTAGGTTAAGTTATATTATAATTTAACTACGTTAGCAGCTTGTGGCCCACGGTTGCCTTCTACAACTTCGAATTCCACTTTTTGGCCTTCTTCAAGAGTTTTGAAGCCTTCGCCTTGGATTGCTGAGAAGTGTACGAATACGTCGTTTTCCCCTTCAACTTCGATGAATCCAAAACCTTTTTCTGCGTTAAACCATTTTACTGTACCTTGTTTCATTAAAAAAACCTCCAAAAAGATAAAAATATTTTTACAATATGGAATTATTTTTATTCGGAAAGAATAAAAAAATTCACATATTACGAAGAGTACCGTAAAAACCTCCGATCACTCTTTGTAATATGTGAATCTTCTGTTTCCGGCTCAATAATTCAATTGTAAATTCATTATACATTACCATATTACAAAATGTCAAACGATTTTCCTTTTTTAAATCGTTTGTTGCGGATCGGGATGTTATTCTGTTTTTTCTATTTCTTATTATATGCCATTTCTTGCACAATTATACCATGGAAAATTTGCAATTCATCATCGCAAGCTTCGCAAAATCTCTTTTCATCTTCCGACCAGAATGCAAAATATTTACCTTCCCTGCTCTCTTCATGATCATATTTTTTTCGGAAGTCATCCAGTATTTGTTGCAGGGCCTGTTCCATTTCCTTCTTTGTATGAAAAATCTGCTCATAGACAATATGTGATTCCCAATCTTCAAATTGCCACCATGGTTCATAGTCCGCTTTCATATAAATGATTTTATACATTAAAATTACCTCGTTTCTTTATGAGTCATTGAAAAAATGCCGGAAAGATTATTTTAACGGGGGAAACTGAACAATTCCCCGCCGGTTCGCTTTCAATCTTTGTGATAAAAGTAGTATCATGAAATAGAGGACTAATAAAAAATTTGAAACTTTTATCCGACTCTGTACGTATTTTATACTAAGAGCACAAGGAGGTACATATCATGCTGGGGATCACGAATTTTCTTATACGGCATTTATTAAATTTTTTCTTCGGTACTGCAATGTTTATTATAGCAGTGGCCCAATTCAGCAGAGGTTTTTTTGATTTGCCCATCTTATCAGTTGCTATAATCGCTTCAATTTTAACATATATAATCAGTAATTTTGTGATCAGAAGCATCCAGAAGTTCAAAAGGATGAAGGAACTCGGCTTTACCCGTTCGGAATATAACCATATCGAATCCCAGTTGAAACAAGCGAAACGGTACATCAATTTATTGACACAACAATATATTCGTGTCCGTTCCATCCGTTCATTTAAGTTGATTAACGAAATGACAAAATTATCCCGGAGAATTGTCAACATCGTTCAAGCCAATCCGCAGAAATTCTATGCGGTGGAAGACTTTTTCTATTCCCATCTGCCGTCTGCGGTGCAACTGAGCAGAAATTATACGACATTGGTGCAACAGCAAATCAAGGATGCCGATGTCCATTTCGCTCTGGAAGATGCCCGCATCGCGATGAAAAAATTGCAGGGTTCAATGGAAGAAGACTTAAAATCGGCTTTGGCTTCCGATTTGGAAAATCTAATACTGGAATTGGATTATGTCAAACTGGAACAGGAAAAGAAACAACTTGACTATCGGAGGGAAAATCCATGATCGGGAAAAAGAGCTCTGAAAAAACCGCTGAATCCGTTTCAAAAAGCAAGAGCTCTTTTTCCATTGCAGAAGCGAAGTTCTTCCCTGCCCTCAACCAAGAAGAACGGTCAGAGGCCTTATTTTTGGCCAGTCAATTGGACACTCGCTATGAAACGATTCTGCGTTTTGGGGAGGAAGTTCAAAAGTCTTTAAAAGATTTTACTCATCAATTGTTGGTACAGGTACAAAGGAATGATACCTCACCGATCCGTGAAATCTTATCCAATTTAGTGGAACAATTGGATTCCATCAATCTTGAGGGCATTACGGACCAACGGAAAGGTTTTTTTAGAAAACTATTTAAACCAAAAGCATCCATTCAGCAAATCATCTCCCAATACAATCGGTTAAGCAAACAAATAGACCGATTAACAATTCACTTAAAGCGGGCTCAAGAAAATTTATTGAAAGATAATGCCTTATTGAACCAATTATATGAAAGAAATGAAGATTATTTTCATCGAATCAACCTTTATATTGCGGCGCTGGAAATGAAAAAAATGGATCTTTTGAAAGAATTGAAAATTTTGGAACACCAATTGGACGACCGGGACAATCCGATGTTTGAGCAAAAACTGTCCGATCTGCAAAATGCCATTGAGTGGCTGGACAGGAGAATGTATGATTTGCAATTATCCAGGGAAATCGCGATTCAAACAGCTCCGCAAATCCGGATGATCCAATCGACAAACGAAATGCTCATTGAAAAAATCCAATCTTCCATCTTATCCACAATTCCATTATGGCAATCTCAAATTTCCATGCTCGTGAATCTTAATCGCCAACATCGGGCCAATGAAACTGGCAAAAGTTTGGGAAGCGCTTCCGAAATGATCACGAGAAAAAATAGCGAAATGATGGGCCTCTCAGTGGAAAAGAAATTTGGTCCTGAAGAATTGACTCACCTAAAGGAAACACAGGAGCAGCTAATGGAATCCATTGCGGAAACATTGCGTATTCATGACGACCGGAGCGAGAAACAACAAACATTCAAAAAAACAATGCAGGATATCGGGACAATATAAAAAGCGCGGGTGCCAAAGACACTCGCGCTTATATTTTTTCAAAATACTCTTTATAGTATCCTCCTACTTTGCCTGTGTTATCAATAATAAAAATAAATTCTTCCGTTTCGTTTTTCACTTCGTATTCTTTGCCGACTGTCAACACATTGGATACCAGATATTTTTTTGCATTCGTATTGACGCATCGCACTTTATATTTAGTAGGTGCATTTTTCCATTTCAAGTTCAGCATCGTTATACCCTCTCTTTTCTTTACTATGTCGTTTACAATTATATCATTTTCATCCAGACTATATACATTCAAATTGTCAAAATACATTATACAAAAACCTTTTCTTATTTGGCTATAAATCTGGTTCAAATGATTTTGCCAATCCCGTGGTCATAAACCATTTCTTCCGCCCCAAAAATGTTGGTCCTTTTTATTGGGAAGAAACGGCTTTTTTGCCAGAATCCCAATGTTTGCCCAATCCCCCCTTTTGGATGAAACCCTTCTTTCCTTGGAAACAAGCAGTTCCGCCATTGCCATCAACGAATATGATGTATGTACCAAAACAGTTCGAGATGAATTGTGGCAGTATACAAAAAGCCGAAACGCTTCGCGGAATATTTCACAATAAATATAATTGCAAACATAAGTACAGTTGTCATAGCACATTTCTGTGCAATTTACATATAATAATGATAAACCATTTTGAACTGTCCCCAAAAAGCATGATTAAATATTAAAAAAATGAAAAAGACTATAAATAAACCCTCCCTATGGCTTCAGAAGACTCTGCTGAGGAAAAGGTGATTTCCATGTTAAATTATTTGGACGTTGGAAAAGGAGAGGAAATAGTCTTTATCCATGGATTGGGAAATCGGATTCAGGCTTGGGCCCCGCAATTGGAGCTTACAAGCCAGTACCGTTTAATCATCATCGAATTGAGAGGGCACGGCCATTCTCCGGAAAAAGAAAATATCCAGGTAGAATTTTTCGCCAAGGATATTATTGAAGTATTGGATTATTTGAACATCGATAAGGCTCATTTCGTCGGCCTTTCCTTGGGCGGCATCGTTGCTTTGGAAATTTGTAAGCGTTTTAAAAATCGGGTAAAATCGCTCATTTTATGCAATACGACATATTATATTCCAACCTTGTTCGGAAACATTACTCTTGAGAAAACAAAACGGCTGATGAAAGAAACATCCCTCGATCATTTAAACGATCGCCTCATCAAGAAATGCTTATACAATCCGGAGGAGAAGAAGGTGTACGAATTGGCCAAAAATGCCTTCTACATCCGGGAAGATACGTACCTGCAATCGGTTCAGTCGGCTTTTGGAAGAAACTACTTTTATGATTTATTGACGATTGATGTTCCAACCTTAATTATTGCATCCCTGCACGATAAAGTGGTTCCGATCCACAATGCCTATTTGATGCATTACATGATTAGATCTTCCAACTTGATCATTTTTGAAAATACGGGCCACTTGTCCAATATCGAACGTCCGGAGCTGTTCAATTTGGCCATATCTCGGCATATTCAGGAATACCGGAACAAAGTCAGCTAAAAAAAGGACCGTTTCAACAAATCCGAACGGTCCTTTCCATTTTATTTATTTAATGTGCGTCTTAAAAATTCTCTCGTTCTCTCATGTCTCGGGTTGACGAGAACCTGTTCAGGAGGCCCTTCTTCTACAATGACTCCTTTGTCCATAAACACGACGCGGTCGGAAACCTCTTTTGCAAATTCCATTTCATGGGTTACAATCAACATCGTGTTTCCTTCTTCTGCAAGTTGTCGCATAACCTTCAACACTTCCCCGACCATTTGCGGGTCCAGGGCGGAAGTCGGTTCGTCGAAAAGCATCACTTCAGGATCCATCGCCAGCGCCCGGGCAATGGCAACCCGCTGTTTTTGACCTCCTGAAAGCTGCCGCGGTTTTGCATGTTTGAATTGTTCCATGCCGACAATCGTCAAATATTTCATGGCATTTTTGACCGCTTCTTCCTTCGACCGCTTCAACACTTTGATTTGGCCGATTGTACAATTTCCCAAAACGTCCAAATTATTAAACAAATTAAAGTGTTGGAACACCATCCCTAAATGGGTGCGATATGTTCTCTTATCGTATCCTTCTTCCAAAATATTTTGCCCATTGAAGAAGATTTCTCCGCCAGTTGGAATTTCCAGCAGGTTGATGCACCGCAGCAAAGTGGATTTGCCGGATCCGGAAGCGCCGATTAATGTCACCACTTCCCCTTTTTTTACCTGGAAATTCACGTCTTTCAACACTTCATGATCGCCGAATTTTTTATTCAAATGCCGTATATCGATGACCACTGACATCGTTTACTCACCACCCTTTGCCGGCTTGTTTCCTGTCACAAGCTCGATCCGGTAAGATTCGGAACCGTCCATTTTCTTTTCAAACAATAACAAGATGCGAGTCACTGTGAACGTCATGATGAAGTATAGGACACAGGCAATCAAGAATGCTTCCGGATAGCGATATGTACTTCCCGCGATGGAGTTTGTTGCGAAGAATAGCTCAACAACACTGATAACACTTAATACGGAAGAGTCTTTTATGTTCATTACGAGCTGGTTGCCGGTTGCCGGCAAAATATTGCGGGCCACTTGTGGAAGGATAATGTAGAGCATTGTTTGAAAGTGGCTCATACCAATCGCTTCGCTGGCTTCAAACTGTCCTTTGTCGATGGAAACAATGCCCCCGCGTACATATTCGGCCATATAAGCGCCCGTATTTAAGCTGATGACGATCAAACCGGCAATAAATCGGTTTAATTCAATCTCAATCGCGTATAATCCGTAAAAGACGACCATCGCCTGAACCATCATCGGTGTGCCCCGGAATAATTCCACATAGCAAGTAAGAATAAAATTGAATAGTTTCAATAGATAAGTTTTAAAAGATTTTTTTGAAAGCGGAATCGTGTGCATAATGCCGATAAAAAAACCGATGAGTGCACCGAAAATGGTACCGAGAACCGCAAGAATCAATGCAATCCAGGCACCATGTAAAAACAGATCCCAGTTTTCTTCAAAAATCTTCCAAACCGTTTCTAAGAAAGACATAAATAAATCCCCTTATTCATAGTTTTAATTATGCGAAAGAAATCTGATTGGCGAACCAGAGGGGAAATGGAAAAAGGTTGTCTTGTCAAAATGTAAATCTCAAGACAACCTTTCACCACACTATTGTTGTGATGGTTGATTTTTAATGGCTTCTTCCATGATTTGCTGGCGTTCTTCCTCTGAAATTCCAGCCAAAATTTTATTGATTTTATCCTTTAATGGTGAACCTTTTTTCAAACCGATTGCAATGGCTGTGTCTGATTCATCGGCCTCAAAGCCGTCTTCGGGAACGATGTAAGTAAATCCTTTGATCGCTTCTGCAGCTGACATTCCTTCAGGACGTTCGGAAATGTAGGCATCGATCGCACCGGAAGCCAACTGGATGCGCATTTGTCCAAAGTCGTTCGCCGGCACTTGTTTTTTCACGCCAGTCATTTGGTCGATGACTTTGTAGTGGGTTGTTCCCTGCTGCGCAGTCACTTTTGCCCCTTTAAAATCGTGGATGGATTTCGCATTAGCATATGGACCATCTTTTTTCACGACAATGACAAAATCGCTCGTATAGTAGTTGTCCGTAAAATCAATGACTTCCATCCGTTTTGGCGTCGGAGACATTCCGGCAATGACAAGATCGATGGCCCCTGATTGCAATGACGGAATCAATCCATCCCAGTCCGTCTTCACAATTTCAAGCTCCATTCCGAGCCCTTCCGCAACGCGTTTTGCGATTTGTACGTCGTAACCGTTTGCGTATTCTTTGGAGTCCTTAATTGGAACAGCCCCGTTAGAATCGTCTTTTTGCGACCAGTTAAATGGCGCATATGCCGTTTCCATTCCGACTCTTAACACTTCTTTAGAACCGGTAGATTTGGAGTCTTCGGAATCTCCTTTTGATTTTTCGTCGCCGGAACCGCATGCGGTAAGAATGAAAACGGTTACCAAAGAAATAAGCAATAATAATAGGTTCCTTTTCATATATTTCCCCCCTGTTTCTAATCCGCTTACAAATAAAAAACGACCTAAGAAGAACTTCAGGTCGCATCAATTTGTAAGACAAAACCCTAGTTCCACTTTGGAAAGAAAAGCGCTTCTTACATATTTAGTATAGAAGGGCTCTTTAGTGGTTATTCATGGAAGCCTTTGAGAATGCATTGTAAATTTTGTTCATCAAGAGGCCGGAATATGTAATTCTTACAAAAGAATAACCCAGTATAGGACTAATTGTCAATAATCTAGGAATTTATGATTAATACCAAATATACTCCCCAACCAAAGGAAGGGGAGTATATTCGCTTCTTTCAATTATGAATTTAGGAGCAGGTCTTCTGGATTTTCGATTAATTCTTTTACAGTTTTCAAGAAGCCGACAGAATCTTTTCCGTCGATGATGCGGTGATCGTAAGATAGTGCCACATACATCATTGGACGGATTTCCACTTGTCCGTTGATGGCAACCGGACGGTTCACAATGGCATGCATTCCCAGGATTGCGACTTGTGTACCGTTGATGATCGGAGTGGACATTAATGAACCGAATACACCGCCGTTTGTAATCGTAAATGTTCCGCCTTGCAAATCGGAAAGGGCCAATTTTTTCTCGCGGGCTTTTTGAGCAAGTTCCGCAATTTCTTTTTCGATTTCAGCGAAGTTTTTGCGGTCTGCATCGCGAACAACAGGAACTACAAGACCTTCCTCAGTGGATACCGCAATTCCGATATCGTAGAAATTGAATTTGTGAATTTCGTTTCCAACAATTTGTGCATTGACATATGGATATTTTTTCAATGCAGCAACAACGGCTTTTGTGAAGAAGGACATGAAACCAAGTTTGATGCCGTTTTCTTTCACGAACTGTTCCTGTTTGCGTTTACGCAATTCCATGACGTTCGTCATATCGATTTCGTTGAAAGTTGTCAACATTGCCGTATTTTGTTTTACTTCAAGAAGGCGTTTTGCGATTGTTTGACGGCGACGGCTCATTCTTTCGACTGTTACACGGGAATCATCAATTGTCGCAATTGGTGATTTCGGTTGTGCCGGTTGTGCTGGTTGTGCCGGTGCAGCAGGTTGAGCTGCATGGGCAGCAACATCTTGGACACGGATTCGGCCTTGTGGGTCTACTGGCGAAATTGCTGCCAAATCAATTCCTTTTTCACGAGCAAGTCTTCTTGCTGCAGGAGAAGCCACAATACGTCCTCCGGCAGATGTCTCTTCAACTGGTGCAGCTTGAGCCTGCGGTTGAACAGGTTGAGCTGGTTGAGCTGGTTGTTCTGCTTTTGGCTCTTCTTTTGCAGGTTCAGCCTGTGGAGCTGGTGTAGGAGCAGCGCCCCCTGCCGCCGGCTCGACAATGGCAATTGTTTGCCCGACATTTACAGTATCGCCTTCTTCAGCGAGAATTTGCGTCAATACACCCGCTTCTTCGGAAATAATTTCTGCATTGACTTTGTCTGTTTCTAATTCAACAATGAATTCTCCTTTTTCGACAGGATCTCCGACTTTTTTCACCCATCGTGCAATAGTACCTTCTGTAATCGATTCTGCTAATTCAGGGACTTTGATTTCAGCCACTTTCAATATCCTCCTTTAAGTCTCAACACTAATCTGAATTCTTCTGTCGCAATCATAGGTCTGCCAAAGCGTCGCTGATCACTTTCGCTTGGGCGGCTTTATGTGAATCTGCATCGCCTTCTGAAGTAGAAGACATTTCCGGACGGCCAACATAACGAACTTTTTTGCCATCAGCAAGTTCAAGCAAGTATTCCAGAACGAATCTCCAAGGTCCTTGGTTTTTAGGCTCTTCTTGAACCCAAACGATTTCTTTTGCTTTAGGGTATCTAGCGATAATTTCTTTCAATTTTTCCATTGGGAATGGATACAATTGTTCAATTCGAAGAATGTGAAGCTTATCGAATCCTTCGCCATCTTTGACGGCTTCTGCCAAGTCGATTGCCACTTTGCCTGAAGCCAAAATGATGCGCTCCACTTTTTTAGCGTTTTGTCCAAGGCCAGGCTGTTCAATAACTTCTTCAAATTTGCCTTCGGATAATTGTTCCAAAGTCGCCGCTGCCAACGGATGGCGCAATAATGATTTTGGTGTGGCCACCACTAAAGGACGCACCGCTTCTGTGCCAAGCAATTTAGCCTGTCTGCGCAATAAGTGGAAGTAGTTGCCTGCATTGGAGCAGTTCGCAACGATCCAGTTATTTTCAGCGCACAACTGCAAGTAGCGCTCGATGCGTGCTGATGAGTGCTCTGGACCTTGTCCTTCCATACCGTTTGGCAACAATAACACCAATCCGGATTTAATTCCCCATTTTGAGCGGGCTGCAGAAATGAAGTTATCGAACATCATTTGGGCCATATTTGCGAAGTCCCCGAATTGTGCTTCCCAAATTGTCAAAGCCTTTTCGTTTTCAAGATTGTAACCATATTCATAACCGACAATCGCCGCTTCTGTCAAAGGAGAGTTATATACGCTAAAGGATGCTTTTGAACCGGAAATATGATGCAATGGCGTCCATTCAGAACCGTTGTTTTTATCATGCAGTACTAAATGGCGCTGAGAGAATGTACCGCGCTGTGCATCCTGTCCAGAGATGCGGATTGGGTTTCCTTCGCGCAAAATGGACGCAAACGCCAATGTTTCAGCATGACCCCAATCGATTTTTCCTGTTTCAAGGGCTTCAATTCGTCTTTTCAAAATTCTTGCCAATTTATTTTGCGGCTCGAAGTTTTCAGGCCATGCCAACAATTCTTCGTTGATTTGTCTCAATTCATCTGCAGGAACGCCTGTTTCGACTTCAGGAAGAGGCTGTTTTACCTCTTCAGGCATTTCAATTTCCAAATGCCCTTTTTCTTCCCCGACTTTCTTTACATAATCATAAGCTTTTTGCATTTCGGCATATACGTCTTTATTTAACTGCTCTGCTTCTTCTTTTGTGACAATTCCTTCATTGGCTACCCGTTCAGCATATATTTCGCGGACAGTCGGATGTTTTGCGACGATCAAGTAAGTGAGCGGATTTGTCACCGTAGGATCGTCTGTTTCGTTATGTCCGTATCTGCGGTAACCGATTAAGTCGATCAAAATGTCTTTGCCAAAGTTTTGACGGTATTCAAATGCAAATTTCGCTACTTGAACCACCGCTTCAGGATCGTCTGCGTTCACGTGCACAATCGGAATGCCATAACCTTTTGCCAAGTCGGATGAATAATGGGTAGAACGGGAATCATAGCACTCCGTCGTAAATCCGATCATGTTGTTTGAAATGATATGGATGCTTCCTCCGGTAGAGAATCCTTTTGTTTGTGCCATATTGAATGTTTCTTGCACAACACCTTCTCCGCTGAACGCTGCGTCGCCGTGGACAATCACCGCTAAAGCTTTCGAAGTATCTTGCACCGGTGCGCCTGGTTGTGATGTGTCTTCTTGTGCCGCTCTAGTTGCGCCTGCGACAACAGGGCTAACCACTTCCAAGTGCGAAGGGTTGTAGGCAAGTTTAACAGTCAAGCCGGATTTTCTGTGATATGTCGCACCCATGTGATACTTAACGTCGCCTGTCCAGCCTTTGGAAATTTCAAGTGAACTGTCTTCAGGGAAGAAGTAATCGTTTGGCACATGGGCAAAATCCGCAAACATCATTTCATACGGCTTTTTCACAATATGCGTCAATACATTCAAACGTCCGCGGTGAGCCATACCGATTTCGAGCTTTTTCAAATTATCCTGCTCTGCGGATTTAACAATCTCGTCGATTAAAACAACTAGTGTATCCAGGCCTTCGACAGAGAATCGTTTTTGGCCTACGAATGTTTTATGAATGAATTTTTCGAAGTTTTCAATACGGGTAAGTTTTTCTAAAACGGCTTTCTTTTCTTCCGGTGTCAATGCCGCATTAAAGAAGCCCGATTCGATTTTGGATTGAATCCAGTTTTTTTCGGCTTCGTCTTCTACATGGGAGTACTCAAAGCCGATTTTCCCTGTGTAAAGGGAACGCAAATATTGGACTGCTTCAAGACCGTTGGAAACGTTTGCAGGAACGTTACTAAAGAATAAAGAAGCAGGCAATTCGGCCAAGTCAGCATCTGTTAAACCATATGTTGATGGTTCAATTTTTGTGGAGTCTAACGGCCGGTCTTTTAGTGGATAAACATCAGCTGCATAATGGCCAAAAGCGCGCACCGCATCTGCTAATCGGATCGCTGCCAAAACTTTTTTCAAATCTGCTGCTTGAGCCGCTGGTTGGGCGCCGCTTGTTGCTTCTTCCAGAACAGGGGCACCATAACGTCGGAACAACTCAACTAAATCTGAATCCACTTCCTCAGGGTTTTGCAAATATAGTTCATATTGTTCCATCAAATACCCCAAGTTAGGACCAGAAAATGCTGACCAAGGAGATCCAGCTGTAATAACATTGTTTGACATGAGAAAAACCTCCAAATTTTGCTAAATCACAATCCTTATAATAAATTTAAAGTAAATTCAACTTCTTCTATTAAATTTCATTTATATAATTTTTATGAGAAGAACCTTTTTTCCATCTCAATATTACTACTCTTCACAAAAAATACAACTATTTTTCACAAATTTATATGAAAAAATTTGAGTGGACGGAAAAATTTTTTTATTAGCATTTAAATAAGGAATAGAAACACGCTTAAGCCATAAAAAATTTGAATATTATGTGCTTTTTACCTATTTTCACTATGTTATTAAGATAAATAAGCCACCCCCGAAAATCCAAATTCGTTCCAGAACATTGCGGCAAAATTATTATCAGCATACAAATAAATTTAAAAAAGGAAATAACGGTTTTCAAATTTTATTGTCTGATCGGTTTCCGCTTTGTGCAAAAGCGGCCCGCAAATACATCCACTCATTTTTCCAAGTGAACTATAGTTTATTGTAACATTTGAGGATATATCTTCAAGCACTTTGCAATTATGTTCATAATTCTCCGCTTCATTTTTTTCATGTTCTTTCTGACGGTCAGACGTCCATTTTTGCTCCACCGCTTTCCACCTTCATATTATAACCATCTATGAATTGTTAATTCTTTCATGCTGATGACAACACTTCATATATACAATACAATTTCAAAAAAATTTTTATTCATTTTGCAGCATCAAAATCATGCCGATAAAAAAGCTTATAATTTCTGGAAAATATACGGTTTTAACTTTTTTTTACAAATCTTTTATATAAAATTGAAAAAAATGTTTAAATCATTCTATAAATGGTTAATTAATAAATGTAAGCATGACACCCCTTAACACTTTTTTCACCCGGAGTAATTTTTTCTCCAAAATTTTAGTGCCACAATTTAAGGGAACTTAAATTGTGGCACATTTTTTTTAAATTCCATGAATTTTTAAAGGAAAATTTTTTATTGTAGTCACATTTTTTGCGATCGCGCATAATGTATTTTTATGCTCCTGACCCGGAATTCAGCAATTCGTAAAATGTTCCTGGTTTGAAGGCATGGGTTTTAAGGTACTTTATAAATAAAACATTCATCATTTTAATTTGCTTTTCCTAAAAAAAAGCGGAACATTCCAACCTATTATTTAATTGTAACATAAATCGTTGTAAATAGTTGAACTCCCATGGATTTTTTTATAAAATTGTTCTATTGCATTCACAAACTTTACACAGAAAATCCCGCGTTTTTTAAAACAAAATGCCGACTATTCGAGGTATATTAATGTTAAAGATATACCGGGCAAACAATCAGAATTATATTGGAAAAACTTGTGGATGCAACATAAAATGAAAATTGATGAAGACGGCGAATGATTTATTCTTCTGTTTTTGGAATTTTTTTCAATATAACCCAAAAAAAGGAGGCGTTAATATGCTAAAACCGCGAGACTTGTTTGAAACGAATGAATTGTACCAATTGATGATTCATCCGTCGGTATTCCCATATGTTCGTCACAAGGCGTACAGCCCAGAGGAATATTTGTTCATTACAAAACAAATCATCGAAGAAGAAGTTTTGGGCAAGACGATTTCCAGAACGATTCTCGACGAATGGGGCCAACCGATTGGAACGATCAGTCTGTTCGACATAAAAGACGGTGCAGGATTTCTGGGAACTTGGATTGGCGCACCCTATCAAGGAAAAGGATACAATCAATTGGCGAAAAAAGAATTTTTGAACGAAATATTTTTTAAACATAATTTCCATACAGTCTTCTTGCGAATACGCAAAGAAAATATAAAATCCAAGCGGGCCTCCTTAAAATTGAAGTACGTCATCAGTGCGAACGAATTGCATCCGAGCTTGTACGAGGAAATCAATTCCGGAGAAGCAAAATATGATTTATATAAAATACCGCGGGATCTGTTTTACATGGTAATGGCCAATGAACAGGAAAATACGGAAGAACAGGTTATATAAATTAAAAAACACCAAATCAAACAAAAAGATGATTTGGTGTTTTTCATTATTTCTCGTATTGCAAAATTAACTCCACCATTTCTTTTGGCGTCTTCGGTCTTTCCGCTTTCGACATCGCCCCTAAAATGGCGTCCTTCTTTTGGATCAAGGTTTGAAGGGCCTCCATAAAGGTTTCTTTTGTCAATTGCTCCTCTTCCAGCACTTCCGCAAATCCCTGATTCTTGAACAATTTCGCATTTAAGATTTGATCCCCCCGGCTCTTTGCCGAAGATAACGGTATCAAAAGCATCGGTTTTTGTAATGCCAAAAATTCAAAAATGGAATTGGAACCTGCGCGGGACACGACAAAATCCGAAGCGCTGATCAAATCCGGCAATTCCTTTGTAACATATTCGAACTGTTTGTAGCCTTTGATATCGGAAAGCTGAGGATCCATATTCCCTTTTCCGCAAAGATGAATGATATTGAAATTTTCCAGCAATTTACTCAAATTGCTCCGGATTGCGTCATTTAATACTACGGAACCTAAACTGCCGCCCATGACAAGCAGCACCGGTTTTCCCGGGGCAAATTGGCAAAGTTTCAAGCCCCTCAATTTATTCCCTTTGAACAGCTGTTCCCGTACGACGGAACCTGTACAAGTCGCTTTATTTTTTGGCAAATAATTTAACGTTTCCTGGAAAACGGTAAAAATATGGGATGCAAATGGCTGGGCCAATTTATTGGCAAGCCCGGGCGTCACGTCGGATTCATGGATGACCACCGGAATATTCGATAATTTGGCGGCAATGACAACAGGGACTGAAACGAACCCTCCTTTGGAAAAGACGATGGACGGCTTTGCTTTTTTCAAAACCGCATAAGCTTGGCCGATTCCCGCCAATACTCTGAAAGGATCGGTAAAGTTTTTCAAGGAAAAATATCTTCTTAATTTTCCGCTCGATATACTGTGGTAAGGAATTTCGGGAAAATTTTTTGTTATCAATTCCTTCTCTATGCCGTTGCGGGAACCGATGTAATGGACGGAATATCCCGCCTCTTGCAAAGCAGGAATAATCGCCTCGTTCAACGAAACATGTCCGGCGGTTCCCCCTCCGGTTAAAACGATTGTTTTTTTGCTCACGATGAATTCCCCTATTCTCATAAAACTGCTTTCTTGAATGTTTCAACTTCTTGTTCACATTATGCGTCCATGACTGATTTTATCATAAAGTGCGGCAGAAACAATGCTCTGAACCGCTTTTTTTGGTGCATGTCAAAATGTTGGAGTTAATCTTCAATAATTTGATTCATCCCCGCGAGTTTGCTTTCAATCCGTACAAGATGGCCAACTTCAACAAGCTGCCCGTTTCATCCATACAATTTCTTAAAAAAAAAAGAGCGAATCCCTTTTCCGCTCTTTTTCAAAATCCTTTATAGAAATTCCTATTTCACTTTTGAATAAATTGTTGTGTCCAATAGTATCCGTTTTCCGCAAAACCTACACCGATGTGCGTATAATTTGGATTTAATATATTCGCCCTATGTCCCGGCGAGTTCATCCAGGCGTTCACCACCTGTTCAGGCGTTCTTTGGCCTTGCGCGATGTTTTCACCTGCCGCGCGGAATTGGATGCCTGCCGCGCGCATCTGATCAAACGGGCTGCCATATGTCGGGCTGGTATGAGAGAAGTATCCCAAATTGGCCATATCCTGCGATTTTACTTTAGCCGCAGCCATCAACGGACTGTACATCTCAAGAGGCTTCAACCCCGCCTTTGCCCGTTCCGCATTTGTCAACTCCACTACTTGGCGTTCAAATTCGGATACTTGCAAACCGGTTGATGTTTCTTCTTTTGCCTGAGGCGCTTCCGCCTGCAGGATTGGAGCAGAAGGGGCTGCATGTTTTGCTTCATTGGTTTGACGGGATTCTAAATAGTCATCGGTTTGTTCGGATCGGTTTCCAGTTGCCTTTTGCTTATTGAAAGTTGATTCTGTCCCCCCATCGGAAACCGGCACCTCTTGTTGTTTTGGTTTTCCCGCAATTTTCTGGGATTTAGAAGTTGGTTGCTGGACTTTTCTTTCTTCCCGCGGATTGTCCCATTCTTTTTCTTGCTGTGCGATCAGTGACCTTGAAATGATTGATTCCAATTGATTTTTTGCCTGTTCAATCGCCAATGTCAGCTGCTTTAAAATTGCTGTTCCCGGCAGAGTCGGCTCCTGCGACTTTTTTGCAAGAATGCCATGTTCCCATTTAAGTACAATCTTTTCAATCGGTTGCAACGCTTTCCCGGAAGGCTCTTCCATTGAAGACGCCGAACCGGCTTGCGGCACCGCCACAGCAAACAAAAACAATGCACAAACCGTAATGAACCATTTTTTCATATTTCCACTCTCCCTTCACTTTCCATGATAAGGGAGAAAAAATGTAAAAAATGGTCCATACCCTGGAAAAGAATCAAAATAATGACAATCCCTTTATTTAAATAGATTCAAAGACAAAATATCTTACAATGATTGACAACATAAAAATATATTGCTAGAAAAAAACTATTGACAACCAATTCAATTGATTAAACTAAGACATTCCTTTTACAAATTTTACATTTTCAAAGCATCTTGTCCCCAATAACTTGAATAGATTGCACATTTTCCCCGATCACCACAATTTTTGGCGGCATTTTCATATATTCAGGAAGCCATTGTGGATCAGTCCGTAAGCATATTGAAAAAGCATCAGATAAGCCATCCCTTCGATTGGAACATATCCTTTCATCCGATAAACGGTATCCGGCAACCCTCTCACCCATTCTTCAAATTCTTCCAAGGCAAACGGACGCGTAAATTCGATTACACGGGAACCCAGATGCAGATGGTGCCCGATTCTTGCCGGACTGATTTCCATCTTTCCCGCAGTCGCCTGCATGGCCTTTAACCATTTCAAAGGAACCCTTCCGTGGACAGTTTGCAAAATCATCGCATTCGGATTCAATCCCTGCAATTCGAAAACCACTCTTGCCTTTTCCGCTTCCGTTAACAAATCGCTTTTATTGGCAAGAATCAGATGGGCATGTCTGATTTGTTCCAAAAAGAGGCTTCTTGCCTGAGGAGAAAGCCCTTCCCTCTCCAGCCATCTGCGGCTGTCTGCCACCGTGACGATCCCTTTGATGTTCAACCGATCGGCAAACAAAGGGGAATATACCGCATCCAGCGCTTCCACCGGATGGGCGGCGCCCGTCGTCTCAATGATCAATACGTCAAAATCGGCTTCGTGCAGCAAAGTTTGTATTTGCGCTTCCGTCTTCTCGCCGCCGGTGCAGCAAATGCAGCCGTCAAGAATTTCTTTCAACGGCACCTCAACATCCACCGCCCTGGAATCAAAAGGGATTTCCCCCAGCTCGTTCATGATGACAGCCGGTTTCAACCCTTCCTCTTTACATTGCCGCAATACGTCTACAAGCATGGAAGTTTTCCCGCTGCCCAAAAATCCGCTGAATAAATAAACGTCTTTCATTCTTCTATCCTCCAATTCAAAAGAAAGAGCTGGCATTCAATGAAAGAATGCAGCTCCCTCGGAAAAATCTTATTGTTTTTGAAGCAGTTCTTTTGCTTTTTGTACTTGTGGATCGTCCTTTTGGATTTTATCCCTTAATGCATCCATCAACGCATACGTTGTATCGCCGGTCACTTTACCGGTGCGTTCAAGCCCTTGATCTCTTTGGAATTGGATCACGGCCGCTTCCGTTGCCGCATCAAAAGTTTCATCGATTTTACCGGCATTATATCCCAATGCATCGAGAATTAATTCCGCCGATTTCACAAAGCTTGAGACAGTGCCTCTTTGCAATACCGTTTTCGGATCAATATATGTTGCACTATAGTAGTCAGGATATGGCACTTCCACATCCGGTGAAATTCCTTTTTCGTGAATCCAATTTCCTTTTGGTGTCAACCATTTGCCTGTCGTATACTTAAGATTTGAACCATCCGGCAATTGAGTGACTGTTTGAACCGTTCCCTTGCCAAATGTTTTCGTGCCGACAATCGTCGCATTCGCGGATTCTTTCAGCGCAGCTGCGATTATTTCGGAAGCCGAAGCACTTCCATTATCGACCAATACCACAATCGGATATTTATATTTTTTTCCGGCTTCGCTCAACACGACTTCAGGTTTCCCTTCGCGGCTTTGCAATTTGACTATCGGTTTTCCTTCATCCACAAACAAGTTCGAAATTTCAATCGCGGCATTCAAATAGCCGCCAGGATTTTGCCGCACATCCAACACTATGCTTTTCATGCCATCCGCTTCGTATTGCTCCAAAAGTTTTTTCAATTCTTCATACGTATTTTCGCTAAAGGTCGTAATCCGGATGTGGGCGATTTTATCATCTCCCATTTCCCCGTAAACGGTTTCAATCGGAATATCGTCCCGGATGATGGTCATTTCAATTAAATCTTCTGAATTTCCGCGTTTGATCGTCAATGTCACCGGAGTGCCTTTTTTCCCGCGAATCAAGAGCACCGCTTCCG
Organism: Ureibacillus terrenus; assembly: GCF_006569205.1. Classification (GTDB taxonomy): domain Bacteria; phylum Bacillota; class Bacilli; order Bacillales_A; family Planococcaceae; genus Ureibacillus; species Ureibacillus terrenus. Next base: position 62,943 of record NZ_VIGD01000011.1, read on the forward strand.
TCGCACTCATCCCTTGCAGGCTTTTGCCATCGACGGAGACAATCACGTCCTCAGGCAATAACCCCGCCTTTTCCGCAGGAGAATTTTTGATTGGCGCCACTACGACGATATTGCCATTCCGTTCCTGAATTTCGGCGCCGATGCCTTGGAAGCTGGATGACAAATCGGAATTAAATTGCTCTGCCTCATCCTTTTCCATATAATCGGAATATGGATCATCGAGTGCCTCAAACATGCCGTTGATGGCGCCGTGAATAAGTTTTTCATCATCAACTTCCTTATAATATTTTTCTTTCAGTTCATCAAAAGCGTCATAGAGTTGGGAAAACTCTTCACGGTCAGCCGTAACCTCAACGACTTTTTTATCACCGAACGTCAAGGCAAAAATCGTCAAGCCGGATGTGAAAATAATCGTCAAAACCATCAACATAATAAAATTGAACGGTTTCAAACGGATATATCTTGCGGCAGGTCTGTTTTGTTCCTGCTGCTGAGTTGCTTTCCCTTGCTGATTTTGCTGCTGTTGCGTTTCCTTCTCTTGCTGATTTTGTTCTTCCATAATTTTCACCACTCTCATATACACTTTCTTATACGCCAATATCATATTAACAGTTTCAAGCAGCGACGAAAAGAAAAAGACTGTCAATTTTTTATGACAGTCAACATATTATTAGATTCGTTGAAAGGAACAGCCATCAATCATTTTAGCGCCTATGCCCCGATGGCGGCTTCCAACGCCACTTGAATCATGTCATTGAATGTTGTCTGTCTTTCTTCTGCAGTTGTCAGTTCGCCGGTCAAAATGTGATCGGAAACAGTCAACACGGAAAGGGCTTGTCTTCCAAACTTTGCCGCTAATGTATACAGTGCGGCCGTTTCCATTTCCACCGCCAGCACACCGTAACGCGCCAATTTTTCATATTGATGTTCATCGGAATAGAACATGTCCGCCGTGAACACATTTCCTACTTTCAAATGCAGACCGGCTTTCACCCCCGCCTGATACGCTTTCATCAATAAATCAAAATCGGCCGTTGGTGCATAATCGATGCCATTAAAAATAATTTCATTCATTTTGGAATCCGTCGAAGCGGATTGCGCCAAAATGACATCCCGCACTTTTACATCTTTTTGGATGGCGCCGCAAGTGCCGACGCGGATCAATTTTTTTGCCCCGTACTCTTGCATCAATTCCGTAATATATATGGAAATGGATGGTACTCCCATACCCGTTCCTTGAACGGAAATCCGGTGTCCTTTATAGGTGCCGGTGAACCCCAGCATATTCCGCACTTCATTGTAGCATACAGCATTTTCAAGAAAATTTTCGGCGATATATTTCGCGCGCAGCGGGTCTCCCGGCAATAGAACCGTCTCAGCTATATCTCCCTGTTTCGCGTTAATATGAATACTCAATGGCCTTCCCTCATTTCCGGTTTATTCAAACTAAAATATACGTTTTTTTCAAGAATTATGCAATGATATTTATTCCTCAAGAAATTTTGTCTGATAAATTTCCCACAATTCGTCAAAAGCTTGGGTGGACAGGTCCTCATCCGCCAATGTCTCAATATAGCTTGAAAGCTCTTCAAAAGAACTGCTCACCTTTGGAAAACTATGGTCCTGAAACATTTTCTCCGCAAATCTTGTTTTCGGGTCGGATGCATCTCCCCCACGGTAAGATAGAGCAAATTGATAAAAACTTTGATACATACATTTCCCCCATTTCTATGTCAATTTCCGACTAAACCTCATCACATCATATTTAATCTGTATCATATAGAAATTATTGATAAAACATTCCTCTATTTCAAACAATGGTGAATGTTAATTATTTTACACTAAATTGGATAAACTAACATACATCTAAGAACGACTGGGAGATGAGAATGTGGGCAATTCATGCAAAATCAGCATTCTTCATGTCATATTTCTATGTCTGACTTCAATCGGTTTAAAAAATCATGTAACAGTCATCTCTCCGATTTTGGAAACGGCTAAACGGGATGGATGGATTTCGGTGATTTTAACCGGGATTATCATATTTCCTTGGATTCTTTGGATTCTTTATATACAAAAAAAATCTCGAGGTCAACCGCTAAAAGACTGGCTTGCACAACGGGCCGGCAAATGGGGTTCGAAAATCATTCTATTCAGCGTTATCATTCTGGCTTATTTGCTCGCCGCTTTTACATTGAGGGAAACTATCCTTTGGGTGACTACCAGCTTTTTAGAAAATACGCCGGTTGTTTTATTAATTATCATTTATACAATTGCTTGTTTCCTTTTGGCATCCACCAATATTCAGACTATTGCAAGCGTGAATGCCAACATCCTCTTTTTCGTCATCATTTTCGGTTTCTACGCATCATTTACAAATCTTCAAGTGAAAAATCACGAACTGATGTTTCCAATTCTGGAGCATGGCATGGGGCCGGTGATAAAGGCCATGATTTTTCCGGCATCCGGATTCATTGAATTGTTTTTGCTCCTTTTCCTGCAGCATTATTTTAAACAACCTTTAAAATGGCATCATATCGGCATCATCTTTTTTTGGTTTGTCGGATTGACCCTTGGCCCTTTAATCGGCGCCATTGTAGAATTCGGCCCCGACGAAGCCGCAAGACAACATTTTCCCGCATACGAAGAATGGGCGCTGGTTTCTATTGGTCGGTTCATCGAACATATGGACTTTTTGTCCGTTTATCAGTGGCTTTCGGGAACGTTCATCCGTGTGGGAATCATATTATTTATTGTTTGTGACATACTAAACTACACAGGAAAGCCGAAGAAAATCTGGCTGCATTTGATGCCGCCCTTTTTGATATTGAATCTATCTTTATTGCTTATGAAAGACGATCTCTTCCTATTATTAAATAATTACTATTTGCTCCATTTTACATTTATTTTTATTTTCATTCTTTCTGTTGTGCTGATTATCATCGCCTTTTTCGATAAAAAAACAGCTCAACAAAATATGAAATGAAAGTAGTGATGGCAAATGAACCTGGATGAGACTTCAACCATCAGCCTGACAACCTTGAGGGGGCTGTTCCAAAAAGCCCAGGACGTAATTTTTTTCCCTTTTGAAATTCATGGTGTGTCATTTACATTCATTTTTTGCGAAGACATGGTCGACAATCAAATCCTGTTTTCATATATTTTGCCCTCGATGGAAAAATTCATTGAAAAGGCGGAAGGCGGGTTAAACGAAGAACAATTGTTAAGAATGCCGTTTCCGGAACTGAAGAAACTTGAAGACAAAGAAACAATCATACTGGAAGTATTTTCCGGGAAATTGGCGATTTTCTTGAATGAATCGCAATTACTCCTCACATGCAATATCGCCAAAAAACCGAACCGCCAGCCGGAAGAAACAAAAATGGAAATCGCCATCAAAGGCCCGAGGGACAACTTCATTGAAGATCTCGCCACCAACATTGCGCTCATCCGGAAAAGATTGCCGACCAACTCCCTGTGTGTGGAAAAAATCTCCGTGGGGGCCAGATCCAAAACAACCGTGGCCGTTTTATATATGCAAGATATCGCAAATACAAAGATTGTACAGGAAATAAAAAAACAGATAGAAAAGATTGACACGGATGTTGTGTTGAACGGAGATTCACTCGTTGAACATATTGATAAAAAACGATGGCTGCTGCCATGGACGAATGATACCGGCAGGCCCGACTTCGCGATACATTCGCTGGTCCGGGGGCGGGTTGTGATTCTGATTGATGGTGTTAGCTATGCTATTATTACGCCTGTCAATTTTCTTTTCCTATTAAAAACCGGGGAAGATTTTGAATACCCGATTTTGTTCAGCGCTTTCGAAAGATTGCTTAGAATAGTCGGCATCATAATTGGAATCATCCTTCCCGCCTTTTGGCTGGCACTGACGACTTTTCATCAAAATCAATTGCCGCTGCAGCTTCTTGCAACAGTGGTAGTTTCGAACCGGGGTCTGCCGTTCCCGGCAGCATTGGAAATGATTATTCTTCTAATCATGTTTGAACTGTTCCGGGAAGCCGCGATGCGATTCCCTACGGCCATCGGAAGCACCATCAGCGTAGTAGGCGGACTCATTATCGGGGACGCTGCGATACGGGCCGGCATTACAAGCCCGTCAATGCTGGTCATCATCGCTTTATCCTTCGTCGCGACTTTCACCATTGCCAATCAGTCGCTGTTGACTTTGATTTCCATCATCCGCTTCATTTTTATTGTCGTGACTGCCTTTTTTGGATTGTTCGGCTTTTTCATATGCCTGTTTTTGCTCCTTTTATACATGGCAAACATGCGGGTGTTCGGAGTGCCTTATTTAAATTTTTCCGCGGAACTAAGCTGGTCGTCCATCGGCAAAACCCTGATGCGCCTGACTCCAAACCAATATAAACGAAGACCGGGAATGCTGAAAACAAAAGATGACACCAGAACAAGCAATGAGGGACTGCAATGAAAAAATACATGATATATTTCTTGCTGCTTGCCAATCTGTTTCTGTTGACGGGATGCTGGGATTCGGAAGAAAATGCCCGGATGCTTTATTTGCATGGTGTTGGACTCGATTATAAAGACGGCCAGTTTTATTTCTACATGCAACTTGTCAGTTTCGCCAATGTGGCAAGATCCGAACAAATCAACCAGGACATGATGCAGTCGGAAGTGGGACTCAGCACCGGCAGAACGGTGGATGAAGCCATTGCGAAAATGATCCGCAGCGTAGATGAAAAAATCTTCTTTGGGCATCTGACCTTTCTTGTTTTCGGCGAGGAGCTGCTGAAACAGGAAGAAAAACTCAATGAAGTATTAAATTCCTTCTCCAGATATATCAATACCCGATATCAAACATGGATTTATGCAACGAACGAACCGCTGGAACAATTCTTTTTGGAAACACCGCTTCTGCAAAAAGCCATTACGCTGACAAAACTGGCCAACCCGTTAAACTCCTACGAACAGGACTCTTTCATCGAACCGATGAATGTCCGGAAACTGATTATCCATTTGAACGAGCCGAACCATTTAGTGAAAATTCCTTATGTAAGAGTGAAACATAATTGGAATACGGTTTCAGGACCGGATACCACTTTTCATATCGAAGGGGTGGCCCTCGTGACACCGAAGGAATTTAAAGGGTATTTAATAAAGGATGACGCCAATGGCCTGCAATTTATGACCAATGAATCCATTACGGGTTATGTGACAACCAAAATCGGTGATGCCGATTTTACTTTTACCATTAAAAATATGAAACGGAAAATTACGCCTATTGTCAAGGGGACTGACGTCAAGTTTCAGATCGACATATCAGCGGATGCCCTGGTAAGCAGCTATAATATCAATGTCAGCGAGGATGCCATTGCAAAAGCGGTTGAAAAAGGCATTGAAAAGGCGGTAACGGAGACCTATAAAAAGGGGTTGGAAAAGAATTGCGATGTCTACCGCCTGTCAGAATCATTGTACAGGAAAAATGTAAAAGTGTGGAAAAAATTAGAAAATCAGGGAGTTATCCCATTGACTGAGGATTCCATCGATGTGCAAGTAACCGTTCAAAAAGTAAAATCAGGAAGAACGATATATAAAAATACCCTCAAAAAACCTGATTAAATCAATCTTTCGCTATAAAATAAAAAGATGATCCGTCCCAAGCCGGATCATCTTTTTTATTTATTCTTTTTCAAAAAGCTTTGCATATTCGCCGTAGCCTTCTTCCTCCAACTTTTCTTTCGGAATGAACCGCAGGGCTGCGGAGTTGATGCAATAGCGGAGCCCGCCAAGTTCACGCGGGCCGTCGGGAAATACATGCCCCAAATGGGAGTCGGCTGTTTTGCTTCGGACTTCGATTCGGCGCATACCGTGGGAAGTATCCAATCTTTCAACAATTTCATCGGGATGGATGGGTTTGGAAAAGCTTGGCCATCCGCAACCCGCGTCAAACTTGTCCTTTGAACTGAAAAGCGGCTTCCCGGAAACGACATCGACATAGATGCCTTCCTGGAAATGATTGAAATATTCATTTTGATACGGCGGCTCGGTTCCGTTTTGTTGCGTCACATAATATTGCATCGGCGTCAGATCCTTTAACCGTTCTTCCTTATTCACCAATATCCCCCCAATGCCGTTTGATGAAGTGCGCCCTTCCCGAACCGATAAAATAGCGTTCATAATCGATCGGGTTCTTCTTATAAAAATCCTGATGATACTCTTCTGCAGGGTAGAAAGTTTTCGCCGGAAGGATTTTTACGACAATCGGCTTATCAAACTTTCCGGAATCTTCCAAACGTTTTTTTGATTCTTCGGCAATTTTCCGCTGTTCTTCATTATGATAAAAAATGGCCGTTGTGTATGATTCGCCCCGATCGTGGAATTGCCCTCCCGAATCGGTCGGATCGATTAATTTCCAGTAAAGGTCCACTAATTTTTCATACGATATCACTTCCGGATCATAGGTGATTTGCACCGCTTCCACATGTCCCGTCGTGCCTGAACAAACTTGTTTATAAGTCGGGTTTTCCACATGTCCGCCCGTATAGCCCGAAACGACTTTTTCGATTCCTTCCAGCCGATCAAACGGCTTTACCAAACACCAAAAGCACCCGCCGGCAAACGTAGCAAGTTCCTTGGCCATCTTACTCACTCCTACTTATTTGGTATCACGATTTCCAATTGGATTCGATCATTTTCTAAATCAATTTCCTTCGCTTTCACTTTTGCGCCGGAAGCCAAAGTTAGGTTGGATAAATCAACAAAAATTTCTTTGGCATCCGGCCGAACGATCATCCAGTCAGGAAATTTCACAGCCTGACTCAATAATTTTAATACCGCAGAAGGAGGAAGGTTTAAACTTCCGACGTTCACTTCCGATTGGACTAAATGGATATTGCCTTGATTATTGACGACCGGATTGAATTTCATGGTAACCGGAACATTATAACCGAATGCAACAATCTCGCTTGAGAGCTGAACGGTATCATCTACTTCAAATTCCACAGGCAACGACGAGTTTTTTAATTCCTTCTTTATATATCTAATCGCCAATTTTTCAAAATCCTTTGCCGTCGTTTCCACATAGAGGACACTGTCCTCAGGCTCAACTTCCGATGCCTGTGGAGCCGGTATCGCTGTATCTCCTGGTGAAGTCGCCCAATAAATCACAAATGCAACCAATAAAACAATTGAACCCAACAATGTAAAAAAGGCGACTTTCCAAACATTCATTCTATGACACTCCTATCAAAAAATGAATAGTGATTCAATCTGCACTAATTTTTTAGTATGCTTCAAACTCTATAAAATATACTTTATTTTGGCAAACTTTATTATAAATTGTATGAAAAATTTTTGGAAATAGAAAACTATTTGCTTTATTAAAGGCGCTTCTCCCCATACGGCCATTTTTCAAATAGATGACAAATGGATGGTCCTTTCCAAAAAGACTGGGATCATTGCATTTAGAGAAAATAAAAAAACAGAGCGAAACGCTTTTCTCGCTCTGTTTCCGTACATTTTCCCCATTATACCGGGCTGACGCCATGCTTGCGCTCAGAAAATACCATATATTTGGATGAATATGCATGAAGCCGTGCAGTCAACACTTCCCGCAATTGATTCGGTTCGATCACATCGTCGACAATCAATTCGGAAGCCAATTTATATATATCGATTTCTTCCCGGTATTCCTGGCGTTTTTGCTCGATAAAAGCTTGCTGCTCCTCTTTTGGCAACTGGGCAATCTTGTTCGCGTACACCGCATTGACCGCCGCTTCCGGGCCCATTACGGCGATTTGAGCAGTAGTCAGCGCAATCACGCAATCCGGTTCAAAAGCGGGACCGGCCATCGCATACAATCCTGCACCGTATGCTTTCCGTACAATAACCGTCAATTTCGGCACTGTCGCTTCACTCATGGCAAAAATCATTTTGGCGCCGTGACGGATGATGCCCTGTCTTTCCACTTGCGTACCAATCATAAAACCTGGTACGTCCGCCAAGAAAATCAGCGGGATGTTGAACGCATCGCACAGGCTGATGAATTTCGCCGCTTTGTCCGCGGAATCATGGAACAATACCCCGCCTTTGACTCTCGGCTGGTTCGCAACAATGCCTACCGCTTGTCCATCGATTCTCGCAAAACCTGTAATGAGTTCAGCTGCAAACAGCTTCTTCACTTCACAGAAAGAACCTTCGTCAATGATGCGGTCGATTAAATCATACATATTGAAAGGAACGTTTTGATTCTTTGGAATGATTTCTTCAATTGTTTTCTCAAAATTTGCAGGAAGCTTCGGTGCCGCCGCCGGAGGCTTTTCCCGGAAGTTTCCAGGGAAATAGCTTAAATATTTTCTGGCATACTCAATGGCTTCTTCTTCTGTTTTGGCAAGCACATCTCCGCAGCCGGAAACCGTGCAGTGCATTTTTGCTCCGCCCATCGTTTCCAGATCCACTTTCTCCCCGATGACCATCTCGGCCATGCGCGGCGAACCCAAATACATGGAAGCATTGCCTTCCACCATGATGACCACATCACAGAATGCAGGAATGTATGCGCCTCCCGCTGCGGAAGGGCCGAACAATAAACAAACTTGCGGCACTTTCCCCGAGAGTTTCACCTGGTTATAGAAAATGCGCCCCGCCCCTCTGCGGCCAGGGAACATTTCCACCTGGTCCGTTATCCGTGCTCCCGCGGAGTCCACCAAATAAATGATGGGACAAGCCAGTTTCTCCGCGGTTTCCTGGATGCGTATAATCTTCTCTACTGTCCGCTTGCCCCACGATCCTGCTTTTACCGTGGAGTCATTGGCCATAAAGCAAACCGTTTTCCCATTGATTTTTCCGACTCCTGTCACTACGCCGTCCGCCGGCAAATCACCAGCGGCACAGTTTGCGAAAATGCCGTCCTCGATGTATTCTCCCTCATCAAGAAGCAATTTTAGCCGGTCGCGTGCAAATAATTTTCCTTGTTCTTTATTCTTTTGATGATATTTCTCATGGCCGCCTTTTTTGATTTCTTCCAATAAATCCGCGTGTGTTTTTTTTGTTTCTGTATCATTCATGGATGATTCCTCCTTTGTGTTCTTTTGCGTCACAGGAATGTCATCTTCCTTGATATTGCGGCTGCCTTTTTTCCTGGAAAGCCACCAGCCCTTCCATGCGGTCTTCGGTGTGGAGCAGTTCGTTGTATGCCAATTCCTCGATTTTCAGCCCCGTGGTTAAATCCGTTTCAATACCTTTGTTGATGGCCACCTTTGCTTGGATCAAAGATAACGGCGCATTTTTCGCAATCTCCAATGCCAATTCCGTCGCTTTCTCCAACAGCTGCTCTTTATCATACACCGCATTGACAAGATTGATTTCCAGAGCTTCATTGGCAGAAATTCTTCGGGCGGTAAAAATCAATTCTTTTGCTTTGCCGACGCCAATCAGGCGAGGAAGCCTTTGCGTCCCGCCCGCTCCCGGGATAATTCCGAGAGACACTTCCGTCAATCCCATTTTCGCTTCCGTGCTGGCCACGCGGATGTCGCAGGCCAAAGCAAGCTCCAATCCTCCGCCAAAGGCCACACCGTTCATCACGGCTATGACCGGTTGCGGCAACGCTTCGACCTGGTTCACCGTGCTGCCGATAAGGCGGACCGTTTCCCGCACCTGCTGTTCATTCATCGTTTTCCGCTCTTTTAAATCCGCGCCGGCACAGAAGGCTTTTTCCCCGCTGCCGGTGATTAAAACGACACGGATATCCCGGTTTTTGGCGACGTCGTTTAACGTTTCATTGAGTTCCTTCAATAATTGAAGGGATAATGCATTCGCCGCTTCCGGACGGTTCAGGGTGATTAAACCGATGCCTTTTTCGATTTCCTTAAACTGTACGAGCGTTGTCAATGTTCGCGCTCCTTTCGTTTCTGGCAATTACCATCTGTTTGGATGGCAATTTCTTGCCGAGTTTTTCTTCGATGAAGAAAGCCGCTTCAATCAATGCTTGCGGATTCAAACCGGTGTCAATGTTCATGCCTGTGAGCAGATAGTTCAAATCTTCCGTGGAAACGTTGCCGGACGCGCCTTTTGCATAAGGGCATCCTCCAAGGCCTCCTAACGAACTGTCGAAAGCCGTGATGCCCATTTCCAAGGATTTCAGCACATTGGCAAGGGCCGTTCCTCTTGTATCGTGGAAATGCATTGCAAACAGTCGAGGCGGAAAATGCTTCAGCAATGTTTCAAGCAATCTTTCCACTTGAGTCGGAACGCCGACGCCGATTGTGTCACCCAATGAAATTTCGTATACGCCCATTTCCGCAAGGCGGTCAACGACTTTCAGCACCTGTTCAGGCTCCACCGGCCCATCATAAGGGCAGGCAATGACCGTCGATACATAGCCGCGCACTTTCAGATTCGCTTTTTTCGCTTCATCCACCACTTCTTTTAATACAGGAAACGTCTCATCAATCGTTTTATTAATGTTTTTTTGGTTATGGCCTTCACTGGCGGACATGAAGACGCTGATTTCATCAACTTGGCAGTTCAGCGCCCGCTCAAGTCCGCGGATATTCGGCACAAGGGCAGCGTAAGTCACGCCGGGTTTCCGCCTGATGGATTTCAGCACCTGTTCGCTGTCCGCCAATTGGGGAATCCACTTCGGATGAACGAAGGAGGATACTTCGATGTAGGATAAACCGGTTTGATTCAACAAGTTGATCCAATCGACTTTGTCTTTTGTTTCGATAAAGTTTGGCTCGTTCTGCAAACCGTCCCTTGGACCGACTTCTTTGATGGTCACTTTGGCTGGAAGTTTCATCCTTTTCCCCCTATTCGATTTCGATAATATCGTCATCCAAGTTGATAAAATCGCCTTCTTGCACAAAAATTTTCTTGACAGTTCCGGAAGTTTCCGCCACAATCGGAATTTCCATTTTCATGGATTCCAAAATAACCACATCTTGTCCCGCTTCCACTTGCTCTCCTTCTGATACAACGATTTTCCAAACTGTTCCTGCCATATTTGCTTTCACTATTGTTGACATCATGATCATCCCTCCGAAAATATTTTGAAAAAACTGGTATTCAAATTGTAATTAACTGGGGAAAATGCGGTTGGTGTGCCCTGCTTGTGCGATGCTCTTCACTCATGCATAAGCTTTGTCACTTTCCACAGAAACAAACCTGCACAAACCATCCGCATCCTTCCCCGTTGAATTATTTCGTCACCTGAACTTCGGGCAAGTAATATCGCTCCACAAAGCTGGTTGTAATATTTCCTTTAATAAATTGTTCGTGACTCGCAATTTTCAATAGCATCGGAATGTTGGTTTTGATTCCTTCAACTTTATATAACTTCAATGCTTCCACAAGACGCTTGACCGCTTCTTCCCGAGTTTTTCCATGGACAATCAGCTTCCCGATCATCGGATCATAGAATGGCGTCACTTGCGCCCCCGATTCCACTGCGCAATCATTGCGGACGCCTTCGCCTTCAGGCAATTGCAGAGAACCGATTACGCCAGGGGAAGGATAAAACGTCACCGGATCTTCCGCATAGATGCGCGCTTCAATGGCATGTCCATTTATTTTCAACGATTCGCGGGCAATTTCGAGCGGAAGCCCTTGGGCAATCCGGATTTGCTGCTCCACCAGATCGATTCCCGTGATTTCCTCCGTCACCGGATGCTCCACTTGCAAGCGGGTATTCATTTCCAGGAAGTAAAAATTCTCCTTGTCATCCACCAAAAACTCGAATGTTCCCGCATTTGTGTATCCAATATATTTTGCCGCGCGGACGGCCGCTTCCAGCATTTTTTCCCGCGTCGCATCCGAAATCGTCGGCGATGGCGCTTCTTCGATCACCTTCTGGTTCCGGCGCTGGATCGAACATTCCCGTTCAAACAGCGGCACGACATTGCCATGGGCATCCGCCAGGATTTGCACTTCCACATGGTGCGGGTTTTCGATATATTTTTCGATATACATCGTGCCGTCACCGAAATAAGATTGAGCGCGTTTTTTATTGCCTTCGAAGGCTTTCGCCAATTCTTCCTGGTTGTGAATCCGCTGCATGCCGATGCCGCCGCCACCGCTGGACGCTTTCAGCATAAGCGGATAGCCGATTTGCTCCGCCTCTTTCAACGCTTCTTCCACACTTTCGATGACGACATTGACGCCTTCAATAATCGGCACACCCGCCTCCTTCATTTTGATGCGGGCTTCAAGCTTGCTGCCCATTGCCGCAATGACGTCCGGTTTGGGCCCGATAAACACGATTCCTTCTTCTTCGCAGCGTTTCGCAAAATTCGGATTTTCGGAAAGCAATCCGTAGCCCGGATGGATTGCTTCCGCATTCGCTTTTTTCGCCGTTTCAATGATTTTGTCGATATTTAAATAGCTCAAGGCGACGGGAGGCTTGCCAATTTCGTATGCCTCATCGGCTTCGCGGACGAACAGGGAATCCTTGTCCGCTTCCGAATACACTGCGACTGTCTGAATGTTCAATCTTTTGCAGGTGCGGATAATTCTTCTTGCAATCTCGCCGCGATTGGCAATCAATATTTTTTTAAACATCGGCGCTGTTCCCCTTCCTGTCATGTAAGAGATGTGCTGTCACTTCATCTCATTTATGCACAAGTTTTGATGTAAATTGTTCTTTCAACTTATATTTCTGGATTTTTCCTGATGCCGTCATAGGATACTTGTCAACGAAGAAAATGTATTTCGGGATTTTATGTTTCGAAATTTTGCCTTCACAAAACTCCCGGATTTCTTCTTCCGTCGCAGTTTCACCCTGCTTCAGGATGATAAAGGCGGCCACTTCTTCCCCGTATTTCTCATCCGGAACACCAACGATCTGCACATCGTAAATTTTCGGGTTTTTATATAAGAACTCCTCGATTTCACGAGGGTAAATGTTCTCCCCTCCCCGGATGATCATATCTTTCAGGCGGCCGGTAATGCGCACATAGCCGTTTTCATCCATTGTGGCAAGGTCTCCCGTATGCAGCCAGCCGTCCTCGTCGATGGCTTCTTTTGTCGCATCCGGATTATTGTAATAGCCTTTCATTACATGATAGCCCCTCGTGCAAAGCTCGCCTTGCGTATTCGGCGGCACTTCCTCGCCCGTTTTCGGGTCGATGATTTTCACTTCCACATTCGGCAATGCCCGTCCAACCGTGCTCACTTTCAACTCGAATGGATCATCTGTGCGCGTTTGCGTAATCACTGGCGAAGACTCTGTCTGTCCATAGCAGATGGTAATATCCTTCATGTTCATTTTGTGGATGACTTTCTTCATCAATTCTTCCGGACAGTTGGACCCCGCCATGACGCCGGTGCGCAATGAAGATAAATCGAATTCATCGAAGTTCGGCAGGTTCAATTCGCTGATGAACATTGTCGGTACGCCGTGCAGCGCGGTGCACTTTTCTTTTTCCACCGTTTTCAGCACTTCCACCGGATTGTATTCCTGGATCGGCACCATTGTTCCGCCCGCGGAAACGATGGCCATCGTACCGATGACGCAGCCGAAGCAATGGAAGAACGGAACAGGAATGCAGAGCCGGTCCTCAGGTGTCAATTTCATGCATTCCGCAATATTAATGCCGTTATTGACTATATTGAAATGTGTCAGCATGACACCTTTCGGGAATCCCGTCGTTCCGGATGTATATTGCAAATTAATGACATCGTTATAATGCAATGAAGCTTTTCGCTTCTCCAATTCTTCATCTGAAACTTGGTCCGCCAATTGGATGACGTCATTCCAGTTATAAACCCCGTCATATTGGCTGTCACCGATGAGAATGACATTTTTCAGCATCGGTAAACGTTTTGATTTCAGTTCGCCCGGCCTGGAATTCTTTAGTTCAGGGCAAATTTCATAAAGCGTATCGATATAGCGGTGATCTTTATATTGTTCAATCAGGACGAGCGTCTGGGAATCGGACTGTTTCAATAAATATTCCAACTCCGCGGCCCGGTAATTCGTATTGACCGTCACAAGCGGCGCGCCCATTTTGCCTGTCGCAAATTGCAGAGCGACCCATTCAGGAACGTTGGATGTCCAAACAGCGATGTGGTCTCCTTTTTCGATGCCAAGGGCGATCAGCGCTTTTGCCACTTGATCGGACCATTCATTGAATTCCTTATACGTTAGTCGCAAATCTCGGTCTGAATAAACAACCGCTTCCTTATCCGGATATTTTTCCGCCTGCTCCTCCAACAACTGACCAATTGTTTTGTAAACTAAATCTGCCATCCCATTCCTCCTTCGAAATTTATTAGCAACCGATTAAACGGGATATCACAAGTCGTTGAACTTCCGAAGTGCCTTCGCCAATTTCCATCAGTTTGATGTCGCGCAAATGTCTTTCCACATCGTAGTCTTTCATGTATCCATAGCCGCCGTGGATTTGAAGGGCCTGATTGCACACCCTGAATCCCATTTCCGATGCGAAAAGTTTTGCGAAAGCCGCTTCTTTGCTGAACGGTTTTTTGTTGTCTTTCAACCATGCCGCTTTGTACACCATGTTGCGTGCCAATTCGATTTCCATCGCCATATCGGCCAATTTGAACTGGATGGCCTGGAATTTTGAAATCGGCTGTCCGAATTGATATCTTTCTTTGGCATATTGCAACGCCTTTTCATAAGCGGCTTGCGCAATCCCTACCGAAAGGGCCGCGATGGAAATCCGCCCTCCGTCCAATGTATGCAGGAACTGGCTATAACCCCGCTTTGGATCGCCCAATATATTTTCTTTTGGGACACGGACATTTTCCAAAACAATTTCGCATGTATTGGAAGCGCGGACGCCCAATTTGTCGTAGTCGCAGCGGATTGTTACGCCAGGCGCATCTGTCGGAACGATGAAGGAAGTAATGATCTTTTTGCCGTCTTCCCTTTCACCTGTTACCGCTGTTACAATGATTTGTCTCGCATAGCCGGCGTTCGTGATGAAGCACTTTTCCCCATTGATGACATATTCATCGCCGTCGAGTACCGCTTTCGTTCTGGTGCCGCCTGCGTCAGATCCGGCATTCGGTTCCGTCAAGCCGAAAGATCCGAGCGCTTCCCCTTTGGCCATCGGAACGAGCCATTTTTGTTTTTGTTCTTCCGTTCCGAAATAATAGATCGGCGATGCCCCCAAACTGATGGCCGCGGCGTAACTGAGCCCTGTACCGCCGCAAGCTTTTCCGATCTCCTCTACGGCGATGGCATAGGAGATGGTGTCGCCGCCGGAGCCACCGTACTCTTCCGGAAACGGAATGCCCAATAAGCCAAGTTCACCCATTTTTTTGAATGTTTCGATTGGGAATCTGGATTGCTGATCATTTTCTCTGGCGTACGGTTTAATTTCCTTTTCTGCAAAATCTCTTACCATTTCTTGAATCATCAATTGTTCCTTCGTTAATTCAAAGTCCATGAACATTTCCCCCCACTTGACAAAAACCGACTAGTCGGTTTGTATTTTCGCTTGTGCTTCTATAATTTGCTTTAAATTATGTGCTTCGGAATATCCTTGCGGTGTGACGATCGATCTGAAAATCATATCTTTGAAAATTGCCGCGATTTCTTCTATCGTCAGTGGCCCTTCCTGCTTGTACCACTTATACGTCCAATTCACCATACCGATGATCGACATAGTGACAATGTTTGCTGGCAATTCTTTCCGGAAATCGCCGCTTTCCTGGCCTTCAATAATGACAGTTTCCAGCAATTTTCGGAAACGGTCCCGTTTCTCATTGATAATTTCCTTGAATTCATCATGCAGGTAGGTGCTTTCCTCATAAAACACCGTAATATGCGGCTTGTATAAATCAAAAACTTTTATAAACGAATCCAGGATGGCGGCCAATCTTGCCACAGGCGTCCTATTCTCTCCATAAGATTCTTCCGCTTTTTTATTGACGTAGGAAATGAAAACATCGTGGATTTCATATAAAAGTTCATCTTTTGATCTATAATTGTGGTAGAATCCGCCTTTGGACGTGCCAGCTTCAGCCACAATTTCGTCCACTGTAACTCCGTGGTACCCATGTTGCTGGAATAGTTGAATCGATGTTTCCAAGATCCGTTCTTTCAATGTTTTTTTCATTATTTACCGCCTTTCGGTAATCGACATTGAAACACACTATTAGAAATATATTTATTTTTCTAGCATTTTATGACTAAATCAATTAAATTTTTCTATCAAAAATCCAGTTACCATTCTACGAGATTTGGAGAGACGATATAGTCCGCTTCCGTTTTGCTTTTCAGTTCTTCCAATGTGATATCCTTTGATTTTTCTATCAGCACCATGCCTTCATCGGTAAAATCGAATACGGCAAGTTCCGTAATCAGGCGGTCCACCACGCCCTGCCCTGTCAGCGGAAGCGTGCATTCCTTCCGGACTTTCGGTTCCCCTTTTTTGGACAAATGCTCCATGATGACCACTACGCGTTTGGCCCCATGCACCAAATCCATCGCGCCGCCCATGCCTTTGACCAACTTGCCCGGAATCATCCAGTTGGCCAAATCGCCTTTTTCGGATACTTCCATCCCCCCTAAAATAGCCAAATCCAAATGTCCGCCGCGGATCATCGCAAAAGATTCGGCACTATCGAAAAATGCGGCTCCTTTGACGGCTGTCACCGTCTCTTTCCCGGCATTGATCAAATCCGGATCCACTTCCGATTCCGTCGGATAAGGGCCGATGCCAAGCAAACCATTTTCCGACTGCAACATTACCTGGTAGTCTTTTGGTATTTCATTGGCCACGAGCGTCGGCATCCCGATTCCCAGGTTCACGTACATGCCGTCCCGGATTTCCTGCACCGCCCGTTTCACAATCCTCTCCCGATTTGTGAGAGCCATCAGCGTAGAACCTCCTCTTTTCTTGTCGTCAATTTTTCAATGCGCTTTTCATAGCGTTCTCCCACTAAAATGCGTTGAACATAGATGCTTGGCGTGTGGATTTCATCCGGGTCGAGCTCTCCGACTTCCACCAGCTCTTCCACTTCCGCAATCGTGATTTTTCCGGCCATCGCCGCCAATGGATTAAAGTTTCTTGCCGTTTTGCGGTAAACCAAATTTCCAAGTTTGTCTCCTTTCCAAGCTTTTACAAAGGCAAAATCCCCGACAATGGCCCGCTCTTCGATGTACGTCTTGCCGTCGAACACTTTTGTCGGCTTTCCTTCCGCAATCGGCGTACCGACACCTGTTGCCGTATAGAATGCGGGAATCCCCGCGCCCCCCGCGCGAATCCGTTCCGCAAGCGTGCCTTGAGGAGTCAGCTCAACTTCTATTTCGCCATTTAAAAATTGCTGTTCAAAGGTTTTATTTTCACCGACATAGGAAGCGATGATTTTTTTGATTTGCTTATTCTTCAGCAAAAGACCGAGTCCCCAGTCGTCCACTCCGCAGTTGTTGCTGACAACGGTCAAATTTTTCGTGCCTTTTCTTAAAATGGCTTCAATCGCTTTTTCCGGAATACCGCATAAACCGAATCCCCCGACGATAATCGTATCGCCATCTTTCAAATCGGAAATGGCATCTTCGAAGGAAGAAAAGACCTTTGACATCTTGCACTCCTCCTTGTCTATTAAGCAATAACTGTCCCACTATATTTATAGATATGAGGGGGGAAAAGGATTTATACTTCATTTCGGGCGGCGGCGAATTATATTTTAAGCGACAAAATTCTCGGAAAATCATATTTTTTGTTCTTTATAACAGATTTTCCGACATAACACTTATTACCCGTTTTCAGAAGTTTAAACACATCATAAAGGCGATAATTGAAAAAAAGCCGTCTGGAAGGCCGATGCTCTCCGGACGCCGATTGATTTCTATTGTGAGGAAAAGATATTTTTTATATTGGTATCGGGAATGATTGCAGCTTATTTAGCCGTCTGGCAAATTGAACCGACATTTCCAAAAAAAAAAAAAAAAGCTGCCCTACATTTTTGGACAGCCCTTATTTATTCGGAAAGTTTACGGGCAAGCCGTCAGATTTGATGCCACAAGCCCAATGGAGATTTTCAGGAACAAGCCAGATAACCGGCCAGCTTATTTCCTTTCGTAGACAACGTATTGATACGTGTAGCCTTCCTTCGTTTCGTACACTTCACTTTTGGATATCACTTTCCATTCATCCCCGTATTCCGGGAAATAAGTATCACCGACAAATTCGTGGTCGATGTGCGTCACATACAACCGGTCGGCAAGGGGAAGGGCCAGCTTGAAAATTTGTTCTCCGCCAATCACCATAATTTCCCCGGCATTGCCCGCAAGCCTCAATGCCTCATCCAGACTGGACGCCACTTCGATTCCATCATGATGGTATCCTTTGTTTCTTGTAATCACAATATTTCTTCTGCCGGGCAAAGGCCGCCCGATGGATTCAAAGGTTTTTCTTCCCATGATGATCGGCTTGCCCATTGTCGTTTCTTTAAAATATTTCAGATCGCCCGGCAAATGCCAAGGCATTTCGTTTTTATATCCAATGACGCGATTTTTGTCGTGAGCAACAATTAATGAAATCATCATCAATCTCTCCTTGGTCCATGTTGCCTTAAACCGCTACAGGCGCCTTGATTGTCGGATGCGGATCGTAGCCTTCAATCGACAAATCATCCAGTTCGATATCAAAGACGGATTTTTTCTCCGGATTGATTTTTAAA
This sequence comes from Ureibacillus terrenus, assembly GCF_006569205.1. Taxonomy (GTDB): domain Bacteria; phylum Bacillota; class Bacilli; order Bacillales_A; family Planococcaceae; genus Ureibacillus; species Ureibacillus terrenus. The sequence continues at coordinate 81,585 of NZ_VIGD01000011.1, forward strand.
GTCGGAAGCGGGCGCGGTTTACGGGAAAGCTGTTCCTTCACCTGGTTCAAATGATTCAAATAAATATGCGTATCGCCGAAACTGTGAATGAATTCTCCGGCTTCAAGTCCGCATTCACGGGCAATCAAATGCGTCAACAAGGCGTATGACGCAATGTTGAACGGCACGCCCAAAAAAACGTCCGCACTGCGCTGATAAAGCTGGCATGAAAGCTTTCCTTCCGCCACATAGAATTGGAACAGCGTATGGCATGGCGGCAAAGCCATATCCTCCACTTCCGCCGGATTCCAGGCGGAAACAATTAAGCGGCGGGAATTCGGATTCCGTTTAATTTGTTCAATCACATTTTTCAACTGGTCAATCGTTTCGCCGTTAACGCCCGGCCAGCTTCTCCATTGCTTGCCGTAGACCGGCCCCAGGTCACCGTATTTTTCCGCAAAGGCATCATCGGTCAGCACTTTTTCGTGGAAAATTTTCATTTGCTCGTCCACGATTTTGGCAAATTCTTCGTCCTGTGCCGCGCGAAGACCGAAGTCTGTCATATCCGGTCCGTCGTACTCCTCGGATTCCACCCATTTTTTGAACGCCCACTCGTCCCAAATATGGTTGTTATGTTCGAGCAAATAACGGATATTCGTATCCCCTTTAATGAACCACAACAATTCGCTCGCCACGAGTTTGAAAGGAATGCGTTTAGTGGTAAGCAGAGGGAACCCCTTGCTCAAATCGAAACGCATCTGATAGCCGAAAATGCTGATGGTACCCGTTCCCGTTCTGTCCTCTTTCTTCACTCCATGGTCTAAAATGTATCGCAATAAATCCAAATAGGCATATTCCGGATGGCGCATATCCATACTCTCCCGTCTTATGTAAATTGATCTAATTGTATTATGGAATAATGATGAAATAAAATTTATCAATTCCTTATGAATAAAAAATCAACTTTTATCATATCATAATCATAAACTTTATTTCTAACATGAACTTTCAAAGAACAGAAACCGCAATTATAACAAATTATCGTACATAAAACAGAATATCAAGGCGATATCGGGCAACAAACTTCTATTTTCCGAATATTTAGTATAAACTATAAATAACCAGACTGAGCGGGAGGGATCAAAATGGCGGAAGTTTCAATCGGCATCGGATTAATATTATACGTAATCTACTTAACAAGCTTATGTTTTACAGATTAATGCAAAAAGCTGATTCATATCCCGAATCAGCTTTTTTATTTCATGATTTTTTATTCCCGCAACCCATGAAGCCGCTTCCGGCAAAAAGCGAATCATCCTTTCGCCCGCAGGGAATTGCAAACGATTAAAGAAAAAAGAAGCACCCTCAAGGGAGAGTGCCTTTAAATAGGGTCTGCGACTGTGAAATCTTTTTCGTAGAACGGATTATATTCAATATCATAGTATTCTGTTACTTCGTTTAAATTGTAAATTCCTCCTGGATAATTTTTTCTTTCAAGTCCTTCGATTTTGTTTCTGAGCGAGTCGAGGAAGTACTGGCCTACCGCAACCGATCTGGCATATTTTTGTTCCACGTCGTCCACGAAAGCGTCATTCAAAATCCGGTTAAAGGAATAATACTGGAATGCGTTCGTAATATATAACTTGTTGTCCTCCTGGGCATAGGCAACATAATAGTTTCCCAAATCATCCACAATCAGATCTCTGGCAACCAAAATTTCCATCATTCTTCCTCCTTCCGTTCATATGTTACTATTTATTTTCGACAAAAAGGATCAAAACCCTTTCATTTAATTTGAAAATTTTTTGACTTTTTCAAACTTTTAAACTATTATAAAAGTTATTGCGGAATAAAAATTTATTGGAATATAATGGATATAAAACGATTAAAAAGATGAATTCGGGTGATAAAGTGGAATATTGGAGATTGGCCGAAAATCCCGCAGGATCGACTTACAGGCGGTTAATGAAAGTATTATGCGACCATTCGGATCTGTTCTATTTTGTGACAAGAAAAGAATTGAAGTATGACAAAGAAGTCATTGAACAATTTCGTCCTTATATGAAGGAAACCTATAAAACTAAAAAATGGGCAAATACCATTACAAAAGGCCCGGCCGCGACGGTATATGTGATAGAAGCGAATAAAGACACCTGCAAATTGCTGCAACAATTATCGGATAATTTATACGGCTGGGTGGCTCCCCGATTGCCGGAAGACTTGACCTTTATCAAAAACAATTTTGCCTGGTTCACATGCACGACGCACGAAGAATTTGGGGAATTTTCGTTCCGTTCCGACCATTGCAAAAGTTTGATTCAGCAAATCGAAGGGCTGAAAATCGAAAAGGTGGACTGATTGGCAAACGGCTTGCCGGAGGACAAAAAAAGTGAAGCTGGAACTTAAATCCTGCTTCACTTTTTTTACTTGGCCGGCTTTTTGTATGTCATTGCGCGCTGGCTGTCGGAAAACCCTTTTGTCGTCGGATCCGGGATCATGTTGATGGCATTGACAATAGCGAGGCCGATCAAAAACGGGTTCGACAAGAATTTAACCAACAAATCCCAAAGGGCCGGCCAACTGTTCAAATCCTCGAACTGTATGCCAAGATATGCCAGAACCGGAATCAGCAAAGCCCCGACAAAGCGGACGATAAACGCTAAATTATGCCTGCTGAATCTGACTCTCCAATTGATTTTCAAATAACTTCCCCATTTCTTTTCAACTTTTTACTTCACTTTATTAAATTTTCGCCTTATTTATGAAGGGTATTTGTCCATTTGGGGAGTTGTTATTTCCGGACTGTTTATTAACAATGGCCGCCCATCTTTAATCGCCAATATTGACCCCCTTCACCCATGACTTTACGACAGCCATTTCGGAGGGGTGTTTTTGGAATAATAAATATCTCCGATGGTATAGTGCGACTCGTAATCATCTTCATAAGTGTGATAGTGGAAATTATAATAATAGCCTTCCTGTGGCCGCTTTTCGGTGCGAACATGGAAGCGCAGCAAATCTTTGCCCGTTCTTCCATCAGCGATGTGGAATATTTTTTCCGAATAATTTCCGCCGGGTTTTTCGGTGATTGTCAAGTACTGTTTGGCTTGATCGTCCAAACGATCCAGCTTGGAGGCGATGATCTGCGCCATCGCCGGGAAAATTCTTTCTTCGAATTCGTCTTCGATGACCGGACCAATTTTTGAACCGAATTTTATGTAGGATTGTTCATGCGCAAGCCGGATAATCGAACCAATCGGATCATCAGCTGCAAGTCCCTCTTCGGAAGGGGCCTCTCCAACTGTCTCTTCCTGGACATCTATATTGTTATAATCGGAACTTGTTGTCCGGTTCGAATCTTGTCCATTTTCTAATTGTTCCCAGATGGAATGGCTTGGAGGAATGAACCCTAATGTAATCAGGGCAACCAAAAATACAAGAGATTGTTTCAGCCACTTTTTCAATCTCATCACTCGCTTATACGAATCTATTAATACTATCTACAAAATTTCGACAAAAAGGTTTCATAATTTGTTTTTTCATAGTAAAATATCTAAGGAATTGACCATTGTGTTCTATGTCAAGGAGGGAAAAATATGGCCTCAGTCACTATTGGAATCGGATTCATTCTTTATTTAGCATACTTGGTATCATTCTGTTTCGCAGAATAAAAAGCTGCTTTTATGCGGCTTTTTATTTTTTCTTTAACGCGCTGCCTCCATCTCCGGCAGCGCTTTTTATTTTCTTCCAGCCATCAGCTCCCCAAGATTCTCCGCCAGTTCCTCAGCGAGTTCTCCCGCATGATTCATCGATTCTTCCAATGAAGTCGGACCTTTGCAAATGGAAAATGCCGCAAGGAGCCCCATTTTCTTAATTTCTTGACGGGAACAATCGATGCTGCCGCAGATGGCGATGACGGGCACCGAACAAGAATTGGCCAAGTCGCAGATCCCTTTGATGACTTTCCCGCTGAAGGTTTGCCGGTCAAGCCTGCCCTCGCCTGTAATGACAAAATCCATCTCCGGAAGCAGCTCTTTTAATTTCGCATTTTCCAATATGATTTCAATCCCCGGCCTGATTTCCGTTTCAAATAAAGCAAGGAACGAAACAGGGATTCCCCCAGCGGCACCGGCTCCAGGGCGATTTTTTAACTCCTTTTGAAACTGCTTTTCCAGCACCGCGCCATAATGGGATAAAATGTTATCGATTCCCTGCAGATCTTTCTTGGCAATCCCCTTTTGCGGCCCAAAAACATACGTCGCCCCATTCCTTCCGCAGAGCGGATTATTGACATCCGTTGCCAAAATAAACTTGCAATCAAAAAGCCGCGAATCCATCCTGCTTATATCCAGAGAAGCGATTTTCCGAATGTCTGCCAATGAATCAATCCGGACCGGATTTCCATCCGCATCGAGAAAAACCACGCCCAGTTCAAGCAGCATGCCGATTCCCGCATCATTGGTGGCGCTGCCTCCGAGGCCGATGATAAACGTTCGCAATCCCTTGTCCAGGCCATGCAAAACGAAATCCCCCACACCATAACTGAAGGATTGATACGGATTTCGTTCATTTTCCGAAACAAGCGTCAGACCCGTGCTTTTCGCCATTTCGATGAATGCCGTTTGCCTCGTCGGGTCAAACGCCATTTCCGCCCTGATTATCCGTCCCAAAGGGTCTTTTACATTGACGGACTCCATTTGCAGCGGTTTGGAAACGCAAATGCTTTCCAGAAAACCTTCCCCTCCGTCGGATATCGGCACTTCCACCACTTCAGCTTCCGCCACTTTTTCAATACCGTGCCTGATTGCCCGGCATAGTTCCCTCGATGAAAGGGAGCCTTTGAAAGAATCCGGAGCTATTAAAATTTTCATATTCTCACCTTTCATTCATTTTCGTAACAGGTGTAATCGGAGCTTTTCCCGACAACACGTTGGCGATATTGTTCGCCGCAAGCTCCGCCATTTTCGTACGCGTTTCATAAGTGGCGCTTCCGATATGCGGAAGCAAAATGACGTTGTCCAATTCGGTCATCCCTTCCACAATCTCGGGTTCATGTTCATAAACATCCAGCGCCGCGCCGGCAATCTTTCCGGCTTTCAAATGCTCGTATAATGCCTGTTCATCGATCAGCGGTCCTCGGGATGTGTTGATCAAATAGGCATCCTTTTTCATTAAATTCAATTCATCCCTGCCAATCAAATGATAGGAATCCTCGTTTAACGGCGCATGAATGGTGATGTAGTCGCACTCCCGGAGCAGGCTTTCCAAATCCATATATCGCGCGTTCAGCGCCTCTTCCTTTTCGTTCGGCAGACGGCGCCGGTTATAATAGTACACTTCCATATGAAACCCTTTTGCCCGCTCGCAAACGGCCGTGCCAATCCGTCCCATTCCGATAATGCCAAGCTTTTTGCCGTACACCATATTGCCGATGAACAAATGCGGCAGCCAGCCTTTAAACTTTCCTTCCCTTACAAACTTGTCCGCTTCAACAATCCTTCTCGCAATCCCGAGGATCAATGCCCAAGTCAGATCTGCCGTGGCATCGTTCAGCACATCCGGGGTGTTGGTCACGATGACGCCGTGCTTTTCCGCGGATTCGATATCGATATTGTTATAGCCGACACCGCAATTGCCGATAATTTTCAGATTCGACGCCCGGCTGATCATATCATCGGTCACAAAATTGTTTACCATTGTCAGAACCGCATCTTTATCTTTCATTTTTTCAAAAAGCGCATCGCCGTTGAGCGTTTCTTCACTCTCCCACACTTCCACTTCTCCGACAGATTTTAATAGATCCAATGCCGATTCGCTGATTTTGCTCGTTACAAAAATCTTGGCCATGATATCACTCCTCCCTATAAATATTCTTTATTCCCATTGATTTTCCTTTTGTCTTAGGCGAAACTTTTTCGCGGCACGGTTCGTATAAATAGGCAACATCTACAAATAATGCAAGTTAAAAACGAATAGGGGAATGACCGTTGGAAACAAAGGAGCAATTGCTGGCATATTTGAAAGAAATCGAAACTTGGGAAAAGCGACAAAAAGGGTTATTTTTTTGGGAAAAACTTGGAAGGCTCCCTTTTAAATTGTTGGACAAAGTGACGCCGAAATGGATCCAAAAGAAAATCGCGGAACTGGTGGATGAACTGGGGAGCTACATCCAGACAGGCGGAAAGTATTTGGTCAATGAATTGGCCACCATCGATAAAATCAATAAATTGTCTTCATATCAAAATATCCACAGTTTAGAAAAAATTCGGAATTTGCCGATTGAAGAGATGAAACGGATCACGGAACAGTTTTCAAAAAGCCGGGCGGCATTTGCCACTGTGCAGGGCGCTACAACCGGCGTCGGAGGATTGTTTACACTTGTGGTGGATGTTCCGGTAATTTTGGGGCTTGCCTTGAAAACATTGCAGGAAATTGCCATCATCCATGGTTACGACCCGAATGACAAAAAGGAACGGATCTTCATTGTCAAATGTCTGCAATTCGCCCTTGCCGATATTGTCGGAAAGGAAGCGATTTTGAAAGAGCTTTCGCGAATGGATGAAAAGCCTTCCGGGGACATGATTCAGCAGCTGAAAGGATGGCAGGAAGTGTTTTATTCCTTCCGCGACCAATTTGGATGGAAGAAATTTTTCCAGGCAATACCGGTTGCCGGAATCATTTTCGGAGCCTTTGCGAACCGAAGCATGATGGAAGACATAGCCGAAGCGGGGAGCATGCTTTATCGGAAGAGAAGGGTGAAGGAGAGATTGAAGGCGTCGGGCACGGCGTAGAAATGGAAAACATGTTTAAAGGAGGACTCATTTGAAACCAATTCATTATAAAGACCCGCGTGTCGCAGGATTTTTCGTTCCCGGTGTGGTATTTTTGATTTTGGGTTTTGCAAAAGAATGGTTGTTTTTCCTTATTGGCGCCCTTTTTCTATTTTGGGGGATCAAAGAAAACAACAGGATTTCTTAAAGTTGAATGAAAAAATAAAACCACCAGATGAATCTGGTGGTTTCATTATTTTAACTTTTATGCGGCATCCTTCGCAGCCAATGGTAAAACCTATTGGCGCTCTTTTACCGGGAACCAGCCGGGTCTGGTCATGATTTGTTCCCATAGGCCATCCGGGATCACCAATTCTTCCTGCTGGTCCGGATAGATGCAAGTGGCGATTTCGTCTTCCCGACCTTCCTGTATTTTTTGCACCCACTCCGGATCCACGATCAACTCTCGACCAATCGCAATAAGGGCAACCCCGGTATCCAGCGCTTCCTTCGCGTCATCAGCCGTAATAATGGAACCGACACCAATGAGCGGCACACGGCCACCGATTGTTTCAAGCAAATAGGCAATCCGAGTTTTATTCAAGTCTTCGACGCCATCTCTCGGCGTGGAACGGAAATCGTGCAAGGAAACATGAAGATAATCCAGTCCCTGATCTGCCAGTACATCCACAAAGGCAAGGGTGTCGTCCATGGTAATTCCGGGTCTTTCCGGCTCTTCCGGCGAGAACCGGTATCCGACAATGAACGGGGATTTCGCATATTGGGCAACCACGCTTTTGACTTTCTTGATGATTTCAAGCGGGAAGGTCATCCGTTTTTCGAGCGTGCCTCCATACCGGTCGTCCCGTCGGTTGGAGTGAGGCGAGAAAAATTGATGGATCAAATAGCCGTTCGCCCCATGGATTTCCACGCCATCAAACCCCGCTTCAATCGCGCGGCGGGTCGCTTCTCCAAAGGCCTCGACAAGTTCTTCGATTTCAGGGATGGTCAATGCGCGAGGCGTTTTTGCCCCCGGCCGTTCAGCCGGCACCGCGCTGGCGCTGACAATATCTCCATTCGGCACAAGTTCCGGAGGGCATAATCTTCCGCCGTGGTGAATTTGCAGAATGGCTTTTGCTCCCTGCTCCTGGATCGTTTTTGCCACTTTTCGCAAACCCGGAATCATGTCATCACGGTCGGCGGAAAACTGCCCGTGGAACGCCTTGCCGTTCGCGGCGACATAGGCGCAGGCCGTAATGACCGCGCCGACACCCGAAGATCTCCGGGCGTAGTATTTTAATTCAACTTCCGAAACCGAACCGTCCGGATTGGATGACCAGTGCGTCATTGGAGCAATGACGATGCGGTTTTTCAAAGTTACACCGTTCGGAAATGTAAAAGGGGTGAATAAATCTTTATATTTCTCTTTCATATAATTTCCTCCCAAACAGAATTAACCTTACTTTTACGATACGACTTTATTGGATTTTTTTTCAAATAGATAGCTTACAAAGATTGAGTCAAGTATTTGTGGGCAACTTTTTTAATTGCTATTTTTTGAAAGCGAATTCACTTTTTCAGGGTACTCTCTTGGTAAAAAATTCTTCTTTTTTTTTAAAAACCAGTCAGTGCTTTTAGGGCTTTGTATATGGGAGTATTGGCTTTACCTTTCAAGTATAGGAGATTGTCTCTTGTGGCTTCTCCAACTGTGCTTGTCACCTTTTCAACATAATGTTTCGGAGGATTCTTTTCTCCCTTGGTTTCTGTCCATCTTTCGACTTTCCCAAATAATGTTTTCAATGCCAGATTGTCTAGGAAAGCCACCAATCTAGTAATCATGGCACTTACGCCTTTTTCTACCCAGCTACGTCCATTTTTGAGTCTTTTTGCGAAGACACTCATTGTTCCCTCGGCACTTCCCATTGGACGCATTCCTTTGGTGTCAATACCTTGTTCTTGGAGCCACTTCCGGTAATCCCCGAGGGCTTCAGGATATTTTTCTAGTTGACGAATCAATTGGTCAAGACGTTCTTCCTGATCCTCTGTCTCTAGTGTTCCAACAGCACTGTTTAATTCCGTAAGTAGTTTCTGACTGTCATAGGAAGCTAGTGCCTTTTGCATTTGGCGATAGCGAGGATGCTTACGGAATAAGCTGCGAATATCTCTTGCCACGTGAAAACGGTCAATTGAAAAGAATGCCCTGCCTTTAAAATGGTCTCGACAGGCTGTAATCCATCCGGCACCATCCCCGTTTATTACTAGCTTATGGACAGTTGGGTCATACTCGAAGTTTTCAATGAGAAAATCCTCAAACGCCTCCCAAAATGGCTGGTTCCCACGGTGAATAAAATGGCGTTTGTCTTTCAAACTTACTCGTTTTCCGTTGATTTCCCAGCCCTGATGAACCGCTGCAATTTTTTCTTCCTTGCCCCGTTTTCCTTTTCCTTGACGTTTCACATATAGGCCGTCTACTTCCACGAATAGGACAGGATAGTTTACAGGCTGTCGCTCTTTTGGGATACTTTCAATCTGTAACAGGTGTTGACGTATAGCTTCGTGACTAATCACTCGGTATCCTAAAAGTGTTTCAAGCGTGCGTTCTGCCTTTCGATAGGATGGCCCCGTAATGGCAAGCTCTAGAGCCGCTTCTTCTATCAGCGGACTAAAGGAGCCTGTCCCTTCGAATTCCAAAAAGCGATCAAGCAGATAGACATATTCACCTTTCTCCCTGTCTCGGTAGTAGTTCCGTTTCACCTTTATTTCGCCAAAAAGACTGATAATAGTGGTAGTACGCTTATCGAGTAGACGATAACGCTTTTTATTTCGTTCTTCAGCAATCTGCTTGTCCATGTCCTCTAATAGTGTTTTCATGACCTCTGAGAAGGTTTCCTGTAATTGCCTCCAAACTAATTGCTCAATCTGTTTTAAATTTGGATATACTGTGTTATTCTTTTGCATGAGGGGTTACTCCTTTGTTTGTGATTTAGTTTTGGTTGACTAAGATTCTACCAAGGAGTACCCCTCTTTTTCATGTTATTTGCTTATTAACTACCGCGCTTTTCTTGGTGGCCCCCTCATTTGTTGAGCGTTCTAACGTTCCCTCAACAAATGAGGGGGTTAAATTTTGCCCACAATAATTTTACTCATACGCTTACAAAAATAATGGAAGCATTTCCGAACATGGCAATTTTGTGAAATAAAGGGGGTCACTGCAAAATAAAAAGAGCGAACTGCCCTGTTCGCCCTTTTCAATCGATGCTTCAACGTTTCTCCAATACTCCAAAATGGAACTTCGACGTTAACCGGACCTTCCGCTCAAAACCGAATTCTTCAAAATGGGTGGAGCGGAAATGGGCTTTTAATACAACCCGTTTTTTCGCAACACGATGGGCTTCCCTTACCCATGCTTCCGTCAACGGGTGATGACTGCCCACTTCCCGCAACGATTCGAAATTGACGGACTCCTCAATGGTCCGCTCAAACATCGGATCGAGATAAACCACGTCAAATGCATCATCCGGCTGCCGTTTTAAAAATTCCACAGCCTCGCAATTGATGACCCGAATCCGTTCCATCGCCCCTTTTAACACCGCATCCGCCGTTTCATACTCTTTCAAGCCGCGGCGGACGATATACGCGATGACCGGGTCCACTTCGAGCCCCGTCACCGATCCGCTGTCCCCCACCACATGGGAAGCGATGATCGAATCCGAGCCGATGCCCAATGTACAATCAAGAAACGAGTCGCCCATCTCCAACCCGCAGGCTTCCAAAAAAGGCTCCGTTTCGCCTCTTTGCAGCCGTTTCAAACGAAAAGCCGCCGTATCGGGATGAAAGAAGAAAGGCGCGGAAGATCCTTTCCCATAATACTCCAGCCGGTTTTTCCCGGCGACCATCACATTCGCTTTATAAAGTTCGGAAAGTTTGGCCACAGACCGTTTCTTTCTCGGCACAAATGGCACATGCAAATCATCGCCCACTTGTTTGGCCAACCGGAATGATTCTTCATCCGGCCTTCCGGCTGTGGTGACAATCACTTCGCACATGCTTGCTTCAACACGCCCACAATATGGTCGCGGATTTGTTCCACCGGATAGCCTTCAATTTGTTCTCTCGGTATAAAATATTCCAACTGGCCATCCCGCAAAATGGCAATGGATGGTGAACTTGGCGGAACCTCTTCAAAATAGGAACGCATCGCGGCGGTCGCTTCCCGGTCTTGTCCGGCAAATACCGTCACCAAATTATCAGGTTTGATTTCTTTGATGGCTTCTCTAACAGCCGGCCGCGCGCTTCCGGCTGCACATCCGCATACGGAGTTGATCACGACAAGCGTGATTCCTTTTGTTGTCGCCATAAATTCATGCACTTCATCTTCAGTTGTCAATTCTGTAAAGCCCGCGTCCACCAATTCCTGGCGCATCGGCTGCACAATCGCTTTCATGTATTCTTCGTAAGCGTTCATCCACACGCACCCTTTCTACTATTTTCGTAAACCTAATTATATCAATGTTTTCACTGTTTTCATAGGAATTAGACTTCCAAGATTTTTATTTTCTTATAGGATTTTTTTGTTCTTTGTGTTATTTTTGAGTTGGCTTCAATACCGCAATATCGTTGTTTTTGAAAAAGATCGGAATGATTGCAATCACATTTCTTGTAAGAAATTGGAGGTTTACGATATTGGATAAAGGTCATAAGAAAACATCATTTGTTATTATCTGGTATATTTTAACCGCATTGGTGCTCCTTGTTTTCATTTTTGAACGGAATTTGTGGACCCTCGTTGTATTGATTTATTCAATTTTTTCAACAATTCTCGCTCATCGCAATTATCACATTTCTAAAAAAACCGGGAATTAACCGCCGATTCATACAAACGGTTCATATCAATCGCAAAAAGATGCATATTGTTCTCATGCTACCAAAAGAAATCAACTATAAAAAATAGTGTTGGTTTGCCGACCAACACTTAAATTTTGCCATTTTCCATATGTTTCAATACCCGATCAGTTGCCAATTTCCGCTATTCTTCCATGTTCTCAAAATCCTCGAGGTAATTATATTTGCCGATGACCTCAAAACTCTTTTCATCCTCTTTGAATTCAACGACAAGCACCTGGCCATGATTTCCTGAATTCAGGTTCGTATCAATAATGGCCAACCGGTTATTGCCCAGTTCCACAATTTTCTCCCCTGTCGACACATCGACCGGCGAAATCAGTTCCATCTGCCCTGTAGAACTGCCATCAAATTCAGGGGACGGTTTCAAGGCAATGATAATTAAACAAATCAAGATCCCAATCAATATGGGCCGTAAAGAATGTTGCGGCATAAAGTTCCTCCTAATAGCATCAATTTGAAAATATATTTACCACATTTTACACTACTTTCCTTCCGTTTTAAATATCCCATCATTCTCCGGAATCCTTCATGAAAATCTATCTTCCGCGCCAAAATGTGCCGCCCGATTATTATCAGAATTCTGTCATATACTATATTGACCAAAATAATGGAGGGAGAAATGGATATGTACCGCACAGGAAAATCTTTGTTCGGTATCTGCTATCCGGGTTACCGTTATTGCGGACCTGGCTGTTCAGGGCCGGGAATGCCGACAAATCCGGTCGATTACTGCTGCATGCAGCACGATATTTGCTACTCCATACATGGACCGTCCCGGTATTGCGACGAAATGTTCCAGCAGTGCCTGGCTCCATACCAGCATCCATACTTTGGCAGAATGGCCAGGGATGCAAGATTCTTCTCCCGCGTCATCCGGTTGCGGAATTTATTTTTCTAACAAACAAGAATTTTTCCAATTAGCATCTATCCACCCTTCAACCGATTATTTCTTTAAATCCTCCCCAAAATCTTCAGAAATAATAATCATCACCGCCTTGACTTTCCACTTCAGAATTCCCATTTTCCATTCTTTTTTGTTAATTATTTTGTCATAATAAATGGAAGGAAACATACAAACAACTTGCAAAAATCCATCATGAGTGGTATAGTAATTGACGTTCAGAACGAATGACTAAAATCCTCATTTGGTCATTTTTCCGAAAGCGAGGTGAAACCCGTGGCGGTAGACCGAAAACAATTGATCCTGGAAGCTGCAAAAAAATCCTTTTCCCTGTTCGGGTACAAAGCCACAACGATGGATCAGGTCGCCAAGCTCGCCAATGTCGGCAAAGGGACGATTTATACGTTTTTCAAAAGCAAGGAAGAAATATTGGATGAAATCGTCACTTCGCTTATTAAAGACATGAAGACCGAAGCGGAAAAAGCGGTTGATCCGAATCTGAGCTTTGAAGAAAACATCCATCGGGTATTGCTGAGGCTCTTGGAATTCCGCAAGTCCCACCAGCTCACCATCAAGCTTTTCCAAGAAGAGAAAGAACTTGGTACACGGGCTGTTTCGGACGTCATTCAGCGGGTGGAAAAAGCCGTTATTGATTATATGAAAGGAATCATCCAAGAAGCCGTCGACCGGGGCGAAATCAAAGAGTGCAACCCGGAGATCACCGCATTTGTCATGCTCAAAACCTATATAGCATTAATATTCGACTGGGAAAAGCAACATCCTCCTATAGAGAAAGAAGAAATTTCGAAGTTGTTCCGGTTATATTTCTTCGAAGGTTTAGGTAAATAAAAAAATAGAATTTCGTTTAATAAAGGGGCTCATCGAGCACCCTATAGCTTTGCACAAAAATGACCAAATGAACAAATTAGTCATTACTTCTAGGGGGTAACAATGTGAAACGCTCATCCTTTTTGGCAGAACTCAAATTTCTGCTAAAAAACAAAAAAATTTTAATTTCCATTATTGCTGTCGCTTTTGTTCCTCTGCTTTACGCGGGAATGTTCCTTTGGGCATTCTGGGATCCTTATGCCCACCTGGACAATTTGCCGGTCGCCGTCGTCAATGAAGACAAAGGCGCTGAATTTGAAGGGGAAAAGCTGGAAATCGGGAAAGAACTGGCCGAAAAGCTTAAAGACAGCGAAAAGTTTGATTTCCATATCGTCTCCAAAGAAAAAGGTTATGAGGGGCTAGAAAACCGGGACTACTATTTATTGGTGGAAATTCCGGAAAACTTCTCAAAAAATGCCACAACCATCCTGGATGATGAACCAAAAAAATTGGAAATCAAATACGTGCCGAATGAAAGCACCAACTTCCTTTCAGCGCAGATCGGCGAAACGGCGATGAAGGAAGTCAAATCGGAAATCTCCAAAAAAATCATCGAAACTTATGCGGAAACGATGTTTGATTCCATCACCGAATTGGCGGATGGATTAAATCAGGCCAGCGATGGCGCCAGCCAATTAAAAGATGGCATCGCCAAACTCGATGACGGTTCCAAAACTTTAAGCGATAATTTGGCAACGTTGGCTTCCAAAATGATTGAGTTCAAAAAAGGCGCCAACACTGCCGCGAAAGGTTCGGATTCCCTTGCTTCCGGTTCAAGCCAAATCAAGGATGGTTTAAAACAAGTCAATGACAAACTTCCTGCGCTTGTATCCGGAACTTCCCAAGTCGAAAATGGCATCAAACAAATGAAAGAACAGCTTCCGGCACAAGTGGCCGCGGGCATTTCCGAAAAACTGAAAGGCGGTGTGAACAATATCAGTGCCGGCATTGACCAATTGGAAACCCAAATGTCCAGTGAGTTATCATCCCAACTTACAGCAGGCATTGTCAATGGTTTATCCGGAAAACTTGCGGAACAAACGGTTTCAAACCAGGCACAAACCCTTTCGCAAATCAAATCCGCGCTTGTGGCAAACGGCTTTATGAACGAAGCCCAAGCCGATGCCTTTATGGCGCAAGTGGCGAGCCAGGCGCCATCCAAAGAGCAGATTGAAGCCCAATACAAAGCACAATTGCAAGCTCAATTGGAACCTCAAATTTCTGCCGGAGTAAGCAATGGAATCCATCAAGGATTATCCCAATTTGAAACATCGTTGACAAAGCAATTGCTTGCTTCGGCGAACGGCATCGAAGATGAGTTGAAATCCAAAACCGCTCCCGCCTTTGACCAATTGATTGCAGGGCTGGACCAAATTACTGCCGGCGGACAAACATTGCAAAACGGCATAAGCAAACTTTATAAAGGTTCCGTGGAATTGGCAAACGGCGCCGGCGAATTGAAAAACGGCATGGATCAATTATCCTCCGGGGCCGGCCAGCTTCAGGACGGAGCGGGCAAACTGGCGGAAGGAGCAGGCCAATTAAAAGACGGAGCTGACAAATTATTGGACGGTTCTACAGAACTTGCCGACAAACTCGCGGAAGGAGCGGAAAAGGCAGGTTCCGTGAAAGCGGACGATGATACTTACGACATGATGGGAGAACCGGTTAAAGTGGATAAGGAGGCCGTACATGAAGTGCCGAACTACGGTACCGGATTCGCGCCATACTTCATGTCCCTGGGTTTATTCGTCGGATCCCTCATGCTTTCCATCGTCTTTGAATTCAAACGTCCGGTCATCCGTCCGAAAAATCCGTTAACCTGGTTCGCAAGCAAGTTCGGCATCGTTGCCCTTGTCGGCATTGTGCAGGCATTATTGGTAGATTTCATCTTATTGGCGGTATTAAAACTTGAAGTGGAAAGTCTGCCATTGTTCATACTGACATCCGTGATTGTCAGCTTTGTGTTCATGGCCCTCATCCAAATGCTTGTCACATTGCTCGACGACGTCGGCCGCTTCATTGCAATCATCATCTTGATTTTGCAATTGACAACAAGCGCCGGTACATTCCCGATGGAAGTATTGCCGGATGCATTGCAGCCTGTTAATGCATGGCTGCCAATGACTTACACAGTCCAAGCCTTCAAAGCGGCCATCTCAAGCGGAGACATCTCCTACTTGTGGCAAAACAACTTCATTTTATTAGGCTACATGGCGGCCTTCATGCTCCTCACAATCGGCTATTTGACAACATCTTTCAAACGTTCGAAAGATGTGGAAATGGCCGCGGTGATGAAGGAAGATTAATGGCGGAAGGCCTCCCAAAGGAAAACAGCACAAATCCGAATTGGATTTGTGCTGTTTTATTTTTAGCATCACACAGATCATCCGCTTTATTAATTTTATTTTATTATTTCGTCAACCATGGCTAACCTTTCCGCAATGAAATGTTCAAAATCGCTTTCCGGCCTCCAACCGCCGCCTTCATATAACAACTCTTTCGTTTTCCCGTCATATTCGGCGGAATAATATTCTCCTGTATCTTTGATAAAAATGTCAATTGAATAAACTATTCTATTTTAATCATTTAAGCTTACATAACCGTATTGAATGGATTCCTGATAATTCGGAAGATTTTTTAGATCATACGGATCATGATTGGTGATGATGATTCCTTCCATTCCGGATGTTTTTTCAACATTCACTTATAATCCGGATATTTTTTCTTGAAAGCATTTGGATTAAAGTTCTTTTCCATTGATTCAATCGGAAATTCAACGGATTTTTCGGGCGCTTGCTTGGACCCGGTTGAAGCGCATCCGGCCATAAGACAAATTCCAAGGAACAGAGATAGAATTATTATTATTGAATGATGATTCCTCATTTTTTCACCTTTACAATTCTATCATGCAATTCTTTTAAACTTTTTATATACGTACTGTTCAATCATTACCTTTTTGAAATTTTCTTTCATCTCTCTTGTCCAATTCGGAACACTCACCGTGTTCACAATGTTCCCCTGTTCAATTTCTACGATTTCCCCTTTCGAATCGGAAGCGATTAAATATACGGTTTTGTTGTTTTTTAATGAATCCGCGAGTGACGGCACCAAATCAAACATCATATCCCAAAAATGGAACCAGCCAGATCGTTTCGGTTTTCGGATGAGTTCATAAACGTAATCATCTGATGATTTAATTTTTTCAATAATGTCTAATGCTTCCTTTGTCTTTCTATCCATTCATACTTTCCCCTTTCAGATGAAAATAAATATATGTTAATTTAAATTGGAACCTGAAGGATGATAATCCAATACAAGGCCAACGGGAATTTCGATACGGGCCTTTCCCCTGATTGGCATTTCTTTCATTGTTCAATGATTGATTCATGACCGGTCGCATCCTTTTACTTTTCATTACGCAATAATCGATGATGCACCTGATTTATTGCGGGACTTCTCATGATTGCCACGATATGGATCAAACAATAAATCAGTACGGCCATCAAATAAGAGTAAAGCAATAAATAATGCGTTTCAAAATACGTGGAAATCCCGAATGCAATCACTGTTGTATAGACTAAAAATTTATTTATGATAATGGATGAGATTTTGTTGCGATAAACAATGATAAATTCCACTAAAGAACCAATGATCATAATGATGAATATCGAACAATAAAGCACGACTTCAAAAAAACCATGATACATCAGCAGGCCGAAGCAAAAGATGATCTTAATAAAGGAGCCGCTCAAAACCGTTTTTAACTTTGAAAACCGAATTGTCCGCACATCAGGCTCTAGCATCAGATTTTCATGAAAAAAGGGATCTTCGGAAATTAAATTGTATTGTTTGTTTTTTCTTGCGGCAAACATATTGGCGCTTCCCATGATAAACGCTGTCAAAAACGGGATTAAACTTTCCACCGCGCCGTGAACGATCAAAAAATATAATGTAAAAATCGTAATCAAGTTAATGAAAACGTTTTTATTAAATAAGACATAATCTTTAAACACCAATACATTGACCGGTTTGATCCACGAAAAGAAAAATCGTGCACTTAGCCTTGTCCGATTGCCAACGTTATATTTATTACTAAAAAATCCAAGAAAAACATATAGATCATTGCCGCAATCATTAAAACAAAAGAATGCAAATAACTATTTCCGCTAAAAAAATATGTTAGAGGATAAAAGTTTTCCGCACATCCGACGATCAGCAAAACGAAACCGGCCACCATAACCGTTATGGAAGCGATTACCCCTTGCTCTCCAATTTTGTATGCCCAATAATGACAACTTGGCATCAAACAGAGGCTCATGATGACGATGGTCAAAAAGAAACATGCGGCCGCGAATTTCATGGCAATGATCAAATACAAAAACACGACAACCATGACGATGGAATTGGCAATCAACGCATCCAGCAGTATTCTTTGCAGCACATAGGCAAATTTGAAATGAACATCATTCTTTTCAAAACCTAAGATTTGAAAATCTTTGAAACTGAAAAATTTTTCAGTATCAAACATGCAGGTAATATGAATGAAAACGCAATACGATATTGTAACCAGATTTCCCCATAAAGCCCCTGAATGATAAATAAAAATTAAGAAAAGTGAAATCAGGACTCCCATTAAAATCTGCTTCGCAATATTCCTTTTTTCTCTATTCCATAGAATCAGGCAATAATTATTATAAAACTCTAATTTCACAAGAATTCAACCCTTTATTTTCCATGCGATATATTTTTTCAACGGATTGTCTCAGCATATTCATGTCATGGCTTACAATGACCAATCCCCGTTCCTCATTATGAAATAAGCTGATTAGATTTTGGTTCGAATCTTCATCGATAGATTCAAAGGGTTCGTCAATTAATAAAATGGGCTTTACGGATAAAAAACCTAATAACAATGCCACTTTTTTCGAAGTCCCTTTTGATAATTTTCCGATCGGGGTATTCATAAAAGGGAGCAGATTCAATGCTTGTACGTATTCCAAATAATTGGAACAATCAAAAGATTTCAGCGTTTTGCATAAGTCTACCATATCCTGGGGAGTGAATTTGTTGTATTTTAACAAATCAAACTGCACGAAATATGTATCTCCGTTAATTGAAATCTCGCCAGCGTCCGGTGTTAATTCCCCGTTCATTAACCTCAGCAAAGTGGTCTTGCCCACTCCGTTATTTCCTGTAATTCCAATTTTTTTCTCTTTTATGTCCAAAGTAAAATCTTTCAAAATATAATCATCATATTTAAAAGTTACATGATGAAACGAGTACACCTACATTCTCCTCCACAAGCGCACCTGAAAGGCCGATGATGAAAACGGCAGAGCCATGATAAAATGAATGCTCTCCCTCATTTCCTTTAACATATCTTATAATAAACAACAGTAAATCCTATTTTTTACATTATTGTAATATACAATTATAATTTAAATGTGTGTCAATGACATGTTTGGTTTTTTATTCCAATTACAGATTCATCCATTGCCCGTACTCAACAGGATTTGTGAATATGCTGATCAAGGATGCCGAAATGCAGAATTTTCTTATATTTGCCGATTTGGACCAAATGATCTAAAACAGCAGCCGATTATAAAAGGCACCGATTTAGAGTTTATACTCCTAAAACGGTGCCTTCTTTATTTTCTCACATTTTACGGGATACCTGCCAATTTTTTTAGAAAAATATTCAGACAAATGATCGATGATTCAATTCCATCATTACTCCAACAACGTTTGATAATATTCCTCCAACGGATATACCCGGCCTTTTTCATCTTTATAAACCACATGTTCCGGCTTGAAGTGTACCGGTGAATCAATGCCGCACGCGGCCGCGATGCGGAAAAGCCCTTCCCTTAATGTGATGACATAGTTGGCGGTGCGGTATTTCTTCTCATCAATGACCAGCGCTTTCTGCAAATCCGGATCTGTCGTTGCGACACCCACAGGACATGCATTGGAATGGCATTTTAATGCCTGAATGCAGCCCACTGTAATCATAAAACCGCGGGCGATATTGACGAGATCCGCCCCCATGGCAAGGGCAATCGCAATCCGGTCTGCGGAGAACAGTTTGCCGGAAGCGATGATTTTCACCCGCTCCCGCACGCCATGTTTGACCAGAGCATTCTGCAACAATGGCAACGCGGCTTTGATCGGTAAACCGACGCTATCGGCCAATTCCTGGTATGTTGCGCCGGTTCCCCCTTCGCCGCCATCCACCGTAATGAAATCCGGACCTTTTCCCGATTCTTTCATCGCCTTGGCCAATGCTTCCGCTTCATGCGGGCTTCCGATGACCACCTTCATGCCCACCGGTTTCCCCGATTTTTCACGTATTTGTTCAATGAAATCGAATAACGTATGGAAATCATTAAACTCTTTGAAACGGTTCGGGCTATCAATGGAAGTATAAGGTTCCACCATGCGGATTCTTGCAATTTCCTCCGTCACTTTTTCGGCATCAATGTGGCCGCCGCGCGTTTTCGCTCCCTGCGCCAATTTGATTTCAAAAGCTTTCACCTGCGGAATTTTGCTTTTTTCAACCAATGCGTCCCAATTGAAATTTCCTTCCTTATCACGAACCCCAAACAATCCTGGACCAATTTGCATGATGATATCGACATTGCCCTTCAAATGATATTCCGAAAGGCCACCTTCGCCCGTATTCATCCATGTTCCTTTCGCCAGGCCCAGCCCCTCGGATAACGCGGTAATCGCATTTTTTCCAAGGGCGCCGTAGCTCATGCCGGACATGCCGATCTGGCCTTTGACCACAAAAGGATGTCTTGTATTTTCCCCAATCACGATCGCATCGTCATCATGCAATAAAAACGCTTTGGATTCATGGTCTTCCAGCACTTCTTTCCGTTGGCCAAACAAAGGTTCATTCAAGAGAATGTACCGCTTTGTCTTGACCGTCGTTTCGTTGTCCATTTTCAATTCTTCCGTCAGTTTCGGAAACATGGAATTGCGGATATAAAAACCGGGTTTCTCGAAATCCCGCAATGAACCATATCCGATCACATCGCGTTTATATTTTGCGGATTTTACAATGGTTTGATATTCAAAACGCGAAAACGGCTTCCCTTCTGTATCATGGTCGAATAAGTATTGGCGCAATTCGGGGCCGATTGTTTCAAATAAGTACCGCGCCCTGCCGATGACCGGATAATTGCGCAACACCGGATGCTGCTTTTGGCTGCGGTCAATAAAATACAAATATAATCCGATAACGATTAAAACTAAGAAGATGAAGCATATGATTACCGAACCGACAATGATCAACACATCTGCGAGATTCAATAGCGCTACCTCCAATAAAAACCGTTATTCATCCACATATCTTAGATTTCTCAAGTATAGGTAAAATATTCAATTGATTATTTGGACAAAATGCTTCCTTTCTATTGAAATTCCCTTATTCCGAAGCCCATAAACACCAGAGAATGTCAAAAATCGCCATTTTTCGCCATAAACGAGCAAATCGGTTCTTATTAAATTCAGAAACTTGCATATTTTTTCATGCCCGTTTCCGCCGGTGGGAATGGTTTTATGTTGTGAAAAAATGGCAATAATTCGATGCACCGAAATGTAGCGCCCTTTGGATAACCAAAAAGTTCAGGGACATTGCTAACTGCATTAAGCATGCGATATTTATTACTATTTCAATTTCAACGGCAAAAAGGCATATTCATCTTTACGAATGATGTCCAACTTTTCCACTTGAATCGGCGCCGAAAAAATCGGACCATCCAACACCGTTGTATGAAATTCCCCTGCTTCCCCGCATGGATCGATGGACCGTTCCACAAGCTCCTCTATGTAATCACGGGTCAATATTCTTCCCAAGTCATCCATGCGCATACCCATTGATAAATTCACTGTTGTCACCATGGCCACAAAACCAGAATCAACAAATTCCTCGACAATTTCTCGACGCTCTCTGTGCCAAAGGGGCATACATAAATCAAGCCCCACCTTATTCGCGACGTTTTCGTGCCAAGAACCGTGGTCAGGTACGTCCACATCGCCGGTTACGAGCACTTCCGCCCCTTTTTCCTTTGCCTCCTCCAATAGCTGGATGAACTTTTCTTCATAGGTTGTCCAGCTGGCGGCGCGTGTAAAGATGGGACAGCCTATGGCACGGGCTTGCGCTTCCAAAAATTCAGGTGACAATCGGTGGGAGTAGGAGAAGTGATCCGTTTCATCCAGCATCCCGATCAGTCCGACCGGTTCTCCTGCTTGTATGGCTTTATATAAAGCGAGCGTACTGTCCTTTCCACCGCTGAAGGATGCGATAAATTTTTTATTCTTTATTTTAGTAATCCAATCATTCACTTTACATACAGCCTTTCTTTCTATAATAATTTTTTCATCATGCCGGGCTTGGATATCGTTTGGTTGAATCATTCAAAATTATTTTTGTTGTTCCATCCCCAGATTCAATAACCATTCACGCAATTGGGCCTTTGGATAATACACTTTGCCATTGATCAAAATATGCGGAATGTCAGGATGCTCCTGGATCAATGATTTTGCATCTTCTTTGGAAATCCCCATAAAATAATGCACATCCCGTTCATTGATCAGTTCGTAATCGTCATCATCCAATGAATCCAGTACATCGGGTCTTTTGAAATTCTTTAAACCTTCCCCAATAAAATATCCAGCTGCCGCAATTCCCAATGCTAAAATGAAATAATTCCAATCCAACCCTTTTCCTCCTTTGATAACGATGTTGTTAACCATATTTTACCACAGTCTCCAATGTAAATTGAATGTGTATTTGTATCCAAAGAGGAAATAATATTGGCTTGTATTCGCATAAAGGAGGGGATCATTTTCTTCCGCTCTAAAAAAGGAACTATACGCACCAATTGGGATTTTATCTGCACGAAAAGGGTCTCTATATGCACGAATTTGGATTCTATCCGCACCAAAGGGGTTACCATACGCACGAATCGATACTTTATCCGAACTAAATGCTGTACCATCCGCACCAATTAAGTTTATATACGCACGAATGAAGGGAACTCTATAATTGAAACTGCCTTCCCCTCATCCAAATCCATTGAAAACGAAAAAGGCCACCCGGAAAACTGGCCGTTTCCAGGTAGCCGCGCCATCTTACTCATCTCTTTGATTCTCTTCCACGATTTTCTTTGTCCCATTTTTAAATTCCCTTAAGGTTTCCCCGACTGCCCTACCCAATTGGGGCAATTTACTTGGGCCAAATAACAAGATGGCTATGAATAAAATAATGATGAGTCCCGGTATTCCAATGGAGGGTAGACTCAAACAATCACCGCCTCATTCAAAACATTAAACCAATAATCCGCCCTTTTGCAGATATAAATCAATTCCTTCAGCCGCGCGATATGCCAATGCCCCCACCGTATCTGTCGGATTGTAGCCGGAGTTGTGGGGGAATGCGCTGGCCCCCGGAATGAAGACGTTTTCAAAATCCCACATTTGCAAATAATTATTCAATACACTCGTCTCCGGGCTGGACCCCATGATGGCGCCACCGGTATTGTGGGTGGATTGATAAGGAACGATATTATAAGGCCCCAACGTTTTTCCTGCTTGAATAATGTCCGCGCCCATCTCTTTCATGATTTTTTCCGTTTGTTCCCCTAAATACGCCACCAGCTGACGATCCTGTTCTTCAAAATCAAAGGTGATCCGCAATAACGGCAGGCCGAAAGCGTCTTTATAAGTCGGATCCAAATCGAGATAATGGTGCCGGTATGGCAAACTTGCTCCTTGGGCACCGACGCTTAATACACTGTTGGCATATTTAATGGATTGTTTTTTAAACTCCGCGCCCCAGGATGGCGTACCAGGAGGCGTCGCATTGTTGGCGATCGGTCTTCTGCCGGTCTGGGTGATGGAAATATTGGCCCCGTGGAGGAAGTTCAAATCCGAATGGTCGAAGTTGTCGCCATTGAAATCATCAAGACAAGCCCCCAATGCTCCTGCGCCGGCATACAAATTGAATTGTTTATTCTCAAAGAAGCCCTGTGCGGATGCGCCGAATGTTTGATAGCAGTAGTTTTTGCCGACCACCCCTGTACCCGTGTTCGGATCATATGGTTTGCCCATTTTTGAAATCAACAGGAGCCTCACATTATTTAACGCATAGCTCGTAATGCCCACCACTTCCGCAGGTTGGATATATTCTTCCCTTGTGATCGTATCAATATATTTGACTCCAACCGCTTTTCCATCTTGATGGAGGATCTTCACCACATTGGCGTGCGTGCGCAATTCAAAGTTGCCTGTGTTCAACGCAACCGGAATCACCGTATTCAGCGGATCGGCTTTTGCGGCATATTCACAGCCGAAACGTTCGCAGAAACCGCAGTATTGGCAAGCGGGACGCGAGATGTTGTCCGGATTTGTGTAGTTTTCGGATAAATTGGCGGAAGGCATCATGTATGGGTGCAAGTTTAATTTTTTCGCTGCTTCGAAGAATAATTCGAGGGCTGGAGTTTTCTTCATCGGAGGCGTAGGGAATGGATTTGATCTCGGCGCGCCCAATGGTGTTTCATCTCCGGATACGCCGATGGTCTTTTCAAACATGTCGTAGTATTTTTCAAACTCCTCGTAGGTGATTCCCCAATCCTGCAGCGTCATGTCTTCCGGTATTTTGGACTTTCCATATCTCTCCACAGTTTTTGTATATATCTCAAAATCATATGGCAAGAAGCGGAATGTTTGTCCGTTCCAATGCGTTCCGGCACCACCCACGTTATTCCCCAACAAGAACGAACCGTATTGTCTCATCGGCAATGCCCGCATTTTCATATTGTTCCGGAAAGTAATCGTTTCCTGGGAAAGGTCCTGCATCATTTCAAACCGGTGGGCAAAGCGCAGCTCATCATGCATCATTTGAAAATCGGCGAGCGTCCGGTTGGCCCCCCGCTCCAATCCGACAACCTTATAGCCTTTTTTGGACAATTCGGCCGCCAAAATTCCTCCTGTCCATCCCATTCCGACAAGCACAACATCCGTCTTTTTCAATTCTTTCGCCAAATGCAATCACCTTTCATTTATGATGTTGGGAATGTAAACTTTGCGGTTCAATCACAACAAATTCGTCTTTATCGATAATGTCTGCAAAACTCATTTGATGTCCCGGAAATTTTTTCATTCTCCATCCTTCCATATTGCGGTTTCCACCGTATAACGGATCGGCATACACGCCTTCCAAAGTCGCACTGCGCAACAGCGAGAAGAAATAGGATGAAGAAACCCCTTTGATTTCGACTTCCCCTTTTTCAAAAGCTTGTAAAATCTCATCTTGCTGTGAACCTTCCAAGCTGGTGAAAGATTGGTTGAATCGTTTCTTTGCTTCGTTTTGGAGAGCTTCAATGCCCAATCGGAAAATTTGTTGTTTGTTCAAGTGCCCTTGATACCCCTGGGTCGGTTCGCCCGGATAGAAAGGTCCTTGCCGATATTCTTTGGAACCATTGCCCCAGGCGCCTGCCAATTGATGATCGATGTAGTAAGAAACGAGCAATTCTTTCGCGCCTGGTCCATTTTCATCCTTTGGAAAAATTCTTTCCGCGGCGGCCTCGATGACGGCATGTTCTGTTGGCGTGAAAAACATCAATGCCTTGTTATATTCCGGAAGTTCTTTGAAATGATGCTTTTCTTTAGTCGATGGATGTGCCATGCTGCCAATTCCGGCAACTATTCCGCCTCCCAATGCCATTCCCCCGATGGCAATCCCGGCGCCTTTTAAAAATTCTCTTCTCGTTACCAATCTTAATCCCCCTCAGTTTCTGCTAAATGTGAAGAAACAGGACATGGATGACCTAGAACCAAATAATGATTGAGCGATTACTCAAAAAGATTTAAACGTTTCATTACCTCTTATTTCCTATTTTCCCCCCGCTCACCCACTCCTCAATGATTCTTCTGTTTTGTTCCTATTTTAAGAATATGGAGTATTATATATGACCTGAAAGTTCAAATTTTTTTCAATTTTAAGAGGAATAATGAATAGAAGTCTTGATTGTTTCATTTAATGTAGTAAATTCTGAATTTCCATATTTGGTTCCTTGTTTGCAAAGCGGGTGATAGCAAAGAATGGAAAACAAAGAACAAAGCGTGATTGAACATTTGGAGGAATTAAGGAAGAGGTTAATCATCGTTGCCGGGGCTTTTGCCGTTTCCCTTGCGGCAGGATGCTGGTTTGCTCCGAAGCTGCTCCTGCTATTAAAAAAACGGCCATCCGCGGCCGGAGTGGAATGGAACTTATTCGGATATACGGATGGCATCATGATTTACCTGAAATGTGCCTTTCTATTGGCGCTCTTGATTTCACTGCCGATTGCCCTGCATCAAATCTGGCTGTTTGTAAAACCCGGCCTTACCGAAAGAGAAGCAAAATATACCATGATCTTCATCCCGGTTTCGTTTTTATTGTTTCTCGTCGGCATCGGTTTCAGTTACTTTATCTTGTTCCCAATGATGCTTGAATTTTTATCGAAGATTAATCAATCCATCGGGGCGACGGAAACTTATGGAATCAATCAGTATTTTTCTTTATTGTTTAATTTAACCATTCCGGTGGGAGCCGTTTTCGAATTGCCGGTCGTCATTTTGTTTTTAACGAATGCAGGGATTGTGACCCCTGAAAAATTGAAGCACATGAGAAAAGTTGCTTATTTTATCTTGGTGGTGACGGGAGTCTCCATCTCTCCTCCCGATTTCATTTCGGATTTTTTGATTATCATTCCTTTATTGCTTCTGTTTGAAATCAGCATCTGGATTTCTAGTTGGTCCATGAAGAGAAAACATGCAAAAAACTTGAAAGGACACATGATACATCAAAACGATTCATAATGTTGGAGGGATTTAACAATGATGAATATCGGTGTTCCAGGATTAATCATTATTTTGGTCATCGCCTTGATCATCTTCGGCCCAAAAAAACTGCCGCAGCTTGGAAGAGCTGTCGGGGAAACATTGAGGGAATTCAAATCCTCGACAAACGCCATTGTCGAGGATGTGGCGGAAGAATTTAAGCTGGAAGAGGGGAAAGAGGAAAGAAAAAAGAATACAACCGCTGTAAACTAAAATTATCATTCTGCGTTGTTATGAAATTGAATAATCTTTCCTAGTTATATTTAATTAATGACGGCCCCATCCATTTCTCATGAATTTTACGAATGCGGAATGGATGGGCCAGTTTTTTGGCTATCAAACATCACTTATCTTTTTTATTCTGCTTGAAGACGTTTTCCCGATGCCATTTTAAATATATTCGATTTCCATCATTTATTTCGATTCTCATCTGATTATTTATGTTCAAAAACATTCTTGTTTCTTAAGATATATTAATTTAATAAAAGGTTGAGTTTGCTATTAATAAAACCTCGAAATTTTGGCATTTCGTGGTTTTGATTCCTATATGGATGGATTATATTGAACGAATAAACTCATCAAACGGCGCAGGCTTTCTTCCCAACACCTTTTCCAAATCATCGCTTGGCACATCCAGCAATCCGTTGCGGATATCCTTTTGGACGATGACGGAGAATTGCGCCGCTTCTTTCGGCAAGCCCAATTCCACCAATGTGTTCACAAATTCCTCATCGGAAACCGGATTGGTTTTCACTTCCCGGCCAAGGGCTCTTTCTGCAATCTGCGCCAATTGCTCATAAGTGATCGGTTCGCCGCCAAGCTCATAAATGGATTGTTTTGGAGCGACTCCGGCCAAAATCCGCGCAGCCGCTTCCGCATAATCTTCCTTCAACGCGTAGCAAACCCTGCCATCACCGGCGGAATAAGTGAGCGGAGCGCCATTTTTCACGGCTTTCAACATGAACACTTCATTTTCGAGGTACCAATTGTTGCGGGCAAATCCGTAATCCATGCCGGATTCCATGATGAGTTGTTCCGTAAACTTGTGGTCGGGCGCTACCACAAGCGTGCTGTTTTGCGCATTTGGAGCGCTCATATACACCACATACTCAACCCCGGCTTCTTTTAAGGCTTCCACCACGTTTTGATGCTGCTGTTTTCGTGTCGCCAAATCGTTGGACGATACAAAAAGGACGCGATTGATTCCTTGGAAGGCTTCGACCAATGACGGCTTGTCCAAAAAGTCCGCAATCCGCACTTCCAACCCTTGATCCCTGAAAGCTTTGGCTTTTTCCTCCGACCGCACCGTTACCACAATATCAGAAACCGGAACGAAATTTTTTAAATGTTTTACGGCTCTCCCCGCCAAATCGCCTGTTGCACTGGTTACCAGATACTTCATCGATTTTCCCCCGCTTCTTTCCTTTTTTTATCATTATAAAACAGAAAGGCAATCATCTCCAAAAAGAAATCCGGTATTATCAGGAAACCATGCCGGGATGAAAACACGCATGAGCAAAAACCCGATTTGCGCAAGAAAAACAGCCTCAATTGACGGCTTTCGTTCCGCTTGCTTGTCCCATCCCCTCTTATCTGATCCGTTTCCCTGATATTTCATATTATTTTCAGAAACCAATGTTATCTTGATAATCAAAGAGAAAAGGTATCGGTTTGAACCTTTGAAACACTGACATGTAGCGGTTAAAGTTACATCTCAGTAACGGAATCCGAACCCGGGGAGGATAGGTAAAAAACTTTATTTTGACAAGGTTCTAATGATGATGGTTGTAAAAGGTTTTCTAGTTGAAAAAATATAAAAAATTAAGGAGCGGATGTTTATGTTTAAAAAAATCGCGGTATTAGGATGCACATTGCTTTTATTGGCCGCATGCAACTCAAATCAGGAAGGAATTGGAAACGGAGCGAATAATACCAATATTCCCAACAATAATTACCAAACAAATCCAATTCAAAATCCAACGCAAGGAAGTATATCCGTCGACTTTGATGTCGTAAATCCAAAAGTAACATTCTCAGAGGCATTGAAGATTTTTAATGATATTTATCCAAATGCCAACATTGAATCCGTTGATTTGGAAACCGGCTATGGAAGATTGTATTACGATATCGAAGGTTTTGATCAATCGAAAGAGTATGAACTCAAAATCGATCCCATGACGAAAGAAATTGACAAAAAAGAATTTGAAAGAACCAAAGGAACAGATGAAATATTGGATTTGTCAAACGTTATGGATCCAAGCGAAGCCATCGCGATCGCTTCGCAAGTCCGGGATGTGCAAGGACTTTCTCCAATCGGCTGGTCCCTTGACGCAGAATATGGAATGCAAATTTATAAAGTAGAATTTAGAACAAAAGCCGCAGAAATCGATGTGAAAATCGACGCAAAAACCGGAGAAATTTTGAAAGTGGATGTGGATGATTAAGGACAAAACTGAAAACGGATCTTCTTTACACAAAGCGCCAGGCCCTCCCCGGGATATCTGGCGCTTACTTTTTTAATTGAGGAAGGGGGGAATCAACACTAAATTTCTCTAAACACGCGCAACAATTGTCATCATTAATTTTCGTTTGTTTGATTTTAAACCGGTTCCCTTCAAAAAATTCTTTTCTAATTGGCTATTTGCAATATCAGTGAAATAATCAGCTTTAATCAGTTCTTCCAGAAATTCATTACTTATTTCTTCTGTTTTAGGTATTTCATTTACAATATTTTGAACGGCTGCATTGTTGGAATAACAGCTGAAAAGACCGGTCCTTCTTATTGATTGAGCTTCGGATAATCGCTCAATCGTGATCCACGCATCTAGTATATCTTTGTATTGATTCATCTCTACATCTATTTTTTGTATTAGTGTTATTGATTGTGTACGATGCGGTTTCAGATTAAAGGGTAGTTTAATTCTTCTTTTTATGCAAAACTATGTATAACTACGATAATACAAAAACAACAAAATATGGAATATCTAAGATATTTCCAAAACCCGTTTAACCGAAAAGATTGTCGGAACTTACACATTATACAAATTGTTATTTTTTTTTTCGGCATCTTTCTGTTCGATTCATCAAACTAAATACTCATTTTTTCATAAAAAGGATGGTTGAGTTTATGCAAATAATGGAAGAAATCGTTTTCACAACCAATTACGAAATTCTCGATGCGGATTGCAAAAAAGGGGATGTGATTGCGCTATTGAAAGGAAAAGGGGAAAATCTTGTCCGGCTCAATGGCGAAACCATCCTGCGCCTGCCAACCGGACATTCCATGATCCGATGGACGGAAAACCATTTTTGCCTTTTGCGGGGTCCAATACTTTCCTTCTATACGCCAACCGGAGAATTAATGGATGAAATGGAAGCAGGCCCTTGCATTTCGGATTTATTCCCTTTTAAAAATGGGGTTATCTGTACCTACAGCGACCAAGGGGTTTTCGGCGAAGGGATGGGCAAACATATATTAAACTATGCGGAACCGGGGAAAGGCGTCACTTCACTGGAAGATTTCGCTTTACGCCATCATCTTTTGTACGATGCCCTATTTGCTCGGTTCAAGCCTTATGCCTGCATCGATCCGTCAAAGGATGAGTTGATTTTCTTCAATCACCAATTGAAAATGGAAAAATCAATCAAGATTCCTTTTCATACGGGAAATGTCCTTGCCTTTGCTTTAACGTATCAAAGCGGTGTCTTTCTGGAAGAAGAGCGGATGCGGATATGGAAATTCCAAACCAATCAAGTGAAAGAATATGATTTTCAATGGAATAATCATACAAGAGCCATTTTCCACCGCCACGATTACTTATTTATGGACATTGCGGACCACCATATACGGGTATTTACACCGGCTGCGGAGGATTAATTGGCATTCCCCCATAATCAAACAACAGACGTCAAAATCTCCCACAAGATTTTGACGTCTCCGAATAGCCATTTGTGATAAAAATCCGACGTCAGGGAAAGGCTTTTGTAATATCGTTCCATAAATTCCTGGAATTTTATAAAATCAACCGGTTTTTTATGATTTGGGGAATCCATTGTTTTGGAAATAAAGACGAATCATCTGGTTCATTGCGTTTTTTTCGTTTTCTTCCAGTTTTTCAATAATGGCATAATACGTTGAATCTTCGCTGATGGGCAAGTTGGCATCACGGCAAAATTGGATCATTTCTTTTGCGCCCCTTATATCTTTCCTGAATACTATGATGACTGTTTAGGCGGGTAGTTTTCCATATTGGAAACGGAACCACTAGTGTTGCATAAATATTGTCGTAATTTTCAGTTTTATTAT
Organism: Ureibacillus terrenus; assembly: GCF_006569205.1. Classification (GTDB taxonomy): domain Bacteria; phylum Bacillota; class Bacilli; order Bacillales_A; family Planococcaceae; genus Ureibacillus; species Ureibacillus terrenus. Next base: position 112,228 of record NZ_VIGD01000011.1, read on the forward strand.
TTTTCCTGTTTAGAGCCAAAAAGGTAAATACCCAATTAAAGGTGACTCCATCTATTTGGAAATTTATTGACAATTAGACCTGTGCGACGACGACAATTTACTTATTAAGGGATGGCTTTTCCTTCAATTTTTCGAAGCCAGATATGTGCTGGTTTCCACAATGCAGCCCTTAAATAACGGCTAATTTGTAAGGTTTTTCGCGTACTATTTGTTTCGATTTGTGCCAGAACATGTAGGCAAAAAACAATAAGTGCGATAAATACTTGATGTTGAATCGCCCATTCACTTTGACCATAGAATTTTTTGATGCTGAGATGTTGTTTGATCCATTTAAAAAACAGTTCAATAGCCCATCGTGATTGGTACATCTCGGAAATTTCTTCGGCGCTTAAATCAAAACGATTTGTGATTAAATGGCGTTCATTTCCTTTTGAATCCATCACTGTTAGAAGGCGAAAGTCATTTTCAGCACGGTTTTGAGTGGTGCCAATCAATACCATTTGATCCGACAAAACACTCGTATCTTCGGGTAGTTTAAAATCATAAACTTCCCGTATAACAGCGTTTTTCCGTAGTCTGGAAAGAAAGAAGTAGCCGTCATCCGTCATACGATCAAAGCGCTCATAGTCTAGATAGCCACGGTCAAACACATACATGCATTCCTTGTCATCCACCATGATTTCAAGCTGTCCACGGTCATGTTCTCTTGCCGTTGTCATCAAAGCTTTTTCAGGATAGGATATCCCCTTTTCCATAAACACAAGGCGCAAATGCAGCTTTACACCAGCCTTTGTTTTGCGAAACTTCGCCCATTTATGATTGGTCAAATTAAGTGGCAGCGTGCTTGAATCAATGATTTTTAAAGGCATGACCCGTTTTGTGTATTGTGTTTTGGCATGAATTTTTGCGACTAAATCAAGAAAAAGTTTTTGAAATAGATCTGGGTTTATACCATTTAATCGCCGTGACAACTGTGAAATACTAATAGAATGAAGGTCGACCCCTTTTTGAAGTTGGTCATCAAAAAGGCAATCGCTTAGCACATGGAGACTTTCGATTTCTTCCAATTGCGCAAAAAGCAGTAATTTTAGAAATGACTCTGTCGTTAATTTTTTCGTATAGTAATCTAATTTCATCGTTTTCACCTGTTCTTCAAATAATTGAAGATTTATTGGCGAAAACCATTGTCCAAATGAAGTTTTTCGTGTAATCTTGTCCATGAGTTTGGTCCTTTTTAGTGGATTTGGACGGGTTACCACCTGACTTATCCATTATAAAGGATTTTTTCTTTTCACAAAATAAAATAAGTGAAGATTGTGAGTCTTTTTAATAGAGAGTTTTGCAAAATTAGATTTTTATTAAAAAGAGTTTTAAAAGAAACCCAAATAAATTGGGGTATTTTGTATCTTTGGTTTACAAATATTCTGTTTGTCCTTTTTTGGGCGTACTTGCAGAATTT
>NZ_VIGD01000012.1 GCF_006569205.1 Ureibacillus terrenus
AAGATTCCTTCAAATCCTTTGTTTTATCGGCGGCTGTGTTCGTGTTAATTGTGGGCATTATGGGATGGATCCGTCATGAAGTAAGAGAAACTTATTTATCCCCTTATTTTGATGAATTCCCAAGAACAGAGCAATCGATGGAAAAATAATATGAATTGCAAGCGGCAGTTTAGATGAAGCAGAAGCTTACTAAACTGCCTTTTATGTGCGCCCGGCATGTACATGAACGATAGGGTGTAAGTCCCAAACCCCGAAGACAGAAGTCAGCAGAGATCATCGTATTAGTTGGTCTAGAACAACTATGAAGGACCGAACAATTAAGAGAGAATAGCCCTTGGCATTCAGTGAGTCATGATGAACACAGAAAACGCAGTACCTCACTTGAGGAAGGAAGCGGTGAATCCCGTGGGAGACCTCTTGGAGGGTGGAGTGACCACTGGCATAAAGAGAACAGCTATTCACGGAAGTTATAAAAACTTGCGTCAATCATCTTAATTGAACCGCCGTATACGGAACCGTATGGTGTGAGAGGACGGGAGTTCATCGCTCCCTCCTACTCGATTTGTAAGATATCGATGAAAGGAAGTATTCGAATTTATAAAATATTCGAATTTATAAAAAAATAATTGCATAATTTACCAAATAAGATTATAAATATTAATATATTCTTATTTTTGTAGTATAAATTCTCGTATAATCTTTTTAATTGTCATAAAACAAGGAGGGGGTTGGATGGGAAATGTTCCTAAAGTGTTGCAAAATTTGCGTCTTCCCGTGATTGGGGCACCGATGTTTATTATTAGTACACCAAAGCTAGTGATTGCCCAGTGTAAAGCAGGAATTGTGGGTTCTATGCCGGCATTGAATGCAAGACCATCTAGTCAATTGGATGAATGGCTTGCGGAAATTACGGAAGAACTCGCCAGCTACAATGCCAAAAATCCAGATAAGCCTGCTGCACCTTTTGCCATTAATCAAATCGTTCATAAAACGAATGACCGTTTAGAAAAGGATATGGAACTTTGCGTTAAGTATAAAGTTCCTATTATTATTACGTCCCTTGGTGCACGGGAAGAGGTATATGAGGCTGCCCATAGTTATGGCGGTTTTGTATTCCATGATGTCATTAATAATACCTTTGCCAAAAAAGCCATTCAAAAAGGGGCAGATGGACTGGTGGCAGTGGCGGCAGGAGCTGGTGGACATGCTGGAACTCAAAGCCCGTTTGCTCTTGTACAAGAAATTCGGGAATGGTTTGATGGTCCATTAGCTTTATCGGGAGCGATTGCACGCGGACACTCTATTTTAGCTGCACAAACAATCGGAGCCGACTTTGCATATATTGGTTCTCCATTCATTGCAACCCATGAAGCCCGGGCGGCGGAGGAATACAAGCAAATGATTGTGGATAGTTCTGCAGAAGATATTGTTTACAGCAATCTTTTTACAGGCGTACATGGGAACTATTTGAAAGGCTCCATCATTAACGCCGGCTTGGACCCGAATAATTTGAAAGAAAGCGACCCTTCAGCCATGAACTTTAAAGAAGCCGGCAAAAAAGCCTGGAAAGACATTTGGGGAAGCGGCCAGGGAATTGGGGTGATCAAAGAAATCACTTCTGTCCGCCAGTTGGTTGACAGACTTTATGAAGAATATCATCAAGCATTTGAAGAACTGATTCAAAAGAGAGAAGCATATGCGAATCGTTAAAATAATGACATCTAATATCCCTTCCTCATTGTGGACGGGGAATTCTGTTTGGCAATAGGAGGGATTTTATTTTAAGTAACCATTTATATATGTCAATGTTGCATTATCCTATATTAGTGTATTATCCGAAAGAATTTTTGGAGATTTTCAGGGATTTTGATAAAATGAGCGGTCCAGTGAGCAGAAAAAGTGGATTTGATTTCCAAATCCACTTTTTTAATTTTCTTTATTCTGTTCTGCAATATCATTGAGCAAAGTGATGATTTCTTTGTATTGTTCGATAGAATCCCGCTAATTGATACGAAGAAGTTTTTCCAACATATCAGCATAATACAACGATACGATATGGCGTGGTTTGCGCGGGAATGCTGCGGGTTGCCGGTCCATAAATCACGACCAAATCCCGGTTTCCAGGGTATTTCGAGAAGAGTTGCCCATTGCTCATCAAAACCGGGGTGTAAGGAGTTAAATGCAATTGCAGCTGTCCATCGCTGCTTATCAATTGATGATCGAAATAGCTGACTTTCACATTCCGATCTGGGTATTCTTTCACCATCACAAGGGCCTGATATTGGGGCGGATAAATGAGAATGGCAGGCAAATCGCCATCATAGTACCCCGTCACTTTGTCTCCAATCATGACCGTTTCCTGGTTGATGAAATAGGTTGAAGGGGTGACGACGAAATTGACGATTAAACCGGACTCATCTTCCACAGTAAATAATTTATTGCAACCTTCCATTTCGCTCCTCTGCCCCGTGAAAAAATCACTGATTGCCGTAACGGTCCCGCTGAATGAATAATAATTGGTCATAGGTTTCCTCCACAATATGCGAATTCAGTTCCATCCCCAGTAATATATGTAGAAAATTAATTATTTGCCATCGTAACATCTTGTTCCTTGTTGCTATGCCTATAAAGCCAAGGAACCTGGTACTGTTTGAAAGCATATAAATAAACCAGCCAACTTTTTACAAGGGGGAAATCGCTGTTGAATCAGTACTCTTCATATGGTCAGGGACCTGGATATAGCCAAAGAATTACGATGCAACAAGCCCAACAGATCGCTCTGCAAGCTGTACCAGGAAGAATCATGCATGTGGATATGGACTTAGAAAATGGTGTATTAGTTTATGAAGTTTTTATTATGACAGAACAGGGACAAATATTTGAAGTGGAGATTCTCGCAAGAAATGGGCGAATCATCAAAATCGATCAAGAAAATAATTATGATTAATGATTTTTATCATTAACGAAATAGGCCCGCAAAACGGCTTATTTCTTTTTTTATTTAACAAGTGTTATTGAATATTATGGATGAGATTTTTAGGTTATAATCTGAAAAAGTTTCGGTTAATTCTTGGTTCGAATCCAGTTCGTTTCACCGTTATCCCGATAAAAGTCATTCTAAAAATATCGGGTAAGAAAATGAGTCAGATATTAAACTATGAACTGAAGGAGGAGGAAAATGCTGAAAAGTCTTAATGAGGCGTTGGAATATATTGAAGCTCATTTGAATGACGAAATTGATGAAAAGGAAATAGAGAAAATTACGGGGACTTCGATTTACCATTTTAGGCGTATTTTTTCATTTCTTTCAGGAATGACTTTAGGTGAATATATTCGAAATAGGAAATTATCTAACGCAACCTTTGATTTGCAAAATGAGGGAATGAGTGTCACAGAAGCCGCATTTAAATATGGGTATGAATCGGTAGACGGATTTTCCCGTGCTTTTAAAGAATGGTCAGGTATTAGTCCGTCAGAAGTAAAAAAGTCAACGAGGCTGAAAGCATTTCCGAAGCTCTCCTTCCAATTAACCATAAAGGGAGGAATCGATATGGACTATCGAATCGAGAAAAAGGAATCCTTTAAAATTGTAGGAAAGAAAAAGAGAGTTCCCATTCAATTTAAAGGAATTAATCAAGAAATCGTGGAATTAGCAAAGAGCATTACCCCAGAACAAAGGGAAAAGTTACGAAGCTATGCTGATATGGAACCATTTCAAGTCGTAAACGCATCTTTTAATTTTGATGATGGATGTATGGAGGAAAAAGGGAGTCTTGATCATATGATCGGCTACTTAACTACAAAAGATGTGGATTTTGAAGAATTTGATGTCGTAAAAGTGCCTGCACTTACTTGGGCGATTTTTTCATCAAAAGGCCCATTCCCAAACGTCATGCAAGAAACTTGGGCAAAAATTGCTTCAGAATGGCTACCTTCATCGGATTATGAATTAGTGGAAGCACCCAATATTTCCTTTACAGGCGATTTAAGTGATATGAACAATGTATATAGCGAGATTTGGTTTGCAGTGAAGAAAAAGGAGAAATAGGAAGAGTGGGTGTAGCGGCATAACATTATGTTATGCCGCAATGTTATTTTTCCGTAAAAGCGATTTTCAGCCCAATCAATGTAAAAATGGATCCTTGCAGATAGTTCATTTTTTTGGAAATCATCGGATTTTTGCGCAGGAATTCTCCCACCTTGCCTGCAAAGACGCTGATTAAGCCAAAAATAAGGATTGTTTGAATGATAAATACAATCCCCAATAAGACCATTTGAAGGGAAACGTACCCGGCCTCATAATTGATAAATTGCGGGAATAAAGCCAAAAAGAACAAAGAAACTTTCGGATTTAACAGATTCATGATGATTCCTTTTTGATATAACGATTTGTAATCCAAGGAATCCGCACTTCCTAAGTTTATGCCGGAACTTTTATCCATAAAGGATTTATAAGCCAAATATAATAAATAAGCAGCTCCTGCATATTTTACGGCGTTAAACGCGATGGCGGAATGATAAACAACGGCCGCGATTCCGGCGGTTGCGGCGCCAATATGTACGATTAGCCCTGTGCATAGGCCGAGCGTCGTATAAATGCCTGCTTTTTTCCCCTTTGCCATGCTTTGCGCCAATGTGAACATATTATCCGGCCCCGGCATAATGGTAAGAATGGCGGCTACGCTCAAAAAAGATAAGACCGTAAGCAGCTCCAATGATCTAAACCCCCTTAGTACAAATTTTTTATATTTTAACATAGATAAAAAATTGATATTGTTTAATTAAGGAATATATAAAATATTTCAGGGAGTGGGAAAATGAATTGAGAAAACGTATCGAAAAGCGGTTTGCATACCTTTATACGGGGGAGCTGGCCGCCGTCATATGTTTTATTATTGTGAGTTGGTTGTGGAATGAAGCCTATCCCCAATACAGGATATATTCTCTTGCTTCCTTTTGGCTGTCATTTATTTTTCTGGAATTCCTTTTAGTGCAAGGGAGCATGTATTGGTTTTCCAAATGGAAGCAGTTAAAAAAAGAGAATACACCTGTCACACCAATAAAAGTGGTACTGCGGATGAAGAAACTGCAGAAGATGAATATTGTTCTTATCATTGTCACGCCATTCGTTTTTGTTTTGGACATTTTCAGATGGTACCCGTTGCTGCCGGCAGAGGGTCTGACGCTTTCGGCTTTTGTTTTCATTTTTGCCATACTTGAATATATTAATTATTTTCATATACAACTTTCTTATGACAATCAATCGGATATACAGTATTTATTCAGGCACAAAAAGTTAAAAAGGGCGAGTTTAAGTAAAGACTTCGAACGGTTAAAAAAGTGAAGGGGTTTCCTTCACTTTCCGCTTTATTTATTCGTATTTTGTGCTCTCAACAAGTCACGGATTTCCCTTAACAGCTCTTCCTTCGTATCCAGCTCAGGAGCAGCTTCTTCCACCACTTCTTCTTTTTTCTTCTTTGTCAGCTTATTCAACATGCGAATAAATAGAAAAATGGCAAAGGAGATAATCAAAAAGTCGATGACGCTTTGCAAAAATACGCCAAAGGAAACCGTTGCATCCCCTACTCGCCAAATAAATGATTTGGTAAAATCGATTCCCCCGGTAAGAACCCCGACAAGTGGCATGATGATGTTGTCCACCAATGAAGAAACAATTTTGCCAAAAGCGGCCCCGATCACAACGGCTACGGCAAGATCGATGACATTCCCCTTCATGGCAAATTCTTTAAATTCTTTCCACATTCGGAAACCTCCAAAATTTATGTATTTTTTGATGGGAAAAAACAATATTCCTTGATAAGGATGAATGAACCATTTCTATGTAGACTTACACAGCATAGCATGCAAAGTCTTATGGTTCAACAACGATGACATGCCCATTTAAGATAAGTTCTTTAAACGCTTTCCATCGCAAGAAGTTTCAGAATTTTTTTGATATATAAATCAGATACCCTATAAAGCGGTGAATGAAACCATTTCAATATTTACTCACCATAATCCGGAGATTATAATAATGGTAGAAATATTTTCCATTATAATGGAATACTGGCGAGATGATGCAATGGATCAAAAGGAAATCCAAAAGATGCGAATGAAGCAGCTGGCAGTAATGAATTTTCTGGTATTGGCGGCACTGGCGGTCTATTATATCTGCAGCAGTGTGTTTACCATCAGGACTTCGCTTTTTTATCTGGCGTTCGGGATCTATTTTGTCATTTTTGCAGTGATCCGATTGATCAAGACCGATTCGACAAAATCCATGATTCCCCTTCTTGAAAAAGTGGCGAAATATGAAAAAGAAAAGTTGGGAGACGAATGGTATAGACGTCGCAAATTTGAGGCTGTTTTATATGTGATTCTTGGGGTTTTGTTCCTTTTTCTATCGTTCGGGAGCGGGAAGTCGGCGGAAAATTTTTTTTCTAAGCCGGATACCCTCTTTTTTATAATGTATACCCTTTTCTTTTTGCTCATGGTAAACATCTTGACCGTTTTAAATAATCAAAAAATGGACCATTCAACAGAAGCGGAATTGAAAGGATTTGCAAGGAAATCGCTTCTTGTGGGGGCGGCGGCGGCACTCGCATTCGCCATCATTATCTTTCAATTGATCCTGTTTTACGTATTTTCACAAATAAATTAGGGGAACATTCCATTCCATTTTGACTTCTCCAAGTTCAAAATGGATTTTTTTTATAAATTTTTGACTCTATCATTTGCGATGCCATAGGAAAATTTGTATTCTATGAACTGATTTAGTATGGTTGAAATAAAACAAAAATGCTTCAAAGGAGAGAGCTTCAATGAAAAGGCTGAGATACATACTGTACTTCGTTTTTTCGGCCGCATTATTATTCGGATGCGCGAGTGAGACTGCCGATTCGGTTGGCGGGGAAGGAAACGCCCAACCTGTAGAACAAACAGAACAGGGCAAAGGACAGGAACAGACGTCATCCGAGTTGCCGGCAGATATGAAAACAATCGATGCGGAAGTCGTTTCGGTCGTCGATGGCGATACGATTAAAGTGAAAATCAACGGACAAACGGAAACGGTAAGATTTTTGCTGGTGGACACGCCGGAGACAAACCATCCGCGCCTCGGTGAACAGCCGTTTGGCCAGGATGCAAAAGAGTTTACGAAAAAGATGTTGGAAGGAAAGACGGTTCAGCTGGAAAAGGACGTGAGCGACAGGGATAAATATGGCCGGCTCCTCTACTATGTATATGTTGACGGGAAGAGCGTCCAGGAAGAGTTGCTGAAAAATGGTCTGGCAAGGGTCGCCTATGTGTATGTGCCAAATACAAAGTATGTGGACCGCTATTATGAAATCCAAAAAGAAGCCCAAAAGAAAGGGGTCGGCATTTGGAGCATCGAAAATTATGCCCAGGAAGACGGATTTCATGAAGAGGTAATCGAAAAAAATTCAGGAAAAAATGATTCATCGTCCAACGGTTCTGCAGGAGAATGCAATATTAAAGGAAATATTTCATCAAACGGTGAAAAAATTTATCATATGCCGGGGCAGCAATTTTATGATGTGACGAAAATCGATCCATCCAAAGGCGAACGCTATTTCTGCAGCCGGGAGGAAGCGGAGCGGGCAGGCTTCCGTCCAAGCGAGAGATGATATAGTAAAAACGTTTGTCTCTACTCCATCGGGTAGAGACTTTTTTATGATCATTACGGGGAAAATAGAAGATAAAAACCGATTAGCGGTTTTGAATATGGGGAAAATTTATAGAAGGAAACATAAAGGGGAAAAGAAAGATGGGAAATAAAAATTTAACGAAAGAACAAATGGAAGATTTGATCAGCAAACTAAAAGAACGTTTCGAAAAAAATATGCATCGCCATGAAGGGATGAAATGGGAGCACATTCTAGAAAAATTGGAAAGCCATCCGGAAAAACTATGGTCTTTATATGAAATGGAAAGAACGGAAGGGGAACCGGATGTCATCGGTTATGATGAAACGACGGGTGAATATTTGTTTTGCGATTGTTCCAAGGAAAGCCCGAAAGGACGGAGAAGTCTTTGTTATGACCAGGAAGCCCTGGAATCAAGGAAAAAACATAAACCCGAAAACAGCGCCATGAATATGGCAAAAGAAATGGGAATCGAGATGTTGTCGGAAGAACAATATCGGGAACTGCAAAAGTTGGGTCCTTTTGATACAAAGACCTCCAGCTGGATCTTTACGCCGGCGGATATACGCAAGCAAGGGGGCGCTTTATTTTGCGATTACCGTTATGGCCATGTGTTTGTCTATCATAATGGGGCTGAAGCCTATTACAGTTCGAGAGGGTTTCGCGGACTGTTGAGGGTGTAAACACTGCCAGCCAAACAAGATTTTAGAATATCGGCCGGCCAGAAGAAAAATGAAACCGACATCCATTTGCATTGATTAAGATAAGGAAAATTTAATGAGGGAGTTGTTATGGCCATCCAATTCAAAGAGATCCAATCCAAAACGATTTTGACCAAAACGACCGGCTATTTGGACATCGGATTTACCCACTCCTTAAACCCCTACGCGGGTTGTGCCTTTGCTTGCCGTTACTGCTATGTCAGGGAATTGCCGATTCAAAAATTCAAAGGAACACCCTGGGGGGGATGGGTCGAAATTAAAAGAAATGCAAGGGAAGTTTACCGTAGGGAAATCGTTAAACTGCGCAAAAAAGAGCTTCCTGTCAATATATACATGTCTTCTGCAACGGACCCGTATCAGCCCGTTGAAAGGAAAGCCTGCATCACCAGGGGGATATTGGAGGAGATGCGTGCCAATCCACCCGATATCCTTGTCATTCAAACAAGAGGGCCATTGATTGAAAGGGATATCGATGTCCTTGTTCAACTGAAGGAACAATGCACATTGATTGTCTCCATGACGATCGAAACCGACCGGGAAGATGTGAAGAGGATTTTTGCCCCTTATGCCCCAAGCATCAAAATGAGGATGGAAGCGCTCCGCAAATTGCACCTTGCCGGCATCACGACCCAGGCCGCCGTATCCCCCGCATTGCCTTTCACTCCGGAATTTCCGAAGCTTTTGCGAGGAATCGCCGATTATATTTGGATCGATACATTGGCAATCGGCGATGGAGCGCAAGGAAAACGTTCTTCGCGGTTGAAAATGCCTCAACTTTTTGCGGAAAATAATTTCTCGGAATGGTATCAAAAGGACCTGCATGTCAAACTGGAGAAATTTTTCAAGCGGCATTTCCAAAGTGAAAGGATTCGCATCTCAAGACAAGAAGCTTTTTTGAACTGATTGAACGGAATTCATGAAAGGAAAAGATGATCCGACAGATGACGGGATCATCTTTTTATTTTGCAAAATCGATTGATTAATCGGTTGTTTCAATGCAAACCGGCCCGTCTTGCAGCTGTTCTTCTGCCATATCCGGCATTCGTTTTTCCATGAATCGTATAAATAGATTGTTTGAAATAAGGGCGGTTATAATCAAAACTGTGCCGATTGCGTCAAAAACCGTGTGTTGCCGGCCTTGCAGAAAGGAAATGAATAAGGTGGTTATCGGGACGAAATTGATAAAGAGCAGCCCGTTCACCGGAGACAGCAAACTGACTCCCACATTCCAGCCGATTAAAGCGATGATCCCGGGAAAAACAATCATAAACAGCAAATGTGGTGCTGCGGCTATAAGCCCGCTTTTCGAAGGAACGTCCAAGTAACCGAAAACCGTCGCTACCAGGGTGATGATCAATGCCGTAAACGTGCCGAGCAGACAGCTTATTGTGGAATAGCGCAATGCCGACCATCCTTGGAATTCACTGCCTCCCATCGTGTAAATCACCCATCCGACGACAGCGATCAAAATCAATAAAGTCGGAATGACATTGCCTGCTGCCGAAAAAAACGCATCAATCTTTCCTTCCGTTATAACAAGCACCGCACCGGCAAATGAAAAAAGAACACATGCCAATGTAAAGGGAAAAGGACGTTTTTTAAAGAAAGTCCAGTAAATGACAATGGAAATCATCGGCATGAGCGATTCCATGATGGAAGCGACCAATACGCCATGATGGCCCAACAAATCTTCCCCCCCAAAAAATAAACAAATTATAAACGGTAAAGGCCATTGTGCCGAAAAACCACAGACGCCGACCTTTCCCTTCAAACCGGAAAGCTTCTTTTCCTTCCTTCCAAAACAAAATCCCGGCCAATATGATGGATACGGCTCCATACCGGAAAATCGTAAAGTAGAAAGGATCGATATATTGAAAAGCGGAATGGGCAACAGGAAACATGGCACCCCAAGAGACCGCGGCAATGAAGCAGAAAAAGGATCCAATCAAGACAGGATTTTTCAATTTTGTTCCCCCTTTTCGAATGGAAATTGTTATAATCAATATTAGCTTCATTTTGATATCACGTAAAACGAACAAAAAAGATGTTTAACATCATTTATGTTGATACCATAGGTGAAACATGAAAGGGGAATCACTTTGGAGCTTAAAGATTTGGAAATTTTTCAGCTAGTGGCGGAAAAGGGGACGGTGACGGAAGTTGCCAAAGAATTGAATTATGTTCAATCAAACGTTACTTCCCGCATCCAAAAGCTGGAGGCTGAACTTAACACACCATTGTTCCATCGGCATCGCCGAGGAATGACATTGACACCGGAAGGAAAAAAACTTTTATTCTATAGTGAAAAAATTTTGAAGTTGACCGCAGAAATGAAAAAAGCCATACAGGATCAGAATGAGCCGATGGGAAAACTGGAAATTGGGACGGTGGAAACCGTTTATCATTTGCCGGCCATTCTCTCTTCTTATATCAAGAAATATAAAAATGTAGAGTTGTCTCTTTTTACAGGGGTGACGGAGAGTTTGGAAAAGGAAGTGCTCAATCATAAGCTGGATGGCGCTTTTGTAACAAAGACCGATTTTCATCCGGATCTTGAGGTTCATGATGTCTTTGACGAAGAGCTCGTTTTAATTTCGGATCAGAGGGAACGGACGCCGGAAGAATTAATAGACGAACCGTTTTTGTGTTTCAGCACAGGCTGCGGGTACCGCGCCCGATTGGAACAGTGGTATAAAGATCAAAATGCGGCTCCCCAAAAGATTATGGAATTTGGCACGTTGGAAACGATTTTGCGCGGCGTTTCCATGGGGCTTGGCGTTTCGTTTGTCCCAAGATCAGCCGTGTCTCATTTGGAACAAAGGGGAGAAATCCGATGCCACCGATTGCCGGAGCAATATAGCAAAGTGAAAACGGTGTTTATCAGAAGAAAGGATGCCTATTTGACGGCAACAATGGAAAAATTCATTGACACGATCGAAGAAAGCAGAAAGTTTATTCTTAACAATGCCTCATCCGGAAAATAGCTTTCACTAATACCCGGTTTTTCCCTATAATTTTATCATGGCAATTTGATAAAATAGATTGGCAATCTTTTCTTAAAAAATGAAAGAAGGCTATTGGAATGCTGACTACTTTCAATTCGTATTTGCAAAAATTGATGCCCATTTTGACTCCTTTAAGCCTGATATTGGGGGTTTTATTTGAAGAAATCGGCGGCCAGATGAGGTTTCTTATTCCATGGATTTTTGCTATCATGACGTTCGCCGGAAGCCTCAGCATTAATTTTCAGGGATTAAGAAGTGTAAAAAAACATCCGGGGTTCATTTTATTGACAATCGCTTTTCTGCATATATTCATGCCGATCTGGGCTTACATATTGTCAATGGTTGTGTTTGATGATCATTTGCTGATGGTCGGCTTTATTTTGTCGGTTGCGGTGCCTACAGGCGTGACCAGCTTTATTTGGGTCAGTATATGCAAAGGGAATCTGCCGCTGGGGTTATCCATCATTTTAATTGATACGGTGCTTTCACCGGTCATTTTCCCGCTTCTTTCGAAAATTGCCGTAGGAAGAAGCATCCCGATTGACACAACATCCATCATGCTTGATTTGCTTTGGATGATCGTAATTCCATCAATAATCGGCATGTTGGTGAACGAGAAGGGGAATGCACATTTTGTTGCTAAGTTGAACCGGGTTTTCGCTCCTTTTCAGAAAATCAGCCTTTTTCTCATCGTGTTCATCAACAGCAGTGTGATTGCCCCTTATTTAAAACATATTACATGGGAAATATTTGAAATCATTCTGCTTGTTTTGGTCATTTCTTTATCCGGATATACTTTATGTTTAATTATTGGACATTTTTTATGGAAGAAAATCGATCTAATAACAACCTTTGTTTTTACAGGCGGCATGCGCAATATCGCGGTGGGGGTCGTGATAGCCGGCACCTATTTTCCGTCCAAAGTTGTGCTGCCTGTTGTATTCGGCATGCTTTTCCAACAGATTTTGGCGTCCCAATTCAGCAAGGCATTGGAAAAATACCAGGAACGGTTCCATTTGGAAACGGCAAATGAAAAATGAATAGTTTAAAAAAACTGCCAAAGCCATTTTGCTTTGGCAGTTTTTTTATTCGGGACATTTGTGAATAAATGAAAGGATAACAATACATGGTATAAAACCTAATAAATGAACCACAATAAAGGTAAATGTTATTCGTGGGAGTAATTGTTATGAGACGATTTTTCAGAAGACCTCCTGGAAGACATGCCAACACGGATTTTCAAAATAATGAAAGCAGAAACCAGGCACAATATTGTCCACATTGCCGGCATTTTCATTCCCGGCCAATCCAAGGTCAGAATATGCAAGGAAATAATCAAAATGCAAATCAATCAACTGTAAACAATCAACATGTACAGGAAACACAAAATCCTTCGGCTAATCAACAATATCAAGGAGACCAAAATGAAAACAATCAGCCCGCAACCAACAAAATGATAAATTCTTTCCATTCAAGCGGGCAAAATCATCAACATGCCCAGGGCCAACAAGGCGGACAAAATGACCATCATCATCAATGTACATGTCATCAGCAGATTGGCCAGGGGCAAAATCAAAATGAAAATCAAAATTACAATGCGGGACAAAATCAACAATCCGACCAAAATTCATCCTCTCAACAAAGCAATCAAAATACGGGCGGACAGAATAACCAAAATTCCCAGTATCAGATGCCATTGCCAATCTACAAGAAAGTTTCACACAACTTTGAATTTATTACACGAATATTGGGGAATCCGATTGACTTAGTGGTACGTGAATTGGAAATTGATGTATCTTGTGGACACATGAAAGAGCGGAAGGTTCAATTGCTATTGCCAAAATCGCAGATTGAACTTTCCATTGCCCAAGAAAAAGAGCATGAACCTTCTTCGCATGAACAAGTGCATCAGGAAAGAGCGGATGATGAAGTCAGCGTTCCTTGCATTCTGTTTTATCTCAGCGGAATGGCAAATTCAGATATCATCAATGAAAACATTTTAAGAATGCTTCAATCCAAATCAATCCGTACTAAAGAAAACTTGATTGAGCAAGTGCACAAGGAAATTATTTCCGTTACTGATACTAATAAATTGGCAACCCTTGAAGAAGCGGTTAATGCGCTGCTGTCAGGCGATGCCATTTTAATGGTGGACGGGGAAATGACGGCGTTGGAGATGGCAACGGCCGGCACCGAAAAACGCGCCCTGGATGAACCGCAATCGGAGTCCATGATCCGGGGGCCCCGCATATCCTTTATTGAAAGTTTGGATATCAATTTAACTTTGATCCGGGGGGAATTAAGAGACCCGAATCTCCGCTTCGTGGTGCATGAAATCGGAAGAAGATCCAAACAAAAAGTAGTCGTTTGCTATGTAGAAGGATTGACGAATCCCGATATCGTCAATGAGGTCAACCGAAGACTGAAAACAATTGACATCGATATTGCGGGGGATTCCGGAAGGATTGAACAATGGATCGAAGACAGTTTTTTGTCGCCGTTTCCGCAAGTCGTTGATACGGAAAGGCCGGACAGGGTTATTTACAATCTCATGAAAGGAAAAATCGCCATACTGGTGGATGGATGCCCTTTTGCTTTGATGGCACCGATTTCAGTAGGAGATGCTTTCCTGGCGATGGAAGATCATAGCCAACGCTGGTTGATTGGTTCTTCAATGAGAATATTAAGATTTGTCGCGATGTTCATCGCGTTGTTTTTGCCGGGTTTATATGTGGCATTAACTTCTTATCATCCGGGCATGATTCCGACCCAATTAACCTTGTCCCTTGCGGCCACAAGAGAAGGGGGGCCGTTTCCGGCAATCGTCGAAGTGTTATTGATGGCTGTAACATTTGAAATTTTGCAGGAAGCCGGGATTCGGCTTCCGAAAATTATCGGACAAACAATCGGCATCGTTGGCGGTATAGTGATCGGGGATGTTGCCGTCAGTGCCGGGATTGTAGGCCCGGCGCTGGTTATTGTAACGTCTTTGACCGCCATGAGCTCTTATACGATTCCCAATTACAGTTTTTCCGTAAGCCTTAGAATTTTAAGATTTCTTTTCGTAATTGCCGCGTCAATATTGGGGCTGTACGGAATCATCCTTGTTTTCATTATGATTTGCATCCATATTGTCAACTTAAAAAGCATTGGGGTGCCTTATTCAGGAGCCTTTGCGCCAAACTTTTTGGACCATATGAAAGATTTGATTATCCGTGCTCCTGTGACGGCATTAAGAAAACGGCCGGCATATTTGGAGCCGCTGAATCAGCATAAGGTCAATCTTGGGGGGCGCAAACAATGAACAGAACGCCATCGCCCGACTTACAAGGAATCATCAGCGACCGGGACATTTTTATTGCCGTTGTATCCAATATCTTTGGTGTAATGACGTTGACCGTTCCAAGGCTCATTGCGGAGTCGACTTTATCTTCCGATGGTTGGATGTCCGTTTTTCTTGGAGGGCTCATTGCAAGCCTTTGCGGATGGATTGTGGCAAAGATTGCCACATCCTTCCCCAATCAAACTTTTCTGTCCTATGCCTCTTATCTTCTATCGAAACCGGTTGCAGTGGTAATGACATTAATTTTTTCGATCCAATATATTGTGGTGACTGCATATAATGTCCGGGAGATTGCGGTGCTGTCCCATCAATATTTGTTTGATTACACCCCTCAGGAAGTGGTGTCCCTGGCCTTTTTGTTAGTGGTCATATATGCGGTTTGCGGTTCACAGGCGGCGATTTTCCGTTTAAATGTATTATTTTTCCCCATTTTAATCAGCGGATTGCTGATAGTCATTTTGCTGCCTATCGGAATCATTCAGTGGGAAGGTCTGCTCCCATTTTTTCAAACGGACTTCAAAGGATATGTACAATCGACATACTATAGCATTGTCAATATGTTAGGATTTGGAATTGTCCTTTTTTATATCGGGCTTGTCCAAAAACCGCAAAAAACAGCAAAATTGACCGCGATCGGCGTAATGGTGACGATGATGTTTAATGTGGCAATTTACATTGTCTGCATCGGGGTTTTCGGAAATGCCACAATCCAAAATATGTTCTTTCCGACCTTTGACTTGTCAAGAAGTGCCGAAATCCCCGGAGGATTTTTCGAACGGTTTGATGCGTTTCTTTTTTTGTTTTGGACCATCATCTTTTTTACGACGGCCATGATGGCATTTGATATTGCCGTCATGACGATCCGGATGGTATTCCGGAAATTTAAAAAAATTAATCTTGTATTAATCCTCTCTCCGATCATCTTTTTGATCAGCATGTTGCCGGAAACTTACTTGGATATCGTCTATTTCAATAAATTGCTTGGACATTTTATGTTTTCATATTTTGTCATTGTCACCTTGATGTTGGGGATTGCATTCAAGATAAAAGGTGGGAAATCAAGTGGCTAAGCTGAAACCAATCCTGATTTGCGCCATTTGTGCGGTATTGTTGTCGGCCTGTTGGGATCAAACGGAAATTGAAGATCGGGCTTTTATCTTTGGCATGGCAATTGATGTAGCGAAAGATTCGGAGTCGAAAATCAAACTCACCCAACAACTGGTGGTTCCCGAAAATATTGCGTCCGCAACGGAAGGGGGAGTAGGGGGGAAAGCTTACCGGAATCTCACCGGTACAGGCCGGACCCTTTATGAAGTAAACCGGGAAATGTCGAAAGAGGCAAGCCGGCCCCTTGATTCCACCCATTTGGGAGTGGTTCTTTTTTCTGAAGATTTAGTGGAACAAAAAGGGAAAATGAAGAAATATTTTGATGTATTTTTCCGCGATAAGAAAATGCGCCGGGGAATTAAGTTGGCCATTACTAGAGGAGATGCGGAAGAGTTGCTGTTTGTTGAACCGGAACATGGGAAAATTCCTGCAGAGTATATTAAAAATTTGCTGGAAAACAAAAAAAGAATCGACGTGACCGATTTGGTGCGGATCGGGGATATTGATGAAAAAATGTTTGATGGTACTAGTTTCCCTTTGCCATACTTGTCAAGGAAAACCGACACGGTGGTTGATTATGAAGGAATCGCGATTTATAACGGACCGGAGGAGCGGATGGTTGGCGCATTGAAGGGGGAAGAGGCTAAGGGATTAAGCTTTATTCGGGGGCTAAAAAACAATGGAACCATCGATACCGAAATGGATGGGGAGCCGTTTTCAATTGAAATTATCAGTATAAAAAGAAAAATTGATTTAGAAAATAAAGATCCCCATCATTTGAAATTCACTATAACAGTCCATATTCTGGGGGCGGTTGCCGACCAGTCCGGTTCGGAAAATCTGAAGGAATATAAAGTATTAAATAAGTTCCGGGACAAAACGGAAGAAAAAGCGGAAGACATGATGGAAAATGCGGTCAAAAAACTGCAAAATGATTTCCAAACCGATGTAATGGGACTGCAGGAATATATAAGCCGTCATCATCCAAAAATATGGAAAAAAGTAAAAGATAATTGGGATAGCGGAGAAAACTATTTTTCAAAAAGTGAAATCAAGTGCATTGTCAATGTCACACTTCAAGAACCGGGAAGCATCAACCAGACAACAACGGAGTGAGGTGTTTGGCATGGAATTGGCTTCTGGCTATTTTTTGTCAGCATATACCATTGTTTGTACAATATTGGCCTTTGTAGTCCCTTTTGCAGTTTATAAAATAAACGAAAAAATTCATATGAAGTTGGACCCTCCATGGAAACAAGAGGATCGGCTCAAAGCGGATAAGAAGCAACAACAATAATGAATGCATTTTGGAGAAAAGGTGCATCCAATGATTTACTATATTGGCATTACACATGACCACCGTTTGGAAAAAGGGGATTTCTTGAGTAATATCGATTTGGCAAAGTATAGATGGTTTTGGGTGGATTTCAGCGAACCGACGGAAGCCGAAGTGGAACATCTGGCAAGCACCTTCCATTTCCACCCGCTGGCGATCGAAGACTGCGTGCAAGATCTTCAACGGCCCAAACTGGATTACTTTAACCATTATACTTTTTTTGTTACCCATACCCTCCGTGAAGAAAAGGGGGAACTTATTAAAGAAGAACTGGATTTTTTTGTGGGGGAAACGTTTATTGTGACATTTCATAAGCAGCCTTCCATCGAGGTAACGAAGGTTTGGAATGAGTTGATTGGGCTCTCTTTCCCCGAACAATGGGATCCCTATTATGTGTTTTATGAAATTTTGGACAAGATTGTCGATAACTATTTTCCGATTATTTACAAAATAGAAGATGAACTTGAAAAACTCATCATTGAACAAACGGGAATCCAACCGATGAATGAATTGATGGAAATAAGAAATATGCTCTTGCAGCTTTTACATTCCGTTAATCCGATGAGGGATTTGTTATATCGCATGTTAAATTCCCATCATTTGAATTTAAACCAGATTGAAGAAAGAAAAGAATACTTCTCAAATATTCACGACCATCTTTTGAAATTGTCGGAAAAGGTTATGACCAATCGGGAAGTAACGGCAGATATCCGGGACAGTTACATTTCCTTAAATGCCCACCAGACGAATAATGTAATGAAGCTGCTGACCATCATCACATCGATTTTTGCGCCGTTGACATTCATTGCCGGAATATACGGCATGAACTTCGAAAATATCCCGGAGTTATCATGGAAGTATGGGTATTTCATAACCCTTTTGATGATGTTTTTCATTGGGGTTTCAATGCTGATTTGGTTTAAGAGAAAGGGATGGTTTTGAATGCCGGCTTGTTTCATTTGATTTTCATGCCGATGATAATAAGCAGGATTCCTGTAAAAAGGCAGATTATTTTCAAGAAAGAAATTTTTTCGGACAATCCGCTGACGCCGATGCCGGTTGTCACAATTAAAATCGTCGGACCTACTAACGCCAACATCGAATTAATCATCAACGCTTTTTCCAAGTCATTGAATTTCCACATAAGGGTCGCGGCGGATAATTCGATGCTGCCGGATAAAAATCTTAATAACACCATGTAGAGCAGCGCGCTTTCCAATCCTTCATCCATCCTTCCGCTATTTATTGGATTATGATATGCTTGTCCATGAAAGATTATGAATGGTGATGCCATGTTTAAGCTATCTTCGCTGGATGAAGTGAATGCTTTTATTGAGCAAAATCCCCTTTCATTTCTTTATATTTCAAGAAAGGATTGCGGGGTTTGCCATGCACTGCTTCCGCAGTTGGAAAAGTTGTTGGAAAATGATTTCCGCATTGCTTTGGGATTGATCGATGCAGAAGAGGTGAAGGAAATAGCGGGCCGGTTTTCGGTCTTTTCGGTTCCGGCATTATTGTTCTTTGTGGAAGGAAAGGAATTTCTTCGGCAGACAAGATTTGTGCATACGGATTTGCTGAAAGAGAAAATCAATAAAATTGTTGGGCTGTATGGAAAATAAGAAAAGGAGGCGCTCTAAACGGACGTCTCCTTTTCTTTCTTATAATTCGTTAACTAGTGCGTGTAATGTTTCTTTTAATTCTTCATCGTGATGTGAAAGTTCAATTAGGTTTGCAAGGCGTTCTTTTAAAATGTGGCGTTCAATAATTTGTTTTTCATCAAGAACGCTGACAAATAGTTTGATAATTAAACTGTCAAGAATTTTTAATGCTTCTTCCTTGCGTTCAGGTACAATTTTTGCATCTGTTCTTAAAGCTTTGCTAGCCATAAATCATTCCCCCTAAATGTTTTCCTATAGTCCATAGTACCATAATCTTATCCATTTTTGGATATTGAATTTTTGACTATGGGAGTGAATAGCAGCTTGATTGATGGATGAAGTATTATAAAAAATATTGCCCTTTTGAAAGGGTTTTAAAAGATGTATTTAGAATATATATTTAAAGAAAGGAGATGGGCAAATTGAGAGGAATGATCCATAATAAAAAAAGAGAAATAGCTGCCGATCTTGCATATGACTTTTTAAGAAAGGCAAAAGTGGCCCATGTGGCAACGGTTGGCGAAGATGGCTACCCTTATGTAATTCCTTTTGTTTTCGTCTATGAAGATGGAACAAAATTATATTTGCATATAGGGAATTTGAGGGAAAGCCATTTTTGGGAAAATATAAAATATAATCCGCGGGTTTGTATTGAAGTATGTGAAATGGGAGAAGTGGTTCCCGGCAAAAAATATGCCTGCCAATCGGCTTTGGGATATATCAGCGTCGTTCTGTTTGGAAAGATTCGCCGTATTGAAGATGAGCAAAAGAAAGAATGGTTTTATGATTGTCTGTGGAAAAAATATGGTGATCCGGATTGGCGGTTTGAAAAGGGCGGGTATCCTGCATTGCCGAAAACGGAAGTGTTTGAAGTGGAGGTTGAAAACATTACAGGTAAGTTCAGTGATGCCAAGGGCCATTAGGAAGAAAAAGGAAAAAGAAGAGCGACTTAAAATGTTAAGTCGCTTTGATTTTGTGCATTTTTTTAGAGGTATGTATTTATTCGAGATCTCCGCACTTTTTAGCCAATTCGTGTAATTGGTTTCTCATGTGCTCCCCAATCCGTTTTTGCCCGATAGAAAAATCTTCATCATCATGAAAAGTTACCGGCTCACCGGAAATAATCAGCCGCTTGTTTT
Source organism: Ureibacillus terrenus (assembly GCF_006569205.1). Lineage (GTDB taxonomy): Bacteria > Bacillota > Bacilli > Bacillales_A > Planococcaceae > Ureibacillus > Ureibacillus terrenus. The sequence goes on from NZ_VIGD01000012.1 coordinate 19,975, forward strand.
TGCTTACGTATAATGGGACAAAGCGGACGTGTTGCGCCGTTTCCCGAAAATAATATTTTTCAATAAAAAGATATCCTTCATGCATATCTTTCGTTTCATTGGAAGTATCCGTATAATCGACGGTCGGATAAATAACGACGCTTTCCCCTCTTTTCAACGCTTCCACCGTCAGCCGAAAAGTGTTGAATATTTTTTTTGATCCCCGATATACCGGAATGCCTTTTCCGGATTTTAATAAATGGGCGATAAAGAAGGACAGCGGATAAGCACAAATTTTTGCAATCGTCCGATTCATGCCCATTCTTTTTGTAAACGTGTAATCCACATATTGGCGGAAGCAGGCCTTTCTGTCCAGAAATACGTGTAAGATCCAAGTTCTAAGGTCTTTAGGAAACCATAAATAAATAATAAATGGATTGAACAGATTTTGATGATGGGATACATACACAACAGGGTCTTTAATTTGTTCATGAATTAGAACATTATATGCCGGGTAGATTTTTCGGACAATCCATTGGGAGATTCTGAAGAACTTACCATAAACTCTAGATGCCATGTTTTTCACCTTCATTGAGTCTTTTATAGGCAATGCTTCGGGAAACAATCATCGAAAAAATTTTGAGCGAGTCTCTTATAGGTTGGTAATAGGAGCTTTCATTTTTGTTGATGTAAATGGTCTGGATAGGTATTTGTTTGATCGGGATGTTTCTCTTGGCGGCAACAATCAGCATATTCATTTCATACTCGTATCGCTCGCCTTCCAAAGTCAGTAGCGAAGGAAGAAGATTGATGGGAATTCCCCTTAGGCCTGATTGTGTATCTTGAAGGTCGATTTTAAACAAAGATTTAAATAAGAAACTCGTGATTTTATTGCCGATGTAGCTTCTTGCCGGGACGTTGTTTTGGCCAAAATCCCGTACGCCCAGGAGAATCGAATCCTGATGATCCATCAGCTTTTTTGCAATTTTAACGACATCCTGGACGGAATGCTGGCCATCTGCGTCCGCAGTTATCACTCCATGCACATTGCAGTGATTCATCACGTATTCAAACGCTGTTTTTAATGCGCGTCCTTTTCCTTTATTTTGTTCATGCGTCAACACGGTACAATTTTGGATCCGTGCGATTTGATGGAAGACCGGAATACAACTGGAGATGCTTCCGTCATTCACAACAACAACTTGTGAAACATTGCGATCCAATAAATCGTATATATAATCGATTAATTCACGGGCCGGGTTCAGGGCAGGAATGATAACGCAGACTTTGTTCATATCGTCCCTTCCTTTCTAAACCTTTTAGTGAGCTGGCATATTTTTATTTTATCAAAAATATAGAAATGTTTTGAATTTATGGAAAATAGGAATTGCATTAAAATCTTATATTCATGTATATTCAAAAAATGAGATTTCATTACAGAATTATAGAATTTGAGAAAACGAAAAAATAATAGGTGAGTAAAGCGCTTTTCGATAAGAGCCTTTTAATTTTGCTATTTTCATATTGATAAACATATGTATAATATTAGACAATCATTTCCTGGTATGTTTCATTCCTAAGATGATATGGAAAGATCAAAATGCAGTTTATTTGCGAGGGTGGTATTGTGGAGAAGAAGATGAGGATTCTTCTATTGACAGGCAGCTATGGAAACGGCCATTTAAAAGTTTCGAACACATTAAAAAAGGCGTTTTTTCAACATGGATTGACCGATGTAATGGAATCGGACCTTTATTATGATTCACATCCGCTGTTAACGAAAGCTTCCAAATATTTATATATAAAAAGCTTCAATTATGGCAAAAAAATTTACGGTTTGCTATATTATGGCGGCAGCAGAAATAAAAGATTTTTTGATATTGATATTATGAACAACTATGGGATGAAGAAACTTTCCGGAATGGTTGAAAAATGGAAGCCGGATATTATTGTCAATACTTTCCCGATGCCTGTTGTACCGGAATTAAAAAGAAAAACCGGCATTCAAATACCGATTGTGAATGTCATTACCGATTTTAAGGCTCATAAAAATTGGATTCACCGGTATATTGACCGGTATTATGTGGCTACCGAAGATCTGAGGGAAGATTTGATCAATGCCGGTATCCCCGAAAACAGGGTAAAATCTACAGGTATTCCCATTGAACCGCAGTTTGAACAGCCGGCGGATCGGAATCAGCTGCTTGCTACTTATGGTTTAACCGGACAAAAACCGGTCATTTTAATCGCAACGGGGGCTTATGGCGTATTAAAAGATATTGAAGGAGTCATCAAAAAAATATTGGAAAATGGCGACTATCAAATCATTGTGATTTGCGGGAAGAATGAGGATCTGAAAAATAATTTGTCGGCAAAGTTTTCAGAAAACCATAATGTCCGAATATTTGGATATACAAATAAAATGGACGAAATGATGAAAATGGCGACCGTGATGATTACAAAACCTGGCGGAATCACATTAAGTGAAGGCTTGGCCGTCCAGGTGCCGATGCTGCTATACAGGGCAGTGCCCGGTCAGGAATTGGAGAACGCAAAGTATTTCAAAAAAAAGGATGCGGCAATTGTTGCAAATCGCCCTGACCAATTGGTGGACCATGTATTGAGGCTAATCCGGGACGAACAGGAACGCTACAAATTAATCAATAATATGAAAAAAATCTATTCCCCGAATGCAGCCGATGTGATTTGCGAAGATGTGATGGCTTTAGTCGGCCGGAAACAGGGGTTCAGCCGTTTTATCAGTTAAAAGGAGGTTCAGAAAGAGCCTCCTTTTAAATCATTTTTAACAACGCTTCTTCCCCGGTCATTCCTTTGACGATTCCCATTTTTTCGGCTTCTGTCGTTACGGATTCGAGAGGGGCTTTCAATAATTCCTCAATGGTTTTCACTCCGACAGCACGGCCTGCGATGATTTTTCGGTCAGCCAGCCGGGTGTTTAATAATTGGACATCCAAAGCGCCACACATAATGTAGCCGATTTCACTGGAAATGGTTAATAAAGTGGTTTTTGGCAATCGCACAGTGACAGCCGTAAACATGTGCCCTTGCAACTCAATGGGTTCAATGGAAACCAACCTCATCGCTCCTTTCTTTATTAAAATATGGAGCGATTCAGAAAATGTTCGAATTGAAAAGAATTTTTGGACGCCATTTAAAGTGTGCGCCAATGAAATGAAAATATAAGGAAAGCATAGATGGTTGCCGAATTATCATACTAACAATAATTTCACTAATCGACCATGATGAAAGAGGTGAAGACCGATGAGCAGAAAAGGTGCATTTCCAATCAGAAACCGCAGCTTGAAGCCGAAGCATAAAAGTCCCTCATCAATGGCCAGACAGAAGTATCGCTCCATAACCAACTTTTGAGAGCGGATGCGAAAGCAAGGCAATACTAATGAATCATGGCGATTTAGTGAAAGGAGCCCGGAACATCGTTTCCGGGTTTAAAAAATGTTAAAAAAAGTGCTCGATGTGTATAAAACTTTTTAAAAAAGTCATAATAAATAATGATTTCACAAGAAAATACGACATGAACACAGGAGGGATTTCCGATGGACAATTACAACAATAATCATTCTGACACTCCGCCGAAACTCTTGATGGTGAAAAAATAATCCAATTCAATCATCAATTGAATATGGATCATCCACCTAAAAGAGTTTGCAGTTTCATGTCGTAATTTGTGAAATCCAGACCCGGAACATTGTTTCCGGGTTCTGCTTTTTTTAAGGACTTTTCAAATAACATATTGCACTTTGTATGAAATATGGATGTTTTCACAAAATAAACACAGCGAACGAATTTTGTTTGAGAGGTGCGATGATGGAAAATATCAATGAGATTCCAAAAGACGAAGGAATTGATCATAGTTTCGCTTTATTGAAAGAAGGATATGAGTACATTTTAAACCGCCGAAAAAATTTCCAATCTAATATTTTTGAAACAAGGATATTGGGGAGAAAAGCAATATGTATTGGAGGAAAAGAAGCGGCTCAATTGTTTTATGATGACACGAAATTTGAACGCCAGGATGCCGCCCCCAACCGGGTTATTGAAACCTTATTCGGCAAAAATGCCGTTCAAACCCTCGATGGGAAAGCCCATTTGCATCGGAAACGAATGTTTTTGGATATTATGTCTAAAGAAAAGATCAATGAATTTTTGGATATTGTCAAAATTGAATGGGAAAAAGCATTGGATGAATGGAGCCGAAAATCTGAAATTGTATTTTATGAAGAAGTGAAAGCGTTGCTTTGTAAAGCGTCCTTTAAGTGGATCGGCTATCCTGTCCATGAGGATAACGCGGAGAGGTTGATGAATGAACTTGGGGCCATGTTCGAAACCCCTGTTGCATTTGGTCCCCAACATTGGATGGGGAGAATGAAAAGAAATCAAATGGAAAAAAAGATGACGGAATTGGTGGAAAGAATCCGTTCCGGCGAAGTGCAAGTACAACCGGATTCCATCCTGCATCAATTCGTTTTTTATAAAGAGATGGACGGAAACTTATTAGATGCCGAAACAGCGGCGGTTGAAATCATTAATGTGCTGCGTCCTGTCGTAGCCATTTCGATTTATATCAATTTTATTGTCATGGCATTGGCGCAATTTCCGCATGAAAGAGCCAAGCTGAAACAGCATCCGGATTACGCCATTCTTTTTGTTCAAGAAGTAAGACGGTTTTATCCGTTTTTTCCATTTGTTTTGGCAAAAGTAAAAAAAGATTTTACCTGGAACAACTTTGTTTTTCAGAAAGGGACATTGGTACTATTAGATATATACGGAACAAATCATGACCCGGATCTTTGGGAACATCCCGATGAATTCCGGCCGGAACGATTCGCCAATTGGCAGGATGACCATTTCAGTTTAATACCCCAGGGAGGGGGAATTTCGGAAACAACCCATCGATGCCCTGGAGAGAAATTGACGATTGAAATGATGAAATTCGCCTTGGATTATTTATTAAATAAAATGGATTATGAAGTGCCGGAACAAGATATGTATATTGCGATGAATACGATTCCAAGCATTCCAAAAAGCAAAGTGGTATTGACAAATGTCAAAAGGGTGCGGGAAAGCTTACATTAACAGCAGGCCTCAAAAGTTCAAACACTTTTGGGGCATTTTTTTTGTGGAAATTCCTGAAATGTTGAAGGACTTTTCTTTTTTTGTATAGAAGAATTACTTAAAAATAAGTAAAACCTATGGAATATGGGAGCTGACATTCTTGGATAAAAATAAAGAAAAAATTTTAATTTATTTTGAGAATTCTGTAGGGTTTGTAAATAAATTATCAAAGCTATCGGATCAAGAATGGCAATCCTTGACGGAAAATGGGAAATGGACGGTAGCCGGTATCATTGTCCATTTCATTTCGTTGGATGCGTTTGTTCTTCATCATCGTGTTCCTTACTTTAAAAAGGGAGGCGTTTTTCCAAAGGAACCGGACAAGGACAAGATAAAACACCAGTCGCTCATCGAAAGCAAAATAAGAAAAAAAGAAGACGTCATTGAACAATTTATTTTGGGAAGGAGAAGCCTGATCGTAGCCATAAATAATTTGGAAGATGAATTGTGGAAAAAAAATTATAAGATCAATTCCGCTTCATATACCATTTCAAAGTATTTTTCGGAATATATTGATTATGATATAAAACTTTTTCATAAAATTAAAAAAGCCATCAATTTAAAATAGAATGGCCCCCGATGGACAGGGGATTTTTTTGTTTGAACCTGCATATAAAAAAGCCCCATTCGGTTTTACCTCATGGGACTGTTCTTCTCTTTTTCTTCCCTTTAGCGGCCAAATAAAACCGGGATATATTGGATAATGTCCATTGGCGTGACGCCATAATTGGAGGATTTTTTCCCCAATTCTTCGGCGGCTATGGCATGATAGTAACTTGCAGCGATCATGGCTTTTAATGGATCGGATTGCTGGGAAACGAGGGAAGCAATCAAGCCTGTCAATACATCCCCGCTGCCTCCTTTTCCCAAAGCATCATTTCCGTGGGGATTGATCCAAAGTTTCCCTTCAGGAGTTGCAAGGATTGTCCGGTGGCCTTTTAACACTAAATAAATTTGATACTCCGTTGCGAAATGTTTGGCAATTTCCAGCCGGGCAGATTCGATTTCTGCAACGCTTTTTCCTGTTAAAGTTGCCATTTCACCGGGATGAGGGGTTGCAATAATATTTCCTTCATAATGCCGTAATTGATTCAAATGATTTTTCAGAAAATAAAGTCCATCCGCATCCACTATGATTGTCTGGGTTGTCAATTTTTTCAAAAGCGTCTCCAGCATGGCGTTTCCGTCGCATTCTCTGCCCAGCCCCGGACCAAAGACGATGGTTTTATATTTAGAGTAATCAATGGTTTCCAAAGCTTTCGGATCAATAAATTCGCCAGTGTCTGAAAGTGGGAAAAACAGACTTTCATGGCAGGTGCCGGCAACATGGGAATAAATCGTTTCCGGAATGGCCAGGGTGACAAGGCCGATGCCGGAATGAAAAGCAGCTTTTGCAGTATATACCGGTGCACCGACGTAATATTTGGAACCGCCGATGACGAGACAATGCCCGAAAGTGCCTTTGTGTCCATGTTTTTTTCTTTTTGGCAGCGATTCTTTTGCGGTTTCGGAATCAATGAGTTTCGGCAATTTCAGTTGAAGGGTTTCAACAATTGATTCTGGAACGGAAATGTCCGCCACTTTCCATTCGCCGACGACTTTTGGTCCATCTCCGACAAAGAATCCGATTTTGGGCATGGCGAAGGTGATGGTTTTCTTTGCTGTAACGGCGATATTCGCCACTTCTCCCGTGTTGGAATTGAGGCCAGACGGAACATCGACACTGATGACATCTTTCCCTGATTCATTTACCGCTTTGATGATTTCATAAAACGGGGAACGCACTTTTCCTGAAACGCCTGTCCCAAGCATTGCATCAACGATGACATCCGCATCCCGGACAAAGGCAAAAATTTGATCTTCTCCGTCTTGATGATGATAGAGGGGCAAATGACGGTTTTTATAAACTTGATAATGAATTTGGGCATCCCCTTTTAATTTCTCTTCTTTTCCAATAAAACAAAGCAAAACTTCGTATCCGAAATCAATTAATCTTCTGGCAACAACAAATCCGTCACCGCCGTTATTTCCTTGACCCGAGATAACTAATATACGTTTATGGCGGGGATAGTCGTTCAAAATTTCCTGTACGACGGCGTTTCCGGCGTTTTCCATTAATACGGCACCCGGCAGCCCCAGCTGTTGCATCGTATATTGATCAAGGGTTTGCATGGTTTTTTGATCAGCCGCATACATAATAGTTCCTCCTTTTCATAAGATATCCATGAGGACTAGTATTCTTACCTACATTTTACAATAATCGGACGTCACCCGCCTGTGAAACTTATGAAAAAGAAGAGGAGTCAATGAATAGGGTTTGACTACGGAAAGGAACAGCTTCATAATGAAAGAGTTAGTGAGTAAAAAGAAATACATAAGGGGAAGTTAAACATGGAAACGTGGATTCAACAAATTATGGAGGATTTCGGATATGTAGGGGTATTCCTGTTAATAATGTTAGAAAACGTTTTTCCTCCGATTCCATCGGAAGTCATCTTAACTTTCGGCGGGTTTATGACCACTTTTACCGATTTGACGGTTACTGGGGTCATTATCGCTTCCACCCTTGGTTCCGTTGCAGGCGCAATCATTTTATATGGTATTGGTCTGTTGTTGGATGTGGAGCGTCTTGTGAAAATTGTAGATAAATATGGAAATATTTTAAGACTGACAAGAAACGATATTTATAAAGCCGATGCCTGGTTTGACAATTATGGGTTCTGGACGGTTTTTTTCTGCCGGTTTATTCCGCTCATTCGCAGCCTAATTTCCATTCCGGCCGGAATGAGCAATATGAAATTTTGGCTGTTCATTTTACTGACAACTTTAGGTACGTTAATTTGGAATACGGTCTTGGTTCATCTCGGGGCTGCCGTAGGAGACAATTGGACGAAGATTGTTGAAGCGATGGATGTCTATTCAAATATCGCCTACGCGCTGATTGCGGTGGTTACTCTTGGTTTTGTCGTGTGGTTCATACGGAAAAAACGGTTATTTAAAATGAAAAAATAAAGGAAGGGAACCATCGTGATCCCTTCCAATCGGATGGGTGATCGTCTTGCTGTCTTGAAAATAATGCTCAAGGCAGTTTTTTTATATTTCCTGATTTACCTGGTCTTTCGGCAGAAAGATGGCAACGAAAAGGATGAGCGGCAACAGGGAGATAATTTTCATCGTTAAATTGATTCCGATCGTGTCAAGAAGCCAGCCGATTGCCACTGAACCGATGGCCCCCATCCCAAAGGCAAATCCTGTTGTCAGTCCCGCCATTGTTCCGATTTTCGAAGGAACCAGTTCTTGTGCATAAACAACGGTAACCGAGAAGCTGATCATAATCAAAGTGCCTATTGCGATAAGAAACACGGGTACGAGCCAAAGAGGCAAGTAAGGCAGCAATAAGCATAAAGGAATCGGTACAACCACCGATAGTAAAATGACATTTTTCCGCCCGATGCGATCGGACAAGGAACCTCCAAAAAATGTACCTATGACGCCAAAAGCCATGAATATGAAAATGAAAATTTGCCCAATGCGCGTCGTTAAGTGATAGTGGTCGATGAGATAGAATACATAATAATTTTGAATATTAGTTGTGTAAAAAGAACGGGCAAAAATGATGGTAAAGAGCAAAAATAGAGCAATCCCCACTTGTTTCTTTGTTAACGGGGGCAAGGAAGATATTAAGATTTTCTTTGGTTTCTTGTTCATTTTTTCAGCTCGCAATTGGCGGGCGTACCATCTTGATATGTTGAACAATAAGATGATGCCGATGGCTACAAGAAAGAGAAGTACAGCGGCCCCCTTTTGTCCCATGGCGTCCAAAATAAAGGCTCCAATTAAAGGGGCAATGGCTTGTCCCGAATTTCCGCCCACCTGATAAATGGATTGGGACAATCCCCGTTTATTGCCTGCCGACAAAAAGGATACGCGGGAACCTTCCGGATGAAAAATGGCCGAACCGAACCCTAAAAAGATGGCGGCAAGTAAAATCATGAAATATTGGCCGGCAAAAGCAAACATGCTTAAACCGATGAAAACGCTGATCATCCCGGCAGGCAATGCGTAAGGCATCGGTTTTTTGTCGCTGATAAAGCCGACGACCGGCTGAAGGGTGGAAGAAACCATATTCAATATAAAAGTGATCAAACCCAATTGGGTGAATGTGAAACCGAGATCTCTTGAAAGATACGGGAACATGGCCGGTGCGATATTTTGGGCCGTATCATTGATTAAATGTCCTGCCCCGATGGCTAACATAATGGGATATATTGGTGATTGCGGGTTTTTTTCATTCAATGGAACGTCACACCTTCTTATAGAATCTGTATCATCCGTTAATTACCATTTTAAATAAAACTTTGCCGAAAGGGTGAACATTTAACTCGATTTCTCACAAAATTTCCTTTTTAATTTATGTTATAAACGTTTGTTGGCAATTCATTCTTGGGCATGCAACGAATTGATCCAATTAAAAAATAAGAAGAGGAGAAATATTTTATGGCAATTGGCCATTATGCGCATTGGAAACGGAATATCAGCGTCTTTCTTGCAAGCCAGACGATTTCCCTCTTTGGGTCATCGATTGTACAATACGCCATCATGTGGTACATCACCTTGACGACTCAGTCGGGGGTCATGATGACAATAGGAATTCTTTGCGGATTTGTCCCTACTTTTTTATTATCCTCTTTTGCAGGGGTATGGGCCGACCGATATAACCGGAAAATGTTAATTATGCTATCTGATTCAGCCATTGCATTTGCCACACTTATTTTGGCCATTTTCTTCCTGAACGGTTACAAATCTTTTTGGCTGCTTTTTCTGATGTTTATAATCCGTTCCATTGGCACAGGGATTCAAACGCCTGCGGTGGGAGCCATCTTGCCGCAAATTGTACCGGAAGAGCAGTTGACAAAGGTGAACGGAATAAATGGAAGCATACAGGCATTTGTCATGTTGGTCTCGCCTATGATTAGCGCGGCATTGTTGGGCATTACAACATTGGAAATGATGTTTTTCATCGATGTCGTGACGGCTGCGGTTGCGGTGGCCGCATTATTGTTCTTTTTGCGGATTCCGGCCCATAAAAAAGCTTCGGAGCAACAGAAAGCGGGATATTTTGATGACTTCAAAGAAGGACTATCCTATATTAAACATCACCATTTTTTAAAAACATTGTTTGCATTTTTCGCAATCTTTTTCATTTTGGCAGCACCTGTCTCCTTTTTAACCCCATTACAAGTAACCCGCACATTCGGTGGGGATGTCTGGAAGCTTTCGGCCATTGAAATGACCTTTTCCATTGGCATGATGATTGGCGGGGCTGTGATTGCCTTGTGGGGAGGGTTCACAAATAGAACCTACACAATGGCGTTATCAGGCATGCTTTTTGCGGTCTGCACGTTGCTTTTGGGGATTGTGCCGAATTTCTGGATTTATTGCGGGATCATGGTATTAGCAGGGGTAACAATGCCTTTGTTTAACACTCCGACAACGGTATTGCTGCAAGAAAAAGTGGAAGGAGATTTTTTGGGCAGAATTTTCGGAGTGTTCAATATGATTTCAACATCCATGATGCCATTGGGAATGCTCATTTTTGGCCCGATCAGCGATTTCATAAAAATTGAATTATTACTAATCGGTACAGGCATTGTAATGCTCATGCTAAGTTTTATGTTGGCGGCCAACAAGGTTTTGATAGAAGCGGGAAAACCGATCAGGAAAACATAAAAAGCAAAAAGTGCGGCATTTTTTGCCGCACTTTTGAGCATTTATTAATAGGCCAAACCATATAAAGCTTTGATATGCGATAAGTAGCGGACATGGCTTGCTTCTTTCATCAATGAAGCTGGCAGGCCTTTAAGAAGGATATTGTTTTTGCCGACAGTTGCCACACCGTCTTTGCGTCCAAGGCTTGCAAGCGTACCGGAGTTCACGGGGCTGAATTCTTTTAATTTTTGGCCTTTTATTAATGCGTAAAGGTTGTAACCTGTAGCTTCTCCCATTTGCCAAGCATTTTGGGCAGTTGGAGCGTACAATGGACGTCCTCCGCCTTCAGGGAAGCAAACAGATGCATCACCAATCACAAAAACATCAGGATGGGATACGGAACGTAAATATCTGTCGACGATGCCTTTTCCGCGGTCACATTCAAGGCCGGATTCCTGAACGATTGGAAGAGCTGCGACTCCTCCTGTCCAAACGAATGTGTTCGCTGTAATTGTGGAACCATCTTTCAATGAAATGACATTGCCTTCCACACCGGTTACTGGAAGTCCTGTCAAGAATTTAACGCCGCGGGCTTCCAAACTTTTCATTGCACGTTCGATCAGTTCGTCCGGCAATACCGGCAAAATTTTTGGTGCAGCTTCAACAAGAATAATGTTCAATTCGGCAGGATCTACCGCGTATTTTGCGCAAATATTTGGAGCGTTGTCCACGATTTCACCGACAAGTTCCACACCGGTTAAACCGCCGCCGCCGATGACAATTGTTGCATCTGCAGGGTCTTTTGTTTTCGCATAGGAAGCAATTTTGCTTTCGATATGATTGTAGATTTTTTTCGCGTCATCGATGGATTTTAATACCATGGAGTTTTCTTCTAATCCAGGGATTCCGAAAAAGCCTGTTTGGCTGCCAAGGGCAACAACCAAATAATCGTAAGATAGTACGGAACCGTTTGCCAAGTATACCTCTTTATTATTAACATTAAATGATTTTACTTCTTGGATGACTACATCGATGTCTTTTCCTTTAAACAACTTTTTCAAAGGGAATGAAATGGCTTTTTCTGAAATTGTTCCGCCGGCGAGACGGTGCAATTCCGTAATCAATTGGTGGTCTGGAGTTTTATTCACTACAGTGATTTTCGCTTCTTCTTTACTAGCATATTTTCGTAATGTCAAAGCGGTTAATAAACCGCCATAACCTGCACCTAAGATGACGATTTCTTTTGACATAATATTCCTCCGTCCTTCTTTTTTAAGTAAACAATACCATTATTGATTTTTGCGTTCTGCCGAAACTTCCAGGAAGGCGTTGGCAAATCGCAACAGCTTTTGAACTTCCGGATTTTTTAGCAATTTCAATACGCCGAACAAACCGATTGTTTCAGTGGATACTTCAGCGCGATCTTTCGCTTCAATGGCAGTTTGCGCAAAATTCTTTACTGTGCCAATCACAGGTTCGGAAATTTCTTTTATGGCGTTCACGGTATCGTTCTTTAATACCTCATCAGTTGCAACTTGTTGCGCAAAATCGTAGGCTTTTGTAAGAAGTCCCGCCAACTCGGCAAGTTTAGGGAGCTGTTCTACTAAATATGTCAAGGACTCTTGCACTTCAGGTTTTAATAACTGATCTAGCAAATCCTGTTTTTCCTTGTTCACAGCGGATTCAACTTGAACTTGATTCACTAATTCTTCTGACATGACCCATTCTCCTTTACTATTCATTGTGCACATCATTGGGAAAACTCAACATAAACAACTATGTGAAACATTTAACAAAGTTCACTACAGTTTAAATATAATATAAATATTTGCTAAATCAAGTACTGTTTTTTACAGCAAACAATCCATCAGATTGATTTTGATTTATGGACAATAAAAATAAAGAAATTCTTCAATTACCTTCTTAAGGAAAAGAAAAAACGGACCGTTTTTTGAAAATTTATAAAATTATGACAAACTTTTTGCAAAATTGTTGAGTTTTTTTGAATGCATTTACTGTTAAATTGAATTATACGCTTTATCTACTATAATTTCTAATATTATTTTGCTATTTGTTATTAGAAATTGATAACGAAATTATATTTTTTATTATTATGTATACAATAATAAAATTTATGTTCAAAAAAATGGAAAAAATTCAGCTTGGGTGCTGAATTTTTTTATCAAGAACATATTCACCATTTGCCGCTTCCGATAATGCTTTTTCTTCCAACGGGATTCGAATCGATAACATGATGAAATTTAAAATGGAAAAAATAAAAGCCGTTACATAAGCTTGGAACATTATTGGCATTATAATAATTTCGCAGCAAACGACAAAATAGTTCGGGTGTTTGAAAAAAGCGTAAGGCCCTGTTTTTACGGGTTTTGTACCTGGAAGGACGATGATTTTTGTATTCCAATACATTCCTAAAGATAAGATACACCAGATTCTCAACAATTGAACAAGCATAAAGAAAACGAATAAATAGACAAAAAATGGTGATAGTGTGCGTTCAAAAATAATTACTTCAACCATTAGGCTGGCGAAAAAACCGACGTGCAGCAAAATCATAAATGGATAATGGGATGCCCCCACTTCATAAGCGCCGAGCTGTTTCATTCTTCGTTCATTGCGTTTTGCAATGATCAGTTCAAAGATTCTTTGGAAAATGACGAGGATGATCAAAAACAGAAAAATTTCCATTTTATTCCCTCCATTGCAACAGCACCGCCTCTCCGCTGAATCCCGGTCCAAGGGCCACTAATAAACCGTATGAATCCGGTTTCTCCACGGTTTTCATATATTCATCCAAAACGTACAGCACGGTCGGTGAAGACATGTTGCCGTTTTGTTGAAGAACTTTTTGGGAAATCTCAAGTTGTTTGTCGGTTAAATTAAGTGCTTCTTTATATGCCAGCAACACTTTCTTGCCGCCGGGATGTACAATAAAATGATCCAAATCATTCAATGAAATGCCTGCTTCATCAAAAAAATCTTGAATAAACGGTCCCAGCCAATTGGTGATAATCACCGGGATGCTTTTGGAAAAGATGACATGAAACCCGTCATTTTTAATATCCCATCCCATCACATCCTCCGACTGAGGCATCCATTTTGAAGCGGTTTGGATGATATAAGGCACTTGTTTTCGGGTTTCAACGGCTGCTTCATCTCCGCAGATGAGGGCACAAGCAGCCCCGTCGGCAAAGAGAGAGGCGCCAACCAAATTGCTTTTGGAGCAATCATTTCGTTGAAAGGTGAGGCTGCATAATTCAACACAGATCACGAGCGCTTTGTCTTTCGGATGGGAAAGACAGTAATCAAAAGCTCTGCTGATTCCTGCGGCTCCTCCCGCGCAGCCAAGGCCCCAAATGGGAAGCCTCCTGATTCGGTCCGGAAACTTCAACCGGTTCATGATGCGCGCATCGATACTGGGTGTGGATATGCCGGTGCTTGATACAAAGATAATGGCATCAATTTCTTCTGTGGAAATAGGTTTTTTCAAATACAACTCATTTTGCAGGCAGCTGCGAATGGCGTCTACGCTGTAGTCCACAGCCGTTTGAATATATAATTGATTGCGTTCTTCAAAGGTATGCTCTTCCAGATGCCATTGTAACGGTACACAAAAGTTGCGCTTCTCAATTTCCCCGTTTTTGAACACTCTTAGAAGCCGTTCCAATTTCGGGATTTTATTTTGGAATAATGTCTTCGTAAATTGTTCGATTTCATGCTGCTGCAATGTGTAAGGCGGTTTATGGGTGCTTATTGAAACAATTTTCGGCATTTCATTATCTTCCTTTTTTCTATCTATCTTTTCCAAATGGATACTCGCGTATGCAAAGGGAGTTTATGGATTTTTCATGCCTCTTTTTCCCTGCGATGAATATTGATTGGTAATGTTTTCTGCAATAACTCCAGGTAGAGCAGGAAATAATCGATACAATCTTTTACAAGTCCAGTATATTTGGCAAATTCCGGGCCTTTTTGATAATGCAGATAATCATTTTTTAATACTTCCAACAATCTTTTTGAAAATAAATGAATATTGGTTGAATGAAATTTTTCCAAACATTGGATGAGGCTGCTGAATAATACGATATCTTCGGAATCCGGATGTTCGATGATGGCAATATCTTTTACAAGGACTTCAAGTGACTTAATATAGCCAAAAAAGGCAATATCGTCATGTCCTTGTATTTCCGCCTGTACGGATTGGGAATATAAATTTTGGAATTTTTTTGATGTGTTTTGTATAAGGGTTTCGTTTTGCAATGAATAGTGCGGGATGGTGAATAAGTAACGGTTCCGGTCATCAACGGATTTCTCGCAATTGTTGACGACAAAGTAATCTTTTCTGCAGGAAGGGCAAGTTAAAGATAATATAAAAATATGAAAATTCTTATTCTCAAAGCGGTAACGGTTCTCCACCGTCGGATGGATATCTAAATTGCAGTGGGGACATTTATTCAAAATTATGTATTCCTGATTGGCATAATGGTATCTCATTTTTGTCAATTTTTTCTCGCTTTTTTGCAACATCGGCAATCTCCTTTTTCCGCAGTTAATGGCCAGAGTATTTTGTTCATTTGTCAGTTTTTCCAATTTTTTAGGGATTATACAAATTTTATAAAATAAAAGCCGCTCCCATTCAGGAGCGGCTTTTCATGAGTGATCCGTTTATTTGTTTTCAAGATACCGAAGGATGGCATCCCTCAAAAATTCAGTTGCTCCAGGACCTTTCCGGTCATAATAGGCTTTGAAGCGTTCGTCGGAGACATACATTTCTGCAAGTCCCCGGTGGGCTTCTTCGGAATATTCGGGCCAGGAAAGTGTCAACCATTCTTTATGTTTTGCGGCAAGTTCCCGGGCGGGCGGGGAAGAAGGATCTCCCGTTTGAACAGCTTTTTCGAGCAGTTCAAGTATTTCCACTTCAAGTTGTCTGAATCGCTCGAAATCCCCTTTTGATAGATTCCTTAATTTATTATTCGATTTATCGATAATATCGTCCCCATACTTCTCGCGGATTTCTTTGCCGTATTGCTGTTCATTTTCTTCAATCAATTGTTCTTTAAACGCTTTAAATTTTTCTTCATTATTCATCACAATGACTCCTTTCTCATGGGCGATTGTTTTTTTTACGGATTCAATTAAATTGTCGAGGCGGGATCTTTTTTTCATAAGTTGGGTCAAATGGTGCTCCAATGCTTTGATTGAATCAAAGTTTGGGTCATTCATGATGGAAAGGATTGTTTCAATATTGACATCCAATTCCCGGAAAAATAAAATCTGTTGTAATCGATCAACTTCTTCCTGGCCATAAATCCGGTATCCTGAGCTGTTGATCCGTTTTGGTTTAAGCAAATTGATTTCATCATAATATCTCAACGTCCTTGTGCTGATTCCTGCCAGTTTTGCAAGCTGGCTGATGGTGTATTCCATGGCAATCCCTCCTGACAAATTCATCATAAAGGTTTACGTAACGGAAAGGTCAACAGATAAACAAAATTTATGAAGAAAAGTGGCTAGTAAATTCAACGTGGATTATATTTTAATTTGAAGTGAAGGAATGAAAGGTTGTCGGAAATGGAAAATAAAGATTTAAAAATTGTGAAGCAGCCAAAATATCAAAAAATTGCCGCTGATATTGCCTCTAAAATTGTTGAAGGCAAATATGCAATTGGTGAAAAAATTTACGCCAGATCTTCCCTGGCCAGCCAGTACGGCGTTTCAGCCGAAACGGCGAGAAGAGCGATCGCTGTTCTCCAGGATCTGGAGATTGTGGAAGCGACAAAGGGAAGTGGTGTTGTAATCAAGTCTTCCGAAAAAGCGGCGAATTTTATTAAACAATTTTTAGATGTCGAGTCCATTCATCAAATTCAGCTGGAAATGTTCAAAAGCATCAATCGGCAAAAAGAAGAGCTGGAAAAGTTGAAAGAGATTACCGAAAGATTAGTCAGCCGTACTGAACGATTCCGTTCAATCAATCCTTTTGTTCCTTTCCATATTGAAATAAAAAGAGTTTCTCCGCACCTATCCAAGACAATTGGCGAAATTAACTTTTGGCACCATACAATGGCAACCATTGTCGGAATTCGCAGGGGAGAAGAATTGATCATTTCCCCTGGCCCCTATGCGACCATCGAAATGGGAGATGTAATCTACTTTATTGGAAATGATGAATGTTTAGAAAGGGTTCAAAAATTTCTATTTCCTAATTAAAAAAAGGCTTACAAAAGCAAATTTAAGCTTTTGTAAGCCTTTTCTATTATTTTTTTGCAGATTTTGAGAGTCGTAATTTGACTAAAGTAACAACTTGTTGTTAGTATTAAGTTGTTACTTTTTTGCTCGTTGGTTTTCAGGGAGGTGATGAACATGGAAAAAATTAAAGTGGAACATGTGACGAAGATATTCGGGAAACATGTGAATGCCGCATTGAAACTTGTAAACCAGAAAAAGAGTAAGACGGAAATATTGAACGAAACCGGTGCAACGATTGGAGTATACGATGCAAATTTCACGGTGAATGAAGGTGAAATTTTTGTCATCATGGGCCTTTCCGGTAGCGGCAAGTCGACATTAATCCGTCTGTTAAACCGGTTGATTGATCCCACAAGCGGTAACATCTACATCGATGGTCAAAATATATCGAAGCTGAATAAAAGAGAATTAAGGAAAATTCGAAGAGAGAAAATGAGCATGGTATTTCAGAATTTCGGTTTATTTCCTCATCGAACGATCTTGCAAAATACGGAATATGGGCTCGAAGTGAAAGGAGTCCCAAAAGAGGGAAGACGATTGAAAGCAGAAAAGGCTTTAGAAAATGCCGGTTTGCTGCCTTATAAAGACCAGTATCCAAGCCAATTATCAGGCGGTATGCAACAGCGGGTCGGTCTTGCAAGAGCCCTTGCAAATGATCCGGACATATTATTGATGGATGAAGCTTTTTCTGCCCTCGATCCCCTCATCCGGAAAGAAATGCAGGATGAATTGTTGGAACTGCAAAGAAAAATGAAAAAGACGATTGTCTTTATTACCCATGATTTGAACGAAGCCCTTCGGATAGGGGATCGCATTGCTTTGATGAAGGATGGACAAATCATTCAAATCGGAACTGGGGAAGAAATATTAACAAATCCGGCAAATGATTATGTTCGAAGCTTCACGGAAGATGTGGATCGTTCAAAAGTGTTGACGGTGGAAAACGTCATGATCCGGCCTGTATCTATCAATATTGAGACGGACGGTCCGAAAGTTGCTTTGCAGCGGATGAGGGAAGAAAAAGTGAGCGTCCTATTGGCTGTCGATAAGCAAAGAAACTTCAAAGGTTATATAACAGCCGGTGATGCCCACGAAGCTTCAAAACGGGGAGAAAGGCATCTTCATGGAATATTGAGAAAAGATATGCTGACCGTTCCGCCAGATACGTTAATCCAAGATGTTTTAAGCCCGATTTCCGATTCGCCGACACCGATTGCTGTGGTGAAAGACGGAAAACTTTTGGGCGTATTAATAAGAGGAGTCGTGATTGAAGCATTGTCTTCATCGAACGGAAGTGGAGGTGTTGAGGATGAATAAAATGTTAGATGCGATTCCTTCACTCCCGATTGCTGACTGGGTGGAAATGTTGATGGATTGGCTGACGGAAGATTTTGCATCATTGTTCAGCTTTATTCAAAAAGCAGGGAAAAATTCAATGGAATCTTTTACAGATTTATTGTTATATATTCCGCCTATTGTATTCATCTTGATTGTCGCAATCATCGCATTTTTGGCGACAAAAAAGCGGTTTGGTTTAGCCGCATTTTCGATTGTGGGATTGTTGTTTATTTATAATCAGGGACTTTGGAAAGAATTGATGAATACGGTCACTTTGGTAGTATTTTCAAGTGTGATTGCCATCCTGATGGGTATTCCCATCGGCATTTTAATGTCAAAAAGCAGAGTGGCTGACAATATCATTAAGCCGATTCTGGATTTCATGCAAACCATGCCGGGGTTTGTATATTTAATCCCGGCTGTCGCCTTTTTCGGAATTGGTGTGGTTCCTGGGGTATTTGCATCGGTCGTATTTGCATTGCCCCCCACTGTAAGATTTACAAATTTGGGGATTCGCCAAGTACCTAAAGAGCTGGTAGAAGCGGCGGATTCCTATGGAAGCACGGGATGGCAGAAGCTGTTTAAATTAGAACTTCCATTGGCCAAATCGACCATTATGGCAGGAATCAATCAAACGGTACTCCTATCATTATCGATGGTCGTGATTGCGTCAATGATTGGGGCGCCCGGATTGGGCCGCGATGTGTTATCCGCATTGCAAAGGGCTCAAGTCGGAAACGGGTTTGTTGCAGGAATCAGTCTGGTGATTTTTGCCATTATTATTGACCGTTTAACGCAAAGCTTGAATAAAAAGAAATATTGACTATGAAAGGATGATTTTCATGAAAATAAGGAAGCTCATGATATTGGTTTTCGCAATGGGTCTCGGTGTCCTGCTGGCTGCGTGCGGCGGAAATGACGAAGAAGGGTCTTCCAGGAAGGAAGACAAAGCAATCAACTTGGCTTATGTAGAGTGGGATTCGGAAATTGCATCCACCCATGTGATTGGGAAAGTGTTGGAGGATTTAGGTTATGACGTAACACTGACACCGTTGGACAACGCCGTTATGTGGGAAGCGGTTGCCAAAGGGGAAGCTGATGCGTCGGTTGCAGCTTGGCTTCCTGTAACCCATGGTGCTCAATATGAAGAATATAAAGATGATATCGTCGACTTGGGGGAAAATTTGACAGGTGCCAAAATCGGATTAGTGGTGCCATCATATATGGAAGATGTTAATTCGATTGAAGATTTATCAAAACATGCGAATATGCAAATCACTGGTATCGAATCGGGTGCCGGTGTGATGCAGGCAACGGAAAGAGCCCTTCAAGAGTATGCTAATTTAAAGGGCTGGGAACTGGTTCCATCGTCATCAGGTGCGATGGCGGTCGCTTTGGGAGAGGCGATCAAAAAGAATGAAGAGATTATTGTGACTGGATGGACACCTCATTGGAAATTTGCAAAATATGAACTGAAATACTTGGATGATCCAAAAGGGGTATTTGGCGGTGAAGAATCCATTCATACTTTTGTGAGAAAAGGATTGGAGAAAGAAATGCCGGAAGCCTATCAAGTGTTGGATAACTTCTACTGGACAACCAAAGATATGGAATCGGTTATGCTTGATATATCCGATGGCATGTCTCCGGAAGAAGCGGCGAGCAAATGGGTGGAAGAAAATGCGGAAAAAGTTGCCGAATGGACTGCAGGAATTGAATAAAGGTTAGGACTTCAAAAAGAGCGGATGATGAGTCCCGTTCGCCCTTTTTTATGTTTGAAAAGACTAAAAATTTGGGAAAACAGAGTGGTCTACATGAATGTTTGGCTATTAATGCAAGGGATTTTGTATATTATTTATCCGCTTGACTGAAAAATTAGGCAGGCTGTCCGGAAAGATTGCTTTCCGGACAGCCTGTCTTTCATTTTCCGTTTTCATCATACCCAACAACGGTCCAAATGCCCGTTTCATCTTGGCGAATGAGCCTTTTTAAATAAACGGTATGAATATTTGTATCCGGATCATCCACTTCCACAATCGCCACTTCATGATCGCTGTGCAGCAATTTCAAGTTCTCTGATTCAATCGGGTATTCCCCTTCAATGCCGCCCGGCGAAATCTTCAGACTAACGAACACCTGCGCTGTGGCAACCGGATCGAGCCTCCAAGGGGAATGTCCTTTATCAACGCTTTTTTGAGTATTTCTTTCCTCTTCCAAATTATATTGTACTTCCACTTGTGGTGAAATTTCCTTCGCCGATACCGGAAACATGATGTTTTCATATATTCCAACACTTTCTAGTTCAAAGGTCAGCTCCGTTGATTCTAAGTAGGCCGGAATTGCATTGTAATCTATCATCTCCACAGTGAAAACCTCCGTCCTTATCTTGGATGATTTCGAAATTCCTACGAATGAAACCTGAAAAAACATTTCGACATTGATTCTTGAATTCAGCTTTATTATTTACAAATTAGAAAAAAATATTAATTATACTTGTCAAGAATTGTATGAATTTCTTTGTTCAATTTTTCAATGTTTGCAAATTCAACCGATGAGTGATCCAGTTGATATTTTTCTTTTAGCCGAAGGATCCGGACGACGCTTTTGTCAATATGTTGCTCGGAAATTTCGCCACGTTCGACGGCCGAAATTAATTGATCAATGACAGAAGATATTTTTTCTTCATGATGGGCAATCAAGATGATATCGCTGCCGGCTTTGACAGAAAATAGAGCGGCTTTTTCGATGGAGTAATGGTCCGTAATCGCTTTCATCATCATATCATCTGTAATGACAATACCGTTAAATTTAAGTTTTTCCCGCAACACATCGGTAATAATGGTTTTGGACATGGATGCAGGGAAGTGGGCATCAAGTTTTGGCAACAAAATATGGGCGACCATTACAGCATCTGCGCCTTCCAGAATAGCGTTCTTGAATGGGAGCAGCTCCATTTGCTCCAATTCTGCCATGGTTTTATTGACAACAGGGAGGGCCAAGTGCGAATCAGTGGAGGTGTCGCCATGGCCTGGAAAATGTTTGATTACAGGTATAATATTTTCAGATTGGATTCCTTTCATCATTTGAATTCCCAAATTTGATACAATTTCCGGATTGTTGCTGATTGCGCGGCGACCAATTACAGGATTTTCAGGATTGCTGTTTACATCCAAAACCGGAGCGAAATCTATATTAAAACCGAATGCATTCAATTGCTTTCCCAACAGTTTTCCGTAATCGAAGGCAAATGCCGGATTGTTTTTTAATCCGAGTTTATCATTTGTCGGCAAGCCGGCAACTTCATCCGGCAGCCGGTTAATGCTTCCGCCTTCCTGGTCAATTCCAAGGAAGAGCGGATAAGGATTATTGCTGTTAAGTTTTTTTATTTCATTGATCAAAGATGTCATTTGCGGGACGGATTTCAAATTTTCTTTCAAAAAAATGACGCCGCCAATCTTTTTTTGTATAATTAATTGCCTCAAATATTTATTGGGCTTCTGACCGGAAAAACCGGCAAAAACCATTTGTCCGATTTTTTCCTCCAGAGACATGCGGGCAACCAAATTTGCATATTTTGATGGATTATCCGCCATAATGACTGAAATATGGTGCACCTTAGGATTCGGTACATCGGCTGTCGGTTTCTCCAAAATCCATTTTATGAAGTAATCATCATTTACGCGGTAATACAAAATAATTTGAGAAACCGTTTCATCCTCGAAGTATGTGGTTTGTTCCGGTTCTCCAAGTTCTTTCTGGATGTCTTGCAAATGAATCAGGGATAACCGTTCATCATAAGACCGGACATCAAAAACGAGTTGTCCATCCAATCCCAGGGACAGTTGAAATGCTGGATAGTAGACGTAGTCCCCCACAACGGTTTCTTCAATTTTATCAGGAAGCCCAAATATGTTTTTGACCTCTTCGAATCTTGTATGGCCGGCAATGATTGGACTATGCAACACTTTGCCTTCATTTGCATTTTGAATGATTTGCCCATGAGTTCGGATGCGGATATTTCTGTATTTGGAGGAGACGGTTCCTTGGAGTAATTTTCATCAGTCGGGGCTTCCGAATGGCGGTTTGTAGCAATGATCATAAAAATCGCGGCGACAACAACCAAGATGATGAAACCAACAAATATCCCTTTTTTCATTATTATCTTTTCTCCTTTTTCTCCTCTTTATTTTATTTGTCGAATAAGAAATCGAAAAGCAACAAATCGACACGGAACTTTGGGAAAGAAAGCCAATCGACAATATTTCCAAGGAAATATCAATAAATTTTCGACAGATGTGAAAATCAAATGCTGAACAGTCAAATACCGACTGCAATTGAAAGAGAGGAAAGTTTTCATTAAAATATTAAATTAATAAAATTATTGTAAGGTAGGAGTCAGCCGTGTTATATGATATCGGAGCAAAAATTGTAGGCCCTTTTCTGGCGTTAAATGGATCAAAGGCAAAAGTTTTTGGTGAAGAAAATTTGCCTAAAGATGAAGGATACGTCTTGGCATGTACCCACAATGGATATGTAGATATTTTGAACTTGGGCCTTTCCATTTATCCCAGACAAATACACTTTATGGCCAAAAAAGAATTGTTTGATATAAAAGGTCTAAGTTGGCTCATCACAAAACTGAATGCTTTTCCGGTAGACCGTGAAAATCCAGGGCCAAGCGTAATTAAAATTCCTCTCCAGCTTTTAAAGAATGGCGAAATTGTCGGGATATTCCCAACAGGCACCAGAACGACACAGAACTCGAATTTAAAGCAGGGTGCCATTACGATTGCCCAATTGGCGAAAGCAAAAGTGGTGCCTGCAGCTTATATTGGCCCGAAAAATTTGAAAGAAGTATTTCAACGGAAAAAAGCATATCTAATCTATGGTAAGCCTTTTACCGTACCGTCCGGAAAAGAAGCCCGCGAGGAATATACCGTTTTCTTGGAAAAAGAACTTCAAAGACTTACGGAAGAATTGAAACAAAAAATGGAGAAAAAATAGCACTTTCCGTTTTGGAAGGTGCTTTTTCTAAGGAGGTTATGTGATGAAACGCGTGATTTTTGTATGTTTGGGCAATATTTGCCGTTCTCCGATGGCGGAAGCCATTTTTAAAAATATGCTGAAAAAGAGGGGGCTGGAAGGCAAAATTGTAGTGGATTCCGCCGGCACAAGTTCTTGGCATGTCGGCGAACGGCCGCATCATGGCGCATTAAATAAGTTGCGTGAATATAATATTCCCACTGACGGCATCATTGCACGCCAATTGAAAAAAGAGGATTTTGAGAAATTTGACTATATAGTCGGCATGGATCAAAGCAATATCAGGGATATACGGAGAATTTTAGGGCAGCCGGATCATCCGAAAATATTTCGCTTTCTCGATTTGACAGACCACAAAAAGGATGTGCCGGATCCTTATTATACTGGCGATTTCCAGGAAACTTATGAATTGGTCGTTGAAGGATGCGAAGCGTTATTAAACAAAATATTAGAAGACATGGAAAAGGAAAACTTGATATTATAATAATTTTGTGAAGAAAAATCAAGTAGGGATTATTTTCATATTGAAAATCATGTTGTATAATGATACAGGCATATATTTGATTGAAATTCTAAACCGAATTTAGGAAAGAGAGTGAAAATCCAATGGGTCGCAAATGGAACAATATTAAAGATAAGAAGGCTGAAAAAGATAAAAACACCAGCCGGATTTATGCAAAATTCGGAAAGGAAATCTACGTAGCTGCAAAAAAAGGTGATCCAGACCCAGAAACGAACCAGGCATTGAAAGCTGTAATTGAAAGAGCGAAAACTTACAATGTTCCAAAACATATTATTGACCGTGCCATTGAGAAAGCAAAAGGCGCAGGCGGAGAAGATTACGATGAAGTCCGTTACGAAGGATTTGGTGTAGGCGGAACGATGGTCATTGTTGATGCTTTGACGAACAATGTAAACCGTACTGTTTCCGAAGTGCGCGCAGCATTCGGTAAAAACGGGGGGAACATGGGCGTAGCAGGTTCTGTTTCTTATATGTTTGATGCAACTGCGGTATTCGGAATCGAAGGCAAATCGGTGGATGAAGTATTGGAAATATTGTTGGAAGCGGATATAGATGCACGGGATGTATTTGAAGAAGATGGCATTACGATCGTTTATGCAGAGCCGGACCAGTTCCATGCTGCCCAGGAAGCTTTTAAAGCTGCGGGGATTACTGATTTTACGGTAGCGGAATTGACAATGATTCCGCAAACGGAAGTAAAACTGACTGGTGAAGATAAGGCGAAATTTGAAAAAATGATTGATGCACTAGAAGATTTGGAAGACGTGCAACGGGTGTACCACAATGCGGATTTGGGCGATGAGTAAAAAATATAACCAATTATGGTAGCATCATAATTGGCTGCGATATTTTTTGCCTCCCTCGTAAATGGCAAATGGGTTGATGGGGGAGGCAATTGTTATATCTTGGTATTCTTATTGTTTTGGACGTTTAAAAACAAATGTATAAGTGTTTACATATATAATGTCTATTTGGTTTTGATCATTGGTTGTGTTCGTGTATTCCGGAATGATGCTGATTAATTCCCAGCCTTCACCTCCAAATTCATTAAATAGGGTTTCCACATTGATTTCTCCTTCCAAGCTCATTGAACGTGTTTCTACTTTGTATTACCATTTTGTCATCTTCAACACCTCCTATTGCAGATATTCGACAAACGGAAATGATATCCTTCGCGAAAATATGACAATAATAGTAAAGTCATTGATATCAACCGAATTGTTTGGAGAAAAGGAAAATGTGAAAGTGCTTAAAATTCTTTTTTAATTGCAGCTTCATCGCTTCAATCTTCATTTCAAGAAACGGTTTCTATTTGTGTTGATTTTTGGAACTTTCATCATGTTTTGCCGTATATAAATTATTAATATAATTAAGTAAAGCAATTATGGTGATCGTATAAAAAAGGATATTGCCTAAAATGCTTTCAGAAAATCTCCTCTATTATCCGACAATAGGCCGGAGCAGGCTGTATAGGAACGGTTGAGAATTGGTTACAATTGAATAAGGGAGTGAATGGAAGATGACAAAAAAACTGTGGTTTCAAGTGGGGATAGGAATCTTAATTGCTCTATTAATAATTAAATATGTAATAGAAATTCATTGGATTTTTAATCCGATTGTGATCATCATAAAAACCATTTTTGTCCCAGTATTGTTAAGCGGGGTTCTTTTTTACATATCAGAGCCGCTGCAGCGGTGGCTGGAAAAAAAGGGGCTGCCAAGATGGGCGAGCATTTCGGCAATCGTGCTTGCGCTTGCGGGATTAGTGACTGGACTATTGTTCATTATCGGCAATCCGATTGCAGATCAAGTCAACCGTTTAGTGGAAAATGCTCCGACCATTGGCGACAAAATTATGGATGTCAAAGATTTTATTTTGGAAAACAAAGATAATCTGCCTCCCCAAGTTGAGAACTTTATAGATTCTGTGACGAATTCCATCCAGGACATTGTGGTTGTCGGCAGCAAAAGCATTGTCAACTTCGTGAGCGGTACGGTTTCTACAATCTTTACTTTAATCCTGGTGCCGTTTTTTTACATTTTTATGTTGAAGGATCATGAGAAGTTTGCGCCAAATATTTACAAGCTCTTTACCGGAGAACGGCGTACATGGGTGAAAAAGACGTTGGAAGATATCAATGAAGTATTAAAAAACTATGTCCAAGGGCAAGTGCTGGTCAGCCTGATCCTTGCCGCCATGATTTTTATTGGCTATTTGATCATTGGTCTTGAATATTCTCTTTTACTCGCAATCTTTGCTTTTTTCATGAATATGATTCCCTTTATCGGCCCATGGATTTCTTTGGCTCCTGCCATTCTTGTGGCCTTCATACAAGATCCGGTATTGGTAATTTGGGTATGTGTCATTACGCTGGTTGCCCAGCAATTGGAGAGCAATTTAATAACGCCAAACATCATGGGCAAAACTTTGGATATCCATCCATTGACGGTCATCACCATTGTTTTGGCTGCAGGCAACATCGGCGGTTTTGTTGCCATTATTATCGGTATTCCGACTTATGCGGTATTGAAAGTGATCGTAAAAAATATTTATGAAGAAAGGAAGAAAATCAAGGAAACGGCTACAAAAACGGTTTGATTAAAATATGCTTTAAAGATGACCGATATTGTATACTAAGAGGGGACACAGCGATTTATGGAATAAAGAAGGGGAATTAGTATGAGTGGAAAGAAAGCGGCAGTCCTGCTTATAGGAATTATCATTGTAGTGAGCATCCTGGTTGTCATTGCCCTGAGCATCTTTTATGCCGTTTATGAACCTCAGATCAATCAAGGGATTGAAGCGTTTCAAACAATTCCGTCGGGACAAACAATATAAACACGAGCAAAAATGCTCGTGTTTTTTTTAAAAAATTAAATCCAGCAAAAGGTAAATTAAAGCGGCGATGACCGCTGAAATGGGCATTGTAATAATCCAGGTCAAAACGATTTTTCGGGCCACTCCCCATTTTACGCCTTTAACGCGGTGCGCGGCTCCAACTCCCATAATGGATGAGGAAATGACATGAGTTGTTGAAACAGGCAAGTGGATCAGCGTCGCGCCGAAGATGACAGTCGCTGAAGCCAAATCGGCGGCAGCACCGTTGACGGGACGGATTTTCATAATTTTAGTTCCCACTGTTTTAATGATTTTATATCCTCCGAGGGATGTACCTAATCCCATTGCAAGGGCGCAGGCAATCCGCACCCATTCCTGCACATCATTATCGTGTTGGATTCCTGCCGCAATCAAGGCCATTGTAATGATCCCCATCGCCTTTTGGGCATCATTCGTGCCATGGGTATAGGCTTGCAATGCAGCAGTGAAAATCTGCATTGTACGGAATCCTTTATTTGTACGGTATAAGTTTAAATTTTTAAAAATCATCTTAAAGATCGACATAAATAGAAAGCCGACTCCAAAGGCGATGAAAGGAGAGAAGATCAGCGCTTCCAAAATCCCGATAAAACCGCTGTAATTGAGGATATTAAATCCCGCCGCTGCGATGGCGGCTCCCGCTATGGAACCGATTAATGTATGAGAAGAGCTGGATGGTATCCCAAAATACCAGGTGAGAAGGTTCCAAATAATGGCGGAAAGAAGCGCTGCCAATATCACCACAGATCCTGTAGTATCATCAGGACTTTGATTCAGGGAGAACGGATCAACGATATCGCTGGCAATCGCTTTTGCGACTCCTACAAAAGAAATTGCTCCCAGGAAGTTCATAAAGGCCGCCAGCAGTACAGCGACGCGGGGAGGCAGCGCCCGGGTTGAAACGGATGTAGCAATCGCATTTGCTGTATCATGAAATCCGTTGATGAAATCGAAAGCCAGCGCAAAAATGACGATTAATATTGTAATGATTAAGATGGTATCCATATCCTATTCTACGCTCCGTTTTTAAGCATTTCTCATAATGATTGTTTCGAGTGTATTTGCTACGTCCTGGCAATGGTCCGCGATATCTTCCAATAAATCGTAAATATCTTTATATTTAATCAAACGGATTGGATCTTTTTCGTTCAAAAATAGCTGTTTAATGGTAGAACGTGAAATTTCATCACATTCGCGCTCATAGTCTTTAATTAAGATGATGTGGTTTCTCATGGAAGGCAAATCTTTTTTATTGAGCAAGTCGATGGCTGACACAATTTCATCTGCACTTCTTGTTATGTATTTTAGAAATGCGCGCATCGAATCATCCAATTCTGTAATGGAAAACATTTCAAAGTGTGCAAAACATTGTTCGATTCCATCCAAGACATCGTCCATTTTAATGGCTAAAGCCAAAATATCTTCCCTTTCAATAGGTGTCATGAAGGATTTGTTTAACATGACGATAAGTTCATGGATTAAATTGTCTCCATCGGTTTCATACTTCTTTACTTTAATACTTAATTCTTTTACGTCTGCTAATGAATTGATTTTAAAGTCGTTGGCAAAATGAATGGCTTCCCGCATGTTTTCCGCAATCTTGTGCAATGAGACGAAAAATGGATCCGATTTTCTTGAATTGAACATGATAGTAAAGCCCCCTGCTATACGTTAGTTTAATCAAACCTTTTTTATGATAACAAAAAATTTTTAAAAACTATAGAACGGAGGTGATGAAAATAACAAAATTTACATTCCTGTAATATTAATTTGTTAACAATTTTTCAGAAACATTAAAAAAGAAAAAGCATATTAATTTGGCTGATGCCATATTAATATGCTTTTAAATTTTATTATGGTTTTCCTAATGGTAAGTATTCTTTTAATTCATTTTGCAAAAAGGGCTGAGCCGACAAAAATTCAACGAAGGCTTTGTATTGTTCAATCTCTTTTACGCCCGGTTTTCTGCCCGTGTAATAGGCCCGGATCAAAATGTTCTTTGGTGTATGTTCCATATCGATGAACTCCATTAATTGAACATCATAACCGGCCAATTTTAAAATTTCTGCGCGAATGGAATCGGTCGCGAGAGCGGCAAAACGTTCTTTAATAATTCCGTGCTGGGTCATGATTTCCAGCGCAGGGGCATGCAGTTGGCGATTTAATTCATGCTGACAGCATGGCACGCTTAAAATCACTTTTGCCCCCCATTTGACCGCACGTGCCAGCGCCATGTCAGTGGCTACATCACAGGCATGCAATGTGACGACCATATCCACGGATTTTTCATCATTATAATCGCTGATATCCCCGACAAGAAATTCCAAATTGTCATATTCTAGATCTTTTGCAATTTTGTTGCACTCTTCAATCACTTCTTTTTTCAAATCCAGCCCTGTCACTTTTATATCCAGGCCTTTTTCGATTTTTAAATAATGGTACAAAGCAAAGGTCAGGTAGGACTTTCCTGAACCGAAATCGATAATCCGGATTTGCTCATTTTTCGGCAAATACTCAAGAGAATCGTCGATGAATTCAAGGAAACGGTTAATTTGCCGGAATTTATCGTATTTTTGTTTTTTAATTTTTCCTTCAGGGGTTTGTACTCCAAGCCGTACCAAAAATGGATAAGTCCCGGATTCATCCAATATATAGTTCTTTTTTCGGTTGTGGGATAAGGATACTTCCTTTAAAGTATTTGTTTTTTCTTCTTTCCAAAAAACTTTATTTTTTTTCGTTAATTGAACTTGGATTGTGCGATCTGTAAATTGTCCATGAAATTGCCTGAAATGCAGAAATAACTCTTCAAGATTTGGGTAAAAATTCTCAAGCGGGATGTTGTGATGCTTTAATACCCGTTCATATTGATATTCCAATTGAATATGGTATTGCCCTTTTATTTCGACCGGCTTCAATTTTACCCTTTTTAATTCAGCGGATTTTTTTCTTGGTTGGCTGATGGTTGCGGAAACCAGCTTTTTTTGACTGATTAGTTCATATAATTGCTGTTTCATTTCCTGAAATTCCATAGAATCGACCTTCTTTTTTATATTTAGGATAATCGTTAATAGTGTAACACATAATACCTATATATAAGACTGTTGAAAACCCTGCTGAAGTTTGATGTGTTTACCGAATATTATTAGAAAAAGGAATTTTCAAAACAAATTATATTCAAGGAATATATTCCTGTGGTAAAGTTAAGATAGTAGGAATTCTGGATTTTGTCCGGTTTCTGCTGTTTTACGTTATAGTCCTGTTGTAATAGGTGAAAAGGAGGAAAAATATGCAAGATTTCCATTATCAACTGTTAGCAATTATATTGTACATGGTTGCAATGTTGTTAATCGGCTGGTATTCGTTTTTGAGAACCAGCAACTTAAAGGAATTTATGTTGGGAGGGCGTGGATTAGGTCCCATAACGACCGCATTAAGTGCCGGGGCCGCTGATATGTCCGGGTGGCTCTTAATGGGATTGCCGGGCGCCATTTATGCCGCCGGTTTAGTGGAAGCATGGATCGCCATCGGATTAACGGTCGGCCAATACTTGAACTATATTTTAGTCGCACCGCGTTTGCGCGTTTATACGCATGTTTCCAAAGATTCCATTACGATTCCGAGCTTTTTGGATAACCGTCTGAGAGACAATACAAAATTGTTGCGGATCGCTTCAGGAGTTGTCATTCTTGTCTTCTTTACGTTTTACGTGTCCTCCGGCATGGTATCGGGGGGGAAGTTTTTCCAAAGTTCCTTCGGGCTTGATTACCATTTAGGTATGCTGATTGTTGCAGGGGTAGTGGTTTTATACACGTTATTCGGAGGATTTTTAGCGGTAAGTTATACAGACGTTGTGCAAGGGACGATTATGTTCCTGGCATTGATCTTGGTGCCGCTTGTTGGGGTTTTTGTTACAGGCGGATTGGGTGAAACGGCGAATTCCATCACCGCTGTAAATATGGAGCATTTGGAATTGCTTCCATCCACAGCAGCTGCCGCGGGGATTATTTCCTCAGTCGCATGGGGACTTGGTTATTTTGGACAACCCCATATTATCGTCCGGTTTATGGCCATTAATACGGTTAAAGAAATGAAAAATGCCCGCCGAATCGGAATCGGATGGATGATTTTAAGCCTTGTTGGAGCGATTTGTACGGCGCTTGTCGGAGTCGCATACTTCCAACAGAACGGTTTGACGCTTAATGACCCTGAAACGATCTTCATTGAAATGGGGAAAATCCTATTCCATCCATTTGTTGCCGGAATTTTGCTTGCAGCCATCTTGGCGGCTATTATGAGTACGATTTCATCCCAGCTGATTGTTACTTCTTCTGCGTTGATCGAAGATATATACAGAGTGCTGTTTAAAAAGGATGCTTCCGATAAGCACTATGTGACGGCAGGACGTTTGGCCGTTCTGGTAGTATCAATCGTAGCCATCCTATTGGCTTGGAATCCAAATAACACCATCTTGGATCTAGTCGCTTTTGCGTGGGCCGGATTCGGTTCTTCCTTTGGTCCGATCATCATCCTTGCGTTATATTGGAGAAAACTTACAAATATGGGGGCATTCAGCGGGATGGTTGTCGGAGCGATTGTTGCATTTATTTGGGGTCAATCCGATGCGCTTTCAGGAATGATTTATGAAATGGTTCCGGGATTCTTCTCCAACTTAATTGTTGCGGTAATTGTCAGCTTATTGACATATAAGCCAAACAAGGAAATCGAGGAAGAATTTGACCGGACATTGGAAATATTAAAAAGTGAAAAAGAATCATAAAATGTATTTGGAAGGGTCCACAATCGAAGGTGGGCCCTTCTTTTTTGGAAATGGTATACTTTACTATAACCAGGAAGACCCATGTTTGGAGGGAAGAATATGGCTCGTTTAAAAGAAGTGGAAACGGTGAAAGAAAAGGCGATATTGGTAGGTGTCAATATAAACGATCCCAACTTCGAATATTCCATGGAAGAATTGGCGAATCTCGCGGAAGCTTTGGATGTGGAAGTGCTGGGTCAAGTGACGCAAAATCTGGAGCGCATCAATCCATCACATTATGTCGGGAAAGGGAAAGTGTCCGAAATCAAAAATTTTATGGAAGAAACAGGCGGAAATCTCGTCATTTTTAATGATGAACTCTCGCCGTCCCAAATCCGCAACTTGGAAAGGGAGCTGGATTGCAAAGTCATTGACCGGACAACTTTGATATTAGATATTTTTGATCGCCGGGCGAAAACGAAAGAGGCAAAACTGCAAGTGGAGCTTGCACAGCTGCAATACATGTTGCCGAGACTTGTGGGGCTCTATTCTTCTCTTTCGAGACAAGCCGGTGCAACGGGCGGGAGCCTTCGAAACAGGGGGCTTGGTGAAACAAAATTAGAGCTGGATCGGCGCAAAATCGAAGATCAAATTTCAAGATTGCGGAAGGAACTTGAACAAATCGAAGAGCAACGGGAAACCCAAAGAAAGAAAAGAAGAAAAAATGAAATTCCGGTAGTATCCCTTGTCGGATATACCAACGCAGGAAAATCGACAATCATGAACAAATTGATTGCAAGATACGGACATGCGGAAAAAGAAGTATTGGAAAAGGATATGCTGTTTGCCACGCTGGATACCTCTGTGCGAAAAATCGAATTGCCGGATAAGAAACAGTTTTTGCTTACGGATACGGTCGGATTTGTCAGCAAACTGCCCCATCAATTGGTCAAAGCTTTCCGCTCGACATTGGAGGAAGCGAGAGAAGCGGATTTATTACTGCATGTGGTGGATGTTTCGCATCGTGAATATCCGTTTATGATGGACGTAACTACCCGGACGTTAAAAGAAATTGGGGTTGAAAATGTTCCAACCATTTATGTTTATAATAAATGCGATTTGGCCAATGTTCCTTATCCACGGGTTTATGGAGACGACCTCTGGATTTCGGCAAAGGAAGGGAAAGGCCTGGATGAATTGATTGAATGCATTCGTAAACATATTTTCTCTGATTATCATCTTTGTGAGATGTTTGTTCCATTCCGCAGGGGGGATATAGTGTCTTATTTAAATGAAAATGCCACGGTAATTTCATCGGAGTATGAAGAAGAAGGCACAAGATTGAAAGTGGAATTGAAGGAAGCGGATTTTAAAAGGTTCGAGGAATTTGTGGTAAAAAAATAAGGAAAAGATCGGGGAAAATCGTTCCCCGCTTTTTTATGCAATCAATGAAAAACCAAGTTTTAATTATTTTAATATAACATATTAAAGGGTTGGTGATAATTAATTACAGAAGAAACGGTCTGAAATTTAGGAAAATAATAAATAAATTAAAAATTTTAACATTTATTTTTTATATTGATAAAATTTAGAATTTTATTTATAACTATTAACTGTAATTGTGCGGAAGTGACAAATTTTTCAGAAAAAAGAAAATACATCTTTAAGAAAGTAGGTATGCTGATGTTATCAAAAGAAGAGATATTGAAATCTGTTCCCCGGAAAGGTTTTTTTGGACATCCTAAAGGTCTGTTTACGCTGTTCTTTACGGAGTTCTGGGAACGTTTTTCGTATTATGGCATGCGTGCGATTTTAATCTTTTATATGTACTATGAGCTGCATGAAGGCGGTTTAGGTCTCGAGCGGGGCACTGCAAACTCCATTATGGCCATCTATGGTTCTTTGGTGTATATGTCCGGCATTGTCGGAGGATGGGTTTCCGACCGCATCTGGGGTCCCCGCAAGACAATGTTTTACGGCGGGATACTGATAATGATAGGGCATATTATTTTAGCCCTGCCCCTTGCATTAACAGGTCTTCTTTTATCAATGGCGTTTATTATTATCGGCACAGGTTTGTTAAAAACGAATGTATCTTCCATTGTCGGAGAGATTTATGATGAAAATGATAACCGCAGGGATTCCGGTTTCAGTATTTTCTACATGGGAATCAATATGGGTGCGTTTTTGGCGCCGTTCATTGTTGGTACAATCGGAGAAACTTACAGCTTCCATTTAGGCTTCGGCTTGGCGGCTGTCGGAATGTTTATCGGTTTAACCATTTATACAATCACGCAAAAGAAAAACCTTGGATTGGCAGGAACCCAAGTGCCAAATCCATTGAACAAAGCAGAAAAGAAAAAGGCGATGCTGAATTTTGCGATCATTATTGTACTGGTGGCGATTGTATTAGGCGGATTATATGCGGCCGGCAATTTGACAATGGGCGTATTCAGCACGATCATCACAACGCTCGGAGTATTAATTCCTACTGCATTTTTCATTTTAATGTATAGAAGTCCGAAAACGACAAAAGATGAAAAATCCAGAGTATTGGCATATATTCCATTATTCATCGCAGCGGTGATGTTCTGGGCCATCCAGGAACAGGGAGCAACCATATTGGCGACTTATGCAGATACAAGAACCGATTTGAATGTCGGGGAATTTGAATTAAAAGCTTCCTGGTTCCAGTCCTTGAACCCGTTGTTTATTATCATGTTTGCACCTGTATTTGCGTGGTTATGGATGAGGCTTGGACAACGGCAGCCTTCAACGCCGCTCAAGTTTTCCTTGGCACTGTTTTTCGCGGGCGCATCCTTTTTGGTGATGATGATTCCTTCAAAACTTTCCGGCGGTACAGAATTAGTGAGCCCATTATGGCTGGTATTGTCATTCTTTTTGGTCGTAATCGGGGAACTGATGCTTTCGCCTGTCGGACTATCGGCGACGACTAAACTTGCCCCGCAAGCTTTCGCTTCCCAGACAATGGCTCTTTGGTTTCTTACAAGCGCAGCGGCGCAGGCCATTAACGCACAGTTGGTAAGATTATATGAAGCGGTTACGGAGTTTGCGTATTTTGGTATGCTTGGCGGACTATCGATGGTTCTTGGTTTAATCATATTATTGTTAACTCCTATAATTACTAAAGCAATGAAGGGAGTTAAATAAGAAAAAACGTCTCAATTGTAAGGGTTCAGGCAAATGATGCAACATAATTCGCAGAGCCGGTGGAGAAATGTTTCCATCGGCTTTTTTGTTTGAAAAAGCCTTATTTTTAGATGATTTTCATTTTCAATTGATTTTTCAAAATTTAGTACTTATAATGTTTATGTACTCGATTATGATAATCATTATCAATAAAAACAGAAAAAGATGGGGACAAAAAAATGAGGTTATGGGTATTGATCTTAGCAGCAATCATCCTGTCCTTCATCTCGCTGTTCATAGGAGCAATCGACATCAAACCCGCTGATTTGTTGGATTGGGATTCGCAGCAGGCGCAAATTTTTTTGATCAGCAGGGTGCCCCGGTTGCTTGCAATCATTTTAGCGGGTGCAGGAATGAGTATTGCTGGTTTAATTATGCAGAGTTTAAGCAGAAATAAATTCGTATCACCTACTACGGCAGGCACATTGGATGCAGCGAAGCTGGGAATTTTGATTTCCATCTTATTGTTCTCGCAAGCGGCATATATGCAAAAAATTATTTTCAGCTTTGTTTTTGCGTTTGCAGGGACGATCCTGTTCATGCAAATCCTGGACCGGATCAAATTTAAGGATCCTGTGTTTGTGCCGTTGATCGGTATCATGTACGGTAATATCCTATCCTCCATTACGACTTTTTTCGCGTATGAAGGGGATTTGATCCAAAACATAAATACTTGGTTAATGGGAAGTTTTATGCTTATTATCTCAGGACGTTATGAACTTTTATATGTCAGTGTTCCTGCGATCATTTTGGCTTATTTATATGCTAATAAATTTACAGTTGCCGGCATGGGCGAGGATTTTGCCAAAAACTTGGGCTTAAGTTATAAAGCCGTGCTGAATCTAGGATTAATCCTTGTGGCAATCATCTCGACCACGGTCGTTTTGACGGTCGGGGTCATCCCGTACCTGGGATTGATTGTTCCGAATATTGTCTCCATTTATATGGGGGACAATTTGCGCAAAACAATTCCCCATACCATTGTATTGGGAGTTGTATTCCTATTAATCTGCGACATTATTGGAAGAGTTGTAGTGTATCCATATGAAATTCCTGTCAATGTGACAGTCGCGGTAATAGGCAGTTTGCTCTTCTTAATCATGTTGTTTAGGGGGAGAGCATATGCGAAGTAATATAGTGAAATTGATTGTGCTGGCGATTATTGGGATTATTTGTATTTTGCTTTATGGATTTTATGATATCAAAGGCGGATTCGATTATGCTTTCCCTCGGCGCATGATGCGGGTCGGAGCGATGGTTGTGACCGGTTTCGCCATCGCTTATTCAACAGTGGTGTTCCAAACGATCACCCACAACCGAATATTGACACCATCGATTATGGGGATCGACTCCATGTATGAAGTTGTTCAAACGTTGATTTTCTTCTTTGCCGGCTCCTCGTCGATATGGGTGGTTAATCAATATTTAAACTTTACAACGGCGCTTGCCGCAATGATTCTGTTTGCCTTGCTGCTGTATCGGACGATATTCCGTGCGGATAAGTATCCGATTTACCTGCTTTTATTGATGGGGATGATTATCGGTACTTTCCTGGGAAGTTCCGTGTCCTTCTTGCAGGTGTTGATAGATCCCGTCGAATATTTGAGTTTGCAAAACTTATTGTTTGCCAGCTTTACAAGGATAAAGGTAGAGCTATTGTTCATTGCAAGCATCATTTTGTTGATTTCCTTTATTTTGGGATACAAATTGCTGCATCAATTGGACGTGGCTTCGCTTGGCAGGGAAAATGCGATTAATTTGGGAGTAAACTACGATCGTTTAGTCATGCAGGTTTTAGTATTATCATCAGTGCTTATTGCCACATCAACGGCGTTGGTCGGTCCAATTACTTTTTTTGGATTGATTGTCGCCAATCTTTCTTATCATTTTTTTGCAACTTACAGGCACTCCGTATTAATTTTGGGTGCCGGATTATTTAGTGTAATCGCTCTCGTAGGCGGGCAGTTTTTGGTTGAACATGTGTTTGAATTCAATACTACTTTAAGCGTCATTATCAACTTTGTAGGCGGAATCTACTTTATTTATTTATTACTAAAGGAGAGTAGGGCTGCGGGATGATTGAAATTAAAGGGTTGACGAAAAAATATGGAAATAAACCTGTTGTCAGTGATGTTTCGTTGACAATTCGGCCACATGCGATTACTTCCTTCATCGGGCCAAACGGTGCAGGGAAGTCAACCTTGTTGTCGATGGTTAGCCGATTAATAGATGCAGATACAGGGGAAGTATTATTGGATAACAAGAATGTGAAAAGTTGGAAATCAAGTGAGTTGGCAAAGCGGGTTTCCATTTTAAAACAGTCCAATTTCTTAAATGTTCGATTAACAGTAAGGGAACTCGTGTCCTTTGGTCGCTATCCTTATTCGAAAGGCAGATTGACGCCTGAAGACGAACAATATGTGGAAAAAGCGATTGAATATATGAATTTGAAAGAGATTGAGGACAAATATTTGGATCAATTATCAGGCGGCCAAAGACAGAGGGCGTTCATCGCAATGGTGATTGCCCAAGATACGGATTATATTCTTTTGGATGAGCCATTGAACAACCTGGACATGAAGCATTCCGTGCAGATTATGAAAATATTGCGCCAGCTTGTGGATGAATTGGGTAAAACGGTTGTCATCGTATTGCATGACATCAACTTTGCTTCTGTTTATTCGGATTATATAGTGGCTTTAAAAAACGGAAAAGTTGTGAAAAATGGACCTACCGACGAGATTATCAATTCTGAAGCGTTGAGGGAAATCTACGATATGAATATTCCGGTTCAGGAACAAAATGGATGCCGGATTTGCGTATATTTTAATTCCCATACTTGATTGGCATGAAAATGATTTAGAAAAGTGTCGGCGCTTTTCTAAATCATTTTTTGTAAAATATTCAAAAAACATATTGACGAACCAAAACTTGATCATTATAATTAAATTCGGTTATTGATAATGATTATCAATATCAAAAATTTCTTAGGACGGGAGAGAGGAATGAGATGAAAAACTGGAAATTATTCGCAGTTATTCTTGCAACGCTGGTCTTTATCTTGGCTGCTTGTGGCGACGATAAAGCGGAGAAAGATACAGGCACAAATACAAATGAAAATAAACAAGAAGCTTCGGGAGCATTCCCTATGACAATTTCCCCTACAATTGCTGAAACGAAGGATGAAGAATCAGGCCAGACTACGGTTTACGAAGATGTGACGTTTGAAAAAATGCCTGAAAGAATCGTTGTATTCGACTTCGGTTTCTTAGATACACTGAATGCTTTGGGTGTTGAAGGCATTGTTGGCGTTCCAAAAGACGGCACGTTGCCAAAACATCTTTCTAAATTTGCTGGAGACGAATATGCAAGCGTTGGTAACTTGAAAACTCCGGACCTTGAAGAAATTGCTGCATTAGAACCGGATGCCATCTTCATTTCAGGTCGCCAAGCGACATTCTATGATCAATTAAAAGAAATCACGCCAAACGTAGTCTTCGTTGGCACTTCCCAAGACGATTACTGGGGCACATTCGAGAAATCTGTTGATATTGCAGCAAAACTGTTCGGTAAAGAAAAAGAAGCTGAAGACTATTTGGCAAAATTTGATTCGAAGCTTGATGAAATCAAAAATTTAGCCGGCCAATACAAAACTTCATTAGTAACTATGTACAACGAAGGTAAATTATCCGGTTTTGGCAAAAATTCACGTTTCGGATATGTATATGATATTTATGGTTTCACTCCGGTAACTGACGACATTGAAGCTTCATCCCACGGTTCAGATTTCGGGTTCGAATCGATCTTAAAATTCGATCCGGAAGTATTGTTCGTCATTGACCGTACAGCAGCTATCGGCGGACAATCCAACATCGAAGCGGACATGGAAAATGACATCATTAAGCAAACTCAAGCATACAAAAACGGAAAAATCGTTTACTTGGACGGTGCGCTTTGGTACTTATCCGGTGGCGGTTTGCAATCTGAAATGTTGAAAATTGAGGAAATCTTGGAGGAATTAAAATAATATAAAAGAAGTAATATAAAAGAAGCTGTCCGTAATTGGACAGCTTCTTTTATTTCTGCAGAAGTTATTTTCCAGAAATAAGAAAAAACGTTAATAAAACAGGGAGAGATAAAGGAAAAATTTTTATTTATTTAGGTATTATTTATACATAAAGCTGGCAATTTAATTGATAAATACTCTTTTATGGAGGGAAAAGTGGGAAATTACCGATTGTTCATTGCGGGATTCATGTCCTTTGCCCTTTTTATTGCTTTGCGTTATACTTATGATTCCTCTTTTTTTGTTTCCTTTGATGAAAATATGCGGTTATTGTTTGCCGGAAACAAGTTGATCGGTTTGTTTCATTATTTGGGGGAAACGAAATTCATTATTTTCATTACGTTGTTTTTATTGTTATGGTTATGGTTTAAATTCCAGAATTATTGGGGGATGTTTTTTGTCACTTTGACCATTCCGGTTGGCATTTTGTTGAATCAGCTGGTGAAAAAGTGGGTGAAACGGCCGCGGCCTGAAATAGAAGATCAGCTGGCCTCCTTCAGTTTTCCTTCCGGCCATGCAATGGTGGGGATGCTTTATTTGTTTACAATCGCATTTTTGCTGTCTGAGCGGACATCCGTCACAATAATGAAATGGTTGTACTGGATCGGAGCCGGTGTCATCGCTTTTTTCATCGGCTTATCCAGAGTGGCCGAAAGCCGGCATTTTGCGACTGATGTGATTGCCGGATGGCTTCTGGGGTTGACATGGTTCTGCATTTGCGTTTATTTGTATAAAAATTTGAAGAGGAATCAGATTACAGAAAAATGAAACGCATCTTCAGCGTTTCATTTTTTTATAAGTTTTTTTAGAGCAAAAAAAATAGTTTTGGAAAAGAAAGTTGCACTTAGGAAAAATTCGTGTATATAATATAATACTAGTAAAGAGAATGAAAGGATGTTACAATGAACGACATCGTTTTGGCGTTTAGCCTGACACTGCTGGCAGGGCTGGCAACGGGCCTTGGCGCGCTGATCGCATTTTTTACTGAAAGAACAAATAAAAAGTTTTTATCGGCAGCGCTGGGCTTTTCGGCCGGTGTCATGATTTATGTTTCGTTAATTGAAATATTCTTTAAAGCCAAAGATGCATTAACCCTTGCATTGGGAGACACAAAAGGCTACTGGATGACAGTAATAGGCTTTTTCGGGGGAATGTTGTTCATTGCATTGATTGATAATTTCATACCCAACAAGACGAATCCGCATGAAGTAAAAACCGTTGAGGATGTACAACAAGCAGAACGGACGCATAAGGAAATAGAGAATGTAAAGTTGATGAAAGTGGGAGTTTTTACGGCATTGGCAATAGGGATTCATAACTTTCCGGAAGGCATTGCGACATTTATGTCCGCGATGCATGATCCAAGCGTCGGAATTGCCATAGCCATTGCCATTGCCATTCACAACATCCCGGAAGGAATAGCTGTTGCCATTCCGATTTTTTATGCCACAGGCCAGCGTATGAAAGCATTTAAACTCTCCTTTTTATCAGGTCTGGCGGAACCAATCGGCGCTCTCGTAGCATTTTTAATATTGATGCCGTTTTTAAATGATGTTATGTTTGGAATTATTTTTGCTGCAGTTGCGGGGATTATGGTGTTTATTTCCCTTGATGAACTGCTTCCGGCTGCGAAGAAATATGATGAAACCCATTCATCGATTTACGGTTTGGTAATCGGGATGGCTGTGATGGCGGTAAGCTTGATTTTATTATCCTAATAAAAAAGGAGTTGTTTGGAAGTCCAGGACTTCTGAACAACTCCTTTTTTATTTATAATTTTGAAACGCTTGAGATTTCTTCCACATGGACACCGTGTTGATCCGGTTTTGTCAAAATGATTTTGTGTGTTGGGAACAATTCTTCCATTTTTGCAACGAATTGTTGGCCAATGGATTCAGGAATAATGGAAATCATTGTCGGTCCTGCGCCGCTTAACGCGGTTCCATATGCCCCGGCTTTTTTCGCTTCTTTGCGAATTTCGTGGTAATAAGGAACCAGGTTTGCACGGAACGGTTCGTGGAATAAATCCGATTCCATATATTTTCCGATGCGTTCATAATCTTTCAGCACCAGTGCTGCCGCGAGCATATTTGCGCCTGCGCTGGCTTGGACGGCATATGGCCGTTTGAATGTATCCGGCAGGACATTTCTTGCTTCCGCCGTTTTTAATTTCACATCCGGAATGAATAGGACAAAGGATGCGTCAAGGTCATGGATGTGAATCGTATCGACATTGCCTTCATCATCCATTGAGGAAATCGTAAGGCCGCCTAAAACAGAAGCAGTTGCATTGTCCGGATGACCTTCGAATTGAGAAGACAAATTTAATTTATCTTGGACAGTCAATTGAAGGTCGCAGAGAAGGTTGGCAATTTCAATGCCGGCAACGATTGCCGCCGCACTGCTGCCAATGCCTCTTGCAAACGGCAATTCGCTCGTCATCTCAATCCGGCAGGCAGGCATCACTTTGTTATAACGTTTTGCAGTTTCGTTGGCAATTTTATAAATTAAATGGTCTTCAATTTCAAATTTTTTTGGCAAGTCTTCGGACAAATGGATAATTTCCCACTCATCCTGAAGGGTAACGGTCAATTGCAAATATAGAGACAAGCTGAGACCGATCGAATCAAACCCAGGGCCTAAATTTGCGGTACTACCTGGAACAGTGATCTTCCACTTTTTACTCATACTAAACCCTCGATATAATTTCTTATTTCTTCCATGTCGTTTTTCAAAGAAACGACTTCAACAGTTGAAGCATTCATTGCAGTATCAGGGTCTTTTAGACCGTTTCCTGTAAATACTGTAACGACTGTGCTGCCTTTTTCGATTTTTCCGTTATTTACGGATTTAATGACGCCGGCAAGGGAAGCGGCAGAACCCGGTTCAACAAAGACACCTTCACTTCTTGCTATTTCTTTGTAAGCGGCAAGAATTTCTTCGTCTGTTACAGAATCGATGATTCCGTTTGACTCATCGCGGGCGGCTTCTGCATATTTCCAACTTGCAGGATTTCCAATGCGAATTGCTGTTGCCACTGTTTCCGGGTTTTCGATTGGATGGCCTTTTACGATTGCGGCCGCTCCTTCCGCTTCAAAACCGTACATTTTAGGAAGCCCGGAGTTTTTCACGGCATGATATTCTTTAAAGCCTTTCCAGTAAGCTGTAATATTTCCTGCGTTGCCGACAGGAATGCATAAATAGTCAGGAGCTTTCCCTAAAGCATCCACAATTTCAAAGGCAGCCGTTTTTTGTCCTTCAATTCGGTATGGATTGACAGAGTTGACAAGGGTAACTTTGCCTTCTTCGCTGATTTTGCGGACGATGGCAAGCGCATCGTCAAAGTTTCCGTCAATTTCAATAATTTTTGCTCCATACATGCAGGCTTGTGCAAGTTTTCCAAGAGCGACTTTCCCTTTTGGGATCACAACGATGGATTGGATGCCTGCACGTGCTGCGTAAGCGCTGGCAGCGGCAGAAGTGTTCCCTGTTGACGCACAGATGACGCATTTTGCACCTTCTTCGACAGCTTTTGCCACTGCGACAACCATGCCGCGGTCTTTGAAAGAGCCTGTCGGGTTTAGCCCTTCATATTTTCCGTATAATTCAATCCCCAGTTTTTTGGACAGATTTCCTAAATAAATTAAAGGAGTATTTCCTTCATTTAAAGTCAATTTCGGAGTTTTCTCCGTTACAGGTAAAAATTCTTTATATTCTTCAAGCAAACCTTTCCACATACTATTATCTCCTTTTGTTTCCGCTGGATGAACAAATGTTTTTGTATAAAAGACATTTTAACGCACAGTATTAGTATATTTCAATAGAAAACGAAAAATTTAGACGAATATTTACATAATTATCATTTTATCATAAAACCGAAAGGCTGTTGCTTGCGATTCATGGAGAATCCGTTTATTGTAAAAGTAACAATTCAAATGTAAAGACAGGTGAAATGGCAATGAAAAATCATACGGGACAAAACACTGGCAGCTCAGGCATTTCCCGCAATAAATTGCTGGGAGTTTCCGGGATTGGGTGGTTGTTTGATGCGATGGACGTCGGCATTTTGTCATTTATTATTGCCGCATTGGCCCTTGATTGGGGCCTTACGCCCAATGAAAAGGGGCTGATCGGAAGCATCAACTCCATCGGAATGGCGGTAGGGGCTTTCCTTTTCGGTATGTTGGCCGATAAAGTAGGAAGAAAAACCATTTTTATTGTCACATTATTGTGTTTTTCGATAGCCAGCGGGCTGTCCGCTTTCACAACCACTTTAACTGCATTCCTTATTTTGCGTTTCATTATTGGAATGGGGCTTGGAGGAGAGCTGCCCGTAGCTTCCACGCTTGTTTCCGAAAGTGTACCGGCAAAAGAACGCGGCCGGATTGTAGTATTGCTGGAAAGCTTTTGGGCGGTTGGATGGCTGTTGGCAGCGATTATCGCATATTTTGTCATTCCAAGTGATGTTTGGCCGATCGCGGGCTGGCGGGTGGCGTTAATTTTGACGGCGATTCCGGCATTATATGCAGTATATTTGCGCCTGCATCTGCCTGACTCTCCGCTGTTTGCCGCAAAACCGGAGGCGAAAAGACGTTCTTTCATCCAAAACGTTGCAGGTGTATGGACGAAAAAATATGCAAAATCCACGCTAATGTTGTGGGTTTTATGGTTTGCAGTTGTGTTTTCTTATTATGGAATGTTTTTATGGCTTCCAAGTGTAATGGTTGAAAAAGGATTCAGTTTGATTTCCAGTTTTAAATATGTGCTGATCATGACGCTTGCGCAACTGCCGGGTTATTTTACGGCGGCATGGTTTGTAGAGAAAATAGGAAGAAAATTTGTGCTTGTCACTTATTTGCTTGGAACGGCTGCCAGCGCTTATGTGTTTGGACAAGCAGATACGGTGGCGGTGCTGTTGATCTCAGGAATCCTTTTGTCGTTCTTTAACTTGGGTGCTTGGGGAGCTCTATATGCCTATACTCCTGAACAATATCCTTTGGTAATCCGCGGTACAGGGGCAGGCATGGCGGCCGCTGTCGGACGGGTAGGAGGCATTTTCGGTCCGCTGCTCGTGGGTTGGATGCGTACGGCAGGATTTGATTTTGGAGTAATTTTTGCTGTATTTTGCGCTTCCATTGTGATTGGAGTCGCAGCGGTAATATTTTTAGGAAAAGAAACGAAACAAATGGAATTGGAGTAAATAACTTCGAAGGAAGCTTATTCTATGGATAAAGCTTCCTTATAAATTTGACAATTTAATGAATATTTATAGATTACTGTGCATTATTTTTCTGAAAACTCATTGTATTCAATTAATATACATGCTAACCTACTTTATTATAAAGTTGGATATAATATTGAATTTCATGA
Organism: Ureibacillus terrenus; assembly: GCF_006569205.1. GTDB lineage: Bacteria > Bacillota > Bacilli > Bacillales_A > Planococcaceae > Ureibacillus > Ureibacillus terrenus. Next base: position 64,265 of record NZ_VIGD01000012.1, read on the forward strand.
AGGAGGAATTCTTTAAGAAAATGAGTTTTTGTGATGAAGTGAAGAAGCGCTTTATCCGTCTATCAAGAGGACAACGCAAAGTAGCGCAATTTGTAATCGATAACCCCCACATCGTTGCTACCCATATTGCTTCCGAAGTAGGTAAAATCATTGGTGTAAGTGAATCCACAGTGATTCGCTTTTGTTATGCAATGGATTTATCCGGATATAGTGAATTGCAAGAAAGACTCCGAAAAGATTTATCTGAATCCAATAAGGTCATGACAAAAGAAGAGACAATCTCTGTCGGCAAAAAACATGAATATTTATTCAGTGAAGTGATGAACAGGGACGTAACAAGCATCTTAAATACAATTCAATACGTAGATGCTGATCATTTCCAAAAAGCGATTAACTATTTGCATGAGGCGGAAGAGATTTACACTTTAGGTTTCAGACAATGTTCCCCTTCCACAAGCTATTTGACTTCAATGTTAGAGAGTTTAGGGAAAAAGACAACCCAAATCCAATTTAATGTGGAAGATATCGTAAAACAAATGAAAAAAATGGATAAAAATTCATTACTGTTTGTGATCGCTTTGGATTCCGTGTTGGAAGATATATTAACAATTGCGAAAATCGCCAAAAATAAAAAAGTTAAAATTATCGCCATTACAAACTCAACGGTTTCTCCTGTCCGCGATTATGCGGATGTCAGCTTTGTGGTTGGTACACAAAAACAGTTTGTTTTTGAAGTAAATACTGCCGCCAATTCTATTGTACATGCCCTTGTCGAAGGGATGATTTTGCTCAACAGAAATTACTTTAAAAATTTCAGCAATTTAAATACTCCATTAGAACGGGATCTGCATTTTTTGGAAGAGGAAACGGCACCGGTGAAGTGATAGGTTCGGCATATTCGTAAAACTTTTAATTTTACGAATATGCTATTATTTTGAAAATTTTGTCGAAAGCAACATTTTTCTATTTAAAGGTAGTTGTGATAAAATAAACGGGAATGATATACAAAATTGGGAGGAACTAATTAAGATGGGCAAAGTGCTAGTATTCGGACATAAAAATCCTGATACAGATTCGATTACATCAGCAATCGTTTACGCTTATTTAAAACAGCAGCTTGGTGCGGAAGCTGAAGCGGTAAGACTTGGCGAAGTCAACAATGAAACAAAATATGTATTGGAGAAATTCGGATTCGAGGCACCAAGACTTATTTCCGATGTAAGTGAAGAAGCGAGCGAAGTGATTTTAGTCGACCACAATGAACGCCAACAATCTGCAGACGGAATTGAAAATGTGAAAATCTTGGAAGTGATCGACCACCACCGCATTGCGAACTTTGAAACAGCTGACCCGTTATATTATCGAGCAGAACCTGTTGGATGTACAGCAACAATATTAAACAAAATTTTCAAAGAAAAAAATGTCGAAATACCTTCAAACATTGCAGGTTTAATGTTGTCTGCCATCATTTCCGACACCCTTTTATTCAAATCCCCAACTTGCACGGAAGAAGATGTGCAAGCGGGCAAAGAGTTGGCGGAAATTGCAGGTGTCAATTTAGAAGAATACGGTCTTGCCATGCTTAAAGCGGGTGCGGATCTATCGGATAAATCATTGGAAGATTTGCTAACTTTAGATGCGAAAGAATTTACTTTCGGCACAGTGAAATCCATTGTTGCCCAAGTGAACGCGGTGGACGTGAATGATGTATTAAACCGAAAAGGAGAATTGGTAAGCCTGCTTAACAAAAACGTTGAGGAAAAAGGGCTGAACTTATTCTTCTTCTTCGTGACAGATATTTTGAACAACGATTCCGTGGCGATTGTTGCAGGAAATGCTGCCGAAGATGCCGCAAAAGCATTCGGCAAAGAATTGGTGGATCATCAATTTGATTTGCCGGGCGTTGTTTCCCGCAAAAAACAAGTCGTTCCGGTATTGACAGATGCATTAAGCTAGTAATAAAAAAACGGTGTCCAAGGAAATTCCTTGACACCGTTTTTTATTTATTCCAGTATCAGAGGGTAAACAGCCGGCCCTTCCTTCACATTGCCGTATTTGTCGAAGCGGGATCCGTGGCACGGGCAATCCCATGTTTCTTCCGCTTCGTTCCATTGGGTTTTGCATCCCAAATGGGTGCATTTGGGGGCCTCCATCCGCATTAAATATCCTTCGGTCAGGCTTGATACTGTAAAGCCGATTGCCTTCAACATCCGCATAAACGTTTTCCCGAACATGTTCCTTGAAGGGCTATAAATATATTGGGCAGGGTGTTGGCCCATTGTAAGTTCCGTTGAAAGAATTTCCCCTGCTACGAGGGAGTTGGATAGCCCCCATTTCCGGTAACCGGTGGCAATATAGATTCTCGGTTCACTTTCTGAAATACGCCCCACATATGGAAGGTAGTCGGCTGTATCCGGATCTTGGGCGCTCCATAAAAATTCCGGTTTAGGCAAGTCAAAAGCCGATGCCAGTTCTTTTTCCAGCATTTCGTAATAGATATGCGTGTTTTGAACGGCACCTGCTGTATGGGAGCTTCCGCCAAAAATAAAGTATGGCTGATTGTCAATCAATGCCGTGCGGATTGTTCTGGGCGACAAATCAACAGATAAATATTGTCCTTTTAACAATTCCGAAGTTTTTGTTGCCATCAGATAAGAACGCTCAATGGACAGTTTGGCAATATGCAGCCCCTTGATGGCTTCAATGGGATAATGGGTCGCAAGCACAACAGACTTGAATCTGATTTCAAAATCCTTTTCGGTCAACAAACGATGTTCATCAATCATCAATTTCGTAACCCTTGTATTTACAAATAATTTGGCACCGGCTTTTAATGCCAATTTGGCAAAATGATTTGTAAATTTAACAGGATGAATTTGAAAGGTATTTTCCATTTTTAACGCTGTTATGACTTCAAAGGGAAGTTCTGTCTCGCCAGTTTCAATTCCTTGTATGCCGATCTTTTCATAAGCCTCCAATTCTTTTTTGATTGTTTCCGCACCTTTTTCGGTCGTGGCATATAAGTAAGAATCGACCCTCTGGAACGTATCCGCTGTTGATTCATCCAAGGCTTTTTCAATCGCATTTACGTTCGCTTCATAATAAGTGCGCACTTCCTCTTCATTAAAAATATTCAGCAATTGATCAAAAACCGCTCCATGTTGCGGGGTCAATTTTCCGGTAGAGTGGCCGGTTGTACCATAAGCGACAGAAGAATTGGCCTCCAGCAAAACCACATCCATGCCATTTTTGGCGAGAAGATACGCGGTATACACCCCCGTTAAACCGCCTCCGACAATGCACACATCACAGTGAAGGGAAGAGGATAAAGATGTTAATGATAAAGGAGAAATATTGTGTAACCAAAGCGACTTTTGCATGAAAATCCTCCTAAAATGGCGTTTTGTTAGGAGTATGATAAAAAATTCAGTACATTATACAGTTGAAGCATATATGTTGTTGTTAGTTGTCAGGAAAAGTAAAATAGCGGAAAAGGGGGGAAAAGAATGAAAGTGGAAATCTGGTCGGATTTTGTTTGTCCATTTTGTTATATCGGAAAAAGGCAGCTTGAAAAAGCGATCGATGATTTAGGATATACAGGTCAAATTGAAGTGGAATTCAAGAGTTTTATATTAGATCCAACAACAGAAGATGGGCAAGATGAATCGATTTATGAGCACTTATCGAAAAAATACGGGATGCTGATGGATGAAGTTAAGAAAATGACATTCGGCGTTGTACAACGGGCAAAAGAAGTCGGGCTTGCTTATGATTTTGATCAACTTAAAACGGCAAATACGCTAAAGGCTCACCGATTGGCGAAATGGGCTTATTCAAAAGGAAAAGGCGCGGAATTTAGTGAACGGGTATTTCATGCTTATTTCATGGAAGAGAAACCGATTGGAAAACAGGATGTGTTAATCCGGCTGGCGGAAGAAGCCGGGCTTGACGGGAAGGAAGCCGAAGAAGTATTAAATAACGGTCAATTTTCAAAAGAGGTGGAAAAGGACATTCGTCAAGCTCAAATATATGGAATTCGTGGGGTCCCTTTTTTCGTATTTGAGAACAAATATGGCATTTCCGGAGCGCAGCCGCAAGAAGTTTTTGAACAGACGATTAAAAAAGTGGCAGAAGAAAAAGGATTGAAGCCGTCAATAGAGATTCTCGGAAAAGAAGGAAATGTCTGTTCCGATGGAGATTGTGATTTGCAATGATAAAGCGAATAAAAAAGCGGCAGTCCTATATTAAGGAAGGTTCTCAAATTCTCTGCCTTTTCGATGTCTTTTTGTACCATTCTTATTTAAATGATGTATAATAATAATATTAGAAAAGCAATTAACGGCAGGAAGTAGATAATCGATCTATTTCCTGTTTTGTGTTGAACCTGCTTATAGGCACCAAATTAATTTTATATGCTTGGAGGAATACCCAAGTCTGGCTGAAGGGGTCGGTTTCGAAAACCGATAGGGGTGTAAAAGCCCGCGGGGGTTCGAATCCCCCTTCCTCCATAAATCAGTTTCCTCATAAAAACATGCTGACAAAAGTGATACAACTCATCGCATTGGATTGTATTACGGTTGTCGGTATGTTTTTTGTTTAATTAATTAAATTGAGATAACCGATTTTGTTCCATTTTTTTGTGGTATTGACATTTTTGGAATCGTTTTCGATACTTCGAAGTATTATTTATCAGTCACTTATCTGAACTTTTGAAAATAAAATAAAGAATGGTACACTTATAGAAAGCCGGTTTAATGGTTTCCCAAGCCGGCCGTATTCAACAATTTTATGAATTATAGGATATATTGGCTTGTCAATGTATACAATTACAGATACAAGGTTTATCAGAAGAAAGGAATATGCTTTTATGACAATTGAACAGTGGGCTAAGGAGTTAGCTGAGATTACGAATCCGGAAAATATAAAAATCAATGAGCCGTTAAAAAAGTACACCATGACAAAAATCGGAGGAAACGCAGATATACTGGTAATGCCCGAAACGGAAGAGGAAGTCGAGGCAATCGTAAAGTATGCACATCACAATCAGATCCCTTTATTGGTTTTAGGAAACGGTTCGAACATGATTGTCCGTGACGGCGGTGTACGGGGAATCGTGATGAATTTATCGAAACTAAATGAAATCAGAATTGACGGAACAGATGTATATGCCCAAAGCGGAGCCCTCATCATGGATGTTTCCAAAAAAGCTGCGGAAGCAAGTTTAACCGGCCTTGAATTTGCTTGCGGCATTCCCGGTTCCGTAGGCGGGGCTATGGCGATGAACGCCGGAGCTTATGGAGGAGAAATAAAAGACATCATTGTTCATTCCACTGTTTTGACGCGTGAAGGGGAACGGCTCGTATTATCAAAAGAAGAATTGGAATTGGGTTATCGTAAAAGCATTATTGCGGATAGAAACTATATTGTACTTTCATCCCTTTTCCATCTAGAAAAAGGAGACAAGAAAGAAATAGATGAGAAAATAGCGGATTTGACTTTTAAAAGGCAATCAAAGCAGCCGTTGGAGTACCCTTCGGCAGGAAGTGTCTTTAAACGTCCTCCGGGATACTTTGCAGGAAAATTGATTCAAGACAGCGGACTTCAAGGGAAAGGGGTTGGCGACGCGGAAGTTTCCACAAAACATGCCGGCTTTATCATTAATAAAGGAAACGCAACAGCAAGAGATTATATTGAAACGATTAAAATGGTACAACGGACGGTTAAAGAAAAGTTTGGCGTTGATTTGGAACTTGAGGTCAAAATTGTCGGAGAAGATTGATGGGGTTAAAAATATTATGATGTTCGGGAGATAGCAGCCTGTTGCATACTTTAACGGTTGCTTCTCCTTTATTTTTGTGCGGTGAAAATGATTTGCATAGGGAATAGGTGAGATCATGAAATTTGTATCTTGGAATGTCAACGGAATACGGGCTTGTTTGAAAAAAGGTTTTTTAGATTATTTTTATATGATGGATGCGGATTTTTTCTGCATCCAGGAAACAAAATGCCAGGCGGGACAAGTGGCGTTGCCATTGGATGGATATTATCAATATTGGAATTATGCAGAGAAAAAAGGATATTCCGGAACAGCTGTTATTACAAAACATAAACCGCTTTCCGTTAGATATGGAGTAGGAGAAAAGGAAACCGAACCGGAAGGGCGAATTATCACTTTGGAGTATGACTTTTTTTATTTGGTGAATGTCTATACGCCGAATTCCCAAAGAGATTTGGCCCGGCTGGATAAACGATTGCAATGGGAAGATGAAATTTTTGGCTATTTAAAGGAATTGGACTGCCAAAAGCCGGTCATCTATTGCGGCGACCTGAATGTGGCGCATCAGGAAATCGACTTGAAAAATGCGAAAGCAAACATCGGAAATTCCGGTTTTACATTCGAAGAAAGAGGAAAAATGACAAGGCTTTTGTCGGAAGGATTTACGGATACTTTTCGTCACCTATACCCGGACAGAACGGATGCTTATACTTGGTGGTCTTATATGAATAAAGTCAGGGAACGAAATATCGGATGGCGAATCGATTATTTTATCGTGTCGGATCGTGTCAGAGAAGCCATCGTTGATAGCGGCATCCATTCGTCAATATTGGGGAGCGATCATTGTCCAATCGTGTTGGAAATGAATGAGCGGCGTTTGGCAGAGATTCATGAAAAAGAAAAAATGAAAGAAGGAAACGCCATTAAATAAAAGAAGTGGAATAATTGCTAAGAAAGCAATTAAATTATCATGATTTCCGTCCCGCCAATAATTATTATAAGAAAAAATGCTTAATAGTATTGAGTATTTTATCATATTCTGTTTATATTAAGAAGGAATAACAAAGGATTATCGGGGAGAAATAAATGACAAAAATGAAGTTGGTCAATGTGATGGAAGAAATTGTTACCGGACTTGTTCGGTATTTTTTGCATAGCCCGGAGTATCAAACCTTTTGCCATTGCGAAGAATGTCAATTGAAGATTGCTGCAGAAGCGCTGAACCATTTGCCCGCATATTATGCGGCCAGCGAAAATGAGCGGGAAGAAATATTCAATGAGTTAAAGAATTTAAAACAGATGGAAAGCATCAATAAAGAAATTATCCGTGCTATTCATGAAGCAGGAAAAAGAAAACATTTTGCAAAATAAAATGTCCAAAAAGTTAGAGAAAACTTTTTGGACATTTTGATTTTTGTAAGGACTTTGATAGTTACATTTTTTTCTTACATTGTAGTAAACTGAATATGACAGATGGAAAGCGAGGGTTTTGTAATGCCGACACCAAGCATGGAAGATCATATTGAACAAATATATTTGTTAATTGAAACAAAGGGATATGCCCGGGTATCTGATATAGCCGAAGCCTTATCGGTGCTGCCTTCTTCCGTAACAAAAATGGTGCAGAAATTGGATAAAGACGGCTATTTAGTATATGAAAAGTACAGAGGGTTAACACTAACACCAAAGGGAGAAAAACTGGGAAAGAGGCTTGTTAAAAGGCATGAGCTTCTCGAGCAATTTTTGCGTTTAATCGGTGTTGATGAAGATAAAATCTATCAGGATGTGGAAGGAATTGAACATCACTTGAGTTGGAATTCCATTGACCGCATTGCAGATTTAGTTCAGTTGTTAGAAGAAAACGAAGAGATTGTAAATAAACTGAAAAAGATGAAACAACAACCATAAATTTTAATTAATGAAAGGATCGGATGATGAAAGAATTAAAGGCTGGTCAAATAACAGAATTAACAGTTCTTGAGAATAACGGATCCAGATGGATTTTAACAAACGGAGAAATCAAAATCCCTCTTGATCCTTCTGAAGTTACCGCCCCGTTAAAAATAGGAGACCGCATTAAGGTCTTTTTGTATGGAAATCGTCGCGGCGAGTTGTCTGCAACGATGATGTTGCCTCAAATTACACCAGGTTCTTACGGATGGGCAAAGGTGTTAAAAGTAACAGCTGAAGGGGCATTTACAGACATTGGAACTTCGCGGGAAGTGCTCGTAAAGGCTGAGGACTTGCCCAAACTGCGCACCCTCTGGCCAAAGGCGGGAGATCATTTATGCATAACGTTATATACGAACCGCAAGGGAGAGCTTTTTGGCCGCCTCATTACCGAAGAAAAAGTGAAAGAACTGTACGAAAAAGCTTCGGAACAACTGTTTAATAAAAATGTCAAAGCGCGGGCTTATCGTCTTTTGCCGGTTGGTTCCTTTTTGTTGGGAATAGACGTGCCTTACCGCATTTTTGTACACCACAGTGAAATGGAAGCCGAGCCAAGACTTGGGCAAGATGTCGAAGTACGGATCATTGCCGTAAAAGAAGATGGAACAATGAATGGATCTTTGCTTCCACGGAGCTATGAAAGATTGGAAAAAGACGCCGAAAAAATATATGAGTACTTGAAAAGTGTTGGCGGAAAAATGCCTTTTAGCGATGAATCCACCCCCGAAGAAATTTACGCCATGTTTGATATGAGCAAAGGGGCTTTCAAAAGGGCATTAGGCGTCCTCATGAAACAGAAAAAAGTTCAGCAAAAAGACGGTTGGACAGAAATTTTATAGCGGTTTTTTGCATATACACAAAAGGGATGGGTGCGGAAACCTTTTGTGTTTTTTATTCGTACTAAATCATGAACAAACCGTTATAAGGTTTGAAAGGAGAATTGATTGAATGAAGAAATGTCTCTCTTTTTTGGCTGCCCTGTTTTTGATGTTTACATTATTTTCCGGACAAGCTTCTGCAGAAACAAAAGCGATTAATGAAAAATTGGGTGTTCCGATTGTTGTATATGGTGCAAACTTGTCAGACTCCGAAAAAGCGATGGTGCGGGAAGTTTTAAGAGTGGATGAGGAACCGGAAGTGGACGAAATCACTGTTTCGAGCCAGGATCTGGTCAAATATATTAAAAACGGCAATCCGAATGCAAGAATGTATTCGTCCGCTAAAATTACCCGCGAAGAAGAGGGAAAAGGGCTTACGGTAAGCATCGTAACCCCTGAAAACATTACGGAAGTGACTTCTGAAATGTATGCCAATGCGATGTTGACCGCCGGACTTGAAGATGCAACAATCGAAGTGGCTGCTCCAAAGCCGGTAACGGGACATTCAGCACTTGTCGGTATTTACAAGGCATATGAAGTAAAAACAGGGGAAACATTGGATGTAGAAAGAACGGATGTCGCAAATGATGAGCTGCAAGTGGCAACAGAACTTGCGGATAATGCCAATATTACTGACGATCAAGTGGCCCAATTATTGACAGAGATCAAAAAGCAAATTGCTGAGCAAAAACCTGCATCCAAAGAAGAAGTGGAGCAAATTGTAAAAGATCAGTTAGCGAAGTTAAATATTGAGTTGAGCGAAGAGGACCGGCAAATGTTAATTGATTTAATGGATCGTATTCGGAAACTGGATATTGATTTTTCCAAATGGAAAGACCAATTATCAGATTTAAGCTCGACGATTGAAGAAAATCTTCAATTTTTAAAAGATGAAGGATTTTGGGAGAAAGTGAAGAATTTCTTTAATAAGCTGATTGACATCATTTCATCATGGTTCTCTTCTTCGGAAGAACAGGGAACAAATTAAATGGAAAAATCCGCAATTTGACAGGGAGGAATGTTGATGGAGTTCAAACTGGTTGAAAGGGGAACAGACTATTTTGCTTTTGAATATAAAAAAGATGGAGAAGTATTAGCGGAAATTACTTGGAATCAGCGGGACGGCATCATGGATATGACGCATACCTTTGTATCACCGCAATTGCGCGGGCAAGGGGTCGCCAAAAAATTGCTTGAAAAGGCGGCGGAGTATGCAAGGGAACATAATTATAAAATGAATCCGATTTGTTCCTATGTGGTCGCTGAATTCCAAAAAGGCGAATACGATGATGTAAAAGCGTAAATGTTCAGTGGCATAAAAACAACAATTTGTTGTTTTTATGCCACTTTTTTATTGGACGGAATGAAAAATAGAAAGATGGGCAAATTAATGGTGAAAGGAGAAAATGCGATGGCAAAAGGGAAAAAAGTTTTATTAACTGCATTTTTGGCTGGTGTGACTGCCTATTTGAGCAAAAAAGAAAATCGTGACAAAACGATGAGGATGATCAAAGAAATGAGAAAATCATTCAGAAAGGAAACGGATTTCGGCGAAAAGAGGTATAGCAAAAGAAACAATAATGACTTGAGGGAAATCGCTGAAACGGCTGCTGATGACACAGAAACAAAGATCAGGGAAAACAATATGATTGCCGAGAGCGGATTGCAGACCGCAATCATTTATTACAACGAAAACAATCAGGAAGTCCGTTAAAGGAAAACCGAAAAACTCAATAAAAATAGCCGCAACAGTTTTTGTAAACATGCGGCTATTTTCCGTTTCAAGCATTTTTTTCAACATGTTTTTCCCTTAATCCCAACATGATGATGGAGAAGACCAAAAGAATGATGCCCGTAAAAACAAGACCATGCTGATTGCCAAGATTCAACCATCCAAGAAGCGTTGAGCCTGCAACGGTGCCGATGGAGAAAAAGCAATAAAAATAGCCATAGGCCTTTCCTCTTTCTTGATCGGTCGTAAAATCGATCATTAATGAATTGATGGAAGGGAATAGAAAGGCGAAACCGGCACCGTAAAAGGCCATCGCAATATATAGCCAGAAAATACCTTCTACAGCGCTCAACATCAAAAGAGCAAGTCCCATCAACGCGGCACCGATACATAACGTAAAGGTTGGCAACACTTTATCAAATAACCGGTTGGTTGGCAATAAAAAGATCAAAACGGCCACAACTCCGAATGTGCTGAGCAGCGTTCCGGTAATATGCGCGCCGAAATCCAAATCCTGCACACGCAAAGGCAATAAATAGGCAATCGCTCCTTGGGCAAACATTAAAAAGAAAGCTCCTGAGTAAGCTTTGATTACCCCGATATTCCGCAGAAATTTGAATGATGCAATCCTTTCTTCATTTACAGCTTTTTTTGTTTTTGAGGGAGGATTGGATTTTTTAAATACAAATAGAGAGACGATTCCAAGAATTAACAGGCAAACTCCTGTTGTGATAAAAATAACAGGAACATTGGTTTTGCTTGCCAAAATGCCGCTATAGGCAGGTCCGGAGATTGCCGCGATACCGATTAACGCCCCGGAAATGGCGCCGCCCTGTCCACGTTTTTCCTTGACGGTAATATTCGATAAAAAAGCGAAGGCAGCAGGAACAATAAATCCGCCAACAAAACCATGAACAAAACGGATCAATAACAAGACGGACGGAGTTTCAACCAAAGCATAACAGAATAATGAAATTCCGGTTGCAAACAGCCCGAAGAGAAGAACAGGCAAAGAGCCTGAACGGTCTGTCCAAAAGCCGGATATAATATTGCCGAACGTATTGGTTAGGGAATACATTCCGACGATTAATCCAGTAATAAAGGCTGTGGCACCCAATGATTCCGCAAAAGTGCTCATGACGGGCAATTGGGTAAATAAATCAAAAAAGGAAAAAAAGATAATGATATATATAAGATATCGCATAAGAGACACCTCTAATTGAAAGGTATTATCATTATTAATTATAAAATAAAAAGTATTAATAATACATGTTTATAGATGATAATTTTGTTAAACATGCAGTACAGGAAGGAAAGTGGAGAGGCCTTTTGAAAAGAAGAATGATAGAAGAATGGTAAAAGGTTTTGGAAACAAAAAGTAGTACAAACCGATAAAACGGCCTGTACTACTTTTAGGTGTGCGGTATTATTTCACTTCTACGTCTTTTTTCATTGTTTTATATTTCAAAAGATTGCTGTGCCAGCTTAATGCTTCGTCTAAGATATGAGGTGTTTGGGCATTTCCGGTAGCTTCAACTGCGCGTTTATAATAATCCCATAATTGATCTCTGAAGCTTGGATGTGCGCAGTTTTCAATGATTAATGGAACGCGTTCTTTTGGAGCAAGACCGCGCAGGTCGGCAATACCTTGTTCTGTTACGATGACGTCTACATCGTGTTCAGTATGGTCATGGTGCGAAACCATAGGAACGATAGAAGAAATAGCGCCGCCTTTTGCGTAAGATTTAGTAACGAACACCGTTAAGCGGGCATTTCGGGCAAAGTCTCCGGAACCGCCGATACCGTTCATCATTTTAGAACCGGCCACGTGAGTGGAGTTTACGTTACCATAGATATCCACTTCAAGCGCTCCGTTGATTGAAATTAGTCCGAGGCGGCGTATCACTTCCGGATGGTTGGAGATTTCTTGCGGACGCAAGCAAATTTTATCGATATATTTATCGATATTACCGAAAACATGTTTTTGTGCTTCGGCCGTTAATGTAATGGATGTTGCTGATGCAAAGCTTACTTTTCCGGCGTCAATCAAGTGGAATACAGCGTCTTGCAGGCATTCGGAATAGACTTGCAAGTTTTCGAATTCAGACTCTTTGAAGCCGTCCAATACTGCGTTCGCTACAGAGCCTACGCCGGATTGAATTGGCATTAATTCTTTTGTTAAACGTCCCGCTTTAATTTCAGAACGGAAGAAATCGAGCAACATGTCCGCCATTTTTTGCGTCTCTTCGTCCGGCGGTGTAATTAATGAAGGGGCATCCGGCTCTTCAGAGATCACGATCGCTTTGATTTTATCAAGATCCACTCGGATACCTTTTTCGCCGATGCGTTGGTTTGCTTTTGTAATAGGAATTGGTTCACGTTGTCCTTGAGGACCAGGTACATAAATATCGTGAATGCCGATTAATGTCTCAGGATGAGAAATGTTTAATTCAAGAATAATATTTTCGGCATATTGCGCAAAAATCGGCGAGTTACCTACAGAAGTTGTCGGAATCAATAATCCATCTTCTGTAATCGCGCAGACTTCAATGATTGCATATTTAATAGGACCGATAATTCCTTGGCGTACTAATTCGGCATTATGGGAAAGGTGCGCATCCACGTACAAAATTTTTCCTTGGTTGATGAGATTGCGCATCGCTTTTTCCCCTTGGTAAGGACCGCGTTTGCGGATAATCCCCGCTTCAGCCATGTAGTGATCCACTTCAGGTCCAATGGAAGCTCCTGTATATACATCGAGTTGGAATTTCTCTTTTTTCGCTCTTTCAACAAGAGCCAATGGAACAACTTTCGCATCCCCGGCACGTGTAAAACCGCTCAAGCCCACAACTGCACCATCTGGAATCAATGCAGCCGCTTCTTCAGCAGAAACAATGCGATCTCTTAATTTTGGAACGCCAATTCGTTTTTCGATGATTGAATAATCCATAGAATCCTCCCCTTTATTTGTTATATAGAGAAAACTTTGTAAGAATTTTCAGTATATTGAGCAAGCGAGAATACTATGCCCGAGAGTAAATTAATAATAGCACGACTTTGTCACTCAATCTTCAAATGTTGCATGAAAATGCTTAATTATAGTATGAAAGAGAAAATACGAGTTTTTTCGACAAAAAATTATTTTAGTAAACTAATTGAAGGGAAGCGAAAAGAGAACAAAAAATCACCATCTCCAATTTAGGAAATGGTGATTTTTTGTTGAAAGGAAACAATATTTGTTGTGATATGCGGAAACTATTTTAGAATCCCAGCGAACGACGGAAATAGCTCGCATATCTTTGGCTTACAGGAATTCTTGTCCCATCTCTCATGACTAAAAGGAATGTGGAATGGGAGTCCGGTTGAATTTCATCGATATAATCGATATTGACGATGTAAGAGCGATGGCAGCGAATGAATCGATCATTGGAAAGGAATAATTCGAGATCGCTGAGATTCAAACGATGGAATCCTTCTTTATCCATTGTTTTTACAAATGTTTTGCGGAGTTGAGTTTCCAAATAAACGACTTCACTGTGTTTAATAGGGTACCAGCAGTCATCAATTTTAATAGTAATGTAGTTTGTCAAAAATGGTGATGGTTTTTGAGGGAAAATGGCAGTAACAGCCCCTTTGATTTCTCCTTCGGTGATTAAAGGAATGCTCATGCCGTAGTAAGGAACACCAAATACGTCGGATTCGATGTAAGTATTGATTTTTTTGCCGTACTGGATTGCTTTATAGGCTGCAGAGCCTTCTTTTATTGGATCGCCAGGCTTGATTTTCAAATCCACAAGTTTGCTTGGCTGATAATATATATATTCTTTTGTATCTGAAATGGCGATGGATGTATTTTCTGGGAAGAATTCTTTAATGACATTCATGATTTCTTCTATTTCTTTTGGATCCACTTTTAAACACCTCGTTTATCCGCATTTAGTTTTATTTAATTATTTTACTACATATTTTTAGAAATGAAATAGAGAAGAATGTATAATGTGAGAACATTTTGTAATGAATCACTATTTAGCATATTGCAAAGTAATTCTATTTAGCAATAGTTTGTTAGTATTTTTTTGAGATTCATCGACAATTTACATAGTACTAATAATATATAATATTTTTCAGTAACTTAATCCTAAATGGGTGTTGAAAAAAAAACGAAAATTATGGTAATATTCCTTTAGCTATGAATATTTATTTAAATTTTCGGATTTTTTCGTTAATATAGATTTATTTTTAGCAAAAATTACTTAAACCGGCACCCTTTTCGTATTAAAAAATTTTTGTTTATATCAGATTTATGCTAATTTATACTAGAATAGTATTTGTGGGAATATGATGCAAATTTCATTCTGAAGAAAGTTGGGGTAATGTATGCAACTACAGCAACAATCAATTTCTGAAATGATTTCCAAGAGATATTTTCAAGAAATTGATAGTATTAACCAGTACAGCGGGATAGAAGAATTTTTTAACATTGAGTCAAAATTATTGTTTGAAATTTTTCATCTTGAAGCGGAAAAAGCAAAAAAATCATTGCACCAGCTAATTGATATTTTATCGGTCCGTTTTGGGAAACAAGTCATTAAAGAGGTAAGAAATTACTTTATTACACTTTCATCCATTGTTGCGCGAAAATTGATGGAAAATCAAGTTCCTTCGAAAAAAGCCTTTGCCTTTAACGTAGCTTGTGTAGATATGATTCAGAATAAGATGAAAGATGCGGAATTTTTGCAGTTTGCCGATGAATTGATCGACTTTTTTGTAAGTTTCATTGCCGACCGGAAACAGCCTACCTTCCGTCATCAAACGGTCAACAAAGTTATCATGTATATAAACGATGAACTGGAAAACGACTTAACGGTAGAAAGCATCGCACAAAAATTCCACATCAGCACAAGCCATCTCTCCCGTATTTTCCGAGAACATGTGGGCATTACGCTGGTTGAATATTTGAATGTGAGAAGAGTAGAGGAGTCCCAATATAAAATGTTCTTGCTTTTGACACCTGCCATTTGAAATTCTAAAGTATATTCCGTTGAAATTATAGAGCATATTCCGTATACTTCAATTTAGTGAAAAATGTTTAGTAGGTGGAAAAATGAAGAGACTGACGTTATTTTCCCTTTTCGGTATTTCGCTGTTGATCTTATCAGGGTGCCAAGCAGTTCAAAATCAGGAAGGATTCTTTTATCACACTTTCGTAAAACCGATGGACTGGCTGTTGAATACACTTGGCGAATGGTTTGGCGGAAGTTATGGACTGGCCATCATTGTCATTACCATTATTGTCCGGCTGATTTTGATGCCTTTTATGTTGCGAAATTACCGCCAACAGTCCATTATGAAAACGAAAATGGATCTGATTAAGCCGAAAATGGACGAAATTCAGGAAAAATTGAAAAAGGCAAAGACAAAAGAAGAGCAGATGAAAATTCAGCAGGAAATGATGGCTTTATATCGCGAACACAATATCAATCCTTTTAACTTGGGATGTTTGCCGATATTAATTCAGTTTCCGATTATCATGGGATTATATTACTCGATCCTTTATTCCAATGAGGTGAAATCTCACGAATTTCTATGGTTTAATTTAGGTTCGCCTGATCTCATTATTACTGCGATTGCCGGTCTAATTTATTTCATTCAGGCCAAAGTTTCCTTATGGACAGTTCCTGAGGCGCAAAAGCAGCAAATGAAAATGATGGTATTCATATCTCCGATTATGATCGTTTTCATTTCGCTTTCTTCAATGGCCGCTTTGCCTCTGTATTGGTCAGTCAGCGGTTTGTTGCTGATTTTCCAAACTTATTTAGGAAGAAAGTATTATTCAGAACATGCGGTTGAACAGGCAAAATAAGGAAGGAAGTCGAGTCTTTTAGGCTCGGCTTATTTTTTTGGAGCAAACCCATGAAATTAGTGATAAAATAATAGAGCAAATTTGAATTGAGGCGGAATCAGGTGATGTTATGAAAAATAAAATGCAGAGTTATATATTGATTGGTTCATTGTTACTTTTGATTATCGCGATTGCAGCGACCATTTTGATTGTTCAAATGAATCATGATACAAAGACGGCAAATGATGAAGACAATGAAATTGCGGCCAGTCCCGATTCTGATGAAAAGGATCAAAAGAAGGAAGAGGAAAACCAGGGAACGTCTGAACCGGCTGGAGATGAGCAGCACAAAGGAACGGTTGAAGGAAAACAACAAGAAACACCTCAGCCGCAACAACCGAAACAGCAGCAAAATCAACAGACAAACAAACAACAGGCGCAACCGAAACAGCATCAGCCGGCAGAAAACAAAACTGTCGATAATAATGGTTATATCGAAGGGCAGCAATTGCCCAGCAAGCCCACTTATATTAAAGGGGTGTTAATTGCCAACAAAAAATATCCGCTTCCAAAAGATTTTGCCCCGGGCGAAAGCAAAGAAGCCCGCGCCGCTTTTGAAAAAATGGCGCAAGATGCAAGAAAACATGGTTTTGAATTAGTGGCATTCAGTACTTACCGTTCTTATGAATATCAGCAAATGCTCTATAACAGATACGTACAACGGGACGGCAAAGAAAAGGCCGACCGTTACAGCGCCCGGCCCGGCTATTCTGAACATCAAACGGGATTGGCATTCGATATCGGGGAAAAGAGCCGGGAAGATTTATGGCTAACGGAGGAATTTGGAGAATCACCGGCAGGGAAATGGTTGGCGGCAAATGCGCATAAATATGGCTTTATTTTAAGATATCCAAAGGGTAAAGAGCACATTACCGGTTATATGTATGAAGCTTGGCATTTCCGTTATTTGGGAGTGGATCTCGCAACAAAAGTAAAAGAGTCAGGTCTGACTTTAGAAGAATATTTAGGCATTGTTTAAAAAAAGAATTCGTTTTTCCAAAGGTCAAGCGGCTTTTGGAGAAACGAATTCTTTTTATAATATCGGGGACAGCAGCCGGGAAATGGATTCTTTAAATTTGATGATAAAGGAACGGTTTTCATATTGTTCCAAAGTCAATTCCCGGGAATCTAAAATATCTTTTTCAAAGATTTCCGCCAGTTCATGGGAAATTTGACGGTCGTATATAAATGCATTCACTTCGAAGTTCAGTTTGAAGCTTCGGACATCCACATTCGCGGTTCCTACAGATGCGGCTTCATCGTCAATGACGATGGTTTTGGCATGAATAAAGCCTTTATCGTAAATATAGACTTTTGCTCCCGCTTTCAATAATTCGCCGATATAAGAATAGGTCGCCCAATAAACGAACATATGGTCAGGTTTGTTCGGGATCATGATGCGTACATCAATTCCGGAAAGGCTGGCCACTTCAATGGCATTCAGGAAGCCGTTATCCGGGATAAAGTAGGGAGTTTGAATATAAATATATTTCTTTGCATCCATTAATAATTTTAAATAGGCGTTCTTAATAGCAGGCCAGTCGGTATCCGGTCCGCTTGAAATAATTTGCATGGCCACATCCCCTTTTTTCGGAATGGCGGGAAAATAGCGGTCGGAATAGGCAATTTTATTTTCGCTTGCCTGGTTCCAATCCAGGATAAAACGCGTCTGGAGTGGGTGAACGGAACTGCCTTCAATCCGCAGATGAGTATCTCTCCAATAACCAAATTTATTATTTAATCCAATATATTCATCTCCGACATTAAATCCGCCTATATAACCAATTCTGCCGTCAATCACGACGATTTTCCGATGGTTTCTGAAATTGAGGCGGGGATTAATGAGAGGGAATATCGAAGGAAAAAAGATTTCAACTTCTCCGCCTAATTCAATCAGCTCTTTAAAATGTCTCTTTTTTATTCCCCTGGAGCCCATTTCATCATACAATATTCTGACTTTGACGCCTTGTTTTGCTTTTTTCTTTAACGCTTCATAAATTCTTTGGCCCAAGTTATCGAGTTTAAAAATGTAATATTGGATGTGTATATGATCTTTTGCATTTAATATATCATTGATTAAAGCCTGGAATTTTTCGACTCCATCATCATAGATGAGCACATGATTGTCTTGGGTAAGGACGGCATCCCCCGTATTCAGATTCATTTGAATGAGATTTTTGTAATTTTTCACGTAGTCTTCGTTAAATTGAAAAGTATCTTTTTCAAGGGCTTCGATTTGGTAGCTGATTAATTTGTCAATGCCTATGTCCTTTTTGCCTTCCCAGCGGAATAAATGTTTATTTCTCAATTGTCTGCCCAACAGCAAATATAAAATGAAGCCTACCAGTGGCAGGAAAAATAGCACAAGTATCCATGCCCATGTGGAGGAAGCGTCCCTTCTCTCCAAAAAGATGATGGTAATGGCAAGAATAACGTTTAACACAAACAAAATAGGGATGAAAGGAATTGAATTGATCAGAATGCTCATTCTACCCACCTGCTTCCCCCGAATGTTATACAATACATTATTATAACGCATTCTTCTTGAAATAGAAAATATTGGAACAACAAAAGGCAACCCAGCAACAGCAGGTTGCCCATCATTCAATATTGTTCTGCTTGCAAATAAATATCCGAGAAATCACCTTGGGCAAGTTTTTTGCTATTGATGAAAAATTTGATGATTCCCGAATCTCCCCACATGATATTCTGTTCATCATCCGAGACAATTTGCAATAGCAATGTATCGTACCGTTTTAAGAGTTTTGAATTGCTTCGCATGTCATGATGGATAAAATATGGATATCCCCCGATTTTATGTTCCGCCCCCAAAAAATGTTCAAAATAATGTTCTTCCAGAGTGCGTCCATCAGGAAGCTGTTTCGTCAAATCGAGGTGGCTGATATATTGTTTTAACCGATAATCCATTGCGGATACGGGTTCGATTTTATTCAAGAAGCGAAGAGCCATTTGATTTTTGATTGGAGAATAAGAAAAACTTTTTAAAAACGGAAAATCGGTAATGAGTTCTTCCTCTGGCAATATTTTTGGGAAATATCGGACTTTAAAATAATGCTGGAAAATTCCTTCGCTCATTTGATATGTGAGCAAAGATGGAGAAATAAAAAATTGCAAAATGCCGCTTGAAGGAAAAGGATAAAACGATTGGACTTGTTCAAAATTGATTTGGGCAAGAAAAATTAAATAGTTTCCATCGATGTCTTTCGGGTAGTTCATGATTTTTGGCAAATACGGATAACCTGAAAATTTGCTATCTGTCAGTTGCGTTCTTTGGATTTTAGGGATGATATTGATCGCTCTTAAAGTGGATGCCTCCAACCTAGTTCGAATTCCTTCAAATTGGGACGGCAAGGATAATGAATGTGAAAAGTCCAAATTTGATCCTCCAACACCTTTTTTATTTTTATAACCGTTTATAGTAAATGTATGCATCATTGCATACGTTTTTTAATATTTAAAAGGCGGCGCCTGAAAATTTTCAGGCGCTCTTTGTTGACAATTTGCGGAATAAGGAATGATGAATGAACGGAAAGGGAAACCGAAGAAATCTACTATTTCTCATAGCTCTTCATTATAGTCTGCGCGAAGAGAATTTCTGGAACGATTGAAGAAGAGAAGCAGCACGATGACAATCAGAGCGATAAATGTTGAAACGTAATATGTTAAATCAGTTCCGACTTTAAATAAGACAGTGAAAAACACTGGACCAATAATTCTCCCTAAATTATCCATCGAATAGGCAATTCCGGAAGCTAAACCGTATTTTCCTCCGGATTCCTTCGTAGTCAACGAAACAACACAAGTTCTGGCCAATGCATTTCCGGCAGTAAACACGCAAAGGGCAACGCCGGCCATTACCAAACCGGAAGTGATTGTAATTAAAAGAAGTCCGATAGCAGTAATGATTTGAGCTGCAATCAGCCACTTCGTTTCAGTACCATCTTTGATTTGGCGAATGACGCCTCCTTGTATGAACGCATCAACAAAACCGCTGAACATAAATAAAGATCCTAATTGGGCAGGCGTGATGTCAATACGGTCAATCTGGAACAGCTGGAATGTCGCCTCAACTCCAGCCAATATGAACGTGACAAAAAATGCGAAAATGAATAAATAACGGATGCGATATTGAAAAAGTGCGGAGGCGCCTTTCGGGATTATTTCCCGTTTGCTTGCTTCGCCTTTTCTATCCGGTTCTTTTAATGCAATCAGTGCAATGACAAAAAGAATGGCGATTAAAGCAGCCGAAATCGTAAAAGGAAGGTGCAGCCTGATTTCACCCAGCACACCGCCTACAGCAGGACCGAAAATGAACCCCAGACCGATGGACATTCCCATCAAGCCCATGTATTTGTTTCGATTTTCGTTTGTGGAAATGTCGCTGATGTAACCGGTAACGGATGTATATAAAGCTCCGGAAAACAAGCCGCCAACCAACCTTGAAAAATACAACATGTATAAGTTATCAATAAATAAGCTGAAAATAAGAAAACTCAAACTAAAACCAACGAGACCGACCAGTATCAATTGTTTTCGGCCGAATTTGTCCGAAATTTCTCCCCATAAAGGCGCAGTAAAAAAGCTCGCTAGTGCATAAATCGTCAGCAATCCTCCGACATGGACTTCATTCCATTGATTTTGCACAATTACTTCCGGCAAAACAGGAATGATGATGCCAAACCCTAAATAGACGAGAAATTGTATCGATAATAATAAAAACAAATTTTTCATAACTTTCCTGCCTTCTATCATTTTTTAATCAGTATGAACATAGTAAATTTTAACTTTACCTATTTTTGAAAACAAGTAAATTACCCTGCTGCATAGGTATAAAAATGTTTTGATCGTTGCGGACTTGTAATACAATTGAAAAATTTAGGATGAATCAATCATGCTACAATAATTTCAAGAAGAAGGTGCGTGAAACCCTTTTTACTATTTATACGTTGCAAATAATATAACGAATAAGGACAGGTGGTTGGTATGGCGAAGGAAGTGGATTTGAAAAAAATTGCCTCAAAATTATCGAAATTGGGGGTTACAGCCACAGTGACGAAATCCCGGCTGGAATTGTTAAAAGTATTAGCGCCGCCACGGACAACTTCCCAATATTAATTTGTAGCATTCGAATCCAAAAAAATTCCCGCTCAAGCGGGAATTTTTTTATAAATCGTCATCTCTTGCCGAGAACATATATTTTCTATAATGATATTTCATGCTAAATACAAGACCGATCGCCAAGGCGTTCCCCATGAGCGAACTTCCGCCATAGCTGATAAACGGCAAAGGAATCCCCGTAATTGGCAGCAATTGAATGGTCATTCCGATGTTTTCGAATACATGGAATGTAATCATGGCGATAATTCCGGCACATACATATGTACAGAATGGGTCTTTCAATGTAAGGGTGATTCTTGTTAGATGGTAAATCAACAAGAAATACAGGCAGATGACGAAACTTGCGCCGATAAATCCCCATTCTTCGCCGATTACAGAAAAAATGAAGTCTGTATGGTTTTCGGGAACATACACTTCCCGGTTCATGTAACCTTTTCCCAAAATTTCGCCCGAACCAATAGCGTTTAATGAAGTGATTAAATGGTATCCGTTTTGATCGGAATAAGAGTAAGGATCGAGCCATGAATAAATTCGTCCAAATTGATATGATTTTACACCGAGATGTTTCTCCAGGAAATCTTGCATATATAATGCCATCCATATGATGGAACCTGCCAATACGACGCCGCCTGCAAAAATGGGGATAATAATTTTCCATGAAATTCCTGCCACCACAACTAATGCGGCTGTAATAGCAATAAATACCAACGACGAACCCAAATCCGGCTGCTGCATAATTAAGGCGAGCGGAACAAGCAAAGTCAGACCGATTTTTCCGAGTAATATCAGGTCGGTTTTAATGGTTTTGACTGTATATTTTTCATGGTGGGTACTAATCAGTTTTGCGGCGGCAAGAATGTAAAAGGTCTTCATAAATTCGGAAGGCTGGATGCTTCCGAACGGAAGGTTATACCAGCTTTTTGCGCCGTTTTTCGGCTCACCGATTTGTCCTGGTCCTTCAGGCATAAAAATGAGCAAAACGAGCAGGAAAATTCCAAAACCGTATAGATACCAGGACAATTTTTTGTATTGCTCCGGTTCAAAGTACATGACAACCGCTATGATAGCGGCTCCAATGATGTACCATTGCAATTGTTTGAGGACGAAATTTACATTGCCATACTGCCCCGATGTTTGGGCGGAGGAAATAGCAACCAAGCTTATGATTAAAAACAGTACAAGTATAGTAGCAAGTTTCCAATCGAATCTTTCTGCAAAGTTTCTGTTATTTTCCATTTTGTCCACCTATGTTCTATAATATTGCATTTTCAAAGCGTTCTTCTATCAATATACTGTATCATATTTTATTAGCGATTAAAAAATATCCTTCATAGATTTATCACATGATTAAGACGAAGGCAATGTGAAATTGTTTCAAAAAAAACTAATTACATCATATAATAAATTTAACTGTTGCGGTATTGGAGAGTGATTGGATGGCGAAAAAACATAAAACAGCGGATGATTATTTATATCATTTATTTATACATATGAACGCTGTAAATCAATTTGTAATTTTTAGCGGTTTGACTTTGAAACAATTTTTTGGGGCGGTTGAATCAATAAAAAATATTTTGTTGCTGAATCAAAGTTACGAAGACGGTTTATTTAATATGCATACTCAATTGGATTATATTCCAGGTGACGAAATCAAAAACTTTGTAAAAAAGATGGAAGATTCCAATCGGGATTTATGCTGGGTGGATTTTTCCGACGAAAAGCAAGTCAATCAACTTACACCGATGGAACAAGCGGAATTGTTGTATCTAGGACATAAAAAAGAACCGGTAACTTCCCCCTTTTTCCCGAAATTGAAAAACCGCTACGTGTATTGTTCATCCGCTAATGAACAGACGACAAAAGTATATTTCCGCTTTTTGGAAGATTTTGAGATGCTTGTTTCGACCCTCATCAATAATATTATAAAAGAAAACGGCGGCAACGGGGGGTTCTGGAGAAGAAAGTCAAAAGAGAGAATTCCAAAAATTGAGGCTGCCGATTTAAAAGCATACCGCCATTATTTTAAAGAAGGAGCGCTTGTGTCTATCTATAAAGCGGAAAAACCGAAGAATCATTTTGGGGTTGAAATTCGAACACTCTCCGATTATGATTACCCTGATGAAGTATGGAACGATTTAATAATGATATTAAAGCAGGATTATGATGAATTGATTAAACTGCAGTAAACTTCCCTGTCCAAGGGCCGATGACAGGGGGTTTTTCTTTTTTGCTATTCATGAAGTCATTCTTTTCATGATAAACTAGTATTACTTATAACTTGGAGGTCGAACAATGAAAAAACGGATTGGATTGTTATATGGGGGGAAATCCGCGGAGCACGAAGTATCTTTGATCACTGCTACTGCGGTAACAAAAGCCATTGATTATAAGAAATATGATGTAATTCCGATTTATATCACCCTTGACGGTGAATGGTGCCGGGGTCCTCAGTTGACAAAACCTGCGGAATCCGTCGAAGAATTAAAATTTACAAAAAAGGAAAGCAAACCGAATTACATTCTCGAATTCATTTTAGATGAAAATCAGAATCAGGCAAAATTCGATGTCATTTTTCCATTATTGCACGGTACTTATGGGGAAGACGGTACAGTTCAGGGTCTTCTTGAACTGCTGAATTTGCCCTATGTCGGAAACGGCGTGCTATCATCCGCTTGCGGAATGGATAAAGTCATCATGAAGCAATTGTTCAGTGTCGCGGGATTGAATCAAGTACCATTTGTTTATTTTATTCGTTATGAATGGGATCGAAATAAAGAAGCTTTACTATCAAAATGTGAGAATGAATTGGCCTATCCGATGTTTGTCAAACCGGCCAATTTGGGTTCAAGCGTCGGCATCAATAAGGCATCCAACAGAGAGGAGCTGGAGAAAGCCATCAACATCGCCTTCAAATATGACCGGAAAATCATTGTGGAACAGGGAATTGAAGCGCGGGAAATCGAAATGGCTGTTCTCGGCAACAATGAACCGAAAGTGTCCGTTCCGGGAGAAATCAAACCGACAACGGAGTTTTATGATTACGAATCAAAATATAAGGACAATTCTACCCAACTCATTATTCCTGCCGAAATCTCTCCTGAAGTGGAAGAAAAAATGAAAGATATGGCCATCCGTGCCTTTAAGATATTGGATTGCGCAGGTTTGGTAAGAGCTGATTTCTTTGTGCGCGGGGATGAAGTGTTGATCAATGAAGTGAACACAATGCCAGGTTTTACTCCTTTTAGCATGTATCCGCTTCTTTGGCAAAACAGCGGCTTAAGTTATTCCGAATTGATTGATAGGCTCATTGAATTGGCGATTGAACGCCATGAAGAAAAACAACAACTCCAATTCAACAGGGAATAAGTGGGATGAAAAAATGAGAAAGAAAATTAAAGATATAGCACAATGGTTGAATATCGACATTGAAGAACTTGAAGGATATGGAGAGAATCTTGTAACCGGTGTTTCCATCGATACAAGAACGCTCAAAGAAGGGGATTTATTTATCCCGTTCCGCGGAGAAAAAACGAACGGACACAAGTTTGTCCAACAGGCCTTTGAAAAAGGGGCCAGTTGTTCCCTTTGGCTAAAAGATGAGCCAAATCCTCCCAAAAATGTGCCGCTTCTTTTCGTGGAAGATTCCGAGACGGCTTTGCAACAAATGGCCCGTATGTATCGGGAAGAATTGAAGGCGACATTTATTGGAATCACAGGTTCAAATGGGAAGACTTCTTCAAAAGATATTTTAGCAAGCTTGCTTTCCCCTTATTACAAAGTGCAAAAAACGATTGGAAACTTCAATAACGAATTGGGATTGCCGTTGACAATCCTTTCTCTTGATGAAGATACGGAGATGGCCGTATTGGAAATGGGGATGAGCGGGTTTGGAGAAATCGAATTTTTGTCAACCCTCGCGAAACCGCATTATGCAATCATTACAAACATCGGAGAAGCCCACATGCAGGAACTTGGTTCCCGCGAAGGGATTGCAAAAGCCAAATTTGAAATCATAAAAGGCCTCGATCCGGAGGGCGTCCTTTTTTATGACGGGGATGAACCGTTGTTGAGGGCATTGGTTGAAAAAACTCCAAAACTGAAATCCAAAGCGTTCGGTTTTCAATCAGGCAATGACTTGAGAATTTGTGAAATCGAAACGACGGAAAAGGGCAGCCGTTTTATGGTAGAAGGGGATTTGAACGGGGAATTTTTCATCCCGATCCTGGGTAAACATCAAGTCAAAAATGCATCCGGCGCCATGCTGGTTGCAAAATCCATCGGCTTGTCCGATGAGCAGATTCGAAAAGGTTTGGAACAAGTATCGCTGACAAACATGCGAATGCAACTTGTGCCATTGGGAGACATCTTGTTTATCAACGATGCTTATAACGCTGCTCCGACATCCATGAAAGCGGCGATTGAATTTCTTCAATCAACGTCCATGAGAAATGATAAGTGGCTCGTTTTGGGGGATATGCTGGAACTGGGCGAAAAAGAGCGGCAGTTCCATGAGGAATTGGCGGATTATATTGATGGGGAGAAGATTTCCAGGGTATGTTTATTTGGTCCCCGGATGGAATGGCTGTACCACCGGTTGTCTCCAAGATTTTCCGGAAGACTTTTATACACGAAAGATGATTATGGGAAAATCGTTGATTATATTAAACAATATGCAACAAAAGATACTTTAATCTTGCTCAAAGGGTCCCGGGGCATGAAATTGGAAACGATCATCAACGATTTACAATAAAAGTTTCTTGAAAAAAGTGAAATTCATGGAGACTCTTTGGATTCGAAATGAATTTCACTTTTTTATTTTGATGGGAGTGTTTTGGATGTCGATCGGAGTTTTAATGTTGCACGGATTTTCCGGAGGGCCAAATGAAATAAAACCTTTGGCGGATTACATACAAAAACATACCGATTGGTTTGTGGAGACACCTACATTATGCGGCCACGGGGATCAACTTTCATTAAATGGTTTTACCGCGGAACATTGGCTGATTGATGCCGAATTGGCATACAAACGATTGGCACAGAAAGCGGAACAAATTTTTGTTGTCGGTTTTTCCATGGGGGGAGTCATCGCTTTATATTTGGCGAAACGGTACCCGGTAAAAAAATTGGTGCTCCTGAGTGCGGCAGTAAAATATATTGCTCCTAAGCAATTGCTAAAAGATTTGAGGAAAATTGCAAAAGAAGCCGTTGGTGGACAATTGAAGAACAATGAATTTTTTCGGATGTATGAGTACAAACTGAGAAATGTACCCGTGAGTGCCGCAATACAATTTATGAGGATTGTCCGGCAGGTGGAGCCGTATATTGAATCGATTGATATCCCGACTTTTATTGTGCAGGGAAAATGCGATGGGGTCGTCCCGTATTCAACGGCACAATATTTATATGATAAACTTCCTGCAACGGAGAAATATCTTTATTATTCATCTTGCGGAAAACATCATATTTGTTTCAGCGAAGATTGCGAATCATGGTTTGCGGATGTGCTCCGTTTTCTACAATCATAATTAAAGCATTATCATTGCATCTTTTTCTGATGCCATGATAGACTAAGGAAAGCAATGGATACATTTTATGCAAAGACTCTTTCAAAAGGGGAAGAGTGCTTTTTTTTGAATGAATCGGTTTTATTCTAAGAAACCCGTAGAATGGAACCGCTCGGCAAAGACCGGGCTTTCTTTTTCATATATTCGAAAATTGGGGAATGGATTGCCGCAGTGCTTAAAGATCAAGCTCGACATTTGCCGACATTTCATCTGAAAATGTAACCATTTGTCAACTTAATATTTAAAAAGGAGTTTGAAGAGTTTGACAAATTTTTCAGAATTTAATATTAGCGAATCTACATTGCGTTCATTAAAGCGTATGGGATTTGAAGAAGCGACGCCAATCCAGGAAGGAACAATCAAATATGCTTTAGAAGGACGCGATATAATCGGACAAGCACAAACAGGTACGGGTAAAACAGCGGCGTTTGGCATCCCAATCATCGAAAAAATTGATACAAAAAAACCTGAAATTCAAGCATTGATCATTGCCCCGACGAGGGAGCTTGCCATTCAAGTTTCGGAAGAACTTTATAAAATCGGTTATGATAAGCGGGTAAGAATTCTATCGGTCTACGGTGGACAGGATATCGGACGGCAAATCCGCGCTTTAAAAAATAAACCGCAAATTATCGTAGGAACGCCTGGGCGAATTATTGACCATATCAACCGTGGCACATTGAATCTGGAAAAGGTTCAAACTCTTGTATTGGATGAAGCGGACGAAATGTTGAACATGGGCTTCATTGACGACATTAACGCGATTTTGGAAAATGTGCCTAAGAATCGCCAAATGTTGCTGTTTTCGGCCACAATGCCACCGGCGATCCGAAAAATCGCAACGAAATTTATGGAGAATCCTAAAGAAGTAAAAATAAAATCGAAGGAAATGACGGTTGAAAATATAGAACAATATTTCATTAAATCACAGGAACGGGAAAAATTTGATATTTTGACCCGGCTGCTCGATGTCCATCAGCCTGAACTTGCAATCGTCTTTGGACGCACAAAGCGTCGTGTGGATGAATTGGCCCAAGCATTGACGATCCGCGGGTATCTGGCGGAAGGAATCCATGGGGACTTAAGCCAATCAAAACGCCTGTCTGTGTTGCGGCAATTTAAAGAAAATAAAATCGATATCCTGGTAGCGACGGATGTCGCAGCGAGGGGATTGGATATTTCGGGAGTTTCCCATGTCTATAATTTCGATATCCCTCAAGACCCCGAAAGTTATGTTCACCGTATCGGACGAACTGGCCGTGCAGGGAATTCGGGGGTTGCGGTAACGTTTGTAACTCCCCGGGAAATGGGATATTTGCGTACAGTGGAAGAAACCACGAAAAAACGCATTACCCCGCTTCGCCCCCCAACGAAAGGCGAGGCTTTGGCCGGCCAGCAGAGATTGGCTATCGAAAAACTTATTGAAATTGTCCAGGCAAATGATTTAAAAGAATATCGAATATTTGCCGATGAACTGTTGGAAGATTTTGATGCGGTGGATCTTGTGGCGGCGGCCATTAAATCCATGACAAAAGAGCCTGACAATACCCCTGTAAAAATCACGGAAGAACCTCCGTTGCCGGCGAGGAGGGAGCGTTCAGGCGGACGCATTGGCCGAAGAGAAAACAGGGGCCGCAGGGAAAAAATTGGAGGAGGAAAAGCGAGATAAAAAGAAAAAGCAGAAAGGTGTCACCTTTCTGCTTTTTTCTTTCTCTATGCTTTTTGCATAGATTCTGCATATTGTTTTCGCAATTGAACTTTTTGGATTTTGCCGGAAGCCGTTTTTGGCAATTCATCCACGAAAGATGCGCTTTTAATGGCTTTGAAATGGGCCAATTTGGAACGGGTGAAATCGATCAGCTCCTGTTCCGTGACGCTATGTCCTTCTTTTAATACGACAATTGCATGAGGCGTTTCTCCCCATTTTTCATGCGGAACAGCGATGACAGCCGCTTCTTTTACGGCAGGATGTTCATATAATACTCCTTCCACTTCGATGGAAGAAATGTTTTCTCCGCCGCTGATGATAATATCTTTTTTGCGGTCCGTGATATCAATATATCCTTTTTCATCGATTGTTCCGATGTCGCCGGTATGCAGCCAACCATTTACAATTGTTTCCATTGTAGCATTTTCGTTTTTCCAGTAGCCCTTCATCACGCCATTGCCGCGAACGATGATTTCACCCATTGTTTTACCATCATGAGGAACTTCTTCTCCATTTTCGTCCACAACCTTTACTTCCGTACCGATAAATGGTGTTCCGGCTTTTGCTTTTAACCGGAATTTTTCTTCTTCCGGCAAGTCCAGGTATGGAGAAAGAATCCGCGAGCCTAAAGAAAGCGGCGAAGATTCAGTCATGCCATAAACTTGTATGAACTCCCATCCCAAATCTTTTTCAACACGCTTAACAAATGCAGGAGGCGGCGCTGAACCGGCGATAACTACTCTTACATTTTTAGGAATTTCCGGTTTATGTTCATCATAATATTGCAATAATGTATTTAACACTGTCGGAGCCATGTGAATAACCGTTACATTATATTTTTTGATGGCATCAAAAATTTGATCTGCCGCCACTTTTCTTAAAGTGACATGGGTTGCTCCGTTGGCAGTGTAATAAAATGGTGATCCCCATCCATTTACATGGAACATCGGCAATACGTGCAGGTACACGTCCTGGTCCGTTACCCGCAAGAAATGCATGGAGCTTAAAGCATGCAAATAATTGTTTCGGTGCGTGAGAAGAACACCTTTCGGATTGCCTGTTGTTCCGCTTGTGTATAGTAAACTGCATTCATCATTTTCATCCAATTCTACACGGTCAAATTCGGAACCGTCGAAGGAAGCAAGCCACTCGTCATAATCTATTTCATTTGTTTCATCATTTTTGTAGTGAACAATAATTGTTTCCACGGTATTCAATTTTGATTTGATCGGCTCAATTAGATGATAAAGATCCTGGTCGACGAATAACACTTTTGATTCGCTATGGTTTAAAATAAACAGGTAATCTTCAGGCTTTAATCGGATATTTAAAGGAACCATGATTGCACCAACCTGATAGATGCCATAAAAGCCTTCCAGCATTTCAATCGTATTTGGTGCAAGATAAGCCACTTTATCATATTTTTGGACGCCTAAAGATTGCAGGCCTCTTGATAACTGATTTACCCTTTGGTTGAATTGGCGGTAAGTGAATCGCCGATCTCCTTCATAACCAATGATGGCTTCTTTGTCTCCGTATAGTGTTACGGCCCGATCTAAGAATTGGGTCAAGACTAAAGGTACGTTCATTCTACATACACTCCTTATAAATGACTTTGTTTTTAACGTGAACATTTTTGCAATCTCGTAGCAGCCCCAATCTTTTATATGAATTTCATATCATAATTATGATAGATTTTCAAAGAGAATTTAGAATTTTGAAACAAATTGATAGGATAGTCCGTACAAAGATATGTAGAAAAGAAAAGAGGTGGGAAAATGAGAGGAGAACTCGAGTACAAAATTCCTCGGAAAGGTTTAACGGTTTGGCGATTATATGGTCTTATTTATACTTTTTTCTTGTCCGTCATTGCGGGAACAATCAGTTTTCTTACATATCAATTTGACTGGTCTGCCGCTATTTATTTCATTTCTGCAAGTGTTGTCCTGATTGCCGCTATAGCGTTAATCTGGCTGTTTCCAAAGATCCGATGGGATCATTGGCGTTATGAGGTAAGGGAACAGGAAATCGAAATTCAAAGCGGCCTGTTTGTCGTGAAGAGAACTTTGATTCCGATGGTTCGGGTTCAGCACGTGGATACGATGCAGGGACCTATCCTGAAAAAATATGATCTGGCCAACATCGCGATTTCTACTGCAGCGACAACGCATGTGATTCCGATGTTGATAACGGAAGAAGCGGATCATTTGAGGGAAAGAATTTCCGAGTTGGCGAGGGTGGCTGAAGATGATGTATGAAAAATATAGACTCCATCCCATATCTGCATTTATTAATTTTTTAAAAGCGTTGAAAGAGCTTCTTTTTCCATTGATTATTTTGGTGATTGTCAACGGTTTTAATTTTAAAGCAGATGGTAAAGAGATATGGGAATATATCCCTTTGTTTATTTTTTTATTGGTTGTTATTTTTTATTTAATTTCCGGAATCGTTAAATGGTTTACTTTTGTCTATTGGTTTGAAGACAATGAACTGAGAGTCGAATATGGATTGTTCGTCAAAAAGAAGCGCTATATCCCTTTTGACCGCATTCAAAGTTTCAACTATAAAGAATCGATCTTTCACCGCATTTTTGGTCTTGTGGAAGTGACAGTGGAAACGGCAGGAAGTACGAATGGGAGGCCGGAAGCGGAGTTTACAGCGATTACAAGAGAAGCGGCCGCAAGGATAGAAAGGGAAACGAAAAAACTAAATATTGGGCAGGATAAGGACGGTGAAATAAATGTTGAAATTGGCGGTGCAAAAGTTTCGGACCAATTGCAGGAAGAAGCTCATGTGATACACAAAATGTCCGCAAAAGATTTGCTGTTGCTTGCTACCACTTCGAACAGCGTCGGGGTGGTGATTGCAGGTGTCGCAGCTCTTTTTTCCCAAATTGCCGAGTATATACCGACTGATTGGATTGTTGAAGAAATCGCTGCAATGATTCAATTTGGATTTATTTTTATAATGGTCATCATTTTTCTTGCATTTTTATTTGCCTGGATTTTGTCGGTAATGATTACGTTTATTAATTACTATGATTTTACGGTGGTGCAGGAAAACGACCGGATTATTATAACACGTGGCTTGTTGGAAAGAAAAAGAATCATTATCCCGAACAACCGGGTGCAGGGGATAAAAATCATCGAAAATCCTTTAAGACAATTCTTCCGTTATGCAACGGTGGTTGTGGAAAGCGCCAGCTGGGGATTTGGACAGGGGGATACAAAAATTATGCTGTTTCCGCTTATTTCAAAGAAAGAAATGTCGGAACCCCTGCAATATTTATTCCCTCAATTTACATTCGACTTGGAAGGAGAATTTGTCCGTCCTCCTAAAAAATCACGGCCGCACTTTTATAGAGTGTATATTTTAAGTTTGATCCCAATCATCGGATTAAGTTCTTATTTCTTTTACCCTGCCGGTTTATTGTCCATCTTTCTTGCATTGTTCGTTCTCATAATGGGATTATGGCAATACAAAACAAACGGCTATCTCATTTCGGGAAATCAATTGACGTTAAGGTACCGTGTGATCAGCCGGGTGACGTTCATCGCCGAAAAGAAACGGATTCAAGTTATTCAAAAGAGACAAAATTTTTTTCAAAAAAGGAAGAAAATCGCGACTGTACAAGCGACGGTTATGTCCGGCCTTGCCGGAGCAACGGCGCGGGTACCCCATCTGGACGAATCGGATGCAGATGCAATTTTATCGTGGTTTGAAAGAACGAGAGGAATAAATAAAGAGAGTGCATAAGCACTCTCTATAATCATGAATTTTTTATTGCACAATTAGTGTTATTTCCTGCGCCAACGTAATATATTTTTTGGTGAGAAGTAGGCAAGTCCGAACAAAAATCCGGTAATTAATCCACCAATGTGAGCGGAAATATTGATACCCGGCTGCAAAAAGGTCATGATTAATCCGATGACAATGATTGGCATAATGATTTGATTCAATTGCGGTATTGTGTTTTTTGTATAGTAGGCAAGGGCCGCATACGCTCCAAAAATTCCATAAATCGAACCGCTGGCTCCTACACTGGCATAATCCGGGGATTCAATAATAAATGTTGCAACATTGCCGAAAATCCCTGAAAACAAATAAATCGTAATAAACCTCAGTTTTCCTGCGATTCTTTCCAGTTCCGGCCCGAACAAAAATAAGGAAAACATGTTAAATAAAATGTGGAAAAAATCTCCGTGTAAAAAAGTGGAAGTTATGACCCGCCACCACTCACCTTCAGCAATCAGCCAATTAACGCTCATTCCTAAATATAAAACCATATTGCCAATAAAAGGAAGCGATGTGATTATGTATGCAATAATATTTAGTGCGATCAGCGTTGAAACAACAGGATAAAATTTTATATACTGCCTGAAATTTTCTGTACGGATAAACATAGACGTCACCTCAATTTATAAAATTATTATACCTTGTTTTTACAGATTAATAAAAGGGGAACTATGACATATGATTAAAGGAATAGGATTGGACATAGTAGAGATTGAACGAATCAGGAAATTGATCCATCAATCTGAAAAATTCCATAAACGCATTTTGTCGGAACGGGAGCAAAAAATTTTTCATCAACTTTCGGATAAAAGAAAATGTGAATTTTTGGCGGGGAGATTTGCGGCAAAAGAAGCATTTTCCAAAGCAAATGGCACTGGGATAAGGGAGGGATGTGAATTTCATCAAATTGAAATTTTAAACGATGAACTGGGCAAACCGGTACTTTATTTTCATGGTCAAGCCGTGAACGGTTTTGTCAGCATCACTCATTCGAGAGATTATGCTGCGGCACAGGTGCTCCTTATGATGGATTCTTGACTTTTATGAAAGTTGGCTATTGTCCAAAAGTGATAGCATAAACAACTACCTTCCTTCATATATTTGTCCTATCGAGTTAGAGTAGAAAGGATGGAGTTTTGAGACGCAAAGTAATCATATTTTTCGTTTTGTTGTTAAGTGTCATGGTGCTTGGTGCTTGCGGTAAAGATTCCAAGGAAGAAGTTTTGGAGAAGCTGCACGAAAAATGGGCTAAAGGAAAAGGTTATGAACTGGAAGCGACAATGGAAATTAAAACGGGAGACGAGCCAAGGATTTATGATGTCAATGTATGGCATACACAACCGGATTTCTACCGGGTTCAAGTGTCTCAACAAGATGAAGACGTAACGCAAATGATCATCCGCAATAAAGAAGGGGTTTTTGTTGTTACGCCATCACTCAAGAAAACGTACAAATTCCAAAGCGAGTGGCCAAAACAAAACAGCCAGCCTTATTTAATCGGCGCTTTGGCTGAAGACTTGTTGGCCGATAAAAATGTCCAAATGGAAGAAACGGATAATCATTACATCTTTACTGCGGCAACAAGAAACAATCATAAGAGCATCATGCCTACACAAAAAGTGACAGTGGATAAGAAAACGTTGCTGCCTAAATCGGTTTCCATTTTAAATGAAGCGGACGAAGAACAAATGCTGATTACATTCAAAAAGATCGACTTAGGAGTTCAACATAAAGAAAAAGAATATGCGGTTGAACAATTTACAAAGGATGAAAAACAAAATGTGGCAACTGAAGAAAAGCAAAGTACTAACTTCCAGACATATTATCCGGTATTGGCTTGGGGCAACACGACTTTAGCGGATGAAAAGCGAATCAAAACGGAAGACGGAACAGAACGGGTGATTTTAACATTTGAAGGTGACAAATCATTTACATTGGTACAAGAACCGGTGGAAGTTGGCGAATCCGCAACGATTCCGGTATTCCAGCCGGGAGAACTTTTAGATTTGGGATTCACGATTGGAGCCATTACAGATCATTCGTTAAGTTTTGAGAAAGATGGCATTTCATTCTTTATTGCTTCCAATGATTTAACAAAAGAAGAAATGATTGAAGTTGCTTCGTCCATTTCCGAAGGCAGTCTTAAGTAATTTCGTTGCTTTGTTGGACGGAGAGTTTTACAATACAAAAAGAATCACTTAGATAAAAGGTTTAATAAAGAAAAAAGAGGGAAAAATAACAGATGCGTACCAATAAGCACTTCCGTCCAACAAAAGCTATTATTGATTTGGATGCTATCAAATACAATGTTCTTCAACTAAAAAAACATATTCAGCCCAATGTTCAAATTATAGCCGTTGTCAAGGCGAATGCTTATGGGCATGGAGATGTGGAGGTGGCGAAAGCGGCTCTTGAAGCCGGTGCGAGCATGCTTGCAGTAGCTACTCCGGAAGAAGCGCTTCATGTTCGTAAGCATTTACCTGATCCTGATATATTGGTGTTGGGATATTCGCCAACCTCTTTTGCAGAATATGCTGCAAATGAAAATATTACATTAACGGTTGATTCTCCAAACTGGGTTAATGAAGCGAAAAACAGTTGCAAAAAAACGTTGAAGTTACATATAAAAGTGGATACAGGAATGCATCGTATTGGTGTTGCAACAGAAGAAGAATTGCGCTCGTTGTATGAAGCGATACAATCGTCCGGACAATTTGTTGTTGATGGGATTTTTACACATTTTGCAACAGCAGACGAAGAAGACGAATCGTATTTCCAAAAACAAGTCAATCGGTTCGAACAATTTTTGAAAATACTGCCAAAAAAACCTCGTATCGTACATGCAGCTAATACGGCAACCGCTCTGATCAAAGACGCCCGTTTACAATATGATGCGGTGCGTTATGGTATTTCAATGTACGGACTTGCACCTTCCGAATATGTCAAATCAAAGTTGCCATATCCACTTAAACCAGCCTTTTCACTAGAAACGGAATTAGTAGCCGTAAGGCAAATCGGACCAGGCGAGTCTGTCGGCTACGGCGCTTCATATACTGTTGATCGCCCGACTTTTATTGGTACAATACCCATTGGTTATGCTGACGGATTGATTCGCAAGTATAGCGGACAGGATGTTTTAATCGATGGGAAAAGAGTTCCCATTGTCGGAAGAATTTGCATGGATCAATGTATGATTGCCCTACCTGCTGCATATAATATTGGTGAAAAGGTTGTTTTAATAGGCAAACAAAAAAATGAAGAAATAACAATTGATGAGTGGGCTGCCAAAGCTGGTACAATCAATTATGAAGTTCCTTGCATCATCACTTCCAGAGTACCCAGAATTTACTGCAAAAAAGGATAATTTTCGACAAAAACCTCAACAAAAACCACAAAAATATTGTAAAATTACAGAAATTGTAACATCTTGTCTTTTCATCTCAAATTAACGATGTTAGAATGAGAGAGAGTGATGAGATTAGGTTGGTTTTTGTGGAGGTGCTTATTGTGTATGCGAAAAAAGTGAATGATGCAAAGGAAATGGCAGCTCTCCCTAACGAGATGATGAAATTCTGCGGTTTGGAAAATGAAAACAATGAAATTATTGTCTATGTTTCTAAACGCAGAGTGGTTGCCTGTAAACCAAATCAAATACGGGAAGCTTTAGTCAAAGGGTATGTAGAAATGGGCCAGATTAATTTGGCTATTGCTAGGGAATTTCTACATGCCGAGTATGAAGCAGAACATACAGTGGAGCGTCTCGTAAGCGGGGGATGAAATTATTGATAGTAAAACGTGGGGACGTTTTCTTTGCAGACTTGTCACCTGTTGTCGGTTCTGAACAGGGTGGAACAAGACCTGTACTGATTATCCAAAATGATATTGGTAATCGATTTAGTCCTACTGTCATTATTGCAGCTATTACTGCGCAAATTCAAAAAGCAAAATTACCAACCCATGTCGAAATCGATGCAAAAAAATACGGTTTCGAAAGGGATTCGGTAATTTTGCTTGAGCAATTGCGCACCATCGATAAGTCCAGATTGACGGATCGAATCACGCATCTGGACGATGAACTGATGGAAAAAGTGGATATCGCTTTAGAAATCAGTTTAGGGTTGATCAAGTTTTGATACATATTTGCTGTTGCTGATAAAGCGGAAGCTTTATCAGCCTTTTTTTTTGAAAAAAAGAGGAAAATGGTCCGCCGGTTAGAAATTATATTCGTTAGTATTTTATAAGCAATTTTTTGGAAAATACTAGACGCATCCAATTTTCTATATATTTATGTAATTGATGGAAAGTTATTCAATAAGTTATATTAAATACACGGGCATATTTTCTATTATTCTTTTAGCTGCCATAAACAGATTGTAGAATGGCGACCTGATGGTTAGGGAAAAACAATGGGGGTGTTAAACATGAGAAATCACCCGACAGTAAAAATTGTTACAGAACTGGATATTGTGGCTGCACGTCGACTAAGCCGGAATATGGCAAAAGAAATCGGATTTGGAGTAGTGGATCAGGCCAGAATTGCTACAGCGACGAGTGAGTTAGCAAAAAATATATATTTATATGCCACCACGGGAGAAATTGTAGTAGAAAAAATAGAAAAAAACGGGCAAAAAGGGATTGCCATTACTGCAATAGATAATGGCCCCGGCATTGCAAATCCCCATAAAATCTTGGAAGACGGTTATACGAAATCCACCAGCCAAGGAGCGGGTCTTCCAGGCGTAAAGCGATTAATGGATTCCATACAAATCAATTCAGAATTGGGAAAAGGAACTGTGGTAAGAATCGAAAAATGGTTGAAATAGGGGGAGTGTATTCTGCTTGAAGGAGTTAAAAGTTCAATATGAAAAAGTGTTATCGGATTATTTATTAAATCAGAACGAAAGCAATTTATATATAGGTCAGAATCTTGTCCGGCAATTAATGAAAAATAATATTTCACCCGAAGATTTGGTCAGCATCCATAAACAGTCGATGGAGAATATTGTTCCAAATCTGCCTGAAGAAGTGTTGAATTCTTTTGATTTTTTAATCGAAGTGATGGTTCACTTTGGATTAAAGTTAAAAGAACATCAAAGTTTATTATTAAAGCAGGAAGAAATACGCATTGAAATGGAAATAGCAGCAAAAATCCAAAACTTGTTGCTCGAAACAAAAATCCCTAAACCAAACGGACTTGATATCGGAATGGTTTCTGTACCTGTCCGGAAAATGAATGGCGATTATGTTCATTTTATGCATGATGATGAGAAGTATTTTAGTGTCGCCATAACAGATGTTGTTGGGAAAGGCGTGCCCGCGGCGCTATGCATGTCGATGGTGAAATACGGGCTTGATACGTTGGAATATGCAAACAGCAATCCTTCCTATGTTCTTGAAGTGTTGAACCGGATCATCGAAAAAAGTGTAGACGATAGCATGTTTGTATCCATGTTTTATGGACGTTATGATTTGGAAAATGATATCTTTACATTCGGTTCTGCAGGACATGAACCGGCACTCTATTATAATTCGAAAGAGCAAACATTCACCGATTTGGATTCAAAAGGACTGTTATTAGGTGTATTGCCGGAAATCAAATATTCGCAGACGGACATCCATCTTTCGGAAAACGATTTTATCATCATGGTTACGGATGGAGTAACGGAATTTAGAAATATGAAAAATTTTGATTCCCGCACTTATATTAAAGAACTGGCAAAATCGCTGAGACATTTAAGTGCGCAAGAAATGTACGACAAAATATTTGAAAATTTGAACAAATTGAATAATTTCCGATTGACGGACGACTTTACAATAGTCATTATTAAAAAATATTAAAAAGTAATATGTTATTAGGTTTAACCCTTAAAATTTTAGGGAAAGGTAATATAGTCAATTTGGAGGTGTGCTAGATGAACGTCAATGTACAATTTCGCGCAGAAGAAAATTGTATATATGGAATAATCGAAGGGGAAATTGATACATTTACGGCTCCCGTATTAAGGGAAGAGCTTGATGTAATTAATTTAAAAGAAGGCATGAACATTGAATTGGATTTATCGAAAGTGACGTATATGGACAGTACGGGACTGGGAGTATTTGTTGCGTTTTACAAAAAAGTGATCAAAGAAAATGCGAAGTTAAAATTGGTGCGTTTATCTAAACGATTGGCGAGACTGTTTGAAATTACCGGACTGAGTGAATTAATGGATATTGAAACTGATAAAAAGGTGGAACCTGCAAATGAGTGCATTTGACTATGTAGAGATTCGTATTCCTGCTAAACCGCAATATGTTAGTGTCATACGTCTAACAATTTCCGGATTGGCTACTCGCATAGGTTTTTTATATGACGAAATAGAAGATATGAAAATTGCAGTAAGTGAAGCCGTCACGAACGTAGTACAGCATGCTTATGAAGGTATCGATGAAGGGGAAATTGTCATCGGATGCGCTTTATATAAAGAAAAAATGGAAATTATGGTATCTGATTATGGAAATGGATTTAATTTTGAAGAGATTAAATCAAAGATTGGTCCATATCGGGAAGATGAAAATATTTCAAGTTTACGGGAAGGCGGACTTGGATTTTACCTAATGGAAACTTTAATGGACGAGGTGAGAGTGAACAATGAAGGTGGAGTCACTGTTTTCATGACGAAATATGTCGCAAAAGAGCAGGTGAATGAAAATGTCCACAAGATCCCAATCACTTAGATCAGAAGATGAAGTTGTTGCCCGCATTATTGAATATCAAAAAACAGAAGATGAAGAACTGTTGACAAAGATAGTCCTTCATTATGAAAATTTGGTGGAATCCATTGCAAAAAAGTACTCCTATGGAAAATCCCTCTATGATGACGTTTTTCAAGTAGGGATGCTAGGTTTGCTCGGGGCTATCAAACGGTATGATCCTTCTATCGGAAAAAAGTTCGAAGCATTTGCGATTCCGACGATTGTCGGTGAAATCAAACGTTTTTTGAGGGATAAAACCTGGGATGTGCATGTTCCACGGCGCATAAAAGAATTAGGGCCTAAGATAAAGTCCGCAGTAGAATATTTAACGGTGAAATTGCAACATTCTCCATCCATACCTGAAATCGCCGAGTACTTGGGCGTTGAAGTGGAAGAAGTGTTGGAAGCGATGGAAATCGGAAAAAATTATCAGGCTTTGTCGATTGATCATTCCATTGAATCGGATCCGGATGGAAGCACTGTGACATTATTGGACATGATTGGACAAGAGGACGATCGATACGAGCTTACGAACAAAAGAATCGTCTTTTCTGAAGCAATCAATGTTTTATCCGAACGTGAAAAGCAAATCATTCAACTCACCTTTTTAGAACAGCTAAGCCAAAAAGAAGCCGGGGAAATGTTGGGAATTTCTCAAATGCATGTTTCACGCATTCAGAGAAAAGCGATTGAAAAGTTGAAAAGTGCTATTGCGGCAAATAGCAGTGTCTCGATTTGATAGACTTATAATATTGTGGACACAAGCCTGCTCGGTCTGATTGGGAGTAGGCTATTATTTTTTTGCCCTAATTTTTTTAGGGAAACATTCTTTAGTTAGTACATAAAAGTTGATAATGTTAAAATAACTTATTGAAATCCTCGATATGGCTCTCATTAAGAAAGGCAGTGGAAAAATGGAAGAAAAGCAATTGTTTCAACTGATTGCCAAGGATGAAAAGATAAAACCATCCCAAGTAGAAGCGGTCATAAAGTTATTGGAAGACGGAAACACGGTTCCGTTCATTGCTCGTTATCGAAAAGAAGCAACGGGTTCCCTTGATGAAGTTCAGATAAAATCGATCGAAGAACGTTATAAATACCTACAGCAGCTGGAACAAAGAAAGGAAGAAGTCATCCGCCTTATTGACGAACAAGGGAAATTGACGGAAGAATTGGCGGCTGAAATCCGGGCGGCGACGATTCTGCAACGGGTGGAAGACTTATATCGTCCATATAAGCAAAAACGGCGTACCAAAGCGACAATCGCGAAGGAGAAAGGGTTGGAACCGCTGGCGGATGAATTGATGAAATTTGGGATGGAACCGATAGAGAATTTGGCAAGACCGTTCATTCATGAAGAAAGAGAAGTATTCACAGTGGAAGATGCGGTAAATGGCGCCAAAGACATTTTGGCGGAACGGTTTTCCGACGACGCCAAAGTCCGTGATTTACTACGGAAGCTTTCATGGAGAGAAGGGGTCATTACTGCATCCGTAAAAGATGGGGATAAAGACGAAAAGAAAGTGTTTGAAATGTATTACGAATATGAAGAGCCTGTAAGAACGATCGTTCCACACAGGACGCTTGCCATCAATCGCGGCGAAAAGGAAGAAATTTTAAAAGTCTCCATTCAGGTTCCGTTGGACAAAGCGCTGCAAATCATGGAAAAAGAATGGCTTCCGGCTAAATCAAACTCCCCTTCCATTGTTCCGGTAAAAGAGGCGATCGAAGACAGTTATAAAAGACTAATTCAACCTTCCATCGAAAGAGAGATACGGAACGAACTGACGGAAAAAGCGGAAGAAAGGGCAATCCACATTTTTTCCGAAAACTTGAGGAGCCTGCTTTTGCAGCCACCCATGCGAGGCGTGATGGTTCTTGGCATCGATCCTGCATATCGGACAGGCTGCAAGTTGGCGGTTGTGGACGAAACAGGAAAATTGTTGGAGGTATCTGCAATTTATCCGCATCCTCCAATATCAAAGGTGGAAGAATCAAAGGCGATAGTAAAAGACCTTTTGAACCGGTATCCCATTGACATTATTGCGATCGGAAATGGCACGGCTTCAAGAGAAACCGAACAATTCATTGCCGAGCTGTTGAAAGAAGTAGAAAGAGACGTTTCATATGTCATCGTAAATGAAGCCGGGGCTTCCGTCTACTCTGCTTCGGAAATTGCGCGGGAAGAGTTTCCGGATTTGCAGGTGGAACAGCGAAGCGCAGTGTCGATTGCAAGACGCCTTCAAGATCCTTTGTCAGAACTTGTGAAGATTAATCCGAAAGCAGTTGGCGTTGGCCAATATCAACATGATGTATCACAAAAGAAATTGGAAGAATCGTTGACTTTTATTGTTGAAACCGCCGTAAACCAAGTGGGTGTCGACGTGAATACCGCTTCTAGTTCCCTGTTGCAATATGTTTCCGGCCTTTCCAAAACAGTGGCGGAGAATATCGTGAAAATGAGAAACGAAATCGGCAAGTTTACAAACCGTATCCAGTTGAAGAAAGTGCCGAGACTTGGCGCCAAAACCTATGAACAGGCAATCGGCTTTTTGCGTATACCGGATGCGGAAAATCCGTTCGATGCAACAGGTATTCATCCGGAAAGTTATGAAATAGCGGAGAAGATATTGGAATCATGCGGCTTATCAAAAAATGAAATCGGCACGGAAAAATGTGAGAAGGCTTTGAGTGAAGTGAATTTAACCCGGTTAAGCGGACAATTGGGAGTCGGGGAAATTACCGTCAAGGATATTGTTGATACTTTAATGAAGCCGATGCGGGATCCCCGGGACGAGTATCCTCAGCCGATATTGAAAAAAGATGTTTTAAAAATGGAGGATTTGAAAGCGGGGATGGAATTACAGGGAACCGTAAGAAATGTTGTTGACTTTGGCGCTTTTGTCGATATCGGCGTAAAACAGGACGGTCTGGTCCATATATCAAAGTTGAAAAAAGGAAGAGTTAAACATCCTCTTGATGTTGTTTCTTTGGGGGATATTGTGACAGTTTGGGTAGAGAAAGTAGAAATCGAAAAAGGACGAATAGCTTTGACAATGATTCCTCCGGAGAATAATCAGGGCGGTAATTAAGTTGGTCGTGTTCGTCTTGGAGAACATCCATATTTTTTCGGGTTCTTGTTCAATTTTAATGGGAGGTGTCCGGACAAGCAGACACCTCTCGTATTTAAAATCGATTCCATTAATGTATGGTGGGGAAAATGACGGATCAAAAACTGCAGCAGCTGGTGGAACAATTATCACTGGAATACTTTGGGCGACGCTTTTTGCATAAAGCCTATTTTAATCCCCGATTGAGAACGACGGGTGGCCGGTACTTGCTGCACAGCCACAATATCGAAATCAATCAGAAATCCTATGAACTCTTTGGCATGGAAGAATTGAAGGGCATTATACTTCATGAGCTTTGCCATTACCATCTTCATCTTCAGGGGAAGGGATACAAACACCGGGACAAAGATTTTCGGAATTTATTGGAGAAGGTCGGCGCCCCGAGATATTGTTCCAGAATTGAAGAAAATTATAGAAGAAATAAAACGGAATATTTGTACGAATGTATATCATGCAAACAGCGGTACATAAGAAAACGAAGAATGGATGTAACTAAATACCGCTGCGGCAAATGTTACGGCAAATTAAAAAAAGTGTATGAATTCAAGAAAAAATAGCTTTACTTTTTTTGTGCTTAGTGGTATATTAATTAGCGTCGTTATAATTGGTATGTTATAATGATGCTTGAATGATATTTCAGTTACAAAAAAATTATCCACCATACAAAAAAATATTGACTTTTATAAAAATCATAATTATAATTATAAAAGTCGGCAGGTAAAAAATAATGATTGTTCCGAAGTAGCTCAGTGGTAGAGCAATCGGCTGTTAACCGATCGGTCGTAGGTTCGAATCCTACCTTCGGAGCCATGGCCCCTTGGTCAAGTGGTTAAGACACCGCCCTTTCACGGCGGTAACACGGGTTCGAATCCCGTAGGGGTCATTTTTCCTTTTGTTTTTCGGTCTCGTGGTGTAGTGGTTAACATGCCTGCCTGTCACGCAGGAGATCGCCGGTTCGATCCCGGTCGGGACCGCCACTACCATTGTTGGGGTATAGCCAAGCGGTAAGGCAACGGATTTTGATTCCGTCATGCCCAGGTTCGAATCCTGGTACCCCAGCCAATTTTATATAATGAGCCATTAGCTCAGTGGTAGAGCATCTGACTTTTAATCAGAGGGTCGAAGGTTCGAGTCCTTCATGGCTCATTTTCTTTTCCTATTAAAAGTATTGACATTATTAAAAAGATATGTATAATTAATAAAGCCACCGATAGATGCGGTCGTGGCGGAATGGCAGACGCGCTAGGTTGAGGGCCTAGTGGGGGCAACCCCGTGGAGGTTCAAGTCCTCTCGGCCGCACCAAAAACAAATGCGCGTTAATATTAAATATGTATAATACTATGCGGGTGTAGTTTAATGGTAAAACCTCAGCCTTCCAAGCTGATGTCGTGGGTTCGATTCCCATCACCCGCTCCATTTTTGTCTTATGAACCTTGAAAACTGAACACCAAAACGTTGATGCCAGAAATAATTCCGGTTTGCCGCCCCGTCGGCGGACCGAATTCGGACAAACAATTTGAGCGAAATCAAATTCTTTTTGGAGAGTTTGATCCTGGCTCAGGACGAACGCTGGCGGCGTGCCTAATACATGCAAGTCGAGCGGACCTCATAGGAAGCTTGCTTTTTAT
>NZ_VIGD01000013.1 GCF_006569205.1 Ureibacillus terrenus
CACCCGTCCGCCGCTAACCTCATAAAAAGCAAGCTTCCTATGAGGTCCGCTCGACTTGCATGTATTAGGCACGCCGCCAGCGTTCGTCCTGAGCCAGGATCAAACTCTCCAAAAAGAATTTGATTTCACTCAAATTGTTTGTCCGAATCCGGTCCGCCGACGGGGCCGGCAAACCGGAATTGTTTCTGGCATCAACGCTTTGGTGTTCAGTTTTCAAGGTTCAAACCATCAATACTCACACAATTATTAAATTATAAATATAACATATATTCTTGTCAACAGTTTGTTATAATTTGTTTTACAGACAATCTCATCCGCTAAAGACATGGAATAGTATAAAACATATTTCTGAAGAAATCAATCATTTTTTCTAAAAAATTTTACCAACGTTTTTAAATCAAAAACAAACAACATGAGTCCCAGGATGACAATAAGTCCGCCAATGATTTGTGAAGCAGTCAATTTTTCACCGAAAATGAATAGCGCCAATATGGAAGCGCCGATGGGTTCAAACAGCACCGCGATGGAAATGACATTGGTGCTGACCCATTTGATGGACCAATTAAACAAAGAATGGCCCAATAAATTCGGAATGATGGCGAGAAGCAAAAACCA
Organism: Ureibacillus terrenus; assembly: GCF_006569205.1. Taxonomy (GTDB): domain Bacteria; phylum Bacillota; class Bacilli; order Bacillales_A; family Planococcaceae; genus Ureibacillus; species Ureibacillus terrenus. The sequence continues at coordinate 616 of NZ_VIGD01000013.1, forward strand.
TACCCATGTCATTAAAGGATAAGGGCCAAAGGACTCTCCTTTTATGAATACATAAAAAAACAAACATATTGTACTAATTGAATATACCACCATCGTATACGTAATTAAAGATACCCTCTTCCGGACTTCTTGTCCGAATAAAAAATATGCGGTTACCAATACACAAGCGATAAGGGCAAGTATATCCCCAAATAAAGCGTTGCCGCTTAGGCGAAAATCCCCCCAGCTAATTAAAACGCTCCCCAAAATTGCGATAACTCCGGACAAAAGGGTTTTCATGGTGATAGAATCTTTAAAAAATAAATAAGTTCCTATAAAAGCAAATAGGGGCTGCATTGTCACAAGAACCGTGGAACTTGCAACAGAAGTGTAACGGAGAGATTCAAACCAGAAAATGAAATGGAATGCCAGAAAAATGCCCGCAACCGTTGAAAACAGCCAATCTCTTTGATATAACAATTTTAATTCATGCAGGCGATTTTTAATAAAAGCCGGAAGCAAAATCAATACCGTAAAAAGCATCCGGTAAAATGCAATGGCTCCCGATTCGGCTTGTGCAAGTTTGACAAAAATCGCAGAGAATGAAATTGATATCATCCCGATGACAATCGGGATATATGGATGAACTGGAGGTTTTTCCATCAATATAGGCTCCTGATGTTTCTTTTTTATTATTATTTTTACATGCTTAATACGAATGCGCAATAGAAAAGGGGGAAGAACAATGCACACTTTGATCATGATGATACGGCAGGAAGATCTTCTGAAATTGGCCATCGCCGCAATGCTGAGTTTAATTATCGGTATTGAAAGGGAACTAAAGAAAAAACCTGTGGGATTAAAAACAAGTTTGGTAATATCCACATTTAGTTGTTTGTTGACGATTATTTCGATTGATACTGCATATAATACCCCTCCAAGGGATGAAATTAATATAACGATGGATCCGTTGAGACTTGCAGCCCAAATCGTGAGCGGCATCGGCTTTTTAGGAGCCGGGGTCATTCTAAGGAGAGGAAATGACAGCATCACAGGCCTGACAACCGCAGCAATCATCTGGGGTGCCGCGGGAATCGGGATTGCGGTTGGGGCAGGATTTTATTTGGAAGCGATTGTTACGGTACTCATTGTAGTAGTGGGAATAAAAGTTGTCGCACCTTTCCTGATGAAAATCGGGCCCAAAAGGATTCGCATGCGGGAACTTTCGCTAAAAGCGGGCATTGCAAAAAAAGAAAATATCGAAGATTTATTGAAGTTTATGGAAAATAATGGTATGGTTATTGATAATATTCGGATCAGCGGAGAAAATTTAAATTATGAGGTGAATATTCGCTTTTCTACTTTATTAAAAAAGAATACTTATTCCATCTTTGAGACTTTCCATGCCCTTCCATACATTCAAAAAATCGAAATCGAAATATTGTCGTAGTTTGGAGGAAATAGATGAGAGAGTTAGCCAGACTGCTAAAAAACGGCAACAAACCATCTTTCATAGCAGCATTAGTCAACCTATTTTTGGGAATAATCAAGGGAATAGCCTACTTTTTCACCGGAAATGTGGCAATGTTTGCCGAAATGATGCACTCATTGGGGGATGCCGCCAACCAATTTTTCGTTTTTGTCGGTTCAGCATTATCGAAAAAAGCCCCGACAATACAGTTCCCCAACGGCTTTGGCCGCGTCGTAAACCTTGTTTGTTTAGGGGCTGTCATCATTGTCGGCATCCTTTCATATGAAACCGTCCGGGAAGGATTGCATCATGTGCTACATCCCGTCAAACAATCGGATGGGATTTTATTGGCCCTTGGAGTCCTATTGATAGGAATTATAATGGAAAGTTTTGTTCTGCATAAAGCAGCAAAGGAAATTTTACATGAAACGGGAGTATCTGCTTCCGTTTTTGGATCAATACCAAAATCGGCTGTATATTTGAAACGGGCAAAACCGGCAACAAAATTGGTATGGATGGAGGATGCGGTGGCGACTTCAGGGAACGTGCTTGCTTTTCTGGCCATCGTCATCGCATATTTTACCGGATTTCATGAATTGGAAGGCATTGTATCAATGATCATCGGGACGATGATGTTTTTTGTCGTGGGAAGGGTCTTTCTTGATAATGCCCGTGGAGCCATCGGGGAAACCGATGAAGAAATGCTGATTCATATTGGAAACCTGGTCATGAAAGATCCCCATGTCAAAGATATCGAACGGCTTGAAGTGGTAAAAGAGGGCGAGTTCCTCCATGTTGAACTGATTGCAGAAACAAATCCGACACTTTCCCTTGAATATTTGGATCAGGTGCGCGACCATCTTGTTGAATTGATTTTGGCCCAAAAAGGCGTTACAAAAGTCATGATCGCTTTTGATAAAGAGGACAATATTACCGAATGGAATCACCATGAAACAAATTAATTCAACTTAATAAACTCCCGAACTCTGATAAAAAATATGGCTGTCCCAGAAGTCGCGCTTCTGGACAGCCTGTTCCACTTTATAAAGACATTTTATAAATTTCCCGCACATCGCTCTCTTGCAGAACTTTAAACCTGCCAATCGGACCATTCGCCATCGCTTTTTCCACTAAAACATCCAGCTTCGAATCATCAATGCCATAATCCTTCAAACGGCTTGGCGCTCCCAGGGATGTCCAAAATGCCCGCAAGCGTTCGATGCCTTCATAAGCCACTTCTTCTGCCGACTTATTGGACGGATCGACTTGAAACACTTTGGCAGCAAGTCTGGCAAAACGGTCAGGATTAACATGGACAACGTGTTTCATCCAGTTCGGGAAAAGGATGGCGAGACCTCCGCCGTGCGGAATATCATAAACCGCCGAAACCGCATGTTCAATTTGATGGGTAGCCCAATCTCCATCCGATCCCATTGAAAGCATCCCATTTAAAGCAATTGTTCCGGACAGTAAAATGGTTTCCCTCAATTCGTAGTTTTCCAAATCCTCCAATAGCTTCGGTGCCGTTTCGATGACGGTCCTCAACACGCCTTCACATAATTCATCCATAATCAATGTATTTTTGGCATTATGAAAATATTGTTCAAAGACATGGGACATCATGTCCACAATTCCATAGACCGTTTGTTCTTTGGGCACGGTAATCGTATATGCAGGATCTAATATCGAAAATTTCGGATATACCTTTCCGCTGGACCAACCGTATTTTTCTTCTGTCTCACCATTCGTAATCACAGAATTGGCATTCATTTCGGAGCCTGTCGCTGCAAGGGTAATGACCGTCCCCAATGGCAATGCATCTTTTACATGCACCTGGTTTGTGACAATTTTCCATGGATCTTCTTCATGTTTCGCCCCTGCGGCAATTAATTTCGAACAATCAATGACGGAACCTCCACCAACCGCAAGAACGAAATCAATGGATTCCCGTTTGCAGATGTCGATTCCTTTTCTCGCCGTTTCCACCCTGGGATTCGGTTCCACGCCGCTCAATTCAAAAACGTTCAAATCCAATTCCTTCAAGATTGAAATCACTTCATCATAGATGCCGTTTCTTTTAATGCTTCCGCCTCCATAGACTAACAGAACGTTCCTTCCATACTTAGGCAGCTCTTTTTTTAATTTGATGATTTCCCCTTTTCCAAAATACAACCGCACAGGATTGGAAAATGTAAAATTATTCATGCAACTTCTCCCTTCTTTTCTGCGTTATTACTCCCCCTTGACTATTATCATAAACAAAAAACACCATTTTTCATATAAGAAAAATGGTGTTTTTTTCCTTTGTATTGATTTTTACACCCAACCACGGAACCGGCAAGCTTCCGCAGTGCGCCGAACTCCTACCATGTAGGCTGCCAACCTCATGTCCACATTCCGGTTTTCGGCAGTTTGATATACATTTTCGAATGCTTTGACCATCCGTTCGCGCAGTTTCTCTTTCACTTCTTCCGCTGACCAATAATAGCCCTGATTATTTTGAACCCATTCGAAATAGGAAACGGTTACCCCGCCGGCGGAAGCAAGCACATCCGGCACTAATAAAATGCCCCGCTCAGTCAAGATTTTCGTTGCTTCGGCAGTCGTCGGGCCGTTAGCGGCTTCAACGACGATTTTTGCCTTGATATTTGGTGCATTTTCAGCGGTAATTTGGTTTTCAATGGCTGCCGGAACCAGGATATCACAATCGAGTTCCAATAATTCTTTATTTGTAATGGTGTTCTCAAACAGCGTTGTCACCGTGCCAAAACTATCCCTGCGATCCAGCAAATAATCGATGTCCAACCCTTCCGGATCATATAAAGCGCCATAAGCGTCGGAAATTCCGATGACTTTTGCCCCCAAGTCGCTCATAAATTTGGCAAGGAAACCGCCGGCATTTCCAAAGCCTTGAATCACTACCCGGGCATTTTTTATGTCAATTCCCCGCTTTTTCGCAGCTTCCTGAATGACGATTGTTACCCCTTCCGCCGTTGCCCGGTCGCGTCCTTGGGATCCGCCTAAAACAATCGGTTTCCCGGTAATGAATCCAGGGGAATTGAACTCATCAATCCGGCTGTACTCGTCCATCATCCAGGCCATGATTTGCGCATTCGTAAAGACATCAGGAGCAGGGATATCTTTCGTTGGACCAACAATTTGGCTAATCGCCCGGACATAGCCGCGGCTTAACCGCTCCAGCTCTCCCATTGACATTTGACGGGGATCGCAAACGATTCCACCTTTCCCGCCGCCATATGGCAAATCAACAATGCCGCATTTTAATGTCATCCACATCGAAAGCGCTTTCACTTCATCTTCAGTGACATTCGGATGAAAACGGATGCCTCCTTTTGTCGGACCAACCGCATCGGAATGTTGCGCGCGGTATCCGGTAAACACTTTCGTTGTTCCGTCATCCATTTTGACGGGGATGCGCACCTTCAACATGCGAATCGGCTCTTTTAATAATTCATACATCGCTTCATCATATCCAAGCCTGAATAATGCCTCTTTAATGACTGCTTGTGTTGAAACAAGAAGATTTTCAGCCATACGCTCTCGCCTCTTTTAACTCAATTATTTATTATTCTTAATTCTGTAGTAACACAACAAAAAAGCAAATCGTGTTAATTGTACTAGGTAATTTCCATTTTAATAATGTCCGTTCACTTATACAACCATTTTTTCTTGCAAGCCTCACTTATTAATTTATTTACCGTAAATACGATTTAGAATACCTTTTCCATAAAAAAAGCAGACGCAAAAAACGTCTGCTTTTTTTGCTGATTTTATAAAGTTTCTGAAATCGATTTTGCTTGCATATGAAGAAGCAGATAGTCAGGACCGCCCGCTTTGGAATCTGTACCGGACATGTTGAATCCTCCAAATGGCTGATATCCGACAATGGCCGCCGTACAACCGCGGTTGAAGTAAAGGTTGCCCACATGGAAATCTTCAGCGGCTTTTTGCAAGTGGAAACGGTTATTTGAAATCACCGCGCCTGTCAGACCATATACTGTGTTATTGGCGATTTCCAATGCTTCATCAAAATCTTTTGCTTTTGTCATCGCAAGAACAGGACCAAAGATTTCTTCCTGCATGATTCTTGCGTTCGGATCCACATCCGCAAACACCGTCGGATGAATGAAATATCCTTTTGAATCATCATACTGTCCACCGGCAACCAGGCGTCCTTCTTTCTTGCCGATTTCAATGTACTCTGTGATTTTCTTGAATGCTCCTGCATCAATTACAGGGTTTACATATGTTTCCGGATTCGCAGGATCTCCTACAACTAGCTCATTTGTCAATTCCGCAACCCGCTCAACCACTTTATTGTACGCTTCGTCACCGACAATGATTGCACGGGAGCAGGCAGAACATTTTTGTCCGCTGAATCCGAAGGCGCTCGCCACGATGGATTGGGCCGCCAATTCCAAATCGGCATTTTCCGCATCATCCACTACGATCGCATCTTTGCCTCCCATTTCGGCAATCACTCGCTTAATCCAAATTTGACCTTCATGAATGATGGCTGCCCGTTCATTAATTCGAACGCCCACTTCGCGCGAACCCGTAAAGCTGATGAAACGAGTTCGAGGATGGTCCACCAAATAATCCCCTACTTCTGCGCCTGAGCCAGGTATATAGTTTACAACTCCAGGCGGCATTCCCGCCTCCTCAAGGATTTCCATAAACTTATAAGCAATTACCGGAGTGGCGGAAGCAGGTTTTAATAACACCGTGTTTCCGGTAACCATCGCTGCTACTGTAGTACCTACCATGATGGCGAACGGGAAGTTCCAAGGAGAAATGACAACGCCGACACCTAATGGAATATAAACATATTTATTGATTGTTCCAGGAAGTTCTTCCACCGGTTTTCCTTTTGCCAATTCCAACATTTGTCGTCCATAATATTCCAAGAAATCGATACCCTCTGCAATATCAGCATCCGCTTGAGCCCATGGCTTTGCAGCCTCTTTCGTCAGCCAGGCAGAAAGTTCAAACTTGCGGCGGCGAACGATAGCTGCAGCCTTGAACAAAATTTCAGCACGAATTACAGGATCGACTTTTTTCCAAGTATTGAATGTTTGATCCGCAACCTGCATCGCTTTTTCTGCGATTTCTTTATTCGCTTTTGAAACTCGGCCGACAACTTCCGTCTTATTCGCGGGATTATAAGAAACGATTTTATCTTCTGTTGTAATTCTTTCACCGCCCACAATCAACGGATAGTCCTTGCCCAATTCACTTTCCACTTTTTTCAGTGCATCAAGATACTTTTGACGATTTTCTTCAATCGAAAAATCTGTTAGCGGCTCATGTTTGTAGGGAATCATTTGAAACTCCTCCTTTTTTAATTCCATAAGTGCAAAAAATATTTGCACGCATTTCAGATTTATATATAATAATAATGCAAAATATTGTTGCGTTTTTCAACACTTATTACAGAATCGTAATAAAAATTTTTGAGGTGTTGCCTATGGCTTTAACAAAAGAACAACTGCTGAATCTATATCAATTTGCAGTTGAACATGCTTCCGTCGGCATTCATGCCGTTGATGCGGAAGGAAGAACGATTTTATACAACCGGAAAATGAAAGAAATAGAAGGTTTTGATGTTGAAGATATATCCGACCGCACCATTTTGGAGCTTTTTGCTTTTCGTTTGAATGACAGCTCATTGATGCGCGTATTAAAAACGGGCATGAAAGAGTTGAATGTAAAACAAACTTACTGGAACAAATACGGCCATGAAATTACTACTATTAATGATACGTACCCGATTTTCGACGGAAAAAAACTGATTGGCGCCATCCAATTTGCCCGCGACATTACCTCCTTGGAAAAATTGATCTATCAGCCGTTGCGGAGATACGGTGAACCTTTGACATTCGACGTCATCACAGCCATATCCAAGCCGATACAAATCGTGAAAGAAAAAGCCAAAAAGGCTGCCCGGGCCCGCATTCCCGTATTGTTAATCGGGGAACCCGGGACCGGAAAAGACATGATTGCTGAAGGCATCCACCATGAACTGCAACCGAAAAACGATGAATTTGTTACGCTTTTTAGCCGCAGGCCGAATCAGATCGAAAGGCTCAAAACATATTTAGCGCAAGAGAAAAGTTATACTTTTTTCTTCGAACGGCTCGAATTTTATTCTCTTTCCGTCCAAAAAGAATTACTGAATATTTTAAAAAGCCTTCCGCCCGAAAAACATATGATCATCGGCAGCGTCGGCGGAGACCCGATAGATTTGATCAGCAATCATCAATTATTAAAAGACTTATATTATTATTTTGCCTCCATGAGCATTTCTATACCCGCCTTGCGCGAAAGGAAAGAAGATATTAAACCATTCATCGATGATTATTTTGCGCGTCATCGGGACCGCTTCAATTCCAACATTCAGGGATTATCGGATGATGTGATGGAACTTTTTCTCCGATACGACTGGCCTGGAAATCTGAAGGAACTGGAACTGTTGCTCGATGAAATATCCTCAATGATTACAAACGAAAAGTATGTTACGTACGAAATGCTGCCGCTCCATTTTCGCTTTAAACTGCAACAACAAAATGACCAAACGAAAAAACCGGAATTTTTCCTTCTTCAGCCGGAAAAGGAATTGCTGCCATTAAATGAGTATTTAAAAGAAGCGGAAAAATATTACTTGCAACATGCATTAAAAATGAACGACGGAAACATTACGAAAACGGCAAAAGCGCTCGGAATGACAAGACAAAATTTGCAATACCGCATAAGAAAATTAAAAAGCTAAAAAAAAAACCCAAAAGCGATTTTGCTTTTGGGTTTTTCATTGGCTTCTTTCAATCCAATCTTGAAGTTTTTCTTTCAGCATCTGAAAACCGTTTGCATCCTGTTCATTGACACGTTCCTGTAAAGTTTTTTTCGGATTCTTTTCCATATTCTTTTGTGGCGGATCTTGCAATGCGCGTGTAGACAAACTGATTTTTTCGTTACGTTCATCTATATCAAGGATTTTCACCTGTATTTCGTCCCCTACTTTAAAAAAATCTTCCACATTCCGAACGTAACCATAAGTGATTTCAGAAATGTGCACAAGGCCTTGCGTCGACTCATCCAATGCCACAAAAGCCCCATATGGTTGAATCCCGGTTACTTTTCCCGTTACAACGTCACCCACTTTGTATTTTTTTTTCATTTTTGTTCCTACTTTCTTTCACTGCATATGTCTCATGTTAAATTATAACATAATGAATGAAACCGAAACAAAGAATCACCCTATTTTGAAAAAAACTTCCAACTTTCATGAACAATTCCAGCGCTTTTCACAACCGCGAAGGGATGGCCAAAAAACACAAAAGTAAAAAGTATCCCTTAAAACAAAGGATACTTTTTTATATAATACTCTTAGCCTCAAATTTTATGGCAATCAACTGGTAAGCTATTTCTACACATTTTTCAAAGGGAATCCATATCTCAAAGGAGCGCTCGTACACCCTTTGAATAACCTTGGCCAATTCTGTCGGATCATTTATGGTCTCTAACGCAGCGGCTACATCGCCTGCTTCAAAATCATAAGCATCTTCGCCCAATTGTAAAGGATCCCGTTTCTTTAAAACGGAATGGGCTTTTTGATTCATGCATGCGCTCTCCACGATTTCACCTTGCAAATTCCAGATTTTTGTTCTTATGATATCATATTATCATCATATTTAAAGAAAAAATCAAAAGGAAAAGAGTGATTGAGATGACGATCAATTTTGATGAGATATACGAAAGAAGAAATACGAACAGTTTGAAATGGGACAAATTCAAAGACCGCTATCGCGCGAAATACAATGTGGAAGATGCGGATAATGTTTTGCCGATGTGGGTGGCGGATATGGATTTCGCCGTCCCTCAAGTGGTGATTGATGCCATTAAAGAACGCCTGAACCACCCGATTTTCGGATATTCCTACATCAGCGACGATTGCAAAGAGGCGATCCGGCAATGGTACAAACGCCGCCATAATTGGGATATAAGCAAGGAGGCCCTGCTTTTCCACAGCGGCGTCGTTCCTGCCATCGCAACCGTTCTTGAAACCTTCACGGAGCCTGGAGACAAAGTATGCATTTCGACTCCTGTATATCCGCCGTTTTTCAATATTCCAAAAGGATTGAAGCGGAAAGTGGTTGAATGTAATCTGGCAGAAAGCAAAGAGAATATTTATGAATATGATTTTGAAAAATTGGAGGAAGAATTCAAAAATGGCGTAAAGGCCTATATTCTGTGCAGCCCTCATAATCCCGGCGGGGTTGTCTGGTCGGAAGAAACTCTTAAAAAATTGATCCAGCTGTGCATCAAATACGATGTGCTGCTCATTTCGGATGAAATCCACGCCGATATCGTTTTTGACGGATACAAACATATCCCTACAATGACAGTGGAAGGGGCCGATCAGGCGAAAATCGTTGCCTGCATTGCTCCGACGAAAACCTTCAATTTGGCGGGACTTCATGCGGCCATCATCGTTGCCGAAAATGAAAAATTGCGCAAAAAATTAATCCAGAATAAGAACGCTCACGGTTTGGACGATTGGAACGCGCTTGCTGCCGCGGGCGTTCAAGCGGTTTATGAAAAAGGCGACGAATGGCTCGATGAAATGATTCAATATGTTGACAAAAATATTGATTATTTGGAGAAAGAGTTAAATCAAATAGATGGGGTTCGTGTGATCCGTCCTCATGCGACTTATCTGGTATGGATCGATTACCGTGGAACGGGACTATCGGAAAAAGAAATGATGGACCGTTTATTAAACAAAGGGAAATTGGCGCTGGAACCGGGCACAAAATATAGCGAAGCCGGCAGAGGATTTTTGCGCATGAATTTGGCATGTCCGTTTGCAACGGTAAAAGAGGGCGTTGAACGGTTTAAAAAAGCACTATTGTGAAATAACAATTATTTCCGTTATAATAATGGCCAAAAACCAAAGCATCATTTTCCTTTCGGGAAAATGATGCTTTTTTTCTTTTATACCTATGCTTTTTGCTACTTTTGTTCAAACTTCTATTTATAATATAATGTTAAAAAAATATATTCGTAATGATACGAAAATGGAGTTGTTAATATCAAAAAGTGATGAAAAAGAAGCTTCCTCTCAGTTTGACCATGTTCCTATTTTCTTTTGTGATTGTACTTTTTTCTATCTCTACGAGCGGTTTTATTATGATCCATAATATTGCGGGCGCCTTTGAAAAGGAATTCGGTTCAAGAGCCATCGCCATTGCCAGGACTGTCGCCCAATTGGAGGAAGTTCAAACATCGGTTGGCACGGAAAAAGGGTTCGAAGTCATCCAGCCGATCGCCGAACGCATCCGGTTGGCTACGGATGTCGACTATATCGTCATCTTCGACATGAAAGGCGTCCGATATTCCCATCCTTCCGAAAGCAAAATCGGAACGGTGAATGAGGAAATAAAAAACAATGAAGCATATTCCCAGCACGAATATATTTCCAAAGCGATCGGCGTGCAGGGATTCTCCATCCGGGCATTCGTTCCGATTATGAATCCCGAAGCCACCAAACAGGTCGGAGTCATCACCGTCGGAATCATTACCCCGAAGTGGAAGAGTTTGGTGGAAGAATATCAATCCGACATTTTCATCGCGTTATTTTGGGGATTATGCATTGGTCTTGTCGGCTCTATTTTCATCGCCAACCATATCAAACGTCAAACATTAAATTTGGAACCATCCGAAATTGCTCGCATCGTGGAAGAGCGTTCCGCCATGATGCAGGCGATGGATGTGGGAATCCTCGCTACGGATGGCCATGGAAATATTACTTATGCAAATCATTTGGCAAGAAAATATGCCCATTTTTTCGATAAAAAAGGAACCCTGAAAGAAGTGTTCAAAGATACTTGGCTGGCGGAAGAACAATCGGAAAAACAGGAAGGCTACCGGCCGCTGTCCCTGTTTAACCAAATGTATCTGGTCCGCATTTTTCCGTTAAAAATCCGCGAGAAAAATGCCGGTTCATTGATTGTCATTACCGACCGGAAGGAGGCCCATACGCTCGCGGAAGAATTAACCGGCGTAAAAACGCTTGTTGATACCTTGCGGGCGCAACATCATGAATTTCTCAACCGTCTGCATAGCATTGCAGGTTTGATCCAACTGAACCGGAATGAGGAAGCCGTCAGTCTCATTCTGGATGAAATTACGGATGAGGAAAGCGTCTTTCAAAAAATTAAAGACAAAATCCACGACTATTCCATTCAAGGCCTGCTGATCGGCAAATTTTCCAGAGCCAAGGAATTGGGAGTCGAACTGACTTTAAGTGATGATTCATATTTATTTGATTATGTCACCGGATTTTCCAGCGGCGACCTGATCACCATCATCGGCAATCTGCTCGATAATGCAATGGAAGCCTGCCTTTCCAAAGAGGAAAAGTTTGTCGATATTCTCATTCAGGGAGACAAACATTATCTATACATCGAAGTGCAAGATAACGGAGTAGGCATTCCGGAACCGGTGGAGCGGATTTTTGATTACGGCTTCACGACGAAAAATAAGGACGGCCATGGAATTGGACTTGCTTTGGTAAAGCAGATTGTCGATTCGAATCACGGAAAGATTAAAGTCTTCTCGGAACCAGGGGTTGGTACAACAATTATAGTAAAAGTTGGGGGGAATGTATCATGAACGATATCCGCGTATTAATCGTGGAAGATGATCCGATGGTGTTGGAAGTAAACAAAAGTTTTTTATTGAAAACAAAGGGGTTCTCACTTGTTGGTGAAGCGCAATCGGGCGAACATGCCTATCATGCAATCAAGGATAAAAAGCCCGACTTAATTTTATTGGACATGTATTTGCCGGATATTTCCGGGCTTGAACTTTTTTACAAAATCCGCAATGACCGCCTCCCTGTCGACATCATTATGATTACCGCAGCCCGGGATGCAAAAACCGTCCAGGAATTGACGCGTTTAGGGGCTTTTGATTATTTGGTCAAACCTTTTCGCTTTGAACGGTTCCAACAAGCGTTGGAGAATTATGCCCGATCCCGGAAAAAATTAACCAACAAGACGGAATTGAAGCAAAATGACATCGATGAATACTATCGAAATACTTTTGAGCAGCAAAAGGAACTGCCAAAGGGATTGAATGAAATTACAATGAAACAAATAACCGACAAATTGAAGGAAATCAACCAGCCCGTCACAGCCGAACAATTGGCGCAAAATACGGGCATGGCAAGGGTCACGGTAAGAAAATATTTGGATTATCTTGCGAGCATCAGCGAAGTAAAAATCGATTTAAAATACGGTACAGTTGGACGTCCAACCAAATACTATTCCCTCTGATCCAAGAGCTGTATGGCTCTTTTTTTTTTGCCTCCCCAAATGTGATATAACAGTTATTTTTCAGGAAAAACTGTTATATACCAAAAAGAACAAAATGTCCAATAATACCACAATATTGCGAATTTTCGATTTTGATTTACTATGAAATTAACCTTATGAAACCATCATTCAAGGGGATTGCAATGAAAAATTTAAAAAAAATTGTAATGTTCGGCATCCTGCTCGCCGTCCCATTCTTCATAGCGGCATGTGCCCGGTATGAAGATTACCCAATTGATTTGGAACAATTAAGCGAAGAGGAACGGCTGGTGATTCGCTTTTCCCACGTAGTCGGTGAAGATACTCCGAAAGGAATGGCTGCCAGAAAATTCGCCGAACTCATCAAAGAACGCTCAAACGGCCGAATCGAAGTTCAAGTATTTTCAAACGGAACTCTCTATAAAGATATGGAGGAATTGGATGCTCTCATGAGAGAAGATGTCCAATTAATCGCTCCCGCCATATCCAAATTGACCGATTTGGTGCCTGAACTTTCGATTTACGATCTGCCTTACGCCTTCGACTCATTGGAAGAAGTCCATGAGTTTACAGAAAGCGAAGCAGGAAACCGGTTGAAAAACTTGTTAAAGAAACATAATCTGATTGCCCTCGGATTATGGGACAGCGGTTTTAAACAGATCAGCAACGACACGAGACCGATTGAGCATTACAAAGATTTAAAAGGAATCCGTATGCGCATCATGCAGAGCGATATTTTGGCGGAACAATATCACGTAGTTGATGCCATACCGAGGAAAATCGATTTTAACACGGTCTTTCAATCTTTGAAAAAAGGTGATGTAGAAGGGCAGGAAAATACATTAACCAATATCACGAGCAAAAATCTTTATTCATTGCAAAAATACTTAACCATTTCCGATCATGGTTATTTAGGATATTTCCTCTTATTTAATTATGATTTTTGGAAAAAGTTGTCGAAAGAAGACCAGCAGCTGATTATCGATACATTGAAGGAAGTGCAAGAATGGCAATGGAATCTTGCAAAAGAATTAAACGATCAAAAACTTCGGGAAATTGAAGATTGCCAATGCATCGATATCTATTACCTGTCGGAAGAAGAGAAAAAAGATTGGGAGAAACGCTTTTCCCCAGTATACGATTACTACGCTCATCGATACGGGGAGTACTACATCCGGAATCTTCCAAAAAACCTGAAAGTTCAATAGGTTAATAAGAGCTTTTTGCTCTATAACAAATAAATTTAACATCGCATAAGGGGGATACAAATGAAGAAATGGCTTTTTGTCACAATTTTAGGGGTGTTGGCGCTGGCGCTTGCCGCTTGCGGAGGAAACTCCGGCAATGAAAAAAAATCCGGCGATGATTATACTGCTGACAACCCGCTGATCATCAAATTTTCCCACGTTACGGCGCCGGACAGTGTAAAAGGGAAAGCGGCAAATTATTTTGCTGATTTGGTAAAGGAAAAAACAGATGGGAAAGTAAAAGTCGAAGTTTATCCGTCTTCACAATTGTACGGTGATGCAGACGAGCTTGACGCGTTGGTATCAGGCAACGTACATATGATTGCCCCGTCTGTCACAAAAATGGTAAAAATCGACCCTCGTTGGCAATATGTCGACATGCCTTATTTGTTCAAAGATGAGGAACATGTCCAAAAATTCTTTGATTCCGAGTTGGCGCAAGAGTTGTTCAACTCCAAACAATTGGCGGCCAACGACATCAAAGGTATGGCGTTCTGGCCAAACGGATTCAAACATTTCTCAAATAACAAGCGTCCGTTAGTCAAACCGGAAGACTTTAAAGGATTGAAATTCCGCACACAGGCCGGCCAGGTATTGGAAGCGCAATTTGAAGCGCTTGGAGCAGGTTCTGCAACCATTTCCTTCGGCGAAACTTATGCTGCCCTTCAACAAGGTACAGTGGACGGTGCGGAAAATCCGTTCAACAACTTTGACACGATGAAATTCTATGAAGTTCAAAAATATTTATCCACTACTCAACACGGACGCCTTGACTATGCAATTTTCGTTAACAAATCTTTCTGGGAATCAATGCCTGAAGACTTGCGTGTATTAGTGGAAGAAGCTCTCGATGAAGCGACAAAATACGCCCAAAAATTGGCGGCTGAAGAAAACCAAAAATCTTTCGAAAAAATCAAGAGCTTAGGTACAGTGGAAGTTTATGAAATGACGGATGAAGAGCGCGAAGCTCTCAAAAAAGCATTGCAGCCTGTTTATGATCAATTTGAAGATGTCATTACAAAAGAGTTAATCGATGGCATCAATGCCTTAGCAGAATAAATAAATCATCAGCAATTGCAACACAATCTTTTCCCCAAACTTTCGAGTGCCGATTCAATCGGCACTCCCCTTTTTTTAACTTTCAATAAAAAGGAGTGATTGTGAGTGAAAGGGTTAATCAAACTTTGGACTTGGTTGGAAGAAATCTTGGCCAGTCTATTTTTCGGCGCCGGCGTGCTCCTGATTTTCTATGGGGTCTTTATGCGCTATGTATTGAACCATCCTCAGGCCTGGGTAGAAGAAGTGGCAAGATATTCAATCATTTGGGGGACTTTTTTAGGCTTCGGCATGGCGTTGAAACATAACCAGCATATCCAGGTGGACATTTTATACGACCGCTTAAATGACACCGGAAAGTATATTCTCAACCTTGCAGCGACAGCGCTCAGCATCATCTTCTGTATCATCTATACATATTACGGATGGAATCTGGTCGCTGCCCGCCTCCATTCCGGAATGGTATCCCTGGAAGTAGGCATCCCGATGTGGATCGTTTACCTCATCCTTCCAATTTCCGGAGTGCTTTTCCTGCTCCGATTCATCGAAAGGTTGATAAACATTCTGCGCAGAAAGGATGAGGAATATGCTAACCCTCTTACTTAGTTTCTTTATATTGGTTTTCTTGCGGGTTCCGGTGGCCATCAGTTTGGCTTTATCCACCATCTTCATGTTATTTATGTCCGATTTTAATATGAACATGGTGCCTCAACGGATGTTTACGGCCCTTGACTCCTTTCCGATGATGGCGATTCCTGGATTTGTATTGGCGGGAGCCATTATGGCCCGGGGCGGCATTTCGAAATATTTAATTGAAGCTTTGCGGGCTTGGGTCGGCCACTTGCCTGGCGGGCTATCGGTTGTAACCATCCTTGCCTGCGGGATTTTCGCGGCAATTTCGGGGTCATCTCCGGCAACGGCGGCCGCCATCGGATCAATCATGATTCCGGCCCTGATCGCTGCCGGTTATGATAAAAAATACGCTTACGGTTTGGTTGCAGCAGGAGGAACGCTCGGCATTTTGATCCCTCCAAGTGTCCCGTTAATTATTTACGGAATTACGGCTGAAGAATCCATCGGAAAATTATTTATGGCCGGCGTCATCCCCGGTTTAGGATTGCTGGCAGTTCTTATCGCCGCTGCCATCGTTTATGCGAAAAAACAAGGATATCAGGGTGAAGAGAGAGCCACTTGGGAAGAACGCGGCAGAAAATCGTTGAAAGCGATTTGGGGTGCATTGTTGCCGGTATTAATCCTGGGAACCATCTACACCGGGGTGGTTACGCCGACCGAATCCGCTGTCATTGCGGTTGTATATGGACTCATCGTTTCTATATTTATATATCGTGAGTTAAGCTGGAAAGATTTCCGGCAAGTGTTGGTGGAATCCATTAACGTAACCGCGATGATTTTCTTGATTATCGGCGCCGCGTCTTTATTCGGATTATACCTTACAAACGAACAAGTGCCGCATAAGGTCGGTCAATGGATTGCGGAAAGCGACATGAACAAATGGGTGTTCCTGTTCATCGTCAACATTCTTTTCTTCATATTGGGCATGTTCCTGGAAGCTGTATCCATTATTTTAATTACATTACCAATCTTATTGCCGATTTTAAAGCACTTTGGCATCGATTTATACCATTTCGCGATCATCATGGTCATCAACTTGGAACTTGGCATGATTACGCCGCCGGTCGGATTGAACTTGTTCGTTGTTGCAGGAATCGCGAAGGAGAAACTTGGAATGGTCGTTCGGGGTGTCATTCCGTTCATCGCATTAATGATTGCCTATCTAGTCATCGTTATTCTTTTCCCTCAGCTATCACTTTGGCTGCCATTTGGAATGGAGAAATGACAAACAGACGGACATTTTCTGAAGTGTCCGTTATAGTTTCATATATATAAGAGGGTGTGCACGTATGGAAACAAAGGGGTATCAAATCAACGAGCCGGGATATTGGCGGATCGTCTCCAGTCTCGGGCTCGCGTCCACTTTTATTTTTGCGGCCTTTTATGCTTTTCAGCCGCTTATTCCTGTTTTTGAAAAAGAGTTTTCCATCTCCGTCACTTATTCGAGTTTAACCATGTCACTGGCCACCTTGTCATTGATGATGGGGCTGATAGTGCTGGGTTTTTTTCGGATCGGAAGGGACGGGTCATCTTTATCCACCTTTCCATTCTTTTATCCATTCTTCCTTTTCTGATCATGCTTTTCGTGGAAAAATATTGGATCATCTCTTTATTGAGATTTATCCAAGGATTTGCTCTTGCCGGTGTGCCTGCCGCATCGCTTGCGTATATCGGGGAAGAAATCGATTCAAAAGCCAGAAATCTTGCCACTTCCATCTATATTTCCACAAATGCGCTGGGGGGCATGATCGGCCGATTTCTTGCAGGTTTTCTTTCTGAAACTTACAGTTGGCAATTGACGATTTCCATTATTATGTTTTTTGGAATGGCCGTATTCATTTTTGTTCTAATGACTTTGCCAAAATCCAACCATTTCGTCCCAAATAGCGCCAGTTTTTGGGATGATTTAAAAGGATTTGGATTTCACTTAAAAAATCCTGCCTTGCTTGTCTTGTTCGGATTAGGAATTGTATTACAAATCACTTTTACCGGGACATGGACTTACCTGCCGTTCCATTTGGGAAACCCTCCCTATTCCATGCCCCTCGATTCCGTCTCCTTTTTGTATTTTGCATATGCCTTCGGGATTATAGGGGCGCCTGTTTCGAGCTGGTTTTCCAATAAATTTACGTTGGAAAAAGTGCGGACTGCAGCCATCGTTGTACTAACTTTAGGGGTATTATGCACCTTGCATTCTTCGATTCTGATCGTCCTGTCCGGTTTATGCATGGTTTGTTTCGGTTTTTTTACAGCCCATTCTTTGACGGCCGCCAATGTCGGCAAAGTTGCTGCTTATTTAAAAGGAAGTGCATCCAGCCTTTATTTGGTAGCCTATTATATCGGCGTCGCATCTGGAAGCACGCTTGTGGCTCCGATCTATAACCATTTTGGGTGGAATGGGTTCATTTATATTACAGCGGCTTTGACCATCACTTACCTGATTTTTTTAAACCTTTCATTCAAACATCTTCAAAGAAAGAACTGAAAAGAATTTCCCCTGTTCTCAAATGCAAGTTCATATTATGAATAGTTTGTTTAGAAAAAAGCAGGCTGTCCGGAACGACGCCCTCCGGACAGCCTGCAAACGGTTATGGTTCTGTATGTTTTTCCTTGTTTTGTTCTTTTTGCTTCAGAATCCGTTCTTCCAGCTCTTTTGTTTTCAGTTCTTGTCTCTTTGACAGATTTTTCACGGCAAAAAAGACGGCAAAGCACAAAAGAAACAGAAAAATCATTTCAATGGCCGCAGGAATGTACGCCATTTTGTCTTCCGGAAAATATAAAAAATCTCCGTAAAGCAATAGGTGATTCATCGAAACCACTTCTTTCTTCTATTCTTCAAGCACTGTGATGGATAAGATTTTCACATCTTCTGTCGGTTTATCACGGAAATCCGTTTCAACATTGGCGATTTTGTCCACTATATCCATGCCTTCCACCACATGACCAAATACAGTATGTTTATAGTCCAACCAAGGAGTTCCCCCTATGCGGGCATATTCCTCGATAATTTCTTTCGGGAATCCCGCCTGTTCCATTTGTCCAATCATTTCGCTTGGCACATACGGCATTTGGACGATAAAGAACTGGGATCCGTTCGTATTAGGGCCTGCATTGGCCATTGACAACGCGCCGCGCAAATTGAACAATTCAGGATGGAATTCATCTTCAAAAGGAACGCCCCAGATGGATTCCCCTCCCATTCCTGTACCAGTCGGGTCTCCTCCTTGAATCATAAAATCCTTGATCACACGATGGAAAATAACCCCTTCATAATAACCGGATTTTGCGTGGCCTAAAAAGTTTTCAACCGTTTTTGGGGCATGCTCCGGGAACAATTTTATTTTAATCGTACCCATTGTCGTCTTCATTTCAACTAAAATTTCCCCTGGATTTAATTCTTTCGTCAATTGTGGATACATCGCTTCTTCTCCTTTAACCGTATTAATGAATGCCTTCATACTGCTTTTCCCCGTTTCAGTTTACCATAAAACGATATTTTTTTCTTCTAATTTCACATTTACTCCATTGTTTAACCGTCATTCATCATCTTCGAAAATAGAGCAGGGATAAAAAAAAGACAGTTTTTTTAAAATCTATGATATTCTTTCTTGTATGAGGAGGGATATATAATGAAGCGATCCTTGGGGTATCTGGTCATTCTTTGCTTTTTCCCTCTCCTCTATTGGTTGGGCGATCAAATTTGGGAAGAAGTTGAAAAAAGCCGGACCCATGAACAAGAGCTCCGGGAACAGGTACAGCTGACGGAGATAAAAAAGCCGCTTCCTGTCAAAATGGTGGACCGGAATGGGAATCTGTTCAGCGAAGATTATGTCGAATGGAGAAACCCTGTATCCTATAAAGAAGTTCCTGAAATCGCCAAACAGCTTTTTATTTTGAGCGAAGACCGGAACTTTTATCAACATATCGGTTTTGATATCAGCGGTATTATAAGAGCGGTTGCCGAGAACGCAAAACAAAATTCCATCCAGCAAGGAGGGAGCACCATCACCCAGCAGCTTGTCCGGATGCTGTATCTATCTGAAGAAAAAACGTATGAAAGGAAATTAATGGAGATATTTTATGCCTATGAATTAGAAAAACTGTATGACAAAGACAAGATTTTGGAAATGTACCTAAATGAAATGTATTTCGCCAATCAAGTGTACGGAATTGGAGGAGCCGCGACCTATTATTTCAACAAACCTTTGCAGGAATGCACCGTTGCGGAAATCGCATTTTTGGCGGCGATTCCAAATAATCCGTCCCTGTACGATCCGCTCGTCCATTTTGAAAATACAAAAGCACGCCAGGAGCGGCTGATCGACATTCTTGCCAAAGAAAAAATGATCACCCTTGAGGAAGCAAATACATAAAACAACAGCCGATACGGCTGAACATCAAAAAAAAGACGCAAATGTTCCCTGCTTATAGCACTTATGTGATGCATGAACTGAAAGAAATCATTTCTGATGCGGAAGGATATACGGAAAAAATCCGGAAAGCTACTCCCCAGGCAAAAAAAATCATTCAAATGGAATTGGATGAAAAAGTGAATGAGGTTCTCCAGTCCGGCATCATTATCCATACAGCATTAGATCCTAAAAAACAGGAGAGAGATGAAAAGGCCATCAACGCGCTTTTATCGGTTCCCGACCTTGAGGCAAGCGCGGCGGTCATAGACAATGAAACCCGGGAAATTGTGGGCATGTACGCCGGAAAAAACTATAAAAAATATGATTTTCACAGGGCATTTCAGGCACCGAGACAACCGGGTTCTTCCTTTAAACCGATCATCGTTTATGCGCCTCTTTTCGAAACAACGGACTATACACCTTCTTCCCTTGTCAACGGAGGAAGGATTTGCATAGGCAATTTCTGTCCGCAAAACTACGGGGGTGCTATTTACGGGAATGTATCAATTACGGATGCGTTTAAACATAGTATGAATACCCCGGCTGTCCGGCTGTTTTCCAAAGTGGGGATTGAAAGAGCCTTTCAATATGCGCAGCAGTTCAATTTTCAATCGATCGTGGACCAGGATAAGACCTATCCTGCTGCATTAGGGGGACTTACATACGGCGTGACAACGCTTGAAATGGCCGATGCTTACACAAGCTTCATCGACGGAACATACATAAAAGCCCATGCCATCCGCAAAGTCACCGACCGGCAAGGAAACGTTTTGTACCGCTGGCCGACGGAGCGGAAAACAATTTGGTCAGATAAAACCGTAAAGCATATGCGCACTCTTTTAAGCGAAGTGGTAAAAAGCGGGACGGGTGTGGGGATACGTGCAAATTCCTCTTACATCGGAGCAAAAACAGGAACAACGGACAATTACCGGGATTTTTGGCTTGCCGGTTTATCGAATGAATATACCGCCGCCGTTTGGATCGGCTATGATCGGCCGAGATCCATGCAGTCGCTTGAAAAGGCGAAAATCCATTTCAAAATATTTAACCAAATCATCAGCAAATAAAAAAGATGCCCTCAAGGCATCTTTTTTATTGGACAAAAGGCAGGCTCGCCAAAATCCCGTTATACAGTTTTAAACAAACAAATAGGACGGCTGCCAAGAAGATCGCCCAAAAAAGAACTTCAAATACGATAAACCCGACCATCCCCGGCAATGACGTATATTGGCTCATTTTGTATATCGTATAAACAAAGGAACAAAATAATGATAATGCGAAAATGATCAGCAGCATAGGCAATGATTGGACGGCAATGGTGCTGACGAGCCCCCCGATGAAAAAAATCGCATATCCTCCACGGCCCGCTTTCACCGCCTTCCCCTCGGCATCTTTCGAGAAAAAATACATGCCCGTTTCATAAATCGTTTCCCCTATTAATTTTAAAGCGGAAAACAACATGAAAAAGCATAGGAAAATGACGAACAAGAGAAGCACCCGGATTTCCATATCCGTGAAAAATTCCCGCAGGCCGGCATATAAACCGATGGATTGGAACAATTCGACCGCCCTGCTTACGGCAAAAATGCCAAAGGTTAAACTGTAAAGCAAAATGGATAATAAAGGTAAATAACTGTATAAGTACGGATTTTTCATCATATTTGCCCCGTTTACTGTATTTTTCCTAACTTATCATAGCAAAATTTCTCAATCTATCAAGAGAAGAAAAGAAAAAGAGTGCGGAAATCCGCACCCATTAGTAACGGCCGTATGGTGGATAGAATGGAGGATAGATTGGATAATATGGATTGAATGGTGGATAAAATCTAGGATAATAATATCCTTGAGGATAAATCACGTTCCCCAATAATCCCCCTAAAAACCCTCCTAGAAAAGGATAGCCAAAGAAATTGAATCCCCCTCTGTTATATGGTACCGGACGATGGTGATATCGGTAATGAGACATAGTAAACCTCCTTTTCTTTAGTAACATATGTAAGAAAAGGAGGTTCACTTATGTTAATTGCCTAAACTATGTTAAATGCGAAATCTTCAACAAATGTCGCCAGGGTGCGGACCATTACGCCCGTGCCGCCCTTTGGACCCAAATCGTAAGGCTTTGATGCGTCGGATGTTCCTGCAATATCCAAATGAATCCATGGGGTCTTTTCCACAAATTCTCCGACAAATCCCCCTGCAAAAATCATATGTCCATCGCTTCCAGGAGAATTGTTCAAGTCGGCGATCTGGGAATCGCGAATGCGTTTTCTGTCCCTTTCCGTCAATGGCATGCCCCAAACAAATTCGCCTGTTTTGATGCTCGCTTCCATAAACTTATCGAAAAAGCCTTCATGATTTGTCAATGCACCGGTTTTATCATACCCCAAAGCGGTAATCACCCCGCCTGTCAAAGTCGCCACATCAATCAAATAATTTGCCCCGTGTTGTTTTGCATATGTAACGGCATCCGCCAAAATGAGGCGCCCTTCCGCATCGGCATTTTTGATTTCCACCGTTTTGCCGCTATATGTCGTAATCACATCGTCCGGCTTAAAGGCATCGCCTGAAATCATGTTGTCCGTTGCTCCAATAACCGCAACAACATTCTTTTTCGGTTTCCTTTCACCGATAATTTTCATTGCGCCAAGAACGGCCGCTGCTCCCCCCATATCGCCTTTCATGCCGACCATTCCGGTTTTCGACTTGATGGAATAGCCGCCCGTATCATAGGTAACACCTTTCCCCACCAAACCAATGACGTTTTTCCACTCATCGGTTCCTTTATATTTCAATGTTATGACTCTCGGTTCATTCGTCGATCCGCGGTTTACCGCCAAAATACCGCCCATGCCCAGTTCTTCGATTTGCGCTTTATTCAGTATTTCCACTTCAAAGCCGTATTGGTGGGCCAAATCAACCGCATAATCCGCCAAATCCGCAGCTCTTAATATATTTGGAGGCAAATTCACCAATGTTCTCGCTTCGTTAACCGCCTCCGCATAAACGGATCCCCACTTGTAGCTTTCCGCTATTTCGTCGACATCTTCATCAGTGACAAAATACACTTCATCCAAATGGACATCCGGAACATTCGAAGTGGTTTTATAATGGGGAACTTGATAAAATCCCATTCCGCATCCTTCCCCAAACAAAAAAGCGGCATCTTTTTCATGAATCGGAGCTGCCGTGAAGGATTCCAACCAAATCGTAAACTTGTTTGCCCTCATCTCACGGAGCTGTTTGCCTACAAGTCCGAAAGTTTCCCTCAATTCGTTCCGCGTCAAAGTCTTCGGATCTCCCAATCCTACAAACAACACCCTCTGCAAATGATCATGGGTGCCGATAAACGGGATTCTCGTTAATTTTTTCCGATCCGTATCAATATCACCGGTGCGAATCCATTTTTCAACCTGCTCGCCGTAAAAGGATACGAAATCTTTCCATCCTTGAATATGGTCGCAATTTTTTTGTACGCCGACAATCAATAATTCCGTCGGTATTTGTGCAAAGGATATTTTCTCTTTTCGAATCATCGTCCAGAACCTCCATGCCAAATAAAAATAGGCCCAAATTTGTATCGAATAAATAAAAAAGTCACTTCCAACTATAGGTTATCGTATAACCAGGGAAGTGACAAATTATAACAAAGAAAAGGAAAAATATCCTGTTATATTAACCCTCTCCGACACTTTCCATTTGCTTGATTTCTTCCGCAGACACATTTTCAGCCGCCTTTTGTTTTAAGGTGATTAAAGCTACAGTTCCCAATATTCCTAATCCCACCAGGAACAACATGCCCACTTTTACACTCAATACCCCTAAAATATACGGTCCCAAAAATCCTCCAAGGGATGCCATTGAATTCACCAATGCTATGCCGACCGGTGCCGTTCTTTCTGTAAAAAAGTGGGTTTCATAGGCGAAGAAGCATCCCGCAAAGATATACAGACCAAAGGAAGCGATTGCCAGGCAGACAACCATCCACCCAGGGGAACTCATGAAACTTGCACACGCAAATCCGACGAATGCGATGACAAAAGAGGCAATCAGATGCTCACGATATTTTCCTGTACGATCTGAGTTCCATCCTGCCAAGAGTATCGCAATGATTCCGACAATCGATGGAATCATCGCCAGCAAACCGATCGCCACGTTTGTCGTACCTTCCGCCGACAAGTTCTTTAAAATCGTCGGCAGCCAGAAAGACAATCCGAACATGCAAGTATAATTTGAAAAATAGATGAACGCCAATTTCCAAACCGTTGCGTCCTTCAGCATTTCACCGATGTATTTTTTATTCAGTTTGTTGCTTTCTTTCAGTTCATTTTGAAGCTCGGCTTCCAGCCAATCCTTTTCCTCCTGCGACAGCCATTTCGCTTCTCCGGGACGATTGACTAAATAGAACAGCACCACAATTCCGAGCACAATCGCAGGAAGACCTTCCAATATAAACATCCAGCGCCATCCTGCCAATCCAAACCAGGAAATATGGTCAATGATCCACGTGGAGACCGGAGCTCCGATCAGTCCCGCAATCGGCAGCGCCAAAAGCAGAACCGCTGTCGCCCTGCCCCGCTCCTTTTTCCGGAACCAATACGTCAAATAAAGAACGGCTCCAGGGAAAAATCCAGCCTCGGCAACGCCTAAAATAAACCGCAGAATATATAGATGGGATGCATCCTGAACAAATCCCGTCAATACGACGATGATTCCCCAGGTAATCATAATCCGGGCAATCCAAAGTCTTGCGCCAACTTTATTTAATATCATATTGCTCGGAATTTCGAACAAGAAATAGCCGATAAAGAAAATTCCCGACAACAAACCGAAGACTTCCGATGTCAATGCTAGATCCGCATTCATCTCCAATGCGGCATATCCTAAATTCACCCGATCAAGATGGGCGACAATGTAAAGAATCAAGATAAACGGCAAAATCCTGAACATCGTTTTCCTGATCGTCGTCTGTTCGATTAATTGAATATCTTTCAATAATGCTCCCCCCAGATTAATCGTTTTCACAATGTGAATAGGAAAAAACGAGTACAAATTGTAATAATAAGAAATGGCCAGAAATCGTTATGGAATAACGATTTCTGCCAATTGACGCTTCAATCCGACATAATCATCATGGCTATTTGCAACAACCTGCTGCGCCTTCTGAATCGTTTGTTGTCCAATTCCGATATAATTTTTCAAATAGAGCGACAGCCGGATAAAATGCTGCAATGTTTCATGGACATAGATTTTGGCTGCAATCTTGATGCGCTGATCTGCCTCCGCTTTTTGCGCCCTTGCCAACAAGCTGTCCATGGCATATAAACCGATTACCATATCGGCAATGGCCGCCGCCAATTCCTGTTCCTCATTCATATCGGATTTGTTACTGCGAGCGCTTTCAATCAATTCTTTAAATATGTTTCTCGCCATTGTGATTTTTTGCATTTCCTCCCCGAATGAGCCATTTAAATTGTTTTCTTCTTCAATAGCGGGTTCGTACTCCTTCACAATATGGCCGGCAATGAGAATGCGATTAATTTCATTTGTTCCTTCAAAAATCCGGTTGATTCGTACATCCCGATACAATTGTTCGATTTCGTATTCCCGCATATAACCATAGCCGCCATGAATTTGCAGCGCTTCATCCACAATCTTCCATACCGCTTCGGTCGCCAGCACTTTGTTGATGGAGCAATGCACCGCAAATCTGGCAACCAATTTCGCAATGGAATCATACGGCTCTGAAAAGGCTTCTTCCAATTCTCCTGCCGTGCGATAGACAACACTTTCGACGGCCAATGTTTGAACGGCCATATCGGCAATTTTTTCTCTGATCAGGTTAAAACTCGTCAATGGCTTATTAAATTGTTGACGGGTCTTGCCATAATCAATGGCCAGTTCCATTGCCCTTTTTGCAGTGCCTAAAGAACTCAGCGCAATTTTATGTCTTCCGAAATTCAATACATTGAATGCGATGATATGTCCCCGCCCGATTTCGCCAATCACGTTTTCCGCCGGTACATGGACTTGATCCAAAATGAGCGAGCGGGTAGATGAACCATCCAGACCCATTTTGTTTTCCTCAGGGCCCGTCGATAAACCTTCACGGTCCGCTTCAACGATGAAAGCGGTAAAGTGCTTTCGATCCACTTTTGCATAGACGATAAAGATATCGGCAAATCCGGAGTTGGTAATCCACTGCTTCTCGCCATTTAAAATGTAATATTTGCCGCATGGGGATAAAACGGCGGAAGTCTTTATGCCTAAAGCATCCGTCCCTGCGGATGGCTCTGTCAACGCATATGCGGCAATCTGCTCTCCGGTCAATAGCTTCGGCAAATAGCGGGCTTTCTGCTCTTTCGTTCCAAAAAGCGCGATTGGAAGGGCTCCGATACCTGTCTGGCCGCTAAAAGTGATATTGAAAGACCTTGATTTTGCCATTTCTTCCGCGATAATGGCAGCGCTTACTTTTCCGAGCCCCAGACCTCCATCTTCTTCAGAGATATCCGCCGCAATCAATCCCAGCTCCCCCGCCTTTAACATCAATTTTTTCGTTTCTTCGAATTGTTTCTGTTCGATGAGGCGAAGAACCGGAAACGCATCCCGCTCGACAAATTTGCGAACCGTCTGCCGAAGCATGAGATGTTCATCGGTAAAATCTTCTACCGTAAATACATCATTCGGCCGGCTTGTTCTGTTCAAAAAGGACAATAAACTTTTCGTAGAGCTAGTCATGGGCGACAACCTCTCTTTCAAGAGATAAAGTTAATTTGTCGACGACATTTTTTGGAATCGGCTGTGCTTTCGGTGTATCGGAAAAGGACGTCCATGCGCGCACCATGTAGCCATGGGCGACAATCTCGTTCCCTCTTTTAAACACATGTCTCAATTTGAAGGTTTTATTATGGATTTCCAACACGGTTGTTTCAATCACCACATGATCTTCAAAGAAAAGCGGTCTCTTAAACTGGCAAAAGGCTTCCAGGATGGGCAATGCCAGTTTATCTTCCCGGTACAGCTTGCTGGAAGGTTTAATCAGTTCCGCAAGATATTCATGGGTCGCTTCATCCATCCATTTATAAAAATTCGGCGTAAACACAATTCCCGCGGCATCCGTGTCTCCCCACCGCACTTTGAATTCATATTTATGCATATTCCCACCCGCCTTTAATTCCGTAATTATCGCAGAGTCGCTTTCAATTTTTCCGTAATGATGTTTTTCAGTTCATGTTTAATGATTTTTCCGCTTGCAGTGATCGGAAGTTTATCAACAAAAATAATCCGGTCCGGCACTTTGAAATCCGCCACTTTGTCTTTGATGTATTCTTTCAGGGACTGTTCGTCCTCCTCATGTCCAGGCTTCAGTTTGATGACCGCGCAGCTGATTTCGCCCAGCACCGTATCAGGCAACCCGATAATGGCCACCTCCAAAATGCTAGGATGCTTGTAGAAATGCTCTTCGATTTCGCGTGGATAAATATTATATCCTCCCCGGATAATCATTTCTTTCTTGCGCCCGACAATGCGGACATACCCCTGCTCATCCATTGTTCCCAGGTCGCCTGTATAGAAGTAGCCGTCGTCATCGAACGCCGCTTGCGTATATTCCGGCATTTTGTAATACCCTTTCATGACGCCTTTCCCTTTTACCGCGATTTCCCCTATTTCTCCGATGCCGACCTTTTGTCTTTGGGCATCCACGATCTTACCGTCATAGCCCGGCAAAAATTTACCCACCGTTGTCGATTTTAAATAGTCGTCATCCTCAAAACTTGTAAAGGTAATAGGCGCGGAAGTTTCTGTAAGGCCATAGGAAACTTGGATGTCGCACCCCATTTCCGTCCGGATTTTCCGCACAATTTCTTCAGGACATGGAGCCGCCGCGATAATCCCCGTTCTTAACGAGGACAAATCAAATTTGTGGAATTCAGGATGGTTGAGTTCCAGAATGAACATCGTCGGTACACCATAATGGACCGTCACTTTTTCGCTTTCAATCAGCCGCAGTGCATTGATGGCTTTATATTCTTCCAGGAACACCATCTTTGAACCTTTGAGGACCACTGATAGAATGCCAGGCACTAATCCAAATACATGGAAAATCGGAACCGGAATCAAATACACATCATCTTTTGAGCATTTCAGGGCATCCACAGTAATGGTCGCGGAGTACACCACGTTTTCATGTGTCAACATGGCACCTTTTGGTCTGCCGGTCGTTCCGGATGTGTACAGGATTGTATAAACGTCTTCCGATGGGGTGATTGAAGGAGAAGGAACAGGATACCCCCTTCCTTTTTTCAATAAATCGGAATAAGATGAATATTCTGACTTTTTAGAGCGCACTGTGATAATATCTTCCAAATGATGATCTTCATTTCTGGATTTTAAATATTGTTCAAAGGTATCGAAATATTGAAAATCCTTTCCTACAAACATTCCTTTGGCGCCGGAATTTTCCAGGATATAGAGCAGTTCTTCCCTGCTGTATCTCGTGTTGCAAGGGATTAAAATCGCTCCCAATCGCGCCAAAGCAAAGTAAATGGCGACTCCTTCATACCAGTTTGGAAGGGAAACCATGACCCTGTCGCCTTTTTGATAACCCTTTTGTGCCAAAGCCGCGGCAATTAACCGGGCTTCTTCGATTAATTGCCGGTACGTAACACGATTGGCACCGTCAAAGACCGCCTCTTTGTCAGGGTACTTTTCAGAAGCCTTCTCCAGCAATTCAAAAACTGTCGTCATATTTCAACCCCCTTTATAATCTCTCCCAAATCGCTGCAATTCCTTGTCCGCCGCCAATGCAAACCGCGGATGCGCCATATTTCTTTCCTCTTCTGGCCAGTTCATAAATGAGCGTCAATGAAATTCTTACCCCTGAAACTGCCAAAGGATGCCCCAAAGCTACTGCACCGCCATTGACATTTCCGATTGCCGGATCAAAGCCCAATTCCTTTTGACATGCCAGATACTGGGCTGAAAAGGCTTCGTTGATTTCGATCAAGTCCAAATCATGCAGCTTTAATCCCGCTTTTTTCAAAGCATTTTGAATTGCCGGAACAGGACCGATTCCCATATATTTCGGTTCCACTCCTACAACGTCCCATGACACCAGTCTGGCAATCGGCTTTAATCCTCTTTTTTCGGCATAATCGGAAGAAGCAAGGACAACAGCCGCTCCTGCATCATTCATTCCGCTTGCATTGCCCGGTGTGACAACACCGTTTTCTATAAATCTGGGAGGCAATTTTCCCAATTCTTCCAAACTTGTTTTTCTTGGATGTTCATCGGTATCAATAAGTACGGAACCTTTCTTCTTTTTCACTTCGACAGGTACAATTTCTTTCTTGAAATATCCTTTGTCCATGGCCGCAAGCGCTCTTTCATGACTTGTAAGCGCATGCAAATCCACTTCTTCCCGTGTAATTTCATATTTTTTCGCTAAATTTTCCGCAGTGACCGCCATGGAACATTGGCCGTATGTGTCATATAATCCATCCCATAGCCAATCTTCAATGACCGGCGATCCCAATTTTGTGCCCCAACGCATTCCCCGGATGACATGGGGAACCTGGCTCATATTTTCCGCACCGCCGGCCAGCACCACATTGGCTTCCCCTGTCTGGATGAACCTGGCAGCGGTTAAAATCACTTCTATGCCGGTACCGCATAAACGATTGATGGTAACGGCCGGCACTTCGATCGGCACTTTCGCTTTCAATCCGACGTGGCGGGCCAGGAAATGGGCATCCTTGCTGGACTGTTGGACATTTCCGAATACCACATGATCAATTTCTTCAGGGGCAATGTTCGACCTTTTGATCGCTTCAACAGACGCATATGCGCCCAAATCGGTCGCCGGGACATCCCGGAATGAACCGCAAAATTCGGCTAAAGCTGTCCGTGCGCCTTCTAACAGAACGATATCTTGTTTCACAAAAATCATCTCCCTGTAAATTTCGGCTGTCTTTTTTCCACGAATGCCTGCATTCCTTCTTTTCGGTCTTTTGTTGCAAAGGTATTGCCAAAGCAGGCCATTTCAATCGTAAGACCTGATTCTATATCAACATTTGCTCCGGAATTCACCGCCAATTTCAGCATTCTTAATGCCACTTGAGGTTTTTCGGCCAATTTCGCAGCCCAAGCTTTTGCTTCTGCCAATAGATTTTCGGATGGAACAACTTTATTGACAATATGCCATTCCAAAGCTTGCTCCGCCGTGATCATTTCTCCGAAATAAAGCAGCTCTTTTGCAATTCCTTGGCCGACAATCCTTTGTAATCTTTGCGTTCCTCCTCCGCCCGGTATGATGCCGAGATTGATTTCCGGAAACGCGAATTTTGCTTTTTCTGAAGCAATCCGCAAATCGCAGGAGAGCGCCAATTCCAGACCTCCCCCGAGGGCAAGTCCGTTGATGGCGGCAATGACAGGCTTCGCCAAGTTTTCAATTGTCGAGAAGGTTTTTCTTGAAATTTGATTCATCTCCAACATGTCGACTGCATCCAATTCCAGCATTTCACGGATATCCGCACCTGCGACGAAAGCCTTTTCGCCGCTGCCCGTCAGAATAATGGCATGGACATCTTCCCGGCTCTCAAGTTCCGTCATCAGTTGGGTGAGTTCTTTAAAAACGGCAGTATTCAATGGATTGACCGGCGGACGATTGATGGTAACAATAGCAATCTTATTCTCTACTTCATAAAGTAATGATTCATATTTAACAAAAGCGTCCTCCAACTTTTTATTTGTTATAGTCATAGAAACCAGCTCCTGTCTTTTTTCCTAATCTTCCCGCCCTTACTAATTGTTTCAGCAGCAAAGGCGGCGCAAAACGGTTGTCATTCAATTCATTTTTCATATATTCCATCACGTAGTAGCCGACATCGACGCCTGCATAATCCTGCAATGTGAAAGGCCCCATCGGATAATTCAAACCGAGGGTCACCGCTTTATCGATGTCTTCCGCAGTCGCAACCCCTTCTTCGAGCAGACGGATCGCTTCGATAAATTGTGGAATCATGATCCGGTTGACAATAAATCCTGGAACATCTTTTTTCACTTCTATCGGTTCTTTTCCCAACTGTTTTGAAAACGCTTTTATTTCAGCGACTGTTTCATCGCTCGTCTTAAGCCCGCGCACCACTTCCACCAGCTTCATGATTTGGGCCGGATTGAAGAAATGCATCCCAGCGACCCTTTCCGGGCGTTTTGTTGTTTCCGCGAGCTCGGTAATGGACATGGAAGAGGTATTTGTGGCAATGATTGCGCCTTCCGGCAAAATGTCATCCAATTTTGAAAAGACTTCTTTTTTCACATCCAAATTTTCAATAACCGCCTCGATGGCAAGATCGGCTTCCTTCAAATCTTCCAAATTTGTCGTCGGACGGATTCTTTCAAGCACTTCCGCTTTTTCGCTCTCTGTGATTTTTCCCTTTTCAACGCTTTTTTGCATAAATTTTTCTATGCGGGACAAACCATTATCTAGAAATCTAGTTTCCACATCGTGCAGAATTACTTGGAATCCGCTGCTGGCAATCAAGTTTGCGATTCCGCTTCCCATAGTGCCTGCGCCTATAACACCAACTGTTTTTATAGCCATCACTTCGATCCCCTTTTCATTTTTTAAAATTTTCTGTAATTAACTATAAGCCATTTTCTTTTTCGACTGTACCTATACCGTGTAGGAACAATTCAATGAATTTTCATCATTTTTGCGGAGAATGAACAAGTCAATTCCGGAATATTAAATTACTTGACAATAATAAAAAAAACTGCCCTGAAACAAACGTTTCAGAGGCAGTTTTTACAGTTTCAATGATTGAACATGAATTTCATTCCCAAAAAGGTTATACAATTTAATGGCCATATTCAAATTAAACCGGTGTTCCGCATTATTTAAATCCACTTGCAAAAGATCTTCGATTTTTTCCAGACGGTATTGAAGTGTGCTTCGGTGAATGAATAATTCGTTTGCCGTTTCTTTCATGTTCCCGTTATGGGATAAATACACTTGAAGGGTTTGCAGCAGATCCATGTTTTTGCCTTCGCTGTTTAATAGTGGCCCGATATGATCCTGGATGAAAATGGAGGCGATTTCACCGTCGATTTCATGGAGCAGCGCATAGGCCCCCAATTCATCAAACAATGCAAAACCCGCATCATTGAATCGCGACTTCACCACATTTAAGCATTTTTTCGCCTGCAAATATGAAACCGAATAATCCGGGATTTGATTCGTTTTCCCCCCCACTGCCAGTAAAACCAGAACTTTTTCGCATTCATTTTTGACCCACTTTTTTAGATTTTCATACATTTTGCTCCAATAGCTTTTTACTTGCCCGTTCATCGACGATGCGGGGGCGATCAAAACAATGTCCCCTTCTTTGTTGACGATGAATACTTCCGGAAAATAATTCGAAAGATTGGTTTTGAGCTTTTCCAATATCCGCGACTTGCAGGACTCCTGTTCCAATATATCCAGTTTTTCATCCAATATGGTCAAAGATAATATGGCCACATAATGGGGGCGTTCAATATCCCAACGGAAAAGATTTGCGTATTGGTAAACATTTTCTATTTCGTCAAGATGATTGGACAATATTTTATTGATAAAACTGTCCCGGACTTGTTCTTTCGTATCAAGAATAATTTTTTGCTTCATGAATTGGATGGAATAAATATTGCGGGCAACATCAATCGTCAGCCGGAAATAATCATCCATTTTGGCGTTTGAAACATCCAGCACCAGGTATCCAAAGAAATCCCCTCCTACATCAATCGTCCAATAGGCGATCGTTTTCCCGGACAACGCACTCGGATTCCAGGCCTTCGATGCACGCTTCTGAACGATTTCGTAAGTGGCCAGCTCCAAATATTCATCCAACAATCCTTCGTCTTCTGGCGACAGTTTATAAGAGATTGGCCTCAAAAAACGGTCCAACAGAATGACCGACTTGTTCAAAGCCTGATTCAATGTTTCGGTGATTTCATCGATGGAACTGCCATGAATCGTTTCTTTCACAAGGGTTTGTTGATACAGAAGCAATTGGTGCAGCTTATGCTTATGCTGTTTTTCCCTTTGGAATAACATTGCAATGGCCACGTCTTTGCCAAATTCGTCAAAAACGCTTTCCATTTCCTCGAACAACATCACTTTTTGGAAATAACCGATGATGCAAAAGCCAAACAGATTCAACTCATTTTTTAAAGGAAAAGTAAACCAGGTAGGAATCTTCTCATCCTGGAGCAATTTCGTGAATGCGCAATTTTTTTCCCTGGCCAACTGCTCGTGGGTTAAGCTGGATAAAAACAGGTTTGGGGAACACTGATCGACATTTAACGGAAAAGCATTGATGAAAGCCCTCTTTGCCCCGCTCCATGACTTCACGGTTAATTGCCCGTCCGATTTAACAACGATTCCCACGAAATCCGCGGACAGTTTTTCCCGGAAAGAGTCCGAAATGTATTGAAGAGTCTCTTCTTCGGAATCGAATTGAACAAGCTGCCGGGAAGTCGATTTTAAATGCCTTTCTAACTTTTTCACGATATTTTCTTTTTTTTGTTCCTTTTTCATTCCGTTCACAGCCTTTATTCATAATTTTCATACTATTTATATACTAATTTTACAAATTCATCGTTAGTTTCCAATATCCTAAATGAAAAATTTCCAAATAACCACGTAAGCAATCCCATGCAAACGACTAAAAATAGAAAATACAGTTATGCTATACTAATGGAAAGATATGAAAGAAAGGGTATGGAAAATTTGGCCATTTTTCAAAACGCTCCATTAATCCTGGCGCTATTTTCTATCATCTTTGCGCAAATCATTAAAGTCCCCATTCATTTCTTATTTACGGGGCAAATCAACTGGTCATTGTTTACTTCCACCGGCGGCATGCCAAGTTCCCATTCCGCTGCCGTGACAAGCCTCGCTACAGCCGTCGGATATGAAACCGGTTTTGACTCCCCCATTTTTGCGGTGGCCGCATTATTTGCGGGAATTGTCATGTATGATGCAAG
The DNA here is from genome assembly GCF_006569205.1 of Ureibacillus terrenus. Taxonomy (GTDB): domain Bacteria; phylum Bacillota; class Bacilli; order Bacillales_A; family Planococcaceae; genus Ureibacillus; species Ureibacillus terrenus. The sequence goes on from NZ_VIGD01000013.1 coordinate 34,811, forward strand.
CGGCGTCCGTTATCAGGCAGGCCAGCATGCGGCCATGCTAAATAAAATCCGCAGAGAATTAACCGTCTTTTTCCGGGACATGAAACATTGGAATGAAAAAGACGGAAATGAAAAACAGGAAGAACTAAAAACACTATTGGGACATAAGCCCAATGAAGTATTAACAGGAGCGATTACCGGAATCGCCATTGCTGTTATTTTTTACACGTTCATTCGGTAAAAAAGGATCTATCCAAAAGCCGCATTCTCTTTTGGATAGATCCTTTTTAAAACATCCGATAGCCTTGTTTCCTTAAAATGATCATAACGATTCCGGCAACGATGGTGCCAAGGAATCCGCCCGATAAAATGGCAATATCCACGAATTGGAGGGATAAAATTTTGTCCCATAAAGCGGGCCATGCATAACCAGGTTTAAATATATAATCGAAAAAACTTACTTCATCAATGATAAAGATGACGACAACCGGATAAATAATGGTCATCAGCCAGGTCATGCGAAGAAGCATATTTAATAAGAAACCGATACCAAAAAACATCACAAAAAATAAAACAATTGAAATGATTAACTGTACAATCGAAACTGAGCCACCCATATAAGTATAACCTCCATTTTCCTCCCATTAGTTTAACCTAATTGAGTTGTCCTTTCAAATGGAAAAATGGAAACAATATTGAAAAAAGAAGTCCGGCGTTCCGTTTCCGGAATGCCGGACTTTTGCTTAAACCGCTTCTCCCACCGCTTTTCCTCTCACAAATCTCGGACTGTTCCATAATTTGACCCATGATTTTAATGCGGTTATCACAACCACGAGTCCAAGAATCAGCATAATGATGGATAGAATGCCGTTTAACACCGAATAGCCGCTGGATGCGGAATTCCAATATACATTTTTGATCATCCAGATGCCCGCGACATTGACCGTAATGTATAAATACACCAAAGGGATGATGCATGTTAGCACATAAATTCGCTTTGTCGCAATCTTTAAAATCACTGTTGCGCCGATGACTAAACCGATGGACGCCATCAGCTGGTTGGATACCCCGAAGAGCGCCCAAATCGGACCAATCTCGCCGGTGTACAATAGGTATCCCCACATGAAGCAAGCCAATGCGCTTGCAAAGATCGTGCCCGGCATCCAATCCGTCCGCTTCAACGGCCTGATGACATCCCCCAGGAAATCCTGGATCAGATAACGCGCCACCCGTGTGCCTGCATCAATCGCAGTCAAAATGAATACGGCTTCGAACATGATGACAAATTGATAAAAATAGCTGCTTAAATTCGCAAACCAAGGAACGCCCGTAAAGATTTGCGTCATACCTACGGCAAGAGATACCGCACCGCCTGTTCTTCCTTCCAGGTCAATCCCGATTGTCTGGGATAATTGGGGCAGGTTGACCACTTCCATGCCCAATGTGGCAAACACTGCCGGGGCTGCATTGATGGCAAAATAATCGGCCGGATGCAGGGAAGTCGCCGCAATAAGCGCCATGACCCCCACCAAACTTTCCACAAGCATGGCTCCAAATCCTACGACGCGAATATCTTCCCATTTATCCAGCATCTTTGGTGTCGTGCCGGAACCGATAAATGCATGGAAACCGGAAATGGCGCCGCAAGCGATGGTAATGGAAACAAACGGCCATACAGGACCGGCAATGATTGGGCCTCCGCCATGTACAAATTCCGTCACCGCAGGAAATTGAATTACAGGGTTAACAAAAAATACGCCGACAATCAGTGCAATAAATACACCGATTTTCATAAAGCTGGATAAATAATCTCTTGGAGCAAGCAGGAACCATACAGGCAATGCCGCCGCGAAGAATGCATAAATCGGCAAGATCAGTGCAAGCGTTTGGCGGTCCAGCGTCAGCCATTGTCCCAACACCGTATCCTGGATATAAGGCCCTGCAAAGACGCCAATCAACAGCAAAATAAATCCAACGGCGGACGTCACGAGTAAATTTCCTGTTTTCTTATATGCGACTCCGACAAGCATGGCAATCGGAATCGTAATGGCAACCGCAAATGTACCCCACGGGTTTCTTTCCAGAGCTCCGAGAACAACCATCGAAAGCCCGGCCATTGTAATGGTAATAATGAATAGCATGGCAAGTCCCGTACAAAATGCGGCCACCGGTCCGAGTTCTTCCTTCATCACTTCTGAAAGCGATTTCCCTTTTTGGCGCATGGATGCAAACAATACTACGGCATCATGCACCGCTCCCCCGATCACCGCGCCAATCAAGAGCCAAAGCAGCCCCGGCAAATAGCCGAATTGGGCCGCAAGTACAGGACCAACCAAAGGGCCAGCCGCTGCAATCGCGGCAAAATGATGGCCGAAAGCGACCCATTTATTTGTCGGCACATAGTCTTGTCCGTCATTCAGTTCGTGGGCGGGCGTCGGTTTTTTGTCGTTAATCAGCAATACTTTTTTCGTGAAAAAATAGCCGTAGAACCGGTAGCCGATGACAAGTATACAAATGGCCCCGATTACAATCGAAAGTCCGTTCATACATTTCCCCCATCCACTTTTTTCCTAATTTATCAGATTGCTTCAAACAAGAATCAGCGTCCACTTTCGTTATTGAAATTTTCTGAAATCTCAGTCCGTAAGCGGAAAATCCCCCTTTCTTTTTCTATAAAATTATTATTTTTAATGTATGTCCGAAACAAAAAAAATATATTTTATTTGTTAAAAAACACGCGGTAGGACGTGTATTGGAACCAGTCTCCCGGATTGATCCCGTCGTTTTTTGAGAGCTGGTGGCGGATCAATGAATCGCTTGCCATCTCCTGCAGCATGACGGAAGCTTCTCCGCAAGTTAATAATTCATTTACCGAAAGCCATTTCGCATCGTACAATTCCTTCTCCTGAATCCGTATCGGCTGATGTTCATTGATCGGTCTGCAGGCAAAAATGGCCATATTGTCGCTTACTTCTCCCCGGATGACCCCGGTTCTGAAACCGACCATTCCGGTGACGATACAGTGAATTCCGGTTTCCTCCCTTACTTCCCGGAGAGCCGCTTCATCCGCCGTTTCCCCATATTGCACAAATCCGGCGGGAATCGACCATACCCCTTTTAAGCCGCTATATTTCTTTTTTACCACAAGCCATTTGCCATCGGAGTTGACCACAACGGCCCCTGCTCCCAACCAAACTTTACCACGCTCATTCTTCACACATACTCCCCCTCAGTCCTTACTCATCACTATTTTACATTTTTTAAAAGTTTTTGAACATATCGAGAAAGATATAAACCCGCAAAAGGTGATTCATGAAAACGATGTTTTAAAACACCTGCAAATGATTCATTTTTGTATAAAAAAAATCCCCCCGATTTTGAAAAATCAGGGGGATGCAGGTCCACAGCATATGCTGTTTGGCCATCTTTCATCCGATTTTTTTAACATTCTTCCGGCGTACCGGCCACCTTTGCCGTTCTAAAGGATGAACCGCAGCCGCATGTGGCGATGGCGTTCGGATTGTCGATCGTGAAGCCTCCGCCCATCAAGGATTGTTTATAATCGATTTTTGTTCCCATCAGAATCGGCGCATCTTCTTTGGAAACCAGAATTTTAATACCATGCTGCTCATCGGTATAATCGTCTTCATTGATGTTCCGATCAAAATTCATGCCATACGTAAGTCCGCTGCAACCTCCGCCGTGAACGGCCACACGCAAGCAGGAACCTTCTTCTTCGTTATGCTTCGCCATTTCCTTAATGCGATAAGCGGCAGCTTCTGTCAGCTCAATGACTTTCTTTTCCGTAGTCAACCGTATCACCTTCCTTAAACAATATAATAGCAGTGAAAACCTATTTTTGACAATGAAACTGCTCTTAATCCGGTATGGTATTAATATATTGGAACATTGCAAATCTATACTTGTTTATGTGAATCACTAAACCCATTCAAAAGGGAACTTATGATTTTAATTGCATGAAGTCATTGGGAATTGAGCAGAATGGGTTAAAGAACATGTTCATACCATTGGCAATGAATGAAAATCAGGAAATATAAAGAATGATAAAAAACGGTGTACTCTCCATTCTCATTTAGAGTACACCGTTTTCAATCAAACATGCCTTGTTAAATCAGAATACTTGCTCTACTTCGACAATGCCAGGCACTTCTTCCAACAATGCGCGCTCGATGCCTGCTTTAAGCGTAATCGTGGAGCTTGGGCATGAACCGCAAGCGCCCAACAAACGCAATTTTACTACGCCGTCTTCCACATCGATGAGTTCGCAATCTCCGCCGTCGCGAAGCAGAAACGGGCGCAATTTATCTAAAACTTCTTTAACTTGTTCAAATTGCTCAGCATTTGTCATATCCTCTCGACTCCTTTCATTAAAATCATTATAATCTGAATAAGAGAAAAAATCCATTATTAATGTTGCGAAAGAGGGTTGAAAAATGATTAAACTGGTACCGCTAATAGAAGTTTACGGTGCTGATCAAATTTGCGCAAGCTGCGTAAATGCCCCATCTTCCAAAGATACTTATGAATGGCTGGAAGCCGCCATTACCCGCAAATATCCGAATCAGCCTTTTTTCATGCGCTACATAGATATCAATCAGCCGTTAACCGATGAGCGGGACAAAAAGTATGCCGAACGCATTCATAATGATGAATTTTTTTATCCCCTCGTCCTGATCAATGATGAAGTGGTAGGAGAAGGGTATATCCAAATTCAGCCTATATTTAAAGCGCTTGAAAAATTGGGATTCGTCCCTGCCGAATAGCTAGACCGTCCCAAAAAAACCAAAAATTCGCAAGTAACAAAAGGGTTACTTGCGAATTTTCCTTTAATTGTCATTTTGCCGTTTATACATCCATAGCAATCCGGACTTCAAAAGCCGGGCAATTCTTCCGGTCATCGTTTTATCGGCGATATAAACAAATCCTTGTTTTTTCCCTAATGATCCCATAAAACCTTTCAATTTAATTGGCGGCATTTTTTCAGGCAACTTTTCGCCTTTCCAGCGCAATTTCAACACTTGCGCAATCCGTTCCGCCTGTTCTTCCGCAAGCTGGGCGCTTGCAGGCAAATCGGATGACGCACAGTCTCCCACAACATATACATGCTCGTCATCGACCAGTTGAAAATATTGATTCACAAGCGGACGGCCTTTATTGTCCTTTTGTGCATCCATTTCCCGGACAATTTTTACCGGTTGAACGCCTGCCGTCCAAACAATCGCATCCACCTCGATGACTTCATCATGGTTGTAAATTTTTCCGGGTTCCACTTTTGTGATATTTGACTCCGGAATCACTTCAACGTTATTTTTTTCAAACCATTCTTGTATATATCTGCTTAACTTTTCAGGGAAAGAACGCAAAATGCGAGGAGAACGGTCAAACAATTTAATTATTAAATCTTTGCGGCTCTCCCTCAATTCACTTGCAATTTCAATCCCGCTCAATCCTGCTCCGACAATCGCGACAACAGAACCTGCCGGAAGACCGCACAACGTTTCAAAGGTTTTGCGTGAGTTGGCGATTGTCTGTATGCTCAATGTGTGTTCCGCCGCGCCGGGAACGTTATGGTAATCATCTTCGCATCCAAGGCCGATGACTAAATCATCATAAGGGATTTCTCTGCCATCTTGCAAATAAACCTTTTTTTCTTTGCGGTCAATTTTTGTTATTTCACCGTACACTTTTTCCAATCTCGGATGTTCCGGAAAATCGACGCGCACTTTTTTATCGGTCGTTGTTCCTGCCGCCAGTGCATAAAATTCCGTTTTTAAGCTATGGAATGGATTTCGGTCGACTAAAATAATTTTCGTATCTTCAGGAAACTGGTTAGGCAATAAACGGAGCAAAATTCGCATATTTCCGTAACCGCCGCCAAGTAATACAAGATTTTTCATAGAAAACTCCCCTAAATTAGTTTGTCCAATTTGTTCACAAATTTTACACAATCAATAGTAGTATATAATATTGTGAGAGCTTTCACAATAGATTTTTGTGAAAAGATTCACAAAAAATCAATTCATTGACGAAAGTGAATTTTCAGAGTAGGATTTCATTGAGCGAGGTGAACAAACTTGAATCCTTTGGTGGAATTTTGCATGTCCAATTTGGCGATGGGAGCTTATGAAACATATGATGTATTGGAAAACGATCCAAATATCGATGTCCTTGAATATGATTGCCTAAGCCACTGCTCTTTATGTGCCGAAAAATTATACGCTCTTGTGAATGGCGAAATTGTGGAGGCTGATACTCCCGAAGAACTGACGAAAAAAATTTATGCATATATCGAGGAAAATCCTCTTTTTTAATAGATCCGGGGCTGTTTACGATCAACAGCCCCTGCATCGCTTTCTTCAACCTATTTGGTTATAGTTCGAACTCGCTTAAATCCTGGACACAATAAGTCGGCTGCAATTCTTTTTCTTTCACCTTCTCCGTGCTTACGGCCCCGGTGTTTACATGAACGGTATCGCACCCGAAACGGATGCCGCACAAAATGTCCGTATCGTAATTATCCCCGATCATTACCATCTCGCTTTTTTGATACCCATGTCCCTGCCGAATCATCTCCAAAATGGCCGGTGACGGTTTCCCCAAAAAAATCGGTTCCACATTGCATACCTGGGCGACCAGTTTTACGAAAGATCCGTTTCCGGGCTGAAATCCTGCTTCAGTCGGGACCCTTATATCCTCATTTGTTCCGATCAGTGTTGCGCCATTTTGGACAGCCAGACATGCCTTCGCCAACTTTTGATAAGTGATCATCCGGTCAATTCCCATGACAACCACATCCGGATTTTCTTCAACGATGTGTATGTTGTGTTGCCCAAGGGCATAACGGATTCCATCCTGGCCGATCACAAACACCTTGGCCTGTCCGAAATGTTCTTTGACATATTTGGCCGTCACGAAAGCGCTGGAGTAAATCTGTTTTTCTGACGCTTCCACCCCGAACCGCAGCAGCGCTTCCTTGATCTGGGACGGAGTTTTCGAAGAATTATTCGTAACAAAAAAATAATCCAGCTGTTTTTCCCGCAATGTGCGGATAAATTTGATGGCGGCCGGGATGGCTTCTTTGCCTCGATACACGGTGCCGTCTAAATCAAAACAGAAGGCGCGATACTGTTTCATTCACGGTCCTCCGGCAGGAATGCGGAAACAGGCCCCAATTCATTTTCCAAATACTCCGTCACTTCTTTGGAGAAGGTTTTTAAATACGGCACTGTATTTTTCAATACTTCATATACCCTTTCAATATCCACTTGAATAAATTCGCGGACGAGATTTTTTCTCAAACTGATCAATTCTTTGAAAGGTTGTTCTTTTTCTGCGGGAATGACCTTCTCATCGATCAAAATATCGATAATATCATCATAGCTGCCCGGATCCCGCATAATAAACCCGTCAATCATCAAATTTCCGACATCGATGACGGATTCAAGGGCATTATGGGCGATGCGTTCCAACGCCAATTTTTTTATATCATTTTCAAGCCAATTTTGTTCCTGTTCAAAAACGGCAATCATTTCGTCCAAATATGCTAAAGTGTTCACGATTTTCTTTCGATCCACAAAATACATGTCCAATGCCTCCAATTCAAAAGTTGATTGTTCTTTCGTATCTATAGTAACATATTGTGTAGTATTGGAAGGAGAACAAAAAACGATGGAACGTTTTTTCTTATATGATGATATAGAAGATACAAAGACAAGATTCGTCAGCTTCACCGGCAAAAAGCTGCGCTACGATTTGGCGATTATCCAGTCGACGCGCTTTTACGGAAAAGTGCTCGTTTTGGATATGCAATTTGGACGGTTTGCCATCATTGGTCCCGATGATTTGGAAGAGCCGGGTTATCTGGAGTATGTTTTTAATAAAACGGAAGAGGAAGCAGAAGATTTGAGAGAATATTTAATGGAATTATTATCTTAAAGTTCAAACAGGCCATCTCCGGTTGGGAGATGGCCTTCCTATTTTCTTGCATTTATATTTATTGCTGTTTCATTTTTTCGCGAACCTGACCGTTCGGAGCTGATACATGTTTATCCTGGGATACCCGGCCAATTTTCTTTAATATGAAATAGGCGCATCCAAAATTGCAGTACTCAAACAAATAATCCTGTACCGTGCTGATTTTGTTATCATAAGTGGCATTTTTGTTCCGGTCATCAAAGAATCCTTTTAATCTTAATTGCCCGTATCCCCAATCTCCTACGATATAATCATATTTTGCCAGCACATCCGTATATCGGTTGATGAAGGCTTCATTTTGGAAGCCGTCCCGATAATTCTCGATTAATTCATAAGCAATTCCATCCACTACAATCATCCAAACACCTCCAATTCCAAAACCGGAACTACAATTCGGCTTGGAACTGTCCAGTTTTCGTTGCTTCATTTACTTGTTCGTCAGCATGGTAGCTGCTCCGGACCAAAGGACCCGCTTCACAATGTTTGAAACCTTTTTCCATTGCGATTTTACGCAATTTTCCAAACTCCAAAGGCGTATAATATTTTTTTACAGGCAAATGTTTTTTTGTCGGCTGCAAATACTGGCCGATGGTCATGATATCCACATTGTTCGCCCTCAGATCATCCATGACTTCCAAAATTTCATCCCATGTTTCACCGAGGCCGATCATCAACGAAGATTTTGTCGGGATATCCGGCTGCATCTCTTTTGCTCTTCGCAAAAATTCCAATGAACGGTCATAAGTGGCGCGGGCGCGGACCCGTGGAGTAAGTCTCCGTACAGTTTCAATGTTATGGTTTAAAATGTCCGGCCTTGCATCCATGATGATGCGCAAGTTTTCTTCCACCCCTCCCAAATCCGATGGAAGCACTTCAATGGATGTTTGCGGCGATTTTCGACGAATTGCCCGGATCGTTTCCGCCATAATGCCCGCACCGCCGTCTTTCAAATCGTCCCGCGCAACCATGGTAATCACGACGTGTTTTAAATTCATCAATTTGACGGAATCCGCGACCCTTTCAGGTTCCTGCAGATCCAATTCTGTCGGAAGCCCGGTTTTTACCGCGCAGAACCGGCATGCGCGGGTGCAAACGGCCCCCAAAATCATCATCGTCGCGGTTCTCCGTTCGCCCCAACATTCATGGATATTGGGACAGCGCGCTTCTTCGCAGACGGTATGCAAGTTTTTTTCCCTCATCAATTTCTTTAAATCTCTATATCCTTCATTTGTATTAAATTTTATCTTCAACCATTCGGGTTTTCTCAAAATTTCTTTATTGCTCACTACGTATCAGCCCCTATCAATTTAAGAAAAAATAGAACCATCTACTTGTCAATATAACATGTTCACGCTTTTGTAACAACTGACAAAAATATGGGGAGGAAAAATTCCGATCATTCTATCGGTACAGGGACCTCAATGGAAGGCTGTGCCCCATCTCCATTGTTTGTATAAATATTTGGGACCTGGCTTCTCGTCAGACCGATCGCTACAGGGATGGATTGCTCCACCGTAGTCGTTTTGCTTGCAAAAGGAACTATTATTTGGACATTTACTTTAAAGTTAATGCTCACTTCTACCAGGGCATTATTAATACCGAATTCTGTAATCCTTGTGCCGACGTCGCTTGTAACATTTCCGATGATGTGAAAACGAATCGGCACTTTTGGACCCAAATTTCCCAAAAGAGGAAGATTTAATGCTTGGGCAAGCGGAACAAGAAAGACAATCCCATCCCCCTTTTGAATTTCGGAAACATCATATTCCACATTATCCAATTCCGGAAGCTGGGATAAGTCTCCTTTCTCCGCCATTTCAAGATGCTCTTTTACGAGGGTGGTTGTTTCCGCGCGCACCTGATTGATGATTTCTGTATTAAATTTGGTCGTCAGCATATAATCCGATTCCGTAGGCAAATCTTCTATGATTTCATTGATGTCCAGCACAGAGGATGTCCTCGCATTAATAGCTTTGCTGACCACATGGGAAGCGATTTTACGGGTTTGCACTTCAGCATAATCCAAATATACAGGCATTAAACGGGAATTAAGAAAATATAAAAATAATACCACAGTCAAAACAAAACTCATAAAAAACAAAGCAAACCGGTTCGCTCTTCTTTTTTTTCTCGGCGCGCGGAACATCATTCTTCGGGGTCTTCTCGAAAACAAAAAATCTCCTCCTATGTCATGTTATGAATAGGAGGAGATGACTATTCAAGGCCCCTCTGCACCGTTTTCGCATTTGCGCAGATTATGAAAAATGGCGTTTGCAATATTCCACCAGCACATCTCTTAAAAAATATGGCAAATAATATTTCTTTTTTGCATATTTGAAATTAGGGAAAAAGTATCCAAACGTAAACATATCGAGGGTCGCCAATTGGTAGGTTTTATTCAGATCGCTGACTTCTCCTTTTACAATCAACTCCCGGTTCTTGTTGACGGAAAATTCATAGGTTAAAATCTTGCCGAACACCAAACCTCTGAATCCCAATCCCCTCAGCTCGAGTTGTGACCACTCCTCATTTTTCGCCTGCAAATATACTTCTTTTAATTGCCGTCCCGTCAATTCCACCACACATAAGTTGATGGGGTGGGGCAAAATGCGGTGAATATCATATTTACTCACATTCCCTTTTTTCAAACCATCCAAAAAGATGCCCGCATTAAACATCGCACAATCGGCGCCGGTATGCTCCAAAACCGCTTTCGCGAAAAGCCTTGAAATCTGGGAATGATGGAACCACTCCTTATTATAGCTTTTCGCCGATTGAAAAAGGGGTTCGCTCATTAACTCCTTGCCGGTGTGCGACAACTGTTCCAAAAACTCCAATTCACCCTCGATTTCAGGCAACAGCGCATTATCAATCACCATTTCTTCCTTGTGGACAATTTTCCGGCGTTCATGATCATACTGAATGACCAAATGTCCGGTATATGCGCCGAATTTGCCGCATCCGGTGAGCAGCACCCCGTTCACCATTTTCCCTTCTTCAAGAAAATGATGGGTATGGGCGCCAAAAATCACATCCAATTCAGGACATTCCTGAGCCAACATCTCATCCTCTGTAATGCCCAAATGGGACAAGCACAGTAAAATATCCACTTCTCCCCGCAGCTCTTTGGCAATGGAGATAATTGCTTTTCTCGGCTCTGTAATCTCCCATTGAAGCTCTTTATAAAACAGTTCGTAAAAAGCGGTAGCACCGATGACCCCAATTTTTGTACCATATTTTGTCCTCAAAATGGTATAAGGCTTCAGCCATTTTGGATTTTCTCCATTTGCCGCCTTCAAATTGGCGACAACCACTTCAAATCTGGCATCATCATATAAATGGTACAGCTCGTCAAAGTCCAAAGTGATGCCTTCATTATTGCCGATGGTCACAACATCGTATTGGGCCTCATTCAATAACTTCACATTCCCGAGCCCCAGGGTCGCTTCCGTATAAATGTTTGAACGGTCCAAGTGATCCCCGACATCAAACAAGAAACTGGGCTCGCCTTTTTCCGCATAGGCAAGCCGCTCATTCCGAATGAAATATTGGGAACGCAACCAATATTCGAAATGGCTATGTATATCGTTTGTATGGTAGAAATGAATCGTCTCAAGCAAACTGCTCACCATCTCTCACATTTAAACTAGCCCTTCTATTATAGAACGGATCCCGATCAGCACCATAACGATTTGCAGTACGAGAACGACCGTTTTGGATTTCATCCGCTTGTTTAAAGCCGCTCCCAATTTTGCCCCCAAATAGGCCCCGATGATGACAGGAACCGTATAATGCCAAGGGACATTTCCTAAAGCGATATGGCTGATGGAATTGACAATGGATGTTAAAAAGACCATAAACATGGAAGTCGCGACGGCAACATGGGCAGGAAAACGGAACAACAGAATCATGGCCGGTACGATTAACGAACCGCCCCCGATGCCGAATAAGCCGGAAATCATCCCGACAAAAAAGGAAAAGCCGACCGCAAACCATACAGGATATCCAAATTCAAACGTCTGCCCCTGCCGGTCTGTAAAACTTCTCTTTATGCCATGATCCATAAACCATTGGATCGGCTTGAGTTTATCGCGGACAAATAATAAGGTTGACAAAACAATCAATAAAATACCGAAGTAAAGATTGAAGGAATCGATATTTAAGCCTTTATTGAGCCACGCCCCTAGAATCGCACCGGGCGCACTCCCGATAAAAAATATCGATCCGCTGATAAAATCGACTTGTTTGGAACGCATGTAGGAAATCGTAGAAGACAGCCCTGTAAAAATCATCATGACAACGGATAGGCCGACCACCCGTTGGGGTGTAATATCAGGGAAGTATCCCAATTGAACGCCGAAATAGAGGGTTGCGGGAATTAACACGACCCCTCCCCCCAATCCGACGAGCGAACCAAGTATTCCAGCGCATAGCGCAATGATTGCCAGTAGTAAATATTCCATCAAAATTCCCCTTCAAAAAGATTTAATTGTTTCGGTGCCAGCCCATCATACCGGATATTTAATATTTCCTGCAGCGTTTTTGCGTTGCCTGCCGCATGATGGCCTGAATTGTTATTGAATAGCACAAATATCTCTTCCGCTTTTTTCTCCAATTCTTTAATATGCTTTGCCAAATCTTCCAGTTCCTCTTGACTATAGTCATATAAAAATCGGACTTCTCTCCAGTTGGGTGCACCGGTATTTCTCCATCCAAAAACATTTCTTCCATGAAGGCGCACAAGCGCTTTTTTATTTGTCGCTTCCGGAACAAAAGGAACCGAACCGATTCCTGCCTGCGGTTCATCACAAACGGTATGTATCAATCCATTTTCCCTGAGAAACTGGATTGTTGCTTCTTTTCTGCCGTTTTGAAACCAGGTTTGATTCCGGAATTCAATCGCGATCGGAAATCCTTGTAATTGCTGTTTTAGATATAAGATATATTTCACATTTCGGGAAGTGCAGTCAAACCATGGCGGAAATTGGACCAAAATCATGGCCAATTTATCCGCTTGCCGGAAAGCATCGGCGCACTCCCTGAATGCTTCAAACATTTCCGAATGATCCTGATAAGGAAGTTCATCTTTATTGTGGCCCGTCATACCTTGATAGGCCTTCACAATAAACTGAAACTTCTCCGGTGTCTCCGCCGTCCATTTTTCGACGTTTTTGACAGATGGAATGGCATAAAAAGAGGTATCCACTTCCACAATAGGAAAGTGTCCGCTATAATCAAAGAGTTTATCTTTCTTTGAGGAATTTTCCCGATAAAGGGAAGGATGGTCCCCCCATCCAGTAAGACCAATTTTTATCATTTCTCCCTCTCCATTTTATCTCATTTTTACATATATAAAAAAGTATAAACGATTATACGAAAAAAGTTCGATTACGCAATACGTAAATCGAACTTTTTTCAATCCCGACGATTTTATTTACTTGATTAGGCGAATCTTCTTGCTTTTCTCAATTTGAACAATTTCGTCATCATGGATTGTGAGGGTGATGGAACCATAACGGATCGTCGGAATGATCTTTTTTAAATTTTGCAGCACTTGCTCCAGCTTTTCATCCCTTTTGCTCATAGCATTTCATCCCCTTCATGCAAGAATCTCAATCAATTTATTGATGAACATAAACCCGGGAAGAAACTTTTTCCAATTGGTCGTTCAAGCGTTGAACGGCCTCATCGGCAATGCGGTATTCCCCATTTTCCAAACGTTCTACCTGCTGATCGAGGACAAAAATGGCCTTCAATATTTCTGTTGCTCCCAACACGGAAACGACAGGTTTCAGCGCATATTCAATCGCAAGCAGGTGGCCGATGGAACCGCCGATGGCAATCGGAATGACCGTTTTATTTTCAAGACCGTTTTGTGGAATCAAATCCAGGAACGTTTTTAAAATTCCTGTATAAGACGCTTTAAAAATCGGTGTCAGAATGACGACAATATCCGCTTCTTCCACCAGTTTGTTGGCTTTTTGGATTTCCTCGCTTGCAAAATTCAATAAAATCAAATCCTGGGCGGGCAATTCATGAACATAAATGGAATCCGTTTGAATGTCCGCCTTTTTCAAATAGTTTTCAACATACTGATGTATTCCTGTCAGGCGGGATGCCTTTTTATTGCTTCCATTAATAATCACTGCTTTAACCATTTAATATGACCTCCTGATGAAAAAATAAATTATATTATGAAAAGTTTCTTTCAACCTTTTTTCTTATTATTTCAACAGATTAACTATGTTTTAAGGCAAAATAAGAATTATTTGAAACGAGACATTGTTCATTCCAAAAATCTTCCAGCGCTTTCTTTAAGCCTCCTGGACCGAACTTCACCTTTCCTTTGTTTGAACAGTTATCTATTATAAACAATATAATCTTTTCTCTTCTTTCCAATATATCCGTTATGCCTTTCCGGTAAAACCATTGGTCGATCGTATTATAAATTCCTTTATTGACCGAAAAATGCTCCTCACAATATTGGGAAAATTTTAAATCAGGCAAGTGCAGTAGTTCGTTGCTTTTTTTCAAAATTGCCACCCTCCCCAGCGATTGATTGAAATTGAGATCGAGCGTATTGAATGTCTTTATGGATTTGGCCGATTAAATCTTCTTTGCTATGAAACTTCCGTTCCCTTCTGACAAAAAAGGCTATTTCGACCGTCAAATATTTTTCATAGAGATTTTCGTCAAAATCAAAAATGTGCACTTCAAAGGTTTGATGATGGCCGTCATTGAACGTTGGACGAATTCCGATATTCATAATGCCCGCATATTTTCTCTTTTCAAAGTATACAAAGACTCCATACACCCCTCCCTCTAATTGGACTTCACCCAAAGGATTTACGTTCGCAGTCGGAAACCCGAGTTGTCTGCCAAGTTGCTTTCCTCTTTTTACCTTCCCCACAATAAATATTGGCCGTTGTTGTCGTAAAGCGCTCATTTGCACCCTCCAATTGGAATAATAAAAATGAAGGCCGACTAAATAGCAAAACACTATTTAGTCGGCCTCTAGTTTGTCTAGTCGGGCGATTTCTTTTGTTTTTTCCAATATAATACATAATACCTGAGTAGTCAAGTGTGTTTTGTAGGTTTTATATGAGATTTTTTTATTTTCATATTTTGACTGTGGCAACAGTAGTAATTGACTAAAAATTTTCCAAGTTTCAATACTTTGATGCATTTGCAAATCTAATGTACGATTTTCATGACATTTTCTCTCAGCATTTGTTCCGATGCTTCACCATTGATTTTTTCCACAATTTCTCCTTCGCTGTTTATAAACAATGTAACCGGCAAAGTGATGATTTTAAAAGCCTCGGTTGCCTGCTGATCCTGATCCAGCAAAATTGGGAAACTCACTTTATTTTTTGATAGAAACGAGTTCACCGCAATCACCGGTTCGCCGACATTGATGGCCACCACTTCGACACCCTGGCTTCCATATTCCTGATAAATTTTTTCAAAATAAGGCAATTCTTTTTTGCAAGGAGGGCAATAAGTAGCCCAAAAATTGACCACCATCCCCTTTCCTTTATAATCTTCCAGGCTAAGCTGATTCCCTTCAAGGTCTTCCAATGTGAAATCGAAAACGGCATCTGCAGGTTCTTTCTTTTTATCAATGACGATTTCTGCATAAACAGAATAGCCCAATAACAGAAAGAGGATCGTTAACATCGCTTTGCCCATAATATTCTTATAACGCTTTTTCATCTTTGCCTTTCACTCCAAAGGGGAGCCTTTAGTCGCTCTTTAAATTCATCCAGAACAAAATGCGTTTCTTGACCTTTTCAAAAATTAGAATGATCGTCAGTATAATGATGGCGTTGAATATAATTCCTGCCAATACATAATCGTATTGGGAAAAATCCGTATAGTACAATACGAAATGCCCCATTCCCGCCTCGGCACCGAACATTTCGGCCATGATCAATACAATAAAAGACAATATAAGAGCCGTTCCCGTGCTGCTCAGAATATATGGTGAACTTGCCGGCAACACGAATTTCCAGATAAAATCTATACCTTTTAAACCAATGATTTTTGCGTTATCCCAATAGCGTTTATCAATAAGGACAACTCCCTGAATGGTTCCGAGGAAAATGGGCCAAAAAGCTCCAATAAACAGGATTGCAATCGAGGCCGATTTAAAAGTCGGCAATAATGCTATCGCATACGGTATAAAAAGTGTCGGCGGCAAAGGGCTTAATACGTGAAAGAACGGAGAAAAAATTTCCCTTAAATTTTGCCGGAGTCCAAAGAATACGCCTCCACCGACACCCAGGATGAATGCCAATGCGAGTGCAGGAATGAGCAAAGCCATTGAACTTGCAAATCCTTTGAGCATCTCGTCAAATGCCTCTACAAATGCCCCCGCAATCTCCGAAATCGGAGGGAAGATGACCGGGTTCAACAAATCGCTGAAATTTGTAAAATATACCCAAATCAGTATCAATAAGAAGAAAATGGCCAAGGTAATCGAATAATGTTTCAAGTTTCTTCTCATCCACCCACCCCATTTTATAGATTCTGCTTTTTATAGCGCTCGAAAACTTTTTTGTAATAATCATCGTCCGGATTTTCTTCCATTAATTCTTTTAGCGCTTCTTCGTAGAAAGTTAGATTAAAATATTTATTTAGATCAATGTTTTTGGCATCCCCATCGATGTAACCCAGATCTTTCATTTGTTCCCACAATACTTCCACTTGATGTTTATGGGGATCCGCCGAATTGATCAAATGCTCCTCATTTACAATTTCATTTATTTCTTCATCGGATAAATTGAAACGTTCTTTGGAAGCTTCTACCGCAATTTTTGGATTTTCCAGTTTTAATCTTTCCGCTTTAATCAAGCCTTTTAAAAATTTCTTGAAGGCGATTTCCTGATCTTTTGTGTAATCCCCTCGTGTGACGACACGGCAGCAAACATGGCCTGGCTGTACATCATTGCTCCATATAAATGGAACTAAACCTGCCTCGGTCGCCTGAGAAAGAAATCCGGAAAGCGAAAAGGCCGCATCGACTTTGCGGGCTGCCGCCGCTTCAATCAGGTTTGCATTCGTTTTGAATTCGACAAATTTTACATCCTCTTCCAAATCCAAACCGGCTTTCTTTAAGGCCGTTTTAAATACGATATCCGGCACTCCCAATCGTACAACGCCTATTGTTTTTCCTTTGAAATCTTCAAATGATTTATATTTGTCCGCATCTTCTTTCGGAACATAAACGGGATGGCCTCCCTCCATATGGCCGCCGATAATGTCCAAATCCGCCCCTTGCGCAATGAAAGCCAAAGGAGTCGTTGTTCCGAATGTTAATCCGATATCAATTTTATTTGTTTGCAGCGCATTGATTCCGTCCGTTGAAGCATTAAACGGCACCATTTCAACCGTCAAATTTTCCTCTTCAAAAAAACCTTCATGAATCGCGATGTCCGCCAATGGGGCCCCATTCATTTTTAAATAGCCCACTTTGAGATGATATTGCTTTTCATCTTTTTTGATTGCATTTTCATTGGAATTTTCATTTCCATTGCAGGCGGCCAATTGAACGGATAAAATCAGCAGAAAAACAATGTAAAATAAACCTTTGAAACGTGATTTCACTTAAATTCCTCCCCCATCCTCTACTGCTTCTTTCTGGTTCAACTTTTCAAAGATTCCCTTGTTCATCAGTTGTAATAGATCATCGCGAAATTCTATAAATTCCCGGCTTTCAAACAATTCATTGCGGTTTATCGGCTTTTCGAAGGGCACATCGATGCATTCCAAAATTTTTCCGGGCGGCCCCGGCGAAAACATCACTATGCTATCCGCCAACATGATGGCTTCTTCGGCATCATGGGTGACAAAAATGATGGTCTTCTTTTGATCTTGATTAATCTGTAATACCAGTTCTTGCAATTGTATTCTTGTAATCGGATCCAATGCACCGAAGGGTTCATCCATCAACAACAGATCCGATCCCACCGACAATGCCCTCGCAATGGCTGCCCGCTGCCTCATTCCGCCGGACATCTCCCCGGGATATTTTTTAGTTGCGTGCCCCAGCTGCACCATTGTCAAATATTGTTCCGCCAATTGAAAAAGTTCTTTTTTCGACTTTTTTCCTTTTAAGCGCTTCTTTAAAGCGAGTACAATATTCTCTTCTGCGGTCAACCACGGGAATAGGGAATAATCCTGAAACACTACCGCTATATCGGAAATCCCGTTTTTATTATTGATAATGATTTCACCGGAATTTGGCTTTTCCAGATCGGCAAGCAGCCGTAAAAAAGTGCTTTTTCCTGAACCGCTGGGGCCCATCAAGACGAGAAATTCCCCTTCCCTTACTTCCAAATTGATATCTTTTAATATTTCCGTATCTTTATAACCAAAACTTACATTTATTGCCTTGATTTTAATAGGAGCTGATGACGTTCATGGCTTGATTTCTTTTCTTTTTCCAACACCTGCATGGATTCAATCGCTCCCTCCTTTTGTGTACTATATAAATAAAAATAGTAGGATTTAAACGATTATTACACTTCTAGTTTTTGTGAAACAGGATATTCCAGCCCTAAATTTTCCCGCAAATTGCCTCCTGCATATTCTGTTTGTACAATACCTCTCTCCTGCAATACTGGGATGACGTGATCCACAAAATCTCTCACTCCGCCTGGGAAATAAGGGAACTTAATATTAAATCCATCTGCCGCTCCATTGAGGAACCATTCACTCAATTTATCCGCGACTTGTTCGCCTGAACCTACAATAAATAAATGTCCCTGCGTACCTACAAAATAACGGGCCAATTCTTTGATTGTGTAGTTTCTTTCTTTCGCCAGCTCTGATAAAAGTTTGAAACGTCCCTTTTCTCCATTGACCTGATCAACATCTTTCAATTCAGGCAAATGATCATCAGGCGAATATTGCGACAAGTCGTGGTCCACATATCTGGACAACCAGCCGATTCCCAACTGCGGAAGGATCAGTTCCTGGAATTGCTCAAACTTCTCTCTCGCTTCTTTTTCCGTTTTCGCTACAAACGGAACGATACCCGGCATAATTTTAAAATGCTCCGGATTGCGTCCATACGCTGAAACTTTTTGTTTGATGCTGTTATATACCGCTTTCCCTTCTTCCACTGTAGAAGGTGCAATCGTAAATAAGATATCCGCATGTTTCGCCGCAAATTCCCTTCCCTTTTCCGAAGCGCTGGCAGTCACCAATATCGGGTGTCCTTGAGGCGGTCTTGGAATATTAATCGGTCCTCTCACTTTATAATATTTTCCTTCATGATAAATTGGATGTATTTTCTTTTCATCCAAGAAAATTCCATTTTCCCGGTCAAATAAAAGGGCATCTTTTTCCCAGCTATCCCATAATTTTTTCGTTACTTGTACAAACTCGTCAGCCCTTTCATATCGGAGGGAATGGTCCAATTGCTCTTCCAATCCGAAATTGGCGGCTTCATGATCATGGGCGGTTGTAACAATGTTCCATGCCGCTCTTCCCCCGCTCAAATGATCGATTGTCGCAAACTGTCTTGCCACATTATATGGGTGGGTAAAGGTAGTAGATAAAGTCGCCACCAACCCGATATCTTTTGTAACGGAAGCCAGTGCCGCCATTGTCGTCGCTTCCAGCCGGATTTGGGGAGTATAGGCGATATCTTCTTCATTATGGGCCAACACATCTGCCAAAAAGAGAAAATCGAATTTCCCCTCTTCTGAAATTTCCGCAATCTCTTTATATAGCGACAGTTTTGTCACTTCTTCCGTTTTTGTTTCAGGATATCTCCAGGCAGCCAAATGATGGCCTAAAAACGTTTGGAAAAAGGAACCTAGCAACATCCGTTTTCCGTTAGTCATGACACCATACCTCCTCAAACTAATTCTTCAATTTTCACGGAATTTTTATAGTGTTGGATGGATTCGTTTGCTATTTGCTTGATGACCATATCATCCAACGGCGGATTGAATGCCCCGCATTGTACATCCCTGAAATATCTTTCCAACGGCAAGTCTTTCGATAAAGAATGCCCTCCCGCGATTTGCATGGCCAATTCCACAATCTTTTTGGCATTATTGCATACTGTATATTTTGTAATGGCCACTTCATTGCTGAGTTGGTCACGGAGATGTTCATTTTTATCCCATT
The DNA here is from genome assembly GCF_006569205.1 of Ureibacillus terrenus. Taxonomy (GTDB): domain Bacteria; phylum Bacillota; class Bacilli; order Bacillales_A; family Planococcaceae; genus Ureibacillus; species Ureibacillus terrenus. Next base: position 54,929 of record NZ_VIGD01000013.1, read on the forward strand.
TTTCCGCCACATGATATAAAACCATTCTGGAAACGGCAATCAGGATTTCCATTTCTCCGATTTTTTGTTGGACATGTGGAGCCTCCGCGATATATCCCCCTAAACTTGGAGAATATTTTTCGTTCACATATTTCAAAACGAAGTCCCGTGCGGCTGTTGCAATGCCCAAATAAATGGCGGGCAATTGCAAAGTGTACGCGCTGCTTAGCCCGGTAAAGCGGGTCGGCTTTCCCTTTTCCGAGTATGCAAGCAAGTTTTCTTCGGGAACAAAAACATTATTTAACTGGATATCCATGCTGCCAGTTCCTCTCATGCCCAGCACATTCCACGTATCAATAACTTCCACCGAATCGTTTTTTTCGATTAAAAACTCTGCAACCTTATCTTCATCCTCGACATAGGCCAAAACGGTAAAATGTTTGACAACAGGTGCGAGTGTCGCGAAGGCTTTGCGCCCGTTAATGACATAGCCACCCTTTACTTTCTTTGCAACCGTGGACGGGTTGGCGCCTCTGACAATATTTCCGGTCGCCCGTTCCGTTGCATAGACATTTAAAACCGATCCCTCTTCCACTGCCGCCCGGCAAAGTTTTGCAAAGATTTCTTCCTTCCATGGTCTGAAACATCTGAGGCTGAAAAATGTCATTAAATGCCAGCCTACTGCCAAAGCGGTTGAACCGGAAGCCTTTGCCAATCTTTCTTGGACAAGCAAAATTTCATATAAGGAGAGCTCATCCCCGCCATATTCTTTCGGGATGACCAATTTCAAATAGCCCTCCTTTTTCAAAATTTCAAAATGTTCGAAAGGAAATTCCCCCGATTCATCAATTTTCCCTGCGGTTTCGCTGATTTGCTTTGCAACGCGTTCCGCATAATCGACCAATTGTTGATCCCTTTCATTGCGAATTGTTTGATTACTTCTGTTCATGATCAATCTTCCTCCAATTTTGTTCTATCCGGATCCATTTATATCGAGAAATCTTCCGGTATGAACACTTTTAATTGTTTTGGACGTACATATACCACTTCGCCTTTTTGAATCTGTAAATTTTTAAATTGCTCTTTTGGCAATTCCGCCTCCAAATATTCCCCGTTGTCTTCCCTTTTCAATTCGATCCGAGCAGTTGGCCCGACAATGTGGATAAAGGAGATTTTGGCGGGAACCGTTTCATTGTCCACCTGTTCCTTTTCAATTAAAATGTCATGCGGGCGGGCATATCCAACTGCATCATCATGGGAATCCAGATAATGAGGAGCGTTGATTTCAAATTGCCCCTGCTTCAATTTTCCGTTTTGCAAACGCCCTCTGAAGATATTTACATTTCCCAAGAAATCATAGACAAATGGGCTTTTTGGATTTTCATACACTTCATCCGGCGTACCGATTTGTTCGATTTTTCCATTGTTCATGACAATGATCCGGTCTGCCACATCAAGGGCTTCTTCCTGATCGTGGGTCACGAAAATGCTCGTCACATGAAACTCATTATGCAGTTGGCGAAGCCATCTCCGGAGCTCTTTTCGCACCTTTGCATCCAATGCTCCGAACGGTTCATCCAAAAGCAGCACTTTCGGTTCCACGGCCAATGCCCTAGCCAATGCCACACGTTGACGTTGCCCTCCTGAAAGTTGGGAAGGATAGCGGTCTTGGAAATTTTCCAATTTTACGAGCGACAATAATTCATTCACTTTTCTCTCGATCTCTTTTTTGGAAGGTCTCGTTTTTCTCGGCCGCACTTTTAAACCATAGGCGACATTTTCAAACACGTTCATATGCCGGAATAGAGCATAATGTTGAAATACGAAACCGATTTTCCGCTCTTTCGGACTGACATTGGTAATGTCCTCTCCATCGAATAAAATCGTCCCTTCATCCAGCCCTTCCAATCCTGCAAGAATCCTTAATAACGTGGTCTTCCCCGATCCTGAAGGTCCGAGGAGGGCGATGAGTTCCCCGGATTTTATGTCGACGCTGATATCTTTTAAAACCTTTACGGAACCAAAGGACTTTGACACATTTTTGATTTGAATCCCCATAAAAATCCCCCTAAAATTCTTTCGCTTTCCATGAAGCGATATGCTTTATGATGATGGTCAAAATCGCCAATATGGACATGATCGAAGCGACAGCGAACGCCGCCGTAAACTGGTATTCGTTATATAAAATTTCGATATGTAAGGGCATCGTGTTCGTTTCTCCCCGAATATGCCCCGACACGACCGATACCGCGCCGAACTCCCCGATTGCGCGGGCGTTGCACAAAATCAGTCCGTACAATAACCCCCATTTGATATTCGGCAATGTTACATAGAAAAATGTCTTCCATCCGCTTGCTCCCAACGAAATCGAAGCTTCCTCTTCCGTAATCCCTTGGGTTTGCATTAAAGGAATCAACTCCCTTGCAACAAAGGGAAATGTCACAAACAATGTTGCAAGAATAATGCCCGGCAAAGCAAAGACGATTTTGATGTCATGTTCAAAAAGCCAATCGCCAAACAATCCTTGCGCTCCGAACAGCAAAATAAAAATCAGACCTGCAATGACGGGGGAAACGGCAAAAGGCAAGTCAATCAAAGTGACAAGCAAATTTTTCCCTCTGAATGTAAATTTGGTGATCAGCCAGGCTGCGGCAATCCCGAAAACCGCATTCAACGGGACGACAATCAGCGCAACGGTGATGGTCAGCTTGATGGCGGCGAGGGCATCGGGATGAACAATGGACGCGACATACGTTTCCCATCCTTTTTCAAGTGCAGTCACAAAAATCGAAATCAAAGGAAGAATTAAAAATAGGCTGATATAAAGCAATGAAATCGTAATCAACGACCATTTCACAATCGCCGATTCCTTCAACGGATAAGGATTTGAGACAGCTTTTTTTACAATCGGCATTTTCCGGTCCACATCCAACGGTTTCGTCATTCATTTGCCATCCTTCCTAATAATTGAATTTCCGGTTCATTCTCCATTGGATCAAATTGATGAACAATAGAATAATAAAGGAACCGACGAGCATCACAACCGCAATGGCTGTAGCGCCCACATAATCGTACTGTTCCAGTTTCGTCATAATAATGAGCGGCGTAATTTCCGTTTTCATCGGCATATTTCCTGCAATAAATACTACTGAACCGTATTCGCCAAGTGATCTTGAAAAAGCCAATGAAAAACCGGTAATCATCGCCGGATATAATTCAGGCAGAATCACCTTGACAAAGGTTTGGAATCTGTTTGCCCCGAGACTTGCCGAGGCTTCTTCCACTTCTCTCCCCAGATTTTGCAAGACAGGCTGCACAGTCCGGACGACAAACGGCAATCCGATAAAAGTCAACGCAATCACGATTCCAAGGGGTGTGTAGGAAATTTTAAAATCAAAAAACTTCCCGATCCAACCGCTTGGGGCGTAAAGCGTTGTCAACGCAATCCCGGCAACCGCGGTCGGCAAAGCAAATGGCAAATCTACAAGCCCGTCGATAATCTTTTTTCCTGGAAAGTCATATCGGATCAGCACCCATGCAATGATTGTTCCAAATATCACATTGATCAACCCTGCAGCCAATGCGCTTCCAAAGCTCAATTTATAGGAAGCCACCGCCCTTGGATGGGTGATGGTTTCGAAAAATTCGCCCCAGCTCATCGAAAGAGTGTTCACCACAATCATGGACAGAGGCAGGATGACAATAAAACTTAAATATAGCATCGTATATCCAAGGGTCAGAGAAAATCCGGGAATAATTGTATTACTTTTTCTCTTTCTTAATGTAAACTCCACTTTTTATCACCCCATTATGAAGATTCAGCATAAAGGAAGGAGGCTGCTCCGTTCCCCTATGCTGACCTTGAAAATTCCGGAGGGAAATCATTTCCTATTTTGTTTATTGATAAATTTCGTCGAATGTTCCTCCATCTGCAAAATGCGTTTTTTGCGCTTCCTTCCAGCCGCCGAATTCATCGATTGTCACCAATTCTAAATCCTGGAATTGATCTTTATATTTTTCAAACACTTTTTGATCGCGTGGACGGTAGAAGTTTTTCGCCGCAATTTCTTGGCCTTTTTCGCCATATAGATATTTCAGGTAAGCTTCCGCCACTTCGCGTGTTCCTTTTTTATCCACGACTTTGTCCACAATGGCCACCGGAGGTTCAGCCAAAATGCTTAAAGAAGGAGTTACAATTTCAAATTCATCTTCGCCGAATTCTTTCAAGGAAAGATATGCTTCATTTTCCCATGCAATCAGCACATCACCGATCCCGCGTTCCACGAAAGTCGTCGTAGAACCGCGCGCTCCTGAATCCAGCACTTCCACATTGCTGTAAAGATCTTTCATAAATTGTTTGATTTTGGCCTCATCGCCGTTGTATTTTCTGCTTGCAAACGCCCATGCCGCCAAATAGTTCCAGCGCGCTCCTCCGCTTGTTTTCGGGTTTGGAGTGATGACTGAAACGCCATCTTTCGTCAAATCATCCCAATCCTTAATATTTTTTGGATTGCCTTTGCGGACCAAAAAGACAATTGTTGAAGTATATGGAGAAGAGTTGTGTTCAAATTCTTTTTGCCAATCATCATTTAATAATTGGCGGGTCTGTGCAATCTCGTCGATGTCATAAGCCAAAGCCAGTGTGACAACATCCGCTTCGATTCCGTCAATGACGGATCTTGCCTGTTTTCCTGATCCTCCATGGGATTGCTGGATTTTTACATCCTGGCCTGTTTTTTCTTTCCAATAAGCGATAAATTCTTTATTGTATTCTTCATATAATTCCCGTGTCGGATCGTATGAAACATTCAACAGTTCAACCGGCTCTTTTGAAGATTTGTTTTCACCGGCATTTTTGGATGTTTCATTGTCATTTGCCCCTTCCTGATTTCCGCAGGCAGCCAAGAAAAGGAAAAGCGAAATAATTCCAAGCAAAAGTAGTTTTCGTTGCTTTTTCTTCATCTTAATCTCCCCTTTTTCTTAAATCTTGAATAAAGAAAGGCTGCCTACAATCCCCCCTGAAAACAAAATAAACGGAAGAACTGTAGGCAACCTTCAGTTTGTCTGATCAGTTACCTGATTGTTTACCAAGATTCTCTTGAGAAATACAATAATCCAATATTTCCGATTAGTCAACATGGTTTTTAAAAAATTATTAAACAAATTACATAAATTTGAATTTTAATATTGATAATTTCAATTAAAATAGTATACTTTAAATTAAAATTTTTAATTCCCTTTTTGGATATGACGCCGACTAGAAAACTAGAGGTGTTTTAATGTAATCGGTTTGATTTTTGTTACATTAAAACGCCCTCTTTCATTTGAAAGGAGGAGTAGTTATGTTAACTTACGAGACATGGCAAGATTCAACGATCGATTTTGAAGTCGATGAAACGTATAAAGGCGCCCTGAACGTGCTTCAGTGGGCTTATGACCAATACGGCGACGATGTCATTTATGCCTGCAGTTTCGGCATTGAAGGCATCGTGCTCATCGACCTGATTTCAATAGTGAAGCCCGATGCCCACATCGTCTTTCTCGACACGGAAGTGCATTTTAAAGAAACTTATGAAACCATTGAAAGGGTAAAAGAAAGGTATCCTCTATTAAATATAGAATTAAAGAAACCGTCCCTTTCTTTGGAAGAACAGGCAAAACTGTATGGGGATGAGCTATGGAAAAAAGATCCGAATAAATGCTGTGAACTCCGGAAAATCATTCCCCTCCGGGAAACATTGACCGGGGCAAAAGCATGGATTTCCGGTTTGCGGCGCGAACAATCCGAAACAAGAAAACATGTGAATTTTATCAATAAGGATAATAAATTCAAATCCATCAAAATCTGCCCGTTGATTCATTGGACATGGAAAGATGTGTGGCGCTATGTAGGAAAACATCAGCTTGTATACAACCCGCTCCATGACCAGGGTTATCCGAGCATCGGATGCGCCTATTGCACAAAGCCCGCTTTTACTTTGGACGATTTGCGTTCAGGCAGATGGGCGGGATTAAACAAAACAGAATGCGGATTACACACAGATTAGGAGGAACAAAAATGACAATTCAACCACATGGCGGTGTATTAATTAACGCATACGATCCGAATGAACCGTATGAACATCTTCAAAAAGAAATCCCCCTTGATGGAATTGCGTTAAGCGATTTGGAGCTGATCGGGGTAGGGGCATACAGCCCGATCGACGGCTTCCTGACGCAGGAAGATTATAAAAGCGTTGTGGAAAACATGCGCCTTGCAAACGGCATTGTGTGGAGCATTCCGATTACGCTTCCGGTAACGGAAGAACTTGCTGCCACGTTAAAAATCGGTGATAAAGCGAAACTGGTATCCAACGGCGTAGTTTACGGAATCATTGAAATCCAGGATATTTACAAACCGGATAAAACAGTTGAAGCAAAAAAAGTCTACGGTACAGATGATTTGAACCACCCTGGCGTGAAAAAATTGTTTGACCGTCCGGATGTATATGTCGGAGGAAAAATCACCCTTGTCAAAAAAACAAAAAAACAATTCCCTGAATTCACATTCGATCCAATCGAAACACGAGAACTTTTTGAGAAAAAAGGCTGGAAAACCGTTGTAGGATTCCAAACAAGAAATCCGGTACACCGCGCCCATGAATACATCCAAAAAGTGGCATTGGAAATCGTTGACGGACTTTTCTTAAATCCTTTGGTCGGAGAAACAAAATCCGACGATATTCCGGCCCATATCCGGATGGAGAGCTATCAAGTATTGCTCGACCATTATTATCCGAAAGATCGGGTGCACTTGGGAGTCTTCCTTGCCGCAATGCGCTATGCGGGTCCAAGGGAAGCGATTTTCCATGCATTGGTCCGCAAAAATTATGGCTGCACCCACTTTATCGTAGGGCGCGACCATGCGGGTGTCGGAAACTATTACGGCACATATGACGCCCAAAAAATATTTGATAACTTCACTCCGGAAGAAATCGGCATCATTCCACTAAAATTTGAACACAGCTTCTACTGCACAGCATGTGACGGCATGGCCACAACCAAAACATGCCCTCATGATGCATCAACCCGCATTATTTTATCCGGAACGAAAGTACGCGAAATGCTTCGCAACGGAGAAATCCCTCCAAGCACTTTCAGCCGCAAGGAAGTGGTGGAAGTGTTGATTCGCGGTCTAAGGGAAGAAGTTCATTCATAAGGAGTTGTCACAATGAGTTCGAAAAACATCGTTTGGCACGATACATCCATCACGAAAGAAGATTATCGCAAGAAGAACGGACACCATAGTTTCATTCTATGGTTTACGGGACTATCCGCATCCGGAAAATCCACGATTGCCAATGCCGTGGCAAAAGAATTGTTTGACCGCGGCAATCAGGCTTTTGTCCTTGACGGAGACAACATTCGCCACGGTCTGAACAAAGATTTGGGATTTGACGAACAATCCAGAAAGGAAAACATCCGCCGCATCGGTGAAGTTTCCAAATTATTTGTTGAAAGCGGACAAATCGTGCTGACGGCTTTCATCTCGCCATATAAAGAAGACCGGGCTTTGGTCAGATCCCTTGTGGAAGACGGCGAATTCATCGAAGTGTATGTTCAATGTTCCATTGAAGAATGTGAACGAAGAGATCCAAAAGGACTTTACAAAAAAGCGAGAAACAATGAAATTCCAAACTTTACGGGCATCAGCGCCCCTTATGAAGCGCCGGACAATCCGGAAATCGTCGTGGACAGCGAAAAGAATTCCGTTGAGGAATGCAAAAATCAGCTGATTCAGTTTTTAATTGATAAAGGTTATATCAAATAAGAAGCTCACAAATGATCCGCCATAAATCAAACAGAAAACTCCCCTATAAAATAGATGAAGCAGGGCAATATTTGCCCTGCTTTTTTCATTGCAAATTAACGTTCTTTTATTTAGATGCTTACCGTTTTTTGCATTATATATCCAAAAGATTATCCCAATAAATTCTTCCAGCTAAGTAAAATAAACATGTTTCTGAACGTTTAGGTTATGAAAACTCAAAGCTACCGCAGATACTTAACAAAAAAGGTCGAGCGGAATGCACTCGACCTTACAAAAACACTTGGAAATGCGGTAATTTTGTTGGCCAATTTGTGGTCGATCGGTATTTCCCGAATGACCAAAGACCTTATAAACGTTGATATTTCAAGCCTTAACCAATTGAACCTTCCATTTCGAACTTGATCAAGCGGTTCATTTCCACAGCGTATTCCATTGGAAGTTCGCGGGTGAATGGTTCAATGAATCCCATAACGATCATTTCCGTCGCTTCCTGTTCGGAAATGCCGCGGCTCATCAAATAGAATAATTGCTCTTCGGACACTTTGGATACTTTCGCTTCGTGCTCAAGGGACACGTTGTCATTCATAATTTCGTTGTATGGAATTGTATCGGAAGTGGATTGGTTATCCAAAATCAATGTGTCGCATTCGATATTCGCACGGGCGCCGCTTGCTTTCGGACCGAAGCGGACAATACCGCGGTATGTCACTTTACCTCCTTGTTTCGAAATGGATTTTGACACGATTGTGGAGGATGTGTTTGGCGCCAAGTGAATCATTTTCGCGCCGGCGTCCTGATGCTGGCCTTTGCCAGCCAACGCGATTGACAATGTCATGCCGCGGGCGCCTTCCCCTTTCAGGATGCAGGCAGGATATTTCATTGTCAATTTGGAACCGATGTTGCCGTCAATCCATTCCATTGTACCGTTTTCTTCAACAACCGTACGCTTTGTCACCAAGTTGTACACGTTGTTGGACCAGTTTTGGATGGTAGTATAACGGCAGTAGGCATCTTTTTTCACGATGATTTCCACAACCGCCGAGTGAAGGGAACTTGTTGAATAAATCGGTGCCGTACATCCTTCTACATAGTGGACGGATGCGCCTTCGTCCACGATGATCAAAGTCCGTTCGAATTGTCCCATATTTTCGGAGTTGATACGGAAGTATGCCTGAAGCGGAGTATCCACTTTGACGCCTGGCGGAACATAGATGAAGGAACCGCCGGACCAAACCGCCGTATTTAACGCGGCAAATTTATTGTCAGATGCCGGTACCACTGTTCCCCAATATTTTTTGAACAGCTCTTCGTTTTCTTTCAAAGCTGAGTCTGTATCTTTAAAGATAATCCCTTTTTCCTCAAGCTCTTTTTTCATATTGTGGTAAACGACTTCGGACTCGTATTGGGCAGAAACCCCTGCAAGATATTTTTGTTCCGCTTCCGGAATACCCAACCGGTCGAACGTTCTTTTAATCTCTTCCGGAACTTCATCCCAGGAACGTTGAGTCGCTTCCGTAGGTTTTACATAGTAAGTGATTTCATCAAAATTTAATTCCGATAGGTCGCCGCCCCATTGTGGCATCGGTTTTGAATAGAATATTTCAAGAGCCTTTAAGCGGGACTCGAGCATCCATTCCGGCTCATTTTTCATTTTGGAAATTTCACGGACGATTTCTTCAGTTAATCCACGTTTTGAACGGAATACAGAAACGTCCTTGTCGCGGAAACCGTATTTGTAATCGCCAATATCAGGCACGTTTTTTGCCATGTTTTCTCCTCCGTTCAAAGTTAATTTTGCTCTTTCCTTACCCCTTTTTCGAGCGCTTTCCAGGCAAGGGTTGCGCATTTAATGCGGGCAGGAAACTTGGAAACGCCTTGCAGAGCAGCGATATCTCCCAATTTTTCCAAAGTTTCGTCATCGATTTCCTGCCCAAGCATCATTTTTGAAAACACATCTGCCAGTTCAAGAGCTTCATCAATTTTTTTCCCTTTAATGATTTCCGTCATCATCGAAGCGGATGACATGGAAATCGAACAACCTTCGCCGTCAAATTTGGCATCTTCCACAATTCCGTCATCATTGATTTTTAATGTAAGGTGAATGCGGTCACCGCAAGTAGGGTTATTCATATCCACCGTCACATTATTCTCATCCAAATGCCCTTTATTGCGGGGCTTTTTGTAATGCTCCATGATGACCGCGCGATATAATTGATCCAAATTATTCAAAGACATTGTTGAAATACTCCTTCGCTGCGCGCAATCCTTCAACGAGTGCATCGATATCTTCTTTATTGTTATAGAGATAGAAGCTTGCCCGTGCAGTTGCAGAAACATTCAACCATTTCATCAACGGCTGTGCACAGTGGTGTCCTGCACGGATGGCAATGCCTCTCATATCAAGAACCGTTGCAAGATCGTGAGGATGCACGCCATCTAAATTGAAAGTGATAAGACCGCAACGTTTATCCGGGTCTTTCGGACCGTAAATATGGATTCCTTCGATTTTCTCCATTTCAGACAACGCATATGCCACCAGATCATGTTCATGCTGTCTGATTCTTTCCATACCGATATTTGTCAGATAATCGATGGCAGCTCCCAAACCAATGGCTCCTGCAATGTTCGGCGTACCGCCTTCAAACTTCCAAGGAAGCTCTTTCCAAGTGGAATCATACAAATCCACGAAATCGATCATTTCTCCGCCAAATTCGATCGGTTCTGTTTTTTCCAGCAGTTCCTGTTTGCCGTAAAGAATACCGATTCCTGTAGGAGCGCACATTTTATGGCCTGAGAATGCCAAAAAGTCGCAATCCAAATCTTGCACATCAATCTTCATATGAGGTGCCGCCTGGGCCGCGTCCACCACCATCACGGCGCCGTTTTCATGGGCAATGGCCGCTACTTCTTTAATCGGATTGATGGTGCCAAGCACATTGGAAGCCATAGTCATCGCCACAATCTTCGTTTTTGGCGTAACGGTTTTTTTCACCGTTTCCAATGAAATGGTACCGTCTTCTTCCAAATCAATATATTTTAAAACGGCCTTTTTCTCTTTCGCAAGCTGCTGCCATGGAATCAGGTTCGAATGATGTTCCATGTAGGTAATGACAATTTCGTCGCCTTCCTGTATATTCTGTCTTCCGTAGGAGCTGGCAACAGTATTGATGGATGTGGTAGTTCCCCGGGTATAGATGATTTCTTTCGTTGATTTCGCATTGATAAATTTGCGGACTTTTTCCCGCGCTCCTTCGTACGCATCTGTCGCGCGGTTTCCTAAAGTGTGGACGCCGCGGTGCACATTGGCATTATCAAAATCATAATATTTGCGGACAACTTCCAGCACTTGCACAGGCTTTTGGGACGTGGCGGCGCTGTCAAGGTAAACAAGCGGATGGCCGTTTACTTCCTGATTTAAAATCGGAAAATCTTTTCGGTATTCATTCATTTGCGAACTTTCCCTTCAATAACCTTTGTTAATTGCTTTTTAACGCCTTCGATCGGCAGCGAATTGACAACCGGTGCAAGGAATCCGTGGATGATCAGGCGCTCTGCCTCTTCTTTGGAAATTCCTCGGCTCATCATGTAGTAAAGCTGAGTAGGATCCACCCGTCCGACGGAAGCGGCGTGTCCTGCCATGACATCATTTTCATCGATTAACAAAATCGGATTGGCATCCCCGCGGGCTTTACCAGAAAGCATCAACACACGGGATTCTTGTTGTGCATTCGATTTGGAAGCTCCATGTTCGATTTTGCCGATTCCGTTAAAAATCGTCTGGGCAGCATCTTTCACTACGCCGTGGGTTAAAATGAACCCTTCGGAATTTTTGCCCCAATGACGGACTTCAGTCGTGAAGTTTTGCTTCTGTTCACCTGTGGCGACCACGACTGTTTTTGTATCCGCGGATGAACCGTCTCCGACAAGATGTGTAATATTTTCGGAAATTGTGTTGGAATTATTCATTAAACCTAATGCCCAATTGATTTTTGCATCCCGGTTTAAATGGGCGCGGCGATTCACATAAGTCGTAAATCCTTTGGCAAGCACATCCACCGCACCGAAAGTGACTTGCGCATTATCCAATGCGATCACTTCTTCAATCAAGTTCGCCTGACCTTTTGCAGTTTCAACCGTCGATAAATAGTTTTCCACATAAGTCACGGATGAATTCTGATCCGCAACAATCAACACATGGTTGAATAATGAAGCCTCTTCGTCATCGTGGAGGAACACCACTTGAATCGGCTTTTCAATGACAACGTTTTTCGGAATATATAAAAACACTCCGCCGTTAACCAATGCCGCATGGTAAGCGGCCAATCTATGCTCGTCCGATTTGACAGCCGTTGTCATGAAATACTTTTGGACCAAGTCGCCATGTTCACGAACGGCCGTTAAGAAATCTGTAAATATAACGCCTTGAGCCTTCAGCTCTTCGGAAAGTTTCAAAACTGCCGGCGTATTGTTCCGTTGAATATAAAGGTTCTCCTGGTAATCAATATCGATTAATTCCTTTACTTCTTCAGGCAATTCTTCGATTGCGAAAAGATCGCTTTTTACCGTATGTTTAGGGAAGTTGATAAAATCCCATTTTTCGATGTTCGTTTTATCCGGTTTTGGCATTGGCAGTTCAGCAGCCTTTTCGATAGCAGCCGCACGCAGGTCCGCAAACCATTTCGGTTCATTGTTTGACTCAGAGAACGAGCGGACTTCGCTAGCTGAAAATGCCAATTTTGTTTCAATCGACATATGAATCGTCCTCCCAAATTAAACTTCTTCTTTTTCAATTACTGCATCTGTGTTTTCAATGCCTAATTCCTTTTTAATCCATTCATAACCTTCTGCTTCAAGTTTTTTCGCTAGCTCAGGTCCGCCGGATTTTACGACACGTCCTTGCATCATCACATGTACATAATCCGGAGTGATGTAGTTGAGCAAACGTTGGTAGTGCGTAATAAGCAGGCAGCCGAAGTTTTCTCCGCGCATAGCGTTGACGCCTTTCGCGACAACTTTTAACGCATCTATATCAAGACCGGAGTCGATTTCGTCCAAAATCGCAAAAGTCGGCTTTAACATCATCATTTGAAGAATTTCATTGCGCTTCTTTTCACCGCCTGAGAAACCTTCATTCAAGTAACGTTGAGCCATTTCCGAATCCATTTCCAAGAATTCCATCGTCTTGTCCAATTCGCGAATAAATTGCATGATGGAAATTTCATTGCCTTCCCCGCGGCGGGCATTGATTGCGGAACGGATAAAGTCGGCATTTGTTACACCGGAGATTTCAGATGGATATTGCATCGCAAGGAAAAGACCCGCTTTTGCGCGTTCGTCCACTTCCATCTCCAAAACATTTTGTCCATCTATTTCAATTGTACCTTGAATCACTTCATATTTCGGATGACCCATAATGGCCGCTGCCAAAGTGGATTTACCAGTACCATTAGGCCCCATGATCGCATGTACTTCGTTTGTATTGATCGTTAAATTTACGCCTTTTAAAATCTCCTTACCTTCAATTGCTACATGAAGATCTTTGATTACTAAAGTAGACATCTATATACCTCCATCTTTTTATGGTTGGTAGTACCATCGTTAAGTAGTACCATTACTAATTTATTATCATTCTAATCTTAACCGAAATCAAGTAAGCATGCAAAACATTTAGACTTTAAAACCCATAAATCAGAAAAATCCCCACCAATATTAGGATTTCCAAATCTTCAATCAGTTTATCTCACCCGAGGATTTGTAAAAAGCAGGTTGATTTATTTTCAATAAACCAAAACTAATTGAGAATTATTATTAATAAGTTAAATTTTACGCAAGACCCGTTAACCTTAGAAATCATATCATCGCATTTCCTGAATTGTACAATTCCATCATTTGTGCCAAATAATTTTTTTGAATAATTGTTATTTAATAAATTTTTAATGTAGCATTTATTTCTTTCCATCTTGCAAAAAAGTGTTAAAACTTCAAACAGCATCGAACATTTCTATCGTTTACTTTTAAATAAATTTCTTTTAATATAAAAATTGCATATATATATTACATAGACTCATCTCGTTTTTAGATGATTAGGGGGGAGCATTCTGGAATTACGTCAATTGCGTTACTTCGTGGAAGTGGCTGAACGGGAACATATTTCGGAAGCGGCGGAGCATCTTCACGTCGCCCAATCCGCTGTCAGCAGACAGATTGCGAATTTGGAAGAAGAGCTCGGAACGGCACTTTTTGAACGGGTCGGGCGAAACGTAAAACTGACACCGATCGGAAAAATCTTTTTGGAACATGCCATAACGGCGCTTAATGCCATCGATTTTGCGGTAAAACAAGTGGAAGAATATTTGGATCCGGAACGGGGATCCATCAAAATCGGGTTTCCTACCAGTCTCGCAAGTTACGTCTTGCCGACAGTAATCTCCGCTTTTAAGAAAGAATATCCGGATGTATCATTCCACTTGCGGCAGGGATCTTACCGGTATTTAATAGAGGCCGTAAGAAACCGGGAACTGAACCTCGCCTTTTTGGGACCGGTGCCGCGCAAAGATGAAACAATCAATTCTTTGATTTTATTTAACGAAAATATTTGCGCTTTGCTTCCGGCAAATCATCGTCTGGCGAAACGCGACAAAATACAATTGGATGAACTCCGAAATGATCACTTTGTCCTTTTCCCTGAAGGATACATTCTACATAAAGTGGTAGTAGATGCATGCAAATCTGCAGGCTTTTCTCCAAAAGTCATTTCCGTCGGGGAGGATATGGATGCCTTAAAAGGGCTTGTTGCAGCGGGAATAGGCGTAACATTGCTTCCTGAAAGTTCCTTCTACGATTCTACTCCCCGGTTAACGATCAAAATGAAAATCGACAATCCAAGCATTACGCGCAATGTAGGCATCATTTATCCGGCCAACCGGGAATTGGCCCCTTCCGAACAAGTGTTTCTCAAATTTGTTCAATCATTCTTCTCCAGATTGAATCAATTTCAATAAGTGCCTAAAAAAGCCTCCCATGATTAGGAGGCTTTTTTTATTTATTTACAGGAACGACAGAGCCGCCCCATTCTTCAAGAATGAAGTCTTGGATTTCTTTGGAGCGCAATACTTCTACCAATTTTTTGATTTCTTCGCGGTTTTCGTCGCCTTTGCGCACGGCAATCACATTTGCATAAGGTGAATCGCTGCCCTCAATGGCAATGGAATCTTTCAATGGATTAATGCCGGCATCGATGGCGAAGTTGGAGTTGATGACAACCGCATCTCCCTCTTCATTTTCATAGTAAGTAACCATCATTTCCGGAGCATCAGTTGCTTCGATTTTCAAGTTTTTCGGATTTTCTACAATATCATCCAATGTGGCTTTTGTTTTATCAATGCCGTCTTTTAATTTGATTAAACCTTGCGCTTCAAGCAATGATAAAATGCGGCCATGGTCAGGAATTGAGTTTGAAATCAGGATTGTCGCACCATCAGGCAGTTCATCCAAAGATTTATATTTTTTGGAGTAGATGCCGATCGGTTCGATGTGGATACCGCCAGCATTGACTAGATCATAACCTTCTTCGGCCACTTTTTGTTCAAGATACGGAATGTGTTGGAAGTAGTTTGCATCAAGGTCGCCATTGTTCAAATCTTCGTTTGGCAATACATAGTCTTGATATTCTTCAATTTCCAGTTCAATTCCTTCTTTTTCCAAAATAGGTTTGGCTTTTTTCAAAATCTCCGCATGCGGTGTATGGGAAGCACCCACTTTTAAAGTCACTTTTTCTTTTCCATCTTCTTTTGTTCCTTCATCAGATGAAGATTTTGAATCTTCTTTTGTACCGCATGCCGCCAATGCGAGAACGAGCACGGATAACAACAAGAATGAGAAGATTTTCTTCATGCCTCTTACTCCTTTTCCTAAAATTTTTTATGTGAACGGCTTTTGCCTCATCACCCGTTAACGTTTGTCCGTTTTTGCGGTGATCGTGTCTCCGATCCATTGAATCACAAACACGATAATCAAAATTAAAATCGTTGCCATCAATGTCACATCTTCGCGGCTTCGTTGGAATCCTTCCAGAAATGCCAGGTTTCCGAGACCGCCCGCACCGATAATGCCCGCCATCGCCGTGTATCCGACAAGGGCAACGGCCGTCACCGTAATCCCGGATATAAGCGCAGGTTTTGATTCCGGTATCAATACTTTCCAAATAATTGTGAAAGTATTGGCACCCATTGATCTCGCCGCTTCAATGACTCCCTTGTCCACTTCCCGGAAGGCGATCAATACAAGCCGGGCATAGAATGGAGCCGAACCGACAATCAACGCCGGCAATGCGGCATTTACTCCGCGGATGGTACCAAGCAAAAACTTCGTAAATGGAATCAACAGAATGATTAAGATGATAAACGGTATGGATCGGAAAATATTGACAAGCGATCCCGTCAAGAAATGAACGATTTTGTTCGCCCAAATCTGATTCGGGCTGGTTAAAAACAGCAATATGCCGATCAATAAGCCAAGAACGAAGGTGACCGCCGTGGAAACAACCGTCATATAGATCGTATCGTACGTCGCCTGCCACATGATGTGCCATTTAACATTCGGAAATAACGTTTCCATCATTTCGTAATCACCTCCGCCTGAATATTCATCGTTTTCAGTTTTTCCATAGCCTTTTCAACATTTTCCGGATCGCCGTCAAGCTGGACAATCAACGTACCATAAGGGCCGTCCATTGTTTCGGATATATTGCCGTAAAGGATGTTCACATTGATTTGAAATTCTTTAATTAAATAAGAAATGACGGGCTGGCCTGAAGTATTTCCGACGAACGTTAATTTTACGACTTTTCCGGCCGGATAATTTTTTAGGATATGTTTGATGGCTTCTTTTGCTTCTCTTGAATCGGACACCTGCATGACAAAATTTTTCGTAATTTCCGCCTGAGGATTCCGGAACACCTCGAGCACGCTTCCCTGCTCTACAATGCGTCCTGCCTGCATGACCGCCACGCGATGGCAAATTTTGCGGATGACATGCATTTCATGGGTAATGAGCACGATGGTGAGACCAAGACGCTCATTAATATCGGATAACAGGCTCAAAATGGAATCAGTCGTTTCCGGATCCAGCGCGCTTGTCGCCTCATCGCAAAGCAGCACTTCCGGATTGTTTGCCAAAGCCCTCGCAATTCCCACACGCTGCTTTTGTCCGCCGGAAAGCTGGGATGGATAAGCATCTTCCCTGCCTTTCAACCCTACCAGCTCGATCAGTTCTTTAACCCTTTTTTCCCTTTCGGCTTTCGGAACTCCGGCAATTTCCAATGGGAAGGCAATATTTTCAGCCACCGTCCTGGACCATAACAAATTAAAATGTTGGAAAATCATGCTGATTTTTTGGCGGGCTTTGCGCAATTCTTTCCCTTTGATGGATGATATTTCAAGATCATTGACAACAACGGAACCGCTCGTCGGTTTTTCAAGCCCGTTCAAAAGGCGGATTAACGTACTTTTCCCGGCGCCGCTATATCCGATGATTCCGAAAATTTCACCTTTTTGAATGGACAAACTTACATGATCAACTGCGGTCAATTCCCCGTTCTTTGTTTTGTAAACTTTCGTGACATCTTTTACCTCGATCATTCCAAGTACTCCTTTTATAAACCGCAATATGTAAATTTTTTAAACTCCAACTACAGCATTATGTACATAAAAGCTGAATATTTCAATAAAAAAACCTCCTACTTTTTGTTATAAGTAGAAGGGAAGTTGAACTGCCCGCACTAAAGATCCGTAAAACTTCCTCTTATCTTTCAAAGTAAACAATACTTTGCGTGATTTGGCACCTTATCATATGGAACTATGATGGTTGCCGGGTTTCATAGGGCACTTCCCTCCACCACTCTTAATAAGAGTTTCCTATTTAATTATGGAATCACTGTAACATGTAATCTATCATATGTCAACTATAAAGTTAACTTTTCATATAAGTTTGGTACGGATTTAAAGGCATATATTTTTTCACGTATTTCTCCGTTCTTTGTAATAATTAAACAAGGAACGCTTTCGATTTTTTGTTCGAAAGCGAAATCTTCCAAAAAATTGATGTCCGCCTTTCCAATCGGGATGTTTGGGAGCAATTCCTCGATCACTTCCAACATTTTGGATGCCACTTTGCATGTTCCGCAAAAGGGCGTGTATAAATAAAAAGCGGTTACTTCATGATTTTTCATTTTTTCTTTCCATGTATTGATTGTCCATTCTTCCATATTCCACCATTTCTTTCCTATGCCAAATATTCTTTATGAACCTCAAATTTTGCGTCTTTCAATAATTGGGCCAACATTTTCCTAGGTACATTGGCAACTTCGATATAAGTTTTCGGAACGGTGAGATGAATCGCTTCGGAATAGATCCTTTTCATCAGCTTCCGCAACTTTTCACCGGATTGATCCGCATCAAAAAAAGTATATAATTCACAATCCTCATATGGCTCTAAAAGTTCAAGAAGGGCATCTTCACTAATCGTTCCATTTGTGCAGACAATTTTTACATCTTCCGCTAAAATTGGGGCCAATTTCATCATATCCGATCGACCTTCTACAATGATACATTTTTCATAATGCATATTGTTCACCCCACATTTTAAGATAGGAACCGAAGAAAGAGAAATAAAAAGGCTGTTTATTTATTATATTTTCATTTTAAAAAAACGCCAGTTTTTTCACTGGCGTTTCCCGAATTATTCTGAAATGATTTTTTCATATTCTTCCGCAGTAAGCAATTGGTCGATTTGCGAAGCGTCTGACGGTTCAACCACAATCATCCACGCTTGTTCATATGGAGATTCATTTACGAGTTCAGGGCTGTCTTCCAATTCCGTATTGACTTCCACCACTTTGCCGGATACAGGCGCATATAATTCAGAAACCGTTTTTACGGATTCAACGCTGCCGAATGGTTCATTCATTTGAACTTCGTCACCCACTTGAGGAAGTTCGACGAACACAATATCTCCAAGCTCGGATTGAGCAAAATCAGTGATTCCCACACGAACTTTTCCGTCTTCCACTTTCACCCATTCATGTTCTGAAGTATAGCGCAATTCCTTAGGTACTGTCATACTTTAACCTCCATCTGATATATGTAATCTTTAGAACAGTTTGACATATTTCTACAGTAAAAACAAGTCACTTCCAATTCTTTTCGAACTCTTCCTCTTTAAACCCAAGAGTGACTTTTTCGCCGTCCGTCACAATCGGCCGTTTAATCAACATACCGTCAGAAGCAAGCAGATCTAATTGTTCTTCCTCGGACATCTCGTTTAGTTTATCCTTCAAACCAAGGGATCTATACTTTTGGCCGGATGTATTAAAAAACTTTTTCAACGGCACTCCGCTTTTTTCCCAATAGGATCTGAGTTCTTCTTTCGTTGGTGTTTGTTCCACAATATTGATGGCTTCATACTGGATTCCATGCTCGTCCAGCCATTTTTGCGCTTTTTTGCAAGTTGTACATCTCGGATAATGAATAAATTTCAATGTCATCTCGATATCTCCTCATTTTCATAATTTTTCTAACTACTCTTATTTTTATCATGCATGATTCAAATCATGTGTTCAAGCAGAATTTTTTGTAAAAATTGTAGCTTTATACGGAATTTCATCCATGAAAACTTGGGCAGATCCTTCCCTTTTTGGGCACTTGCAATCACCTCTTTGGCAGATAACCCCTTACCTTCTGCTTATAACTCCCCAGCTCGTGCAATTGCCTACTCACCTTGGGCACATAATTCCTTATCTCGGGCTTTGCTTACTCCACTTGGGCACATAATTCCTCAGCTGGGGCGCTTGCCTACTCCACTTGGGCACATAACTCCTTACCTTGGGCACTTGCGTTCAACACTCGGGCACTTAAAAATTCCCCTTGGGCTTGACTCCTCACCTTGGCCACTTGCCTACTCAGCTTGGACATAACAGAATTTTGACATTCAAACAAAAAATGCCGGGAGCGGATCTAAATCCGCTCCCGGACACCATCGGGCATTACACAATATATTTTTCCGCCGCAATGAGGCGCTCTGCCGCTTCACGTTTTTTCAAAATCAAATTATATGGATTGTGGCGAGTCAATTTGCGCAATGCAGAAAGGGTGATCCGCTGATTGTCTCCCTCAACGGAAGCAATGATCGTTTCTTTTGCTTCTTTTTCAATTTCCGCAAAGGCTTCCTGGCAAAAGATTTGAGTGTATAACAATTTTTGTTTCGCTTTTTCCAGACCGTCCCTTTCAATCGCTTTAGCCGTGCGCAGGATGGCGGATTCCATTGCATAGATCAAAATGGCAATGTTTGCGATATTCACCAATACTTCCTGCTCTTCTTCAAGTTTTGTTCCAAATCGTTGCGCCGCTACCCCAGCTGCAAGGATGCCAATTTTCTTCGCGTTTTTCAACAGATATTTTTCCTGCTCTAACGGTGCGTCGCCGACCTCTTCCGGCATGAGCATAAGCAGCTCTTGTTGCAAGTTTTGCGCCACCTGAAGCAGTGGAAGTTCTCCCTTCAAGGCTTTCTTCATGAAAGTGCCCGGAATAATCAGGCGGTTGATTTCATTTGTCCCTTCGAAAATACGGTTGATGCGGGAATCACGGTAAATGCGTTCCACTTCATACTCGGACATGAAACCGTAGCCGCCGTGAAGCTGCACCGCTTCATCCGCCACATAATCCAGCGTTTCAGAACCGAACACTTTGGCAATGGAGCACTCAATGGCATATTCTGCTACCGCGTTTGCCACCGCTTTTCCATCTTTTTGTTCCTCGTCGGAAAGCTTGTTGAAACGATTTTCGAAATAGCCGACCGTGCGGTAATTGAGGGATTCGGACGCATAGAGCCGTGAAGCCATTGTCGCGAGCTTTTCTTTCGTTAAATTAAAGCTGGAAATTGTCCGGTTGAACTGTTTGCGCTGATTTGTGTACTGGATGGCAAGTTCCAACGCGCGTTTGGAAGCTCCTACAGTACCGATGCCCAGCTTATAGCGGCCAATATTTAAAATGTTGAATGCCACCACATGCCCGCGCCCGATTTCAAATAATACATTTTCCACCGGAACTGGAACATCTTCCAAAATCAATGTGCGGGTGGATGAAGATTTGATCCCCATTTTCTTTTCTTCGGGACCGACGGAAACCCCTGGGAATGAACGTTCAACAATGAATGCGGTGAAATGCTCGCCGTCCACTTTCGCATAAACGACGAATACATCCGCAAAACCGGAGTTTGTAATCCATTGTTTTTCTCCGTTCAGAATATAATGGGTTCCCGCTTCATTCAGTCTGGCGGTTGTTTTCGCACCGAGCGCATCGGAACCGGAACCCGGCTCAGTCAGCGCGTAAGCCGCAATCCATTCTCCCGTTGCCAATTTCGGCAAGTATTTTTTCTTTTGTTCTTCATTGCCAAAAAGGACGATCGGCAAAGAACCGATTCCAACATGGGCGCCATGCGTCAAGCTGAAACCGCCGGCGCGGGACATTTTTTCTCCAATAAGTGCAGATGTGATTTTATCTAAACCTAATCCTTCGTATTCCTCCGGGATGTCTGTCGCAAGCAGTCCCAATTCTCCGGCTTTATCCATCAGTTTTCGCGAATGTTCAAACTCGTGGTTTTCCAGTTTATCCAACACTGGCAATACTTCATTTTCCACAAATTCTTCCGTCGTTTTTGCAATCATTAAATGCTCTTCGGAAAAATCCTCCGGTGTAAACACTTTTTCCAAATCCACATCTTCGATTAAAAAGCTTCCGCCCTTTACATAATCTGTTGTTTGAACCATTTCCATTCCTCCCCTATACTTTTCGGACTAGATTAATATAAAACTTCAAACACGCCGGCAGCCCCCATGCCTCCGCCGATGCACATTGTCACGACGCCGTATTTTTTTCCTTGCCGCCTTAATTCATGAATCAATTTCAATGTTAAAATGGCCCCTGTCGCACCAAGCGGATGTCCAAGCGCGATCGCGCCGCCATTGACATTGACTTTATCCAGATCCAGACCTAAGTGGCGGATGACCTGGATGGATTGGGACGCAAATGCTTCATTGAGCTCCCATAAATCGATATCCTCCTGCTTTAATCCAGCCAGCTTCAGCGCTTTCGGCACCGCTTCAATCGGACCGATTCCCATTACTTCCGGCGGCACTCCTCCCACGGCAAAGCTGAGGAATTTTGCCAAAGGTTTCAAACCTTGCTTTTCCGCTTCTTCCCGATCCATGACAAGAAGCGCCGCAGCGCCGTCCGACGTTTGGGAAGCATTGCCGGCTGTCACCGTCCCATTCAGGCTGAACGCAGGCCGCAATGTGCTTAAAACCTCTTTAGTCGTATTTGGACGCACCCCTTCATCCATCGAAAAGGTGAATCGTTTCTCTTTTAGCGTATTATTTTCATCGACATAATATTGGACAACATCGATTGGAACGATCTCTTCTTCGAATTTTCCTTCCTGAATCGCCTTATGGGCCAACTGGTGTGACCGGACGGCAAATTCATCCTGATCTTCACGGCTCACACCATAACGTTTTGCCACTTCCTCCGCCGTATGCCCCATGCTCATGTAATACTGCGGTGCTTCTTCGGCAAGTTTCGGATTTGGACGAATCACATGCCCCATCATCGGCACCATGCTCATGGACTCCACCCCGCCGGCGATAATGGCCTTGGCGTGTCCGAGCATGATTCTTTCGGCGGCATAAGCAATGGACTGCAATCCGGAAGAACAGAACCGGTTGATTGTAATTGCCGGCGTTGTATCAGGGAGTCCCGCCAATGCACCGATATTTCTCGCAACGTTCATTCCCTGCTCCGCTTCCGGCATCGCGCAGCCCATGATTAAATCATCGATTTCTCCCTCATAACCTGCCCGTTTTATTGCTTCTTTTACAACGATTGCCCCGAAGTCATCAGGACGCATTTGGGCAAGCGATCCTTTTTTCGCTTTGCCGATCGGCGTTCTCGCACCTGACACGATTACTGCTTCTCTCATGTAGATCCCCCTTTGTTCTATATTTGATTAATTGCGCAGCGGCTTTCCGGTCACCAGCATATGTTGCATACGTTCCTGTGATTTCCGATCCGCCACAAGCTCCAGGAATGCCTGGCGTTCCAAATTCAACAAATATTCTTCCGGCACCTCTGTTCCGTATGGCACAAGTCCTCCCGCAATGACATAAGCAAGCTTTTTCGCAATTTTCAAATCATGTTCCGAAATATATCCGCCTGTGTACATGTTTTGCGCACCAAGCAGAAGCGTTGCATAACCCGGCGCCCCAACGACTTTAATTTTCTTTTTCACCGGCGGTTTATAACCGGATTCATATAACTGGAGCGCCACTTGTTTTGCATCATAAATCAAATGATCCGGATTGACGGAGATGCCATCTTGTTTGCCCAGGAAGTTATTTTCGCGGGCTTCTTCCGCGGAAGAGGATACTTTTGCCATGGCAATCGTTTCAAACACTTTATTGGCCACTGCCTGCAAATCGATTTCCACCCCGTTTGGCAGGCTTTCCAATGTTTTTTCATAGAGAGCCAAGTTGCCTCCGCCTCCAGGGATGAGTCCAACGCCGACTTCCACAAGCCCCATATATGTTTCCACGGATGCTTGAATGCGCGCTGCAGGCAAGCATACTTCCGCACCGCCGCCGAGCGTCATGCCGAAAGGTGCCGCCACAACCGGTTTTTTCGAATATTTAATGCGGCGCATCGTTTTTTGGAATGCCCTTACCACATAATCCAATTCGAAAATGTTGTCATCCTGGGCTTCCATTAAAATCATGCCGAGGTTGGCACCGACGCAGAAATTTTTGCCCTGGTTGCCGATGACAAGCCCTTTGTAGTTGGCTTCGACCTCATCGAGGGCATAATTGATCATTTGGATGATGTCCAGACCGATCGCATTGGATTTTGAATGGAATTCAAGCAGCAAAATGCCGTCACCGATATCGATCAGGCTGGCTCCTGAATTGGATTTAATCACTCCATGACGCTTTTTATAACGCTTCAAATCTATGACTTTTTCATTCACAGGAATGGCTTCATAATTTTCTCCATTAAAGTAGGCCAACTGACCGTCTACTTCTTTATAGAAAGTTTCATAGCCTTTTTCCAATAATTTCTTCACAAATGGAGGAACTTCCCGTCCTTCTTCTTCCATTTTCTTCACGGATTTTTCTACGCCTATCGCATCCCAGATTTCAAAAGGTCCATGGCTCCATCCAAAGCCCCATTTCATCGCATTATCGATTTCCACAATATTATCGGCGATGATGCCGTTCAGCTGCCCGGAATAGATCAACGTCGGAGCCAAAACGTTCCATAAAAGCTCCCCTGCACGGTCATTGGCATATACTAAAGTTTTCAGGCGATTTTCAATTCCCTTCGTCTGTTTTGCCAGTTCGATGGACGGCGCCTGCAATTTCTTTTGAGGCACATACTCAAGGGTAGCCGGATCAATCTCATAAATATCTTTTCCTTTTTTTACATAGAATCCACGGCCTGATTTTGCTCCAAGCGCCCCTTTTTCCACCAGCTTTAAAATGAGTTCAGGCACTTCAAACACTTTCTGCTCATCGCCTGTTGTTTGGTCATACACTGTTTTGGCCACATGAATATACGTATCCAGTCCTACAACATCCAAGGTGCGGAATGTCGCGGATTTCGGTCTTCCGATTATCGGACCGGTCACTGAATCCACTTCGCCGACTGAATAGCCGCGTTTCAACATTTCATGAAGCGTAATTTGCAATCCGTATGTTCCGATGCGGTTGGCAACGAAATTAGGCGTATCTTTTCCGATTACGACCCCTTTTCCAAGTACGTCTTCTGCAAAGGTTTTCATGAAAGACAATACTTCCGGCAATGTATGTTCAGTCGGAATGATTTCAAGCAATTTCAAGTAACGGGGCGGGTTGAAGAAGTGCGTTCCTAAAAAATGGTTTTTAAATTCCTCTGAACGCCCTTCCACCATTTTATTTACGCTGATTCCGGAAGTGTTGGAGCTGACGATGGAGCCCGGTTTTCTTACCTTTTCGATTTTTTCGAATAAATTACGCTTCACTTCAAGGTTTTCAACAACAACTTCAATGATCCAGTTCGCTTCTTTCAGCTTGTCTAAATCGTCCTCCAAATTCCCGACCGTCAATAATGCCAAATTTTTCGGAGATGTCAGCGGCGCCGGTTTTTGTTTCAACAATTTTTGCACAGCATTGTTCACGATGCGGTTTCGCACTGCCGGATGCTCAAGCGTTAATCCTTTTGCTTCCTCTTCTTTTGTCAGTTCTTTTGGGACAATATCTAACATATATGTTGGTATGCCGATATTTACTAAATGTGCTGCAATGCCGGACCCCATGACGCCGGATCCAATCACTGCCACTTTCTCAATTTTGTAAGCCACAAATAATTCCCCCTTTTTTCACATTTGAATGAACAATCATTCATTTTCATCGCCTGATCCCCTTTGTTCATATACAACTTATTCAACCAATAGCGGAAAGATGTATTGAAAAAATGAATGATTATTCATTTTTTGTTTAAAAAAATACATGAAACAGCTATTCCTGTAACTAGTGTAGATGATTTTTCACTTTTTCGCAATCCTTTTATTTTAATTTTCTAAATTTAATTAATAGTTTCTCATTTCATCCAAAACATATTTCTTTTCCACAATCGTCAAAATGTGTAAACTACTAGGTAAGGAGGCGAGAAAAAAGTGAAAGAAATTACTACTGTTGAACAATTTAATGAAACTATCGGCAAAGACCGCCCGGTGATTGTAAAATTTTATGCCACTTGGTGCCCCGACTGCACTCGCATGAACATGTTCATCGATCCGATTGTTGAAAAATACAGCCAGTATGAATGGTATCAAATCAACCGCGACAATTTCCCGGACATCGCGGATCAATATCAGGTATTGGGGATTCCTAGTTTATTAATTTTTAAAAATGGTGAAAAACTTGCGCACCTTCATAGTGCAAACGCAAAAACTCCGGAAGATGTAACGAATTTTTTAGAAGCGCAAACAGTATGAAAAAAGTTGGACATAACTTTTACGATGAAAGTTATGTCCCTTTTATTTTTACACATATTGTTTTTTATCTTTTTCCCCGTTAAAAATGCTGAACATCAAACTGAGTCCGGCCGCCACTTCAACCAATCCAGTCGAATACACTTTAATAAACCAGATGCCGAATGGCAATGTGCCCGTCGTGATGGAAGAGACCGGCAGGATCAGCGAAAAAACGAAACAAGGAAGAAAAACGCAAATGAACAGCCGTCCGTTCAAGTAAATGTTCCAACTTTTGATGCATATGAGGGCCAAATAAATCCCCCAAAAGATGCGGCAGATAAAAATATACCAAAAAAACAGATGAATATTATCATAATGAAGGTTCTCGCTTATTTGCTGCTTCATATCCATGCTGACAATTGCCAAAATAAAAAGCCCAAAAATCCAAAGAATCCGCCATACATATGTCCATAATTTATCCACAAGCGCCCTCCGTCCCTAAGTTAATTGCAACATTATATGAGACGGATGCGCCCTTCTATGTTTCCAAATCCATTTTTTTTAAGATTGATATTCCTCTAACTCTTTAATCAATTGTTCAAATACATCTTTTACCGCGCCTTTCCGGATTTCTTGAAAACGCGTGCCTGCCCAAAGGGACATGGCCTGAGGATTTTGATCTTTCAATGCTTTTGCCCGAATCGGCTGCGTCAATGCATTGACCGCGGGATAAATGGCGGGTGCAATGTTTTCATACCTGGTCATAAATTCATTTTTCAACCCCCGCGCAAGCCTTCCTGTAAAGGTTCTTGTCAGGGCTGTTTCCGCAAACTCACCAGATGTCAAAGCCCGTTTATAAACCGGGTTGGCTCCGCTTTCTTCCGTACAAAGGAAAGCTGTTCCAAGTTGCACGGCATCAGCCCCCGCATTTAATGCCAGATGAATGTCCTTCCCATTCATGATTCCGCCTGCCGCAATAATGGGGAGCGGAATTACCTTTCGCGTCATGGCAATCAACTCAATCAATGGCACATGGGTATCCTCGTCCACATTCCGGAAGGTTGCCCGGTGGCCGCCCGCTTCCGGTCCCTGCAAACAAATCGCTTCCGCTCCGTTTTCCGCAGCTATCTTCGCTTCTTCCAAATTCGTCACCGTCACAATGACGCGGCTGCCATTATTTTTGAGTTGTTCAATGATGTCTTCCGGAGGACAGCCAAATGTAAAAGAAACATATGGAACTTTATGCTTCATCACCAGTTCCAGTTTCTCCTGCCAATAATCGTCGCCCGGTTCCGGAAGGGCCAACCGAATGCGGAAATCTTCTTCCAGACGCTCCTTGTACAAATGCAAGGATTCATCCATCTCATCATTTTGGGGAACAAAAAGATTCACCCCGAAAGGCAACGCGGAATCTTTGCATTTTATGATTTCCTGCTCAATTGCCTCCGGTGTTTTATAGCCGGCCGCCAAAAAACCGAGCCCCCCGCATCTTGAAACGGCAATGGCCAAGTCGGCCGTTGCGATTCCCCCCGCCATCGGTGCTTGAATAATCGGATACTGCAAATTGGCAAACATTTGTCTTCATCCCCTTTGTGTCATGATCAAATCAGTTTAACTCTATTATAAAATTTCTCCCAAATTTATAGAAAGACTGTTCAACAAAGTAGGCAAGCACAAGAAAAAGGCATCTGAATCATGATTCAGATGCCTTTTTTCTTTAAGCCGTCTTTTTATCCTTTTCAAAGAACAATATCAATGTCGGCAACAACATGCCGCGCACCAGGAAGGTGTCGATCAAGATTCCGACCGCGACCATAAATCCGAACACGAATAAATCGATGACCGGCATTGTCGTTAAAGCGGCAAAAGTCGCCGCCAGGATGACCCCTGCGGAAGAAATCACTCCGCCTGTATTACGGACGGCGATTTCCAATGCATTTTTCACCGTTTCATACTTCCGTTCCTCCAAGAAACGGCTCACCATGATGATGTTGTAATCAATGCCGAGCGCCACAAGGAAGATGAACGCATAGACCGGTGCGCGCGTGGATACCGCATCATAACCAAAGAGATGGTCCAAAAGGAATAATCCTAAACCTAACGCAGACGCATAGGAAATCAAAATGGTCGCCATCATATAGATCGGCATTTTTACAGAACGTGTAAGGAAGATCAATAATCCAAAAATCAATAGCGTTTCCAGGCTAAAAATGACTTTGATATCGCGTTTATTAATATCCTCTTCATCGACCAATTTGGCCGTTGTGCCGGCAAATTCCAATTTCACTTCTTTTCCGCCGGATAGTTGGAAGGTTTGATGATCGTCGCGGAATTCTTTAATGAAGTCAATCGCTTCGACGCTGTACGGATCTTCACTTAAGGAAATCGTGATTTTTCCGTATTTTCCATCCTCCGTAACCCCGGATGCCCTTGCGGATCCGATATGTTCATTTTCTGAAAAATTTTGGGCGATTTCCTGGACTTCTTCAAATGTCAAATCTTCTCCCGTTACAAGTGCGGTCGTTTGCGCCAGATCCCCTTTATTGAACTTCTCCTCCACGATTTCAAAACCTACACGGGAAGGCAAATCTTCAGGGAAGTTTTTGACCATATTAAATTCATATTTGATGTTCAATACATTCAAAGCGGTGATGACCAGAAACAATAGCACTGCTGCTCCAACGACTACCGGTTTGTTTGTGACAAACTTCGCAATCGGTCCCCAAATGCCATGTTTCACTTCGCTTGTTTCGCCAAATTTCGGAACCTTAGGCCAGAATGCTTTGCGTCCAAATAATGCAAATAATGCCGGCACAAGCGTAATGGATGCTATCATGATAATGATCATGGCCGTCGCAAAGATTGGGGCAAAGTTCTGATATTCCCGGAAGCGGGCGAAAATCAAAATAATCATCGCGGCCAGCACCGTACTTGCCGCAAACAGTACCGGCGTTGCCGTTGAACGCATGGCGACCTTCATCGCTTCAAACTTGTTTTCATGATAGTTCAATTCTTCCCGATAGCGGGAAAATACAAATAGCGAATAATCAATCAGCGCTGCGAACAACAGAATGCTCATGATGGAAACCGTCGAGTTGTTGATTTCAAGTCCTGCAGCCCCCAGGAATGCGACCGTCTGATTGACAACCTGATACACAACGACTGTCGCAAGCAACGGAATCAGTGCAAGCAGCGGAGAACGGTAAATTAATATCAGCAATACCAAAATGATCACAATCGTGGCAATCAATAGTTTGAAATCCGCGGATTCGAACAGTTTTACCGTATCCCCCGAGATGCCTGCCGGACCCGTGATATAGAATTCCACACCCAACTCTTCCGCGATTTCCTTCCCTACTTCGGTAGCTTTGTCGTTGATTTCGGCATATTGGGAGCTGCCCAAATCTTTTTCCAAGCTCATCGGAACAATCATTGTCGATTGATCTTCGGAAATGAAAGAGGTTAAGGCTTGCGGAGGCATTTTCGTTACATCCAGAATCATTTCGATTCCGTCAATATCCGCATCTTTTATACCCTCAATAATTTTTCCCACTTCATCGACCGCAATGTTTCCGTCCGGTTTATGAAACACATAGATTCCCGGAGTCCCTTGCTCGTCAGGGAAATATTGATCCAACTTGTTTTGGGCAATGATGGAAGGGGCATCGTCAGGCAGAGCCTGAAAGTTTGTCGTTTTATAATCGCTGAGCCTTGGTCCTGCGCTGACGGCAATCATTACGATCAGCCAAATGGCAACCGTAATCCAGGCGCCTTTTTTCGTTGACACCTTATCTGTTATTGACTGAATGAATTTCATAATGTTCCTCCTAATGTTAGGGAATTTATTTTATTCAAAAAAATGGAATTTCAATGAAATAAAAAATAATCGGTATACGTTTAATATTATAACGAAGTAAAAAAAGGCCTTAAACCAAAAAATATCCTAGAAAATGTTACAGAATTGCAAAGTTATTCATTTTTAATCAAAAATCATTGTATATTTTTGAATAACAAAGAATTTGCTTTTAACAATTGTTATTCTAACATAACATTTTCCCATCCTCCATTGACATTTCTTTGATAAATATTCACAGCAAGGTGTTGTCCATGAAAAAAATCATACAATTGGAAGGATTTTCTCAATACCATCCGTCCATTCATTCTTCTTATCGAAGCTCCGCCTGCGGGCCAACCACCATCTACGTGATTCTGAAATATTTAATCGGGGAAGAGTTTGCGCTGGATGTCAATGCCCTTTATTCATTGCTGGGAACAACCAAAATCGGTTTGTTCCGGTGGAGACTGGTCAAGCGTTTGCAAAAATATTTGGGCCCCGACTGGGTCGTGGCAAAATGTTCTTTAAAAAATGCGTTGAAGCAGATTGATGAAGGCAGACCGGTTGCCACGAAGTTTGATAAATATTTTACGTTCCAGTGGAAAGCGGAACCGACTTTCAAATACCATTGGGTTCCCCTCATCGGCTATGAAATCAATGACGGAGAATTATTCTTGTATGTCCATGACAATGGCGGCGTCAATCGGGACAGCCAAATCCGAAAGGTGCCTTATGAAAAAGACCGGAAAGTCATCAGCTTTGTAAAAATTGAACCGAAAAAGAAAAATTGAGGGCGCAAACCGCAAGTTTGCGCCCTTTTCATTATACGAACGAAAATAACGAGCAAGCATGTTTCGCAATCGATGTATACCCCTTGGCCGCCAATTGTTCAAATAGACCTGCGGAATAATCCGGGACGGACAATTCTTCCAAATTTGCCTTTATGGAAACATTTCTTTGAATTGAAGCCAATTGATATGACAGTTTTAACATGTCGATCTGCTCTTTGATTTTGTTCCGCTGGCTTGGTTTCAATCGTTCCAGATTTTGCAGGACCCCTTCCACCGACCCGTATTGCCGGATAAGTTGCAATGCTGTTTTCGTCCCAATGCCTTTTACTCCCGGATAGCCGTCGCTGGCATCCCCCATCAACGCTTTCACATCGACAAACTGATGGGGTTCAATTGCATATTCCTCTTTGAATTGTTGGACTGTATACACGTCATACTCAGAATAACCTTTTTTCGTAAAGGCGATTTCCGTGGAAGGGTTCAACAATTGCAGCAAATCCCTGTCACCGCTGATGATCGTAATCTTTGCTTCCTTCTTCCATTTCTCCACGATCGAACCGATGCAATCATCCGCCTCCATCCCCGCTTCGCCGATATTTTTCCATCCGATCCATTCTGCAACTTCTTTTGCCATTTCAAATTGCGGAACCAATTCCACCGGAGGATTGC
Organism: Ureibacillus terrenus; assembly: GCF_006569205.1. GTDB lineage: Bacteria > Bacillota > Bacilli > Bacillales_A > Planococcaceae > Ureibacillus > Ureibacillus terrenus. Next base: position 86,070 of record NZ_VIGD01000013.1, read on the forward strand.
TTCGGTTGGCTTTATACCCTTGAAACAGCTCATTCCGGAACGTATGGCTCCCCATATCCCAGCAAATCTCCAAATGGCTCGGTTTGATGATGGACTGGGCCGTCAGTACATGCCTTGCAAATCCCTGCACGCCATTTGTCGGCCTTCCATCCGGCAAATATTGATAATGCCCCATCACGCTTGTGGCATAAAAGGACCGGAATAACAGGGCCATCCCGTCGATTACCAAAAGATGCGGATGTTGTTTGTTCATGCATAATTCCTCGCTTTCCATCCCATCCATTATAACAGACCGGCATCCATCTGCAACCTGCATGTCTTGCTTTCAAAATAAAAGCACCTTCCCCGCAAATATTGCGGGAAAAGTGCTTTCTTCAATCCCTCCGCTTCATATCCCGGATGGCCTGAATCGATAATCGTACAAGGAGAATGGAACATAAAAACAATCCGAGATACGCCGCCGTATTTAAATAAATGGCATAGACCGTTTCGATAAATTGGGAAATCGCAAGAAGCGCCGTCGATATAAACCCGAACGTGATGCCCACCATCAGCAGCACAAATTTTGAAAACAGTTGGGTAACAAATTTGGCGTTTGTTTTATCCGAGAAAATATCATGATGCAAAATGACTTTTCCATCTTCGATTTTCCGGATCAATTGATCAACACGTCTTGGAATTTTCCTCAAATTCGGAACCAAAAGAGCCAGCTCTTCCTGGATTTTTTCCATCGTTTCCATCGGCTCTTTAAACGGCTTTCGGATGGAAGCTTTCATGTAATTGTTCATAAATTCCTTCGCTTCATCAAAAATATTAAATTTCGGATCAAGCATGTTGATGGTGCCGTCCAATGTAATGATCACCCGCAAGGCAAGGCTCACGGACGAATAAAATTGCAATCCCGATTCCCGGATTACCGTAAAAATGGAATAAATCGTCTCATCCGTCGGAATTTTATTGACATAGGAGATTTTCAATAAAATTTGGCCAATCGCCTGTTCCAGCTCCTGGCGATTAATTTCGTCCTTGTTTTTGATCAATAATGAAATGGCATCAAATAAAATGGATGCATCTCCCTGCTGGATGCCGATAAAAAACAATTTTAAACCTTCCTGTTGCTGTCCCGACAACCGGCAGACCGCCCCGAAATCAAGGATGGCCAATTCGCCGGTTTCAGGATTTACAGAAATATTTCCGGGATGCGGATCCGCATGGAAAATGCCCGAAATCAATGCCTGTTCCAAATAGGAGTACATGAGCGTTCTAGCCAATTCCCTGCGGTCTATCGCCTGTTTATCATCCACTTTGTCCAACTCGGAAATGCTGACGCCTTTCACATATTCCATCACCAGGATGTTTTCGTTGCTGAACTCTTCATATACCCGCGGGATTTTCACATTCAGCTCGCTATGCTTTAAAACATTTCTTATTTGAATCATATTGCGGGCTTCAATGGAAAAATCCGTTTCTTCTTTCATCGAATTGGCAAACCCTTCGGCCAACGCTTTGAATCCCATGCTCTCCGCCCATTGGGATTTCGCCGTGATCCAGTCCGCGAATTCCAATAATATGCTCAAATCTTCTCTCATGATGGTCTTGATCTGCGGACGCAAAATCTTGACCACCACTTCCTCATGGGTATCTTTCAGCACCGCCCGATGGACTTGTCCAATGGAGGCAGCAGCCAAAGGCTTTTCCTCAAAAAAAGAAAAAACATCCTCCGGATCCCGATTATAATTCTCCTTCAAAACGGTTTTGACTTCGTCGTAAGTCATCGGTGAAACTTTCTGCTGCAGCTTTTTCAATTCTTCAATAAAGACAGGTGAAAACAGTTCTTTTCGTGTCGACAACACCTGTCCAAATTTGATGAAAATGCCGCCGCTCTCTTCAAGCGTCGCCCGTAAAGCGATGGCCAATTGTTTGTCCGTATCCCTGTTTCTTGCGTATTTCACCGTTTTGGTAATGCCATTCGTGACCGCCGCTTTTAACACCGTTCTCAAACGTTTTTGATAACGCCAATAATTGACCATTTTCCTGAAAATGGTTTTTTGTGAATACCGCCTTGCGCCTTCATCCAACGCAATCGGGTCAAACAGTTCAAAAAACAAATAAATCAGCATGGAAATCAACAACATGCTTCCGATCCACAATAAAGTGGCGACACTGACCACGCCATCTTCGTACTGGGGATTTTCCCTGATATACGTGTACCAAAACACAAAGGTAGTGAATGAGACACTGATGATGACAGACAAAACTCTCCGGAACAAGTTCACATTGGAGCCAATCAGTCTACCGCTAATAAAAAAAATCATGATTGATACCAACAGAATTTGCAACAAGGCATTAATTGTACTCATTCACTTCACCACTTCCAATTGTATATCCATTATTCTTAGTATGGCTTCCATTCCATCGTTGTCATTCCTATAGTCTCCGCCAATATACAATACATTCAAAAAAGGATTCACGGGGGTGAATCCTGGTTTCATTTCAATCGGGCAATCCAATCATAATGTAAAATGACTTGTGGAAATCTCCTTGTCGTTTGCGGAATAAATATCAATGCGGGAAGAATTCTTGTAAAAACGGACCCCATGGATTTTGCCATCAGGATAAATTTCTCCGCCACCATCAATTCCGATTTTTTTGCGGCAAGGGGAAATCCAGACTTTGCTTGAACCATCTTCATTCAAAAAAATCGTCGGCGTATGGCCGAATACCACGATTTCCTTCGCCCGATGCGGTACTTTTGAAAACTCCTCGCGAATCCAAAGAAATTCGTCCGAACTTGTTTCCAAAAAATCCTCCACATCCGGATTAATTCCCGCATGGACAAACAGATAAGGCTTCCAATAATAATACAGGCGAAGATTTTTTATAAACTCCACTTCGTCCGGAAACTGTTCTTTTATTATTTCGACGATTTGTTCCCCGCTTAGATCTTCCGGAGACAGTTTTTGATCTAAGGCTGAAAAAAAACTTTGAACGGTGCTTACGCCGCCCACTTTCGGGTCAAAATAAAAATCGGACATTTCTTTCGGTTTTTTTAGCCAATTCATAAAAATCTGTTCATGGTTGCCGCTTAAAGTAACGACTTTATGTTTTTCCGACAGCTCCATCACTTTCCGCAGCACCCGGAGGCTGTCTCTTCCCCGGTCAATATAATCACCTAAAAAAACGAGCAACTCTTCCTCAGGGTTCCAATAATTCAAGATTTTATCCAATAAATGATAACTTCCATGTATATCTCCAATGGCAAATACTTTGTCCATTTATACACCTCTTTATTCAACAATCGAATACGGTTGAGCTTTTTTGAATCTTTTTCATCCATTAACATTTTATTCAATTATACTACAGAATTGTGTGAAAATTTCACATGATTTCATTACAATTTATGCACTCATAATTGCAAGCTTTTCTTCAAAACCGATAAAATCGCCAAGGCATTGGGCTGAGGTATAGATTAAACTTTCAGCTTTCATACTAAATTTTGATATATTTTCCCCATGAATTATGATATAAGGTGATATTATGAAAAAAACGCATTCATTCCTTTTACTGCTATTGATTTTTGTCCTCTTTGCCTGCGGTGTCCCTTCCCAGGCGAATCTGGGCAAGTCTGGTGATGGAAAAAATGAATCGATTAATAAAGAAATCCGTCAGCTGGTTGTGGATAATGAACACATAAAAATTACCGTATTAAATATGAAGAAAATCAAAAAAAATTCGAAGACCACCGTTACGGTTCATTTTGATATTTTAAACAAACGCGAAGATACCATCAAAATTCAGGCTCAAAGGCTGTCTGTAGACGATCGTATGGTCGATGCAGCCATTTATCAAATGGAACAAGAAATTTCTCCGCAAAAAGCGGCAAATGCCAAACTGACGATCCGGCAAACTGAAGATGCCGAATTTCCGGAATTTGAAAATGACATGGAGATGGAACTGCTCATTTCCTCATTAGAAGATCCTTCCTATACTGAAACCCGCCATGTTAAAATCATTTATTAGTTGGTTCAATTAAGGAAGAATGACGAACATTATCATGTATAATAGATGTGGATATTAAATCTTTGCATCAATCGCATTTAAAGGAGTTCTACGGATGAAAATTATCTTGACCACTTTGAACGCCAAATATATTCATACAAATTTGGCCATTCGATATTTAAAAGCCTATGCCCGTCCGGAATTCGATCCGGTGATTGTCGAATTTACCATTAAAGAACCTGCGTTGAACATCGTGACCGATCTTTATCAAAGAAAACCGGATTTGGTGGGGTTCAGCTGTTACATTTGGAATATTGAAGAAACGATTAAAGTGATCAAAATGCTCCGGGCAGTAAGTCCTCATACAAAAATCGTCCTGGGAGGCCCGGAAGTATCCTATGATGTCCATTATTGGCTGCGCCGTTTGGAAGGGCTTGCGGATTTCATCATTATGGGAGAAGGGGAGTATTCCTTTAAACAACTTCTCCGCTATGTGCATGAGGAAATCCCTCTGGAGGAAGTGCCGGGAGTTGCTTATTTGCAGGACGGGAAAATGAAAATACATCCTCAGCCGAAAAAAATCGACCTGCGGGAAATGCCGAGCCCATTCCGCTTTGAAGAAGACCGGGAGTCACTTTCCAAACGCATTCAATATATCGAAACAAGCCGCGGCTGCCCTTTCACATGCCAATTTTGCCTATCTTCCATCGAAGTCGGGGTCCGTTATTTTGACAGGGAAAAGATCAAAGAGGACATCCGATATTTAATGGCCAATGGGGCAAAAACGATCAAATTTGTCGACCGTACATTCAACATCAGCCGGCGTTACGCCATGGACATGTTCCAATTTTTAATTGATGAACATGTACCCGGCGTCGTGTTCCAGTTTGAAATCACGGCGGACATCATGCGGCCGGAAGTCATCCGATTTTTAAATGACAATGCACCGGAAGGATTGTTCCGATTTGAAATCGGCGTCCAATCCACGAATGATTTGACCAATGAACTTGTGAAGCGGAAACAGAACTTCGAAAAATTAAAAAGAACGGTCATGATGGTAAAAGAGGGGGGAAAAATCGACCAGCACCTTGACTTAATCGCCGGTCTTCCCGAAGAAGACTATGAAAGTTTCCGAAAAACTTTCAACGATGTATTTGAAATGCGGCCGGAAGAGTTGCAGCTCGGCTTCTTGAAATTGCTGCGCGGCACCGGATTAAGAAATGATGCAGAAAAGTTCGGGTATACATATGTGGATATCGCCCCTTACGAAATCCTTTCCAACAATGTGTTGAGCTTTGATGACATCATCCGCATCAAACAGGCGGAAGACGTGCTCGAAAAATATTGGAATGCCCACCGCATGGACAACACCATCGAATATTTGGTGACAGAAGTCTTTGAAACGCCATTCGACTTCTTCCAAAATTTCGGCACTTTTTGGGAAGAAAAAGGATGGTCAAGAATCGGGCATCAATTGGAAGATTTGTTCAAAAGATTGGACGAATTTTTGCGTACGCTTCCTAATGTCAACCTGGGAATCGTCCACAGTTTAATGAAGCTCGATTTCTTGGCAAAACAGCAATTCCAGCCGCGGAAACTTTGGTGGGAAGAACGGATTTCAAAAGAAGATTTAAAAGCGATTAACAAATTGCTGCTCGAAAAACCTGAAATCGCCGGAAAAGAATTTGCCCAAATGCAATTGAACGAAAAGGAAATCGTGAAACATTGCCTCATTGTTCCTTTCAACATCGACTACAAACAATATCAAAACGGGAATATCGTTGAAAGCGATGATTATCTTTTGACCGTATTCAGACCTGGGAACACCCCTTACTTCGCATCCTTTCCCAAAAACATGGCGGAAAAATAATGGCTGAAAATAAAATGAGTAGTACAAACAAGCCAAAGTTTGTACTACTTTTTTGTTCGTGCCGGTTCGCTGTAACAAAAACTTTCCAAAGGGGCCTCCTTTGAACATCTTTTCCGGCTAATCCCTTTACTTCGACTCACCGCACACATCCTTATGTTTCATCCGGACAAGGAATAGATAAGATAGGACGGATCCGATGCTTCCAATCATCATGACAACCCCCATTGAGATGGAAGGGTCCCCTCCAAGACCGGTCAAAGGCGCAAGGGAACCGGAAAGCACATATTGGAGTACGCCGAGCAATGCCGAAGCACTTCCGGCGATTTTCCCTTGATTTTGCAGCGCCAAAGATTGTCCTGTCGTATTGACGATTCCCATGCTTGCAATCGCCAAAAACAAAGGCGGCAACACAAAATAAAGGCTCGCTTTCAGGCTGAGCATCGCCAACAAGGCCGCTGTCCCGATAAATGCCAGCCCGATTCCGAAAACCAATAATTTTATCTCATTGAACAGCCCCACCAACCGTCCAGTAATTTGGCTGCTGACCACAATACCGAGCCCGTTCATCGCAAAAATCAAACTATAGAGCTGTGCGGAGATGCCATACAATTCCTGCAATACGAAAGAAGAACCGGAAATATACGCGAACATCATCGTAAACATAAAGGCGATAACGAATGCGTAGCCGATAAAACTTCGATCAAGCATCAAACCTTTAAAGACAGACAATGTCTGTCGAACGCTTCCTTTTCTTCTCATATGGGTCTCCAACGACTCGGGCAAACAAAAAAGGACAATGAAGAACATCGCAATACCTGCCAGCGTCAGGAACAAGAACACCCCTTTCCATGGCGCAAACAGTAAAATAATTCCTCCCAGCACCGGCGCAAGCACCGGTGCAGCCCCTTGCACCAAAGCCAACATCGCAAACACTTTCGTCAATTTTTTTCCGGAGAACACATCCCTCAAAATTGCCCGGGAAAGAACGATGCCGCTCGCCCCGGAAAGCCCCTGCAAAAAGCGCAAAGCGATGAACAATCCAATACTCGGCGCAATAATGCACAGAAAAGAGGTTGCGGTATAAACGGCAAGGCCGATGAGCAGCGGTTTGCGCCGCCCTTTTGCGTCACTGATCGGACCAATCAGAAGCTGCCCGCAAACAAGGCCAAATAGAAAAAAAGTCAAACTCAACTGTACAAGGGATTGAGTTGTGTCAAGTTCTTGCGCTATGTGTGGCAACGCAGGCAAATACATATCAATGGAGAGCGGCGAAAACGCGCCCAATGCGCCCAAAATTGCCGCCAGCTTCAACGGTTTCACATTCATTTCCCCATGCATCCTTTGAGCCATCAACATTCCCCCTTCTTCTCGACAACTTTGTTGACAGCATCATCTCTGCCATAAATGAGCCGGTTTTCGTCGCAAATCTCACTTCAACAACTCCAGAATAATAAACCATAACACCGGTACAAAAAGCGCAGGCAACATATTTAACGATTTGCTGTCCTTAATTCCCAAAATCGACAATCCGGAACTTAAAATCAAAATGCCACCCACAATGGAAATCTCCGTCATGAGATCTGCCGTCAGAAATGGCTCAATATATTTGGCGCTTAAATAAATCGCTCCTTGCCAACAAAACAGCACGACCGCTGCAAAAGCGATGCCGATTCCATAAGTGGCGGCCAAGGCCATAGAAGTGACCAAATCAAGGGTCGCGTTGGTAAATAAATATGTATGATTATGATTCAATGCGCTTTCCACAGGACCTAAAATGGATAAAGTCCCGATGCAAAACAGCAAAATTGCCGTGGACAATCCCTTGCTTAGATCCGTTTTGGAAAAACGGTCGACCATGTTCTTGAACTTTCCATCAAAATCAATGATGGTGCCAATCAAACCGCCGATGGACAAACTGACGATGAACAATACCGGGTATTTGCTGTGCGGCATATTTTGGACGATCGCATTGATGCCCAATGCGGTGGCTGCAAACCCCATAGCCGTAAAAAGAGCCGTTTGATACTCTTCTTTGATTCCTTTCTTTAATACACTTCCTATTAAACTCCCCGCCAGAATACACACGGTATTTACGATTGTGCCGATCATCCCTTTACACTCCCGTCAACAAAACCTTAGAATTTGAAAATTTTGCAATAATAAAGAATTGTAACATAATTGATTTTTAAATTCATATTTTATTTTTCTGCCAAAACTTCTATTCCCTTTTTCCTCCCTTCCCAAGATCTGCATTTCACTAACGATGCCTGCGGTTGTTTATTTTCCTCCACCCAGCTTTTTCTTCCATTCTAAAAAAATCCGAATTCATATAATGTTCCAAAAATACTATTTACGTGAAAAAAATAATATGTTAACTTATTTGTTGTATTGGTTAACAAAAAGTTTCGCACCAAAGAAGGTGATCAGTTGGACCATTTCTGGGTCGTCGGGACCGGTACAGATGTAGGCAAAACCTTTATCACGACATTGATGATGCGCTACTTGCAAAGAAAAGGGTTAAAAGTTGTGCCGTATAAGCCGGTACAAACGGGTGCGGTCAAAAAAGGGAATAAAACCCATTATTCCGATACAACTACATATTTAACCTATAGCCTGCAACCGCTTTCTCCGGACGACATCAATTCTTATTCTTTTCCCACCCCCGCCTCTCCCCATTTTGCCGCGGAGCTTGAGGGGGAATGGATCAGCGGGGCGCAAATACTCAATAAAATCGATCATTTGACGAAAGAGTACGATGTGGTCATTTGCGAAGGCGCCGGCGGGCTTTATGTACCTTTGCAGCCCTACACTTCCCTGACTTTATTGGATATCATTCAGCGATCAAAACTGCCGGCCGTACTCGTTACCCGCTCCAATCTTGGCACAATCAACCATACGCTGCTTTCCTTGGAGGCCCTGAAATCCCGGGGAATTGAATTGCTTGGCATCATTGTCAATCAATACGAACATAGTCCAATAGAAAAAAGCAATGTCCAAACTTTGCAGCGATTCATTCCTTCGATCCCTTTTGTCATCGTGGAAGGAAACCGGACGATTGAGAGCTTCGATGATGAAACGATTTTTGAAAGGCTGATGAAGCGTGAATTATTACGAACTTCAGGATCTTGATTTAAAACATATTTGGCACCCCTGTTCGCAAATGAAAGACTATGAAACCTTTCCTCCAATCGTGATAGACCGGGGCGAAGGCGTCTGGCTGTACGATAAACAAGGAAACCGCTATTTGGATGCGGTGTCTTCCTGGTGGGTGAACTTGTTTGGACATGCCAACCCGCGCATAAGCAAAGCCATCAGCGACCAGGCAAAAAAATTGGAACATGTCATTTTTGCCAATTTCACCCATGAACCGGCCATTCATGTCGCTGCAAAACTTGTGGAAAAAACGCCGGATGGCTTGGAAAAAGTATTTTTTGCCGACAACGGTTCGGCGGCCATAGAAGTCGCATTGAAAATGAGCTTTCAATATCGTGCGCAAATGGGGCAACCGGAAAAACAACGGTTCTTGACTTTTACAAACGCGTACCATGGTGAGACCCTTGGAGCTTTGTCCGTGGGGTCCGTTGATTTGTATAACAAAGTATTTACACCCCTTCTTTTAAATGTTGTCCGTGCGGAAGGACCGGATTGTTTCCGTTGCCCTTTCAACGAACATCCCGATACTTGCGATGCTCCTTGCGCAATGTTTGCCGAAGAACAGCTTGAAAATCATGCGGACACCCTTTCCGCCGCCATCATAGAACCGTTAATCCAAATAGCCGGAGGAATGAAAATGTATCCTCCGGTTTTCCTAAAAAAATTAAGGGACTTGTGCGACAAATACGATGTCCACCTCATCGCCGACGAAATCGCGGTCGGCTTCGGAAGAACGGGAACGCTTTTTGCCTGTGAACAGGCCGGGATTACCCCTGATTTCCTTTGCCTTTCCAAAGGCATCACCGGCGGATATTTGCCGCTTTCCGCCGTATTGACGAGAAACAAAATTTATTATGCCTTTTACGATGACTACGGCACGATGAAAGCGTTCCTGCATTCCCACAGCTACTCGGGAAATCCGCTGGCGTTGAGGGCCGCCCAGGAAGTACTGTCCATTTTTGAAGAGGAGCATGTTTTGGAAAAAAACGCGGCAAAGGAAAAGCGGTTAAAACAATTGGCCCACGAAGCCTTTGACGGTCTTCCATATGTCGGAGAGTATCGTCAAACGGGATTTGTCGGAGCGATTGAATTGGTCGCCGATCAAAAATCGAAGACCCCTTTTCCTGCAGAAGAGCGAATCGGCTACCAAATTTACAAAAAAGCGTTGAAGAAAGGAATTTTGCTTCGGCCGCTCGGCAATATTTTATATTTCATGCCTCCATATGTGATTTCCGAAGAAGAAATTGCATGGATGGTGGAAACCGCCAAACAGGCAATAGTTGAATTTTTCAATGAGAAAGGGATGGGAGTTCGATGAAAAATTCACAAATATACTCACTGACTCTGGTAGCAATTTTTGCAGCATTGACCGCGATTGGGGCATTCATCAAAATACCGCTGCCGATTGTCCCATTCACATTGCAAATTGTCATCGTCTTTTTGGCCGGATCCATTTTGGGCAGCAAAAGAGGATTGCAAAGCCAATTGGTATATATCCTTGTCGGCTTGGCCGGACTTCCGGTATTCACAAAAGGCGGGGGGTTGACCTATGTATTGCAGCCGACTTTTGGATATCTGGTCGGTTTTGCCGTCGGGGCTTTTGTGATCGGATATATCATTGAGCGGGGAGGAGAAGAGCCTTCCCGTCTGCGATTTGTCATTGCCAACCTGGCCGGCACTTTCGTCATCTATGCAATCGGCGCTCCATATGTCTACCTGGCGTTGAACTTCTGGCTTGATATGCCGACAAGCGCTTCCACCGTTTTCGTAACGGCATTTTTAAGCACGGTCGGGGTTGACATTGTACTGGCAATTCTTACAGCGCTATTTGCAAGAAGAATTTATTTCTTATTAAATAAAAAATTAGTGAATGCACTGGAGGAAACAAAATGAAGTGGCAAACTTTGGCCCAGGAAGTCATTAACGGAAAAGAACTTTCAAATGATGAAGCAATGTCAATCTTAAACGCGGATGATGATGAACTCCTGCCATTATTGCATGGCGCTTTCACCATCCGTAAACATTACTTCGGAAAAAAAGTAAAATTGAATATGATCATGAACGCGAAAAGCGGGTACTGCCCGGAAGATTGCGGCTATTGCGCCCAATCATCCAAATCCACCGCCAAAATTGAAAAGTATCCGTTTATTACAAAAGAAGAAATTTTGGAAGGGGCAAAAATCGCTTTCGAAAATAAAATCGGGACGTACTGCATCGTGGCGAGCGGCCGGGGCCCAACACGCAAAGATGTGGATGTCGTCAGCGAAGCGGTTAAAGAAATCAAAGAAAAATACGGCTTAAAAATTTGCGCCTGCTTAGGGATTTTAAAAGAAGAACAGGCCCAGCAGCTAAAAGAGGCCGGAGTGGACCGCTACAACCATAACATCAATACATCCGCAAGACACCATTCATTTATTACAACAACCCATACGTACGAAGACCGGGTAAATACAATCGAAATAGTGAAAAAACACGGCCTTTCCCCTTGTTCCGGGGCCATTATCGGCATGAAAGAAACAAAACAGGACGTGATTGATATTGCCCGCGCCTTAAGAGAACTCGATGCGGATTCCATTCCGGTCAACTTCCTTCATGCCATTGAAGGGACAAAACTGGAAGGCACCAATGAGCTCAATCCGCGCTATTGCTTAAAAGTGCTTGCATTATTCCGCTATATGAATCCGACGAAGGAAATCCGCATTTCCGGCGGACGCGAAGTCAATCTCCGCTCCTTGCAGCCATTGGGATTATACGCCGCAAACAGCATTTTCGTCGGAGACTATTTAACAACGGAAGGACAAGAAACAAACCAGGATTTTCAAATGCTAGAGGATCTGGGATTTGAAATCGAACTTACAGAGAAGCAGCAAGAATTATTGAACGCCTGATGAAATGGTTATAGAACGTAATCGGCAAAGGGGATTCATTCTTATCCTCTTTGCTTTTTATTGTGTCTAAGAAAAAAATTCACTCGGGCAGATGGTGGACTCTCTTGGGCATTTGGCATTTCCTGTTGGGCTGATAGAATCTCCTCTTGGGCGTTTAGCCCTTCCTCTCGGGCATACAGATGCACCCTTGGACATTTAACACTTCCTCTTGGGCGGATAGATGACTACCATGGGTATTTAGCTCTTCCTCTTGGGCGGATCTGCTATTCGCTCGGGCACTTGCAACTCCTTCTTGGGCGGGCAATTGCCTAACTTGGTCACTTAAAGCCTCTCCCCGGCAGATAGATGCCCCGTTTGCCCACATAAAGATTCTCCTTCGGCAGACAGTACGTTAACTTTTGCGCACAACACCCCTTTTCATTAATTTAAGTTCCATATCCTGCTCCCATGTTCCCGCCGTTACTTTTCCCATGCAAACACATATACTACAAAAGATAATGGATCAGGGGGAGCAGGAGGATGACAAACGATTTTTATCCATTTTATCAGCCAAATCGCCAAAATCAGACGTCCTCAGAGAACAGGAGCAGAAATCAATCTGAAATCAAGTTTGCCAAAATATCCATATTCGGCCAAATTCTTTCTGTCATCGGGGGGATCATCTCCATTTATGCACAATTTTTGTCACTGGAAAAATTTGAGTCGGAACAACCAAACAATGATGAAAGAATCAGGAATCTTGAAAAGCAAATCCAATATTTGACTCAGCAAATAGAAAATCAAAAAAAGAACTATTAGAAAAGCTTGCAAAAAAGCCTTAATGGATCTTTTCGCAAGCTTTCATTTAATGAAAAAACATGGCATATACTACTAATCTATCTGTATTGGGCTTGAATAAATGTTCTTCCGCAAAACCGCCTCGCATTCATTTAACCACAATCAATTTCTTTTCAACCGGAACTATTTCTTTTTCCTGCAAAGGCTGCGCTTGTTTTCCGAAAGGCATTTGGGCTATGAGCTTCCAACTTTCAGGAATATTCCATTCCGGTTTTATGGCCACTTCCACATGTTGTAGGGATGCGGCATACCCCACTGCTTCCAAGCCTGTCCAAATTACATATTGAAGCATGCCCTGGTTTTGGTGCCCCCATTCTTCGAACGCATCATGAAGATGAGGCATTTTTTCTTGAAACTCCTTGATGACATCCCGATCTTGGAAAAATAAAATCGTACCATGACCATTGCGGTAGCCTTCAATTCGTTCAAGCGTCCGGGAAATGTCACCCTTATTTTTTTCGCGGGCAATTTTTTCGGCACTGTCCCAAAGCTCCTTATGGCTATCTCCAAACAAAACGGCCACACGGGTTTCTTGTCCATTGAACGCAGTCGGTGTATGGTTCAACGCTGACTTCACAATTTCAACAACTTCATCGTCCGGTACAACGGCTTCATCTTCCAACACACGTATGGAACGGCGGTTTTTGATTGCTTCGAAAAATTCCATTTTTGTTACTGCCTCCTTCGATTCAATTTTCTAGTACTATTAATAACATAATTTTTCCAAAATAGCATTTCTAATGCCTGACAATCTGATGAAGATTTCAACATCATTCAATATGGATTCGTAAAGTCTTCTTATACATTGCCAGATTAATTTTTAATCACAAATCTGTTACCATTCAAACATGAAAAACGGGCGGATGAAGATTTTCATCCGTCCGTTTTTGGCATAAAAATCTTTGCCGCTTGCCGGCATCACCAGCTTTTCACCAATTGATTATGATGTCTCCCAATCGGAACAATGGAAGGGGATAAAGAAACCGGATCTTGAATGACCGTGCAATCCAGTCCAAAGACATCCTTGATTAATTGGCTGCTGATCACTTCCGACGGCGTTCCTTCCGCCACAAGCTTCCCTTTTTGGAAGGCAAAAATATAGTCTGCATATCGGGCTGACAGATTAATGTCATGAAGCACCAGGACGATCGTCGTGCCGCGCTTTCTGTTCAAATCCGTCAACATATCCAAAATTTCCACCTGATATGTGATATCCAAATATGTCGTCGGTTCATCCAAAAATAAAATATCGGTCTGCTGGGCGAGGGCCATTGCAATCCATACCCGCTGTCTTTGTCCGCCTGAAAGTTCATCGAGATAACAATCAGCCAAATCGGAAATGTTCATGATTTCCATCGCTTCGCTGATTGCTTCATCGTCTTTAGCGGTCCATCCTTTTAGAAACGAATGGTGCGGAAATCTGCCGCGTCCCACCAAATCGGCGACCGTAATCCCTTCCGGAACAACGGGTGATTGCGGCAAATACCCTAACACACGAGCCAATTGCTTTGTCGGAAATTGATGGAGGGGTTTTCCATCCAACAGTACTTGGCCGCTGGTCGGCTTGATTAATCTGGCCATCGTTTTCAACAACGTCGATTTTCCGCATCCATTCCCCCCGATGATGACGCTGATCTTGTTGCTTGGAATGGTGATGGTCACATCTTGCAAAACGTTTTTTTTCTCATACCCCGCATAAAGATTTTCAGCTTTCAGCACGTGTGCAGGTTTCATTACAATCCACCCTTTCGATTCAATCGGACTAATAAATAGAGCAAATAAGGCGCGCCCAGGATTCCGGTGATGACCCCGACAGGATAGCGGGCTTCAAAGGCATGTTGGCCAATCAGATCCGCCGCCAGCACCAAGATCACTCCGACAAGCCCTGAAGGAACGATGTTGGAATAGCCGGAACCCATGATCCGGTTGGCAATGGGACCTGACAGAAACGCGACAAAAGCAATCGGACCTGTTGTTGCCGTCGCCAAGGCAATCATCAAAACGGAGCTAAGCATCAGCATGATTCTGGCTTTATTCACATTCACGCCAAGGGAAGTCGCCGTCTGATCGCCCAATTCCATCATCTCCAAATGCTTTCCATAAACCAGCAAAATGGGCGTAAAAAGAATCACAATGATGAGCAGCGGGTAAAGGGTTTCCATCTTCAGGCCATTCAAACTGCCGCTGAGCCATCGCATTGCTGCAGGCAAATCATGCTGGTTTCCGATCAAAAGCAGATAGGAAATGACGGAATTGAGCATCGCCTGAATGCCGATGCCGATTAAAATCAGCCGTCCGATGGAAAAAGAGCTGCCCTTTGCCAACAAATAAATAACGAAAACCGTCACCAGTCCGCCAATTACCGCGGCAATGGAAGTGACCATAAGACTTCCGTGCAGAATCAGGATGGAAAATACTGCTGCGGCACTGGAACCGGTTGTAATTCCGATGACATTCGGATTGGCAAGGGGATTGCGAAGCATCGTTTGAAACACATATCCCCCCGCCCCGAAGGCAAACCCCGCAAATACTCCTGCCACCATCCGGGGAAGCCGGATCGTACCTACCGCAAAGGAGGCACCCTTTACTTCCTCCCCGAATAGAACCCGCAACACATCTTGAACTGGATAAATCGTGTTGCCCAGCATCAGCGACAAAAAACATAGGGCAAAGGAAATGAGGCATAGTAGCAATGTCAATAATGCATAACGACGACGTTTTCTTGATCGGGCTTTCCGAATTAACTGCAATGTCTCCATCATAGTTCACGAACTTTCGCTTTCATGGTAATGAAAATTAAAATAGGAGCGCCGATAAAGGCGGTCACCACCCCGACTTCCAATTCTCCGGGGCTGCCCAGAAGCCTTCCGCACACATCCGACAAGGTTAAAACTGCCGCTCCGGCAAGGGCGGACATCGGAATGAGATATCGCATATCCGGCCCGATTATTAAGCGTATCACATGAGTGGCAAGCAATCCGACAAAGCCGATCGGGCCTGCCAGGGCTGTGGCAGCACCGCATAAAACGATCGCCCCGAATGCAGCAAGCAGCCGAATGAAGCCAATCCGTACACCCAAACTGGCCGCAACTTCATCCCCCAAAAGCATCGCATTTAAGGCAGGAGCTGTAAAGATGGCAATTAGGAACCCCGCCACAAGAAATGGAAGGAAAGTCCAAACGGAATCCCATGTGCCGGAACCTGTGCTGCCGACTTGCCAAAAACGGAATTGGTCCATCACATTGGTGCGGGGAATCATGATGGCAGAAACAAGGGAAGAGAAAATGGCGCTTGTCGCAGCCCCTGCCAAAACAAGTTTCAATGGTGTGGCCCCGCCGCTTCCCATGGAACCAATCGAATATACCAAGATGGCAGTAACCATTGCCCCGGCAATCGCAAGCCAAATATATTGGCTTGGAGCACTGATATGCAAGAAAGCGATTCCGCTGACGACAAAAAGGGATGCTCCCGTATTGACGCCCAAAATGCTCGGGTCCGCAATCGGATTGCGGGTCACCGATTGCATCAAGGCCCCGGAAACCCCCAGAGCCGCTCCCGTCATCAGGCTGAAAATAGTCCGAACCACCCTTTGCCGTACGACATTCGCTTCATGACTGTCCACCTGGGAATGGAACAGCCCATCCACGAGATCCTCCCAACTGATGACCCTGGAACCAAATAATAAAGAAGAAATGATGCAACCTCCCAATAAAAGCACCATTACTGTGAGCAGGGCAAAAAACTTTTTGGGGATGAAACGCTGCGGTTTGTCTTTAAATGCTGCGGTTTTCTTCATATTAATTTATTTTTTTGCCGCTTCCGCAAGCAAACTCAAATATTCGTCAATGGTGTACGCAATGGAAAGCGGATTCGGATTGCCTGCTGCAGCCAATGGTGTATTATCGCCAATCACTGCAACAGCTCCTTTTTGAATGGCTGGCACTTTGCCTAAAATCGGATCTTTTTGAAGAGCTTTTAATGTTTCTTCTGTTCCATATGTCACGATGATGTCCAAATCATTCAGCACATCCGCGTTTTCCGCGCTCACTTCAATGTAGAAGCTGTCTTGGTCGCCAATATGTTTTTTCAGACTGTAAGAATATTCCATTCCCAACTCTTCAAGAAATTCACCGCGCGGGTCTTGTGTCGTATAAATGTAGAATTTTGATAAATCCGTTGCATCGATGGAAGCGAAAGCCGCTTTTTTACCTTTGAGTTCAGGATATTGGCTTACCTTTTCCTTAATCAAGTTCTCAGTGTCTTGAATCAACCGCTTTCCTTCTTTTTCCATCCCCATTCCTTTGGCATTATATAAAATTTGATCCCTCCAGGAAATGACCCATGGCTTTTCGGGATAAGCCACAACCGGTGCAATTTGGCTTAATAGATCGTATTCTTCTTTCGTAATGCCTGAATATGCCGCAAGAATGACATCCGGCTGACTGTCCGCAATCGCTTCGAAATCAAGACCATCTGTATCATGGAAAATATTTGTATTTTCCACACCAAGTTCTTTTAATTTTTCTTTCGTCCATGGGAGCATGCCGCTGTCATCCTGGACGCCATAGTTGGCAGCCGAAAAACCGACAGGGACGACCCCCAAAGCGAGGGCTACATCATGGTTCGACCAGGCAATTGTCGCGACGCGTTCCGGTTTTTTCTCAATTACCGTTTCACCAAAAGCATGTTTGATGACGATTGGATATTCTGATGTTGAACCACCGTTTTCATTGTCCGATTTGTTCTGTCCGGAATCTTTGCCGGCAGATTGATCCGAGCAGGCTGCCAGAATAAACACTAAAATTGCCGCAAATATCTTCAATAAAAAGGAAACATGTTTTTTATTCACAAGTTTGCACCTCTCACTATGTATTTGATAATAATTATCATTTTCATTGTAAATATATATTTTGCAAAAACGATTGTCAATTCCCTTTTTTTAATTAATAACGAAAATTTTTTAATCATCCCGAAATAATCTCGATTGCGGAAGAGTTATGCATTGATGGCATTGTTCAAAAATTATATGTAAGAAAATATCCAATAATAAAAACACTTTGCCTCTGTTTCCTTGCGGCAAAGTGTTTTTATTTATGAATGCAACGATTTTTACTTCCTTCATGTGCGGCCGATATCGATGACAATGACGGGTTCGCGGCCTTCCAAAGCATATACATCAAACATCATGCGGTTCTGCGGAAAAGCCAATTTGGACGCTTGTTTTTTGTTTCTTCTGTCCATATCATTTAAATTTTCATTTAACGAAGGGGAAGCTTTCAAAATGATATAATCCACATCTAAAATGCGGCACAACTCAATCAGCTCGATCAGTGCCTTGATTTCAATGCCTTTGTTCTGATACGGATCGTTTAAAGAGATTTCATTCACCACAAGAAATTTAATGTAGGATTCATTCAATTCTTTTTCAAAATGTTTCAGGAAGGAAACCATCAGCAGATAATCTTCGCGGGAAAAACCTTTTGCCATCGATAACATTTTTGCCGGGGCGGCGAAAAAGGAATTATAAATTTTAAAATGAAAATATCCAACCGTTTCCTGAATTTCATTCAAACGGTTAATATTTGACCAGCCATGGATGATGGGATATTCGGGATTCTTTTCAATGGAAGTATCCATCCGGATATAATGATGGTTATGCTCTTCGAAAATCACATCCGGCCGCTTCCTGTAAATTAGCACATTATTTCAGAATCCCTTTTTCAAATTATTTCGGACGGATTCTGAAATAATGTGCAAAATCTTTGCGAATTATTCCAGGTTTTGCAGATTATTTCCGAACATTTGCACATTATT
>NZ_VIGD01000014.1 GCF_006569205.1 Ureibacillus terrenus
GTCGGGGTAACCCGGCGCGAGGGTTCAAATCCCTCCTTCTCCGCCATGGAAAACGGCCCCTTGGTCAAGTGGTTAAGACACCGCCCTTTCACGGCGGTAACACGGGTTCGAATCCCGTAGGGGTCATTGAAGACTCGAGACAATGAGAAATTGTCTCGAGTTTTTTTTTGCACTAGATTCCCGTTGGAACATCTTCAGAAATTTTTAAATACTATAGTGACAAAAGGGTTGGGGGGAGAAAATGAAGATTGTGGACCTGCATTGCGATGTTCTAGAAAAATTAGCTCGATTTAAAGATGCTGATTTTCGAAATGATTCAAGATTGCATGCCAACTTTGAAAGGCTCAAAGCGGGCAATGTAATGGTTCAAGTTTTCGCGATATTTATCCATCCTAATATCCCTCAAGAGCGGAAGTTTCAGGAAGCTTTGCGCCAAATTGAAGCGTTTCATCAAAATGTTTTGAAAGAGCCCGAAATGGTTCACATTAAGGATTGGAAACAAATTGATGAATTGAAAGAAGGACAAATAGGGGCTGTCTTAAGTTTAGAAGGTTGTGATGCGATTGGAAAAGATTTAGAGAAATTAAAAATGATTCTTGATGCAGGGGTAAAAATTGTCGGATTAACATGGAATTATGAAAATGAACTAGGATACGGTACATTGGAAGATTCAACAAAAGGCATAAAACCTTTTGGGAAAAAAGTAATCGAATTATTAAATGAACGGGATATTATCATCGATGTGGCGCATTTGAATGAAAAGGGATTTTATGAATTATTGCCGCTTGCGAAAAAAGTGATTGCCAGCCATTGCAATTCCCGAACAATCTGTGATCATCCGAGAAATTTAACGGATGAACAGGTGAAATTGCTCGTTGAAAAAGGTGGGCGCATTCATGTAGTATTTTATCCTCCGCTTGTAGAAAAGGAGAGGAAGACGACCACCATTGAAAAGTTGGTTGAACACATCAAATATTTGGCAGATCTGGTGGGACCGGAACATATTGGATTTGGTTCCGATTTTGATGGCATGGATCCATTATCAATAACCAATTTATCCAATGCAGGGGAATTTCCCAATATCATCGAAAGACTGCGGAAAGAATTTAGCGAAGATGAAGTGAGGCTTTTTTCGCAAGAGGGTTTTATGAATTATATAAGAAAATTAAATAAAGCGTCATAAGAAAAAATTTATGACTAATAGTTTGGAAAGAGAACTTTTATCTTCAGATGGAGTTCTCCTATTTTTGTGCTTATATAGCCAAAATGGCAATAATTTTTTATATTGGGCTCAGCAGTACCTTGAAACATGTGGTTAAAAATATTTATTACTAGTACTAAAAAAATGATATGATAAAATAGATGTTGCATTGTTCGGAAAACGCAATCATGAAATATTCAAACAAGAACGGAAAAAGATTTTCCATTTTTATGGCAAAAGAAATAGCTTTTACGGAGGTTTTTTTCATGCAGCAAAAGTGGTTAAAAACCACTGAAGTTGAAGTGGCGTCAAACAAATTATCTTTTTATATCGAAACAATAGAAGTAAACCAATTGTCCCCTTTGGCATTTTTTGCAGCAGGTGAAAGGAAATATAAAGGAAAGAGATTCTTTTGGCAGAACAGGGAAAAGACACTGGCAATCGTTGGACTCGGACAAGCCATTATTCTTGAAAATAGAAGAATTGACCGATTTGATGATATCGAATTTAAATGGAAAGAATTAACTAAAAATATTGTAATGGAGGAACAGGAACCTCAGCCCATTTTGTTTGGGGGTTTTACTTTTGATCCGGAAAATGTGGAACCTGGCGAATGGGATGGGTTTCCTTCAAGTTACTTTACAGTAGCTACCTTTCAACTGACAAAACAACATGAGAAAACTTATGTCAGCATTCATTTGATAACAGATCGGCAAGATTCTTCCGCTCTTTTTGATCAGTTGAGGGAAGAACGGGATCAATTAATTCACGCAGCGCAAGTAAAAGAATTGAAAACGTATGAAAAACCTGAAATCCGCACAATTGATGAACGGAACAAAGACAATTATTTTCAGGCAGTTCAGAGCGTTACAAATTTAATTCGGAATCATAAAGCGGACAAAGTTGTCATTGCCCGCTCATTAGAATTGGAATTTAAAGGACAACCTTCCTCCCCGCAAGTGATATATCAGATTTTAAATGAGCAGCCGGAAAGTTATCTGTTTGCCCTGGAACGCGACAATTTATTGTTTTTCGGGGCTACACCGGAGCGGCTTGTTAAAGTGGAAAACCAATATGCTTATTCTGCATGCGTAGCCGGTTCCATTAAACGGGGCAAAACGGCGGAAGAAGATAAAAAGTTGGGCGAACAATTGCTGAACGATTCGAAAAACCTGAAGGAACATCAATATGTTGTCGATATGATTGCAAGCACTTTCAAAAAACATTGTGAGCATTACAAGGTGCCGAAACGTCCAAAGCTATTGAAGATCCGCGATATCCAACATTTATATACGCCGGTTGAAGGAAAATTATTCGATCATGCAACAATTTTGCAATTAGTGAAACATTTGCATCCAACTCCCGCACTGGGAGGTGTGCCAAGAAACAAAGCGCTTGAAATGATACGTGAATTTGAAAAAATGAATCGGGGCTTATATGCAGGCCCGGTCGGCTGGATGGATGCCGACGGAAATGGAGAATTCGTCGTTGCCATACGTTCTGCAGCATTGATTGATGATAAAGCCTATTTATATGCCGGAGGAGGAATTGTTGCCGATTCCAATCCGATGACGGAATATGACGAGACATTGGTGAAATTTCGTCCGATGCTGCGGGCTTTAGGAGGACAAATTCAATGAGTGAACGCAAACGGTTGACAGATTATGTGTATCAAATTGCAGCTTCCCTTGTGCAAAACGGGGTTGAGGATGTCGTCATCAGCCCCGGTTCCCGTTCCACTCCTTTGGCGTATGCTTTTGCCTCGGCGAAAGAATTGAATGTTTATCGTCAAGTGGATGAACGTTCTGCAGGATTTTTTGCATTGGGACTTGCCAAGGCAAAAGCGAAACCGGTGGCATTGCTTTGTACATCCGGTACTGCGGCCGCCAACTATTATCCGGCTATCGTGGAAGCGAAATATGCACGGGTTCCGCTTGTGGTCATTACTGCTGACCGTCCGCATGAACTCCGTGAAGTAGGGGCACCGCAGGCAATCAATCAATTGGATTTGTACGGAAAACATGTGAAATGGTTTGCCGATTTCCCGATTCCTGATGAATATAGCCAGACATTGCCGTTTATCGAACGTCATATCGCACGGGCAGTGAATGTGGCAATAACTCATCCATTCGGGCCGGTACATATCAATGTCCCATTCCGTGAGCCATTATTGATTGATTTTCGGGACGAATTACCGAACAGCACGTTTTTCGCCAGCTTCAACGGCATCATAGCGCCGGATTTTGCCGCTATGAATGCGCTATCATCGATGATTCGGGATGCCAAAAGGGGAATCATCATAATCGGCGAATTGGCGCTTGGGACGAACCGGGATTATCTGTGGTCGTTCATTCGGAAAATGAAATGGCCGGTGCTTGTTGAAAGCCTTTCCAATATGCGGACGAATGTCCCCGAAGATTGCCGTGAATACATCATTTCGACATATGATGCGCTTTTGAAAAGCGAAGATTTTAAACGGCAAGCAGCCTGCGACACGGTCATCCGTTTCGGGGACCAACCGGTATCAAAATTTTTAACGATTTTCTTAACGGAATGGAGACCAAAAAATTATATTGTCATTGATGAAGATCCGTCATTCCGGGATTCGGCTTCCGTTGCCACCCATTTCATCCAAGCCGCCATCGGTCCGTGGCTGGAGGAGCTGGAAGTTCAGTCCCTGCTTGAGGAAGGCTACTGTGCCCTTTGGAAAAAATCCGAGGATCTGGCCATCAAACACATCAGGGAATATAGCGCACATGCAGAAGATGAGGGAGCTTTTGTTCAATATTTGCTGGAGCATTTGCCAGAAAAAAGCGATTTGTTTGTAAGCAATAGCATGCCAATCAGGGATATTGACACATTCTTGCTGCCAACTTCCAAAGATATACAAATTTTTGCCAATCGGGGAGCAAACGGCATTGATGGAGTCATTTCAACGGCATTCGGATTTTCAAAAGGAAGAGAAGAAAGGGAAACCTATTTGCTCATCGGGGATTTGGCGGCTTTGCATGATTTGAACGCTTTTCTTTTAACGCGCTATCAGCCGTGCAAAATGACAGTGGTTGTGTTGAATAATGACGGCGGCGGCATTTTCTCCTATCTGTCGCAGGCAACGGTGAAAGAATATTATGAAGATCTGTTTGGCACCCCGACCGCTTTGCGATTCCATGATGTGGCCGACATGTATGGAATGGATTATGTGACCATCAAAGAGTTTGATGAAAAGGAAAAGATTTTTGATAATAACGGACAGCCTTTAAGGCTCATCGAAATCATGACAAACAGGGATGATAACGTCCAAGCCCATCGGATGTTGTGGCAAAAAATACTTTCGGAGATGAAAGAATGGCTGCTTTAACGGTTCGTGGTATCCAAGTGAATGTAGAAATATGGAATGAACATGGAAAAGAAACCCTTGTGCTATTGCATGGTTTTACCGGCTCCACAAAAACATGGCAAAGGGTGATCGGGCTTTTGCCAAAAACAATAAAAATTGTAGCCATTGATCTATTGGGCCATGGCAAAACCGATGCACCAAAAGATCCGTCCCGGTATAAAATGACGGAACAAGTGAAAGACTTGGAAGAAATTTTTGACCGTTTGCGCTTGCAAGATTTCACGTTATTGGGTTATTCCATGGGAGGGCGGACGGCATTGTCCTATGCCGTCCATTATCCGAATCGGATCAAACGGTTGATTTTGGAAAGCGCATCGCCGGGGCTTCGTACCGAAGAAGAGCGGGCGGCAAGAAGAAGGTCGGATGAATCGCTGGCAAATGAAATAGAGGAAAAGGGAATCCATTGGTTTGTGGATAAATGGGAAAACATTCCACTTTTTGCTTCCCAGAAAACATTGCCTGCTGAAATCCGGCAAGCCATTCGGGAAGAAAGATTATCCCAATCGGAAACAGGACTGGCCAACAGTTTGCGGGGAATGGGAACCGGAGCCCAGGATTCCAATTGGCCCAAATTAAATCAGCTCTCCATTCCTGTTGTTCTCATCACCGGGGAATTGGATCAAAAGTTTGTTCAAATCACAAAGCAAATGGCCGAGCAGTTGCCAAATGCCAAACATATCACCGTTCCGGATGCCGGACACTCGATTCATGTGGAAAATCCGGAACAATTTGCTACAATAGTTAAGGGAGTTTTATAAAATTTTGGGAGGTTAATTCAATGACTCGTGAGTGGAAAACTCTACATACTTATGAAGACATTAAGTATGAATATTACAACGGAATTGCAAAAATTACCATCAACCGTCCGGAAGTGCGAAATGCCTTTCGTCCCAAAACGGTTGAGGAATTGATTGATGCATTCTCCCGTGCACGTGATGATTCGAACATTGGAGTTATTATTTTAACCGGTGAAGGTGAAAAAGCGTTCTGCTCCGGCGGTGACCAAAAGGTGCGCGGCCATGGCGGCTATGTGGGCGAAGATAATATTCCGCGCTTAAATGTATTGGATTTGCAACGCTTAATCCGCGTCATTCCAAAACCGGTGATTGCGATGGTAGCCGGATATGCAATCGGCGGCGGCCACGTATTGCATGTGGTGTGCGATTTGACGATTGCGGCAGATAACGCCATTTTTGGACAAACAGGTCCGAAAGTCGGCTCTTTTGACGGAGGATATGGCGCAGGTTATTTGGCCCGCATCGTTGGCCATAAAAAAGCGCGTGAAATTTGGTATTTGTGCCGCCAATATAACGCACAGGAAGCGTTGGAAATGGGATTGGTGAACAAGGTTGTACCATTGGAACAGCTTGAAGACGAAACGGTGAAATGGTGCGAGGAAATCCTTGAGAAATCTCCAACTGCCATCCGTTTCTTAAAAGCGGCATTTAACGCGGATTCCGATGGACTTGCAGGTATCCAACAATTGGCCGGGGATGCAACGCTTTTATACTATACAACTGATGAAGCAAAAGAAGGACGCGATGCGTTCAAAGAAAAACGCAAACCGGACTTCGGCAAATTCCCAAGATTCCCTTGATATCCGTCTGTAAAGTGAATTTTTTGGACTCCTCTGGCTGTCATGAAAGTGTTGTTGCTTTCATGGCAGCTTATTTCATTTGCAGGAAAAAGGATGTTTTTAAGCAATATAAAACTCATAAGGCCCAGTTTTTAGTACAATGAAGGGGAGAAATGGAGGAATTTCGATGTATCCGAATTGGATTTTGCAACGTGCGTATTTGACCCCAAATCGAGTCGGATTAACCTTTGAAGGAAAACAATGGACGTTTCGGGAAATTAAAGAGATTTCGATTTTGCGCGCAAAGCAATTGAACGCTTTAGGGATAGAACAGGGAAGCCGCGTCGCCATTCTTGGGGAAAATGATGCAAACACCGTTTTTGTCATGTACGCATGCATGCACCTGCAATGTGAAATGGTCATTTTGAACCGAAGATTAACGAAAAGAGAATTGGCTTATCAAATTGATGATGCAGAAGTTGGAACGGTTTTAGTGAATGACCGGGATTTGCCTCTGCTCCCTGAAAACGTAAACTTCATTCTTTTTTCCGAAATAGAAAAAAGTGCTTGGAAGCCGGTTGAAATACGGAAAGAATGGTCTTTGGACCAGACGGTTTCCATCATGTATACAAGCGGTACGACCGGATTTCCAAAAGGGGTCCGGCAAACGGCAATGAACCATCAATCGAACGCCCTCGCTTCCGTATTGAACATCGGCCTGTCGGAAAACGATGTGTGGCTTTGCGCCGTTCCCCTTTTTCATATTAGCGGATTTTCCATTTTGGTCCGTTCTTTGTTGTACGGGAATGAAGTAAAACTTTACCGGAAATTTGATCCGGAACCAATCGCCGAAGATATCGCTTCAGGGCGGGTTACGCATATTTCCCTCGTCGCTGTGATGCTGGAACGGATTTTACATGTTTTTGAGGAGAAAGAGCTCAGGGCATCTCCATCCTTTAAACTGGTGTTGGCGGGGGGAGGCCCTTTTCCGATTGATTATTTAAAGCGGGCAGAAGAAAGGGGAATGAGGGTATTGCAGACTTACGGGATGACCGAAACCTCTTCACAGACAGCGACATTGCCCGCGGAAGATGCATTGAGGAAAATCGGTTCTGCCGGAAAGCCGTTGTTCTTCAACCAAATCAAAATATTGGGAGCTGAAGGGCCTTATCAGGAAGGAGAGATTTGCATCCGCGGTCCCCACGTGACGCCCGGATATGTAGGGCGTTTTGAACATAATCCTTCAATGATTGACGGCTGGCTGCATACCGGAGATATCGGCTACTTGGATGAGGAAGGCTATTTGTATGTCGTGGATCGCCGTTCAGATTTGATTATCTCCGGGGGAGAGAATGTATATCCGGCAGAAGTGGAAAATGTGCTGATGGGGCATCCCGCCGTGAAAGAAGCGGGGGTTTGCGGAATCGAGGATGCCACTTGGGGGCAAGTCCCAATCGCTTTTGTCGTTCTAAAAAAAGATGCGTCCATTCAAGAAATCATTGAATATTGCTCACAACATTTAGCGAAATATAAAGTGCCAAAAAAAGTGCATATTGTTGACGCATTGCCCCGGAACGCTTCAAACAAGCTGATGAGAAGAAAGCTGAAAGAGCTGTTACGTTAACAGGCAAATCGATATGATAGGATAACCTGTAACCAATGAGCCATTTTTTATGTTGAAGAAATGGAAAAACGTTCAGCACCGATGCTGAACGTTTTTGTTTAATTCAACGCCTTTTCCAAAGTTTTTATGTTTTTTTCCATTAAAGTAAAGTAATCTTCCTTATTTTTGATGTCATCTTCTGTCAATACGCTCAAATTATGCAGCATCAAAGCCTCTGCGCCGATTTCTTTTTGGATAATGGATGAGAGTTTCGATGACACATTTTGTTCAAATAATATATAATGAACATCGTATTGTTTGGCGAGGCCGGCAATTTCCGCAAGTTCTTTCTGAGATGGTTCGCTCTGGGAATTCAATCCTGCAATCGGAACTTGGGTGAGCCCATAATTTCCGGCGATGTAGCCAAAGGATGCATGGGACACAAAGAAAATTTTCTTGGAAGCGTTGTTGGCAAGTTCTTTCAATTGTTGATCCAATTCATCCAATCGTTTTGCCAACCGCTCGTAGTTTTTGTTGAATGTCTCTTCCTGTTCCGGAAGCTGTTGGACAAGTTCTTCTTTTATCGTCAAGGCCAATTCTTTGGAAATCACCGGTGATAGCCAAACATGCGGATCCACATTTCCGTGATGGTGTCCATGGTCATGTCCGCCTGCTTCCTCATGGGAATGGCCGGTCGATGTTTTTAGTTTTTCTTCATCGATATTTTCGCCGACCGCCACAAATTTTACATGTTCATTCGCCAAGGATTTTTTCGCATTTTCCACAAATCCTTCCAACCCTAATCCGATATAGAAAAATAAGTCCGCATCGGCCAAAGCGATCATATCCTTCTGCGTAGGTTCAAAGGTATGTTCATTTGAGCCGGGTGGATAAATGGATGAAACATTTACATATTCCCCACCGATTTGTTCTGCAAAAAATTGCAGAGGATATACTGTTGTATATATATCAATTTGCCCATCTTTCCGTTGCTTTGATTCGGTATTGGAGCAGGCCGTCAGAAAAAGCGCGAAAGTCAGCAACGAGAGGAGTAACAACTTTTTCATTAGATTCCTCCTTATTAAACTGTAATGATTACGATTTATAAAGTTCACGAAATTAATAATACCATGATTAATGTCGAAAAAACAATAAGAAAAACCTTCGAAATTATCTTTTTTTCGAAGGCCATTCGTCAGGTACGGGATCAATTCCCCCGGGATGAAAAGGATGACATTTTAAAATGCGGATGGTTGTCAGGATGAAGCCTTTGACAGCACCGTGCTTTTCAAAGGCTTCAAGCCCATATTGGGAACATGTGGGATAAAACCGGCAAGTCGGCGGCGTCAAGGGAGATATGTATCTTCTATAGAATCGGATCAGCCAAATAAATAGATGTTTCATTGTTTGATTTGTTCATCCCTTTTATTTAATGTCTGTTCTTGATTCGAATCAATCGTTTGCCTGAAAGCACCTTTTCTTTTGAAATGAATAAAGAGAGCGATTGCCCCAATCATGATAATGATATAAATAATTCCGACAACAATCAATATTCCACTGTCCATAGATTTCACCCCTACTTTGATACTTCCATAACTCAATCATAATTAAATTATTGGGATAAATCCAATCATAATCACCATACTATACTTGCCGGGTGTTTTGAGAGAATTCATTCAATTGTTATAGTTTCGCACCATGGTATACAGTATAATAAAAGTACCAAATGTAAAATATGTAAATGGGGTGGAAATATGGCAAACGATAAATTAATCGAACAACTAAACGAATTGGTATCCACTTACTCTGTATTATATACGAAGCTTCACAATTATCACTGGTATGTGACAGGACCAAGCTTTTTTACGCTGCATGAAAAATTTGAGGAATTATACAATGAAATTACATTGAACCTGGATGAAGTGGCCGAACGGATTTTGACAAAAGGCGGAAAACCGGTCGCGACAATGAAAGAACATTTGGAATTGTCCAGAGTAAAAGAAGCGACAGGTTCCGAAAATGCGGAAGAAATGGTCCAATCCATTATTGACGATTTCAAAGCCACAATGCAATTGATCAAAGAAGCGATGGAAGAGGCGGCAAATCAAGGAGACGACCGTACGGAAGACATGTTAAATGACACATTCCAAAGTCTGGAAAAACATGTTTGGATGTTGTCTGCTTTCTTGGGGAAATAATTGAAAAATCTCAACCTCGAAGGTTCTTTCACGAACCTTTGAGGTTTTTTATTTCTGCCGTATAGGAGAGAATTTTTGCTGCATAATGAATATAAGGAGGGTGATTGCTATCGAAAAGACAACGCTTTATGTAAATGTATTAAATCAATCATATAATTATATCCCTACCGGGGAGCCTTGCGAATTCAAAATTGAATTGGAACCCGAAAAGGCCTTTATCTTCAAGAAGCTATTTAACCAGCTGAACGCCTTGGAATTTGATAATTTAGTAAGGGCGCACCTGCCATACCTTCCATACCATCTTGATCAAGAAAATGATGAAATTGATGTGCGATTGAAAAAAATTTATGCTTTAATCCATGAATTTGGCGATGAAGAAGCCAAGGAATTCGTAGAACAATTGCCCTATTTCAGGAATTGAACAAACCGCATCCCTTCGCTACACTATATGTGTATAGGAGTTGAAGGGATGTTTACTTTTTATGATTTGAACAATAATAAAGTGGAATTAAGTTTTGACGGCCCTCCTTTTCCAATGGAGCCTAAGCATGTCCTGGTGCTCGTTCAAAAAGATGGAAAATGGCTTTGCGCCATCAATGAAAATCGTGGCGTGGAGTTTCCTGGAGGAAAAGTGGAACCGGGGGAATCGTTGGAGGATGCCGCAAAAAGAGAAGTGTATGAAGAAACCTTTGTACATATCACGGATTTAAAAATGTTCGCTTATTATATCGTTTATGACCAATCCCCTTTTTGCAAGGTGGTCTTTACTGCAAAGGCGGAAAAAATGGAACCGTTCCGAAAGCGGTTTGAATCGGAAGGCCGCCTGTTTTTAACGACGGAGGAATTGATGAGCCACCCCCATACAAGTTTTTATATGAGGGATGAAGGAATGAAAAGGATGTTGCAGGAAGTGAGACGGTTTGAAGGAAAATGGCCGTATTGAATCGATCAGAAAATATCCATCTCCGAACCCGAATGTAGAGCTTGATGAAATCGTTTATTGGTCGGATGGACTGCGCGTAAAAGGATTGCTCGCCAGACCAATTGAAAAAGGAATTTATGAAGCGATGTTATATTTGCGCGGCGGTTTGCAGTCGGTAGGGATGGTTAGGCCTGCCCGCATTGCCCAGTTTGCTTCGAATGGTTTTATTGTATTTGCCCCTTATTATCGGGGGAATCGGGGAGGAGAGGGACGGGACGAATTTGGCGGTGATGACCGTTTGGATGCCCTCCATGGTATAGAAGTATTGAAGGCCATGTCAGGCGTTGATTCAGTACATCTTTTTGGCTTTTCCCGCGGCGGTCTGATGGCATTATGGACAGCCATCCTGAGCAAGGATATCCGTTCCGTTGTCACATGGTCGGGCGTATCGGATCTTTCGGAGCTTTACCAGGAACGGGTCGATTTAAGAAGAACATTAAAGCGGCTGATTGGAGGGTCCCCTTCCAAATTACCGGAAATTTATGCTGAACGTTCCCCTATTTTTGAGGTGGACCGAATCCAGGCGCCGGTGCTGATTATACACGGAACGAAAGATGAAAATGTCAGCATTGAACAGTCTTATAGATTGGAACGGGCGTTAAAAGAGGCGGGCAAAGATGTGGAGACATGGTATCAGGCTGATTTGGCCCATCATTATCCACCCCATATCAACAGGGAAACGGTCAAAGCAATTTGCAAATGGATGAAGGACAAAGGGAAAACTTCTACCGGAAATCGGTTTTAAAATGAGAAATGGTTTGTGAACAACAAAAAAATGCTATTGGCACATGCCAATAGCATTTTTTTGTTAAAGCCATTAAACGATTGGTCCGCCTTTTTTCTCAATTTCTTCCGGCACGTTTTTAAATTTCTTGAAGTTTTCTTTGAATAAGTTTGCCAAATAGCGGGCTTTTTCGTCGTATGCTTCTTTGTCTTCCCAAGCTTCTCTAGGATCCAGCACTTCACTAGGAACCCCGTCGATTTGCGTTGGGATGTGGAGACCGAAAATTTGATCCTGTTTTGTTTCTACGTTATTTAATTTTCCTTCAATTGCAGCGCGTACCATTGCACGTGTATATGAAAGCTTCATGCGGCTTCCTACGCCATATTCGCCGCCAGTCCATCCTGTATTTACCAAGAATACTTGAACATCATGTTTGTCGATTTTTTCACCCAACATTTCAGCATATCTTGTAGCCGGAAGCGGCAAGAATGGCGCACCGAAGCATGTAGAGAATACAGGCTCTGGTGAAGTAACGCCGCGTTCTGTTCCAGCCAGTTTGGATGTAAATCCGCTTAAGAAGTGGTACATTGCTTGCTCTTTTGTCAATTTGCTGATTGGAGGAAGCACTCCAAAAGCATCAGCAGTCAAGAAAATAATGGTTTTCGGATGACCTGCAATCGATGGTGTAACAATATTATCAATGTAGTGAATAGGGTATGCAGCTCTCGTATTTTCAGTAAGGCTGTTGTCATCGTAATCAGGTTCGCGCGTTTCCGGATCGATTACAACGTTTTCCAATACGGTTCCAAAACGAATGGCATTATAAATTTCCGGTTCTTTTTCAGCGGATAAATTGATCGTTTTAGCATAGCATCCGCCTTCAATATTAAAGACACCGTTGTCAGACCAACCGTGTTCATCGTCACCGATCAGTTTGCGGTTGCTGTCTGCCGAAAGGGTTGTTTTACCTGTACCCGATAAACCGAAGAACAATGCTACGTCGCCATCTTCACCGACGTTAGCGGAGCAGTGCATTGAAAGAATTCCTTTTTCAGGCAATAGATAGTTCATGATGCTGAAGATGGATTTTTTCATTT
This sequence comes from Ureibacillus terrenus, assembly GCF_006569205.1. GTDB lineage: Bacteria > Bacillota > Bacilli > Bacillales_A > Planococcaceae > Ureibacillus > Ureibacillus terrenus. The sequence goes on from NZ_VIGD01000014.1 coordinate 12,779, forward strand.
CACCCGCATATTCTGTGCCACCAATAAGAATAATTTTCTTTTCAAAAGAAACGATGATGAACGCTTCGGAGTTTGTTCCATCCACAGCAGGATCTGCTTTGAAACCGGGTGCCGAAACAATTGTGAATTCGGCCTGATGGGAAGCCAATTCCTCTTTTGTTGGACGGATAAATAATTGATGGCAGAATAAATTATGCCAAGCATATTCGTTTACAACTTGAATAGGAAGCTGTGTTTCTTTGTCGGCGCCGGCAAATCCTTTGAAGACGAATAATTCATCTTTTTCTTTGAGATAGTTTAATACTTTCACATACAAATTATCAAACACTTCTGCAGAAATCGGCTGGTTTACGCTGCCCCAGTCGATTTTATCTTTAATGCTGTCTTCTTCGACAATAAATTTATCTTTCGGAGAACGGCCGGTATATTTTCCTGTTTCTGCCACAATAGCGCCGTCAACTGTAAGTCTGGCTTCTCCTCGGATAATGGATTTTTCAATCAATTGTGGCACTGACAGCTGAGTGTTTATATTTTTACCTTTTAATAATTCCTTCAGCTCATTTGCAACTTCTACTGAATTCATCGATTAAATACCATCCTTTTTTTATTTTTAGGGAAATTAGCTTTAGTTATTATAATACAAAAAATAGTATAACACATTGGGTAGAATAATCTATACTAATTCGAAAATTTATTTATGAAATTTTTTGACTACTTGCAACCCCTTTCTAAGGGACTAATGTTGAAAAATGGACCATTGAAGAATGTAAGAAAAAACATTTGACAATGCATTCTAGATTCCGTAACATGTTGGATGAACGGATACTCTTATCCAGAGATGGTGGAGGGTTAAGGCCCTATGAAACCCGGCAACCTGCATTATTTATATTTATTATAATAATGCGTGGTGCTAACCTGATGCAAGGGGTTCCCTTGAACGATAAGAGTGAAAGGTGGAGATTTCAGTTCCTTTCCTCATGAAAGATGTGGATAGGAACTTTTTTTATTAAAAAACAAAAATCGATTTTTTTCAAGCTAAAATAGATCATTTTGCCTTTCATGATCCTTGGCAAAAGAACTGAAGGATTATGGATAATGAGTACCGTATCACATCTGAGATTCGTCTCACGATTTTGTAGGAGGAAAATTAATGTCAAAACGTCGACTGTTTACATCAGAAAGTGTAACGGAAGGGCATCCGGATAAAGTTTGCGACCAAATATCCGATGCGATATTAGATGCAATCCTTGCAGAGGATCCAAACGCGAGGGTGGCCTGCGAAGCCATTGCGACTACAGGGTTGGTTCTTGTTACGGGAGAAATTACGACAACTACATATGTCGATATTCAAAGCATTGTACGAAATACTGTCGCGGAAATCGGATATACGCGCGGAAAATTTGGATTTGATGCTGAAAACTTGGCGGTGCTTACCGCAATAGGGGAGCAATCGCCTGATATTGCGGAAGGTGTAGACCGTGCGTTGGAAGCCCGTGAAGGATTGATGACAGATGAGGAAATCGAAGCGATCGGAGCCGGTGACCAAGGGCTAATCTTCGGATTTGCATGCAATGAAACGCCTGAATTGATGCCGCTTCCGATCAGTTTGGCCCACCGGCTTGCAAGAAGATTGGCGGAAGTCCGCAAGTCTAAAGAAATTCCTTATTTGCGTCCTGACGGAAAAACGCAAGTAACAATCGAATATGATGAAAACAATGTACCTCGCCGAGTTGATACAATCGTTCTCTCAACACAACATGATGAGGGAATCCCGCTTGAACAAATCAAACATGATGTGATGGAGAAGGTAATCAAAGCCATCATTCCGGAAGAATTATTGGATGGAGATACAAAATATTTCATCAATCCGACTGGACGCTTCGTAATTGGAGGACCAAAAGGAGATGCAGGACTTACCGGAAGAAAAATCATTGTGGATACTTATGGCGGTTACGCCCGTCATGGGGGAGGAGCCTTTTCCGGAAAAGATCCGACAAAAGTGGACCGTTCCGCTGCGTATGCCGCCCGCTATGTAGCTAAAAATATTGTCGCGGCAGGACTTGCCGATCGGGTTGAAGTGCAAATCGCTTATGCAATCGGGGTGGCCCGTCCTGTATCGATTTCCATCGATACTTTCGGAACAGGCAAAGTCAGCGAAAGTCAATTGATTCAATGGGTGAACGAACTGTTTGATTTACGGCCTGCGGGCATCATTAAAATGCTCGATTTGCGTCGGCCGATTTATAAACAAACCGCCGCATACGGCCATTTTGGACGCACGGATGTCGATTTGCCTTGGGAAAGAACGGATGTCGCAGACATATTGCGGAAAAAAGCAGGACTATAAGTTATATATGAAAAAATGCAGGCATTTATGATGCCTGCATTATTATTTCTTTAAGGATTGATAATATTTTCCTTTTTGAACATATTCATTGATGATGCGGTCCATATCTTTGCGTTCCGCTTCTGACACTTCCCGGACAACTTTTGCGGGATTGCCCATGGCAACGGAATTAGGAGGGATTTTTTTTCCTGGAGGCACCAGGCTTCCGGCGGCAACGAGCGCACCTTCGCCGATTTCGGCACCATCCAAAATAATGGCTCCCATTCCGATTAATGCCCGCTTGCGAATAATGCAGCTGTGCAAAGTGACCTGATGGCCTACAATCACTTCATCTTCAATGATGAGCGGATTGTTCGGGCTTTGGTGCAGACAGCTCAAATCCTGGATGCTGCAACGTTTACCGATGATCGTCGGAGCCACATCTCCCCGAATGACAGTTCCAAACCAAACTGTCGTATCTTCGCCGATTGTGACATCTCCTGTAATGGTTACGTAGTCTGCGATATATGCGGATGGATGGATATTCGGTTCTTTCTCTTTATAAGGATAAATCATCGCAATGCTCCCCATTTCTAATGTATTATTTATGTATATTAATCCTAACAAATAAGAAAATCTTTGAAAATATATGCAGCGAAAAGTTTCATTGGATTTAGGAGGAACACTATGTGGAAGTGGGAAACCGAAAAACAGCCGAAAGCGGTTGTGGTGATAGTACACAGCGCTTTCGAGCATCATCGTTGGTATGCATGGTTGATAGAAAAATTAAGAACGGAAGGCTTCCATGTGGTTATGGGAGATTTGCCCGGACATGAAGAGGGTTCGAAATATACCAGGGTCCACGATGAATTAATTGATGAATATTTGTTGTTTATTAAGCAGCTGATGAAAAGCGCGCTTCAATATCAATTGCCGGTATTCCTCATTGGACATGGGTTTGGAGGAACGTTGGCGATCCAATTTTTAAGAAAAACAAAACCGGAATGCGCCGGCGTGATTTTAAGTTCTCCATGGCTGGAATTGCAGAAGCATTCCAATTTGCTGGCCAGTGCACTGGCCAGCATGAATATAGCCCCAAATAAAAAAATATCCCTGGAATTATCCAAACGCCTGTTGACCCGAAATCCTAACGGGATTGAAGAAATGGCCGATGATGTGCCTTATCATTCGAATGTGACAGGCCGATGGTACCGGGATGTTCTTCAATTAATGAGAAATTTAAGTATGCAGCAGGAAAGAACTTTGACATTGCCTATTTTGCTGATGACGTCAGGAAAAGATAAAGTGGCGGATTCGGATGCTGCAAGAAAATGGCTGTTATTGCAACAAACAAAGGAGTTTCAATATAAAGATTGGCCCCACAGCTGCCATAATATTTTTCATGATCAAGATCGGGAAGCCGCTTTTTTATATATGAAGGATTTTATCAATAATGTATTGCGTTCTATTGGTTATATCGTATAACATCACCAATATTTGAATTAGGATTTTCTTGAAATACATAAAATATTATCATAAATATTGATTGATAGTATTAATTTTTGTAATATTAAACTACTCTTCACAAATTATTAATAATTTTTATTTATTTCCAAAGGGGTGTATATATGATAGAGAACGCTTTAAACTGGATTTACAATATCCTTTGGGGCCCCATCATGATTTACGGTATTTTAATCGTAGGGCTTGTATTTTCGATTATGACCCGATTTGTCCAGATCCGGAAAATTAAAGAAATGTTCGTGCTGATGTTTAAGGGGCAAAAATCAGATGCGGGTATTTCTTCGTTCCAAGCGTTAACGGTAGCGCTCTCAGGCCGGGTGGGCACCGGTAACATCATCGGTACGGCAAGCGCCATAGCTTTCGGTGGTCCCGGAGCAGTGTTTTGGATGTGGGTGACAGCCTTCATCGGAGCATCAACGGCGTATGTGGAATCGACGCTCGCGCAAATTTATAAAACGAAAAAGTTGGGAATTTATCGCGGCGGTCCTGCCTATTACATGGAAAAGGGGACAGGGCAGCGCTGGTTCGGAATATTGTTTGCGATTGCGGCGATTTTAGCGATGGCCATATTGATGCCCGGGGTCCAATCGAACGCCATTGCCAGTGCGATGGACAATGCGTTTAACATCTCTCCTTGGATTACCGGCTTAATTACAATCGCTTTGCTCGGTTTTATCATCATCGGAGGCGTAAAGCGCATCGCAAATGCGGCGCAAATTATCGTTCCATTTATGGCACTCGCTTATCTTCTTGTGGCTATCATAGTCATCATCATGAATATTACAGAAGTGCCCGCCGTTTTCGGATTAATATTCCGAAGCGCATTTAATTTGGATGCAACATTCGGCGGCATGATCGGTGCAGCCATCGCCTGGGGGGTTAAACGCGCCGTTTATTCCAATGAAGCCGGACAAGGAACGGGGCCGCACGCAGCAGCCGCGGCGGAAGTATCCCACCCGGTAAAACAGGGCCTAGTTCAAGCTGCATCGGTTTATATTGATACATTGTTTGTGTGTTCCGCAACAGCGTTGATGATTTTGTTCATGGGCACTTATAATACGAATGTCAACAGCGCCGAAGGGGAATTGGTTGTAGAACATGTGCCAGGCCACAATTACACGGAATTTACGCAACTTGCGGTGACCGGGGCTTTCCCTGGTCTGGATAACTTCGGATCTGCCTTTGTCGCTTTTGCCTTGTTCTTCTTTGCGTTCACTACATTGATGGCCTACTATTATATCGCTGAAACGAACGTGGCGTATTTGTTCTCCGGACGGACAGAGGGCATCATTACGTGGATACTGAAGTTCGTTCTTCTGGGGTCTGCATTCTATGGTTCAATCAGAACATCCGATTTGGCTTGGCTTCTCGGGGACATCGGGCTTGGCCTGATGGTTTGGACGAATGTCATCGGTATTATCATCTTGGCTAAACCGACATTCGTGGCTTTGAAGGATTATGAGGAACAAAGAAAAGCCGGAAAAGATCCGGTATTTGATCCTATCAAATTGGGAATCAAGAATGCTGACTTTTGGATTGAACGAAATAAACAAAATCAAAATGATTAAAAAAACTGCCGGCTCTATTCAGAGTCCGGCAGTTTTTTCATTTTCTCCAAGGCGATCAGGAAAGGGGGATCATTTTTTTGATTGATAAATTCGTAACGGAGAACGTGAACATATTTTTGGGGAAGCTGACTGACATATTCAATGACCGCATCCCTTTCTTCTTTTCCTCCTTCATGGCCGGGGTAGACGACCAAAACGATGAGGCCGCCAATTTTTAATCTCGATAACAATTGTTGAATGGCGGAAATGGTTGTTGCGCCCTTTGTGATAATGTCGTGGCTTCCGCCGGGCAAATAGCCCAGATTGAAAATGGCACCTGCAATTTCTTCCTGGATGTATTTCGAAAGATGTTCATGTCCATCCAATATGACTTTCACTCTTTTTTCCAGTCCATGCTTCTTCAAACGATCTTTTGTTGCATCCACCGCTTGCTGCTGTATATCAAAAGCGTAAACAAATCCCGAATCTCCTACAAGCTCTGCCAAAAATACCGTGTCATGGCCATTACCCGCAGTGGCATCAACGGCGACATCGCCTTCTTTAATAACGGAAGACAATAAAGTTTTAGCGTATGGGAGCACCCGTTCCAACATTTATTTCTTCACTTCCGCTTTGTAGTATTTTCCCTGCCAGGAATTTCTCCGTTCCAATTCGGCATCGATTCCATTCAACACTTCCCATTTATTGACGCTCCACATTGGTCCAATCATTAAATCAATCGGACCATCCCCGGTAATGCGGTGTACAACCATCGTAGGAGGGAGTATTTCCAATTGGTCCGCCACCAAATGGATGTATTCATCCATTTCCAAGAAGCGCAACAGGCCTTTTTCGTATTGTTTTACCATAGGTGTGCCTTTCAACAAATGGAGCAGGTGAATTTTGATGCCTTGGACATCCAATTTGGCGACTTCCCTTGCAGTTTCCATCATCATATCATAATCTTCCAGCGGCAGTCCGTTGATGATGTGGGTACATACGCGAATATTATGCTTGCGGAGTTTTTCCACTCCTTTTACATAGGTTTCATAGTCATGGGCGCGATTGATTAATTGCGCCGTTCTTTCGTGAACCGTTTGAAGGCCAAGTTCAACCCATAAAAACGTTCTTTCATTGAGTTCCGCCAAATATTCCACCACATCATCCGGCAGGCAATCCGGCCGTGTGGCGATGCTTAATCCGACGACCCCGTCACAATTCAGCGCCGCTTCGTATTTTTCTTTCAGTACAGGAAGTGGAGCATGGGTATTGGTGAAAGCCTGAAAATAAGCGATCGTTTTCCCGTCTTTCCATTTATTTTGCATTTTGGCTTTAATTTTTTCATATTGGACAGGGATCGGATCAACCCTGTTGCCCGCGAAATCCCCGCTGCCGGCAGCGCTGCAAAATGTGCATCCTCCAAAAGCGACGGTGCCGTCCCTGTTCGGGCAATCAAATCCTCCATCCAGCGCCACTTTATATACTTTTTCACCGAACATGTCCCGCAAATAGCGATTCCATGTATAGTAACGTTTCCCGTCAGAAGGGAATGGATATTGCTGTTCTGTCAATGAATTCACTCCTTACCGGCATTCACAAACGATATTAGTAATTGATTTATTATTGATTTTATTGCACGGAATACCATTACACATTATAGCATTGAAGAAACCGGTTGTAATCTGATTCACCATGCATAAAGAGTGTTATGGATTTTACATTATTGGATATAATAGGAAGTGTAGAAATGCAGAACAGGTTTTTAAATTGATTGATGAACATCTAGCCAGAAAAGGAAATTTAGTCTAAAATATTATTGGCAGTTTTGTTATAGGACAATAGGTCTTGTATATTTTCCATATTTCCATTAAAATGTATACATTGAAAATAAGGTGCGATAAGTGCGACGACGAGGAGAAGGAATAGTAGATTTTGAAGCTTTTCAGAGAGCTAGCGGCTGGTGGAAGCTGGCAAGCGGATAAATCGAACTCGCCTTTGAGTCTGTTTTAGTGAATGACAGTAGCTAAAACCGTTCACCGCGTTAAGGTGTCGAGCTGAGTGCATGTGTCACTAATTTGGGTGGTACCGCGGGAGTGCAATACTCTCGTCCCTTCTCTATGGGTTGGGGCGAGTTTTTTTATTTTTAAAATATTCCGTTAATTCTAAAAGCTTTTGGGATAGTCTGGTAACAGGGCATTGATTTTTTCAATGAAAGCGGCAATACATTAAATTAAGGAGGAAGTACCCATGAGTTACAATCATCGAGAGATCGAGAAAAAATGGCAGGAATATTGGGAAAAAAATAAAACATTTAAAACGTTAAATGATGAGTCGAAACCGAAATTTTATGTTTTGGACATGTTCCCTTATCCATCCGGATCCGGTCTTCACGTAGGGCATCCTGAAGGTTATACGGCAACAGACATTTTAGCCCGTTATAAACGCATGCAAGGTTACGATGTACTTCATCCGATGGGATGGGATGCATTCGGGCTCCCTGCTGAGCAATACGCATTGGATACCGGCAACGACCCTGCGGAATTTACACAAAAAAATATCGCAAATTTCAAACGCCAAATTCAGGAACTCGGCTTTTCCTATGACTGGGACCGGGAAATTAATACAACCGATCCGGAATATTATAAATGGACACAATGGATTTTTATCCAATTATATAAACACGGTTTGGCCTATATTGATGAAGTGCCTGTCAACTGGTGTCCGGCACTGGGCACTGTGCTTGCCAATGAAGAAGTCATTGACGGAAAATCGGAACGCGGCGGGCATCCTGTCATCCGTAAACCGATGAAGCAATGGATGTTAAGAATTACGGCATACGCTGACCGGTTATTGGAAGATTTGGATGAACTCGATTGGCCGGAAAGCATTAAAGAAATGCAGCGGAATTGGATTGGCCGATCCGAAGGTGCGGAAGTTGTATTTAAAGTGCAAGGTACGGATAAAGAATTCCGCGTGTTCACCACTCGTCCCGATACCCTTTTTGGAGCGACATATTGCGTTTTGGCGCCAGAGCATGATTTAGTGAAAGAAATTACAACACCTGAACAGAAAGAAAAAGTGGAAGAATATTTAAAAATAGTCCAAACAAAATCGGATTTGGAACGTACGGATTTGGCGAAGGAAAAAACAGGGGTATTTACAGGGGCTTATGCAATTAATCCTGTGAACGGAAAAGCGATTCCAATTTGGATTGCCGACTATGTTTTGGCTTCTTATGGAACTGGAGCCATTATGGCGGTTCCTGCCCACGATCAACGCGACTATGAATTCGCGAAAAAATTCGATTTGCCAATCATTCCTGTTGTAGAAGGCGGAAATATTGAACAGGAAGCATACACCGGAGATGGTCCGCATATCAATTCTGATTTCTTGAACGGACTAGGCAAAGAAGATGCCATCAAAAAAGTAATCGAATGGCTTGAAGAAAAAGGTGTCGGGGAGAAAAAAGTTTCTTATCGCCTCCGCGACTGGTTATTCAGCCGTCAACGTTATTGGGGCGAACCTATTCCAATCATCCATTGGGAAGACGGTACGATGACAACGGTGCCAGAGGAAGAATTGCCGCTTCGATTGCCAAAAACAAATGATATTCATCCAAGCGGAACCGGGGAATCGCCGTTAGCCAACATTGAAGATTGGGTAAATGTGGTCGACCCGAAAACCGGAAAACGCGGCCGTCGCGAAACGAATACAATGCCTCAGTGGGCTGGATCCAGCTGGTATTACTTGCGCTATATCGATCCTCATAACAAAGAAAAAATTGCGGATGAAGAATTATTAAAACGCTGGCTTCCTGTCGATGTTTATATCGGAGGTGCGGAACACGCCGTACTTCACTTGCTGTATGCCCGCTTCTGGCATAAATTCCTATATGACATCGGAGTTGTGCCGACAAAAGAACCGTTCCAAAAATTGTTTAACCAGGGAATGATTCTCGGGGAAAACAACGAAAAAATGTCCAAATCAAGAGGAAATGTGGTTAACCCTGACGACATCGTACGAAGCCATGGTGCCGATACATTGCGTCTTTACGAAATGTTCATGGGGCCTCTTGAAGCTTCCGTTGCATGGTCAACAAAAGGACTTGACGGAGCAAGACGTTTCTTGGACCGTGTGTGGAGATTATTCGTAAATGATGACGGAACGCTTTCTAATAAAATCCAAGAATCCGATGACAAAACATTGGAAAAAATCTATCATCAAACAGTGAAAAAAGTAACGGAAGACTTTGAACATTTGCGTTTTAATACAGCCATCTCACAATTGATGGTATTCATTAACGAATGCTATAAAGTGGAAATTGTTCCAAAAGAATATGCAGAAGGATTTGTAAAAATGCTTTATCCAATCACGCCGCATATCGGGGAAGAGTTATGGGCGGTTTTAGGCCATAAGGACACTATTACATATGAGCCTTGGCCAACATTTGATGAATCGAAACTTGTTGAGGATGAAGTGGAAGTCGTCGTTCAAATCAACGGTAAAGTCCGTACTAAACTGAAAGTTGCGAAAGATACAACGAAAGAAGAATTGGAAGCAATCGCAAAGGCAGATGACAGAGTAAAAGATTACATTGAAGGCAAGAACATTGTAAAAGTGATTGTCGTTCCAGGAAAACTTGTCAATATCGTAGTAAAATGATCGACATATTCCATGACCCGAAAGGCAAGGGCCTTTCGGGTCATGTTTTATTTTTCGTAAATTCTTACTAAATTTATAGAAATATGAAAATTTCTATTGACTTCCAACATCAACAACCTTATTATTTATACCAAAATACTAAGAATTAGAATGGCTTGTCAATTCTTGGTGCCTTCATTATAAAATTGTAATCATTATTTTCTGATGCAGAAGGGATTTGGAGGAATTTTTAGAGGATTTCAAAGTTTCAGTTAATTTTTTAAAAAAGTATTGAAAAATCATAGAGATATTTCGTAATATATAAAAAACAAAAATACTTAGTTAACCAATAAGAATTAAAGATTTTGTGAAAATTTGGTGAAATAGCCTTAAAAAACGTGAGGGAGCAAAATGGGAAAAGTATATATTGTTGGAGCCGGTCCTGGCAGTGTCGACTTAATCACGGTTAAAGGACTGAAATGTATTCAACAGGCAGATGTGATTTTATACGATCGTCTCGTATCAAAAGAATTGCTTTCATATGCGAAGCCAAATGCAGAGTTGATCTTTGTCGGCAAATTGCCGAAGCTGCATCATGTCATTCAAGAGCGGATTCATAAGCTGCTTATTCAACATGCAAGAAAAGGAAAGATTGTTACTAGGTTAAAAGGCGGAGACCCCTTTGTCTTCGGACGCGGGGCGGAAGAAGCGGAAGTATTGCGGGAAGCGGGCATCCCTTTTGAAATTGTGCCAGGCGTCACTTCCGGTATTGCGGCGCCGGCCTATGCCGGAATTCCGGTTACGCACAGGGAATTTGGTTCCAGCTTTGCCATCATTACCGGCCATTTGAAGGACGGGAAAGAAGACGGGATTGACTGGAAAGGATTGGCGGAATCCGTTGATACGCTGGCGATTTATATGGGAGTCGGAAATTTGCCGTACATCACGGAGCAGTTGTTGAAATACAAGCGAAATCCGGAAACCCCTGTGGCATTGATTGAATGGGGAACCACCCTCCATCAAAGGGTCGTAACCGGCACATTAGAAACGATTGTAAGCATTGCGGAAAAAGAAAATATCCAAAATCCCGCAATGATCATTGTAGGGGAAGTTGTAAGATTGCGTGAAAAAATCGCATGGTTTGAACAATGCCGACAGGAATTGCGCGAGACTATGTAATCGGAGGGATGAAATTGCAAGCATTGTTGTATGTTGCCCATGGCAGCAGGGTGAGAGAGGGGAACCGGGAAGCGGTTCAATTTATCGAATCCGTAAAACCCTTTTTCGATGTTGACATTCAGGAACATTGTTTTCTGGAATTGGCAGAGTCTTCGATTTTAAAAGGGGTCGAGAAATGTGTTTCAAAAGGGGCAACACGTATTGCGGTCATCCCGATTTTGCTGCTTTCGGCCAATCATATGAAAATCGATATTCCTTCCGAAATCGAAAAAGCCAAAACCTATTTTCCGTTTGTTGACTTTACAATCGGAAAACCTCTTGGCGTCCACGAAAAACTGATTCACAGTTTGCACAGCCGTGTCATGGCACAATGTCCATCCCCCCCCGGTGAAACAGATATTTTGCTGATTGGACGGGGAAGCAGCGATCCGGATGTACAAAAGGATTTGGATCAAATTGCGAAGCTTCTTCAGCAAACCTATCATTATGCGAAAGTGGATACTTGTTTTTTGTATGGAAATGGCCCATTGTTTGAAGAAAAATTGCCGACGTTATGTGAAAGTCAAAACCGGGTATTTATCATTCCCTATTTGCTTTTTACAGGATTGCTTAAATTGAGCATCCAAAAAAAAGTAGCCAAACAAGGCTTTTCCAGCCGGAGAGTGGTTTTATGCGATTGTTTGGGCTATGACGAAAATGTTCGTCAAGTTTTCATTCAAAGAATAGAAGAAACATTATATTCATTTGCGGGGAGTGGTTGAATGGATAAAAAACAGCAAAATTTTGAAAAGGCAGTAGAAAGCTTAAAGAAAATGATCAGCACAATGAATTATGGTTCGATCACTTTGATAGTGCAGGACAATTATATTATTCAAATTGAGAAAAACGAAAAAATCCGGTTAAAGTAAGAAAATCATTTATTTGTCGAGGTGTGCATTGTGTTAGAAGTCATCAATAGTCCTTTTAATGAAGAACAAGTAAAGAAATTGAACGAGCTGTTGCCGACTTTAACGCCGCAACAAAAAATTTGGCTCACAGGTTATTTAGCTGCCACAGCAAACATTGCCGCTTTGGAGGCCCCAAAAGAATCGGCAGCCCGGCCTGTTGTCCAGCCCGCTACTCCGAAAGCGGTACCGGCTGACAAACAAGTGACCATCCTCTATGCGAGCCAAACTGGCAATGCGCAAAAGCTTGCCGAGAAATTCGGGGAACAGTTGCGGCAATCAGGATTGCAAGTTACTGTTTCTTCAATGAGCGATTTTAAAACAAACGCATTGAAAAAAGTACAATATTTGTTGATTGTTGCAAGCACTCATGGTGATGGGGAGCCGCCTGATAACGCGATTACCTTCCACAGCTTTTTGCACAGCAAGCGGGCTCCAAAATTGGAACATGTAAAGTACGCAGTTCTCGCATTAGGCGATTCAAGCTACGAGTTATTCTGCCAAACAGGAAAGGACTTTGACCTGCAACTTGAAAAACTCGGTGCAAAACGCTTAGTCGACCGGGTGGACTGCGATCTGGATTATGCAGAACCTGCACAAAAATGGTTTGAAGCAGTAAAGGATAAATTGCTGGGAGAATCCGCTTCATTCACGGCTTCCGAGCAAGAAGCGGCCGCAACGACATTGCAGGAAGTAAAAGAATATTCACGAAAAAACCCATTCCAGGCGGAAATCATTGAAAAAATCAATCTCAATGGCCGGGGTTCCAGCAAGGAAACGATCCATTTGGAACTCTCCCTCGAAAATTCAGGCATTACGTATGAACCTGGCGATTGCTTGGCAATCATTCCGGTCAACAATAAAAATCTCGTTCATTCGTTAATTTCCGCTTTAGGATTCGAGCCAAGCGCGCAAGTGGTTGTAGAGGACAAAACGATTACCCTTGAAGAAGCGCTGCTGAACGTGCTTGAAATCACTTTATTGACAAGACCGTTGATGAGAAAAATCGCGGAATTTACAGAAAATGAAAAACTTCATGCATTGTTGAAAGATTCCGATGCTTTGAAACAATTTATTGAAGGTCGGGATCTGCTGGATGTGGCAGAGCGGTTCGGCCCATTCAAATGGGATGAGCAAACATTTGTCAACTGTTTGCGAAAAATGCCGGCCCGCCAATATTCCATTTCAAGCAGCCTGCTGGCCAACCCTGAAGAAGCCCATCTGACAGTGGGGGTTGTACGTTATGAAGTGGATGGAAGAGAAAGACTCGGCGTATGTTCCACGTACATTGCCGACCAATTGGAAGTTGGAGACCATGTGCAAGTGTATGTGCATAAAAATCCGAACTTTAAACTTCCGGCGGATGATACGCCAATCATTATGATTGGTCCCGGCACAGGAGTGGCTCCTTTCAGAGCGTTTATGCAAGAACGTGAAGAACGGGGAGCTACCGGCGAGAATTGGCTGTTTTTTGGAGAACAACATTTCATGACCGATTTCTTATATCAAAAAGAATGGTTAAGTTGGTTAAAGTCCGGCGTGTTGACCAAAATGGATGTCGCTTTTTCCCGCGATCAAGAGGAAAAAGTATATGTACAGCATAAGATGCTGAAGAAATCAAAAGAGTTCTATGAATGGTTGGAAAAAGGCGCAGTAGTTTATGTGTGCGGAGATAAAGAAATGGCGAAAGATGTGCAGGCGACAATCCTCCGAATCATCCAACAGGAGGGCGGAAAAACGGAAGAAGAGGCGAAACTCTATTTGGAGGAAATGAGAAAACAAAAACGTTATCAGCGGGATGTTTACTAAGGAGGAAGCATAGGTGACAAAAAAAGTTGTATTACCACCCCAAGAAGGAAAACCAAGTGATGTGGAGGAAGTGAAAGCCGCAAGCAATTATTTGCGCGGAACGCTTGCTGAATCCATGCAAGACGAACTTACAGCCGGCATTCCCGATTGGGACAATAAATTATTAAAATTCCACGGCAGCTACTTGCAGGATGACCGGGATCAAAGGGTAGAACGGGAACGAAAAAAATTGGAACCGGCTTATCAATTTATGGTGCGTCTCCGTTTGCCGGCCGGGGTTGCGACACCGAAGCAGTGGCTCAAATTGGATGAACTGGCGGACAAATACGGAAACGGTTCAATAAGGCTTACTACGCGCCAAACGGTTCAATTCCATGGCATTTTAAAATGGAATATGAAAAAACATTTGCAGGAATTGAACAGCGTTTTAATTGACACGATTGCCGCCTGCGGAGACGTCAACCGGAACGTCATGTGCAATGCGAATCCGTACCAATCCAAATTGCACAAAGAAGTATCGGAATATGCCGCAAAAATCAGCGAACATTTATTGCCAAGAACAAAAGCTTATTATGAAATCTGGCTGGATCATGAAAAAGTGGTCGACACTCAGGAAGAACAGGAACCGATTTACGGCGCCCTTTATTTGCCGCGGAAATTCAAAATCGGAATCGCCGTTCCGCCGGCGAATGATGTCGATGTGTTTTCACAGGATATCGGCTTGATTGCGATTGTCGAAAATGATGAGTTGGTCGGCTTTAATGTGGCCATCGGCGGCGGTATGGGAATGACTCACGGAGATACAAGAACATATCCGCAACTTGGCAGATTGATCGGGTTTGTAACGAAGGACAAAATTGTGGATGTTTGCGAAAAAATCATGACTGTGCAGCGCGACTACGGCAACCGTTCAGACCGCAAGCAGGCCCGCTTCAAGTATACAATCGACCGTCTTGGCCTTGAAAATGTCAAAAAAGAAATCGAGAAGCGTTTGGGCTACGAATTCGAAGAGGTCCGCGACTTCCATTTTGAACATACCGGAGACCGTTATGGCTGGATCAAAGGGGAGGACGGAAAATATCATTTCACCCTCTTTATTCAAAACGGACGCATCCGGGATTTCGAAAATTATCCGTTAAAAACGGCGATAAGAGAAATCGCCGAAATCCATAAAGGCGAATTCCGATTTACAGGAAACCAGAACTTGATTATTGCCAATGTTAGTCCCCGGGCGAAAAAAAGCATTGAGAAAATCATCGACAAATACAAATTAACCGAAAGCGAGAATTATTCCGCTCTTCGCAGAAATTCCATCGCCTGTGTCGCTTTGCCGACTTGCGGATTGGCGATGGCGGAATCTGAACGATATCTGCCGACGCTTATTCAAAAAATCGAGCCAATGTTAAAAGAATTTGGGTTATATGACGAAGATATCGTCATCCGTATGTCCGGCTGTCCGAATGGATGTTCAAGGGCGGCGATGGCGGAAATCGGATTCATTGGGAAAGCGCCAGGAAAATACAATTTGCATTTAGGCGGAAGTTTCCAGGGAACCCGTCTCGCGAAATTGTACAAAGAAAACATTGGCGAAGAGGAAATATTGGCTACTTTAAGACCAATCTTTGAACATTATGCAAAAGAGCGCCTAGAAGGAGAACACTTCGGGGATTTCGTCATCCGTGCCGGCTATGTGGAAGCAGTAACGGACGGAAGGGATTTTCACAAACAGAAATCCAATGTTTAACCGATTTTGTAAATAAATAGTCTTCTGCCGTGTCAAGAAAGGGATTTGGCAAACTTTCCTCTTACTTGCGTCAAAATGCATTCACGTATTCGCCAATTTTTTAGAACTTGTACCCAAATCCCGATGAATGACATGGCAGAAGACTTTTCTATTTTTCATCGATATTTTTTGCTGCATTCAACCCCGCAATCCGGCCTGTCACAAGGTCGCTTGTGATGTTGAATCCTCCCGTGTAGCCATGGATGTCCAAAATTTCACCGCAAAAATATAATCCTTTCTTTTTCTTTGAAGCCATCGTTTTCGGATCAATTTCTTTGACGGAAACCCCGCCGCCCGTTACAAAAGCTTTTTCTAAAGGGAGAGTTCCATGCACATCCATTGTAAAGGAAACCAGTTCATGGGACAGCTTCCGGATTTGTTCCTGGCCGATTTCGACGCATGCTTTCGAAGGGGCGATTCCCGCTCTTTCAAGCAAAAATAGCAGCCATCTTTCCGGCGCCAACGGTTTCAGTACATTTTTCACTGATTTTTTCGGCTCTTTTTTCAAAAGTTGTTGGATCAGCCGGAAACAAGTTTCTTCATTATGTTCGGTCAATGTTTGAATGCGGATTTGGACCGGCGCACCGCCATTTTTCTTTAATTCTTTGACGACGAATTGGCTGCAAGCAACGCAGGACGGCAGGCCCGCTCAATCCGAAATGAGTAAAGATCATGTCCATTTGGTGGGTGATGACCGGTTTTCCTTTTTTGTTCAAAACGGAAACTGTTGCATTTCTTAAAGATAACCCTTGCAATGTCCGGGCTTGTATAAATGGTTCCTTTGATATGACCGGTACTTCTGTAGGATACAATTCCGTCACTGTATGTCCGGCTTTTTCGGCCCAAGCGTAGCCGTCCCCTGTTGAGCCCGTTTGCGGCACCGCTTTTCCTCCCACGGCAACAACGACGGATTTGGAGAGAATTTCAGTGCCATCTTCCAGACGGACCCCCAAAATTTTCTCATCATCCATTAACAACTTTTTTACAGCTGTATTGAAGCGGATTTCGACTTTCAGACGTTTCAATTCTTTGGCCAGGGCTTCGACCACATCCTGCGCCCTGTCGGAAACCGGAAACATGCGGCCGTGGTCTTCTTCTTTGAGAGGAACCCCCAATCTTCCGAAAAATTTAATAATGTCTTCATTATTAAAAATTGCAAAGGCGCTATATAGGAAACGGCCATTGCCGGGCATATGCCTGATGATTTCATCCACCGGCAGGCGGTTCGTTACATTGCAGCGCCCTCCTCCGGAAATGGCAAGTTTCCTGCCGAGTTTATTTCCTTTTTCGATCAACAACACTTTTTCTTTTGTTCCCCCGCCGCGATTGCCGCCATTAAACCGGACGGCCCCCCGCCGATGACAATGCAATCATACATAAAAAAGCTCTCTTTCCCTTCAATTTTTTTCTTTCCATATTATATACATTGAAGAAAAAAATAAAAAATGACAAGCAAATGGTTATAACAATATAAAAAAACTATTATGCTAAATGTTATGGAGAAACCATGAAAAAAACTATAAAATTGATTCTAGTGAAAAATTGTCTAGTTCTGTCCAGTTTAGTACAATTGAGAAGATTCATTGAATATTGGTCCGATTCGTTTTATAATCATAATTCGGTATGATTGGGATTCAATTTTTGATAAAATAAGCTTGTTATTCAGAAAGTAGAGGCGAAAAAAATGTGTGGATTTACCGGATATATACATGGAACTGACAATATAAATCACCACGAAACAATCGAACGCATGATGGAAACAATCGTCCATCGGGGACCTGACAGCGGAGGAAAGCATGTTGATGACCAGGTATCCCTGGGATTCCGGAGATTGAGCATCATCGATTTATCCGATGCGGCCAATCAGCCGCTTTATAGCGAAGATGGCAGCATCGTATTGGTTTTTAACGGGGAAATCTATAATTTCCAAGAGTTGCGGAAAGAGCTGATCGAAAAAGGATATCACTTTAAAACCAGATCGGACAGCGAAGTGATCATCTATAGTTATCTCGAATACGGCGAGGAGTTTGTTAAACGCTTGCGAGGCATGTTCGCTTTCTGCATCTGGGACAAAAAGCGCAATCAAATGATGCTGGCGCGGGACGGCTTCGGCATCAAACCTTTATATTATACGAACCATACAAAAGACGATACATTCATTTTCGGTTCTGAAATCAAATCTTTTTTACCTCACCCATCCTTTATTAAAGAATTAAATAAAGATGCGTTGCGTCCGTATTTGACATTCCAATACTCCGCCATGGACGAGACATTTTTTAAAGGCGTTTATAAATTGCGTCCTGCCCACTACATGATCATTAAAGACGGCAAAATCGTAAAAATGGAAAAGTATTGGGATAAAAAATACCATGCAAAAGAAGATACTTTGGAACATTATGTAGAAGCCATTCGCAAAACGGTGAAAGAGTCCGTTGAGGCCCATAAAATCAGTGATGTAAAAGTGGGATCCTTTCTATCAGGCGGCATCGATTCAAGCTATGTAACTGCCCTTTTGCGTCCGAACCAATCCTTCTCTGTCGGATTTAAAAATTACGAAAAAATGTTTAATGAAACGGATCATGCGAAAGAATTATCCGATTTATTAAATATCGAAAATAAAAGAACTTTTGTAAGCGCCGATGAAGTGTTCGAAAAATTGCCGACCATCCAATGGCATATGGATGAACCGCAATCCAATCCATCGTCAGTGCCGCTATATTTCCTTTGCGAATTGGCAAGCAGGGACGTAACCGTTGTTTTATCCGGCGAGGGGGCCGATGAAATTTTCGGAGGTTATGAATGGTACCAGCCTTCCAAACGGATGCAGGCGTATGAAAAAATTCCGTTCGGATTGCGGAGAATCCTGTCAAATATTGCGAAGAAATTGCCAAAAAACAAATATACCAATTTCCTTGTAAAAGGCGGCCAAACCATCGAGGAGCGCTTTATCGGAGAAGCGGTTGTATGGGATGAAGAAGATGCCTTAAAAGTGTTAAAACCGGCTTATCGCAGCGGCCCAAGCGTCCATTCCATCACGAAACCGATTTATGATGAAGTCCCTTATGAAGATGACATCACAAAAATGCAATATTTGGATTTGAATCTTTGGCTGCCGGGGGATATTTTGCTGAAAGCGGATAAAATGAGCATGGCCCATTCCCTTGAATTGCGCGTGCCGTTTTTGGACAAAGAAGTCATGGAACTTGCCAAAAATATTCCGTCAAAATATCGCGTCAACGAGAAAGATACAAAATATGCATTGAGACTTGCCGCTTTGAAAGAGCTTCCGGAAGAATGGGCAAAACGCAAAAAGCTCGGTTTCCCTGTGCCAATCCGCCATTGGTTCCGGGAAGAAAAATATTATAATCTGGTTAAAGAAGCATTTCAATCCGACTATGCAAAAGAATTTTTTGATACGGATTTATTGATGAAATATTTGGACGAACATTATCGTCAAAAAGCGAACCATGCAAGATATATTTGGACCGTCTATGTGTTCCTTGTATGGTATAAACGTTTCTTCATTGATATGAAATAATTGTATAATGTACCGGTTTTCATATGGGTTTGAGAACCGGTACTTCTATCAAAAAATGCTTTGGGAAATGTATGGGACTATCCCGCAACACAAAGGGATAGTGCTTATTTTTGTTGCTTCTTTTCGCAAATTGCTTGTGCACTTAAACCGCCCATATGCGTCATAATAAATGGTGAAAAACTAAATAAAGAATGGATGAATCCAATGTCCTCATTAATGAAAGGTACAGCTATTTTAACAATCGGCATGTTTCTGTCAAAAGTGTTGGGGCTGATTTATGTTTTTCCCTTTTATGCGATTGTTGGGGAAAAGAATGTCATACTCTATCAGTACGCTTATATCCCATATACCATCATGCTTTCCATCGCCATTTCCGGGGCGCCGGTAGCGGTATCCAAATTTGTATCGAAGTATAATGCCATGGGAGATTATGAATCGGGCAGAAGATTGTTGAAATCCGGCCTTCTGACGATGCTCGTCACGGGATTTTTGACATTTTTATTGTTAAACTTGCTTGCGATACCGATTGCGGAAATTGTCATCAGAAGCGAAAAGCAGGTTTTTAGCGTGGAACAGGTGGCATCCGTCATCCGATGGGTCAGCTACGCCTTGATTGTCGTGCCATTTATGAGTTTATGGCGAGGATTTTTCCAAGGATATGGAATTATGGAACCGACCGCCTATTCCCAGCTTGTGGAACAGATTGTGCGGATTGTCTTCTTGCTTGCGGCTTCCTTCATTGTGATGATCATTTTGAAAGGCAAGGCTGAAACGGCGATTGCTTTATCGGTTTTTGCCGCTTTCATTGGGGCGATTGGCGGAATCGCGGTGCTTTTCCATTTTTGGAAAAAATATCGTCCTCAAATGAATGAACTGAGAAGAAAAAGCCAAAAGAAATCCAATATCAAGTTGACCGAAATATATGTGGAGGTTATCCGCTATTCCATCCCGATGATTTTTGTCGGAATCGCCAATCCGCTGTTTCAACTTGTCGATATGCTGACTTTTAATAATGCCATGAAGCATATCGGCATGTCGGAAGTATCGGATTTGTATTTGAGCATGCTGAATTTTACAACCCATAAAGTTGTCATCATTCCCGTAATGCTTGCGACAAGCTTGTCTTTGGCCCTTGTTCCGACGATTACAAAATACTTTAATCGGAATGAATTTGACCTGCTCCAAAATGCAATGGATAAATCCTATCAGATATTATTTTTCATTACATTGCCTGCTGCAATCGGCATTTCATTATTATCACACGAGATATATTTCCTTTTGTACAGCGAAAGTGAAATGGGCGCCAAAGTGCTTGCCCATTATGCTCCGGTCGCCGTTTTATTTGCTTTGTTCCAAGTAACGGCGGCGCTTCTTCAAGGGATTGACTATCAAAAATGGATTGTATTCAGTTTGTTGACCGGTATTTTGGTGAAATTGATGCTGAATACCCCGCTCATTGAAGCAATGCAAGTGGATGGAGCGATCTTGTCGACAGCGATCGGGTATACGATCTCGATTGCAATCAATCTGATCGTTTTAAAGAAAGTGTTAAATTACAATTCAAAAGTTGTTGTAAGACGTACAATGCTTATTGTGATTTTGACGGCTGTAATGGCCGTTTGCGTGATGCTGGCCCAGAAGGTAATCATCTGGCTGGCGGGGCCGGTGGACAGCAAAATCTCCAGTTTATTCGTGGCGTTGATTTGCGTTGCAATCGGCGTCTATGTTTACGCATTTATCAGTTTTAGAACAGGGCTTGCCCAAAAATTATTAGGTGAACGAATTACCCGTATTGCCGGAAAATTCGGGTTGAAGTAGGTGTCTATTGTATGCGTTTGGATAAATTGCTCGCCAACTCGGGGTACGGCTCCCGAAAAGAAGTGAAGCAGTTGTTGAAGAAGGAACAAGTAACCGTTGACGGGAAAGTCGTGAAGGACCCGGCTATGCATGTGGACCCGGATCGGCAAGAAATTTATGTATTCGGAGAAAAATTGGAATATAAAAAATATATCTACATTATGATGAACAAGCCGAAAGGGGTCATCTCGGCAACCGAAGATCTACGGGAAAAGACGGTGATCGATTTATTGAGCCCGCTCCTTCGGCATTATCATCCTTTCCCTGTCGGCAGATTGGACAAAAATACCGTGGGATTATTGCTGTTGACGAACGACGGCGATTTGGCCCACCAATTATTGTCGCCAAAGAAACATGTACCGAAAACTTATTTTGCAAGGGTCAAGGGAAAAGTGACGGAAGAGGATGTGAGGGCTTTTCAACAAGGGGTTGTCCTGGATGACGGCACTATTACCAAACCTGCGGAACTAAAGATTTTAAAGTCCGGGGATTTATCCGAAATTGAACTGACGATTTATGAGGGGAAATTTCACCAAGTCAAAAGGATGTTTGAAGCGGTTAATAAAAAGGTCGTTTTTTTAAAGCGTCTTTCGATGGGAAATTTGACATTGGATCCGAATTTGAAATATGGCGATTACCGCGAGTTAACGGATGAAGAAGTAAAAGCTGTCCAACAATATGTCCATAAAAAAGAGTGACCTTTAATGGTCACTCGTTCATTACTGTTGCCAAATTCCAATCTATATCTATCTCTATGATGATAACTTCACTTTTTTCTTCGTCGTTGTCCATTTGCCTCTACTTGGGCTTTCCACCAAGTTGTTGAAGGCTAACACATTCAAATCTCTTTGAATGGTGCGAGGAGTGATGTTGAATTCTTCAACCAAATCCTGTGTAGTGACTGTCCCATTCTCACGAATGTACATGTACACATCTTTAATGCGTGTAAGCATTCTGTCTGTAGCGGGTTTCATATTTGAACCACTCCTTCATCTTGATTCACATGGCAAAGACCAGCGGACGACTGCTTATGAACGAGAGGTCTAAATTTCTGCCTTAGACATCCCCTTTATCAGAATTTTTTGTCAAAAATTCATTTGACAGACTCATTATAGCAATAAACTATTAATTTTTCCACAATTCCAATGATAAAATTTCTGTTTATTATAAAAGATATGTTACTTATAGTCAAATATACATTTTTTGAATTTTGTCCAGAATTGATTCAGAGGTGGAATATATGGATTTTTTGACATTGGCAGAAGCGCAAAAAGAAGCGTTGATTCAAGATCTGCGACAATTGATTCAAATTGAGAGCGTTTTGGATGAAGAACATCAATCGGATGAGGCCCCTTTCGGGGAAGGACCGAAGCGGGCTTTGTTATGGCTTCTTTCAAAGGCGGAGCAGGATGGATTTAAAGTAAAAAATGTCGATCATTATGCCGGGCATATTGAAATGGGAGAAGGGGAAGAAATCCTGGGCATCCTTTGCCATGTGGATGTGGTGCCTGCGGGGAATGACTGGACTTATCCTCCCTTTCAAGGAGTTTTAAAAGATGGCAAATTGTATGGCCGCGGCTCCATTGACGACAAAGGCCCTACAATGGCCGCATATTATGCGATGAAGATGGTGAAAGAGTCCGGAATCCCCCTTTCCAAAAAGGTTCGCATGATTATCGGCACCGATGAGGAATCCGGTTTTCGCTGTGTGGAACATTATTTTCAAAAAGAAGCAATGCCTGACATCGGTTTTGCGCCGGATGCAGACTTTCCGTTGATCAATGCGGAAAAGGGGATAGCACTATTGCAATTTTCCCAAACGGATCCGTTGTCCTCTGAGGAGCAGCTCATCTCTTTTCAGGCGGGCAATCGGCACAATATGGTTCCGGATTTCGCAAAAGCTGTGGTGAAAAATGTTTCGGAGGATTTAGAAGTTCAATTCAATAAATGGTTTAAAGAGTATGACCGGGAAGCAACTTTTACTTGCGAAGGGGAAAGAGTTATAATAACGGTATCAGGAAAATCCGCCCATGCCATGGAACCGGAAAAAGGAAAAAATGCGGCAGTCGTGCTTGCGCAATTTTTAAGTCACCATTTGACAACCGATGCAAGCAAAGCTTTTGTAACCTTTATTGCCGATGTTTTCGGCGATGTATATGGGAACGCTTTAGGATTGGATTATGCGGATGAAGTTTCGGGGCCTACGACATTGAATGCAGGGGTTGTTTCCTTCGATTCCCAAAACGGAGGAAACATTCTCGTCAGCATGCGTTATTCTGTGACTTATCCGTACGAGGAAAAAATGAAAAAAGCGTCGGAACATTTATTGAAATATCCTTTTAGTTTGCATGTATTGTCAAATTCAATGCCTCATTACATTCCGGAAGAGGATGAATTTATTCAAACGTTGCTAAGAGTTTATCGACGGTATACAGGCGATGACCGAAAACCGTTATCTACCGGCGGCGGCACTTATGCACGGGTGCTGAAAAAAGGGGTGGCATTCGGCAGTTTATTTCCTGGTGAACCGGATGTGGCTCACCAAAAAGATGAATATGTTGTCATTGACAACTTAGTAAAAGCCGCTGCCATCTATGCGGAATCCATAGTTG
Source organism: Ureibacillus terrenus (assembly GCF_006569205.1). GTDB lineage: Bacteria > Bacillota > Bacilli > Bacillales_A > Planococcaceae > Ureibacillus > Ureibacillus terrenus. The sequence goes on from NZ_VIGD01000014.1 coordinate 36,539, forward strand.
AATTGGCGGCCAAATAATGAAGGAAGTGGGAAAATGGGATTTACTTTATGGAATGATCAAATTGTAAAAGACGAAGAAGTCAAAATAGACAAAGAGGACCGGGGATATCAGTTTGGCGATGGCGTTTATGAAGTCATTAAAGTTTATAACGGCGAAATGTTTACGGTAAAAGAACATATAGAACGTTTTTATTCTTCGGCGGAGAAAATCCGCATTTCCATTCCATATACGAAGGAACACCTTCAAGAGCTTTTGCAGGAACTGATAGAAAAAAATCAAGTAGGTACGGGACATATCTATTTTCAAATTACGCGCGGCGTTTCCCCGCGGACCCATTACTTTCCGGAAGGCGGCGCAAAGCCGGTTTTGATTGGATATACACGGGAAAATCCGCGCCCGCTAGAAAATATTGAAAAGGGAGTAAAAGCAACTTTTGTGGAAGATATCCGCTGGCTGCGTTGCGACATCAAAACTTTGAATCTGCTGGGTGCCGTGCTGGCAAAACAGGAAGCCCATGAAAAAGGGTGCTATGAAGCGATATTGCATCGCGATAATATTGTAACCGAAGGGGCTTCTACCAATGTTTTTGGCGTCAAAGATGGCATATTGTATACCCATCCCGCCAATCACTTGATTTTAAGGGGCATTACCCGGGATGTGGTCATGGATTGTGCCGAAGAAATCAATATGCCGGTGAAGGAAATACCGTTCACTACTTATGAAGCGTTGAACATGGATGAATTATTTGTCACAAGCACAACGTCGGAAATTACTCCCGTGATTGAAATCGACGGCAAGCCGATCAATGATGGCAAAGTAGGGGAATGGACAAGAAAACTACAAAAACAATTTGAAGCCAAAATTCCAAAGCCGTTGCATATTTAATGCCTTTTGTGTTGTTCATTTCATGACCGGAAATAGTATCCTGCGAAGAGGATACTATTTCTTTTTTCATCATCGCTTCAGCGTTACTATGATTTTTTGGAACAGTCATGTAAAATGGATGGAAGAGAGTAGAGTAGGAGAGTGTTTCCGTTGGCACAGCTCATTAAGTTGCAAGATTATATTTCCAGATATCAATTGGATTTGACAAGATATCCAACCCAATATGTGCGTTTAAAAAGGACCCAATGGGAAAAAGTAAAACAGCAATGGCTGTCAGGCGGAGAGCCGATGGCATGGGAACATTTCGGTGAAGAGGAAGAACAGCCAAAACGGTTTTCCATTTTGAAAAGATGGTTTGCCAAAAAACGGTCCATCCAAGACGACATGGAAAACGTTGATGGATTCCAGCACCCCATTTCCGATACGGAGGAACATGGAGATGGGCCGGATTTATCATTTGAGCCGAAGATCATTCATCGCCCTTCAAACCTAGAAGAGTTGAAGCGGATGTTTCTTGACCAGTTATTTCAATTCCAAATAAGATGGGCCAGTTCGACGCTGTTGGAACAATCCAATGTCGATCCCCGTTTCTATAGGGACAGTTTTTTAAAAACCGTTCTCCAACGGCTGCCGGATAATTATTTCGTCTTTTATTACCCGGTAATCAAAGTCAAAAATGCGCCAATCGAATTGGACGTCATCCTTTTGTCGCCGACCGAATGTTTATGCATCACGCTTGTTGAAGCGGAAGAAGATGCTTTTTATGTTGGCGATGGCGAAAGATTTTGGACGAAAAAAATCGGAAAAAGAGATGTGAAAATTTTAAATCCGCTCTTGCAGTTAAACCGGATGGAAATGATTGTAAACCAGCTTTTTAAACATCATCAAGTTGAAATACCGATACGGAAAATTTTGCTTTCAAGAAACGGCTACTTTGACCGGTCGATGTCGCATTTTAATGTCCAATACGTCGACAAGCGGGGATATTCAAGTTGGTTCTTGCATTTAAAATATTCTCCATCCCCCATCAAGAAAAATCAATTTGAAGCGGCGCAGGCCATTTTAAACAGCGTGGAGACGGCAGCCTATCCCCGCGGCATCCGGAATGGTCAAAAATCGGAAGAGCAGCCGGAAAGTGGTTCATAAGTATCATCTGAACGACTAACGTTATGTACATAAAGAGATATGAAGCAAATACATAGCATCCAATAAAGAAAACACCATTTGGAAAAAATGTTTAAAATATAGAATGGATACGATAAAATAGAGGAACAACATAGAAGGTAGGGTAGATTGAGTGAGACTGCGTAACAAACCTTGGGCAAAAGATTTCATCCAAAAACATCCGGAAATTTTGATTCCAAATCCTGAAGAGTTTAAAGGCAAGTGGAATGAGGTTTTCGGCAATGACCATCCACTTCACATAGAAGTAGGAAGCGGAAAAGGGCAATTTATTGTCGGGATGGCTTTAGCCAATCCGGAGATCAATTATATTGGAATTGAATTATATGACAAAGTCATCGTGAAAGCATTGCAAAAAGCATTGGAAGCAGGTTCGCCTCCCAACTTGAGACTGCTGAAAGTCAATGCTGAAGAGTTAGAGAATTTTTTCCAAAAAAATGAGGTGGACAGGATTTATTTGAATTTCTCCGACCCATGGCCAAAAAAGCGCCATGCGAAACGGAGACTCACCCATGAAAGGTTTTTAAGAATCTATGAATCGATTTTGGTGGATGGAGGAGAAATCCACTTTAAAACCGATAACCGGGGGCTTTTTGAATATTCATTGGTGTCGATGTCCCAATATGGCATGGTTTTGAATGAAGTTTCTTTAGATTTGCATGCCAATGAGCCGGAAGACAATATCCGCACGGAATACGAGGAAAAGTTTTCGGCATTGGGGCAGCCGATTTACCGGTTGGAGGCTCAATTTGCAAAAAGGAACGGGGGGTAAAATTGAAACTTGTTGTCAACGGCTGTTGGCAGAAGTTTCAATGAAAGATAAACAATTTTGATAGTATAGGGGGAGAAATGGACGATGGATCAACTGCAATTTCATGACATGACCTTAACATGGTTGGATGGAGGAGTAACCTCCTTGGATGGGGGTGCGATGTTTGGTGTCGTTCCGAAGCCTTTGTGGTCGAGAAAATATCCCGGGAATGAGAAAAATCAAATTGAGCTGTCTTGTGAACCGATTCTCATCCAATATAATGGGAAAAACTATATGATTGACAGCGGGATTGGCAATAAGTTGAATGAAAAACAAATCCGCAACTTTGGGGTAACGGAGTTATCAAATATTGATGATAGTTTACAGAAATTGGGTTTAACTGCGGAGGATATCGACGGAATTTTAATGACCCATATGCATTTCGATCATGCGAGCGGATTGACAAAATATGAAGGGGACAAATTGGTTTCTTCATTCCCCAATGCAACCATCTACGTCTCTCAAATAGAATGGGATGAAATGCGCAATCCCAATATCCGTTCTAAAGCGACATATTGGGAAGAAAATTGGAAGCCGATTCAGGATCAAGTTTCCACTTTCAACGATTTTATCGAAATTGTTCCTGGCATCGAAATGATTCATACAGGCGGCCATAGTGATGGACATGCCATTGTAAAGTTGAAGCAAAATGGGGAAACTTTGATTCATATGGCGGATATTATGCCAACCCATGCCCACCAAAATCCGTTATGGGTGATGGCATATGACGACTATCCGATGACGAGCATTTTTGCAAAAGAAAAAATATTGAAAGAGGCTTATCAAGAGGGCTACAAATTCATTTTTTATCATGATGCCTACTATCGAATGATTCAATGGGATGAGACGGGAAAAGAAATCATCGATTCCGTGAAACGCGGCAAAAAGGCAAACATTCCTCTGCCTGCAAATAATTAAAAAAGATGGGGAATCCCCCATCTTTTTTAATTATGCTTTCTTTAATTCGACGATCACGCCTGAACGGGCATCTGCTGCAAATTCGAAGTTTTCCGTCTCGCCGTCGATCACTCTTGAAATCCCGCCCCGATATACAGGGATTGTTGTAATGCCGTTAGTGAAGTTTTCCGGTTTCATATAAATCCAGGAACCTTCGATCGGACTTTCTTTTCTGAATTCATCTTTGATATTTTCCAATATTTGATTTGGATTCATATAAGGCTGAATACGTTCTGATGCTTCTTTTATGATGACTGCCGCTGCCAATCCGGTTGTTACCCCTAACATAAAATCACGTAAATTCATATTCCAATTACCTCCTTAAATACCATTGTAACACTAAATGGCTTATGAAGTCTCCTTAAAGCAGGATAAAACATTTTTTAAATTATATACACATTTCGATGGAATGGTTGGAATTCCCTTTTTATTTGCCGGATAAAAAAGTTAAATCTTTTTGACCGGAATGAAATATCATTCCGGCTTTCATCGTTATGTGTACCGGATGTTTATGCTAAAATAAAGCAAGTATTGAAAGAGGGAGTGTTCCAAGTGAATGAAGAAACTTTGGAATTGTTTAAAACATTGACGGAACTTCCGGGAGCGCCCGGAAACGAGCACCAGGTGCGGGCATTCCTGAGAAAAGAGCTCGAAAAATATTCGGATGAAATCGTGCAGGACAATTTGGGCGGAATCTTTGGATTGCGAAAGTCAGAGGAATCTAATGCTCCGAAGATTTTGGTGGCCGGCCATATGGATGAAGTAGCCTTTATGGTAAAGAGCATCACCGACAATGGCATGATCCGCTTTCAACCATTGGGCGGATGGAATCCACAGGTTTTGCTCGCCCAGAGGGTGGTCATCTTTGCAAAAGAACGGGAAATTCCGGGCGTCATTGCCTCAACGCCTCCCCATTTGCTGACGGAAGAGCAGAGAAAGAAACCTGTCGACATAAAAGAAATGCTGATTGATGTTGGAGCCGACAGCAAAGAGGATGCCATTCAAATGGGGATCCGCCCCGGACAATCGATTATCCCGGTTTGTCCGTTTACGGTGATGGCGAACCCGAAAAAAATCATGGCGAAAGCCTGGGATAACCGTTATGGATGCGGGCTTGCGATTGAATTGTTAAAAGAACTGAAAGATGAAAAAGTGGTGAACCATCTTTATTCGGGAGCGAATGTGATGGAAGAAGTGGGGCTTCGCGGAGCCCAAGTCTCCACTTACATGATTCAGCCGGATTTATTCTTTGCTTTGGATGCTTCTGCCGCAAATGATATGACCGGCGACAAAAACGAATTCGGCCAGTTGGGAAAAGGTGTGCTTTTGCGCATTTACGATCCGACGATGGTAACCCACCGTACGTTGCGTGATTTTATATTGGATACAGCTGAATCCAATCATATTCCATATCAATATTTCGTTTCAAAAGGCGGCACAGACGCGGGAAGGGTTCATACGATGAACGGCGGCATTCCGAGCGCGGTGATCGGCATTTGTTCCCGCTATATCCATACATCCGCTTCCATCATTCATGTCGATGATTATTTGGCTGCAAAAGAATTATTGGTGACATTGATCCGTAAATTGGACCGCACAACGGTTGATACCATCCTCCAAAATCCTTAATCAACGTTTCTTTTGGCTTTTACCGCCGCTTCTTTGCGGCGGTTTCTTTTTGTTACAAACATGTAATGAGAATGTAACGAATTTCTTAGAACCATTCCGAACAGATTGTAGTAAAGTGAAATGAGGGAAAACATGAAAGAAGCGATCGGAAGAGTTAACTGTGCAAAAGTACAAGCAATTATCTATGATTCTAAAAGGAAAATTTGAGATTGCGCTCTTTTGAATATCCTACTAAAATAAAGTTTGGTAAAGGAAGTGAAACATTATGAAAAAATGGTTATTATTAGCCATTGCCGCCATGCTGTTAACGGGACTCTCCGGCTGCGGGAAATCTGTCGAAGAGCAGATTAATGTCGGAGTAGCCAGCGCGCAAACGGTATTTGAAGAAACCCCAAGGGAGCCGAATAAAAAGATTGGCCAAATCGAACTCTATTTGCCTTCCGGGTATAGCATCAAAGAAACAGATGATGTCAATAACTACGTAATATCAAAGGGAAAAGATAATTACATTTTGTTCGTCAATGTGAACGAAAAAGAAGACAGCAAACTGCATTATGAATTATTGAAAAAAAATTCCGCGAAGAAAATTGTGAAAGAGCAGCCGGTTGAACTTGACGGCGTCTTTGGCTTTACAATGGTGATCAAGCACAATGATGATCAATATGAATTGATTGCCAGCAGCGGTGGCGTAAAATTGTCCACAATCTCCAACGGCCGAAATATGGATGATAAGCTGGTGGAAATGATGATGATTGCCCGGTCAGTCGAAGTGATCCGTTAATGGATTCGTTCTATTCGACTATTGTTCATCTCATTTGATACAATAAATGCAAGAAGAAAAAAACGGTTCACAATATGTGAGCCGTTTATTTGTGCACATAAGGAAGTGAATGCAAATTGAAGACTGAGCAGCTTGTCGAAGAACTGAAAAAACGGTTAGGGACACAAAAATTCGTGTTTTCTTATAATCGGAAAGACGATAAATTGCGGGTGGACCATAAAACCCTTCAAAAAGGAATGGAAATCCATCTTCCGGGTATTCTTGCAAAATACAACGAAAGAAAAGGACAGGCGATTCATGATGTCGTTTATACGATTGAACAGACGTTTCTCGCAATGGAGAAGGAACAGAATGAAGAAATTTATCACCTTTCGAAAATATATCCTGTCATTCGTTCCACATCCTTCCCGTTGAAATCAAAAGAGGGACATGCTTTCATTACGGCAGATCATACAGCGGAAACCCGCATTTTTTATGCTCTGGATTTGGGCGCTACTTACCGTTTGATTGATGAATCCATGCTTCTGAAATTAAACGCGACCCCCGATCAAATCCGGGAAATTGCCCGATTTTCCGTCCGCCAGTTGCCTACGAATACGAAAAAAGATGAGGTGGCGGGGAATGTCTTCTATTTTGTCAATGAAAATGACGGATATGATGCAAGCCGCATCTTAAACGAAGCTTTTCTAAAACAAATGAGGGAAAAAATCGAAGGGGATATGGCCATTTCCGTTCCTCATCAGGACGTGCTAATTATAGGAGATATCCGGAATGAAACAGGATATGATGTGCTGGCCCAAATGACGATGCATTTCTTTTCCATTGGACGTGTGCCAATCACATCATTATCCTTTGTCTATGAAAACGGAGAGCTGACACCGATTTTTATATTAGCAAAAAATCGATAAGAAAAGGAGTCGGAATTCAAATGATTGCAGCATACAATAAAGAACATGTCGGAGATGTACTGCTCGTTCAATTGACAACGGAGGATGTTGCCGCGCCGGAAGTGGAACGGGTGGGGGATGTCGCGTTAATCAAGGAAAAAGCAACAGGGGAAGTGAAAGGATTTAATCTATTTAATGCGAGCAAATATATGGAACTCAATGTAAGCGGCAATGTGGAAGTGACTGAAGAACTCGTTCAACAAATCCGGGCAGCCCTGAAGGCGAACGATGTGGAAGTTTCCATTGACGTGGATTTTTCTCCGAAATTTGTCGTTGGCTATGTGGAAGAAAAAGAAAAGCATCCGAACGCGGACAAATTGAGCGTTTGCAAAGTGAATGTCGGCGATGAGGTGTTGCAAATCGTATGCGGTGCGCCAAATGTCGAAGCCGGCCAAAAAGTGGTGGTTGCAAAAATCGGGGCGGTCATGCCTTCCGGAATGGTCATCAAACCTGCACAACTGCGCGGAGTAGATTCCTATGGAATGATTTGTTCAGCAAGGGAGCTTGCAATTCCAAATGCTCCTCAGGAAAAAGGAATATTGGTACTGGATGAGGATGCCGAGGTGGGTTCACCTTTTCAAATCCCGGAAAAACTATAACATCCTGAATGGTTAGGGCAAGGCTGTCCTAACCATTTTTTAATGAGATGTTAATGGAATGTAAAGGATTTGCAACACAATTTATGTTATCCTTTTTTGGGCAATCAATAGGATGATTCATGCATGATTCGGGTGAATGATACATATATGAAATATAATGTGAATCGATATAGAACATAGCTATATTGCCGAAAAATATCATATAATTATAAAAGGGATGGTATTAGAAAGAGTGATGACGGATGAAATGGCTAAAAAAAACATTGAATAAGTTATTTTTTCAGAATGATATGGAAGAAGAATATGATGAAATAGAGTACGAAGCAGATTGGGAAGAATATACATACGAACAAAAGCAGCCGCAACCAAAGTTTCGGTTTCCATTAATTCCTGACGAAGAAGTCCGGCCGACAAAAAACGAATCTCCCTACCAGCCGGCTGAAGCAATCAAACATGATAATGCAAAGCATGATGTTCATCATGATAAGAATTCACTGGTGTATGACGTGGATGTTCCAAGAATACATGAACTTCTGGAAATGCGGATTCAAAACAAGAAAAAGGCCTCCCGTCCTGATTATAAATCCCCTCGCAGGAGAGAGCTCAACTTGCGGAAGGATGCTGACCGGGAACCTGTCCGGAAAAAAACAGAAAAGACGACGGAACATGAACAAAATCAACTTCCTCTAAATCGAAAAAGATTCATTCCGACAAATGTTCCTTCTCCTGTATACGGTTTTCAAAAACCTCGGCCAATACACGATTTGCTGGCGAAAAAACAGCAAGAAAACAGGGAACGGGAGTTGGATGATCAAAAAGGTTTGCCTGACGCGTCCACCGAAATTGCATCAGGATTTGAAAACAGGCCACGCACCCTTGCAGTTGAAGAGATCGATAAACAATTGGAGAAAGTGAAGGAAGAAGTTGAACAAATTCTCCATCAAACGAAAGAAAGTTTATCGATTACTTTAGAAGAAAAAGGCAGCGATTCACGGTCCGTTTTGGTAGAAGATGCAGGGAATCCGGATGGAATGTCAGGGATTTTGGAAGAACAGGAAGTGCGCTCGGCTCTGCAGGATGAAGCCCCTATCATGCTTGAACCAGCAGCAAACAGCACCCCTTTTATAAACATACAAAAAGCAAAAGAATCGGCAGCGAATGCGGAAATAGGCGGCCAATCCGACGGCAGCCAGACGGATGTTGCTCCAATTGAAATGGAGGATTTCCCATTTTCCGGAGAGCAAGGCGAAAAAATGAGGACGGAAGAAATCGGGAAGGAACAAAAAGGCCCGATGAACGTTTGTGAAGCCGATGAGGCGGAACGGAGCGAAGAACGATTGCAGGCCGAGACCATCATTTTCGGAGAAGGGGCAAATTCTGAAATTTTATTGCAGGAAAGTGGAGAAGCGCCAACGAAAGAATATCAGCCGGAAGAAAAACAATTTCCGACTTCCGATGAGGGGCAATCCAATACAACATTGTTTGACGGTCCTGTTTCTAACGATGATGAATGGCCATTGAAAAAACCGGAAATCGACGGACATCATCCTAATTCTTTGAAGAAGGAATCGGCAGAACGATTGAATGAGAAAGAGAGAAGAAAGGATGGTCCGCATTCAACGGACGAAACGAAAAACGAAATGAAAGAAAATGGGACAAAGAACAGGCCCATTCCGTTCAACGTCATTATGCTGAAGTCGGATAAAGAAAAGTTGGCCAAAAAAGGGCAATCGCATCTTGACTTCGGAAAGCCTGAGCCTCAAGAGAAAAAGATTGAGTATAATCGAAAGAACTTCGAATCTATAACCGGGAAAAAAGAGTTCTTTGAAAATTCAACACAGGTTGAAAAAAAAGATAGCCGATACGAAAAGCCGCCTTTGAGTTTTTTGACCCCGCCGGAATCATCCGCGGAAGATCGGGAATGGATGGAAAGCCAGGCTCAAAAGCTTGTGGAGACATTATCCTATTTCCAAGTGACCGCCAAAGTGGAATCGATTATGCAGGGCCCTGCAGTCACCCAATTTGAAATTACTGTCGGTCAAGGAACAAAAGTAAGCAAAATACGAAATCTTGCAGATGATTTGAAACTCGCCTTGGCTGCGAAAGACATTCGGATTCAGGCGCCGATTCCGGGGAAAAACACAATCGGGATTGAAATACCTAACCGCATTTCCCGGGCTGTGCGTTTATCGGAAGTTGTAAACAGTGAACGATTTTTACAATCCGAATCGCCGATGGAAGCAGCCCTTGGATTGGATTTGACCGGTGAGCCGGTGACAATCGATTTGCGCAAAATGCCCCATGGATTGATTGCAGGAGCGACCGGTTCAGGAAAATCCGTATGCATCAATTCCATTTTAGTCAGCCTGCTGTTAAAGGCCGAACCAAGTGAATTGAAGTTGATGTTAATTGATCCGAAAGTGGTGGAGCTGGCTCCATATAATCATATTCCGCATCTCGTAAGTCCTGTCATAACCGATGTGAAAGCGGCGACAGTGGCGCTGAAGTGGGCGGTGGATGAAATGGAGCGGAGATATCAGCTGTTTGCCCATGCAGGTGTAAGGGATTTGCCCCGGTATAATAAACTTGTAGAACAAGAGGGAAAAGGCTCCTTGAAACTTCCTTATATCCTGATTGTTATAGATGAATTGGCCGATTTAATGATGATGGCCCCTCAAGATGTGGAGGAATCCATTTGCCGGATTGCCCAAAAAGCGAGGGCTTGCGGCATACATTTGATTCTTGCCACACAGCGTCCTTCCGTTGATGTCATTACAGGTTTGATTAAATCGAACATTCCGACACGCATAGCCTTCTCCGTTTCTTCCCAAATCGATTCCCGCACCATTTTGGATTGCCAAGGGGCGGAACGGCTGCTGGGAAGAGGAGATATGCTTTACCTCGGAAATGGCATGTCGGATCCGATCCGTTTGCAAGGAACCTTTGTGACGGATGAAGAAATTGAAAAGATTGTCGATCATGTAAAAAAACAGGGGGAACCCGATTATCTCTTTGAACAGGAAGAGCTGTTGAAAAAAGTGGAAATGATCGAGGAGCAGGATGAATTGTTCGAGGATGTCTGCCGCTTCGTGTATGAACAGGGAGCCGCATCGACTTCCCTTATCCAAAGAAAATATCACATTGGATACAACCGGGCGGCCCGGTTGATCGAAATGCTTGAAAGTTATGGATTTGTATCCGAGCAAAAAGGAAGCAAACCTAGGGAAGTGTATATTACGGAAAAGGATTTAATGGAGCTGTTCGATTGATGAACAAACATCCGGAACAGGAGGGGGGGAGCCCCTCTCATTTTTTTGAAACGAATAAAAAAATACATGCTATAATGGTATAGGTTTTTGATTTACTAAAAATGTATAAACTAGTCATAAGCTTAATATTTATTCATTAGGCTCAATCCCTGGGAGGTTTTAAACATGACAATTTATCATTTTACAGGCATAAAAGGTTCGGGAATGAGTTCACTTGCCCAAATACTCTTCGATTCGGGCGAAAACGTCCAAGGTTCCGATGTGGAAACATACTACTTTACCGAACAGCCTTTAAGGGAAAGAAATATTAAAATATTAAAATTTGATCCGAATAATATCCAGCCCGGGATGACGGTTATTGCGGGAAATGCGTTTCCTGACAGCCATCCGGAAATTGTCCGGGCAAAAGAATTAGGCGTGGAAGTCATTCGTTATCATAAATTTTTAGGGGAATACATTAAAAAATTTACATCCATAGCAGTTACCGGAGCCCATGGAAAAACATCGACAACGGGCTTAATGAGCCATGTCATCGGGGGATATAAACCGACATCATATTTGATTGGCGATGGAACCGGTTATGGGAAAAAGGACGCAACTTATTTTGTGATGGAAGCCTGCGAATATCGGAGACATTTTCTCGCATATCATCCGGATTATGCCATCATGACCAATATCGACTTTGATCATCCGGATTATTTTTCAGATATCGAAGACGTATTTTCCGCCTTCCAGCAATTAGCGCTGCAAGTGAAGAAGGCGATCATCGCTTGCGGGGATGACGAATATTTACAAAAGATTCATGCGAACGTGCCGATCATTTATTATGGAATGGGAGAACGCAACGACTTTGTAGCGAAAAACATCGAAAAATCAACAATTGGTTCAAGTTTTGATGTATATATCCGAAACGAATATTACGACCGGTTTTTCATTCCAATGTTTGGAGACCATGCCATTTTGAACTCGCTGGCGGTCATTGCGCTATGCCATTATGAAGGAATTCCTGCCGATATCATCAAAGAACGGATAAAAACGTTTAATGGTGTAAAACGGCGTTTTACTGAGACGAAAATTGGCAATAATGTTCTTGTTGATGATTATGCGCATCATCCTACTGAAATTATCGCAACAATCCAGTCGGCAAGACAAAAATATCCGGGACGGGAGGTTGTAGCCATCTTTCAACCCCATACATTTAGCCGGACAGAAGCGTTTTTAGAGCAGTTTGCCGACAGCTTAAAACAGGCGGACTCCGTTTATTTATGCGAAATCTTCAGCTCTGCCCGAGAAAAGAACGGAAATCTGACGATTGAAGATTTGGCTAAACTTATAGATGGAAGCGAAGTGATCCGGACAGAGACGATTGATCGATTGAAACAACATCAAAATGCCGTTTTTCTCTTTATGGGAGCGGGAGATGTGAATAAATTCCAAAAAGCATTCGAAACCCTTCTCAAAAAGGGTGCATAGTTTTGGAAGAAATGTGACGAAATTATTTCAATATATATAAAAAAGGGGCGATTTCAAGCTCCTTTTTTTAACAAAAGAAGGAATTCCGAAAAATTTGTCGAAATGAATATACAACTTAATTCTAGGAGGTCTTCAGCATGGAAGTGATTTTATATATCTCGGCACTTGTTGCAGCGCTGGCTTTCCTCGTGCTTTGTATAAGTATAGGAGCTACGTTGTTCTCATTAAAAGGGATTTTAAAAAGCATGGCCGGCACGATTGCCGGAATAGAAAAACAAATGGAAGGCATTACCCGTGAAACGACTTATCTGCTGGAAAAGACAAATACTTTAGCCGCAGATATCATCGATAAATCCGAAAAATTAAACACGGTAGTGGATGCAATCAAAAATATGGGGACATCTGTCAATAATTTAAACAATTCTCTTAATAAGATAACGGATTCCATCTCGAAAGAAGTAAGCAAAAATGAAGAAAAGATTGCCCAGGTTGTACAATGGAGCAATGTGGTCATGGATATTGCCGAAAGATGGAAACAACGAAAAGCCCATCAGGAAGCGGCAGAAGCGGATCATAAGGGAGTTGCGGTTTACAAGCGCGAGAAAAAATGAAGGGGGAAATGACGATGTCAGGAGAAAAACCAAATTTCAATGAAGTGAAAGATCAACAGTTGCCGCAGGAAACTGCGAATCAGGCGGCAAACGGGGAGGAAACGATCAATATGAAAGATTTTGTGATTGGAGCATTAGTTGGAGGTATTGTCGGCGCTGCAGTCGGACTATTGTTTGCGCCTAAAACAGGGAAAGATTTGCGCAGCGATGTAGTTCAACAGGCAAGCAATATTCGGCAAAAAGGAATTGTTCTTACATCCACCGCGAAAGAAAAAACCGCGCAGCTATCAAGCCAAATTAAAGAGCAATCATCCCATTTGGTCGAAAAAGTAAAGTCGAAAAAGGAAAAATCTCCAAAAGTCATGGATGACGGCACGGCTTCTTATGAAGAAAATCTCGTTGATGCATACGAAGGAGAAGAGATTTCAGAGGCAGCCCGTCCATCCTCAATCTAACATAGATGATCAAGAAGGGCATTTGCGAAAACAGATGGTTTTCCAATATGCTCTTTTTTGATTTTATTGCCCGTTTTCCGGACGCCCGCTTTCCCTTGTTCCATAATTCATTGCAGGCCTGCCAAATATAGAGGACCATATCACATCATTTGATTCATTTCCATCAAGGAAGCCTAGAAATCTATTATCGCTTTAGCGAGTTGAAGCACTAAATTAAAAAGACGTGACATTCTGAATTTTCTTGATTATAATATGTATATTATCTTAAAATGTAATAACATACATTCAGTCTTCTGAAAGTGTTGTATTTCAGTAGGGAGGAGAAATTGGGAATGAGTGAAAAACGGTTAGAAGAACTTCGCCAACAAATCGATGAACTAAACCTGGAAATTCTTCGATTGATCAACGAACGTGCGGAAATCGTAAACGAGATCGGAAAAATTAAAGAAAAACAAGGGGTAAACCGATACGACCCATTGCGCGAACGCCACATGTTGGATTTGTTGAAAAAGCATAATAAAGGTCCGTTAAATCAAATGACGGTTGATTATATCTTCAAAACGATTTTCAAAACGGCTTTAAAACAATTAGAAGCGGATACGAAAAAAGAATTGCTTGTTTCCCGCAAGAAAAAACCTGAAGATACAATCATCGAAATTAACGGGAAAAAAATCGGCGCCGGAGAACCGACTTTTATTTTCGGCCCATGTTCCGTAGAATCTTACGAACAAACAGCGCAAGTAGCCGCTTCCATCAAAGCGAAAGGATTAAAATTCATCCGCGGAGGTGCATACAAACCACGTACATCTCCATATGATTTCCAAGGTTTAGGTTTGGAAGGGCTGAAAATTTTAAAACGTGTTTCAGAAGAATACGGTTTGGCGGTAGTTACGGAAATTGTGACACCTGGGCATATCGAAGAAGCGTTGGATTATGTTGATGTCATTCAAATCGGTGCACGCAATATGCAAAACTTCGAATTGTTGAAAGCGGTAGGGGAAACCGATAAACCGGTATTACTAAAACGCGGTTTGGCCGCAACAATTGATGAATTCATCCTTGCAGCGGAATACATCATGTCCAGAGGAAACGAAAATATCATGCTTTGCGAACGCGGAATCCGCACATACGAAAGAGCAACACGCAACACGTTGGACATTTCGGCGGTGCCAATTTTGAAACAGGAAACACACTTGCCTGTGTTTGTTGACGTAACACATTCAACAGGCCGACGCGATTTATTATTGCCATGCGCAAAAGCGGCTATCGCGATTGGCGCAGATGGCGTGATGGCAGAAGTCCATCCGGATCCATCCGTAGCATTATCCGATTCCCAACAGCAAATGGATTTACAGCAATTTGATGAATTTTATGAAGAATTGTTAAAATTTATGAAACAATATGAGTATAAAGCTTAATGCCGAAACTATCCAATCTTTATGATTGGATAGTTTTTTTGTAAAAAATAATAGTGATAAAATCCTATATTTATAAATATATTGTTATAATTTTTTGAACTGTTCCTATGTATTGAAAAAAATGAGCAATGTATCGTATCATGAAGAAAATAACAATTAAAGGGAGGGAGACCTGTGACGGTTACAATTTATGATGTTGCCCGAGAAGCGAATGTTTCGATGGCAACCGTTTCCCGGGTAGTGAACGGGAGCCAAAATGTGAAGCCTTCCACCCGCAAAAAAGTGCTTGAAGTCATAGATCGCCTCGGTTATCGCCCAAATGCGGTGGCAAGAGGGCTGGCGAGCAAAAAAACGACAACGGTGGGAGTTATCATCCCTGATATCTCAAGCAATGTTTATGCGGAAGCGGCCCGTGGAATAGAAGATATCGCGACGATGTATCGATATAATATTATTTTGGCCAATTCCGACCAAAACGAGGAGAAAGAGTTGTCTCTGCTTGATACAATGTTGGGAAAACAGGTGGACGGAATTGTCATGATGAGTGATGTTGTCACACCAAAATTGCTCCAGACAATGGAAAATTCTCCTGTGCCCATCGTTCTTGCGGGATCTGTCGCCGAATCCGAAAAGCTGCCTTCTGTGAATATCGATTATTTCCAAGCGACTTATGAAGCGGTAAAAATGCTGATTCAGAATGGACACAAACGCATTGCATTTGCCAGCGGTCCGTTGACTTATACAATCAATTCAAAATATAAGCTGGAAGCTTATAAAAAAGCGCTTGAAGATGCCGGATTGGAAGTGGACGAATCATTAATCGTGGCAGAAGACGATTCGTATGATGGAGGCATGGAGGCATGGAAAGAATTAAATGAAATCGAAAATCCTCCGACAGCCTATTTTGCCGGCAGCGACGAATTGGCCATCGGAATCATTCACGCAGCTCAGGATCATGGAATTAAAGTTCCGGAAGATATTGAAGTGATCAGTTTTGAGAATACGAAATTGGCGCGCATGGTAAGACCTCAATTGACGAGTGTCGTGTTGCCGCTGTATGAAATTGGTGCAGTATCCATGAGATTGTTGACGAAATTTTTAAATAACGAAAAAGTGGAGAACCACAATGTGATTTTGCCTTACCGGATTGAAAAACGCGATTCTGCTAAAGTAAAGCGAAGCACGGATAATTAAAAAGTGTAGACAAAGTCTTCCAGGATTTTGTCTACACTTTTCCTTTAAAAATGTCTGTTTTTTTCTGTCCGAATAATACTTAATGCTTTTGTAAGCATTTGGGAATTTTTTTCTTCGATTTCCGCTTTTCGCGGGATTGGTTCGAACAATGGATTAGGATCTTCCCATGTCGGAATCAGCGGCACAGGAGCTTCTTGTTGCCATTTATTGAGCCATTCTTCAGGCAGTTTGCCCGTAGGAACCGGCTGATCGGTCATTTCCAGCCAAATCATGGACCATGCTCTAGGTACGACGCGCCAAATGTCATAACCTCCGCCGCCCACGGCAATCCATCGTCCTTCGCAATATTCATGCGCCAATTGATGGGCAAGTTTAGGGATTTCCCGATAGATTTTTATGGAAGCATTCAAATGGGTTAAAGGATCAAAATAATGGGCATCTGCGCCATTTTGGGTAAAAAGTACATCGGGTTTAAAATATTCAATGACTTCCCTTAACGCCTGTTCATACACCATTAAAAAACTGTCATCTTCTGTAAAGGCTTCAAGCGGAAAATTGAAGGACGTTCCGTAGCCTTGTCCATTTCCTCTTTCACTGATGTTTCCTGTTCCGGGGAACAAATATCTGCCGGTTTCATGGATGGACAGCGTACAAACGCTCGGATCATCATAAAATGTCCATTGTACTCCGTCGCCATGATGGGCATCCGTATCTACATATAGAACGCGGGCATGATATTTTTCTTGTATGTAACGGATTGCAATCGAGCTGTCGTTGTAAATGCAAAATCCGCTGGCTCTTCCCCGGAATCCGTGATGTAAGCCGCCTCCAAGATTTAAAGCATGCCGGCTTTTGCCCTCCATGACATAATCTACCGCCTGGAGTGTACTACCGACAAGCAGGCTGCTTGCTTCATGCATATTAGGGAAAATGGGAGTATCTTCCGTTCCCAGCCCATATGGTTCCGCTTGTTCAGGGGTGACGAGGCCGTGCCCTGCTTTCTTTACCATTTCGATATATTTAGGATCATGGACCAATTCGATTTCTTCTTCCGTAGCTACTCTCGCCGGAATAATATCGTCATCCGATAGAGCATCAATGCTTTTGAGTAAATCCATTGTCAAAAGCAGCCGTTTATGGTTGAATGGATGGCTTTCGGAAAATTTATAGCTTAATTGGTCTGGCGAGAATACAAATACTGCATTTTTCATACATTCACCCCTGGCACATTAGGCCACAAAACTTCATAACCATGATCCCGCAAATCTTTGATGATTGGCAATGGATTCATCATACGGACACGTATGGAAATGATGCGGCTGTTTTCGTGTTCGGCATCGGGAAACACTAAAATGCTTAGTACATTTGCATAATGTTTTTTAAATAATATTAACACATCAGCCAATGTCCCTACTTTATCTTTCAGCCGAATATCAATTTTTGAAGAAGGCTGATGCGCGCCTGTTAATTCGATATAAGCATTGAGCAAATCCGACGTTGTGACGATGCCGACGAGTTTTCCGCCGGAAACGATTGGCAGACAGCTGATTTTTGATTCGTAAAAAGTCATTGCGACATCCTCTACAAAATCAAGCGGATGGCCCAAAATAATATCTTTCACCATGAATTTTTCTATCGGTGTTTCGTAAATGGAGCATGCATCTTCTTCTTTCACGCAGGAGGGCAACGCGTTTTTCACGTCATGGGATGTAATCAGGCCCACAATATTTCCTTCTTCATCAACGATGGGAATGTGCCTAATATTTTTGTCCCTCATCATATTTAAGGCGTCATTCAATGTGTTTTCAGGTGTCAGGGTATATACTTCCGTTTTCATGATTTGTTCGACAATCATTCAAATCCCCCTTTGTTTAATACATATACCTATATTTGAATCGCAATCGGTCAAAACGCGTAATCGTATCGTTATCAACCCGTTTCCCGATGCGAACCATCAAGCAATTTGCCGGATGCGACGTGATTTCCGGATCATCTGTCGCACAATATTCGAAACCTGCAGTTTTCATCAAATTTTCCATCATTCTCCGATAATCCCAAACATTGAGGCCGGTTCCTTTTAAATCCCAGTGCCAGTAATATTCCGTTGTAAATATTAAATAGTCTTCCATTTCATCCGCCATGAAAGACACTTCCAACAATTTTTTGGCAACACCGGCTCCCCTATATGATGGTATCACCTCAATAGCCCCCAATTCTAGTACATTTTCTATTTTATCTTCCGCCCATCTCTCAAGAGGATCCGGATATAGATAAGTAACATAGCCGATAATTGTATTATTGTTTCGGGCGATAATAATTCTGCCTTCTTCTAATTTCGCTATGCCGATTAATGCCTTTTTTTGCTGCTCTGGAGGCCTGAATGCTGTCAAATCTTCGTGGAAATCCAGCTTTTCGATCGTTTCAGGCAGCACGGGTCCTTCGACAAAAACTGTGCCTTGAGGCGTTTCCAGCTGTGCGCAATGGTAATTTTTTATATGTTGCATAACCATCACCCCTTCATCTATTACTTACATTATATGATAAAATTGGCGCATAAAAGCAGAAATTTGTGAAAAATAAAGAAATTCATGAAATCTTAAAAATATTTTGCTAATTATAATGATTCATTGTAAAATGTAAAATATCATAGAAAGAAAGGGGAAATTTAATGGGGATGAAAACGACGGAGAAATTAGCAGTTGTACCAGGGGATTATCATTTGAAAAATTATGAAGAAACTTATGCTAATTTCGACTGGAAAGAAGTGGAGAAAGCATTTACTTGGTATGAGACGGGGAGAGTAAATGCTGCCTACGAAGCAATCGATCGTCATGCAGATTCAGAAGAACGAAAAAACAAAGTGGCTCTTTATTTTAGTAACGGGGATCGTAAAGAAGCCTACACGTTCTATGATATGAAACGCATGACAAACAAGGCTGCGAATGTGTTCAAACAATTCGCGGATCTTGAAAAAGGGGATCGTTTATTTATCTTTATGCCAAGATCTCCTGAATTGTATTTTTCATTGCTTGGCGCATTGAAATTGGGATTGATTGTCGGACCGCTCTTTGAAGCATTTATGGAAGGGGCGGTATATGACAGATTATCCAACAGTGAAGCAAAAGCACTTGTGACAACACCTGAGTTGTTAAAACGCGTTCCGTTAGATAGATTGCCGCACTTGGAAAAAGTGTTTGTTGTCGGGGATCAAGTAGAAGAAAATGAAAAAATTGTCGATTTTAATAAAAGATTGGAAGAAGCGTCTGACGAATTCGACATCGTCTGGGTTGACCGGGAAGACGGAATGCTTTTGCATTATACGTCCGGTTCAACGGGAGCTCCAAAAGGGGTATTGCATGTCCATAATGCAATGATTCAGCACTATCAGACAGCCCGTTGGGTATTGGATTTACATGATGATGACATTTATTGGTGCACAGCGGACCCGGGATGGGTTACCGGAACTGCGTATGGAATTTTCGGTCCATGGCTGAATGGCATAACGAATGTCATCATTGGCGGACGTTTCAGCCCGGAAAGATGGTACGGCGCCATTGAAGAATATGGTGTTACGGTATGGTATAGTGCACCGACTGCCTTCAGAATGCTGATGGGTGCCGGTACTGCCGTCTTAAAACAATATGATTTATCTTCTTTGCGGCATGTGCTCTCAGTGGGTGAACCTTTAAATCCGGAAGTAATTCGTTGGGGCATGAAAGAATTGGGCCATCGCATTCACGATACATGGTGGATGACAGAAACTGGCGGACACATGATTTGCAACTACCCTTGCATGGAAATTAAGCCTGGCTCCATGGGCAAACCAATCCCGGGAGTTTATGCTACGATTGTGGATGATGAAGGAAATGAATTGCCGCCATATACGATGGGTAACCTGGCGATCCGCAAAGGTTGGCCGTCCATGATGAGAGCGATTTGGAAAAACCCTGAGCGTTATCAGCAATATTTCTTGAAAGACAAATGGTACGTGTCAGGAGATTCCGCATATAAAGATGAAGATGGATACTTCTGGTTCCAAGGCCGTGTCGATGATGTCATTATGACAGCCGGCGAACGGGTTGGACCATTTGAAGTAGAAAGCAAATTGATTGAGCACCCGGATGTAGTGGAAGCCGGCGTTATCGGAAAACCGGATCCGGTCCGTGGTGAAATCATTAAAGCCTTTATCGTACTGCGGCCAGGGGTTGAGCCGACAGATGAATTGAAGGAAGACATCCGCCAATTCGTAAAAACGGGTCTCGCTGCCCATGCAGCACCTAGAGAAATCGAATTTAGAGACAAACTTCCGAAAACACGAAGCGGTAAGATTATGCGCCGCGTGTTGAAAGCTTGGGAATTGAATCTTCCGACAGGCGACTTGTCAACAATGGAAGATGATTAATTGACACTCCGCCGCCATGTGATTTATTGAGCAAGATAATAATTATGCATCCACCGAAGGATATTTCATTTTTCGACAAATGAATATCCTTCGGTTTTTATTTAATTAAGAAAGTTTTTTAATATATAAACATACATTTGACTTTATAATTATACAAGTTTATACTAACATTATCTGACTGAAGAGGTGAGTGCGTTGAAAGTTGCTATTATTGGAGCTACCGGTTATGGTGGTTTGGAATTAATCCGTTTTTTGCACAATCATCCTGAAGTGGAAAAGATGGATTTATTTACGTCTTCCGAAGAAGGGGTCATTTTTTCATCGAAATATGGGCATCTATTAAATATTCAAGATGTGCCCCTTCAAAAAATAGATTATGAGACGTTGGAAAATTATGATGTTGTTTTTACGAGCACACCAAGCGGCGTTACAAGCAAATTGCTGCCTCCGCTCGTGGGAAAAGGGCCAAAATTGATCGATTTGTCCGGAGACTATCGATTGAAAAATCTGCAAGATTACGAGAAATGGTATAAAAAAGATCCTGCTCCACAAGAAATTGTGGATCAAAGCGTATATGGCCTGACAGAATGGAATGAAAAGAATATAAAAGAAGCTGTCCTAATCGCCAATCCTGGCTGCTATCCGACAGCTGCACTTTTATCCATTCTTCCATTCATCAAGGAAGGGTTAATCGATCCATCCTTTTTGGTCATTGATGCGAAAAGCGGCGTTTCCGGAGCCGGGAACAAACCTTCGAGAACAACTCATTTCAGTGAAACAAATGAAAATTTCTCGATTTATAAAATAAATGAACATCAACATATTCCTGAAATCGAACAAGCCATTGAAATGTTTACAG
The DNA here is from genome assembly GCF_006569205.1 of Ureibacillus terrenus. Lineage (GTDB taxonomy): Bacteria > Bacillota > Bacilli > Bacillales_A > Planococcaceae > Ureibacillus > Ureibacillus terrenus. Next base: position 58,011 of record NZ_VIGD01000014.1, read on the forward strand.
GAGTAAAAACAGCCATTACTTTTAACACCCATTTAGTGCCGATGACACGGGGGATTTTGGCGACTTCCTACGCGCCTGTGAAAGACGGGGTAACAACGGAAGATTTGACGGAATGTTTGATGGAAACATATAAACGGCATCCTTTCGTCCGTGTCATTACGGACGCCAATACAATCGGGACGAGCCGGGTTAAAGGTTCCAACTATTGTGATGTGTTCGCAAAAATTGATGAACGGACAAACCGGGCTACAATAGTAAGTGTAATTGATAATTTAGTAAAGGGTGCTGCAGGACAAGCGATTCAAAATATGAATGTACAATTTGGATTGCCGCAAACGACCGGTTTGGATGTCGTACCATTGTTTATTTAACCAGCTGGCTATGTAAGAAATGGAGGAATTTAAATGTCGTCAATTAGAGAAATGAAACTATCTAGCAAAAATATTGTATCCCCTAAAGGATTTAAAGCAGCGGGGATTCACTGCGGTATCAAGCATAAGAAAAAAGATTTGGCGATTTTATACAGTGAGGTGCCTGCAAGTGTTGCAGGGGTGTTTACAACCAATAAAGTACAGGCTGCGCCGATTAAAGTAACCAAAGAAGTGGTTTATGAAACGAAAAAAATGCAGGCGGTAATTGTCAATTCCGGGAATGCCAATGCGTGTACCGGAAAGCAGGGATTGCTGGATGCTTATGAAATGCAGCAATTGGCCGCGGAAAAATTGGGCATTGATCCGAAGCTGGTCGGTGTTTCTTCAACCGGTGTCATTGGCGAATTGATGAAAATGGATTGCATCCGCGAAGGGGTAAAAAAGATTGAACTCGGAAACTCATTGGAAAATGGGATCGATTTTGCGCAGGCGATTTTAACTACGGATACGGTGATGAAAAATACAACATATTCCACTCAAATTGATGGAAAAGAAGTCATCATTTCCGGAACTGCGAAAGGTTCCGGAATGATTGAGCCGAACATGGCAACAATGCTTGCGTTTATTACAACAGATGCCAATATCGAATCTGATGTGCTGCAAAAAGCGCTATCGGAAATTACGGATGTGACATTCAACTGTATTACGGTTGATGGTGATACATCCACTAATGATATGGTTTTGGTATTGGCCAATGGTCTTGCCGGAAATAATCCGTTGACACCGGAGCATCCGGATTGGAACAATTTTTATAAAACATTAAAAATGGTTGCGGAAGACTTATCGAAAGCGATCGCACGGGACGGGGAAGGCGCAACGAAGCTCATTGAAGTGGAGGTCGACGGGGCCGTTTCCGATGAAGAAGCCCGCAAAATCGCCAAAACCGTTGTCGGTTCCCCGCTTGTGAAGACGGCGGTTTTCGGCTGCGATGCCAACTGGGGACGCATCATTTGCGCTGTCGGCTATAGTGGTGCCACTGTTGATCCGGAAAAAATCATCATTAAAATCGGCGATAAGAAAATGGTGGAAAATGGCGAACCGATTCCGTTTGATGAAGACGAACTCATTAAAATTTTAAAAGCCAATGAAATTAAAATTTATGTTTCGCTAGGTTTAGGCGACGGCCATGGGATTGCATGGGGGTGCGATTTAACGTATGACTACGTGCAAATCAACGCAAGTTACCGCTCGTAAGCGAATCGTCATCAAATTGGGCGGAAGCACTTTAGAAGGCTTGAATGAAGCGTTCTTTTCCAATTTTAAAACCCTTCAGGAGGATGGCTACGAAATTATCATCACCCATGGCGGGGGGCCTGCAATTAATCGGGAATTGGAAAAAAGGGATGTCCCTTCCCATAAAATCAACGGGATCCGTGTAACGAACGAAGAAGCGATGGAAATCGTCCAGTCGACGCTGATTGGCCAAGTGAATCCAAAACTTGTCCATGATTTGAACCAGGCAGGGATTCAGGCCATCGGTTTAAACGGATTCGACATGAATCTCCTTGAATGTGAATTTTTGGACTTCGAAACTTATGGATATGTGGGCGAAATCAAAAAGATCGATACCGCGATTATCGATATCCTGACGGCAAACAATGTTGTGCCGGTTATCAGCTGCATCGGCGCTACCGAAACCGGGCAAGGATTAAATATCAACGGTGATACGGTAGCCAGTGAAATCGCCCTGGCTGTTGGTGCGGAACGTTTGCTGTTAGTGACGGATGTATCAGGAATCCGCATCGGCGGCGAATACCAGAAAGAGGTGACTCCTGAACAAATCCGTCAATGGATTGAAGAGGGGAAAATTACCGGAGGAATGATTCCAAAAGTCGAAGGGGCGATCCGGGTGCTAAATGCCGGCATCCCGAAAGTGGAAATTGTTGATGATACGTTGACAGGGACAACAATAACAAGCAAGGAGTTAGTAAAATGAGTGCATTGTTTAATACTTATGCAAGAAGACCGATTGCTCTTGTTGAAGGGAAAGGAACGATTGTAAAAGACCAAAACGGAAAAGAATATTTGGATTTTACAAGCGGAATTGCCGTATTATCACTGGGGCATGCCCATCCGGAGCTTGTAAAAGCCCTCCGGGAGCAAAGCGAAAAGATTTGGCATACGAGCAATTTGTTCCAGGCTCCATGGCAAGAAAAACTTGCCGAATCTTTAGTCAAAGATACTCATTTTTCTTACGCTTTTTTCTGCAATAGCGGAGCGGAGGCGAATGAAGCCGCCATCAAACTTGCCCGCAAGCATACCGGAAAACATCATATCATCACTTTTAAACAATCTTTCCATGGACGCACATTTGGCTCCATGAGCGCCACAGGGCAGGAAAAAATCCAAAAAGGCTTTGGGCCTATGTTGGAAAAATTCACGTATTTGCCATTCAATGATGTGGATGCATTAAGAAATGCCGTCGATGATTCCGTTGCCGCCATTATGCTCGAAGTGATACAGGGAGAAGGCGGCGTCAATCCGGTAACCGACGAATTTGCGGAGGCAATTCAAGAAATCTGTTCCCAAAGCGATATATTGTTAATTGTTGATGAAGTTCAGACAGGAATCGGAAGAACGGGAAGCCGCTTTGCTTTCGAACAAACTCCATTAAAACCGGACATTATTTCTTTGGCGAAAGGGCTCGGCGGAGGTTTCCCAATTGCTGCGATTTTAGGAACAAAAGAATTGTATGATACCTTTGGTCCCGGAAGCCACGGCACCACTTTCGGAGGAAATCCATTGGGCGTTGCGGTTGCCCAAAAGGTCATTGACATTGTCTTCCAACCGGAATTTTTAAATGAAGTGAAAAAGAAATCCGAATATTTCATCGACAAGTTGAAAGAGGCTTTCCCTGACGGAGAATTTAAAGTTAAAGGGAAAGGTTTGCTGCTTGGCTTGGAAAGCGAAAATGAAGTGGGAGAATATATTGGAAAATTGGAAGAAGCCGGCCTTTTAGTATGCCCAGCCGGCACAAAAGTGTTGCGGCTGCTCCCTCCTCTTACGGTGAAATATGAAGAAATTGATGATGCGGTTGCCATCCTGAAAAAAGTATTATCGCGGAAATAAAAACAGCGGCACAAACTCTCAAAGTTTGTGCCGCTGTTTTTTTATGGCTGGTCGTTTTCTTCGGAAGGCTCCTGGGCATTTTGGTCAGGAGGTTCCTGATTGTTTGGATCCGGATCTTCCTGGTTTTGTCCATCTGAAGGGTCTGTTGCCGGTGGATTTTTATCCTTTCCATTTTCCTTCGGAGGTTTTTGATCGATTTTTTCGTCTTTTGGTGAAGGTTCCTGTATAGGTTGTGTCTTGGCAATTTCTGATTCCAGACCGGTAATATCCACCGCGGCGACACCGTATTGGCCTTTTCCGACAGGAATGCTCAAACGTTCTCCGCTTTTGACGGAAGCGATGAGTTTCTTGCCCCCATTGGATAGGTCATAAACGCGATATCCCACAACGTCCCGGGATGGGGAGGAAGACCATGATAATGTATTTCCTTTTAGCGTCACGCTTACCGGCTTTGGAGCGGATTGATCCGGATTAAATTGTTTGATGTCCACAACTTTTAAAATCGATTCTCCCAAAAGTTTATCGGGATTTCCTCCAAATCGTCCAAGAATTTTGGTAATAAATTCTTTTTTTAGTGAAATACCGTTGGACGGATAAGTAAATTCCTCAGGTGTCGAATCCAATGCCAGATAAGTTTCGCCGTTGATTTTGACAGTTCTTGTTTCAGAGGAAACGAAGCTGTCATCCACTTTTCTAGGCACAAATTTTCGGATGAATAAGTCGCTGCGCACCAACCCGGCGTTGCTGCATGCTTTCGAAGGAGCCATTCCGGAAATGCCGCAGAAGGATGCATATACGACATTTTTTGGTTTTTGGAATCTTTCTTTTGCAGCGATTAATTCGGGCTTCACATCATAAGCGGCATTCATCAATGTCGCCCATAACAGATTGATTCGTACGCTTGGCTGGAAATATGTTCCGTTGAATTGATATAAAGTTCTATTTTTATCATATCCCAGCCAAACCCCTAAAGTGACGTTCGGATTGTAGCCGACAAGCCAAACATCTTTATAATTTTGGGATGTTCCTGTTTTTCCCGCAAAATCGGATGAGAATTTTAAAGTATTCCGGGCTTTCGTAGCCGTTCCATATTGAAATACATCCCTCATCATATCCGTGATGATGTAGGAAGCTTCAGGAGAAAATACTTGTACCGGTTCAGAAGAATGTTGGTAAATAATATTCCCTTCAGCATCTTCGATTTTTTCGATCATATATGCGTCGATAAATTTTCCGCCGTTGGCAAAAGTGGCATAAGCGTTCGTATTTTCTTCCACTGTTACACCGTTTGTGATTGCGCCGATTGCGGCGGCGGGATTGACAAAGTCCGCTTCCGTCAATTTGGAAAAGCCCATTTTGACCAAAAGTTCCGCCGGTCTTTTGTCGACAATTTGATCATACAGGCGAATCGCAGTCAAGTTTTGCGAGTAGGCCAACGCTTCCCGTGCCGGAATGATTCCCCGCTCCTCATTCGGATTGTAGTTTGTTGGTGCCCATCCTTTATACCGGAATTTCACATCAACGACCGGACTGCCCGCGCCAATGACCCCATATTCAATGGCAGGACCATATACAAGCAGGGGTTTCATTGTGGAACCATTTGAACGGGTTGCCTGGGTTGCATGGTTCACCTGGATAATCTTAAAGTCCCGGCCACCGACAAACCCCAAAATTCTTCCGGTTTTATTTTCGATTAAAATGCTGCCCACCTGCACCGGATCGGGAACTTCCACTTCCTGGGTTGTTTCCGGATCGATCACCGTTTTTGTGAAGGTATGGCCATAATATTTGAATTCCTTAGCCGCTTTGTTCATTGCATCATACAAACCTTTGTCAATGGTCGTATGAATACGGTAACCGCCTGAGCGGATATCGCGCTCGGCCAAAATTAAATATTTTTTATAAAGATTTTCTTCTTCGTCAAACCGTTTTGGATCGATGCCGTCTTTTTCCGCCAGGATGCGGGCCATAATTTCTTTTGCCCGGCGCTCGATTTCAAAAGTCAGATATGGATAACGAATCGTTTCGATTACGGGGTCTTTGAAATCTTTTGTGATGTCATAGTTGATCGCTTCTTGATATTGTTCTTCCGTAATATATCCCGCTTCTTTCATCCGGTATAGAACGACCTTCATCCGTTCGATACCCGGCTGCAGTCCTTCCATATTTTTTAGTTGCCCTTTCTGGGTATAAGGTGTATAAGAGAACGGTGCCTGGGGAATTCCTGCAATATAGGCGGCCTGCGGCAAATTCAATTCGCTTGCGCTTTTTCCGAAAATGCCCTGTGCGGCTGTTTCCACTCCGGCAATGTTCCGCCCCGAAGCGTTCCGTCCGTACGGGATGATGTTTAAATAAGCTTCCAAGATTTCATCTTTTGACATAAAATGCTCAAGACGCAAAGCAAGAAGCAATTCTTTGGCTTTCCGTTCATATGAAACCTCGTTTGTCAATATCTGATTTTTTATCAGCTGCTGGGTCAAAGTGGAACCGCCGGTCTGGGTCGAAGCATTTGTAAAATCTTGAAGCAATCCCCGGAAAACCGCTTTCGGAACAATTCCTTCATGCTCGTAAAAGAATTCATCCTCCGTCGCGAGCACCGCTTGAATCAATAACGGTGATACTTGATCAAGGGTCGTCTTTTTCCTTTCCAGATCGGTTCGGACTTTGCCGATATAAACATTCCCGGCGAAATACATTTCGCTCGTCTCTTCGTAATTGAAGATCTGTTTTCGCATTTCTTCCTTGGTGTAAAGGGGCTCTTCGTCCACTAATGAGGCAAAATAACCGACCCCTATTGAAAAAACAAAAACAAAGCCGATAAGAAAAATGATGAAAAACACAAGCCCGAGATTCCATATGACGCTCAATGCGATCCGGAGCTTGCTGGAATTATAGGAACTGACCATGTTTTCGATTTTCTCATTAATATGCATGAGTTTCCTTATAAAATCTTGAAGTTTCTCTCTCACGCCATTCCCTCCTAAAATCTTGTTTATTATAGCACAATTCTATATAATCGGAGTATAGTTGTTGACAAAGAAAATTTAACGGGTAGAATAATTCATGTAGTTTTTCGTGAAAATTTTAACAATATCTTTTTTCAAGCGTTGAAGAGGCTGAAGTAGTGTTTTCATTCCCTGTATGAGAGAGCTGGCGGTTGGTGCAAGCCAGTCATAATGAAACCACGAATTACGGTCTTGGAGCTTGAGCGTTTTCCGCGTTAAGGACCAATGAGTGGGAGAGTTTTCTCCAAGCCGGGTGGTACCACGTGCTGAGCGTCCCTGCATGCAACAAGGCATGCAGTTTTTTTATTGTTAAATTTTAACTTAATCTTAACCTAAGTGAATCAACCATAAATTCACAAATTTATGAACTGGAGGGAATCAAAGATGTCAAATGCATTATTGGAAGATTTAAAATGGCGGGGATTAATATACCAGCAAACAGATGAAGAGGGACTGGAAAAACTTTTAAATGAAGAAAAAATCTCATTGTATGTGGGGGTTGATCCGACCGCGGATTCCATGCATATCGGCCATATTGTACCGCTGATTACGATGCGCCGTTTCCAGCAGGCTGGCCATAGACCGGTGCTGCTTGTAGGCGGTGCCACAGGGATGATCGGAGACCCTTCAGGCAGATCAACTGAACGCAATTTGTTGTCGAAAGAACAGATTGAAAAGAATGTGGCCGGCCTTAAAAAACAAATGGAACGCATCTTCGATTTCGGAGATGATAAAGAAAACGGAGCAATTTTGGTAAACAACTATGACTGGATCAGCAAAATGAATGTGATTGATTTCTTAAGGGATTACGGAAAGCTGATTAATGTGAATTACATGTTGGCAAAGGATACGATTGCTTCCCGCCTCGAAACGGGCATTTCATTTACGGAATTCTCCTACACATTATTGCAGGGCATCGATTTTAACCATTTATATGACCATTACAATGTCCGTCTGCAAATCGGCGGATCCGACCAGTGGGGAAATATAACAACAGGCCTTGAAATCATCCGGAAAACCCATGATGATGAAGCAAAGGCCTATGGCATCACAATGCCTCTCATTACAAAAGCGGACGGAACAAAATTCGGCAAAACAGCCGGCGGCGCTGTTTGGCTGGATCCTGAGAAAACAAGTCCATACGAGTTTTACCAATTCTGGATTAATACCGCTGACGCCGATGTCGTGAAATATCTAAAAATCTTTACGTTCCTGAGCAAAGAAGAAATCGAGGAACTTGCCGAATCAGTCGAAAAAGAGCCGCATTTGCGGAAAGCGCAAAAGGCGTTGGCCGAAGAAATGACAAGACTCATTCACGGAGATGAAGCGCTTGAAACGGCAAAACGCATTACGGAAGCATTATTCTCCGGAGATTTGAAATCTTTGTCCGCAAGCGAAATGCGCGATGCCTTCAAAGACGTCCCAACCGCGGAAATGGCGAAGGAGGACAAAAACATTGTCGATTTGCTAGTGGAAGCAAAAATCTGTCCATCCAAACGCCAGGCGAGGGAAGACGTAAAAAATGGCGCAATTTCCATCAATGGCGATAAAGTGACGGATTTGGACTACATTGTCGGCGGAAAGGACCGCCTGGACGATGAATTTACCATCATCCGCCGGGGCAAAAAGAAATACCACATGGTGAAATATATTTAAAAATAAAAAGGGAGGGGCTGAGAAAAGCGATCGGGCCCCTCCTGTTTTGTTTTTTTATTCCAAAGCAAAAATAAAACCCCTGAAACCTGAAGTTCCAGGGGTTTTGGACTGGATTATCGAGAGTAGAACTCAACGATAAGAGATTCGTTGATTTCAGCAGGCAATTCAGAACGTTCAGGATAACGAACGTAAGTACCTTCTTTTTTCTCTGCGTCAAGAGATAGGTATTCTGGTACGAAGTTGTTTGCTTCAAGCGCTTCGTTTACAACTTGCAAGTTTTTGGATTTTTCGCGCAAAGCGATAACTTGACCAGGTTTTACTGTATAAGAAGGAATATCAACACGTTGTCCATCAACCGTGATGTGACCATGGTTTACCAATTGACGGGCTGCACGGCGTGTACGGGCAAAACCTAAGCGGTAAACAAGGTTGTCCAAACGGGATTCAAGAAGAATCATGAAGTTTTCACCATGAACCCCTTTCATTTTACCCGCTTTTACGAATAGGTTTTTGAATTGGCGTTCGTTTAAGCCGTACATATGGCGAAGTTTTTGTTTTTCTTGAAGCTGTAAACCATATTCAGTCAATTTTTTGCGTTGAGTTGGTCCGTGTTGACCTGGTGGGTAAGGGCGTCTTGCCAACTCCTTACCAGTGCCGCTCAGTGAAATGCCAAGGCGGCGGGAAATTTTCCATGTTGGTCCTGTATAACGAGACATTCCGTCTCCTCCTTTTGGTTTTTTTGTTGTAAAACAAAAACCAGTTGTATCCGAACTTATGCGTATTTTATTTTCATGTATTTTCGCCCCGGCAGCCATCAGGGTTACTCATACACCGTCCAATAATCCGAGGATTATTAGAGGAATAAAATACGGACACAAGTTTATACAACTGCTGCTTTTATTTTACACGAAGAACATTGTATATGGTTTTCATAGTGCAGTCAAGAGAAAAAACTTGAAATATCGCTGTTTTATTGATTTTCAATTAGACGATTATTCGGCAAAAACTTGGAGCATCGCCATTTGGTTTCACACATTGAAAACCGCTCCCTTTCACATCGCTTGATTCCAAGCGGCAAGATGCAAAACCGAAAAAATCCCGTTTCGCAATCGCTGCGAAACGGGCAGTTTTTTATAAATATTGGATCAATGTTTGTACGAATTTTTCCAGTCCCAGCCTGTCCTCTTCTTTAAAGCGATCTATTAATGGGCTGTCGATATCAAGCACGCCGATCATTTCGCCATCTTTTACAAGAGGAATGACAATTTCCGAGTTGCTGCGAGCGTCACATGCGATATGGCCGGGGAATTGGTGCACGTCTTTCACGACGATTGTTTCTCCTTTTTCCACAGCTGTCCCGCAAACGCCCCGGCCAACAGGAATCCTCACACAGGCCGGCAATCCCTGAAAAGGTCCAAGGACGAGTTCCCCATCTTTCAATAAATAAAATCCTACCCAATTGACATCCGTTAAAAATTGGTTCAGCAGCGCGCTGGCATTGCTTAAATTGGCAATGATGTCCGTTTCCCCTTCCAGCAGAGCGGCAAGCTGTTTCGCAAGCGTATCATATTGTTCTTCGAGAGAACCTTTGTATTCTATTTTCTTAAACACATGCTCACCTCCGATTTACGGGAAAATTTTTTCATAATGCTGGTGCAAGTCTTTGACGGAATGGGCGTCTGAACCGAATACGAGCGGCAAACGAATGGATTTTGCGTATTCAATCATCGGAAAAGGCGGATACGGTTCCCGGCAATATTTCTTGCTTAAACCGGCGCTGTTGACATCCAATTCGAAGCCGAACTCCTTCATTTTGTTTAATACTTCTTTTATGCGATGTTCATCTTCAACCAGGATGTTATGGGCATGCTGGAATTTATGGACGAGCGTCGGATGGCCGATTCGCCGCGGTTTGAATTGCCCCAGATCCGCTTCGATGGATTGGATAACTGTATCATAATACAAGTCGTAAACCGCTTCAACATTTCCAACTTTTTCTGCAAATTTCATGAATTCTGTTTCTGAATAGTCAATGCAAACATATTCATCGTTCCATTTTAAAAAATGGACGGACAAAATGGCGTCGTCAAGACGAGGTCCGATTTGGTCCAGGAAATTCTTGGTTTCCTCTTCGAAACCGGCGATAAAATCCACTTCCAGCCCGATATGAATGTTAATATCATTTTTATATTTTCGTTTTAATTGTTCCAACGTTTCTATATAAGTTGACAACAATTCCGGTTTCATTCCGCTGTCCTTCTCCGGAGTCGGGTCGGTAAAGTTGCCGGGCAGAGGGGCATGTTCGGTGAATGTAATATCAGTAAACCGATGCTGGATGGCTTTTTCTATATATTGTTCCAGCGGATCTGCCGTACCGTGGGGGCAAAAGGGTGTGTGGATGTGGCCGTCTCTTTTCATGATTTCAACTCCTTTAAAGAAAGAAATGTATTAACTTTCCTTATTTCCGCATTATTTTTTAAAACAAAAGTTCAAAAACATGGTATATTATATAACATATAGCCAATTTGCGTGAGGGTGGAATAGGAGGCTTACGATGAAATCAATCATCTTTGTCATCGCCATATTACTAGTGTTGTTTATTGTCGGGCTTATTTTTAGAAAAAAACATACCCGTGAAATAGAACGGCTTGAAAAAAAGAAATTACAAATTCAACATTATCCCATTTTTGAGGAATTGACAAAAGTAAAGAATTTGAATATGAACGGCCAGACGGAAGAATTGTTTGAACGATGGCGCAATAAATGGACGGAAGTAGTGGACGTGGATATCATCAAAATCGATTCCATGTTATTTGATGCGGAAGAATTCATTGACCGCTTTAAATTTAAAAAAGCGTCCGTGATCGAAAAAGAAATTGAAGAATATTTGAATAAATGCGACAAAATAAAGAATGAAATCTTGGACGAATTGGATGAATTAATCGGCAGCGAAGAAAAGAACCGCATTGAAATGGAACAGTTAAAGGAGCAATACCGTTCTGCGCGAAAGACCCTTTTGGCGCACCAATATTCGTTCGGTCCGGCATTGGCGAATCTTGAAAAATTACTTGAAGAATTTCCGCGGAAATTTGAAGAATATGAAAAGCTCACAGAAGAAGGAAATTATTTGAATGCCCGGGAAATTGTACTTTATCTCAATGAAAAGTCCAAAAAATTGAACGAGTTGATCAATGAAATCCCCGGATTGCTGGCGGAAATTCAGACAAAAATTCCCGCATCCATCCATGAGCTCCGCACAGGGCAGCGGGAAATGGAGGAGCAATCTTATTACCTCAAACATCTGGAATTGACCGAAAATCTTGAACAGATTGAGGAAGAGCTGAAGAAATTGGAAGAAGAACTGGCGAAATTGAACGTCGGTTATGTCGCATCCAGAATTGAAGAAATCAACGATGAAATTGACAATTTCTATGATTTGCTCGAAAAGGAAGTGTATGCGAAAAACTACGTAGACAAAAATTGTGACCGTACATACAAAACTTTGAATGAAGTGTTAAAAACGGCACGGGAAGTAAGCACCGAAGCCGAATATGTCCAAAGCAGCTACCGCTTGCCGAAAGAAGAAGCGGAAATTCCAAAGATTGGCCTGAAGCAGCTTGAAGTAATACAAAAACGTTTTGAATTGTTGCTTTCCCGTGTGCAAGGCGAAAAATCCGCATATTCGAGCCTGCAGGAAGAATTGATGGAAATCAGCAGCGAAATTGAACGCATACAAGAAGAGCAGGAAGAGTTCTCAAATCGGTTAAAGAATTTGCGAATCGATGAAAATAAAGCCCGAGCAAAACTTCAATCGTTGAAGAAAATGCTGCAAGATACGGACCGAATGTTACATAAAGCGAACATCCCAGGCATTCCGGAGGAAATGGACGCGCGCTTGGAAGAAGCGGAAGAGCAATTATTTTTGGTAATGCAAAGCCTCCAAGAAGTTCCGTTGAATATGAAACAAGTCAACAGCAATTTGGATCAGGCCGAAAAGTGCATCCAAGATGTGCAAAAACACGCAAAAGAAATGATAGAAAATGTTATGTTGACTGAGCGGATTATTCAATACGGCAACCGCTACCGTTCAAATCCGCAGGTTCACGAATTATTGCTCCAGGCGGAGGAATCCTTCCACAAATTCCGTTATGTAAAAGCTTTGGAACTGGCGGCGGAAGCGGTGGAAATGGCGGAACCGGGTGCCATTAAACGCTTAGAAGAATTGGTGCAGGAAGAAATGTTCGAAAAAGCGAAACAATAATTTATGCACGAAGCATAATTTCGGGTATAATGATAACGGAAAGTCATATCCGTTCACAGCAATATCACTTTTGTTTTTTCATGATAAGCATTAAAATGGATGGTTGTCCGGAAAGTATCCACTTTCTGTACAACCTTTTCTTTTGAAAAATCTTATGAGTTAGAAGGTTGGTAATGATGATCTATTTTGACAACAGCGCAACAACTCAACCCCATGAAGAAGTGTTGCAAACTTTCATCGAAGTGAATAAAAATTATTACGCTAATCCCGCTTCCATCCATTCATTTGGAGTGGAAGTCAACGAACTGTTGGATGCGGCAAGAGGACAAATCGCCGGCATTCTAAAAACGAACAAGGAACACGTTTTATTTACATCAGGGGGTACCGAATCAAACAATTTTGCGATTTTTGGTGTCGCAAAAGCAAATAAACATATCGGAAAACACATCATTACAACGGAAATTGAACATGCATCGGTGCTTGAAGCATATAAGGCATTAGCAAAAGAAGGATATGAAGTCGATTATTTATCGGTAAACAAAAATGGAGTAATCTCCCTAGATGAACTGCGGGAGAAACTTCGCAAAGATACGGTTCTGGTTACCATCATGCATGTAAATAATGAAATGGGAGCAATCCAACCGATTGAAGAAGCGGCAAAATTGATCCACCAGCATTCCCGCGCCGTTTTCCACGTGGACGCAGTGCAAAGTTTCGGCAAATTGGAAGTCCAATTTAAGGGAGAGGCCGGACCGGACATTATTACGATTTCGGGGCATAAAATCCATGGCTTGAAAGGTACGGGCGTCATCGCTTTCAGAAGAAAATTGAATATTGAACCGTTCATTGTCGGCGGAGGACAAGAATTCGGCTTAAGAAGCGGCACTGTCGCCGTGCCGCAAGCGGTCGCCCTTGCGAAAGCGTGCCGGATTGCAGTGGAACATTTACAGGAAAATCAAGCAAAATTCAAAAAATGGCGAGATGATCTCATTGATTTTTTAACGGCTTTTGGCAACCATATTTATATACTATCTTCGAAAGAAGGGGCACCGCATATCTTGTCCTTTAGTGTACGGGACATCAAAGGGGAAGTCGTCATCAATGCGCTGCAGAAACGCGGTGCCATTGTATCCACATCCAGTGCATGTTCTTCAAGACAGAAGAAAACAAGCCATGTCGTTGAAGCATTAAAAGTGGATCCACACTTTAAAGAAGGTGTCATCCGCATCAGTTTTGGCGCAAAAAATACTGACGAAGAAATCGAACAATTTAAAGCGATTTTTAAAGAAGTTATGAATGAATTAAAAGGAGTATAATGAGAATGCTTTGGAAAGAAATATTGATACGGTATGGTGAATTGACGACAAAAGGACGAAACCGGAAAGATTTTATCCAGCAATTGAAACGCAACATCAAGTATATTTTTTCTGATCTTGGTTCTTTGACAATCCGGGCGGAAAGGGACCGGATGCATATTGAATTAAACAATGAAGAACAATTTGAAGTATTAATGGAAAAACTGCCGCGCGTATTTGGAATCCAGTCTTTCAGCCCTGTCGCCATTTGCGAGAAAGACATGGGAAGCATCCAGCAGCTTGCCCAAAAAATTATGGATCGTTATAAAGATCAACAAATCACTTTTAAAGTGGAAGTGCACCGTTCAGATAAATCATTCCCTTACCAAACTTACGATATACAAAAAGCGGTCGGAGGATATTTGCTAAAAAATAATCCGAATTTATCGGTCGATGTCAAAAACCCTGATGTGGAGCTTCGGGTGGAAATCCGCAAAGAAGCCGCTTATTTAATGTCGGAAGTGATTTATGGGGCAGGAGGAATGCCTGTAGGTTCAAACGGAAAAACGCTCCTATTGCTTTCAGGCGGAATCGACAGCCCTGTGGCGGGATATTTGATGATGAAACGGGGCGTAAGGATTGACGCGATTCATTTTTATAGTCCGCCATATACAAGCGAACAGTCACTGCAAAAGGTAAAAGATTTGGCAAATGAATTAACGAAATTCGGCTCCACTATCCGTTTGCATGTGATTCCATTTACAGAATTGCAAGTGTTAATCAAAGATACAGTACCGCCGGAAATGTTAATGACCACAACGCGCCGGATCATGATGAAAATCGCGGATAAAGTGCGTGAAGAAATTGGCGCTCTTGCGCTTGTTACCGGTGAAAGTTTGGGGCAAGTAGCAAGCCAGACGCTGGAAAGCTTGACGGCAATCAATGCGGTGACAAATACGCCGATTCTTCGTCCGCTCATTTCTTTTGATAAGCTGGAAATTATTAAAATTGCACAACAAATCGGGACATACGAAATTTCCATCAAACCATACGAAGATTGCTGCACGATTTTCACACCGGCCAATCCGAAAACAAAGCCAAAAATTGAACGGGTGGTCCATTTCGAATCGCAGACGGATTTTGATGAATATATTGAGCGCGCCGTGAAAAATAGAGAAATTTATACTTTCCCTGAGAAACAACAAACAGCCGATAAATTTAAACATCTATTATAATTTCACTCTACCAACCGGCAGGTAATAGAAGCACAATTTACCTCTCACCTCTATGTATTATTTTTTGATTGCGGCACATTCTAAATGCACAAGGAGGTGAGAGAGATGGCTACAAACAACACAGGCGGCAGAAACAAATTATTGGTTCCTGGTGCAAACGCAGCATTAGATCAAATGAAATATGAAATTGCACAAGAGTTTGGTGTTCAACTCGGACCTGAAGCTTCTGCTCGTGCAAACGGGTCAGTCGGAGGAGAAATTACTAAACGTCTTGTGCAAATGGCAGAGTCTCAATTACGCGGAACTCAACAATAATGGAAATAAAGCTGGCAGCAGCATGCTGCCGGCTTTTTTTATCTCTGAATTATTTTTTTGTTTCTTATAAAAAAATGTATTTTGAACAAAATTTTTTCTATTAAAAAGAATATTTTGCTATTTTTTTTATATATAATTATAATTAGAATAATATTTGAGGGGGAATTTGCTTGAAGCGGGAAGATTTACTTGCACCAGAAATTTATAATATTGTCGAAGAATTCGAAAAATGGGCAACCGACGAAAACAAAGTCGCTTTATTGCTGCATCACGAAAACGGTTCCACAGAAAAGATCACTTTTGTCGAATTGCTTAAGAGAGCAAACAAAGTCGCAAATCTGTTCAGAAATTATGGATTGGAAAAAGGCGATGTCATTTTAGTGATGGTTCCGCGTTCTGCTAAAGCTTATGCTACATATATTGGCGCATTAAAAGCAGGACTGACGATTATTCCAAGCTCCGAAATGTTGCGGGCGAAGGACATTGACTACCGAATCCAGCATTCAGGGGCAAAAGGGATTGTTGCGTTTTCAAATGAAATTTCCCAATTTGATGAAGTGAAATCTCTGGATGGATTAAAATTGTTTGTTTACGGGGAAGCGCAAGAGCCTTGGATTCAAATTGAAAAAGAACTTGAAAGTCTGCCGGAGGAATTCGATGGAGAGCGAACAAAGAGCTCTGACATTGCCTTCTTATCCTATACAAGCGGAACAACAGGTAATCCGAAAGGTGTAATCCATACCCATAGTTGGGGTTATGCACATTTGCGCACAGCAGCTGAACATTGGCTCGGTGTCAAAGAAGGGGATCTGGCATGGGCAACAGCTGCACCGGGGTGGCAAAAATGGATTTGGAGCCCGTTCCTGGCGATTTTGGGCAGCGGAGCAACGGCATTTGTGCATACAGGACGTTTCGAACCAAAAACGTACTTGCAATTGCTGCAGGATTATAAAATCAATGTTTTATGCTGCACGCCGACAGAATACCGCTTGATGGCGAAAGTGGACGGCTTGGAATCATTTGATTTATCCAATTTGAGAAGCGCCGTTTCCGCCGGAGAGCCGTTAAACAGCGAAGTTATCAACAAATTCTTGGATGTGTTTGACATCCAGGTGCGCGACGGATATGGACAAACTGAAAATACATTGCTTGTCGGAACAATGATCGGCATGAAACCAAAACCGGGTTCCATGGGCAAACCGACGCCAGGAAATATCGTAGAGGTGATTAATGAAGACGGAGAACCTGCAAAGCCGGGAGAAGTCGGCGATATTGCCGTGCATATTTCCACACCGGCATTGTTCAAAGGTTACTTGAATGACCCTGAGCGCACACAGCAGCAATTCCGGGGGGACTGGTATTTAACCGGCGACCGTGCGTACAAAGATGAAGAAGGGTATTTCTGGTTCCAGGGCCGCGGAGACGACATCATCATTTCGTCCGGCTATACGATTGGGCCTTTTGAAGTGGAAGATGCCCTTGTGAAACATCCTGCCGTCAAAGAATGTGCGGTAGTGGCAAGTCCGGATGAAATTCGCGGAAGCATTGTAAAGGCTTTCGTCGTATTGAAAGATCCGTCTTTAAAAGACAGCCCTACTCTTGTGCAGGAATTGCAGGAACATGTGAAAAAGATTACGGCTCCATATAAATACCCTAGGGCGATTGAATTTATTGATGAGCTGCCAAAAACGACTTCCGGAAAAATCCGCCGGGTGGAACTTCGCCAAAAAGAATGGCAAAAGCATGCAATGAAGTAATGCATTCATACAGAATGAAATGAAAGAATAAAATAATGAAGACATTCGGAAAGAAATAAACCTTTCTGAATGTCTTTTTTTCATGTAATCTTATACTAGTAAAGAAAATTTTTTTAAATTTTTGAAACAATTGGCTTTGAAAAACGTATAGAAAAAATGGAGGAGGTTGGAAGATGAATACAAAAAGATGGATAGCGCTGAGTATAGCGGTTTTTTTAATGGTGGTTTCAATCGGGGTAAACATAGTGACAACCATTTTTACAAGCGATTTTTTTAGTCAATTTGAATCTTTCAGTAAACCGGAGCTGACCGAGGCGATTGTCGAACCGGGGTCGTTTGATGAGCGGATCGCTTTGCTTAGTGTGGACGGGGTGATTCAAGATGTCGGTTCAAGTTCCCCTTGGGCAGCCCTTGAATATGACCATCAAAGATTTTTGGCAACATTGGACCAAATTTTGGAAGATGATACAGTAAAAGGCGTAGTATTATCTGTCAACTCTCCAGGAGGAGGGGTCATGGAATCTGATGAGATTTATCAAAAATTAATGAAGATCAAAGAAGAGAAAAAGATACCGATTTATGTTTCCATGCAATCGATGGCGACATCCGGCGGATATTACATTTCTGCGCCCGCCGACAAAATTTTTGCCCATCGTGATACAGTGACAGGCTCAATCGGCGTCATTATACAAAGTTATAATTACTATGAACTTGCGAAAAATTTAGGAATCGAGTTTGAAACCATCAAATCCGGACCGCATAAAGACATGTTCAACGGCACACGTCCTTCGACGGATGAAGAAAAAGCGATGATGCAAGAAATGATCAATGAATCGTATGAAGCGTTTGTAGATGTGGTGAAGCAGGGAAGAGGCATGTCTGAATCCGAAGTGAAACGAGTGGCGGACGGGCGAATCTTAAGCGGCAATCAGGCACTGAGAGCCGGGTTGGTTGATGAAATCGGAACTCTGGAGGAAACAATTCAGGCATTAAGAAAAGACCATGGCCTGGAAGATGCGACATTGTTCGAATATGAGTCAAGTTTTGGAACTTTAAGCTCGTTATTCGCAATGAAATTAGGCACCATCTTTGGCCCTTCAATGGAAGAACGCCTGTTGATCAAATTAATGAATTCATATGATGCACCACGATTGATGTATTTATATGGCCAAAATTAAGGGGGGCTGAAATATGACAGGTTATCATTCAGACAATGACCGGAAAAATTCTGCCCATGAGACGGACGGAAACGCGCCGATTCATGAACAATCGGCCGAAAACGCCATGAACATCCAGGAGCAAAATGATGGAACAAGAAAAGAGCTAACATATACGGAACAATCCAAGCAAGCGGAGGAAGGGCATAAAGAACCGGAAAAAAGCGAATCCAACGCGCAAAATGTGACAGAAACCGGTTTATTAGAAGAAAATCCGCAAACGCAAAGCCGCAATGAATCTTCAACCGAAGAACAGAAAGAAGGGACACCGGAACCTAAAATCGTGAGAGAAACGGAAATCGTGGAAGAATATGAAGAAAAAACCGCAGGGTTCTGGATCCGTTTTTGGGCATTTATCATTGATGGACTGGTTGTGAGTGCGGTTGTCGGCATTTTGGTGAAGCCAATCTTCTACTTGTTTGGCTGGGATGTGGGCGGTTCTCTATGGTACTCGCCATTTACCATCATTTCAGGCATTATTTATTATGCGTATTTTGTCATCATGACAAAATACTGGCAGCAAACGATCGGCAAAATGATTTTCGGCATTAAAGTAAAATCGCTGAAAGAAGAAAAACTTTCGTGGACAACGGTTTTATTTCGGGAATTGGTGTCGCGTTTCATCAATAATACCGTTTGGATATCTTATCTCGCCGTGGCTTTCACACCGAAAAACCAGGGATTGCAAGACTATTTTGCCGATACGATTGTGGTGCAGGAAAATGTATATGTAAAAAATGAAAAGAAAGTGATTAAAGAAAAAATCATTGAGACAAATTCTTCAAATGAGCAAACAGCCTGAAGTTTAACCATTCAGTACCCATTCGGTGCTGGATGGTTTTTTGTTTTTGAGTAAGTTATTTGCATTGGCAAAATGTTGTTTAGTAATATGAAATAAGTAGAAAATAAGGAGGAATGTTCTAGTGGCTCAAGTAACATTTAAGAATAAACCCGTTACTTTGCTTGGAAATGAAGTGAAGGTTGGAGATCAGGCTCCGGATTTTACTGTGCTCGCCAATGATTTAACTCCGGTTACATTAAAAGATTCAGAGGGAAAAATCCGTTTATTTGCAACTGTACCTTCCCTTGATACAGGAGTGTGCGACGCGGAAACCCGCCGATTTAATGAAGAAGCCGCAAAATTGGGTGATGATGTCATTGTCTACACGGTATCCGTGGACTTGCCATTTGCACAAAAACGTTGGTGCGGAGCGGCCGGCATTGATCGGGTAGTGACAGTGTCAGACCATAAGGATTTATCTTTCGGAAAAGCTTATGGTGTTGTCATTGAAGAATTGCGTCTTTTGGCACGTGCGGTGTTTGTTGTTGACCGTGAAGGCGTTGTGCGTTATGTGGAATATGTTCCTGAAGTGACTAACCATCCAAATTATGAAGCGGCAATCGCGGCGGTAAAAGAACTCTTATAAAAGATGTGGCCGCGACATATCTTTTATCGCATTTTTCGGTTATTATTATATTGTGTTTTACCTGTAGACAAAGTCCGTATCGGCTTTGTCTACAGCCATTTTTCCGTAATTTTGCATATCGTAACCCAATGGCGAGTGTTGAAAGGAAGAACAACATGGAAAAAATCGAACAAATCTTTAATTTTATTGATAAAAGCGCGGAGAAACATGAACAATCGGATTCAACATATTTGGACGGGGTATTGGCGACGCTTTCCGGAATTTTGGATGGAAAGGATTCCTTGCCGGTCGGATCGGCCACAAAAGAAGAAATGCGGAAAGCCATACAGCTTGCGATATTAAAAGGCATGCGCCTGTCTTCGCAGCCGCACCATCAAATGACGCCGGATTCGTTGGGGCTGTTCATTGCGTATCTTGTTGAACAGCTTTTGGAAGATAAATTGGAAAAGGGCATGATATCCATTCTGGACCCGGCCATGGGGACAGGGAATTTACTGTTTACCATTATGAATCAATTGGACGGCAAAGTGTCGGCAACGGGTATTGAAATCGATGATTTGCTGATCCAGTTGGCGCGGGAAACGGCTGAGCTGATTGAACAGCCGATTGATTTATACCATCAGGATGCCTTGAGGCCGCTTTTTGTCGAACCGGTCGATCTTGTCGTTTGTGATTTGCCGGTCGGGTATTACCCTAACGAGGAAGTGGCAAAAGGCTATGAACTGCATGCGAAAGACGGGATGAGTTATGCCCACCATTTATACATTGAGCAGTCGTTAAAATATACAAAAGAGGGCGGTTACCTAATATTTTTGATTCCTGCCACCCTGTTCGAGTCGGATCAGGCAGAGGCGCTGCATGCATTTTTGAAAAAGCACGCATGGATATTGGCAGTGATGCAGCTGCCGGAGAACATGTTCAAATCGAAACAACATGAAAAAAGCGTTTTTATTTTGCAGAAGAAAAGCGAAAAAATGCGTCCTCCGAAAGAAGTGCTGCTTGCAAAAGTTCCAAATATGTCCAACAGACATGCGATGTCCTTGTTCTTTGAAAAAATCAAAATGTGGAAAGAGCAGAAGTAGCCGCAGGATTTTATATGCCAAAATGGTCTTGAAGCATCTAGGCTTCGCCGACAATCAAAAAGGATGCGCCATTTTAAATGGTGCACCCTTTTTATATTGGAAATTAAGATTTTTTGGCATTTTTTAAAATCAGCAAGTTAAAGATTTGAATGACCGGTTTTCGCGACAGCAAATAGACGATGAGGAAGCTCATTATTAACAAAATCCAGTATTGGTTTGTTTCGATGATATAATTTTTGATGGAATGTTCCTGAAAAATCCGGACTATGGCCATGTGCAGCAAATAGATGACCAGTGTCGATTGTCCGATGGATGTAAGAAAGCCATGTTTTTTTGGCACCAGGGTGAAAAAGAGATAAGTGGCCATAAACTGAATGGCATACGCACTCAATCTCATCAGAGCCGAGTATTCGATATCATCCGTAATTTCTTCATAAGGCCTTTTTCCCAATAGCCAGAATCGGTAATCAAGGGGCATATACAAGGCAATCAGCGCAAAGCCGGCGACGGCAAGGATGATGCCGGCGACTATATGCTTTCGGGATTTGAGCCGGTTAAAATGCTGTTCTTTTAAATAATAGCCCGCAAGGAAAAACGGAAAAAAGTAAAAAGTGCGGGATAAAGTTAAAAACTCATCCACTTCCGCGTCATAGCCGATGAAAAGCGAAAAGGCGACGGCAAGGGGAAGGGCATATTTCAGTTTGCCGACAAAGTACAATAGAACATTCCAAAAAATCAAGCTTAGAAGAAACCAAAGCCCCCATCTCGGGATGAACAGACTATAGCTGATGTCGTCGCCAAAAACCAGATCATAATACAAAGTATAAAAAACTTGAAAAACGACATAAGGTATAAAGAGTTTGCTTACTAGTTTTTTGAAATACCCCGGTTCATAAACTTTCTTGGCAAAATAGCCGGAAATCAAAATAAAGGCCGGCATATGAAAAGTATAAATAGCCAAATAAAAATCAGCGATCCATTCTTCCTGTTCGATGTATTCGCTGATCATATGGCCAAATACTACAAAAAAGATCAATAAGGCTCTCGCATTGTCAAAGTAAGCGATTCGATTCAAATTGGATCATTCTTTCTAATGTGATAAATTCCAAAAGTTGTTGCAAAAAATATTATTTTTAATGAGAAAAATAGAAAAAAGAAAAATTAAAGAATCAGACATGGACAATAATAGTTTTAGCATACTTTGATAAATTAATCTATCGGAAATGGCGGCGGAATTCGTCAAAACCCTGACATTTCTCCAAGGATGAAACCGGGCTGGCAAAAAAATAAAGGCTGCCTAGAACACCATCCAGGCAGCCTTTGAAACCGGATAAATTATTCTTTAATAGGAGTGCGGACAACAAGC
The DNA here is from genome assembly GCF_006569205.1 of Ureibacillus terrenus. GTDB lineage: Bacteria > Bacillota > Bacilli > Bacillales_A > Planococcaceae > Ureibacillus > Ureibacillus terrenus. The sequence goes on from NZ_VIGD01000014.1 coordinate 80,127, forward strand.
ACGTCGCATTTTGCAGAACGGACAATCGCTTCAGATACGGAACCGATGAGGAAGCGTTCCACTGCATTCAGACCTGTCGCACCGCAGACGATTAAATCGGCATCAACAAGTTTGGATAATTCCTTAGTAATGATTGTTTTTGGAGAACCATATTCTATGATTACGTTTACATTTTTAACGCCAGCTTCTTCGGCTTGTTTTTTATATCCTTCAAGCAATTCTTCAGAGAATGCTTGGGCTTTTTCTGCGATTGAACGGTCATATGCCTCGATTGCTGCGAAAGAACGAGTGTCAATTACATTCACCAGGTGCAATTTCGCATCTTCGCCACTTTGTTTAGCAATATCAATCGCTTTTTTAAAGGCATATTCTGCTTCTTTCGAACCATCAACAGCAATGACAATATTTTTGTAGTTTACCATACCAGCAACCTCCTTTATCTATATGTTTATTATATCAAATTATCAGAAAGTGGGAATGAAAATCGGAAAAAAATACGTAAAAAATTCATAGTTTTTTCTAAATTCCGACAGAATATTTGTCGAAAAATTAAATTTTTCAAAACCCCTTTTTTCTGGGCTTTCCCATTGACTCGAATCGTTGGTCCATGGGATAAGTCCCCTTGCCAAAGCTCATTGATCTGGTCATACGCAAAGCGCTTTCGCTCCGGCATGGGCAAGATTTCTTTCCCGACAAGGTTGTGTTTTTTCAACAATCGGTATATAGTAAAGTAAGAGATATGGTTTTTTGGGATTTCCCCCTGCTCGATCAGGTGTTCGTAGAACACCGTCACGGGCATGGTGGGATGTTCTTTTCTTAGGGCTAAAATATGATCCTCATCATCGGGCGACAGACGCCTTGAGTGGCCGCGGTCCGAACGGCGCTTCGGCTTTAAGGCGTCAAAGCCCCCTTTTTTGTATCGGGTGCACCAATCGAGGATCGTCTTGGCTGCGATTCGTTTGTCGCCCTGGTGGGGAACATGGTGCACTCGCTCGCTCACCTCTTTCAGATACGTCTTCGGTTCCACCTGCCCATTCACCAACGGAGCGATTAGCCCGTACCGAAACAGGGCAATGTCGTGTCTCATCGACTCATCCATTCGAATCTCCTCCTTGTCTCACTTGGAATCAGGACCGTTCCGGTCCGTCTGCCCTTATCGTACCGGATCGCTTTTTCTCCGTCGATAGGAAAGGTTTGTGGGAACCTCAACTATTTCCAATTTAGGATATGTATGTAAAATCAGGATCCCATTTGATTCGCAAAAGGGTGTCGGAATCCGTCCTCCCACATGTCTCTGATGACCGAATAGAGACCGTGTTTCTCCAACGTCCGGATCCACCAGGAAGCCCGTTCCTTTTCTTTTTTCACGATAGGGCCTATGATCCTCCACCGCCTCGCAAAAAAGCTGTGAAGGTTTGATAGGTTTCGGCAGAACCGCCGGACATAAAAGATGATGCCGTCCTTTGTCGGGAGAAACGGAGCCCGGTTCGTCCCCTCGGTCAATCCCAACTGCTCTTTCACGACTTGCCATATGGCGGACAACGTATACTGAAAATACGGGAGGAAGATCCGAAGGGCCAAAAAACCACGTTTACTTATGATGCATATGGAAATTTGAAAACAAAAACATATCCAAATGGGACGGTTGAATCGTATAGTTATGATGACAACGGCAACTATGTGAAAACAGTAACCGATCCAGCTGGCAATACAGTGACAACGATTACCGATGAAGTAGGAAATGTCATTAGTTATAAGGATGGAAAAGGATACGAAACAAAATATGAGTATGATCAACATAATCAGCTAACGAAAGTGATTGATGCTAAATTAAATGAAACGAGTTACGAATATGATGGTTCTGGAAACAAAACGGCCATTATCGATGCCAAAGGTCATATTTCCCGATATGAGTATAACGGCAAGAATTTATTAACGCAATATACAGACCAACTAGGAAAATCCACATTGATAGATTATGATCTTAATGGAAATCGCACAAAAGTAGTATCACCTTCGGGAGATGTGATCACATATGCATATGACAAACTCAATCAGTTAACAGATGTGTATGTAAATGGTATTAAGCAATGGAGCTATACTTATGATCAAAATGGAAATATAAAAACGGCCACTGATTCACAAGGACGTTCTAAGACATATGACTATTATGATAACGGCTTGCTGAAGCAAGTTGTCGATGGAAATCATACCATTAACTACGGATATGCAGGTAATGACTTTTTATCTTCCATCAATGTGACGGTTGGGAGTTCAACACTTTCATTAGGATTTACACCGAATGAACTCAATCAGCTTGAAACGTTGACACGAAATGGTCAACTACTCGCTACGTTTGGTTATAATTCATTAGGAGCTATTGAGTCGATCACTCGTGGAAACGGAACAACTACAAACAAAACGTTTGATCAGGCTAATCGTTTAAAAACTCTCACTAACAAACTGGCAAATGGCACTGAACTCAATTCATATACGTACCACTATGACCAAAATAATAATATAGAAACCATTGTTACAAACCATGGTACCGTTTCGTATCAATATGATGAGCTGAATCAATTAGTTCGTGAAACATTGTTGGATGGTACAGTCATTAACTATGAATATGATTCAGTTGGAAACCGCACGAAAAAAATCGTCACCAAAGATGGAAACAGTACAACAACGTCCTATTCATACAATGCAGCGAATCAATTAACCGAAGTAAATGGACAAGCGTACCAGTACGATGATAATGGAAATTTAACGAATGATGGTGAGCGAACGTATATTTACGATGCGTTTAACCAATTAGTCGAAGTTCGAGATGCATCTGGACAATGGATTGCGAAATTTACGTATGATGATAGTGGAAAACGTACAAGCATGACAACAGCCAATGGAACGGTCTACTTCCACTACCACCAAGATAAAGTGATTTACGAAACGGATGAAAATGACCATATCATTGCAGAATATACATGGGATGATGAAGGTCATCCTGTTAAGATGACCAAAAATGGTCAAACGTATTATTATCATTTAAACGGTCATGGGGATGTCGTCGCGTTAACAGACAATAATGGAAATGTAGTGGCAGAGTATGAATATGATGCATGGGGGAATATCCTACATCAAACTGGCCCATTGGCTTCTGAAAATCCATATCGTTATGCAGGTTATCGATATGATGAGGAGACGGGATTATACTATTTACTAGCCAGATACTACAATCCTAACAATGGAAACTTTTTATCTGTTGATCCATATCCGGGAGATCTAGATAATCCAATTTCACAAAATAGGTATGTTTATGCAAATAGTAATCCTGTGATGTTTGTTGACCCGGATGGAAAAACTGCTGTAGTTGTAGGTGTTTACTTTATTCCAGGGATTGGAGAAGTAGCATTATTAGCAACAGGTGCAGTTGTGTTAGGCGGGATAACCTATAAAGCTGGTTCTTGGCTTGGACAGAAAGTCAGAGATTATGTATTTTCTAAAAAAACACCTATTCCATCAAAACTAAAAAATGGAGATAGAGTAAAAACTGTTTTTTGCAAGCAAAAAGTGGCTCTTACGTATATTTGGTGAATGCCTTCCTATCATCCCTGTTGGAGATTTTTATTGTTTTATTAAAATAATAATTAAAGTCTATAGAGAACCCTTTTTTCTAACAAGTCTAATCCAGCACGGCCA
>NZ_VIGD01000015.1 GCF_006569205.1 Ureibacillus terrenus
TTATAACAACGGTATTTTAGAAGGGATTAATAACAAAATTAAGGTGATAAAGCGTATTTCTTTCGGCTATCGCTGTTTCCGACATTTTAAAACTCGGATTCTGATCACCCAAAATTTAATGACAATGAAAAAAGCTTAGAGGAATCGAAGTTCCTCTAAGTTGTGCGGTTGCATATACCAGGAAAGTCACAAAATTTTTTCACCAACACTATTTGACAAAGAACCAAAAAAGAAGGCTGCCTGGAATCATTCCGGGCAGCCTTCTTTTTTATTTCGACTCCAAAATGATTGTCACCGGGCCATCATTGACAAGGGATACTTCCATCATGGCTCCGAAAATGCCCGTTTCCACCTTCAGCCCTTGCTCCCTTAACGCCTCATTGAAAGCATTCCACAAAGGTTCAGCCTGTTCCGGCCGGGCAGCTTCCACAAAGCTTGGTCTTCTGCCTTTTCTGGCATCAGCGTATAACGTAAATTGGGAAACGGATAAAATGTCCCCTCCATGCTCTTTAATGGAGCGGTTCATTTTTCCCTGTTCATCTTCCCAAAGTCGGATCTCGGCGATTTTTCTTGCGAGATAGTTTACATCTTCCATCGTATCGGTATGGGTAATGCCCACAAGCAGTACATAGCCTTTTTCAATTTGTCCTGTCACTTTTCCGTCCACAGTTACTTTTGCTTCTTTGCTCCGTTGCAAAACCACTCTCATTGACAAACACACCTCAAAACTAATTGATCACTCGCTGCACGGAATAAATATCCGGCATTTGTTTGATTTTCTCCACCACCCGATGCAACACAGAAATATTGGAAATGGCAAGGGTCAAATGAAGCGTTGCGATTTTGTCATGGGCGGCTCGTCCGGATACGGCCAGGATATTGACTTTTGTATCTGTCACCGCATGCATCACATCATTTAATATTCCTGGACGGTCAAACGCGGAGATTTCAATATCCACCGGATATTCTTTTTTCGTGGATGTTTCGCTATGTTCCCATTCCACTTCAATCAGCCGGTCCTGGCTGCCTGTTTGAACGTTTGGACAGTCTTTGCGGTGCACAGAGACGCCTCTTCCTTTCGTAATGAATCCGACAATCTCGTCTCCAGGAACAGGTGTACAGCATCGGGACAAACGGACCAACAAATTGTCAATGCCTTTGACAACAACTCCAACGTCCCCGCTGCTTTTCTTTTGTTTCGGTTTGGTCATTTCTTTTTGGATTTTCTCAAGGGCTTCTTCCTGTTCCCGTTCACGGCGTTTCTTTTCCGCAAGGCGATTGACGACCTGTTGAGGAGTGATTCCTCCGACGCCCACCGCCGCATACAAATCTTCTTCATTTGCAAAATTCAACTTATTCAATACCCGCTGGATGTTTTCTTCCGAAAGCACTTCTTTCACTTCAAATTCCTGTGCCCGAATCTCTTTTTCAATCAATTCTTTTCCTTTTAAAACGTTTTCTTCACGCAAGTGCTTTTTGAAGAATTGTTTAATTTTGTTCCGCGCCTGAGAACTTTGGGCAATTTTTAACCAATCCCGGCTTGGCCCGAAAGATTGTTTGGATGTCAAGATTTCCACAATGTCTCCAGTTTTTAAAGGCGTATCGAGAGGAACCATTTTTCCGTTCACTTTTGCACCGATGGTACGGTTTCCGATCTCCGTATGAATGCGGTAAGCAAAATCGATCGGGACGCTGCCCGCCGGCAATTCAATGACATCCCCTTTCGGAGTGAACACATACACCATGTCGGAAAACAAATCCAGTTTCAACGCTTCCATAAATTCTTCCGCATTGGAAGATTCGTTTTGGAATTCCAGAATTTCCCTGAACCATGTTAGCTTCTGATCAATGCTTTCCTTGTTTGGATTAACCGTTTTCCCTTCTTTATAGGCCCAGTGGGCGGCAATCCCGTATTCCGCAATCTTGTGCATTTCTTTCGTACGAATCTGTACTTCCAATGGATCGCCATAAGGACCGATTACGGTTGTATGCAGGGATTGATATAAGTTTTGTTTCGGCATTGCGATATAGTCTTTGAAACGGCCGGGCATCGGCTTCCAAAGAGTATGCACAATTCCGAGCACCGCATAGCAATCTTTAATGCTATTAACAATAATCCGGACAGCCAATAAGTCATAAATTTCATTAAATTCTTTATTTTGCAAAACCATTTTCCGATAGATACTATAGATGTGCTTTGGACGGCCATAGATTTCCGCTTCAATGTTCACCGCTTTTAGCTGGGAACGTATTTCATCCATCACGTTCTCCAAGTACGCTTCCCGTTCCGTGCGTTTTCGTTTCATTAAGCTTACAATACGGTAATATTGCTGAGGATTTAAGTAACGGAGAGCCGTATCTTCCAGTTCCCATTTCACCTTCGAAATTCCGAGGCGATGGGCAAGAGGGGCGAAAATTTCCAACGTTTCTTTCGCGATTCGCCGTTGCTTTTCTGCGGAAAGGTGCTTTAACGTACGCATGTTATGAAGGCGGTCGGCTAATTTAATCAAAATGACACGGATATCCTGCGCCATGGCAACAAACATTTTCCGGTGGTTTTCGGCTTGCTGCTCTTCCTTGGACAGATATTTGATTTTTCCAAGCTTTGTTACCCCATCTACAAGCATGGCCACTTCTTCGCCAAATTCAGCCACCAGGTCTTCGCGGGTCACTGAAGTGTCCTCCACTACGTCATGGAGAAAGCCCGCAGCGACAGTAGGCGGATCCAATTGAAGATCCGCCAATATTCCGGCTACTTGTATAGGGTGAATGATATATGGTTCTCCCGATTTGCGGGTTTGTTCTTTATGGGCTTCTTTTGCAAATTCATAAGCTTTTTTTACAAATTCAACATGTTCTTCATTCATATAAGTTCGAACTTTTTCGAATACATCCTCGGGCGTCAAAATTTGCTCCTTCGCCATGATTTGTCCACCTTCAAAAATTTTCTGTTTAATAGTATAAAGTTTATTTTATAAAAAGTATATACGAAATGTAAAGTTAAGTCTTTTAATATTCCTTTCAATCAACATTTTAGAATACTGTTTGAATTTGTCAAAATTTTTCTACTGCATATATTTTTTATAATAGAAAGAGGGTGTCTAAAAGTTTTTGACTTTCTGGACACCCTCCCATTTATAGTCAATTTCTCACTAAATCTTTGCTCCTGCCCGAAAATCATTTCCACTATCCCGGCCGCAACTGACCTGCGGCGAAAGCGATAGCGTCAGCCGTTAAGGAACCGCCTCAGCCGAATCTTGGACGGCCCCTTGAAATAATTAATATTGTATCAAAGTTTTGACAGGATAATTTCTAATTTTCTCGCGGCCTTTTAATTCCGTCAATTCAATAATGAACGCACAACCGACCACTTCGCCTCCAAGCTTCTCCACAAGTTTGATTGTGGCGTCCACCGTTCCTCCTGTCGCAAGCAGATCATCAATGATCAGCGCTTTCTGGCCTGGCGAAATGGCATCCTTATGCATGGTGAGCGTATTTGTTCCATATTCTAAATCATATTCGACACTGACAACTTCCCTAGGCAATTTCCCAGGCTTGCGGACCGGTGCAAAGCCGATTCCTAATGCGTACGCCACAGGACATCCGACGATGAAGCCCCGCGCCTCCGGTCCAACGATAATCTCCGCCCCTACATCTTTGGCGAATTCGACTATCTGATCCACCGCATACTTAAATGCTGACCCATTATCCATCAATGGCGTAATATCTTTGAAACTAATTCCTTCTTTTGGAAAATCTTCTACAATCGCAATATATTGTTTTAAATCCATTCGATGTTCCTCCTCAGGAATATGAAAACTCCTTTATTCGTTCATTAAACCATTGTTTAAGTTCGGAATAAGTGGAATATAAAAATTGTTGTTCCAATTCGATTTGCTGTTTTCGCAGTTGATAGGACGCAGCTTCTGTAAGAGAACGTTTTTCCGCAAATTGGTTGACCTTGATCAGCCCATTCTCTATTGTAACAAAACCGAGTTCAAAAAACACTTTTGTCATAAATTTTATAGCCTCTGCATTTAATCCCAAATGTTTTGATAAATGGCGGAGATGTTCGTTTAAATTAATGAAAGGGCGGCTCTTGATCAGCGTGTAATAATGGACAAAGTGTTTTCGCGTCGGCATGCCGTTGAAGAACAGGGAATTTGGGGTATAAAAAACCGCATAAATCCGTTTTGGTCTGGCGGTTTCGATGAGCTTTTCCATCTCTTGAACACGTTTCGGCAAATCCAATAGCACCAGAAAAGGCGACAAGGAACCGTACATTTCATCTTCAATTAATTGGATGGATGGCAAAAACTCGCCGAAATATTGCAGCGTTTCTTTGCGGAAAGCAACAAAAGATGATTCCATCGGGATGTTGTTCAACAAATTCGGAACGTTCGCTTTTCCGCGATAATCGAATAATTGCCATTCAGAAGTTTGGACATCCAAAATGAAAAACTGCGGCTTTTTTCGTCCTTGCCACTCGTTGATCTGCAAATCTCCTGCAATGGATATTTTCACGCCATAGGTGATTTCATTGTATAAAAATCCCTTATTAAAGCCGACTGCATCAAGGATTCCATATTCATTTTCAAGCTCCATTTTGATATGGTCTTCATTTGCTCCTATTTTTCTCATCGAACGGACGGATACTTGTTGAATGGCGAAAACGGGTTTTTCAAATCCGATGCCGAAAGGTTTCAACGACTGGACTTCTTCAATGGCCTCCACGGATACCTCCCCTAAATCGACGGGCACATCAATATACAATTTCGGCGTCAGCAATTCTTCCGTCAAACATTGGGAAGCTTGCCGGTGAAGACGTTCCCGCAATTCATCGATATGCTCCCGGGACAATGTCATGCCCGCAGCCATTGGGTGGCCGCCAAAATGCGGAAGGATATCCCGATTTTTTGCCAATTCATTGTACAAATGGAAGCCTTCAATACTTCTTCCCGATCCCTTCGCAAGCCCCGTTTCCGGATCGATGGAAAACACAATGGCAGGTTTATAGTATTTCTCCACCAAACGGGAAGCGACAATCCCGATGACGCCCGCATGCCATCCTTCTTTGGCAACGACAAGCACCAAGGAATTTCCGATGCGAGGGTCATTTTCAATCATTCCGATTGCCTCTTCCGTAATGGAAGCGACATATTCTTTCCTTTCATTATTTTTTTGATTTAACAATTTTGCGCCTTGAAGGGCAAATTCCAAATCCCCGCTCATTAAAAATTCCACGCCGGGTTTGGCATCACCTAAACGGCCGATTGCGTTTAACCGGGGGCCAAAATAAAAACCGATGATTTCTTCATCAATTTCCTGCTGTTTTACCCCCGAAGCCTCGCACAAAGCCTTGACCCAGGGGCTATTGGATTTGCGGATCTGTTCAATTCCTTTTTTTGCGATGTATCGGTTCTCCCCGGTCAAAGGCACAAGATCTGCGATGGTGCCGATTGCTGCATATTCATATAAATGGTCAGGCTCTTCACCGTACAAAGCATGGGCAAGTTTGAAAGCCACCCCTACTCCTGCCAATTCTCCGAAAGGATAGTGCCCTTCCGGGATTCTTGGATGGACGATGACGTCCGCAGGTGGAAGTTCATCTCCCGGTTCGTGATGGTCCGTGACAATCACATCCATGCCAAGTTCTTTTGCCAGGCGAATCGGTTCAATCCCGCTAATTCCATTATCGACCGTAATAATCAATTGGATTCCATTTTCATGAGCTTTTCTGAACAATTCTTCATGAGGACCATACCCATGGGTAAAGCGGTTTGGGATTTCATACTCGACATCCGCCCCCAAATCGAGCAGCACATTCAGCATAATCGTCGTGCTGGTAATTCCATCCGCATCATAATCGCCGTAGATTAATATTTTTTCTCCCCGATCCAGCGCCAGTTCGATCCGTTCCACGGCTTCCTTCATTCCCGCCAACAGAAAAGGATTATGTAAATGTCGGTCATCCATATAGAAAATATTTTTGGCTTCTTCGATTGTTTTTACTCTGGAAGCCAAGATTTTTGCAGTTAAACTCGTAATGTTCAATTCTTTTCGCAATTGTCCGACAAAACTCTCGTCCGGTTTTTGTATCTTCCATTTTTTCGACGATTGAATCATGTTCTCACTTCCTCACGAAGTCCATTATACAGAAATTTCGCAGGCATTGGAGAGAAAAGTTTCTAATTCCTTCAAAGGTCATGAAAGAAAACAAGATTCATAAAATTTTTTGATTCCCGGGAAGAAAAAAACGTCTGAAAAGTCATATCGGAAAAGATGGAGGGTGTCCGGAAAGCCAAACACTTTCCGGACACCCTCCGAAGACAATTGTTCATTATACAACCGGCTCGTCTGAACCCCATTGTTTTTTCTCTTTTTTCTTCACGGTTGTACCTTTCTTTTTCATTTCCCTCGTTTTAAGCGTGTACCAGAGCTGGGCCGCGATACAAATGGACGAATACATGCCGGTTATGAGCCCGATCAGCAAGGCAATCGAGAAATTCCGGATGGCCGGCGCCCCGAAAATCAAGAGGGCCACGACTACGATAATCACCGTCAACACCGTATTGACGGATCGCGTCATCGTTTGACGGAGCGATTTGTTGATAATGTCCGCAAGTTCTTCTTTCGTCTTAATTTCACCTTTGCGGTCGATATTTTCGCGGATGCGGTCAAAAGTGACAATCGTATCGTTAATGGAGTAACCGACAATCGTCAAAATTGCCGCAATAAATGTTATATCCACTTCCAAACGCAATACGCTGAAGAGTGACACCATAAAGAATACATCATGCAACAAGGATACGATCGCGCCGACACCCATTCTCCATTCGAAGCGGATGGCAACATAAATAATGATGCCCAGTGCCGCAATCAACAATGCCTTTATCGCATTTTTCACCAATTCCCTTCCAACCGTTGGAGAAACGGTGCTGACATTCGGTTCATGACCGTAGTCTTTCGCGACTGCCGCTTTCAACTTCAATGTTTCTTCCTGTGTGAAATCCTTTTTGTACGTTGCGACGGCTGTATCCCTATTTTCGCCGCTGATCACCAGTTTATCCGGAGCAAAACCGATTTTCTCCAAATAATCGGCCATTTCGTCTTGCGCTGCCGGTTCATTCGTTAAAATTTCCACGCGGGTACCGCTTGAAAAATCGATGCCCAAGTTCAATTTGAAAATGCCAATCAGGACAAGGCCGATGAGCAAGACCGCCATGGAGAACGCATAAAATTTCTTGCGGTTATGAACAAAATCAAAACGGTCAAAATTTGTAGACAAATCCAATGTATCTACGCCTTCTGAAGGGTCATGGATTTTTGATTTCCGAACCCCGTAGAAGAATGGGCTGTTGAATTTGCCGCTGTTGACAAGCAGTCCGAGCAGCACGCGGGACAACCATACAGATGTGACGAAACTTAATACAATGGAAATCATTAATGTTGTCGCAAAACCTTTAACGGAACTTGTACCAAAGTAGAACAGCACCGCCGCAGCCAACAATGTCGTCAACTGGGCATCAATGATTGCGCTTAATGACACTTTGGAACCGATTTTAAAGGCTTCCTGAGGGGATAAGCCAATCCGCAATTCTTCCCGGATCCGCTCCGCCGTCAAAATGTTCGCATCCACGGCCATGCCGATACCGAGCACAAATGCCGCAATACCAGGAAGAGTCAATACGGCTCCCAGCAAATTCTGAACGAGCAGCACCAAATAAGCAAAGACGGTCAATGTTATGATGGATACAAAGCCCGGCAACCGGTAGTAAAGAAGCATGAAAACAAAAATCAATGCTACACCGACAACGCTGGCAAATACGGTGCTTTTTAACGCCTTTTCACCGAATTGGGCGCCGACGGAAGTCGCATAGATTTCCGTCAATTTTACAGGAAGGGCGCCTGCATTCAAAATGCTCGCCAAATTTTTCGTTTCTTCCACCGTGAAATTGCCGGAAATCATGACGTCCGTTGTATTTAACGTTTCATTGACGGCAGCTGCCGAAATGTATTTGGGATTTGGCTTTGTCACTTCTTCTTTGAAAGAGTCTTTCCCTTCCTCAAAATCCATCCAAATGACAAGCAAATTTTCGCCACGAGGCATTTTGGAAATTTTCGAAGTGATTTCGGCAAATTTTTTCGCATCTTTGAGTGTAAGCGTTACGATTGGACGGTTTTGGTTATCAAAGGAAGCGGCAGCACCGCCCTCCTTTAGGTCCGATCCGTCCAGCAACAAATTATCGTTTACATCACGGAATGTTAAATTTGCCGTGCTGGATAACATCTCCCGGGCAGATGACTGGTCGTCAATCCCCGCCAGCTGCACGCGAATACGGTTTTCCCCTTCCACTTGAATGCTCGGCTCGCTTACACCAAGGGCATCTATACGCTTCGATAAAGCGGTAGTGGTATTCGCGAGAACATCCTGTGTAATTTTTTGGCCCTCTTTCAATGGTTCGACTTCATATAAAACTTCGAATCCGCCTTGCAAATCAAGTCCAAGTTTTACATTCTTCAATACGCCTTCCACAGTGAACGCCATCGCTCCAAATAAAACGGCTACGGCCAATACGAAGGCAATGATACGGCTCGTTGATTTCATTTAAAATCCTCCTCAATGCAATGTACAAACGCTTGTACATACATACACCCCTGAAAGCATATCTTTACAATAATCTCTTGAATGCAGGGCGCCACAAATTTTGTCGTGATATTTCCATCCGCTGAAGAATACACTTGAAGTGAAATGCGCACCGTTCGAAACTATTGCAAAAATATCCTTTTCTGTTCCTATGTAACAAACTAATTATGGAACACGAAAATCGGCCTGTCAAACTTTCATATATTACTTTTCTGTGTCAGAATTGTTATCTCTTTTCGGATTCAACAATTCTTTCAACTCTTCCTGATTCAACTCGGAAAACCAATCAACCGTTTGAAATTGCTGTATTTGAAGATGATTCACAACCTCCGAAGGTTTCAATGAAAAAATGGTCGACACGATTTCGTGGATGCGGAGTTCATCAATATTTTTCTTTCGCCATTTCTTGTGAAGACAGTAATTCCAAAGATCTTCGGCTGCAATACCCTCGTATCCGTTTATTTTCAATTCTTCTAATTTGCTGTTTAGGACGGGCAAAACTTTTTGAAATAAGCGCTCTTGTTCGGCCATGGGAACATCACTCCACCGTTCTGACTAAACTGTTTTTTGGAAAGCATACAAATATTGTAACGAAAAAGAGAAAAAATGAGAAGGGACTGTAGGAATGGCATCATTTGTTAGAGGGACAATTTTTCTCACCGTTGTCATTTTTTTATCAAAACTTTTCGGCTTTATATATAGAATGCAGTTTATGAGAGTGGCAGGGGAAGAAGCCGTAGGAGTCTATATGACCGCCTACCCTGCATATATCTTTTTCGTTTCGGTCTTGCAGCTCGGCATACCTATTGCGGTGGCAAAAGTCATCGCGGAACTCTTCGCGAAACGCCAATTGGGACAACTTCAGTCCGTCATGAAAACTGCCGCTAGATGGTCCATTTTGTCCATTATTCTATTCACGCCCATTTTGGCGATGTTTATTCCATATCTCGCAGGAACGCTTTTACATAATGAAGGAACAAAAATCACATTGTATATTGCATTAGGCGCCGTACCAATCATCGTATTTTCCGGATTGATCAGGGGATATTTGCAAGGGATTGCCATCATATCGGCAACTGCATGGTCGCAAATGATTGAACAATTGGTGCGGATTGTATTAATATCCTTGGCGCTGCCATTTTTCGTCGTGCCGGACAACCCTGAATTGACGGCCGCTTACGCAATGGCAATCACAGCCATAGGCGAAATGGTTTCATTCATCTATTTATATATCCACTATGTAGCGAAAAAGAAAAAACTAAAAAAATCTTCTTCCCCTAAACCCTATCCGGCAATGCCTTTATTGCGGATTGCGGTTCCGAGTGCAGGAAGCAAATTGTTCGGAACGTTTACCTGGTTTTTGGAACCGATCGTCTTTTTGAAAGCATTGACAATCGCAGGACTTACCGCCGCAGGTGCGACAACCCTATATGGAATTATTTCCGGCGTCCATGTTCCTTTGTTGCTGTTTCCTTCTTTTATCCCGAACGCATTGGCCATTGTGCTGATTCCTGCAGTCAGTGATGCCGTAGCCAGGGGCAATCGGCGATTATTAAACGACCGGATTGGTGTAAGTTTGCGTTTATCATCCATCATCGGCGCATATGCTGCAGCTTATTTTTTCCTCCATGGCGATGAGCTCGCCATGCGACTCTTTCACTTGGAGGAAAACCGAGGATTTATGAAAATTCTGGCCCCAATCTTCTATTTTTACTATATTCAAAGCCCTCTACATTCCATCCTTCAAGCGATCGACGAAGCAAGACCCGCAATGATGAATTCCATTTACGGAGGAATCGGCAAACTGTTCGTAATGTTTGTATTGGCTTCCCAACCATTTATTCAAGAATACGGGGCAATCATTGCCATCGGCTTCGGTGTTTTGGTGACATCCTTTCTGCATATGGCAACGTTGAGGGGGCACAAGATGATCAGTTCCGGTTTCCGGTTCTTTGCCATTCCTTATGTTGATTTTATCATCACTTGTTTTATCCAAAGCTATCTGTTCAGCAAAATTTCTTTCGGTTTCTGGGCGAACAGCGCGTTAACCCTTATCGTATTGACGGTTCTATTATTGGCCACAAACCAGTTTAAATGGAATGATTTCAGATATTTACGTTCCGTTTTTGTTCGCCGTTTTTAGCTGTATATGCAGATCATAATTTTCATAGCAACAATAAAAAATGTCTTCCGGTTTGTACCCTTTCTTTTTTAAATTTTCCAATAGCCATTCCCGATCTTTTTCAATAAACTTCAGATGCCGGTCTACAATATATCCGTCTACTATCAGCGGAAAAATGAGCGGATCATCGTCCTTTAAAAAGATTGATAGTTTTCCGGACGGTTCGAGGAAGGCGTATTTGATTTGCTGTACCGATGGAATCCGTTCTTCCCTCATTTGCTGGAACAGGTCATCCAAATTGTAGCGCTGCTTTCGCATTTCTTCTTGATTAATGACGCCGTCTTCCACAATGATGGATGGATCTCCGTCAATCAAATCGCGGATCTTTTTGCTTTTTAGTGCAAGAAGGGAATTCAAATATTGGATGCCAAGCAAAATGATGATGGGAAAGACATTTTCAAAAAGCGGCTTCTCTATATCATCCAAGGCAAATGCAACGCATTCCGCAATCAATACAAATACAACCAGGTCCATGATGCTCAGTTCGCCGACTTCCCGTTTTCCCATAAGGCGAAAAACGACCAGCACGAGCAAATAAAGAAAAACGGTTCTGAAAAGGATTCCCAAATAAATTTCCAAACCATCACATCCTTTCCTTTCTATTGTTTGCCAAACCTTTTGCTACTATACAAAAAAAAGGTTTACCTGCTCCCGGAAGCAGATAAACCTTTTTAATAATGTTCTCTTGCCAATTATTCATTGATTACTCGTCCAATGGCCTGACGTTCAAATTTGAGACGTGTTTTTCCATCCACTATCAGATAAACCACTGTGTCTTCCAGCGCATCCACTTCGCCATGAAGCCCGCCAATTGTAACCACTTTATCTCCACGCTTTAGATTTTTTTGCATTTCAAGCGTCGCTTTCTGACGTTTTTGTGCAGGGCGAACTAAAATTAACCACATCGCGACAAACATAATAATAATTGGCAATAGATTATATAATGTTTCCACCTGTTTACTCCCCTTTCTAATTCTCACTTCATAAGTATAGTATAAAATCATGCTAAAAATCGATTTATTTTTCTACTTTCTTCGAAAAAAACCCTTTTTTTTCTTTTTGTCCGCTAGAAATTCTTTGCGTTAGGTTTGTTGAAGCCGTATTGCTCAAAAAATTCGTTTCGGAAATCAAGCAGCCGGTCTTCCCGGATGGCTTGTCTCACTTTTTCCATCAATCTTAATAAGAAGTACAGATTATGATAAGTCGTCAATCGCAATCCAAAAATTTCTCCTGATCGAATCAAATGGCGGACGTAAGCCCGTGAATAGTTTTTGCATGCATAACAGTCGCAGTTCGGATCAAGCGGGCCAAAATCCCGCGCATATTGGGCATTTTTGATGACGAGACGGCCTTGTGAAGTCATGAGGGTGCCATTGCGGGCAATTCTCGTCGGCAATACACAGTCGAACATATCGATGCCCCGAATCGCCCCTTCGATCAACGCATCCGGTGAACCTACTCCCATCAAATAGCGGGGTTTATTTACAGGCAACAGTGGAGTGGTAAATTCAAGCACCCGGTACATGACTTCTTTCGGTTCCCCGACCGATAGCCCTCCTACGGCATACCCGGGCAGATCCAAATCCACAAGGGCTTCAGCGGAACGTTTTCTCAAATCTTCAAATTCACCGCCTTGGACAATGCCGAATAGCCCCTGCTCTTCCGGACGCTGATGCGCTTCTTTGCACCGTTTCGCCCAACGGGTAGTTCTGTCCACACTTTCCAGCATATATTCATACGTCGCCGGATATGGCGGACATTCATCAAATGCCATGATGATATCTGCCCCTAAATCGTTTTGGATTTGAATGGATTTTTCCGGGCTCAAAAAGAGCTTGTCTCCATTTAAATGGTTGCGGAAATAAACCCCTTCTTCTTTAATTTTGCGAAGGTCGCTCAAGGAAAAGACCTGGAATCCGCCCGAATCGGTCAGAATTGGCCGGTCCCAGTTCATGAATTTGTGCAGGCCGCCCGCTTCCTTCACAATATCATTTCCCGGTCTGAGCCAGAGATGATATGTGTTCGACAAAATGATGCCTGCCCCTATTTCCTTTAATTCCTCAGGCGACATGGTTTTCACGGTCGCCTGAGTACCAACTGGCATGAAAGCAGGCGTTTCAAAGGAACCGTGCGGTGTATGCACAATTCCCAGCCTCGCTCCTGATTGTTTGCAAGTTTTAATCAGTTCATAACGAATTGCAGGTTGTGTCATCCATGATTCCTCTCTTTTCAATAGTGAAAAAGTGTCTTCATTCATCTAATTCGACTTTTTTGGACGGATATACATCGCATCCCCAAAACTGAAGAAACGATAACGTTCCTTAATGGCTTCCGAATAAGCGTGGAAAATCGTTTCTTTTCCGGCCAATGCACAAACGAGCATGACGAGTGTCGATTTTGGCAAATGGAAATTTGTAATCAGCCCGTCGATGCATTTAAATTCATAACCCGGATAAATAAAAATATCTGTCCATCCTTGTTCCCCTTTTATTTTTCCGTCATATTTCGAGGCGACGGTTTCAAGGGTTCTGGTCGTTGTGGTTCCGACAGCGACCACTTTTCCGCCGCGAGCTTTCACCCGATTGATCGTTTCGGCCGCGCTATCGCTGATGCTATAAAACTCCGAGTGCATCTTGTGTTCTTCGATCGTATCACTCGTTACAGGCCGGAAAGTGCCCAGCCCCACATGAAGGGTAATAAAGACAATTTCCACCCCTTTATTCCGGATCTTTTCCAGAAGCTCTTCCGTAAAATGGAGGCCTGCTGTCGGAGCGGCCGCGGAACCGATTTCTTTTGCGTAGACCGTCTGATATCGTTCCTTGTCTTCCAATTTTTCGTGAATATACGGCGGCAACGGCATTTCCCCCAATTTGTCCAACACTTCATAAAAAATGCCATCGTAATGGAATTCGAATACGCGTCCGCCGTGTTCAAGGGTATTTGTGCATGTAGCGGTCATCAATCCATCTCCAAAGCTGACGGTCGTTCCGACTTTAACCCTTTTCGCCGGTCTGACCAATGTTTCCCACCGGTTTTCGCCAATTTGCTTTAACAACAGCACTTCAATATGGGCGCCGGTTTCTTCTTTCACTCCGAACAGCCTTGCCGGCATCACCCGGGTATCGTTCAGGACAAGGCAGTCACCCGGATTGAGCTCCTCCACGATATGCGGAAATTGATGATGTTCAATTTCCTTTGTAAATGGATTAACGACCAGAAGCCTGCTTGCCGCCCGGTCTTTCAATGGTGTTTGGGCAATCAGTTCTTCGGGCAAATCAAAATCAAATTCATCAATTTTCATACGCTACTTCTTCCTTTTACTTTATTTCATCGTTATAAGTATAACCAAGGTGTTCATAAGCTAACTTTGTCGCGACACGTCCCCGGGGCGTCCTTTGAATAAAGCCGATTTGCATTAAATACGGTTCGTATACATCCTCGATGGTAATGCGCTCTTCGCCGATGGATGCGGCCAAAGTATCCAAGCCTACAGGGCCGCCATTAAATTGAAGAATCATGCATTCCAATAATTGATGATCGATCTGATCCAAACCGAACCGGTCCACTTGAAGCAATTCCAAAGCCTGTTTAGCAATGGCTACGGTAATCGTTCCATCCCCTATCACTTGCGCATAGTCCCTTACCCGCTTCAACAGGCGGTTGGCGATTCGGGGTGTTCCACGGGAACGTTTCGCGATTTCCTGTGCGGCTTCGTCATCAATCTCCACTTCAAACAGTTTACTACTTCTTTTCACAATTTCAATCAATGAAGCTTCGTCATAAAAATCCAATCTCAACAATACACCAAAACGATCCCGCAACGGGGCTGACAAAGATCCCGCCCTTGTGGTTGCACCGACCAGTGTAAAAGGCGGCAAATCAAGCCGGATTGAGCGTGCTTCCGGACCTTTTCCGACGACAATATCAAGGCAAAAATCTTCCATAGCCGGATAAAGCACCTCTTCGATTGTGCGGGACAGGCGATGGATTTCATCGATAAACAGTACGTCGCCCGGCTCAAGGGCGTTGAGAATGGCCGCCAAGTCTCCCGGGCGCTCGATCGCAGGTCCGCTTGTAAGCCGGATATTGACGCCCAATTCATTGGCAATCACATTGGCAAGGGTTGTCTTCCCGAGCCCGGGGGGACCGTAAAGCAGCACATGATCCAATGATTCCTGCCGCAATTTGGCCGCTTCAATAAAAATCTTTAAATTTTCTTTTACTCTATGTTGTCCTATATACTGGGAAAGTCTTTGGGGTCTGAGCGAAAGTTCGAACTGCCGATCCAATTCATTTGCTTCGCCAGATACGATTCGATCCACTTGCCGCCCTCCTTGTTATTTCGTGTTTAACAAAAGTTTTAAGGCATATTTCATATAGCTTTCGGTTGTTTCCAGATCGTCCCTCTCTTTTAATGCGGGCAAAATCTTCGCCAATTCTTTTTCGGAATAGCCGAGCGCCCGCAAAGCCTGCATCGCATCCTCCATTTCCTGCCGATGGGCATTTCCGCCGAATAGAGGCAATTCATCCTGGGCACTTGGCAGTTCCACATGTTCAAGAAGGGAGCCGAGCCTTCCTTTCAAATCAAGAATCATTTGCCGCGCCGTTTTCTTTCCGACACCGGGGAATTTCACTAAAAATGATTCATCTTCCATTTCAATGGCCGTTATGACTTGTGAAGGATTCCCGCTGGCAAGAATGGACAAAGCGCTTTTTGGCCCGATTCCGGAAACCTGGATCAGTTTCCGGAATAATTCCCTCTGTTCCAATGTTTTAAATCCGAATAATTGCTGGGCATCTTCACGGATATACATATGTATAAAGACTTTTCGGATCTCCTCGTCCACACGGAAGGCATATGGATTGGGCGTAAAGACTCGATAGCCAATCCCGTTTTGTTCCAGCACAATATACTCAGGGGTAATTCTCGTCACCTTTCCAATGATATAATCATACATTTTTATTCCTCGCATTTCGCAGTGTTTTTTTTCCAACACTTACAGAAACAAAAGAAAGACCGTCATATTGTGACGGTCACCTATTTACTATTCCATTTTATATTATCATAATCTCGTATTTTATCCTACTTCAAACATTTCTTGAATTTTTTCCGTTGCCGACATCAAGTCAGGCCAATGCCTTAATGCCTTTTCCGTAAACGGCATTATATATTCTAAGAAAACATCTTTTTCATGATCCCCCAGATGCAGCACATATTGCCATTCTCTTAACAATTCATTTGGATACTGAAGGTAGTGTAATTTCGCCAGGCAAATTTCCCGCAAATATTTTTGTTCCAGCAAGAGCCTTTCGAGATCATAATCCATATTTGGAAGCGCCCGATGCATCCATAAAATCATTTCTTCCGCCGGATCGCCGACAACCGCCAAATCAAAATCGATCAGTTTCATTCCATCTTTTGTAATCAAGAAATTATGATGGACGACATCCCCGTGAAGAAGCGTCAATGTTTTCGGTCCAGTTCCCGGTTTTTGTTGGATCTTTTCCAAAGCTTTGTTGGCATATAGCACAATATCGTAATAGTGATGCCGCAAATATTTTACCAGTTCTTTTTCCTGCATCAGAAACCGTTCAAGCCTTGCCTGCCATTTTTGGATCAATTTCTGCTTCGGGATTTCGGAATAGAGATGCCAGTCGACATGTTGATTCGTTTCATGAAGCGCTTTTAATATTTTCACCGCTTTTTTCCGGTGTTTCACTTTGGAAAAATCAGCGCTGTAACTGTTCTTTTGCCAACTTTGCACAAGCAGGTACGGTTCTTTGGACCTTTTTAGCGGAATGATATACGGAAACCGGATTTTCTCCAATTTTTCATGAATCAGCGCTACTTTTTCGAATACATGTATTTGATCATATTTTTTTATGAAAAGTGTTTCATTCCCGCTGTGTTGTTTCCATATATTATTTTTTATTTGCATTTAGTATGCCCACGATTTAAAGTATGGTGCGCAAGGATTCATCCATGGCTGATGTTGCTGGCTATATGGTGCCATCCCTTGTTCCATTGGAGGATAAACCGGTTGAGGGGCAAATGGATGCATTGGTGCATAATGTCCTTGTTCCATAGGGATATAACCTTCTTGCGGCATTCCATAGTATCCGTATGAAGGCATTGTTGCTTGTTCAAAATCTTTGAATCCTTGTTGTTCTTCCTGCGCTTTGCTTATATCTTTCACTTTCTGTTCCCCATCCTCTTTTGAAGTGGATTCAAACAGCCAATCCGTGCTGTGGTCTTGAACTTCTTCGACTTCTGCTTCTACAAGAGGTGCATCGCCGTTTTCTTCGTACCCTTCCATATCTCTGAACTCTGGTGCCGGCTGAACCGGATATGGCATGTCATATCCATACGGCATCATTCCTCCATGCATTTCCGGATACCCAGGACATGCAGGCAGCCCATGAGGACTTGTAAAATAAGGTTGGACTTGATGGTGCATAGGACCTTGGCCTCTGCAGCCGCAGTGTCCCGTTTTTTGAGGTCCATGGTGGCAAGGAGATACCGGATGCGGCATGCATGGAATATAGATCGGCTGCGGTACCGGAACATATTCTATATGGGTTTGAGGAACAGGGATATATTCTTTTTCTACCACCACTTCTTTCTCTTCTTTCTTTTCTTCTTTTGCAGGCTGCTGAATTTGCTGAGGAATTTCGATAAAAATCGGCTGCGGCATCACAGGTTGCGGAAGCGGCATAAACTGCGGATGCGGAATAGGGCGTTGAATGCTGAATTGCGGCGAAAAATCAAAATGGAATTTCTTTTTTTCATGCGGATGCATTTGTTGTATCGGAGCCGGTTGCGGCACTGGCGGAATCGGAGGAATTTCAGGCACTTTCATTTCCCCCGCCGGCGGCTTCATTTGCGGCTTTTCAACCGGCTTCGCTTTTGGCGGGACTTCCGCTTTCTTTTCTTTCGCAGCGCTATCTTTTATTTTGGATTTATCCGCCTTTTCTTTCTGGTCATAAGACGGTTTCCGGCCCGGCACATCGTCAGGCAAAATGATTTCCATGCCCGGCACGATGTAATCCGGGTTGGCCAAATGGGCATTCAGCCTTTTCAACTCTTCAAAATCGATTCCATATTGTTTGGCAATTTTCCAAAGCGTATCCCCTTTTTGTACAATGTGAGTTCGCAACAGACATCCTCCTTTTCTCGTTTTATAATATGTTGTTACAACAAAAAGGTCACAAAAATATACCCTTTCCTTTGCCTCGTGTTAAACTATGTTTTAAGGGCTTATCCGTATACACAACATTTGCTAGAAGGTGTGATTCGATGAAAAAAATGCTCGGAGAAGAACGCAGAAATGAACTATTGAAATTACTGAAGAATTCAAAAGAGCCAATTACGGGAACTCAATTAGCAAAATATGCAAATGTCAGCCGCCAAGTGATTGTCAACGATATGAATTTGTTGAAAGCCCGCAATATTCCGATTATTTCAACGAGCCAGGGCTATTTTTATATGAATCAAGAGGATGCTTTCCAGGTTGAAAAGAAAATTGTCTGTGTACATACGGCAGAAGAAGCTGAAGATGAAATGATGACGATTGTCGATTGCGGGGTGACCATAAAAAATGTCATTGTGGAACACCCGGTTTACGGGGAAATTACTGCATCCATGATGCTGTCTTCCCGCATCGACGTGGAAAAGTTTCTAAAAAAAGTGAAAGAAACAAACGCCACTTACTTATCGGTTTTAACGAACGGCACCCATCTGCACGTGATTTCCGCTCCAACGATGGAGCAGATCGAAGAAGCCGAAAGAAGACTCCGGAAAAAGGGATATTTGGTGGAGGAATAAAAATAAAAAAGAACTGCACCTCCAGGGATTGGAGGTGCAGTTCAAACATTCCGGCCGCTCTTTTCAACGGTTCATTGTCTGCAAACGGCGGCTCCATCGGCCGGGATTTTTGCAAAATCAGCCGGCCCTTCAAGTTCCATCACTCCGATGCATTATATGTATAATACGTACCGAGTGATTTTACCGTGCAACCAAGGGCATTCAATTCCTCAAATGCCCACTTCATCATCGGTTCATTTTCGTCTGCCAATACATCGATGATGAAGAAATAATTGCCCAGCCCCGTCTTTAATGGGCGGGATTCGATTTTACTTAGATTCAATCTTCTCCATGCAAAAACCGAAAGCACCCGATGCAGGGCCCCCGCGTCATCGTGGGGCAATGTGAGCATAAGCATCGTTTTCGGCTGTCCATCCGAATTTTCAATCGGCAAGCGGGTATTATATTTCGATAACACCACAAAGCGGGTATGGTTAAAATGAAAATCATGGATATTTTTTTCTACGATGACAAGCCCATACTTTTCCGCGGATGTGGCATTGCCAATGGCCGCGATACATTTGTCCGGATTCTCCGCAACCATTTTCGCCGCTTGAGCCGTGGATGATGTTTGGTGCAATGGCACATGGCTGAAACGATAAAACAGATACTTATGGCATTGGGCTAAAGCATGGGGATGGGAATAAATCCCTTCAATTTTTTCCCAGTTGTCTTTTTGCGCTTTATTGACCATTAAATGCTGTTGGATTTTTAATTTGATTTCACCGACAATATATAAATCCGCTTCATGGAATAAATAATCGATTGTAAGCGGCACGGAACCTTCGATTGCGTTTTCCAAAGGCACCACCGCAAAATCCACCACTTCATTCGTTACAGCGTCAATGCATTCAGGAATGGTTCTATATGCAATGTTCCATTCATTAGGGAAAAGCTCTCTTGTCGCTAAATAGGAAAAAGAAGCCTCCGGACCCAAATAGGCGACCCGGTACTTCCATTCATTGTTTGTCACCATTAAGCCTCCTATCAACCATCTAATGGCTATTGCCATCTCAACTGCAAATCAATTGTATCATAATGCTCCCGAACTGATTACTTCGGCAGATTCCACGAATTCCAAATCATTCAATTTTTTGATTAATTCATGCAAATCCATGGCCATGCTCGTTACATCCAAGGAAAGGGTTACATTGGCCCGGCCCTGGATCGGTATCGTTTGGTGGATTGTCAATATATTGCAATGGGCTTCTGTAATGACTTCCAACACTTTGGCCAACGTTCCCTTTTGATCTTGCAACTGAATGATCATCGTTAAAATTCTTTCTTTTACGATGGAGTGAAAGGGGAAGACCGCGTCCCGGTATTTGTAAAATGCGCTTCTGGAAAGGTCTACCTGTTTCACCGCATCCCAAATCGAGTTGACTTTCCCTGATTCCAATAGCCGCTTTGCTTCCAATGTTTTTTGCATGGCATCGGTAAGCACATCTTCCCGCACTAGATAATATCGTTGTTCTGCGACATTTTTCATCTCCATCCCCCCATCATTCAATAAATTCAAACTCATAATCCAGAATTCGAACGGTATCCCCGTCTTTGGCACCCCGTTCCCTCAAAGCATCATCAACCCCCAAATGGCGAAGTTGTCTTGCAAAACGACGGACGGATTCATCCCGGCTGAAGTCTGTCATTTTAAATAGACGTTCAATTTTTTGCCCTTTTAATACAAATGCTCCATCATCATCACGGACAATTTCGAAATCGGCACCTTTTTTCTCATGTTTATATACAACGGTCGCGTCGCTTTCATCGGCAAGATCATACAATTCGAAAGTAGGAGCGACTTCCAGCAAGTCCGCGATTTCATGCAGCAAGGGCTGCAGCCCCTTCTTTGTCAAAGCGGAAATCGGAAATATTTTTACTTGATCGCCCACTTTTTTCCGGAATTCCTTTAAATTTTCTTCTGCACCGGGCATGTCCATTTTATTCGCAGCGACGATTTGAGGCCGTTCCGTAAGGCGCAAATCATATTGCTCCAGCTCATTATTGATTTTCACAAAATCTTCATAAGGATCACGCCCTTCCATTCCGGACATATCCACAACGTGCACAATGACCCTCGTTCTTTCGATATGGCGCAAAAACTGCATGCCCAATCCGACACCCTGATGGGCTCCTTCAATCAACCCTGGCAAATCCGCCATGACAAAGCTGCGTCCGTCACCCGTTTCGACTACCCCAAGATTCGGAACAATGGTTGTAAAGTGATATGCGCCGATTTTCGGTTTTGCGGCAGAAACAACAGAGAGCAATGTGGATTTCCCGACGCTTGGATAACCCACAAGCCCTACATCGGCCAATAATTTCAATTCCAATATTACATTTAATTCTTCACCCGGCTCCCCTTTTTCCGCAATTTCAGGTGCGGGATTTGCCGGTGTGGCAAAACGCATATTGCCCCGTCCGCCGCGGCCGCCTTTTGCAACAATGGAGCGCTGCCCATGCTCCACCAAGTCCGCAATGACTCTTCCGGTTTCTTCGTTGATGACAACGGTTCCCGGCGGGACTTTCACAACTAAATCTTCCGCATTTTTTCCGTGCATTCCTTTGCTTTTGCCGTTTTCTCCGCGGGGCGCCTTAAAATGGCGCTGATAGCGGAAATCCATTAGCGTGCGCAAACCTTCATCCACTTCAAAGATGACATTGCCTCCATGTCCGCCGTCCCCCCCTGCAGGACCGCCATAAGGCACATATTTCTCGCGGCGAAAGGCAACCATCCCGTCTCCGCCGTCTCCGCCTTTTACGTATATTTTCACGTGATCGACAAACATAATTTCACTCCTTAAAGTTTAAAACATATTTCCAATCATTGCAGGTTTCTTTCTCCGTTGAAATTTCCAAATCCGATGGTTTGTCGCGCAAAGGCTCAACATCCCATTTCCCGTGCAAATCAAAGGTAATTTTTACCCACCGTTCAGTCGCTTCAACCTCTATCAGCAATCGATGTTCGCTGTATGGGTCGAGATGAGGGGAAACATGTTGAATGGTTTTTTCCAAGTATTCAACCGTTTCCGCATCCTTTTTCACACTCGGCGTCATTGCCACATGACTTTTTAATAAAAATTCAATGGAAGGAAAACGATAATGGAAAGTTTGTATCCATTCGACCGTTTTCGGCCAATTCAATTTATTCAGATTGGAATAAGATTTATATTGATGGCAATAATTTTCGATGATTTTTTTTGCATCATCAATCCGGTTTAGATCCAAATTCATTTTGATTAATTGCAATTGGTTGATGAAATCATGATTCGCAGCCCTTAAGATTTCACTAACAGAAAGTTTCGTCAATTCCCCCACTCCCATAATGCTAAGCGATACCTTATTTAAGTATAACAATTTTTTTCTCTTATTTCTTCTATCTGATAAGGGTTTTTTATACATAAAAAAGGACTGCAATCTTGCAGTCCTTTGGAATTCATTTGAATTATGCTTCCTGTGCAACAGGGTATACACTTACTTTTTTCTTATTGCGTCCCATGCGTTCGAAGCGTACGATACCATCAACTTTTGCATAAAGTGTGTCGTCGCCGCCACGGCCTACGTTCAAACCTGGGTAGATTTTCGTACCGCGTTGACGGTAAAGGATTGAACCGCCGGTAACAAACTGGCCATCCGCACGTTTCGCACCAAGGCGTTTCGCTTCGGAATCACGTCCGTTTTTTGTAGAACCTACCCCTTTTTTGGAAGCAAAAAATTGTAGATCTAATGTTAACAAGTATTTCACTGTGTTCCACCTCCTGCATGCTTGTACTTGATTTGAATATATTGACCGTAATTTTGTACCATTGAATAGACTTGTGCTGTCATCACTTGCACAATCAGCTGCAATTTTTCATCCAATTCAGGATCTATATCCGTCGGCAAGTCCACCTTTAAGTAGCCTCCGCCTTCAGTGGCCTGCTCGATTTTCGGTTCAATATTCAACAGTGCATAGATTGCATTGACCGTCCCGATCGCGATGGTCGATGCACCTGCACAGACCAAATCTTTCCCCGATTCATCGTATTCGGCATGGCCTGAAAATTCAAAAGCAGCTACACGACGGTTTTCGTCGTGATGAATCGTAACTGTGATCATCCGGCCACCTCTTAAGCGTTGATGGATTCAATCACCAATTTTGTATAAGGTTGACGGTGACCTTGTTTACGGCGATAGTTTTTCTTAGGTTTGTATTTGAACACAGTGATTTTTTTGCCTCGGCCTTCTTTAATCACTTTCGCAGTAACAGTGGCACCTTCCACAGTAGGTGTACCAACTTTCACTGTTTCGCCGCCAACGAAAAGAACTTTGTCAAAAGTTACTGTTTCGTTAGGTTCTAACCCTAATTTTTCAACGTAAATTTCTTGTCCAGCTTCAACTTTATACTGTTTACCGCCAGTCTCGATGATTGCGTACATTTCATTGCACCTCCTCTTTGTCTAAGACTCGCCTGCGGAAAGGTGATCAAACAATTGATGCTTTAAAAACCTTCCCAGAGCGGTTGTAGCACAGGTGCTACATAACAAGTGAAATGTTATCATACTAAAAAGTTTAAGTCAATCGATTCATTACATATTTTTCAAAGGCAACCCGATATTTGCGGTATCTCCATTCCTGGATGATATTGATCCATAAAAAGAGGCTCAGCAAAAATAAAAATAAAGTTTTTGGAAGCAAGATAAAGGTAATGATGACCGTTGAGGTAATCAGAATAAAAGAAATGCTTATGAACATTTCATAAACTTTCGCTTTTTTCGAAAAAATCAGGATAAGCGAAAAGACAATTCTTCCGCCGTCAAGGGGCCATACAGGAATCAGATTGATCAGCAGCAAAATCATTTGAATCTTAATGAGCGGCTTGGCCAATAAAGGATCCAAAAAAGGGGCGACCAGCATGCAGCAAACGGTGGCTATGGGACCTCCTAAACTGATCAACAGCTGCTTTTGGGGAGATAAAGCGTATCCTCCCTCCAGCTCAATTTCCCCGCCATAAGGCATGATGACGCAACGCTCCACTTTGACCCCAAGAAGCCAGGCAACAAGAATATGGCCAAATTCATGAATTAGCAATGAAGATAGAATCAAGGCATAATAAGAAACATTACCATACAAAATTAGTCCAAATAAAAGAGGCAAAAATAATGGATGAATCGTCATACGCTTCATGGCCGCATATGCTCTTTCATCCATGTTAATGTTTCTTCCAAATTCAGAATATTCCCATCCTTCTCTACCTGAATATACAAATCTCCCGCCTCTTTCTTGCCGATTATACTTCCCCGTTCTATGGATGTATAAGGAAGCAATGAAAAAGAATCCACGTTTCCATAAGTCACCGTCGTATTGTCTTCGTAATAAACCGAAATCGTTTTCCCTGTATCTTTGTTATAGCCGGTATACACGACGAGACCATGGTCGACGGCGATTAACGGGACCGCTTCTTCATAGGTCAGCAGGTAGCCCTTGTAATATGGTTTAACTTGTACAAAAGTTAATAATTCTTGGTTGATCGGATCTGAAGAAACGGCAATGGTATCCTTTGATTCTTTGTCAAAAATTTCTCTTAAAAGGTTGCGCATAAACGTTAAATCTTCAGAACTGTATACAATTTTTTTCACATCAAACGAAATTTTTCCTGACGAAAAAAGATAGTTGCTTACAAGAACGCCCGCACAAAGGAAAAACGCAGCAATCCATTTCCATTTTTTGCCCATACCCTCATCCATTCTCATTTTTCCTTAGTATATGAAGGATAAGAAAATACGATTCTATAAGTTTGAATTTTGAAAATGAGAATGGAAGAAAAATAGAAAAAAAGACTGTTTAAAAGTTCCGTCCGCTTTGCTTGTTCCGTTTTCTCATCGATGTGGCAATGGTTGTCCGATCACAAAGCGTCGAATCTTTTTACAGTCTTTTTCCTGCAAATCTATCATCTTGAAAAAATAGACATTAATTTCTTGAATACCCCTTTATGTTCTTCTTCCAAAGTCATTAATGGCACCGATTCACCCAAAATTCTACGGGCGATGTTTCGATAGCCTAAAGAAGCCTTGTTATTGGGATCCATGACAATCGGTTCCCCTTTATTGGATGAGGCAATGACATCTTCGTTATCAACAATGATTCCCAATAGATCAATGGAAAGATGTGTTGTAATTTCATTAATGTTCATTGCATCCCCCTGATTGATTAAATCTTTTCGGACCCGGTTGATAATCAGTTTAGGGGGATTAATTTCTTCTTTTTCAAGCAAACCTATCACCCTGTCCGCATCTCTTACTGCGGATATTTCAGGGGTTGTAACAACGATTGCACTATCCGCACCGGCTATCGCATTCCGGTATCCTTGTTCAATGCCCGCAGGACAATCAATTAAAACGTATTCAAATTCCCTTTTTAACTCATTGATCAATTCTTTCATTTGTTCAGGTGTCACGGCATTTTTATCTGTCGTCTGGGCAGCAGGCAACAAATACAACTTATCATCAACACGTTTGTCTTTCACCAAGGCTTGATGAATTTTGCAGCGCCCTTCCACCACATCCACCAAATCATAGATGATACGATTATCCAGACCAAGTACGAGATCCAAATTTCGGAGACCAATGTCAGTATCCACCAGGCATACTTTTTTGCCTTGAAGTGCCAGTGCTGTACCTAGGTTAGCTGCTGTCGTAGTTTTTCCGACTCCGCCTTTACCTGAAGTTATTACAATCGCTTCCCCCACATTAGCTACCTCCTTTAGTGTTGAGTAATGGCCGTATTTTTCGGGCTTCCTGCAACCGGTCATAAGAAATGTTTCCTTCTTTATTTATATATGCAAATAATTGCTCCGCATGTTCTTTTACGATTGGTTTTTCATTCGACATCACTTCAATTACATCAGCAATATAAACATGGGTCGGTTCAAACCAGGAAGCGGCGACAATCGCCTCCCGGTCCCCGCCAATGCCTGCATGTGCAATGCCTTTCAACTTCCCCATTACAAATATATTTCCGCCGGCTTCAATTTTTCCGTTTGGATTTACGTCACCGATCACGATAATATCTCCCGGGGCCTGTATAACTTGTCCTGAACGTACAATGCCTACATATGTATCACATAGATTGCCTTGCATCTTTGCATTGTTTTCATCCACCGTAATGACATTGCTAAGCACTTTCGATACGACCATTTTACCGGGGTGCTCAATGATATTGATCAATTCTTGTTTCTGCTGCTCAAGAAGGTAGCGATAGCCTAAATCGAGAGAGACATTCACTCTGCCGTCAATTCCACCTTCTGATACTTTCCTCTCAAGTTCTTCCACTAAGTCTTGGTAGGCGCACTGGTCATCAAGCCGAAGCACTAAACCGTCCTTTGTCCCCTTCATATGGACAAGCTGATTTTTCATAAGAGTGACACCTCTCGCCAGATTAAATTAAGAAAGTTCACGAAGCTTTTGCAATACCCGGGCGTCAATTAAATATTTAAATGCCCAACCAAGCATCATTAAATAAATCAAGTTTGCAAAGATTGAAGGAATTAATCGCTTAACGAAAAATTCAGTAAATGCCAAATTCGTAAAGTGAATAATATGATGGAAAAAAATATATAAAACCAATTCCATTAAGGCTACCAGCAATACGGATAAAATTGTTGTAAAAGTCAAGTGTTGGTGGATATATTTGATGGTCCAATTGGCAAGAAAACACATCAATGGGTACAACACTGTATACAATCCAATAATATCAATGTAAAACACATCATACAAGAGTCCAAAAATCAAACCGTAGGTAGCCGCACGCTTAGGATTGTAATAAATGGAGAGAAAAATTAAATAAAGTATAAGAAAACGGGGCACAAAATAAAAGAGTTCCCCGTTCCATTCAATCGGTGAGAACAAAGCAAACTCGGGCTCCAATAAAAATAATATGATTGCTACAGCCGGAATCATGAAACGGATCCACATCAATCTTCACCCTCGCCTGGTATGCCCGTATTATTTGTCAAGTCTGCATTTGTTCCTTCACCGTCTGCACCATCAATTACTGTTGCACTGCGTTTGGCAATCATCACTTTTTCAAGCATGGAAAAATCGGCTGAAGGCCGTATATAAGCCATTTTTGTCAAGCCGAAATCTTCCGTTGTCACTTCTGAAATTTCGCCGATCAGAATGCCTTTCGGGAAGATTCCCCCTAATCCGGAAGTGACTACTTTATCTCCTTTATTAATTTCCAAACTGGAATCGATGCGTTTCAAAATTAATTCATTACGCTTTTCGTCATATCCTTCAATCAAACCATAAGCGACATTTTTTTCACTTTGAACCATTGCTGACACCCGGAAATTTGGATTATTTGTATATAACAATTCCACTTCAGCCGTAAATGGCGTTACTAAACTCACTTTTCCAATCAATCCGCTTGTCGTCATAACGGCCATGTTTTTCTTAACCCCATGGGAAGACCCCTTATTGATAATGATTTTTTCTTCCCACTGATCGGGATTTCTTGCAATGACCGTGGCACGGATTGGCTCATAATCTCTTAAACTATCTTCATTGTCCAATAGTTTTCGCAACTCTTTATTTTCCGATTTTAAAGTATTCACTTCCGCCTGAAGAGCAGCGAAATCTTCCAATCTCATTTTCAATCGCTGGTTTTCTTCATAAGTATTTAACAGAGATTGGATATCCTGGAAAAGGTTTGTTATATAGTTAGCCGGCTTAGCAACAATGCTTTGTGCTAAGCCAACTGAATCTTTGATAAATTGTTCGGGGAGAGTCGCATTTTGACGATCGCGCAATGAAAAGCTGACCAATGCCACAATCACAATCAAACCAATTAAAATCATGATAATTCTTTTATTGGACAAATGTGGCATCGCTATCCCCCCTATTTTTTCAACTGCTGGGAACGAATTAAATCAATATGTTCCAGCGCTTTTCCAGTACCAATCGCTACACAATCCAATGGATTTTCGGCAATAAACACCGGCATTTTCGTTTCATCGCTGATAACTTTATCAAGATTTCTTAATAGCGCACCTCCGCCGGTAAGTACAATGCCTCTTTCCATCACATCGGCGGAAAGTTCCGGCGGAGTTTTTTCCAATGTTTTCTTCACGCCGTCTATGATGGCGGCAATCGCTTCTTTCAGAGATTCCGAAATTTCGCTTGCTGAAATGACTATCGTTTTTGGCAAGCCCGTCACAAGGTCTCTTCCTCGGATCTCCATCGTTTCGTCCACATCATCGACGCGTGCAGTACCGATTTCCATTTTGATTTGTTCTGCCGTCCGTTCACCAATCGTCAAGTTATATGTTTTGCGGATATAACTGATGATTGCTTGGTCCATCGCATCGCCGGCAATCCGAACCGATTCGCTTGTGACGATGCCGCCCAAAGAGATGACGGCAACTTCCGTCGTTCCTCCCCCGATGTCCACAACCATCGAACCTGTCGGATCCCAAACCGGAAGATCTGCGCCAATGGCGGCAGCAAATGGTTCTTCGATTGTAAAAGCTTCTTTTGCACCGGCTTGGCGGGCCGCATCAATCACCGCCCGTTCTTCGACGGAAGTGATGCCATAAGGTACGCAAATCATGACATTCGGTTTTTTCCATTTTAATCCGGAATTTTTTAATGCTTGTTTCAAATAATATTGAATCATTGCAGTCGTAATGTCAAAATCCGCAATCACCCCATCCTTCATCGGACGAATGGCAACTATGGATCCGGGTGTACGGCCGATCATCTTTTTCGCTTCATTGCCTACCGCAACAATTTCTCCCGTTTTTGTATTTTTCGCCACAACGGATGGCTCGCGTAAAACGATTCCTTTTCCTTTGACAAAAACTAATGTATTCGCTGTGCCAAGGTCAATACCTACGTCTTTATTCCCTAGTCCTAACAAATTTTGTACTCCCTTTCTATTAACTCCTTTATTTCTCTAAGACTGTCCAAAATCATAAATTTTATTATAGCGGATAAAGCCGAAAAATTATAGTGGTGCAAACATTTTTTCCCACTTATTTATGCAGCCCCTACATTTTTCGCATTTATCATTGTATTGCGAAATTGTGAATGAGACAATGAAAAAACCCTTGTTAAATTTTACAATCTTTTTACAAAGCCCGCTTTAATTAAGACGAACATGACGAATTAAGGTTCGCTGAAACGCAAATGTCACGAAAAAAGTCGAAAACCCGGACAATCAGGGCCTTTCGACTTTTTTGAAACCAATATGTCATAGTTGACACTTTTTTTAAATATATCCCTGTTCTTTCAGACTGATATATTGATGATCGCCAATGATGATGTGATCAATCAATTCAATGCCGATAATAAATCCGGCTTCCTGCAGCCTTTTTGTCACTTCGATGTCTTCCGGGCTCGGCGAGGCATTCCCGCTTGGATGATTATGGGCGCAAATGATGGACGCTGCCGAACGCTTTACCGCCTCTCTAAAAATTTCGCGGGGATGGACAATGGAGGAATTCAGGCTGCCGATAAAGATGGTTTGTTTATGAATCACTTGATTTTTCACATTCAAAAACAACGCCACAAAATGTTCTTGCTGCAAAGAAGACATTTCAGGCATCAGAAATGAGGCGGCATCTTTGGGGGATCTGATGGTAAAGCGTGAATCCACCTGCTTCTGGGAGAGCCTCCTGCCCAGTTCGATTGCCGCCAGCAGCTGAACCGCTTTGGCTTGTCCAATCCCTTTTATCGACATGATTTCTTCCAATGTGGCATGTTTTAATTCATGCAATTTTTCGAAGTAATTGATTACCCGGTTGGCTATTGACAACACCGATTCCTGCTTCGTTCCCGTTCTTAACAAAATCGCGATCAGTTCCTGATTCGATAAACTTTGCGGCCCCTGTTTAATAAGCCTTTCCCTCGGACGATCATCCACGTGCAAATCGCGAATCATCAAGTCAGGAAAAGCCCTGACGGACATCCTCCACATACCTCCTATAGTTCGATGATATCAAGTTCCACCAATTTTTCAAACAGGGATGCAATCGGCAATCCGACAACCGTATTGTAATCCCCTTCAATGCGGTCAATGAACAAAGCCCCGCCCGTCTGGATTCCGTAACCACCGGCTTTATCAAAAGGGTCTTTTGTTTCCACGTATTTTTCTATCAATTTTCTAGGAAGGTTTTTAAAATACACGTCCGTTACTTCCACAAAGGATTCCGCTTGCCTGTCTTTTGTGATGATTGCCACGGCCGTCATGACTTGATGGCGATTCGATGAAAGCTTTTCCAGATGCCGTATCGCTTCTTCCGGCGTTTTTGGTTTATGAAGAAGCTCATTGTTGAAAACAACAATCGTATCCGCGCCAATAACCGTTTTACCCGGGCAATTCGTTGCCACATCTTTCGTCTTTAACAGAGCCACTTTTTGAACATAGTCTTTAAAATCCGATGCATGCACACCGGTTTCTTCAACGCTGCTCGGAATCACCTCAAAAGGGACTCCCAGCTTTGAAAACAGTTCCTTTCTTCTTGGTGAGGCTGACGCTAAAACGAGTTGATGTTTTGTTTTAAATTTCATTTCCATTCCTCCTATAATCATAATATAGCCGAGGAATGGCATTTTGAAAAACTCATCGAACTATAGGAAATTTAAAATTTGACCCTTTTTTGGGGATTAAAATTTAATTTTCAAACAGTCATTTTCAGTAAAATAATGGGCCAACAGATGCATCCGGACAACCGACAAATCGTTTGAGATGCTTGATAATGCAAAGGTGATCGACTCCCAATCCGGAGGCAGGTCGCCCATTTTTTTGCCCCCCTCAAAATTTAATTTTAGAGAATCGTCATTTTTCAGCAAGGACGGGAGGTTTTTTAAAGCCGGCTTTTTGCACCCTTCCGCTGACAGCGTAAAAGGTTTTACAAAGGATGGCGGATCCTCCGTTAAAACGATGTCATCTTTGGAGGTCGCGACGCCTGACCATACATAAAAATTACCGTCGATTTCAACGACAGCGCTTGTATTTAAACTGGAATGGCCGTAAACAAATTCCGACGCTTTCTCAAAAGTGGAAAAAACTCCGTGCTGCTTCGCATAAAATTGCTCGGAGTATTCATTCTCCTTTTTCTCTTCCGTTTGCTGGGAACTTACGGGAATCAATTCATTTTGCTGCTTCTCTTCAGTGTAAGTGGAATTCATGGAATTCAATATAATCATAAATACTAGAACACCGACCAGTCCCGTAATAGAACCCGATAGAGCTGCCCTGATCATTTCTTTCCGGCCAATGATATGAGGAAACTTCATCGAATCACCCTTTTCGATATACAAATCCGGACATTTCCGATGGCCGAACCATGTCCACATTATTTCATATGTTTCATTGTTATTGAAAATGATAATCCAAATAGATGAATTCGTTAGAAAAGGGTGAAACTACTGCTATGCAATTCAATGCATGAATCTATTTCATTCAGCTAATGCCGATGAAGATATTAATTGATTCCGGATTTCCGCAAGCAAATAAAGTGAGCCGGTGACAATCGTTACTCCATCAAAATGTGCGCTTGATTGGATAAAAGATGCGCAATTTTCCACTATTTCTTTTTTCTTCGCTCTTGAAAGTTGCATTAGATCCTTTGCTTTTGCGGCACGGGGATTTTCAAAATCGACAAAGTAAAACTCATCGCTGACGGTTTCCAGCAAACGCAGCACATTTTCAATGTCCTTATCCCTCACCATGCCGATGACAAATCGTATGGTTTCGTTTGGAAATTGCTGCTTGATGGTTTCAACAAGTTTCCCGATGCTTGCGGGATTATGGGCTCCGTCAAAATACACCTTCGGAAACACTTGTTCAAAGCGGCCGGCGAGGCTTGTCTTTTCCACCGCCTTTCGGATGGAATCAACATTTGCATTCAACCGGAGATTTTCAACTACTTCCAAAAAGGCGGTAATTGCCAAAGCCATGTTGATCCGTTGGTGAGCCCCAGCCATTTTTCTTGTCAGCCGATCAATTGCCACATCTGCTTTCAAATAGATATATTCTTCCCCCTCCCTGCCTGGATGGACATAAAAATCTTTCCCATAAACGGATAAAGGGGAATTTTCCAAGGCTGCCTTCCTTTTTATGACGGATAGGGCCTCCTCCTGCAAACTGCCGATGATCGCAGGTTTTCCTTTCTTAATGATTCCGGCTTTATGATGGGCAATTTGTTCAAGGGTATCGCCCAAAATGTTTGTATGGTCAAAATCAATGCTTGTAATGATGGAAACAAGCGGATCGACGACATTTGTGCTATCTTCCAATCCGCCCAGACCCGTTTCAAGGAGAACCAAATCCGTTTGTTCATTGGCAAAATGCAGGAATGCCGCGCAAGTAAGGAGCTCAAAATCCGTCAACAATCCGCTTATTCCCGCATTCTTCATTGTTTCGAACACCCGGTCCATTTCTTTTCGGCTAATCGGATGCAGATTTACTCGAATTTGGTCATGGACGTCCACGATACACGGTGAAGTGAATTTTCCGACCGAAAGCCCGTGATGAAGGGCCATTTGCTCCAAAAAAGCGATGGTGGAACCTTTTCCGTTGGTTCCCGCCACGTGTACCACCCTTAGTTTTTCATGGGGATTATTTAAAAGGGCCAATGCCCTGGTCATTCCTTCAAGGCCCGGCTTGATGGCGGGATCGCTTTGGATACCCCATCTTTCCTTATATTGGTCAAAATTTATAATCATAGGCTTCTTCCTTCGCTTTTAAAAATTTCCGCACTTCTGCGATGAAAAAGATCGAACCTGTGACAACCAGCAGTTCATCTTCCTGGAGACCGGACATCTCTTGTTCCACGACCGCTTTCCAGTCTTTGTTTACCGCTTTGTCAGGATGTCCCGAGCAATGTGCCAATTCCTCCGCCTTCGCAGCCCTTGGAACCGGAAGTTCCGTAAAATAAACCGCATGGGCCACTTTGTCGATCATCGCAATGCTTTTATGATAATCTTTGTCCTCCATGACTGAATAAATAAATTTATATTTTTTATCCGGATATTGGCGTTTTAGCGTATGAATCAACGCTTCAGTTCCTTCCGGATTATGGGAGCCGTCCAGGATGATTTGGCTGCCCACCCGTTCAAAACGCCCCGGCCAAAAAGCTTTTTCCAAAGCCGTTTGGATGATTTTATCCGTAATGCCGGCAAAGCCGATGCTCCTCAATATGGTCGCCGCGGTTATTGCGCAGCCCGCATTGGCGATTTGATGCGCCCCCATCATTTTTAGAGTAATGTTTAAATGGACATTCCCCAAATGGTAGGCAAAATTTTGTTTCCTTTCATCCGTTTGTATGTCCGAAACAAAGAAATCTTCCCCGTAAAGGAAAAGGGGTGCATGTTGCTGCCGGGCTTCCCGGCAGATGACTTCCAATGCCTCCTTGTTCGCAACCGCCGTTATGACAGGGACATTTCTTTTAATGATTCCCGCTTTTTGATAAGCGATTTCTTTGTAAGAATTTCCAAGAATATGGGTATGATCAAGGGAAACCGTTGTAATGATGGAACAGAGGGGAGAGATGACATTCGTGCAATCAAAACGTCCGCCGATTCCCGCTTCGATCAATGCAATATCCACTTGCTCCTCGGCAAAATACTGAAATGCAATGAGCGTCATCAATTCAAAAAAGTTCGGATAGTCCCCATCAAGTTCCTCTTCAATAACGCGGAACAATCGGTTGGCCAATGCCAAAAATCTCCCGTCAGAAATTTCCGACCCGTTGATGGAAATCCGTTCGTTGACCCGTTCCAAATGGGGTGATGTAAAGGCTCCCACTTTATATCCCGCGGTTTGCAAAATTTCCCTCAAATAATTTACTGTGGAACCTTTTCCGTTGGAGCCTGCGATATGTATAAAAGGCACCTTTTCATGGGGATTCTTGAGCAAAGGCAAAATGGCATTCATGGCCCGAAAAGGTTCGCCTTTATGTTTCTCAGCCCTTAAACGGTACATAAAGTTTGTGCAATCTTCCATTGATGTGAACAAAATGAATTCGCCTCCTAACTTCCACTTTATTTTACTCCAAATGAAACGGGGTATCATCATTTTGGCATGATCCATATTGGATTGCATTATCGTTTCAGTTATCACCTTCTTTTGTGAGAATAGCCCCAGGCCTTAAAAAATATAATCCCGTCCATAAAAAAATCCGCTCCAAACCATTCATCGGTCTGAGCGGATCTTCCGTCAAATTTTAATTATTTCATCTGTTTCAATTCATCCAGCCGTTTTTTCACTGTATCGTATTTTTCCTGATAGTCCTTTAATTTCTCCCTTTCCTTGGCAACCAAAGCTTCAGGCGCTTTTTTCACGAAATTCTCATTGGATAGTTTGCCGGTTACTAATTTTACTTCCTTCGCCCACTTATCCAACTCTTTTTCAAGACGGGCAATTTCTTCATCCAAGTCGATCAATCCGGCAAGCGGCAAGAATAATTCGGCGCCCGTCACCACGGCTGTCATAGCTTTATCAGGCGTTTCGATTTGTTCGCCGATTACCAATGGTTCCGGATTGCAGAATCTTTCGAGGTAAGCTTTATTTTCTTCCAGGATTTTTACTGTATCCGCATCTTTCGCTTTGATATACAGCGGCACTTTTTTGCTGATTGGCGTATTCACTTCTGCACGGATATTACGCACGGAACGTATAATGTCCATGAGAAGCTTCATATGTTTGGACTCTTCTTTGAAATTGAATTCCGGTCTTACTTTCGGCCATTCGGCAACCGTAATGGATTCTCCTTTGTGAGGAAGATGTTGCCAAATTTCTTCCGTGATGAACGGCATCATTGGATGAAGCAGGCGCATCGTATTGTCAAGCACATAAGCCAACACGGAACGGGTTGTCAGTTTAGCGGCTTCATCATCGCCATACAACGGAAGCTTCGCCATTTCAATGTACCAGGAGCAGAAGTCATCCCAGATGAAGTTATACAATTCCCGGCCCACTTCGCCGAATTCATAACGTTCCGCCAAATCCGTCACTTTCTCGATCGTTTCGTTCAAGCGTGTTAAAATCCATTTGTCGCTTACGTTCAGTTCACCAGTCAAATCGATTTCTTCGTATTTTAAACCGTTCATGTTCATAAGGGCAAAACGAGATGCATTCCAAATTTTATTGGCGAAATTCCAAACGGCTTCCACTTTTTCATTTGTATAGCGAATGTCCTGGCCAGGCGAGGAACCTGTTGCAAGGAAGTATCGCAAGGAATCGGCACCGTATTTTTCGATGACATCCATCGGATCGACGCCGTTTCCAAGGGATTTGCTCATTTTGCGTCCTTCGCCGTCGCGCACCAGACCGTGGATGAGCACATCTTTGA
Organism: Ureibacillus terrenus; assembly: GCF_006569205.1. Lineage (GTDB taxonomy): Bacteria > Bacillota > Bacilli > Bacillales_A > Planococcaceae > Ureibacillus > Ureibacillus terrenus. Next base: position 35,030 of record NZ_VIGD01000015.1, read on the forward strand.
ACGGACGTTTGCCGGTAAATTCGATGGCTTGGAAAATCATGCGTGCCACCCAGAAGAAGATGATGTCATAGCCCGTTACAAGGGTGTCTGTCGGATAATAGCGTTTATACAATTCATTTTCTGTGTCCGGCCAGCCCATTGTGGAGAACGGCCATAGGGCACTGGAGAACCAAGTATCCAACACATCCGGATCTTGCGTCCAATTTTCCGCATCTTTCGGCGGTTCTTTTCCTACGTAAATTTCGCCTGTTTCATTATGATACCAGGCAGGAATTTGATGGCCCCACCAAAGCTGACGGGAAATGCACCAGTCCCGGATGTTTTCCAGCCAATGAAGATAAGTATTTTCGAAACGCGGCGGAACAAAATTCACTTTATTCGCTTCATCTTCTTGCAATTTTAATGCAGCTTCCGCAAGAGGCTTCATTTTCACGAACCATTGTTTTGATAAAAACGGCTCTACGATGGCGCCAGTCCGCTCTGAATGCCCAACGGAATGCACATGTTCTTCGATTTTGATCAACAAGCCCTGTTCCTTTAAGTCCTCCACGATTTGTTTGCGGCATTCGAAGCGGTCCAAACCTTGATATTTGCCCGCATTTTCATTCATTGTGCCGTCTTCGTTCATCACTAAAATCCGTTCCAAATTGTGGCGGTTGCCCACTTCAAAGTCGTTCGGGTCATGGGCAGGCGTAATTTTCACTACACCCGTACCGAATTCCATATCGACATAATCATCGGCAATCACCGGAATTTCACGATTGACAATCGGTAAGATCACCTTTTTGCCGATGTATTGTTTATAACGGTCATCGTCAGGGTGAACGGCAACGGCCGTGTCTCCAAGCATCGTTTCTGGGCGTGTCGTCGCCACTTCCAAATAGCCTGAACCGTCCGCAAGCGGATATTTCATATGATAGAAAGCGCCCGGAATTTCTTTATAGATGACCTCGATATCCGATAATGCCGTTTGGGCCACCGGGTCCCAGTTAATGATGCGCTCGCCGCGGTAGATTAGTCCTTTTTCATACAGTCTCACGAACACTTCTTTTACTGCATCGGATAATCCTTCATCCAACGTGAAACGCTCTTTTGTATAGTCAAGAGACAATCCCAATTTCGCCCATTGTTCACGGATATGGCTTGCATATTCTTCCTTCCATTCCCATGTCTTTTCGAGAAACTTTTCGCGGCCAAGATCGTAACGTGTTTTCCCTTCTTCCCGGAGTTTTGCTTCCACTTTTGCCTGTGTGGCAATACCTGCATGGTCCATGCCCGGCAGCCAAAAAGCGTCATACCCTTGCATGCGTTTCATCCGGATAATGATGTCTTGCAATGTGGTATCCCAGGCATGGCCGAGATGAAGCTTCCCTGTTACGTTTGGAGGCGGAATTACAATCGTATACGGCTTCTTGCCGCTGTCAGGCTGCGCCTCAAAAAACTTCCCTTCCAGCCACCATTTGTAACGGCCATGTTCGACAGCTTTCGGATCATATTTTGTCGGCATTGATATGTTTTCTGTCATGAACGTTCCTCCTTTAATTTATACGATTTTGACAAAATAAAAAACTCCTTATCCGAAAAGGACGAAGGAGTTTTCGCGGTACCACCTTTTTTCCATTTAGACAAAAGACGTCTAAACAGCTCTCATTCCGATAACGGTGTTTAACCGGCTTTTACTACTTCATTCATAAAAGCTGCTCCATGGCTACCTTCAAATGAGTGCATGCGGAAACTTCTCAGCTGCCGTTTCCTCTCTGTAGCATGCAACATCATTTTACTCTTCCAGTTCATCGCATCAATATATGCAATTGCTTAAATCATTTTATAAGATTTATCAGCAGTTTTCAAGTTCGAAGGAAATGAAAGGAGTGATTTCCATGTCATTATTAAAAAAAAGAAGAAGAAGTTACAATCCTTGGTTATTACCTCCTTGGCTCCGAAAAGTCCGCTTCTACGCAAAACATATATGCATACCGATTACAGTGTTCCACGCCATCCACACACTCTTTGTTCCAACGACGGGCGACGTGCTGCTATTGTTTTTTCTTGCCCTGATCTGTTGGCTATTGTGGACCGATCTTATCTGAATTTTAATATACTGAATGATTCCGAAAGCTCGTTATAAAAATCATCCGTATCGGAGGGCGACTTAAATCTGTCATCAATATGCAGCTTATTGGAGGATTCATTTGCCTGTTGTTTTACTTGTTGTTCCTCCTCTTTGCGGATCTTTTTCGCCTCTTCTACAAAGTTGTACGTTTGAACTGCTTCTTCTTTCTTTGATGCTTCTTTATGATCCGTTTCATTCAACGGCTTTTTGAACCTTTCAAAGTTTGTCAATGATTCATCTTCCAACAAATGCAGCGTTTCTGACGTTTGCCCTTTTTCCCTTTCTTCGTTCACCAGACGATGTTCCAACGTGGCCGGCGGCTGATCCGTCTTCGAAGTTTCCAAAACCTCTCCCGTATTTGTGGCAACAACAGCCACTCTTTCTGCTGTTTTTTCTGCCGCACTTTCAGCCGCTTCCTCTTCGGATTCCACTTGAAACAACGCGCCCGCCACCGGCTCATCAAAAGTACAATTCACTTCCCATTTGAATGTGCAGCTTGATCCATCGTATACAAAGAAGGAAATATCATCAATAATCAATTCCGGTTTGCAGTCTTTTGCAACTTTTTCACGCGGCAAATCAACTTCCAAAGGCATTGCATATTCGAAATATCCTTCATCGCCTTTTAAATCCAAATGTTCGATTAAAGTACCTTCACTGAAGGTCGGTTTGATTGCAGGGTTAAATCTTACGGTTGCCTTGATATGATAAATGCCCGTTAAACGAATGGAGTCTTCTGTTTCAGATTGCTGCCAACGGGGGATGACTTGGACCGACACGACTTCTTCTACAATTCCATATTCTTTTGAAAAGATAAATTGCGTCATCATTTCCCAATCAATTTTTGCCATATGATTCCCTCCCGTACTACTCTATGCACGGGAAACGGAAGTATGATAAAAATTCGGCCATAAAACGAGCGGCTTTTCCCATCAGAAGGAAAAGCCGCTCATATTATTAACGGGCCAATTTGGCAAATACTTTGTGGAATGCGTCAATCGTTTTTTCGATATGTTCTTCCGTATGTGCAGTAGAAATAAACAATCCTTCAAATTGGGACGGCGGCAAGTAGATGCCTTCTTCAAGCATGAGGCGATGATATTTGGCAAACAGTTCCAAATCGGAAGTTTGGGCAGTTTTAAAATCAACCACATCCTCATTTGTCAAGAAGAGCCCGATCATGCTGCCTGCTCGGTTGACAGTATGCGGGATATTGTATTTCGTTGCCGCTTCACGAATACCCTCTTCAAGCATGTCGCCCAACTTTTTAAAATATTCATACGTCTCAGGAGTTAAACGGGATAATGTTTCAATCCCTGCGGTCATCGCCAATGGGTTTCCTGATAATGTTCCTGCCTGGTAGACAGGTCCGCTTGGCGCAACCTTTTCCATGATTTCCCGTTTTCCTGCAAAGGCGCCTACTGGCAGGCCGCCGCCCACCACTTTGCCCAGGCAGGTCAAATCCGGTTCAATGCCATAATAGCCTTGGGCGCAATTGTAATCCACCCGGAAGCCTGTCATCACTTCATCAAAAATCAGCAATGCACCATATTGTTTTGTAATTTCTCTTAACCCTTCCAAAAATCCCGGTTTCGGAGGAACAACCCCCATGTTTCCTGCTACCGGTTCCACAATCACCGCGGCAATCTTGTCCCCTAATTTTTCAAAAGTTGCTTTTACCGCTTCCAAATCATTGTAAGGGACAGTTGTTGTATTTCTTGCGACATCCGCCGGCACCCCCGGGCTGTCCGGCAAACCAAGGGTGGCAACACCGGATCCCGCTTTAATCAATAATGAATCTCCATGGCCATGATAAGAACCTTCAAATTTCATAATAATGTCACGGCCGGTGTAGCCACGTGCAAGACGGAGGGCCGCCATTGTCGCTTCCGTTCCGGATGAAACGAAACGGACCATTTCCACCGAAGGAACCCGGTCAATCACGATTTGGGCAAGTTTGTTTTCCAATAATGTCGGAGCTCCAAAGGAACTGCCTTTTGCTGCCTGCTCCTGGATCGCTTTTACCACATCCGGATGGGCATGTCCCAAAATCAGCGGTCCCCAGCTTAAGACATAATCGATATACTCATTGCCGTCAATATCGCGAATCATGGCGCCTTGCCCTGACTCAATGAAAATCGGATCGCCATTGACGGATTTGAATGCGCGGACAGGGCTGTTCACCCCACCAGGCATCAGGTTTACAGCTTCTTGAAAAGCTTTGATTGATTTTTCATACGTACGCATCTTACTTCTCCTCCAACCATCGAGCTACGTCTTTCGCATGATAAGTAATGATCAAGTCGGCGCCGGCGCGCTTCATTCCAACCAATGTTTCCAGAACAACCGCTTTTTCATCGATCCAGCCGTTTTGCGCCGCCGCTTTTACCATCGAATATTCACCTGAGACATTATAAGCAACCACAGGAACGGGATAACGGTTTTTCACATCTCGAATAATATCCAAGTAAGCCAAAGCAGGTTTTACAATTAAGAAATCCGCCCCTTCTTCAATGTCGGATTCCGCTTCACGGAACGCTTCCAGACGGTTGGCCGGATCCATTTGATACGTTTTGCGGTCGCCGAATTTCGGAGCTCCTTCCGCCGCATCACGGAATGGGCCATAGTAGCTGGAAGCATATTTTACGGCATAGGACATGATTGGCACATCCTGGAATCCCGCTTCGTCCAAAGCTTTGCGAATCGCAATGACAAACCCATCCATCATATTGGAAGGGGCGATGATGTCCGCTCCGGCTTTTGCCTGGGAAACAGCTGTCCGGGCTAACAGGTCAAGGGACGGATCATTTAATATTTTATCCCCCTCCACTACACCGCAATGGCCATGGCTTGTATATTCGCAAAGACAAGTATCTGCAATCACCATTAAATCAGGATAACGTTCTTTGATTTGGCGGGTCGCTTTTTGCACGATGCCATGATCGTGGAATGCGCCTGTTCCCTGAGCATCTTTCTCGGCAGGAATGCCGAATAAAATGACGGCAGGAATGCCTAACGAAACCACTTCGTCAATTTCCGCATCCAAATTGTCCAAAGAAAGCTGATACACACCGGGCATTGAGTTTACCGGGTTTTTAATATTTTCCCCTTCAATGACAAAGATCGGATAAATTAAATCTTCCTTGTGCAAATGGTTTTCTCTTACCATGGATCGGATTGTGGCGTTTGCGCGAAGTCTGCGGTGTCTTCTGAATTCTAATTGTGACATTACATTTCCTCTCCTTTTGTGATCGCTTCAATAACAGACTGCATTGTATATTTTTTTGGAAAATATGTAACATGGGCCCCATATTTTTCAACGGCCCCTTTTGTAATATGGCCGATGCAGGCGATTTTTGCCCGACTCCAGCCCACAATCGGCGCTGCATATTTGTTGAAACAATCAACAGCTGATGGACTTGCAAAAACAATGATCGGCTGTTTGCTGTTTCGTATTGCGCCGATTAAGGTTTCAATGGATTCTTTATTTTCAATCGTTGTATAAACCGTCCATTCATCAATTGGAAAAGGAAGCCCTTTCCTTAATGTGTCCTTTGCCAATTCTCCCCGTATGAATAAACACTTCGGGGAATGGCCGCTGACGGAAGGAAATTCCTGTACAAAAGTGTCGGCGCTGAAAACGGACGGCGTAAAATGAACAGAAAATCCGTACCGTTTTAACAATTCGGCAGTTTTTTCACCTACAGCTGCAATTTTACTAGAAATCTGCGACAAAGGAAATTGATGCCGCACCAGCTTTTTCCAAAAAAACTCCACGCCATTTTGGCTTGTAAAAATCAGCCAGTCATATGTCCGGCAAAGAGTCAACCGTTCCAAATCGTCTTCCTGAATCACTTCCACGGTTTTAATGAGCGGACACACGACCGCTTCGCCGCCAAGCCGTTGGATTTGATCGATAATTGATTGCGTCTTTTTGGTGCCGGTCAATAAGATGGTTTTCCCTTCCAATGGCTTATGCATTTTCTTCCGCCTTCACTCTTTCAATTAAATCATAAGCCCCTTGTTCTGTTAAGATTCGGGCGAGTTTTCTTCCTGTTTCTTCCGGATCCGTACCCTTCACGGTTTCTTTATAACAAATTGAACCATCCGGAGATGCCACAAGGCCTGTCATCGTAATTTCATTCCCATTTACCGTCGCATAGCCGGCAATCGGCACCTGACAGCCGCCGTCCATCGCCGCTAAAAAGGCCCGCTCGGCAATCACCGCTTGTTTTGTATGTTCATCCGTCAATTTTGCAAGTTCTGTCAACAGTTCATCATCATCCGAGCGGCACTCGATTCCCAGCGCACCCTGGGCCACAGCCGGCAAGCAAATGTCCACATCCAAATATTCTGTCACCACATCCCTTGACCAACCCATCCGGTTTAAACCGGCAGCCGCAAGAATAATGGCGTCGAAACCTTCTGTCTCCAACTTTTTCAAACGGGTATCGATGTTTCCACGGATCCATTTAATTTCAAGATCGGGACGCACTTGCAATAGTTGCGCACTGCGCCGCAAAGAACTTGTCCCGACAACGGCCCCCTCCGGCAAATCGTTAAATTTCACATGATTTTTTGAAATGAGCACATCCCTTGGATCTTCCCTCTTTGGAATGCAGCCGATCGTCAATCCTTCCGGCAGTATGGCCGGCATGTCTTTCATCGAGTGGACTGCAAAATCGATTTCTTTATCGAGCAAAGCTTTTTCGATCTCTTTGACAAAAAGCCCTTTTCCGCCGACTTTTGACAATTGGACATCCAGGATCCGGTCGCCTTTTGTCACAATTTCTTTGATTTCAAATTCAAAAGGCATGCCCGCTTTTTTGCATTCATTGATAAACCATTTTGTTTGAGTAAGGGCTAATTTACTTCTGCGTGAACCTACCACAATTTTTCTCATGATGAACCTACCTTTCTGCTAGTACCATAAATGAAATTCTGAAAGCTTGCTTCCCAGGAAGAAATTAATCAGCACAACAAAGTAAGCATAGACTTGCGCCCATGCATAGGACAAGCCGGTAATCTTTCCACGCCTTTTTAAAATCAGAACAGCTACATAAATGATCAGCACAATGAAAGACCCGACAATTTTCGCATCAAAAATGGAAACGGTATCCACCTTCATAAAGGCCGATTCCAGCCCCAATAATAAACTGATCACCATGATCGGAATGGCGACAATGACGGAATAATTCATATATTGGGCCGTCTGGGACAAAGAAGGCAGCCTGGACCAAAGTTTTGTATATTTTTTCTTTTTTAACAGGCGATAAAGAATTAGATACAAAACGGAAAAAACAAAGGAAAGCGAAAATGCTGCATACGACAAAATGGCAAAACTTATATGTATAAACAGCATTTCAGATTCCAAAGTTTTTAATACCGGATTCAAATGATTTGGCGCAAAAAGCCGGATGGTCATAAAGATAAATCCAAGTATATTGATAAAAAACACAGGCAAATCGACCCTTGCAATGCAATGCAAAAAGATCGACAGTGTTACAAGCAGCCACGCATAAAAATAAATGCCTTCAGAAAGGGATAAAATCGGGAATCGTCTTGTTTCAAGCACATTCATAACAATAAAAGCGGTTTGCATTATCCAAACAATCGATATTAGCCAAAAAGCCGTCCGGCGAATAATCACTTTCTTATAAAAATAATCGACAAAATAAAACATAATGCTGATTGCATAAAGGACAACCATAATCTGATAAAGGTCAGTCATCAGTTTAGTCATACGAAACCCTTCTCCATTTAAAACGTCTAATAATCAAAAACTAAAGCGTTTCCGTATCAATAGTTTACCACATAGATACGAAAACGCCTCAAATTTCTTACTTAAAATGATAATTTTGGCTGATTCTCAAATTCTTTGACGTTCGCCTTTTCCGCTGCCTTCAATCGCTGGTTTTTCAATTCTTCCTGTACAAGTTCTTCGATTCCAAAAATTTGCTGATACAACTGAAGGTTTTGATTGGCTTTAGGAGAGTTGGCAATCTCCTTCACTTGAAGGATCGGCTCTTTTAATAGCTGATTGATGATGGATTTCGTATGTTTATTTAAAATTTTACGTTCCCGTTCTGTTAAATTCGGCATTTTATTTTCGATGCTTCTCATAGTTTCTTGCTGAATCATGTCCGCTTTTTTGCGCAAAGCAGCAATAATCGGCACTACGCCCAGCGTTGCAAACCAATCTTTGAAGTCCACGATTTCCTCTTCAATCATTTTCTCAATTTGCCGGGCGGCTCGTTTCCGTTCAGCCAAGTTCGCTTCTACAATGCCTTGCAGATCATCGATATCGTATAAGAAAGTGTTTGGCAGGTCTCCTACCCGCGGGTCAATATCCCTCGGCACCGCAATGTCCACCAAAAATAGAGGCTTTCCTTTACGCAAACGCTCTACAAACTGCATGAGTTCATAATCGATGACATATTCAGTTGAACCGGTCGAAGTGATGAGAATATCCGTATCAAGCAAAGTGCATTGGAGCTCTTTAATCGATTTTGCATGTCCATTAAATTTTTCTGCAAGCGAAACCGCTTTTTCAAACGTACGATTGACGACCGTTACTTTTCCGACACCGTTTCCATAAAGATTTTCCATTGCAAGCTCGCCCATTTTGCCTGCCCCTAAAATCGTCACGTGCTTATTTTTTAAAGAGCCGAAAATTTTCTTTGCAAGTTCAACGGCAGCATAAGAAACAGAAACAGCATTTTCGTTGATCGTTGTTTCGTTATGGGCTTTTTTTGCGAATGTGACCGCCTGCTTGAACAAGCGGTTAAAAATCGTGCCTGTTGCACCGATTTCCTGTGCTTCCAAGAAGCTTTTCTTCACTTGTCCAAGAATTTGCGTTTCCCCGAGAATCATCGAATCGATTCCGGAAGCCACCCGGAATAAATGTTCCAAAGATTTATCGCTTTCATGGATATACAAATACTGTTCAAACTTCTCTATCGGAATGTTGAACCAGTTGGATAAAAATCGTTTTATATAATAACGTCCCGTATGCAATTGATCGACAACCGCATAAATTTCCGTTCTATTGCAAGTTGAGACGATTACATCTTCCAATATGCTTTTTTCGTTTTTTAACGCAGCCATCGCTTGCGGCAATTCGCTTTCAACAAATGACAATTTTTCGCGGATTTCGACTGGCGCAGTTCTATAATTCAAGCCGACAACTAGTGTGTGCATGAACTTTACACCTCTCACGACTATTTCATAACTTTAATTCTATCACAAAGAAAGCGCTATCCATACTTAAATTGTGAAAAAGTTATGAATCATGTTTTTAAATTAAAATAATTCTAATTTAAGAATAACAAATAAATCATGCATTTTCAATGATATTACACTTTCCATTTATTATTCATCAAATTCCGACAATTTACTCTTTTTGGGCTAAAAAAAGAGCAAATTGGAATTAAAGGAGCTTTCCAATTTGCCCGTCAAGAATTCATATGTATGGAATCACATGAACTTTTGAATTTCAGCCCATGCTTCTTCCACTCCTAACCCTGTTTCCGCCGAAAAAAGGACTAAGGGTTCCCCCTTTTCCATACCCAAAGTTTCACGCACCATCTTTTTATGTTTCTCCCACTTTCCTCTTGGAACTTTATCCGATTTTGTGGCCACAACAATTGCCGGCAGATTATAATATTTGAGAAAATCGTACATCATCCGGTCATCTTCTGTGGGAGAATGGCGCAAATCAACGATTAAAATGACGGCTTTTAACTCTTTGCGCCCGGTCAAATAACTTTCGATCATCCTTCCCCAGGATTCGCGTTCTTTCTTGGATACTTTGGCGTAGCCATAGCCTGGAACATCCACAAAAAATAGCTGATTTTCGATTTTATAAAAGTTCAATGTCTGTGTTTTTCCAGGCTTCGACGATGTATGGGCGAGGGATTTCCGATTGACCATCTTATTGATAAAAGAAGATTTTCCGACATTGGATCGCCCTGCCAAGGCGAATTCAGGAAGGCCGTCCTTCGGATATTGTTCCCGCTTTACGGCGCTGATCACCATTTCCGCATGATTAACCTTCATTTAAAACCCTCCAACCAGGGCAATCTTTAATACTTCTTCCGCCGTTTTCACCGGTTTAAACGTCAATTGTTCACGGACTTGTTCCGGAATATCGTCGATATCCCGCTCATTGTCCTGTGGGATGATAATGGTTTTTAGTCCGGCGCGGTGAGCGCCCAGCGATTTCTCCTTAAGTCCTCCAATCGGCAGAACCCGGCCGCGCAAAGTAATTTCTCCGGTCATCCCGACTTCTTTTTTTACCGGTTTATTGGAAATGGCCGAAACAAGTGCCGTGGCAATCGTAATGCCGGCAGAAGGACCGTCTTTTGGAACAGCGCCTTCCGGAACGTGGATGTGAATATCGTGCTGTTCGAAATAATCCGCATCCAAGTTGAGCCGGTCGGATAGGGAACGGACATATGAAAGGGCGGTCTGGGCCGATTCTTTCATGACATCTCCCAGTTTACCCGTCAGCAATAATTTTCCTTTGCCAGGAGTCAACGACACTTCAATTTGCAGCGTATCGCCGCCTACGGACGTATAAGCCAATCCGGTTGCCACACCAACTTGGTTTTCCAATTCCGCCTGGCCGTAGCGATATCTGTGCTTGCCAAGCATTTCAACCAAAGTTTTTGAATTGACCGTCACCCGTTTCCGTTCTCCCGATACGATGATTTTAGCCACTTTGCGGCAAACGGCTGCGATTTGGCGCTGAAGTCCGCGGACACCGGCTTCCCGCGTATAATAACGAATCAAATCGACAATCGCTTCGTCTTTGAAAACGATTTGAGATTTTTTCAGGCCGTTTTCCTCTAGTTGCTTTGGAATAAGATGGTTTTTCGCTATATTTATTTTTTCAATTTCCGTGTAGCCCGCTATGGAGATAACCTCCATCCGGTCCAATAATGGCCCCGGTATGGTGCTTAAATCATTCGCTGTCGCAATAAACATGACTTGCGATAAATCATACGGCTCTTCGATGTAATGGTCGCTGAAGGTATGATTTTGCTCGGGGTCCAATACTTCAAGCATCGCCGCTGAAGGATCTCCTCTGAAATCATTGGACATTTTATCAATTTCGTCCAACAAGAAAACAGGATTGATGGTACCGGCCTTTTTCATGCCTTGAATAATGCGGCCCGGCATCGCTCCTACATATGTTCTTCTATGGCCGCGAATTTCGGATTCATCCCGTACACCGCCGAGGGATACGCGCACAAATTTGCGGTTCAAGCTTTCCGCTATCGATTTTGCAAGGGAAGTTTTCCCAACGCCTGGAGGTCCTACCAGACAAAGGATAGGTCCCCGGATGGAATTCTTCAGCTGTCGGACAGATAAATATTCCAAAATGCGCTCTTTCACTTTTTCCAGACCGTCATGATCCCGGTTTAAAATTTCTTCCGCTACTTTAATATCAAGCCGGTCCTCGGTTTTCTCTTTCCAAGGAAGCGCCACAAGCCATTCGATATAATTTCGGATCACGCCGCTCTCGGCGCTGGCTGCGGGCAATTTTTCGTAACGATCCAACTCTTTTAACGCCACTTTTTTAGTGGATTCCGGCATTCCGGACTCTTCAATCCGTTTTCTTAAATCCGCAATTTCACCGGTCTTTCCTTCGCGCTCTCCCAGTTCGGCCTGAATCACTTTCATCTGTTCGCGCAAATAATATTCCTTCTGCGTACGTTCCATCGCCTGCTTTACTTTTGACGTGATTTTCTTTTCAAGATCCAAAACTTCTTGTTCATCATGCAGGCGGATGACGAGATGGTCCAATCTTTTCTTCACATTAAACATGCTGAGAATTTCTTGTTTTTCTGACACCTTAAAAGGCAGATGGGAAGCGACAATGTCTGCAAACCTTCCCGGTTCCTCAATATCTGCCACCGATTGGATTGTTTCCATCGTGATTTTGTTGGAAGCCTTTCCGTACTTTTCAAAATAATTCATCACGGTGCGCATTAACGCTTCCGTTTCGGCGTCTTTCTCTTTTGAATCTTCGTGCAATTCAACATCCACCGTCGTGAAATCTTCATTTTCTTGGTAATTGATGATCTTTCCGCGGCAAATGCCTTCCACTAGGATGCGCAATGTGCCGTTCGGCAATTTCAGCATCTGTTTCACGGAGACATATGTGCCGATCATATATAAATCTTCTTTTTCCGGAAGTTCTATGCGCAAATCCTTTTGAGCGGTCAAGAAAATCTTATTGTCGTTCATCATTGCATGTTCTAATGCTGCGACTGAACGTTTCCGTCCGACATCGATATGTAACACCATTGAAGGGAAAACGAGCAGTCCACGCAAAGGAAGCAGCGGAACATTTTTCTTTATTTCAGTCATGCGGGCCCTTCACCTCCATTATCTTCTTAAAGAATGCACCCGCTTCTCAAGATTAGTATGTGAAAAAATAAGAAGTTTTCACTTGGATTTACATAGCAATTCCTGAATTTTTGTTTAGGGATCTAAATTTCATCATTTCCATGAATCATTTTTTCCACAAACTCATTATTGAAAAAGAAATAAAAAAACTTTTCAATAAAATATCTAAACAGTTTTGTAAAAAAATGTAATTTACACTTTCGTTATAAAGAGCTGACTAACGAGAATGCAAACGCAAAATCGCAGTCAGCTCCTTAAGGTTTCCTTATATATTCATACTTCTTACTACTTTATGCAGAAGTTTTTTTATTGTCCTTCAAATCCTTCAATTCTGTACCATCTTTTAAAATTAATTTTGGTTGCGCTTTCTCCGTCACCGTTTCCTTTGTAATGATGCATTTTACGATATCATCACGGGACGGCAATTCATACATCATATCGAGCATGATATTTTCGATGATGGAGCGAAGTCCGCGGGCGCCAGTCTTGCGTTCGATCGCTTCTTTTGCAATTGCGCGTAGAGCTTCTTCTTCAAATTCCAATTCCACATTATCCAATTCCAGCATTTTTTGATATTGCTTCACTAAAGCATTTTTCGGCTCCGTCAAAATTCTCACCAATGCATCTTCATTCAATTGCTCGAGGGTTGCGATTACAGGCAAACGGCCGATAAATTCCGGAATTAAACCAAATTTTAATAAATCTTCCGGAATTAATTGTGAAAGCAATGAATCGCCTTCCACGTTTTTATTTTTCATATCCGAACCAAAACCGATGACTTTTTGCCCCAAACGGCGTTTAATGATATTTTCGATTCCATCGAAGGCTCCGCCGCAGATAAATAGAATATTTGTCGTATCAATTTGCAAAAATTCTTGATGAGGATGCTTGCGGCCGCCTTGAGGAGGAACGCTGGCAACTGTACCTTCAAGAATTTTTAACAATGCCTGTTGGACACCTTCACCGGAAACATCGCGGGTAATGGACGGGTTTTCAGATTTGCGGGCAATTTTGTCAATTTCATCTATATAAATGATCCCTTTTTCCGCTCTCTCGATGTCATAATCAGCGGCCTGGATCAGCTTTAACAAGATGTTTTCAACATCTTCCCCTACATAACCTGCTTCCGTCAACGAAGTAGCATCCGCAATCGCAAAAGGCACATTGAGAATTCTGGCGAGTGTCTGGGCCAAGAGCGTTTTACCGCTTCCTGTAGGCCCGATTAAAATGATGTTGGATTTTGATAATTCGACATCATCTATTTTACTGTTGGAATTGATTCGTTTGTAATGGTTATATACAGCAACGGCAAGTGCTTTCTTTGCCCGTTCTTGTCCAATGACATATTCATCCAAAATGCTCAGGATCTCTTTTGGTTTAGGTACATCTTGAAAGTTGATTTCCTCTTCTGCACCCAATTCTTCCACTACGATTTCCGAACAAAGTTCGATACATTCATCGCAAATGTAAACACCGGGTCCAGCCACCAATTTACGTACTTGCTCTTGCGGTTTCCCGCAAAAAGAACATTTTAAATTGCCCTTTTCATCATTAAATTTAAACAATTTGCTTCACCCCTATTCAAGCAACAATCTTACAAGATATTGAGCGCTTTAGCAAATAAGAAGTACCGGATGCAACGTTTTTCTATCTGTAAGTATGTAGTGATTTTATTTGCGGTATAAAACAAGGCACGGTAGTTTATGCCGTACCTTGTTCATAACATATTCAATTATCCTCATTATCTATTTTAAAGGAAAACAAAAAATTATTCAGTTATTTTGGCATGCTCAACTAAAAATTCTACTGTTTTTTGCGTGCGGATATCGTTTTCCAAAATTTCCGTTGTACCGCCTAAAGCCGTGATGATTTGATCTTTTTCCATTTTGAATTGCTCAGCCATTTTCTCAAGTTCTTTGTCGATGTCTTCTTGGGTCACTTCAATATTTTCAGCTTTTGCGATTGCTTCCAATGTCAAAGAAATGCGCACGCGTGTTTCTGCATCCGCTTTAAATTGCTCGCGCAAGTCTTTTTCTGACTGGCCGGAGAACTGATAGTAAAGATCAAGCGACATGCCTTGCATTTGAAGACGTTGAGCAAACTCATTAATCATACGGTCAATTTCTGTATTAATCATTGCTTCAGGAATATCCATTTCAGCATTTTCGGCAGCTTTTTCCACTAATTCGTCGCGAAGCGTGCTCTCAGCTTCATTTTTCTTTTGTTCAGCCAATCTTTCCTTGATTTTGCTGCGCAACTCGTCAACCGAATTAACTTCCGGATCCGCTTCTTTGGCGAATTCATCGTTTAATTCAGGAAGCACTTTTCTTTTCACTTCTTTTACAGTCACTTTGAATGTCGCATCTTTACCGGCAAGTTCTTCCGCATGATATTCTTCAGGGAAAGTTACTTGGATATCTTTGGACTCGCCGGCTTTTACCCCCACTAATTGGTCTTCAAAACCAGGAATGAATTGGCCGGAACCGATTTCCAAAGGATAGTCTTCCCCTTTACCTCCTTCGAAGGCTTCATCGCCGATGAATCCTTCAAAATCGATCAAAGCGATATCGCCTTCAGCGATTGGTTCGTCTTCCAAAATTTCATATTCCGCTTTGCGGTTCAATAAATTTTGAATTTCTTGTTCCACTTCTTCATCCGTTACTTCCGTGCTTAATTTTTTCACTTCCAACCCTTTGTATTCGCCAAGTTTTGGTTCAGGTTTTACCGTTACTTTTGCAGTAAATGTGAAATCTTTGTCTTTTTCAAAACCGTCAAGCTCTCCGATTTCCGGATAATCTACCGGGAAGATGCCAGTTTCATCTACTGCTCTTGAATATTCTTGAGGAACCAAAATTTCCAAGGCATCTTGATACAACGCTTCTACGCCGAAACGTTTTTCAAAGATTTTGCGTGGCACTTTTCCTTTGCGGAATCCAGGCACTGTAATTTGTTTTACGATTTTTTTGAATGCTTGATCCAATGCTTTATTTACTTTTTCAGCAGGAACTTCAATCGTTAATACTCCAGTATTTCCATCTTTCTTTTCCCATTTTGCTGACATATTATTAATACCTCCAAAAATAAATTGCATATTTTAAACTTTAAGTTTATACGACTTTGACAACCATTTTAGTATAACATAAGTGGCTAGAGTTTCAACATATTTCATGTTTATTGCAGTTCTGAAAAGCTTTCTAATTCCCGGATAAAACCAAGAATTTCCTGATTTCCTTCGCTGTGTTGTCCAAACATTTGGCGAACAAAATGAATATAGCATTCGGCCACTTCCTGCGGCTGAAAATCCAGCCACTCAAAAGGATACGTTACAATTGAATGTTTTGCAATTATATCTTCAACCATTTCCAAAATTGATGGCTCTTGTTGGAGCTGATCGTTTACTATATTTGAAATCATTTTATATTGTGTCAACTCCGTTGGCAACCCAATTTTAGAGGGATTTACCAACATAACCCGGTTAAATTTTTCCACTTCTACTTCCGTGTCAACGCCTTGCTCCTTCATCAAGATTAGGATGAGACTTTTTACAAAAGGGTGGGTATCCCGGTTTTCAATAATCTCTTTCAATTGTAAGAGAATCGGGCGGATGTTTGCAAAGGCCAGCTCGTTTAATTTGCCCGCTTGTTCCGCAAGATGCAACGAAAAAAAATGCTCCGGTTCAAACTGTTCAGGATCGAATTGCTTGACCGTGCTCGTCTTGTCGTCCTGCTTGCCCATTTTTTCGCTGATATTGGCATTTAATTCTTTCAATCTTTTAAATTGTTCAATTTTCTCATCCGGAATCGCCCCTTCATCCAAAAGGGAAGAAATGATTTTTTCAACCTTATGATATTCTTTTAATTGCATGCAAATGGTCAAATATAATTCCATTATTTCAAAATACATGGCCGGGCCAATCCGAAGAAGCCTCTCGCAAATTTCCTTTGCTTTCCGGAAGGATTTTGATTCATATAATGAATAAGCATATATGCTCATCAAATGCTCATCGTCTTCCGCAAATTGCAGCGCTTCTTCAAAAAACCGGTTGGCCTTTTCAAATTGGTTATTTTTCATATATTTCAGGGCTTCCGAAAATAGCCGTTCCACTGTTCCGGGAAATACAATCACATTTTGAAATGTTTTACTGGAAGATTTTTTATTTTTCACATTTTTCACTCCATAAAAAGAAGAAGATGGTTCAATCATTACCTTACCTTTTTTCCGTGCAGGTTAAACACCTTTCGTTCTAATTCTATATAATCCCCTATTTTCCATCTTTTCAACCAATGACAACACTGCTCTTATTATAGTAAAGAATTTCTAATTTATTGAAGCGCTTTGCTTTCGTTGGACATAATTTTATAGGCAAGCCATAAGAAAGTCATTAGAAAATAAAAAGGATGAAGCTCTTCCGAATCACATTGCATAAAAATGGACCATTTTTTTAAAAACAAAAAAGAACGCCCGTTGAAGAACAATTTATTATAAGAAACGCACATGAAGCCATCATATCTAGAAAAACATTTGAAGCTGTACAAAATCAACTTAAAAACAGAAAAAAATATATTACAGCACCGAAACTGCATCTCTTCACCAACATCCTTTTTTGTGCCGACTGTGGTACAGGAATGTGGTATCGCAGTAATCGAAACGGTTATATTTGTGGCTCTTATGCGCGCCACGGAAAAAAAGCTTGTACCTCCCACACAATAAAAGAGAATGTTTTAAAAGAAATGATTCTAAATGACATTAAATCCCTAACCCAACAAATTGATAAAGAACAATATATAAAAAAATAGAAAAAAAGGCTAAAAGCACAAAATCAGAAACTCAAAAGAAAATTAACAGGATTAATCAAAAGATAGACGTTTTGAAAAATAGAAAAAGAAAATTCATTAACTTACTTGCTGATGGAATTATTACACAGGATGACTATCATGAGAGCATTGAAGCAACAAATAAGGAATTAAACGAATTAATGAAACAACATAATGAACTTCTTACGCTAATGGAAAGCGAAAATACTTTAGAAACTCTTGAAAAGTTAAAAAGAGAATTGCTGCAGTTCCTAAATTTTGATGAATTAACTGAGGATATGCTTCATCGTCTGATTGATCGAATCGAGGTAAAGGCAGACGGTTCACCAATTATTTACTATCGATTTTCTATACCTAAAATTGAATAAGGCAAGATAAGGAAACTCATCTTGCCTTATTTTTCATTTTAAAATTAACTGCGATACACACTCAACGTGACTTGAGTGGTAATCGCAGACATATTGATGTAGCAGTGTTTGCCTTATACTAAGATTCCCTTTTATTTTTGTGATATGTTTATTATGATAAATATTTCCATGATACACCTACTTTTACAAAAAGTATGTTTTTAAAATCTCAAAATAATTACATGATTATCCAAAGAGGATACGCCTGTCAATCTATTAAACTACAAAGTGAAAAGGGCAAACATTTCGCAATACGAGCAATTAACAGGAGGTCGGAGGAAGTGGATACGGAAATTTTGCTTAATCATATTGTAAAACAATTGCGAATGCCGACCATCGGAAAACAATACCGTTCCATTGCATGGGAAGCGGAAGAACGGAATCTGAGTTATAAACAGTTTCTATTGGTATTGTTGGAGGCGGAATAGCAAACCCGGGAGGAAAAACAACGTCAAAGACGTTCTCTGAATAGACCAATCTGTTTGGGAATGAAAAGATCACAGCTGCATTACTGGACCGTTTAACCCATAAAGCCCATATCCTCTTTTACTGAATGGCGAATCCTATCATTTCAGGGAAAGTTTGAAACATCAGAAATCAGAGGAAAAGCAACATATTTAGAGTGAGAAACTTATATAAAAAATGAACCACTCATTCCCAATGATTCAATTAGTTACCGATGAGTAAGTGGCTCAATTTTGATGTAATCGCTCTGGCTCAATTTTATATTGACAAAAACACATAATGTAATTACCATATAATACCGCATAAAATTCCACATAATCTTTTGTAGTTTAAAACTAGCGTGTAAACACTGGACACTCTCGAGTAGAAAAAAACGGAATGGATGTAAAAAAATTAAAGCATATGAGATTGCTTTAACATTAACGGATAAAATTTACGAAATTACTAGGAAACGAAGTTTTTGGAGATAGAAGGACTCGTTATATAGTTTACAAAAGTATGCTACTTTCACTGTAGCTAATATTGCTGAATTTAAACAGTTATACTTCGGTGTTAAGAATAGGTTTTTCAACAATGCTTTGACGCGCCTAAGCAAACTAGAGAGTAATTTACAAACAGCAATGAGTAAAAAGATAATAACGCAGGATGAGTTTGAGGAAATTATCAATCTACGAAAATCTATTAGAAATATACTTATACTTACAAAGTGTATGTCGAATAATAGCAAATGTAAAGTAAGCTAAAATAAAAGGTTGGAGGAAAAAATTTCCCTCCAAGCCAATTTTTATTTGGAAAAGCTATATTATAAAATACTGAAAAAACTATTTAATAGCTTTATTATGTTATAGTATTTTATTTGATTATTTTATATTTTTTTATAAAGTATACTTACAATTAAAATAGCTATGCAGCCAATAAAAATTAGAAAAGAAAAAATAATAGTTAGAGTGTCTCCTCCCCAATTAGCAAATATTATATATAGTTGAATTAATGCTAGAAGAATAAAAGCTAAATTAGAAGGAATCACGGGCTTTCTCATTTTATCCTCCTCACCTTAAGTACATGCCCTAATAATATTCGCTATGCCAAAAAAGTCTAAAAATGCATTACGAAGATCACTTGGTAGACTTTTTGAAACATACTCAATTGAATATTTCCAAGCAGCTGATGTTCTATAATTCCAACTTTTTAACAGTTTATATCGATCATATATTTTTTGTACAGTTTTATTAATACCACCAAGAAGGTTTAAAGCACTTTTTAATTTTAAAAGTTTTGAAGCAGGGAATCCAACTGAACCAATTGCTAATCCAACAGCTATAATACAGTCCACTACTCCCATAGTACCAATTTTATCATTATTTATTTCACTTGAAATTGAACTTGGTATATTTTCACCAAAATCTTCTAAAGAAGGTACAATTAAATTCTCACCTTCAACTATTACTTCTACACCAGTTTTATTAGTAATCCACTTTGCAATTTTATTCGGGCCTTGTTTTTCAATTCCGGGTGGTAATTGTTCAAGTCCTTCTAAAAATTTGTATAAATCATTGTCTGTGGATAAAAGGTTTGAAATCTCTTCATCAAGGATTCCTTCCTTAAGGATTTCTTCATGTAAATTCTCTTCTAATGCAATATAATCAATTTCTGCTGCAGATGCATCTTGTGGTAATCCAAATCCAAGTGTAGAGATTAGTAAGATAGTACACATGAATATCGCTAAATTTTTAAAGACATATTTACGTTTCATTATAACCCTCCACTTTAGATTTTCTAAATGAAATTTAATTTTTTAATGACTGCTATAGCAATCTAATTAACTCGAGTTAAATAAATAATAACAAAAAAATATTACATATTAGAATATAAATTACTAATATTCAAAATATTGTAATTTTTTTAAAATGATGAAATTCTAATAAGTTATTAGATTTTATTATAAATTCTTGTTTTCACAAATGGGTTAAGTAATAAGAAACCCAAGCGAAAACCTTAGAGGTTATATAGCCCAAAACAATTAGGCTATGTAATTCTGCGGTTTTTTTATTTGAGCATTTTGCACATTTTTCAACCCAAGAGTCATAAGGTTTTCTAAAGCATAAAAAAGGACTTCACCCCTTATTTGTAGAATTTTGAAGTGACCAAACCACAAAAATCCATAAGGAGGAAGTCA
>NZ_VIGD01000016.1 GCF_006569205.1 Ureibacillus terrenus
CTCAAGATGAGATTTCCCATTGCGTAAGCAAGTAAGATCCCTCAAAGACGATGAGGTAGATAGGTCCGGGGTGGAAGCACGGTGACGTGTGGAGCTGACGGATACTAATCGATCGAGGACTTAACCAGAAAAAAACACTTTCGATGCCGTTATCCAGTTTTGAGGGAACAATCCTCATATTGTGAAGTGACGATAGCGAAGAGGTCACACCCGTTCCCATACCGAACACGGAAGTTAAGCTCTTCAGCGCCGATGGTAGTTGGGGGCTTCCCCCTGCGAGAGTAGGACGTCGCTTCGCAAGAAAGCACCACTGAAAAAGTGGTGCTTTTTTTGCTTAGGATAGCATAAAATTTTGGTTTTTTTTGTAAAATTGTGTTGCTAAAATATTTTAATGTCCTTCCTGGTATATGCAACCGCTCAGCTTAGAGAACTTCCATTTCTCTAAGCTTTTTTTGTTATTAAATCAAATGCTACAAAGACAACTGTTATATGAATTATAAAATTTTTTTGTTATTTGTATTCAATTTTTGATTTTTAGTTTTTAAAATTTAAGCTAAGGAATTGGTAATGTGAATAAATTAACGAAAGCGCAATTCGATGCTTTAAAAAACTATCCCAGATCTTTACAAGATAAGTTTCTATCTATAAATAAACCTTGTATTAAACTGAAATTATTCATTAACCACTTCAAAAATCGGTGGGTTTGGATATTTTCCAAAAAATATGGAATACCCAAAAAATGCGAATGGACCATTAGGGTTGCTTGCACAAATCAGTTTTGCAGAATTTGAGCCTTATGAGGATTTTCGATCTAGTGGTTTGTTGGCTATTTATTATTTATATAGACTTAACAAGTGTTATTTATACGGTGCTAATTTAGAGAATGGTTATAAAATCGGAATAGGGAAAAAATCTTTATTTTTTCCCTTATTCCGTTTTTTTAATTTAATATTGAATTTTGATGAATTAAAATTCAAGGGCTCTTCTCAAATTGTTAATATACGATTGGCTGACAGGCAACTCGACTCCGTTTTTCAGTTGAATAATAAAGTTTGTCGTAATGTCTTTTGTAATATTTTTTATATGATACATATTTAATATATAGGAGCGATGAATTCTTATGAAAAATTCAGGCAGTTTTGTTTCGAGCTCTTTCAGCGTGAAATTTGTTTTAAATTGATCATCATTTGTATAAAACCAAGTCCGCTTTTGAAGGCTTTCGATATAAGTGATTTCTTCAACGGGAACAGGCGTCCACATGTCTTCTTGTTTTCCGGTCAAAAATTTGTAAGGCTCCTTTTTGACTGGTGTATAGGAAGACGGGAAAATAATGATTAATGCCGCATCTTTTTGATCTAAATAAATTGGATAACCCATGACAAAATAAGGTTCCCCAAAGATGGTTGAATCCACAATCACATCTGTTTTGATTCGTGTTTGAATTACACGGGCCGCAACGCTTTCAGGATGAATTTTCCTCTCAATTTTCAGGTTCACATGTTCAAAGCTTGGAGCAAAATAAATATAAGAATCTTCGTACGCCAAGGCAATGGAAGCGTTTTTTGGAATCCAATCTTCTAATATAATTTTGAATTGCTCTAACCCCTTTTTTGAAACAGGAAAACATTTCATCTCCACGTGCATTTCCCCCTTTTTAAAAATTCTGAATCTTGCGCATTCATCCCCCAAAATAATTAGTTCATCCTGAAAATTCTGTATTTCGTCATAAATTTATACATTTTTTCAGCGACTGTTATATATTAGGCTTATAATAAATATACCTGTTATGAAACAGAATGTAAATTACTTTTCTAACAGAGTGTATTGAATTAAAGGGGAAGGTGTGAATGAAATGTTAACGCAACAAGAAAGAAAGGCAAGAGTAGAAGCATTAAAAAAAGATTGGGCTGAAAATCCGCGTTGGAAAGGAATTGAACGCCCATATTCTGCAGAAGATGTAGTGAAATTACAGGGGTCTGTAGTAATTGAGCACACACTAGCAAAACGTGGTGCTGCAAAACTTTGGAAACTGTTGCATGAAGAAGAGTTCATCAATGCATTGGGTGCATTAACTGGTAACCAAGCTGTACAACAAGTAAAAGCCGGTTTGAAAGCTATCTATCTATCAGGCTGGCAAGTAGCAGCCGATGCGAACTTGGCAGGTCAAATGTATCCAGACCAATCATTATATCCGGCAAACTCAGTTCCACATGTTGTAAAACGCATCAATCAAGCATTACAACGTGCTGATCAAATAGAGCATGCAGAAGGCCGCGACGATGATTTTGACTATTTCGCACCAATCGTTGCCGATGCGGAAGCAGGATTTGGTGGACCGCTTAACGTATTCGAATTAGTAAAAGCCATGATCGAAGCAGGAGCTGCAGGTGTTCACTTGGAAGACCAATTGGCTTCTGAGAAAAAATGCGGTCACTTAGGCGGTAAAGTATTGCTTCCAACTCAAAATGCGATTCGTAACCTAATTGCTGCGCGTTTAGCTGCAGACGTGATGGGTGTAGATACAATCTTAATCGCTCGTACTGACGCTGATGCAGCGGACATGGTAACTAGCGATATCGACCCTCGCGACCACGAATTTATTACTGGTGAACGCACTCCTGAAGGATTCTTTAAAACAAGAGCAGGTATTGATCAGGCAATTGCCCGTGGTTTGGCTTATGCACCATATGCTGACCTAATCTGGTGCGAAACATCTAAACCATCATTGGAAGAAGCTCGCAAATTTGCTGAAGGAATCCACTCTAAATTCCCTGGCAAAATGCTAGCTTACAACTGTTCACCATCTTTCAACTGGAAAGCAAATCTTTCAGACAAAGAGATTGCAGAATTCCAGCGTGAAATCGCGAAGATGGGTTATAAATTCCAATTCGTAACATTAGCAGGATTCCATACACTCAACAAATCCATGTTCGAATTGGCTGTTGAATACAAAGATCAAGGTATGGCAGCTTACTCTAAACTGCAACAAGCTGAATTCGACTTGGAGAAAAAAGGTTACACAGCTACAAGACACCAACGTGAAGTTGGTACAGGCTACTTCGATGAAGTATCAATGGTTATTTCTGGCGGTACTTCTTCAACAACTGCGATGGCAGGCTCAACTGAAGCAGAACAGTTCGCGTAATATAAAAGTTTGTCTATGAAAGTGAAATGATAAACAAAATTTGAAAGAAGGGAATCGGGCGATTGCTCCATTCCCTTCTGACCAAAAAATTCCAATTCGAAAATAAAAAGCATGTTATTGCTAAAATAGCAAGAACTTATTAGTTTTTTGCAAATCTAAAGAGCCACTTCACCAATTTGGGAAAATATGCTTACTTCACAAACAATTGTTTAAGCGTTCAATTATCTAGCTATGGAATTTAATGCTGTAAAGTAGACTCTCCAAATCAAATCGAAAAATTAACAGACGTGCAAGTTTTGAATGAATGTTATTCAGAAGTTCCTGAAGGTACCTTTTCCGGGAAGGACTTCGGATGAAAATTTGTCGGGGTAAT
Source organism: Ureibacillus terrenus (assembly GCF_006569205.1). GTDB lineage: Bacteria > Bacillota > Bacilli > Bacillales_A > Planococcaceae > Ureibacillus > Ureibacillus terrenus. The sequence continues at coordinate 3,519 of NZ_VIGD01000016.1, forward strand.
TCTTCGCTTCATGATTATGTGGTAGGACAGCATAAACTCAGTTTTAATTCAGGCCAGCAACGGAAGACTACTCTAAAAAACAATGAATTCGCCATCCGAAAGGTATTCTAGGAAATGCTCAAACAGTGATGATGGAAATGAATAAAACCAAAAAAGTTTTATAAAACGGTCGTTTCGTAAAAGAGTTGATGAATTCTCATTGAAACTAATCAAAAGATCACAATGAATTCATTAAATCGCTTACGTCTTTACACAAAGGGGATTGTTTAAATAATCTATAGGTTGCCTCCTATATTGATAGTTTTAATGCTAAAGGGGTATGTTAAGGAATATATTAAGCAAATTGGGGATTTAAACCTTACTTGTCTGGGTAAACTCACAAGTAAGGTCTTTTTTTTTAACTAAAATAGTAGAAGGAAAAAAGCGTTTTAACGAGAATTATTCTTCTTAAATATATGAAAAAGGGGAACGAAAAATGCGGAATCAGGATATTCTATTAGTTCCGGGTCCGACTCCGGTAGTGGATGAGATTTATGATGCTTTGTCACAAGAAACAAGAGGGCATACTGATCCACGTTTTGTCGAAGTTTATAGAAATGCATTGCGGCAAACAAGGGAACTATTCCAAACGGATGGAGAAGTATTTGTTGTGGCGGGATCCGGTACGTTGGCAATGGAAATGGCGATAGTTAACACCGTCGGAAAAGATGAGCGTTTATTGGTTTTAAGTCAGGGCTATTTTGGCGACCGATTTGCCAGATTGGCAGAAGCTTACAATTTGCAGGTAGATGTATTGCAGTCAAAATGGGGGGAGCAAATTGATCCCTCATTAGTAGAAAAAGCCCTGAGAGAAAAAACTTATAAAGCTGTCACCATCACCCATGCGGATACATCCACTGGGGTTGTTGCCGATTTAGAAGCCTTGGTCCCGATCATTAAACGTGCAGGTGCACTGGTCATTTTAGACGGCGTTGTCGCGACTGCAGCAATGGATGAAAATATGAGTAAAGCGTATGGACATCCGGATTATAAACTGGATATCGTTCTTACCGGTTCACAAAAAGCCATTGGCATACCGCCGGGCCTTGCCATCGTTGCGTTTAATCAAACGGCGCTGGAGGCCCGAAAACAATTAGGACGTATTCCTGCTTATTATTGTGATATTGAAAATTGGAAGCCGATTATGGAAGACCCGTCAAAATATTTTGCGACTCCTCCAGTCAATTTAATTTATGCCTACAATGAGGCTTTGAAAATTATATTATCCGAAGGAATGGAAAGGAGAGAAAAACGGCATATCGCTTATGGCAAGGGGATGAGAGCAGCAATGCGGTCCTATGGTATGCAGCCATTGGCAAGGGAAGAAGTTGCGGCCCCCACATTAAGCTGCATTTTTTACCCTGAAGGCGTGGAGGATGCGGCTTTTCGAAATGCACTTGCATCCCGCGGAATCATTGTTGCAGGTTCATTAGCGCATCTAGCAGGAAAGGCATTCCGTATCGGCCATATGGGAAATACTACCCCTGAAATGTTGGAAAAAGCTATTCAGGTAATCGGTGAAGTGCTCCAAGAGCTAGGGCATCCTGTAAATATTAAACGGGCAATAGAGGCCTTTAGGCATGAAATGGAACAGGCAGTACTGAAATAGTGGTAATCCGATAGAAGAGAGAGATAAATATCAAATATCAGTTAAATCATCCACAAGTTGGATGATTTTTTATTTTTGCAATTAAAATGTAATGGATCTATGAAAATAGTATACTAACATTAATAGAATATATATTTTAGGTGATTTGGCCGTGGAACAACCGATTGTAATCATTCCAGCCCTAAATCCGTTGCCGACATTCATTGAATATACAAAGAGCTTATTAGAATTGGGCATTCATTCTATCATTATCGTAAATGATGGCAGTGATTCGAAATACCGTTCAATTTTCCGCGAACTATCATCAATGGACCAATGCATTGTGTTAGATCATGTCGAAAATAAAGGGAAAGGAAGAGCTTTAAAAACAGGATTCCGCTACGTTTTAAAACATTTTCCGAAAACCGGTTCCGTATTAACAGTAGGGGCTCATGGGCAGCATACGATTGAGGATGTAAGCCTTGTATTACAAACTTCAAGATTATTTTCCAACGGGATTGTTTTAGGGGTTCGTAATTTCCGTTCAAAAGACTTGTCTTTTAAGGACGCAATTGGCCAACAAGCAGCGTCATTAGTATTTCAACTGCTGTTCCATCGCCGCATTTTGGATGCTCAAACAGGTTTGCGCTCGATTCCAAAAAAGGATTTATCTTGGCTTCTGAATGTCCCAGGTGATTCTTATGACTATGACATTAATATGCTTATAGAAGCCATCAAACGGCAAATACCAATCTATGAAATCCCGATTGGCCAAGCGAAAATAAAAAAGAATTCGATTATTCATTACGATGAAATTATGAACTCCAAAAAAATCATTCACCAAATCCTTCTAAATTTTATGAATTACCACAAAAAAAAATCATGAAACTTTCAACATAAAAAATCGTACATTTTTATTGGATTTGAAGGATGATGTGAGTAATTTTTTTATGAATAAGGAAATAAATGTATTAAATGGTTGTATAGAAGAAGTTGCAAGTGATCATGTGAGTGGTGGTGAAGATAATTTGTTCAAACGCATAACAATCATCGTAATACTCCTGATTTTGTTGAAGCCTGCATATGATTTTTCGAAACCTATTTGGGAAGAAGCGGTTCAAGCAATTAATATAAATAAAGTGATAGAAAAGATTGAAAACATCAATATTGAGGATGTGGACCGAACAGCAACGGAGAAAGTTTTAAATACTGCTTCAACGATATCCGATTTACAAGACACTGTTCAATTGCAGAATCAAGCGCAATCTGCCGAAGAATTGGCGGATGCATTTTATTACCATTTCAGCCAATGGGATACGGATTTTGAAATACAGTATAAGGGGAATACAAACAATATCGAAATCCTCCTTAAACAGGCGGTGGAAGATGCCTCCAATCGCGATCAATATATATTAGGCCACTTGGGCGATCGGAAAATTGATTATGAGTACGATAACAGCCATGCCATTTTCAAAGTAAAACAAGCATATTTAACAAATGCTGAACTGGAACGGTATGTGGATGAACAGGTGGACAGGATCCTGTCCAGAGTGAATGCAAATGCCATGTCCGACTTTGAAAAAGTGAAATTTGTGAATGATTATATTGTAAAAAATACCGTATACAGCACTGACACAAATTTAAGCCCCCATAGCGCGGCGGCCGTTTTAAAAGAACATAAAGGGGTCTGCCAAGGCTATGCGCTTCTTGCTTTAAAAATGCTGAGGGAACTTGGGGTTGAAACATTATATGTAGTGGGCGAGGTGAATACAGGCCCTCACGCTTGGAATTTAGTAAAAGTGGATGGGAATTGGTATCATTTGGATACTACATGGAATGATCCGGTGCCTGACCGGGGGAATATCGTACGATATCAATATTTCCTTGTTGATGATGCGACGATGAAATTGGATCATCATTGGGAGGAAGGGGATTATCCAAAAGCGACAAGCAAAAAATATGATTTTATGGCAAAAATGGATCATGCCTATGAACACGAGGGGCATATTTATTACAGCAATGTCCAGGATTACAACCGATTGTACCGATTGAGTTTATCGACCTGGGAAAATCAGCGGTTAACAAGAAGCAGAGCCCAATATATCGTTGGGGCCGGCGACTGGATCTATTTCAGCAATTATTCAAATGGCGCCTATCTTGCAAGAATCCGGACAAACGGTACGGAAGAATCCATTATTTACCCGGAAAAAGTAAGCAATCTGCAAGTTGAAAATGGTTTTTTAATTTTCGAAACCGATGAAGGATTAAAAAGAATGGCAATTGAAACTTCATAAATTGCAAAAAAGAAAAAGGGGCTTTCCTCTAGCCCCAGTTACTAACGTGCCGACCGACTTGATCGAAATTGAAAAACCATTATTATTGTAATGAAAGGATGGCTCTGTTGGCAATATAGTCAATGGGATTTTGATTGCATAAATGAAAGGAAATACGAGGATATTTTTCCTTTACATAATCTTTGTACAGTTTTAAGATTACTGCATTGCTTTTTAGGACGCCGCCATTCAGGTAAACCGTGAAATCTTCATTAATCTGCCCCACTTTTCGAAGGACGGCATGGGTCATCAAGGCCAGCTCTTTAGCGGCATTGCAAGCAATGTCAATCGCCCGTTCATCACCAAGGGAAATGGCTTTCGGAAGCACTCTGGAAATGTTGGCGATTTGTGCATTTGTGTAATCGGGATGATAGATCCAATCGTTCAATTGTTCAATATTGCTGATTTGCAACATGTCATAAACAAGATCGGTGAGGACGGTAGGTTTTTGAAGGCGGCCGTCTTCAAATCGGAATATCGCATTCAATATTTCCCTCCCGATCCAGTAACCGCTGCCTTCATCTCCAACCCGGTGCCCCCATCCCCCGGAGCGTACAATTTTTCCTTTGCCGTCTGTCGCATAGGCGGCGGAACCGGTGCCAGATATAACAAGGGCACCCGGTTGTTTTCCGGTTAATCCGATTAATGTGGACTGCACATCGTTTTCTACAATGATCCTTCCGATTTGAAACGGGGAATTTTTGCAGCTTCGGTCAACCATCAGTTGGACGATAGAAAGCCCTTTTATTGTGTCGATGCCTGCCATTGCAAATGCGGCAATGTCAATGGCACGGATTCCCGTTTCTTTGTATGCATCTCCCAATAAATCTGTCAAAACCTTTTCGGCTTTCTCCGTGCCGATTGCCTGATAATTGGTGCTTGTTGATGTTTTTTCGAAATATATATTTCCTTTAATATCCCTCAATGACAAAACCGTTTTTGTTGCTCCGCCATCAACCGCTAAAATATATTGAGTCATTTTACCTTCTTCTCCATTCATCCAAGTATTGTTGCAACCGTTTTTCACTTTGAACAATGGCGTCCTTTTTATTTTGAATCCATTTGCAAAGGGTATAGGTTTCTTTTTTAGCTTTTAAGAGTGATTTTTTCATCGTTGCTGGCGCTGGACCGCCAGGCAATTTACGGATATTAACGAAGTGTGCCGGTTTTAAAGATTGATAGAATTCATCTTTGGAAATATTCAATGGTTTATTCAAGAGTTCGATACATTTTTCATTGACAAGCTCCCACGTTAGATCGTCAATGGAATCCTTATGGTTTTTTAACAAGGTGCGTACACATTCAGAGACGATTTTGTGGGATTGACGGAAGGAAATTTTTTCGGTCAGGACGAGCGTGTCGGCAAGTTGTGTGACGTTTGCCAAACTTTTTTCGGCCCGTTCCAATAGTTTTTCTTTATTGACATCCATTGTCACTACCAAACTGCCAAACAATTTATAGATTCCGCGCAATCTATCCATGGCCCTCCAAATATAAGGCTGCATGTCATCCTCTGTATCCACGATATCTCCAAACGGCGTGTTATGAATCATTTGCAGGACTGTGGAAGCATCGCCTACGACAGATGAAAGCAACGAACGGGTATGTTCAATGGAAACCGGATTACGTTTTTGCGGCATTATCGAGCTGATTTGGACATAAGGACTGGCAAGACTAATTGCATTGAATTCTTGTGTGGCCCATTGCAAAAAATCTTGCGCGGTGCGGCCAAGATTCAAAGCGGCCAGTTGCACGACACTTGCCGTTTCCGCAATATAATCGGCACCGGCCACCGCATCCCATGCATTTTCAACGATTCCATCAAAAGCCAGCAATTCCTGCATCCGCTCCCGATTGATATTGAACCCTGTTGTCGTAAGTGCGGCTGCCCCCATGCTGCTCCGATTCACCGTTTGGTAGGCGTGCTGCATGCGTTTGTAATCCCGTGTCAGTTGGTCAATCACAGCTTTTAAATAATGTGCAAAAGTTGTCGGTTGGGCTTGTTGGGTATGGGTATAGCCGATCATGATGGTATTGACGTGCTCCAATGCAAAGGTGATCAGGGAAGTTCTTAAAGTCACCAATTCTTCCATTAAATCAAGCAGTTTTTCCCGGATGGTCATGCGATAAATGGCGATTCCCATATCATTGCGGCTTCTTCCTATATGCAAATTTCCCGCTACATCTCCGGCAATTTCCATCAATTTATATTCGATATGGAAAAATAAATCTTCAAATTGCGGCTGATAATCCTGCTTTTCAAAAAATTCCAAGTCCAGCTGGCTGATTGCAGCGCCGATTTTTTGGGCATCTTCTTTTGAAATCAGTTGTTGTTCTTCAAGCATCTTTAAATGGGCAATATGTATTTGCACCATTGCTTTTAAGAAATGTTTTTTTGCTTCTTCATAGGCAGGCTGCAGCACGATTTTCCGATAACTGTTTGAAGGAAATTGAGTGCCTTCAGCTTCATGGATGCGGCTTTTATATTCTTGGAACATCACGATCATCGCCCCCAGTATCATACTAAAAACAATCTATAAATAAACAATCCTTAAACTTCCGAGCCTTTCGTTTTACGTACAAATTTCAGCTGCTTTTCTGAAAAGATGGTTGGCAGCGCAATTCCCGTTAAAATGAGCACAATGCCGATTACTTGAAGCCAGGAAAAAGGTTCATGGAGTACGATGACAGAAGCAAAAACAGCAACCGGCAGTTCCATTGCGCTTAAGATGGAAGTTAGGCCGCCGCCGACTTTTGGAACAGCTATGGCGAGCAGAAAAATCGGTATAATGGTTCCAAAGAATCCAAGCGCCAATCCAAACTTCCATAGTCCTTCTCTTATTAATATACCGTTCCATACTATTTCTGGTGACAAGAAGATGCTAATCATTATAAGGGCAAAAAAAGATGTAAAAAAGGTTCTTTCAATGGTTGCAATCCCTTCAATGGATTTCGAATTGATTTGCAGAAAAATCGCAAAACTGAAGGCGGAACAAAAGCCAAAAAACCAGCCTTGCCAACGGATGCCCGATAAATCCGCATCAACCAGTCCGCTGGCAAAGATTGTTCCCGCAAAAAGCAGAACCAAGGAAGCCGCTTCAGGGCGGCTTGGCCATCTTTTCCGCAGAAGACAGTCAATCAGCATGCCAATCCATGTAAATTGAAAGAGCAATACGACAGCGAGGGAAGCCGGCAAATAATTTAAAGACTTTCCGTACACAATGCCGGTGGTTCCGGTAAAAATACCGGCAAACAGGAGCGTTATAAAGTCTTTTTTTCTAAACTTGGGGAATCTTCTTTTTTTCATGAAAAGGAGCAGAAAAGAGAGACAGAATCCAATCAAATATTGGCTTGTCACCGCTTCATCGGCAGTGAAGCCGACTTCCATCGCAATTTTAATGATGGTTGACAGGATGCCGTAACTGCCGGCTGCTGTAAGAATCAGTATTGGGTATAGAAAGTTGCTTTTCATGGTGCTACAACCTACTTATTCAAAATTTTTTAATGATAGAATTTCTTCATTGTGCATAGAATTTGCTAAGTTCTTTGAATAAAAGTATAGCAAAATTTTGATGCAAACTGAAAATTTATCGCAGGAAGAAAAATACTGTATGTTACATTAAATGGTAATTGCCGCTGCCCGGCATATGAGGTAATGGGCAGCAGGTTGTTACAATCAGTCTGAATGAATAAAAGATATTAAAAATTATAAAAAGGTTTGTCCCATCCCTTAATTTTTGGACAAACCTTCCTTATTATTTTTGTTATTAAAAAGGGAAACATAAAGTGAGCCATCTTCAAGAACCTGAGCGAAAAAGACATCTTCCACTTTCTTGATTTTTTTCTTTTTAAGCTTATTCAACAGCCATTCTTCGGTTAAATTTAATTCATCAAGATTTTTCTTCACAATCTTTCCGTCAGAAATAACTTCTGTAGGGAAGTAAGTTGGTTGGGAAACGTTTGCGCTCACATCTTTTTTCGTAGCGGGACTATATTGCGATTTTTTCATTATGCTCAGTTCTCCGTTTGTCTCAAATACGGCATATTGGACTTCTTCAAATGAAAAGACGCCTTGTTCCCGCAGAAGCATAGCCAGTTCATCCACATGAAGCCTTGCTTTTTTCAGCCCGTGTTGATTGATTACTCCATCCTGAATTAAAATCGTCGGACGATCATCGACAATCACTCGGATTTTGGTCGATTTGATGGAAATGAAGCTCATAAGAAGGGTGAGGACGGTCCAGCATAAAAGAGCAACGATTCCGTCGAAAAATGGCGTTTTTAGTTGTGTTGTCATTTCACCTGCGATGGATCCGATGGTGATGCCTGTGATGTAATGAAAGAAAGTTAATTGGCTCAATTGTTTTTTCCCGATAATTCTTGCCAGCACTAAAATGACCATGAAGGTAATGACGCTGCGAATAACGATATCCAAAAAGTTTACTTCCCAGAAATTTTCCATGATGCAGAGGCCACTCCTTTCGTCTCTCCCTTTAGCATGAACGAATCATGAACGGCCTATGCAAAAAAATGCAGAAGCGCTAGATGCTTCTGCATGCTTATACTAAATAATGTCTATATTCTTCAGGAATTTTTTCCGGGTTTGCCACAAAGTCCTCTTCAATCTTCAACTCATACATTTTATTGTTGTGCGAGAAACGGAAAATCCCATTGTCGAAGTCCGTGCCGATTTCCTTAAAGAAGATACCCTCGATATAGCGGGATTTAGGGCATGTAAAGACGATTTTATATCTTTCTCCTACGGGGACGATGTATGCACGGACACCTTTTTCATACATGTCGAATTCTTCATCTTCCGATGGAGGGTTAACGGCCACGATGTGAAAATCGACAAAAGGAATTTCTTTTAATAAGACGTTCAGGAGAGAACCTTTTGTAATTTCCTCCCATCGGCTTTGCGCACTTTGCCCAACGATGATTTGGGAAACATTCAATTCCTTTGCGACTTCCGCGATGACTTTTTGAATAGGCCGTTTCTCGTTGTCGCGAATGATAAATTTTTCAACTCCAAGTTCCTTGGCAAGTTCCGTCCATCTTTCAATATAACCTGATTTTTCAGCATCGAAATGGTCCAGAGGTTTTGAATCGACGGTCAGTACATATAATGGACAATTGAGCAAAGTGGCGAGTTTGTGGCCCCTGCGGATAAGCCTCTCTCCGTTCAATCCATAATACACGCAAACCAAAATACTTTCATCCGTTCGTTTTTTTGCATCATTCACCATTTTTTAAAAGCACCTCTTAAATTTTGTATCATAACGGATTTAAGTTTCCGTAATCAAATTCCATGAAATACATAATGCTTTATTATATACTTAAAATTGTAGCTAAGTTTCAACTTTTCTAAGTTTATGCATAACTTTTTCAATCCTGTTATTGACTCTTTATTATGCATCTTCTGTTTGTTTTCGTCAAGTATGTTAATGGTGAAGAGGTGAAGGGAGGAAAGATTTTGTGACATTTGATGTTGCCGTCGTCCTCGTCCCGTTTATTTTTGCTTTGTTGATTTCCATGTTATACAGGTTCATAAGCAAAAAATACATTGGTTGGCTTGTGACGGCTGTTTCACTCGTTTTATTCATTATATTAACAACATATATTCCCCGCATATCAAATGGTGAAATCATTACGTTCACACATGAGTGGATCCCCTCGTTAGGCATCAATTTCACTACCTACCTTGATGGTCTCAGTTTAATGTTCAGCTTACTCATTACCGGAGTGGGAAGTTTAGTTGGTTTGTACTCGATTTTTTATTTATCCAAGAGTGAACAGTTATATCACTTTTATTGCTATCTTTTGCTGTTCATGGGTGCGATGTTAGGGGTCGTTCTTTCTGATAATATATTAGTCTTATACGGTTTTTGGGAGATGACAAGCGTTTCATCTTTCCTGTTAATCGCCTTTTGGCATCATCGGAAAGCTTCCCGGGCAGGGGCCAGGAAATCGATGCTGATTACGGTCGCCGGCGGAATTTCCATGCTTGCTGGTTTTTTAATGCTTTATGAGATGTCAGGTACTTTAAGCATTCGTGAAATCATTGAAAAGGCAGGTTTGATTCGGGAAAGTGCTTTGTTTGTACCGGCACTTGTATTGGTTCTATTAGGGGCTTTCACAAAGTCCGCACAATTTCCGTTTTATATCTGGCTGCCGGATGCGATGGAGGCGCCAACGCCTGTCAGTGCATATCTGCATTCGGCAACAATGGTGAAAGCGGGGATCTATTTAGTGGCAAGGTTTACGCCGGTATTTGGAAATGAAGCAGCCTGGTTCTGGCTGGTAACCGGCGTCGGTTTATTTACATTGTTTTGGGGTTCCTTCAACGCCGTAAAACAAGTGGATTTAAAAGCGATGCTCGCTTTTTCCACTGTAAGCCAGCTGGGGCTCATTATGAGTTTATTGGGAATGGGTTCTGTGGCGATTTATTTGGGCCATTCGTCGGAAACGGTGATTTATACGCAAGCCGCTTTTGCCGCGATTTTTCACTTAATCAATCATTCCACTTTTAAAGGCGCGCTGTTCATGATGGTCGGGATTTTGGACCATGAGTTGGGGACCCGCGACCTCCGAAGACTTGGAGGGCTTATGTATTTCATGCCGTTGACGTTTACAATTGCCCTGATCGGTTGTTTATCGATGGCAGGACTTCCCCCGTTTAACGGATTTTTAAGCAAAGAGATGTTCTTTGCTGCAACGCTGCATATTCAGGATTTGAGCATTTTGTCCCTTGATCATATCGGATTTTTGATTCCTCTTGTTGCATGGATTGCAAGCGTCTTTACATTTGTTTATTGCCTCATCATTGTCGGGAAAACGTTTTTTGGCAAAGTGAAGACGCATCTGTTGGATAAACATCCCCACGAAGCGCCTGTCGGCATGTTGATTTCTCCTTATATTCTTATTATTTTGGTCGTCGGCATTTTCTTTTTCCCAAACCTTTTGGGCCGTTATGTTTTAAACCCTGCAATGGCAAGCATTTTCCCTATGTTTCCATCCGCTGAAGAGCTGGCGCCAACCATTCATGCTTGGCATGGATTTTTTAGCCCGGAACTGTGGATGACGATTTTGGCAGTCGTTGCGGGGATTTTCCTTTACAGTTTGTTAAAGAGCTGGAAAGCGATTTATCGAATTCTTCCATATCATTTATCGCTGAACGCCCTTTTCAATAACGGGATTCTATGGAGTGAATCGCTGTCGGCCCGCTTTACACGAAGATATATGACAGGTAATTTGACAGATTATTTTGTTTATATCTTTGTTGCATTTTTATTGGTTGTCGGGGGCTATTTCCTTTATGGGGATGTATTCTCCTGGAGCCCGGTCAATCCGGAGTCATTGGATGTGTTTGAAGCCATTTTAATGGTCATCATCATGGTTTCCTCCATCGGAATATTGTTTGCGAAATCCCGGATTACGATTGTATTTCTGACCAGTGTATTAGGATATTCCGTCGCCTTTTTCTTTATCGTATTCAGGGCTCCGGATTTGGCGTTGACCCAGCTTGTAGTGGAATCCGTTTCAACCGTGCTCTTTCTGCTTTGTTTTCGCCATTTGCCGGAGATTAAAAGAGGGGTGCAATCAAAATGGAAAGAGGCAAGAAATCTGGTGATATCTCTGGCGATGGGGGCAACGGTGACAATGGCCGGTTTGGCTGCCCTCCATTATGAAAAATTCAAAACGATTTCCGAATACTATAATGATTCCTATCTATTAGCCGGCGGGAAAAATATCGTCAATACCATTTTGGGAGACTTCCGCGCCTTTGATACGATGCTCGAGGTGGTCGTGCTGTTTATTGCCGGATTGGGCGTATACACCCTCATTAAGCTGAAAGCAAAAGGAGGGGGACAAAATGAGAATTAATGATGTCATTTTAAGGACCGTCGTAAAAGTGGTGATTCTGATAATCCTTACTCTCGGCGTCTACTTGTTTTTCTCAGGGCACCATGCGCCGGGGGGAGGATTCATCGGGGGGCTTGTGCTTGCTTCCGGGATCATTCTCTTGTTTGTCACATATGACATCGAAACGATCCAAAGAAAGATGCCATTTGATTTTAAAAAAGTAGCCGCTCTCGGGGTGTTTATTGCTGCAGGGACAGGTCTTGGGGCGATTTATTTTGATCTGCCATTTTTGTCCCATACGGATGGGCATTTCAAGTTTCCTTTTATAGGAGATAAACATTTAACAACGGTGACATTGTTCGAGGCGGGAGTTGCATTAACCGTCATCGGCACTCTCGTTACGATGATTTTAAGCATAAGTGAGGATGAGTAGTGTATGGAACAATTGATGATGGTGTTAATTGGCATACTTGTTTCAGTGGCAACCTATCTAATCCTCTCCCGGAATATGATTCGCGTCATTATAGGAACAGCGGTATTGTCCCATGCGGTCAACTTGCTGATTATGGCGGTAGGAGGGTTAAAAAAGGGGAATGTGCCGTTAATCGGCCATGAAGAAGAACCTTTTACCGACGCTTTGCCGCAAGCCTTGATCTTAACCGCGATTGTGATCAGCTTTGCCACTACAGCTCTTTTGCTTGTATTAGCCTATCGGACATATAAAACAAGCGGGTCGGACGATTTTAAAGAATTGAGAGGAATGCCAGATGAATAACATCATTGTATTGCCGCTGATTATTCCTATTTTTTCGGCAGTTGTTTTAGTATTTTTGAGAAGATTTGCAGCGGTTCAAAGGCTGATCGCTTTTGCGTCAATGCTGGCGGTGAGCATCATTTCCTTCGTTTTGTTGGAGCTTGTACGAAAAGAGGGGATTTTAAAATTAGACTTCGGCGGTTGGAAACCGCCTTATGGAATTTTGTTCGTTGCAGATTCATTTTCGGTGCTTATGGTGCTTGCAGCAAGCATTGTAACATTGTTTTGCTTGCTTTATGCCTTTTCAACAATCGGGGATAGGCATGAATCCATGTTCTTTTATTCTTTTGTTCTATTGATGGTTGCAGGAGTCAATGGCTCCTTCTTGACAGGGGATATTTTTAATCTCTTTGTGTGCTTTGAAGTCATGTTAATGGCATCGTATGTCCTTGTGGCGTTAGGAGGGGAAAAGGTTCAGCTTCGGGAATCTTTAAAATATGTGTTGATCAACGTAGTGGCTTCTTCCGTTTTTCTGATAGCCCTGGCTTATTTATATGGTACTGTGAAAACACTGAATATGGCCCATATTGCAGAGAGGGTTTCCGAAGTTGGGCAGGATCCGATCTTAACATTAGTGTCTCTGGTGCTGCTGATTGTGTTCAGTTTAAAAGCGGGGCTGGTGCTGTTTTTCTGGCTGCCCGGATCTTATGTTGTGCCTCCTGCCGCCGTACAGGCTTTGTTTGCCGCGCTCCTTACAAAGGTTGGTGTATATGCGCTGATCCGCACTTTCACGCTGATGTTTCCGCACCATCCGGAAACAACCCATGCCATCCTCGGATGTTTTGCGGGATTAACGATTGTTTTAGGATGTTTAGGAGCGCTGTCTTCCAGAAATGTTTTGAAGATTGCCGCTTACAACATTGTGATTTCTGTCGGTTTTATTTTAATCGGTTTGGCGGTTAGAACGGAAACCGCCCTTGCAGGATCCGTGTTTTACTTGTTCCATGACATGGTTGCGAAAGCATTGTTGTTCTTGTTGGTAGGCATGATGGTTTATTTGACGGGGGAAAAAAGGATCGATTTTATGAGCGGATTGATCCGGAACTACCCTTTATTCGGATGGCTCTATTTTTTGGCGATGTTGGCCTTGGTCGGAATTCCGCCATTGAGCGGGTTTGTCGGAAAAGTGCTGATTGGAAAAGGGGCAATTGAAGCGGGATCATATGTATTGTTGTTTCTTGGATTTGCATCAAGCCTCGTGGTGCTCTTTTCTTTGCTTAAAATCTTTTTAAGTTCATTCTTTGGGGAAACGATTATTACAAATGAGGACAAAAAGCCCCTTCCGAAGGCTTCAATGGCATCCCTTGTTTCATTGGCGGTGTGCATTGCCGGGATCGGCATGGGAGCGGAACAGCTGCTGGCATATGTGCAAGACGCGGTAAAGACCCTTGCCAATCCGTCGATTTATATCGATGCAATTTTAAGTGATAGCGATAGCGAGGGGGTGTGAAGTTGTTTTTTGCCCAATTTATTTTGAATTTTTTTATCGCGCTTCTATGGCTTCTGTTTAAAGACGAGCCGACTCCGACGCTTGCGACCTTCAATACCGGATTTATTGTCGGAATGGGGATTCTTTATGTAATGCACCGGTTCTTTGGCACGCAATTTTATTTGATCCGGCTGGCGAAAATCATTAAGCTTGTTTTGTTTTTTTTCAGGGAGCTGATTATATCGGGGTTTGTGGTGATGAAACAAGTATTGACCCCCAATTTAAACATAACGCCGGGCATTTTTAAATATAAGACGATTTTGGAAAAAGATTGGGAGGTGACGACTTTATCGCTTTTATTAACATTGACTCCCGGATCAGTCGTAATGGAAGTATCGGAATCGGGCGATGAATTATATATACATGCGATGGATATCGGCCAAAAAGAGGATTTGATCAGGTCGTTGGGCAGATTTGAGACGGTAATATTGGAGGTGTCACGGGATTGATGAAAACCATTTTGCTTATCTCCCTTGCCTTGTTCATGATAGCAATTGCATTGCATTTGGTCCGGGTAATCAAGGGGCCTTCGATGCCTGACCGTGCGATTGCCCTTGATACGATCGGGGTTAATTTAATTTCGTCGATGGCAATTATTTCGCTATTGTTGGAAACGACGGCGTTTTTGGAAGCCATATTGATTCTCGGGATTTTGGCGTTTATCGGGACAATCGCTTTTTCCAAATATATTGAAAGAGGTGTCATTATTGAACGCAAGTCAGATCATTGAGTGGATTTGTGCCATCATTATTTTGTTTGGTTCAATCATCAGTATTATCAGCGCCTTTGGAATGCTCCGTTTCCCTGATGTCTACACCCGGGCTCATGCGGTGGCAAAAAGCGCCACTTTAGCCGTTCTGTCTTGCCTTGTCGGGTCGTTGTTTTATATTTGGATCCATGATGGATATTTCAGCGTCCGATTATTGTTAGGGATTTTATTTGTTTTTACTACCTCTCCGGTATCTACCCATCTTGTGATCCGGGCTGCTTACCGTTCCGGGGTGCCGCTTGCGGAAGGTTCCGGCGAAGATGAGTTGAAGCCCGTTTTGTTCGGCGAGAAAGAACCTGCATCAACCCGTTCGGAACATGCGAAATAATACCTGCTTGCCCTTGATTGTACGGTAATAAAGCCATAAGATAGTGAAGGGATATTTCTGAAAACTACGAATAGAATCGAGCGGAGCGAATTGAAAAAGTTATTCAAACTATTAGCTTGGATTGTTGGGATATGTTTGTTTTTATACGTAAACAATCACTGGATCGTGATTACGGAAAGGACGTATGAAAATAAAAAAATTCCACGACAATTTGACGGGTTTCGGATTACTCAAATATCTGACTTGCATGACGCCTTATTCGGCGAAAACCAGGAAAAGCTGATTGAGAAAGTGCGAAAAACAAACCCGGATGTCATTTTGATCACCGGCGATTTAATAGACAGCAATCGTTATGATTTGGAGCAAAGTTTAATGGCTGTCCGTGGATTTGTGAACATTGCGGATGTATATTATGTCATCGGCAATCATGAAGTAGCGGTGAACCGGGTGGAGGAAATTTATGATGCGCTGGAAGGAATGGGGGTACATATTTTACCGAATGCTGCCGCGATGGTGGAACGTGCCGGAGAAGCAATAGCTATTGCCGGAATTGAAGATCCGCTCAATGGCGTTGATACGCAAACGATGTTAAATAAAGCGTTGTCCGATGTTCCGGAACGGTTATTTACCGTATTGCTCGCTCATCGGCCTGAAAAGTTCGGTATTTACGCAAAAAATGAAATTGACTTGGTATTTTCAGGCCACGCTCATGGCGGCCAAATCCGTCTTCCTTTTGTAGGGGGATTGGTGGCTCCGGGACAGGGATTTTTCCCTGAATATACAGCGGGATTTTATAAAAAAATTGATACGACAATGAATGTCAACAGAGGTTTGGGCAACAGCGGGGCGCCATTTCGGATCTTTAATTTTCCTGAAATTTCGGTTGTGGAGCTGAAGGCTGAATGAATAGATGCCGGTAAGGTGGACGTCTCCGGTTGTGTCGTTTTTTCATGCAACATGGGCATAAATAAAATATATTCGGGAAGAAAGTTAATTAAATTTTTTTCGCATGACGGTTTGATTTAAGGAAAAAGGAGATTGTGCAAATGAATATCGTCAATTTTGAAATGGAAGAATGGATCGATCCGACAGGGATTATTCAAGGAAGACGTTTTGAATTTTTGTTGGACGTGGAAGTGGATGAAGAAGATGAACTATACTCCGAAGCCGGTACGCAAATCCGGATGCTGGTGGGCGATGAAGGGGAAGGTCCGTATATTATCAACTATTTTATTATTGATAAAAAAGACGGGAAGTATATTGAGCTTGCATTAGAAGAGGATGAGGAACAATCGCTTCTGGACTTTTGCAAGGCAAAGTTGGAGCAGGAAGGATGACTGAAGGGCGAGGCTGTCCTCTCCTGTGAAAATAAAAGAAAAAGTTTCAGCAAATGATTTTAAACTATAGTGAAATATCATCCAAAAAACCGAGTTGGATGATATTTTTATTTTTTGGGAAATAACTTAGTCCATTTTTTTTTTTGGGAAATAAAGAGGATTGGTTAATAAACAAGCCAAGGTGCTTTTTCAAGCAAATATTCCATTCCTTTTTGGAAATAATAAGAAGGAGAGGAAAAATGTTTTATTAAAAAAACAATAATAAACTTGTTCCCCATTATGCTTTTCTATCATTTTCAACAAATTAATAATTTCTTCCGTTTGATTAACATATATAGAATAATAGGTTCACAAAATATTCAGATTATTTTAAAATATTAGTATAATAACTGATGTTAAATTTATGGCTAAAGAAAATTTTCTTGAAATTGCGGTAAATGTCTTGTTCAAAAAGGGGATGGGGTTAGTGACAATCTTAAAAGATTTAAAAATTCTGGATTTTTCATTGATGCTTCCGGGAGTCTTTACAACGATGATGTTTGCCGATTTCGGAGCGGATGTCATTCATGTGGAATCCACACGCAGAGTGGATTTAATGCGCATTATGCCGCCTTATGATGAAAATAAGGAATCCTATATTCATCAACATTTGAACCGTTCCAAAAAGTCGATCAAACTGAACTTGAAAACGGAAGAAGCTGTGGAAATCGTCAAAAAGTTGATCCAGGAATACGATATTGTAGTAGAAGGGTTCCGTCCGGGAGTCATGGAACGGTTGGGGTTGGATTATGAATCGCTGAAAAAAGTCAATCCAAGGCTCATCTATTGTTCCATCACGGGATATGGACAAACCGGTCCGTACCGGAACCGCCCCGGGCATGATAACAACTATTTATCCATTGCAGGCATTTTGGATTATTCTCGTCCGAAAGGAAAGAAGCCGGTTTCCATGGGCATTCAGATTGCCGACATCGCCGGAGGGACATTGCATGCGGCAATCGGAATCCTTGCTTGTGCACTGCATCGGGAAAAAACGGGGGAAGGCAAATATATTGATATCTCGATGACTGATGCAGTGTTCACCATGAATGCATTATATGGAACGGCCTATTTGGGCAGCGGCGAATTGCCAAAACCGGAGGAGGAAATATTAAACGGCGGCACGTTTTACGACTACTATGAAACGAAGGATGGACGCTATTTCTCGGTCGGCAGCCTGGAGCCGCATTTCCGCAAACTGTTATGTGAAGCATTGGACATACCTGAATTGATTCAAAGCACTTTCAACGACTCGACATATACGCAAAAGCGTTTTAAAGAGGCGGTCAAAGATGCGTTCTTGACGAAAACCTTTGATGAATGGCTGGAAGTGTTCAATGAAGATTTCGAAGGCTGTGTGGAGCCGGTATTGACTTTTGAAGAAGCCTGCAATCATCCGCAAATCCGGGCAAGAAATATGCTTGTCGAAGTGCCGAAAGAAGATGGTACAACACAAAAACAAATCGGAACGGCGATCAAATTTGAAGGGGTGGAACCAACCTACAGATTCGTCGGGGCCAAAGTCGGCCAACATACGGAGGAAATCCTGAAGTCCCTGGGCTATTCAGATGAAGAGATTGAAACGTTGCAGAAAAAAGGAGTGCTGCAATAATGAACGTCCCAAAAGTAATCGTATTATTACTTTTGGGACGTTTACTTTTGCACAAAACCGGCAGCGAAGTTCCGCAAATCTTCGAAATCGTCCTGCAAAACCAAGTATTTTTTATAGATGCCCATCAATTGTTCAAAAAGTTCAAATTGCTCTGTTGCAAAAAGGGCCTTCAACAGATTGGATACATGTTGAGAGGTCATGCGGGCAACCGGATAAAACGGGCTTTCCATTTGTTGATACTGCCGCAGCCATTTATCGATGGACTGCATGATATGCTGATGGGAATGATCGACGATATAGGCAATATCCCGTTGAATGCCGGCTTCAATTTTCAACAGCAAATCCCGGTCAAAAGCTTTCGCATTCAGGAAATTGTAGATGTTTGTACATGAGGCGATTTCATATTCCTTCATCAATTGCAAAACATCCTGGAACTGTTCCTTTTTCACAAGTGCGTCAATCACAATAAAGAAGATTTGTTCCAAATAGTTTTTATCGTATCGTTTGACTAAAGCTTCAGGTTCCGGCTTTAAATTCGGAAGGATATCCCCGTAATCAATCAATAGTTCGACGGCATGATTGATTAACCTGTCATTCTGGATCAAAAATTTGCCGTGTGTGATGGTTTTGTCCGTATTCTTTTGATTTGCCCCATCCATCGCCAAAATATAGGATAACAGTGTCTGCTCTTTCTCGGTCAGCGCCCACTCCCCTGCCTCCCATGTTTGGAACACTTCCGCAATCAGTTTATCGAGCTTTTTATAATGCCGCTTTCCGCCCATAAAATGAAGGGAAATATTTAACAAGTGAAGTTCTTTGATGAAATGGGAGCGGGGATTTTTATAGTCAATGCTTCTGATGAATGAATTCATGGTTGCAACCAATTGGCTTTTTGTCATATACTTTTGGATAATTTGTTTAAATTGATTCATCAAATCAAGCGGATTTTGAATCGTGTTCAGTGGAGCCTGCATGAAAACCGAAAAAATTTTTTTGGCGTATAGGTAGTGCCAAAAATCCAATTTTTGATTATAGAGGATATGTATAAAATATTTTTTTCCAATTTTATATACATGTATTTCATTCAATTTCGTAATCGATTTTGCATAGTTTGTTTTTTTGCCGAAAACGATTTCGACAAATTGGGGAAAGTCGAAAACGTTTTTCTTTAATGCCTGTTCAAAAACGATCTTTTTCCCTGTTGGAGAAGAGAAGAATGCATCAATGGTTTTTTGGACATTCTGCAAATCAATATTTGATGAACGAAACATTTCTTGGGTAAATAAATCCATTTTCCCCCAATACTGCTTGATTTCCTGGAAAACGGCTTTTGCCGCTTCCGTCTTGTTGAAAAGGATTTGTTGGAGAGGGATGATGCTTCCAAAAATGTTTTCATTCTCTTCAAAGCCGCCGATTTGTTGAATCGCTTGTTCAAAAGGTTTTCCGATTTGTCCTCCCGTTTTTTGGAACAGCAGTTCATCGAATTTGAGCATTCTTCCTTCCCCCCTATATTAAAAATCGGCATTTATAAATTTTTATTCAATAAAATAAAATCCAATTCTAAATTACCCACCGGCCAAAAGAAATGCAAACCCTTCATTTCAGGTTTTTCTTTTTATTTAAAACTCTAGTATAATTCTAATATTAGGTTTTCATCATTAGAAAAAGTATCAGATTAAGCGGGGATGCAACCATGTACTATCTATCGATGATTTTTTTTCAAATCGTTGCGCCGATTCTGGTTCTGCTAGTGATCGGTGCTGTGCTGCAAAAGAAATTCCAGTTCAATTTAAAAGCTTTGTCCCAGCTTGTTACATATTGCTTTATGCCGGCTGCGGTTTTTGTAAATTTATACGAAACTTCGGTTAATATGTCGGTTCTCGCCCAAGTGGCGGCGTTTATCGTTTTATTTATCGGCAGCCAAATGCTGTTCAGCCATTATACGGCGAAATTATTGGGCCTTAACCGTTCGGAATCCGCCGTGTTCAAAAACAGCATCGTCCTGATCAACTCCGGCAACTACGGCATCCCGGTGGCACAAATGGTTTTTGCCCAACAACCGATCGGTGTCGCAATCCAAGTGATTCTCGTTATTTTTCAAAATATGACAACCTACACATATGGCTTGTACAATTTGATTTCCGCGACCAAATCAGGGCTTGAGATTGTAAAAGACTTTTTGAAAATGCCGATTCTCCATGCGCTGATCATCGGGGTGATTTTAAACTTGGCCGATATTGAAATACCCCAGACATTCCGCATTCCGTTGTATCATGTGGCGGACGGGTTTATCGCGGTTGCGTTGATTACGTTGGGTGCGCAGCTTTCACAGCTTGAAATACGCACCATGATCAACAAAACGATTATTACAAGCTGCTTTATGCGTCTTATTGTCGGTCCGGCCATTGCGCTTCTCATCATATATCTTCTCGGCATTGACGGAGTGGTTGCCAAATCCTTATTGATTGCAAGTTCATTTCCCACTTCCCGCAACAGTTCAAGCCTGGCGCTGGAATATGACGTGGAATTCAATACAGCAGCCCAGACGGTTTTATTTTCAACAATCGTAAGTTGCATTACGGTCACCATTGTCATATATTTATCCAACATTCTTTTCGGGTAAATGTTAAATAAAAGTTCAAAAAAACTTCTTCGCTGCTGGAAGTAAAGATTTGTAAACTAATATTATAGCAGACAAAAGGATGTGAGTTGTTGTGCAAGAAAAACAACCTCAAAACCGGTCACTAACCTATTATTTCTTTATATTAATGGCCATCGTTTTATTGAATGCGCTCATTTTGCCCGAAATTCAGGAGAAAAAAGTGGAAGAAGTGGACTACGGGACATTCCTGCAAATGATTGAGGACGGAAAGGTGAAGGAAGTAACGATTGAAGATAATGCCATTACGTTTAAGGACAAAAAGAATGAGGACATCATCTATAAAACCGGCGCCATTGAGGATCCAAAACTCGTCGACCGTTTATATGAGGCAGATGTTCCTTTTACAAAGGTCGTTCCGAATGAATTTTCGCCTTTAATCCGCTTCATTTTAATGTGGATTGTTCCGCTTGTCATTATTTTATTTTTAGGCAGCTTTTTGACCCGGAGTTTCCGGCAGTCCAGATCGGATGTGTTAACGTTCGGCAAAGCGAATGCGAAAATTTATGTGGAATCGGAAACAGGGAAAAGCTTTGATGATGTGGCGGGACAAGATGAAGCGAAGGAAGCGTTGAAGGAAATCGTCGATTTTTTGCATAATCCCGAAAAATACCGCAAAGTGGGAGCCAAACTTCCAAAAGGGGTTTTATTGGTTGGACCGCCGGGAACAGGGAAAACCTTGATTGCCAAGGCGGTGGCCGGAGAAGCGAAAGTGCCGTTCTTTACGATTTCCGGTTCTGAATTCGTTGAAATGTTTGTAGGGATGGGGGCTGCCCGCGTCCGTGATTTGTTCAAGCAGGCCCAGGAAAAGGCGCCTTGTATCGTATTTATCGATGAAATTGATGCCATCGGAAAAAAACGGGGCGTCAATTTAACGCAAGGAAACGATGAGCGGGAACAAACATTGAACCAGCTATTGTATGAAATGGACGGTTTCGATTCCAGCAAAGGGGTAGTAATTCTGGCTGCGACCAACCGTCCGGAAGTTTTGGACCAAGCCCTTCTGCGCCCGGGAAGATTTGACCGGCGCATTCCGCTTGAGCTTCCGGACTTAAAAGGAAGGGAAGCCATTTTAAAAGTCCATTTGAAAAAAGTGGCCGTTGATGAAAATATCGATGTTACTGCCATTGCAAAAGCGACCCCAGGTGCATCGGGGGCCGATTTGGCAAATATCGTTAATGAAGCTGCTTTAAGAGCGGTGAGAATGGGACGCGAGAAAGTGGTTCAAGAGGATTTGGAAGAAGCGGTGGATATCACCATTGCGGGGTATAAACGAAAAAGCAGAATATTATCTCCAAAAGAAAAGAAAATTGTGGCTTACCACGAAATTGGACATGCCATTGTTGCCGCGAAACAAAGCCATTCCTCACCGGTGCAAAAAATCACAATTATCCCGCGCACTTCAGGTGCCCTAGGCTATACAATGCAGGTGGAAGAAGAGGAACGGTATTTATTAACAAAAGAAGAAATATTCAATAAGATTGTGACATTAACGGGTGGAAGAACAGCTGAAGAGATTGTTTTCGACTCCATCACATCCGGCGCTGCCAATGATATCGAACAGGCCACAAAATTGGCAAGAGCGATGGTTACCCGCTTTGGAATGAGCGACAATTTCGGCATGATGGGTCTTGAAACAGTATCCAATGCCTACTTAGGCGGGGAAACGGCCTTAATTTGTTCTGATGAAACCGCGGCAAAAATCGATCAGGAAGTGCAAAACATCATCGAAAGCGCCCATAAAAAGGCGCGCCAAATCCTCACTGAAAATATCAACAAACTGCATGAATTGGCGGAATACTTGCTGGAAAAAGAAACGATCAGCGGCGAAGAATTCATGCGCATTTTGGAAAATGAACCGGCAGAAAAGGAGTAAGTTTAACAATAATGAAAAAGCTGTCTTAAAAGCAGCGGGCTTTTAAGACAGCTTTCTTTATTAAGCCATATTGCTTCTGGCGACGCTCATCATCAGTTTGATGCGGTTGACCTGATTGACTTTGCTGATGCTTGCATCATAATCGATCGCCACAAAGTTGGCGTTTGGATACGATTTTTTTATCGCGTTGAACATGCCTTTTCCAACAATATGGTTTGGCAAGCATCCAAAAGGCTGGACGCAAACAACATTTTGTACACCGGCATCCATCAATTCGGCAATTTCCCCGGAAAGCAGCCAGCCTTTCCCCATTTGGTTGCCGAGGCTCAAAAATTTCGAAGCTTTTTCGGCGATTTCGGATATTTCGAGCGACGCCGAAAAACGGCCGCTTTCCTGCAATGCTTTCCGCACAGGTTTCCGGTAATATTCAATAAACTCTATGGAAATATTCCCTGCAATCGAATCCCATTTTGAGAAGCCGAAGTGTTCCGATTTGTAGTTCCGGTTGTACAGGCCGTATAAGAAGAAGTCGATGAAATCCGGTACAACAGCTTCTCCGCCTTCTTCTTCGATGAGTTTCACCACTTGGTTGTTGGCATATGGATGGAACTTGACTAAAATTTCACCGACCACGCCGACTTTCGGTTTTTTCTCGTCCGTTACACCGATATTATTGAAGTCATCAATGATTTCCTGAATTAGCTTCTTATATTCTTTCATTGTGAAGTTGGAAAGGATATATTTCGATTTTTCCAACCATTTTCGATAGACAGCTTCAGCCGCTCCTTTGACTGTTTCATAAGGACGGACAGCAAGCTTCAGACGAAGCAGCAAATCTCCGAGATTCGCGGCGATGACAAGCTTTTTGGCAAGCGGAAAATTGATGCGGAATCCGGTATGTTTTTTGCCGCTGATGGATTTGGCACTGAGCGAAAGCACCGGCACTTGTCCCATGCCGGCGTTTTTCAGCGCTTTTTGCAGCAGGGCAAAGTAATTGGTTGCGCGGCAGCCACCGCCCGTCTGGGGCATGATGACAGCTGTGCGATTTAAGTCGTAATCGCCTTTTTTCAGATTGTCAATTAATTGGCCGATTGTGACAATGGCCGGGTAACAGGCATCGTTATTGACGTACCGCAACCCCTCTTCTATATCTTTTTCTTCCACTTCCTCCAAAACCTTCAAACGGTATCCGTGTAAATTAAAGGCTTCTTCAAACAATTTAAAGTGGGTTGGCACCATTTGGGGAGCCAATATTGTATATATTTTTTTGGCTTTCTTATCATAGACGGCTTCTTGCTGTTCCCTCCATTCTTTCTTCGCAGCCCCCGTGATATGGTTGTTTTTTCGTTCTTCAATCGCCGCCTTCATTGATCGGAGGCGAATGCGGGCTGCCCCTAAATTCGAAATCTCATCGACTTTAATCCAAGTATAAAGCTGGTTGCCATTTTCCAATATTTCTTGAACGGCATCGGTTGTAATAGCATCAAGCCCGCATCCAAAAGAAGTGATGTGCAAAAGTTCAAGGTTAGGATGTTCCTTTACCACTTCTGCCGCCTCATAAAGACGAGAATGGAAAGTCCATTGATTCACGACTTCATCCCGGGATTTCGAGGGAGCCAAATGGCTGATTGCATCTTCCGTTAAAACGGCCATATCCAGGCGGATAATTTCGTCAGGCAAATCGTGGTTGATGGCGGGATCGATATGATATGGATGTCCTGCCAACACAATGCCGATCTTGCCTTCCTCTTTCAATTGTTTCAGCACCTCTTCTCCCCGGCGCCGCAGCCATTCATTGAATTTAATATCTTCATTGCGCGCTTTTTGCAGTGCGTATTTGATTTCGACTTTTGAAATATTAGGGAAGACTGAACACAATTCTTTGAACAGGGCATCTTCATGTTGGATTGACAAAAATGGGTTCAGGAACGTCACGCCATGTTCCTTGAGAATTTCTTCCATATTGACGCGAATCACTTCCGGGTATGATGCCACAACAGGACAGTTATAATGGTTTTGCTGAGATTCCCGTTCCAATTCTTCATAGACGATGGAAGGATAGAAAATGGTTTTGACGCCTTTTTCAATCAAGCTGATGATATGCCCGTGGCTCAGTTTTGCCGGGTAGCAGACCGATTCGGACGGGATGGTTTCCATCCCTTTTTCAAAAAGTTTTTGGCTTGATTTGCTGGAAAGAACGACTTCAAATCCGAGTTCCGTAAAGAATGTGTGCCAAAAAGGATAGTTTTCAAACAAATTTAAGACGCGCGGAATGCCAATTTTGCCCCGGTAAGCCTTTTCCCCGGAAAGGGATGGGCGGTTAAAGAGCATATCGTATTTTTCCTTTGCCAAGTTCGGCAAAGAGTTTTGCGGTTTCAGCTTGCCTGCGCCCCGTTCACAACGGTTTCCCGTAATGAATGTCCGCTTATCAGGGAAGCGGTTGATGGTGATCGGACAACGGTTTTCGCAAAGGCCGCATCGGCTGTGGGTAATCTTTACTTGGAAGTCGTATAATTTAGTTTTTGGCAGCAACGTTGTCGTGTCTTCTCCGTTCCAATTTCTTTTCGCCGCAAGGGCGCATCCGTACGCTCCCATGAGCCCCGCAAGATCTGGTCGGACGACTTCTTTTCCCGTCATTTTTTCAAAGGCCCGCAAAACGGAATCATTTAAGAAAGTGCCTCCTTGAACAACAATTTTATCTCCCAATTCTTCGACGGATTTCAGTTTGATTACTTTGTATAAGGCGTTTGTAACAATGGAGTAGGCAAGTCCGGCCGAAATATTTTCGATGGATGCCCCTTCTTTTTGGACCTGTTTCACCCGGGAATTCATAAAAACGGTGCAGCGGGAGCCCAAATCGACCGGCGCCTTTGCGGTAAGGGCAAGTTTCGAGAATTCCTGGACGCTTTTGCCCAACGTTTCGGCGAAGCTTTCCAGGAAGGAGCCGCATCCGGCAGAACAAGCTTCATTTAAATGGATGCTGTCAATCACGCCGTTTTTGATTTTGATGCATTTCATGTCCTGGCCGCCGATATCGATGATAAAGTCCACATCAGGCTGAAATTTTTTCGCTGCCTGATAGTGGGCGACGGTTTCTATTAAACCATCATCTACTTGATAGGCGGATTGGATGAGCTTCTCCCCATAGCCTGTGACTGCCGATCGTCGGATTTTCACATCTTTAGGGAGCTGTTCATATAATTTGGATAATCCTTCCCGAACGGTTTCAATGGGGTTTCCTTTATTTTTTTCATAAAAGGTGTATAACACTTCATCCCCTTCGCCGATCAGTACCATTTTGGTTGTCGTTGAACCGGCATCGATGCCCAAAAAAGCGTTTCCTTGATAATCTTTTAATGGGGCTTTAGGTACCTTTGCTTTATCGTGCCGTTGTTTAAATGCAAGAAAGTCTTCTTCCGTTTCAAAGAGGACGCCATTTTTATTGACATTTGAAACGCTTACAACCGGCTCTGAATGGCTAAGAATACGAATGATTTCATTTATGTTAATGAAATTCTCTTGCTGGCATTCCAAAGCCGCACCCAATGCTACATAATAATGACCATTTTCATTATGTAAAACTTGTTCATCTGTCAAGCGGAGGGTTTCGATAAACCGTTTTCGGAGTTCTGTCAAAAATGTCAATGGACCTCCGAGGAAAGCAACATTGCCGCGAATCGGACGGCCATTGGCAAGTCCTGCAATCGTTTGGTTGACGACCGCTTGAAAGACACTGGCCGCAATGTCTTCTTTGCGTGCCCCCTCGTTCAATAACGGCTGCACATCCGTTTTTGCAAAAACACCGCAGCGGGAAGCGATTGGATAAATTTTCTCGGCACCCTTTGCCAATTCATTCAATCCGGCGGCGTCCGTATCCAAAAGGGCGGCAATTTGGTCAATAAACGTGCCGGTTCCTCCTGCACAAGCGGTATTCATCCGCTGTTCAAGGCCGTTCGTCAAATAAATGATTTTGGCATCTTCACCGCCGAGTTCGATAATCACATCAATATTCGGTTGAGTGGCTTTTACCGCTTCTGTACAAGCGACTACCTCCTGAATAAACGGGATGCCGGTTTTTTCGGAGATCCCTAATCCCGAGGAACCGCTGGCGCTCATTTTGCAATTTGCATTCGGAAATTTTTGCGCCACCGTTTGAAGCAATGCCAATGTCGTATTTTTTATATCGGAAAAGTGTCTCTGATAGACTTTATACAAAATTTCCTTTTTCTCGTTCAAGACTACGAGTTTTGCTGTGGTAGATCCAACATCCAATCCTATATGGAGTGCCATGAACATCATCCCTTTAACCAATAGTTTATAATACCGGATATCAAGAGAAATATTGTTGAAGCAAAATATCAATTTGCGTTTCGATGTTTGAAAAGGGGGATCCCGTTACATATTCATAGAGCGGTTCTATAAGTGTCGGCAGCAGAGCGGCCCCGATTAAATGGGACACCATAATGGTCAGTTTCTTTGGATCTTCTTCGCCGGAAGCTTCCCGGATTGCATTTTTAAATTTTTTCATGCCAATGGCGTTGAGAAATTCGAAATATTCTATCTGGCTTTTATAAAAAACCGAATTTTCTTGCATTACCAAATGGATGATGAAAGGGTACTTCCGAAAGATGCGCAAATATTGGAGCAAAAATCCTCTTATTTGTTCTTTCGGTGTCAAAGAAGGATCATCGAAAATGGTAAAAGTGTCTTTTAGAGATGTGATTAATGAATGAATGGCTTCATTGATCAAATTTTCCTTTGAGCCAAAATAGTAGTTGATCAAAGCGACATTGACACCGGTTAATAAAACAAAAACCTGCTTTACTTTTCAAGGTAAAGCAGGTTTTGGAATCAATGATTGGCAGATGATGTTGTAAGCGATTTTAACAGGTTCGTGGAACAGTACAGTTTTTGATTATTTTTTATATGGATTGGACAAATCCATGCCGTCAAGGGATAATCCAAGGGCTTTTGCAACCCCTTCGCCGTAAGCAGGATCTGCCAAATAGCAGTGTAAAATGTGGCGGCGTTTGATGAATTCTTCCACTCCTTCCATCGCGCGGGCCGTGTTTTCAAATAGCCGTTGCTGTTCGTCTGCGCTCATTAAGCGGAACAATTTACCAGGCTGTTCAAAATAATTGTCGTCATCTTCGCGGAAGTCGTAAATATCGGCATCGCCTTCAAGTTTGAGAGGCGGCTCTTTCAATTCAGGATGATGCTGCCATTCCCCATAGCTGTTAGGTTCATAATTCAATGTGCTTCCCAGGTTGCCGTCGAAGCGCATTGCCCCATCGCGGTGGAATGTGCGGAATGGACATTTTGGTGCGTTGATTGGCAACAAGTAATGGTTCACACCTAAACGATAGCGTTGAGCATCGGCATAGGCAAAGATGCGTGCTTGCAGCATGCGGTCTGGAGAATAACCAATGCCAGGCACGATGTTGGATGGCGAGAATGCAGCCTGTTCTACTTCGGCAAAGTAGTTTTCAGGGTTTTTATTCAATTCGATTTCACCGACTTCAATAAGCGGGAAGTCTTTTTTATACCATACTTTTGTTAAATCAAACGGGTTATATGGCATTTCTTTTGCCTGTTCTTCTGTCATCACTTGGATATACATTTTCCATTTTGGATAGTCACCGTTTTCAATGGCGTTATAAAGGTCGCGTTGGTGTGAATCCGGGTCTTTGCCTCTTAATTCGGCCGCCGCTTCGTCAGTCAAGTTTTTAATGCCCTGTTGTGTGATGAAGTGGAATTTCACCCAAACGCGTTCATTATCTTCGTTGATCAAGCTGTACGTATGTGAACCGAAACCGTGCATATGGCGGTAGCTTGCCGGGATGCCGCGGTCAGACATTGTAATAGTGACTTGGTGCAATGATTCAGGAAGCAATGTCCAGAAATCCCAGTTGCTGTTTGGGTTGTGCATATTTGTGCGCGGATCCCGTTTTACCACGTGGTTCAAATCAATAAAATGCAATGGATCGCGGAAGAAGAATACCGGCGTGTTATTGCCGACCAAGTCCCAGTTTCCTTCTTCTGTATAGAATTTAATGGCGAAACCGCGGATATCACGTACGGCATCAGCATATCCGCGCTCACCTGCCACTGTGGAGAAGCGGATGAAGAGCGGAGTTTTCTTTCCAACTTGTGAGAACATTTTTGCTTTCGTGTATTTTGTAATATCATTTGTCACTGTAAACACACCGTGGGCTCCGGAACCTTTGGCATGCATGCGCCGTTCCGGAATCACTTCGCGGTTGAAGTTAGCAAGTTTTTCAATTAGCCATACGTCTTGCAATAAAACCGGACCTCTTTTGCCGGCCGTCATGGAATCATGGTTGCTGATGACTGGAGCACCGTTCGCTTTTGTAAATAAATGTCGATTATTCTTATGGTTTGACATATTGGTTCCTCCTCCTGGCTCATTTCTTTGATTATTACTATACCAAACTTAAATAAAAATTTCTACTAAATTAGAATAATTATTTTTAAGAATTTTTTACAAGTTAAATTCATATTGTTAAATTTTAATATCTTTTGATTAATTATAATAAATTAAAGTTTTGTTTGGTTGTTTCGCATAGTATTTAACTTTTAAAACATGGATTTAATTGAAAATGTAATATTGTAATTGAAAATAAAAAAAGGGTGCCCATCCTTTAGATGAGCACCCTTCATTATCATTTGGAGTCGAGGATGATTTCAATTAAATCATCGCGGTCGATTAAGTAGACATCGTTCGACTCCGCAAGTTTTTGCGCTTGTTTGGTAAAATAACTGTTTGTAACAACCCATGCTTCCGTCGCATTGTACATTTTTAACGCTCCAATGACTTCCTGTACGGCTTTTACCCCGACAGCGCCGGAATATCTTTTTGCCTGTACGGCAATCGTATTTTCCCTGTCCTGCAATATAAGATCGGCGCCATAATCGCCGGAAGTTTTCGTATAGGTGACTTTAAATCCGCGTTTTTTAAAAAGCCTTCCTAAAAACGCCTCAAATTCTTCGCCTGTCATTTCATCGATTTGTTTAATGCCGGCTTTCCGAAGACGGAAATATCCTCTTGTTTTCCACCATATTTTAACGAGGATCCAGAAGAGCAAAAAGCTCCCCATTGAAATGAACACGCCCTTCAAATTTTCCGTATAGTACCAGCCGATGCAGCCGGCGAAGATGAGGGACAACTGAAATAGAAACCGGGTAAATGTCTTCTTCTTTCTTTTTTTCTGTTTTTTTTTGGCCAACAGTCCTAACCCCTTGCTATATTACTCTCTCTATATAGTAACACAAAAAGGGTACATATGTTTGTGTTTTGTTTAAATGTATCGATTCTTCGAACTGATGAAAGAAAAAATAAATAAAATAAGGGATGCAGCGATAAACAAGATATTTGGCAGGGCCCAGCTGCCTGTCGCTTCCTGGATGAAACCGAATAATACGGGGCCGATTGCGGCAATGAGATAACCGAAAGACTGCGCGAACCCGGAAATTTCAGATGCCTCGTAAGCGGTTCTTGTGCGCAAAGTGAAAAACATTAATACAAGGCCAAAGGAAGCCCCGGCGGCAAGGCCCAAGAGAATCATCCATATGAGTGTTCCGCCGGTCCATTGAAATAAAAGGCCGCCGAAACCAATAAGGTAACACAATGTAAAGAAATAGACTATCGGGCGCTGGGATGACAATTTTTCCGCAAGCAGCGGAATGAAAAATGTCATCGGCATTTGCGATAACTGGAAAACGGAAGCCATCCATCCGGCCTGGTCCGAACGCAACCCTTGCGACACCAGAATCTCCGGAATCCAGGCGGTGGAACAATAAAACAACAAAGACTGGGTTCCCATTGCCATTGCAATCGCCCAGGCGAGAGGGGACTTCCACACTTTCACGGCTTTTTGTCCATTTCCGGATTGGTTTTGCGAAACCTTTTCACTGCGCAGAATCGGAATCCATGCCACCATTGTAACGATGACTAAAATTACGGTGCATCCAAGGGCGCCTTGCCAGCCGGAGAGTTCGGCAACAGGCTGGCTGAACGCGAGGGATGCCGCTGCAGAAATGTTCATGGATACAGTATAAATCCCTGTCAACAGGCCGACCCGAGACGGATATTTCGCCTTGAAAAAGCTGGGAAATAATACATTTCCAAAGGAAATGGCAACACCGATTAAAATAGTGCCGATAATTAATAAGGAAATATTGCCTGCGGATCTGATAAATATGCCGATTGTCAAGAGAACCAGCGAGTAAAACAGTGTATGTTCCATGCCAAGCCGACGCGCTATCTTTGGTGCAAAGGGAGAAACGATGGCAAAGGCCAAAAGGGGAATGGTCGTCAAAAAACCTGCCAAAGTATTGGAAATGCCCAAATCATCGCGGATATAAGAAATGATGGTGCCTACACCGGTAATTGGAGTCCTGACAGTCGTTGCAAAAAAAATAATAGCCAAAAAGAATAGAAAGGTCGAAAAAGTCAAAGGGAATTCCCGAGCCATCTTCATCAAGAACCTCCGGCAATTCAAAATAAAAAAATAATGTTATATTAATAAAGTGCCATTCGAAATGGATACAAGTATAATAATACCTCTTAGGTGTAAATTTTGGTAGAAATTTGCTTTTCAAAAACAGGGTACTTTGTCGAAAAGGTAGTTGGTCAAAGGGAGTTTTATTTTTATGAGAAAACAGATCGAGCAACAGAAACAACTAAGACGCGGCTTAAAAAGGCGGCATATTACCATGATCAGTTTAGGGGGAACGATCGGAACGGGATTGTTCCTGGCAAGCGGCGCATCCGTTGCCCAGGCGGGGCCTGGCGGGGCATTGCTTGCCTATGTGCTGATCGGAATGATGGTGTTCTTTCTGATGACGAGTTTAGGAGAAATGGCGGCCTATATGCCTTCTTCCGGTTCATTCAGCACATATGCATCCAATTTCGTAGATCCGGCTTTCGGATTTGCGATGGGATGGAATTATTGGTACAACTGGGCCATCACCATTGCCGCGGAAATTTCGGCGGTCAATTTAATCATGAAATATTGGTTTCCGGATAGCTCCTCCGCTTTTTGGACCGTTCTTTTTATTGCGGTGGTTCTCACTTTTAATATCTTATCGGTTAATGCGTATGGCGAAAGTGAATATTGGTTTGCCATGGTGAAAGTGGCTACCGTCGTCATCTTCATTATCATCTCTTATTTAATGATTTTTGGAATCATTGGCAAGGACCGGATTGGATTTACCAACTTCTTTATCGGGGAAGCACCGTTTAATGGGGGCTTTCTTGCGGCGTTGGGTATCTTTTTGGCAGCAGGATTTTCCTTCCAGGGAACGGAATTGTTAGGGGTTGCAGCAGGGGAAACGGCAGATCCCGGAAAAAATATACCGAAAGCCGTGCGTTCCGTATTTTGGCGCATATTGTTGTTTTACATATTGGCCATCCTTGCAATCGGTTTGCTCATTCCTTATACAGATTCGCGGCTTTTGTCGGAAGATGTGGCGGTATCTCCGTTTACATTGGTGTTTGAACGGTCGGGAATCACGTTTGCCGCTTCTTTGATGAATGCCATCATTTTAACGGCAATGCTTTCCGCAGGGAATTCGGGATTATATGCTTCTTCCCGCATGTTGTGGCAATTGGCTGTGGAAGGGAAAGCGCCAAAAGTTTTTGCAAAAGTCAACAGCAGAGGGGTGCCGATTTATGCTTTGCTCGCCACCCTTGCCGTCGGTTGTTTGGCCTTTCTGTCTTCCTTTTTTGGAGACGGGGTTGTTTATATTTGGCTGCTGAATGCCTCCGGATTGTCCGGTTTTATTGCTTGGGCGGGAATCGCCATCAGCCATTACCGGTTCCGCAAAGCTTATATAAAACAGGGGAGAGATTTGAAAGACTTGCCTTATATATCACCCGTTTATCCGTTCGGTTCCTTGTTTGCGCTGATATTGTGCCTTGTTGTCATTATCGGCCAAAATTATCAGGCGTTTATCGGCGCAATTGATTGGCATGGAATTGCAGTTTCCTACATCGGATTGCCGCTGTTTATCCTCCTATGGTTGGGGTATAAGATAAAACATAAAACGAAACTCATCCCTCTCGAGGAATGCAATTTGGATGCAGGTAAGGAAAAATGATTTTGATTATAACAAACAGGCGTCCCGGCTGATATAATGTGAAAAGACGGCGTTTTGCAGGATTTATTTTCAATGGGACGAAAGATTTGTAAAGGATGAATCACAATGACAGTTTCAGTGGGTTTTTTCAAAAAAATTAGCGATTGGATTAGGGATGGGTACTCCCAGGAAATCATGTACCGTCCGTTCCAGGTGAATGGAAATCCTTATAAATCGAGGGTATTTTTAGTCGGTTTTTATCCGGAAACATTTGCCCATTTTCATTTGGACGATGCGAAAATATACGCGGATTCGCTGGTGGATCAGGAACTGTTTGAACAGTTGAACGGTGTTGAAATCGATGCAGCTTCGAGGGAATATAAAGGAAGTTTGAATTTTTCCCAATGGATGAAGGAGAAATTCGGTGAAAACGTTGTGTTAACGTATGTAAATGCTTTTATGGCAAAAGATGATAAACAATTTAAACAAATGAAAAAAGAAAACCATGTACTTTATCAAACAGGGAAAAGGTTGTTTGAAGAAGTGCTTCATGAATTTGGGCCGGAAATCATCATCATCCAAGGCTCCAAGGCTTTTGATGAATTTCGGGAAATTTATCAGGACCGATTGGTTCACAAAGCCGATGCCTTTCATACCGGAACGGTGCAGGAACTTGAAAAGCTGGGTATTATTGCGGAGTATCCTCTCCGAAATGGAGAAACATGTAAAGTCCTTGCCTGTCGCAATATGTCATACTTTGGAAAAGAAGGGGCTACATTTGGAAAAGTGAAAGAGACTCTTTCCGGACTGTTAAATAGTTTAGAATAAACTGAAAATACGAACAATTCTATTGGAAAATGATTGAATTTGCAGTGATTTCCGAATAATACAGACGTTTTTTATATAAATGTCTTGCATTCGACAAATGGCGTGTTTATAATTATAAACATTCAAAATAATAAATATCACTCATATAATTGCGGGAATATGGCCTGCGAGTTTCTACCGACTTACCGTAAATAAGTCGACTATGAGGGGATTATATAGATTTGTCGGATGCGTTTGCAGCAAGTCTAGGTGCTTTCGATTTGCTCGAAAGGCTTGTTCCTCATAGGAAAGGTCTTTCGGGTTTTTTTATTATAAGGAATAACGAAAGGGAGATTCTTTCATGGATCTGTTAAAAGAAAAAATCGTAAAAGAAGGGAAAGTCCTATCCGATACAGTGCTCAAAGTCGATTCATTTTTGAATCATCAAATCGATCCGCTTTTGATGAAAGAGATAGGAGAAGAATTTGCCAACCGGTTTAAGGATGAAGTGATTACAAAGGTGCTAACGATCGAATCTTCCGGAATCGCTCCTGCAACGATGTTGGGACTGGCGATTGGGGCGAAGGTCGTATTTGCCCGCAAAAAAAAATCTTTGACACTTTCAGGAGATTTATATACTTCAAAAGTCTATTCCTTTACAAAACAGGAAATGAACGAAATTTCTGTTTCCAAAGATTTCTTGTCACCGGACGATAATGTGGTCATTATCGACGATTTTCTGGCGAACGGCGAAGCGGTCAAGGGATTGTTGGATATTGCGGAACAAGCGGGATGCAAAGTGGTCGGAGTCGGCACTGTGATTGAAAAAGGATTCCAGAATGGCGGAAAAATGCTGCGCGAAAAAGGGGTCCGCGTAGAGTCTTTGGCCATTATCAAGTCTTTGAAAAACAATACCATTGAGTTTGCCTAATTTAGGAGGATATCAAAATGACGAACGGAAAAGCGATCACCCTTGGTTTGCAGCATTTATTGGCGATGTATGCTGGGGCTATTTTAGTGCCGTTGACGATTGGAAAAGAGTTGGGATTTAGTGATGAACAAGTTACTTATCTGGTAGCAATCGATATTTTGATGTGCGGTGTTGCCACATTGATCCAGGCGATGAGAGGAAAATTCTTCGGGATTGGATTGCCTGTGGTGCTAGGCTGTACTTTTACCGCGGTATTCCCTATTATTGCCATTGGCAAAAATAATGGAATCGATGCCATCTATGGAGCCATTATAGCTTCCGGACTCATTGTAATCTTAATATCTGGAATATTTGGAAAACTGGTAAAATTTTTTCCACCTGTTGTAACCGGTTCGGTTGTCACAATCATTGCCATTTCGTTAGTTCCGGTGGCAATGAACAATATGGGAGGAGGGCAAGGAGCTCCGGATTTCGCATCTGCCTCCAACATTGCTTTAGCATTAATAACACTGCTGATCATTTTAGTGATTTATCGATTTGCATCCGGCTTTATCCGTTCAATTTCCATTTTATTAGGATTAATATTGGGGACAATTGTTGGTATTTTTATGGGGAAAGTTGATTTTTCCCCTGTGGCCGAAGCAGGTTGGTTCCATATGGTGAAACCTTTTTATTTTGGGACGCCGGCTTTCGATCCGGCTTCCATCATTACGATGACCCTTGTAGCAATGGTTTCGCTGGTGGAATCAAGCGGGGTATATTTTGCTTTGGGAGATATTGAGAAAAAGAAGATCACTTCCGGTGATTTGGCCCGCGGTTACCGTTCGGAAGGGTTGGCTTCCGTCATCGGAGGAATTTTTAATGCATTCCCATATACAACGTTTTCCCAAAACGTCGGGCTCATTAAAATGACAGGAGTTAAAGAACGGAAAGTCATCTTTATTACGGGCGGCATGCTTGTCGCTTTAGGCTTCTTTCCAAAAATTGCGGCACTTACGACAATCATCCCGACAGCTGTATTAGGGGGCGCGATGCTCGCTATGTTTGGGATGGTGTTGACGCAAGGAATCACCATGCTTGCTCCTGAGATTTTGAAATCACCGGAAAATACAATGATTGTCGCCATTTCAGTGGCTCTTGGAGCCGGTGTGGCATTTGTTCCGGATATTTTCAAAGTGTTGCCGGACAGCCTTTCCATTCTAACGTCCAATGGGATTGTGTGCGGGTCTGTGTCAGCGATTGTGTTAAATGTTCTCTTTAATATGATTGGTCCGAAGAAAGAAAAATCCTTGCAAGCAGGCGCGATCAAAGAATAAACATGTCCAGCGCGAAAAAACCGGTCGGGAAAACCCGGCCGGTTTTTGTATATAAAGGGGTATGTTAAGGGATGAAAATGCAACGTTAAGCAAATCAGAGATTTGGATAAATCATTTTTTTCGGGTCGACATACTCGTCGAATTGTTCTTCTGTCAGTAGGCCAAGGGAAAGGGCGGCTTCTTTTAAAGTTATACCTTCCGCATGAGCTTTTTTAGCGATTTTTGCCGCATTTTCATAACCGATATATGGATTCAACGCAGTCACAAGCATCAATGAGTTTTCCAAGTTGCGTTTAAGCACTTCATGATTTGGCTCGATGCCCACTGCGCATTTGTCATTGAAGGATTTCATGGCATCCGCGAGCAGACGGGCGGATTGAAGGAAGTTATAGATGATCACCGGTTTAAATACGTTGAGTTCAAAGTTTCCTTGGCTGGCAGCAAAGGCGATTGTTGCATCATTTCCTATCACTTGTGTAACGACCATTGTCAATGCTTCGGATTGTGTAGGATTTACTTTGCCCGGCATGATGGAGCTTCCCGGTTCGTTTGCAGGGATGGTAATTTCACCGATGCCGCTGCGAGGGCCGCTTGCAAGCCATCTGACGTCGTTAGCGATTTTCATTAAGTCTGCAGCAAGCGCTTTCAATGCACCGTGGGCTGCAACGATTTCATCATGGCTTGTTAATGCATGGAATTTATTCGGTGAAGAAATGAATTTTTTCCCCGTAATGTTGCTGATTTCTTCAGCGACCATTTCGCCGAATTTCGGATGGGCGTTAATGCCGGTGCCGACAGCTGTACCTCCAATGGCCAGGCTTTTCAGATACTCTGTATTTTGTTTGATCATTTCTTCGGACCGCTCAAGCATATAGTACCAGCCGCTGATTTCTTGTCCCAACGTTAAAGGCGTTGCATCTTGCAAGTGCGTGCGGCCGATTTTAATAATGTCCTGGAAAGCTTCGGATTTTTCTTTTAATGTATTTTTCAACAATTGCAGACGGGGCAATAAGTAATCTTCCACGATTTGAACAGCGGCAATGTGCAGCGCAGTCGGGAATGTGTCGTTGGAGCTTTGGCTCATGTTCACATCATCATTTGGATGCACTTTTTCCGTGGATCCTTGCTCTTCCAATAATTGATTGGCACGGTGCGCGATGACTTCATTCACATTCATATTGGATTGGGTACCGCTGCCTGTTTGCCATACGACAAGAGGAAATTGGTCATCCCATTTGCCGTCGAGAATTTCTTCAGCAGCTTTAATGATTGCATCCGCTTTCTCGGGCGATAAATTATTCAACTTTTTATTGGCGATTGCTGCAGATTTTTTTAAAATAGCAAAAGCGCGGATCACTTCCATCGGCATTTTTTCAGTGCCGATTTGGAAATTTTCCTTACTGCGTTGTGTTTGAGCTCCCCATATTTTATCCGCTGGTACACGCACTTCTCCCAATGTGTCTCTTTCAATGCGATACTCCATTTGCCACAACTCCTTTTTCATCTTTTATTAGTATTGTAACTCAAAAATAGCATTTATAATAAAAATTTGGCTGCAACTGGCAGGTTGCAGCCCTAAAAATGAATGTCTATACAATATAGGGGGATATAGACATGTGTATAAAAACTGATTTTGAAAAAATGTATACGAGAATTTTTTGGGGTTCAGCCCGGAATTTTCTATTTACGATAATGATAATCATTATCAATTAAAATGTCAACAGGGAATTTTCAATTTTTAATCTTACCATTCACCCCTTTGCATTTCTTCCGCAATCATTTGCAAATCGTAAGAAGTGATGATGAACATTTCATATTCGTTTTTCTCCATATATTTCTCCGCAAGCCGTTTTAAATATTTGGGAGATCCTTCAAGATCTTCGTCATAAATGAGCAGCAGGGCATCGGTATTTTGAATGATAAATTTATC
The DNA here is from genome assembly GCF_006569205.1 of Ureibacillus terrenus. Taxonomy (GTDB): domain Bacteria; phylum Bacillota; class Bacilli; order Bacillales_A; family Planococcaceae; genus Ureibacillus; species Ureibacillus terrenus. Next base: position 41,350 of record NZ_VIGD01000016.1, read on the forward strand.
CTTTTCAATATATTGCCATGGGGCTTCATAAGGCTTTTTAGTGACGCTTGTCACGAAATCCGCGTTGCTGAGGATATATGCGAATTTTTCCTGCTTTTCTGGTTTCCAATTTTTCTCCATATCTAAGAAAGGTGTAATGACGGCAAATTTCAAATGGGGGAATTCCTTTTTGAGATCCATGACCACTTCGGCAGTCCATGTTTCCACCCCGGGCTGCCCGCTGATAATCACCCATTCCAGGCCTTGATCAATGAGATTTCTTAATTCGTTTTCGATGGACTTTTTCAAAATTTGTATGCCCGGATGTTTTTCATTGAAAATTCCCAGTTCATGAGGTTTATATCCTGAAACGTACAGCCTCCGAATCATTTTGCATCCCTCGCTTGTAATACCATACTATAACGAAAGGAAGGGGAGATTCAAAGGAATAATCTATTTTTAAAAGAAAAACAGGGCGATTTTTCGCCCTGTTTTCATGATTTGTCAGAAACATCACTGAAAGATTTCTTTTATCCGCTCCAGTGCCCAATCAATTTGTTCTTTCGTAATGGTTAATGGGGGAGCCAAACGGATCACATATTCATGGGTTTCTTTGCACAACAGCCCTTTTTCCATCAATCGCTCGCAGTACTTTCGGGCCGGTTCTTTCAATTCAATACCAATGAATAGCCCTCTCCCGCGCACTTCTTTAATGGCCGGGGATTTGATTTTCAATAATTGTTCTTTGAAATATTCGCCCAGTTCCAATGAACGTTCCACCAATTTTTCTTCCTCGATGACTTCCAGGGCGGCAATGGATACGGCACATGCCAGCGGGTTTCCGCCGAAAGTGGAACCGTGGGAACCGGGGTTTAGAACGCCTAAAATATTGCTGTCTGCCACCACGGCCGAAATCGGAATGACCCCTCCACCGAGCGCCTTTCCAAGCACATAAACATCCGGCACGACATCTTCCCACTCACAGGCAAACATTTTGCCAGTGCGCCCAAGACCTGTTTGAATTTCATCCGCGATAAACAACACATTTTGTTCTTTGCAAATTTGGGAAGCTTCTTTTAAAAATCCATCAGGGGGCACAACGATGCCGGCTTCACCCTGGATGGGTTCAACAATAAATGCGGCTGTGTTTGGCGTGATGGCTTTTTTTAGGGCTTCAATATCACCATATGGAATGATTTTGATTCCCGGAATTAACGGTCCGAATCCGCGCTGGTATTCCTTCTCGGATGATAGGGAAACCGGAACCATTGTCCGTCCGTGGAAATTGCCGGTGCATCCGATGATTTCGGCTTTGTTTTCTTCGACGCCTTTCACATCATATGCCCAGCGCCGGGCCACTTTGATGGCGGATTCGACAGCTTCGGCACCTGTATTCATCGGCAATACCATGTTTTTTCCTGTTATTCGGCAAATCTTTTCATACCAGGGGCCAAGCTGGTCGTTGTAGAAAGCACGGGATGTCAAAGTTACGCGATCTGCCTGATCTTTTAAGGCTTGTATGATCTTTGGATGGCGGTGGCCCTGATTGAGGGCGGAATAGGAAGAAAGCATATCCATATATTCATTTCCCTCAGGGTCCTTTACCCATACCCCTTCCGCTTCGCTGATGACGACAGGAAGAGGCTTATAGTTTCGGGCACCATATTGCTCAGTGATTTCAATAATCTCTTTTGACAATTTTCCCATATGAATCCCCCTTAAAAGTGTACTGAAGCGAAACAACCCATCCCTTTGGTTGACAACATTGCTTCTACTTCCATTATATATAATGACCTTTGCATTTAATCGGAGGGACAGATAAAAGGTTATCCTGACGAAAAAACAACGTCCGGATAACCCGTCTCATCAATGCGGTTGCCGCTGATTTTTCCAAAACATTGCGATGGCAATGCTGACAATTAGGATGATGGCGGCAAAATAGAAAGGAAAATTGAAATTGATGTCAAACAATATTCCTCCGATAATTGGTCCAAATACATTGCCTATGCTTGTGAACATGGAGTTCATGCCGCCGACGAATCCTTGTTCGTCACCCGCGATTTTTGAAAGGTATGAAGTGATGCCGGGGCGGACCAAATCAAAGCCGACGAACACAATCCAGCACGTGAACATGATGGCCCAATAAGATTCGACAATGGTCATCATGAAAACGAGCAAAGCGGAAAAGATCAAACTCCAGCGGACGACCATAATTTCGCCAAAACGTTTCGTGATTGCATCAAACAGGAGAATTTGCGCCAAGGCTCCCACAATGCCTCCGCCTGTGACGATAATGGCGATATCCCGTGGTGTAAATCCAAATTTATGATCGACAAACAAACTAAATAATGATTCAAAGGAAGCCAAGCTGAAAGTTGACAGGAAAATAATGATAAAAGAAATAAAATACATCGGCAAGAATATACGTTTCCAGCCAACTTTTTTGCCGTTCTTCGTTTTCGGCTGTTCCTGGCGCTCAGGCTCTTTTAATAGAAAAATGGAAGCGATGGCTGCAATCGCTCCTAAAGCACTTGCCGCAAAAAAAGGAACGCGGATGCCGAATTCTGCCAAAAATCCACCTATCCCAGGCCCTACAATGAAGCCGAAATTAATCGCCCCCGACATTAACCCCAGGGCTTTTGGGCGTTCGCTTTCAGAAGTGATATCGGCGATATATGCGGTAATCGCCGGCATAATGAATGCGCCGCTGAAACCTCCCAAAATGCGGGAAAGAAAAAGAAGCTCAATGGTTTTGCCGATTCCAAATAAGAATTCCGAAAAACTGAACAAAACCAGTCCAATGATAATCATCATTTTGCGTCCGTATTGATCGGTCCATTTTCCGGTAATAGGGGAGGCGATCAATTGGGCCAACGCAAAGGCGGCCACCATATTTCCCACAGCCGAGCCGTTAATAGATAGTTCGTTCATTAATGAAGGCAGCACCGGAATGACGATGCCGATGCCAGAGAAGGTAATGAAAATATTGCAAAGAAGCAATGCTAAAGCAATTTTTTGCGATTTGGATTGCATAAAAATCTCCTTTTAAAGTTCTAATCACCAGTTGAAGACAAAGAACAACGAGTTCGGGAAAAGCCTAATCCTATTTAAACCTTTGGGAAAGGTTGAGTCAAGAAATTATCCATGATGAAAAAACACATAAAATAGAATAATCTGCAGAAATTGGTTCCAACAAAAAAAGGATGGCAGTCTGCCATCCTGATCAGATAATGGGAATGTGGAAGAAAAGCGTCCGTACGGATTACTCGTCGTCAAAAGGGTTATAGTACTGGATTCGGAGAGACTTTTTCAAGGAAAAAGGAGGAAACAACGTCAGATTTCAGAGCAACCACCAACACGCCCGCCGGAAAAGTGCAGCAAAGATGCAGCCTGCGTCCATACCATTTCCCGCTGTGATTGGAATCTGCTCAGTCCAACGCCCAACTTGATTGATTCCATGTCTATGAATCAAATACGGGTTCTTTTGTTAAAAACGATTTGAACACTACTTTTTCATGAATCAATTCATGCAAGGGAGTGAAATATTCAAAGAGGGAGTGATTACAGAAAGCCGTATTTGTTCATGTTCACAATGCAGGAAAATGGGCATCCTTGCTGCATGACGTTCTGCAGTCGGAAACCGTATTCATCCAAGATGATGGATTAAATTTGCAGGGAGCTGTGAAAAGCAAGCGTTTCCCGTTTAAGCCTATTAAATGCATCACCTCCTTTTGTTAATATCATATTCATTTAATAGATTATGCGGATGGACAATTAGCCATTGTCTTAGCAAAGATTATGATTTTTTCGAGATTTTTTTGAGAAGAAATCTATAGCAAAAAAAGGTTCCGAGAAAAAAAACACCATTTTCGATTAAGAAAAATGGTGGTTTAATTTTTTGTCACTTCTTTTTTCTTTTTTGTTACTTCTTTAAATTCTCCGGTAACAATAAGCCGGTATTTGTTTGAATAAATCGGATGGCATGTAATGAGTGTGACTAACGCCTTGTCTTTTACAGGCAAGATTACTTCCACTTGCGTTGGTTTAATAATTTGAGTCTGGATGACGGTAAAAGTATATTTCTTAGTAGGCGTTTCAATATAAAATTCGTCTCCTTTTTCCATTTCATCGAGACGGTTAAAAAATTTACCGAATGTTGCAGTCCGATGCCCGGCAATGGCGAAATTGCTGTTTTTGTCTCCCAATTTGGACACAGGGCTGCTGTTGGTCATGTGGGTAACGGCACTTTTCATATTTTCATCGCTGGCGCCTTCTACAATAGGGGTTGTCAAGTCGATTTTCGGTATGTAGAGTTGCCCAATCATTTCCCCATCTTTGAAGGTCCTATTTTCCAAATCTTCTTCCGAAGCGGCAAAGTCAAGCGATTCGAATTCTTTCATCAGTTTTTGTTGTTCGTAATAGATTTTTATTTTTGTATATGCCACAAAAAGAAGAAGCGCAAGACCAGCCAACAAAAAGAGATTGCCGATTTTTCTTTTCATATTCTTCTCATTCCCTTAATTGATGATAAAAAAAGAGAGGGCGGGGCACCCTCTAAAAATTAGAAAGCTTCATTGAAGCGTCTTCTTAAAGCTACCCCTGTTAAGATGAATAATACAGAAAGGATGAATAATACTGTTGAATCAACAGCTGAACCTGTTACAGGTAATTTACCGTTGTTAGAACCGCCGTTGCCAGAAGGTTTTGTACCTGGTTTGTTATTGTCGCCATTTGAAATTGATCCGCCGTTGTTGTTATCGTTTCCACCGTTGTTGTTGTCGTTTCCGCCGTTGTTGTCATCGTTTCCGCCGTTGTTGTCATCGTTTCCGCCGTTGTTGTCATCGTTTCCGCCGTTGTTGTCATCGTTTCCGCCATTGTTGTCGTCGTTTCCACCGTTGTTGTCATCGTTTCCGCCGTTATTGTCGTCTCCACCGTTGTTGTCGTCGTTTCCACCGTTATTGTCGTCTCCACCGTTATTGTCGTCGTTTCCGCCGTTATTGTCGTCGTTTCCGCCGTTATTGTTGTCGCCTAGTTGTTGTAAATCTTCGTATTCAGCAACACCTAGGTGAAGATCTCCAAGAAGTGGAACGCCGTTAGTGTCAACAATAAGTAGTCCGCCGTGTTTCCAGAAATATTCATCTGTTTTTACAGTTTCTTCTTCAATAGCGCCAACGTGAGCTTTACCAAGAAGCGGGCTATCGATGTTTACATTGGCAACGCCATTATATGTGTATTCATAATCATCGTTTTTAATATATTTACTTTGAAGAACGCCAGCATCAACATCGCCGATAATTGAACCGTCAATGTCAGCAAGTACTACACCGGAGTTTTTGTAAACTTCATCTTCTGTAGTTTTTGTAGTTGTTTCCAATACACCAACATGTGTATCTCCAAGTACTGCTGAACCTTTGATATCGGCGCTAACAACGCCAGATCTTGAATATGAACCATCTTGGCTAGTTTCAGAACCAAGTACTTTTACATCTACTTCACCCAACAATGTATTTAAAAGACCGCCGCCTAAGCTTAAGTTTACAAGTGAATTGCTGTCATTTACGTTTGTGATTTGAGCAGGGTCTTTTGTCACTGTAGGTGGTAGTTTACCTTCTGTGCTATCTTCTTGAGTAGCAGTTGCTGCTAAATCTGTAGCAGTTGCTTGCACATCCCCAGTTTCTTCAGCTTGTACGTTTTCAGAGAAAACAACGAAGCTTAATGTTACCACTAAGGCAAACAAGATAGCTCTTAGCGATTTAACAACTTTCGAATTCTCCATTTATTCAATCTCTCCTTCTTTTATTATTTTTTAGTTTGCTGAAAAGAAGGAGATTTGAATTGGAGGTTTGTCTAGAGGCGGTTTCAGCCATTGATCCGCTAGGGACATTTCAATCGCTTTCAGCTTCGCTTTTTCAGCAGAAGCCCTCAAAAGATCTTGTGAGATATATCCAACAACTTGAGATTGACCATCAGATACATTTGAAGCAGAAGCGGAGGAACTATTGGAATTGGATTGACTGTTTGTTGGTGCAATATCCTTTTGTGTTGGAAGATATTTAACATTCTCTCTTACTTGTTTTTGTACTTCTTTAGATCTTTCCACTGCTTGAAGCAAGGAGTTTGCACCATTCACAATCATTTTCTTTCCGTTATCAAGCAACTCATTCAAAAGTTTTCCAACTGTGTTGTCGTTTTTCTCTATTTTTGCAACATCAGTTGAAGAACCGTCTTTTGATTTGCTTGGGTTCATTTCATCAGGATTATTTGTTCCTTCATCGAAATTGCTTTCAGGATTATCTCCTGTTGTAGGATTGTTTCCTTTAGAGTCGTCGTTGGATCCGTTATTTCCTGGGTTAGGATTATTGGATCCTTTGTCAGAAGAATCGTTGTTCCCATTGTTGGATTGTCCGTCGTTGCCACCGTTACCGTTCTGACCGGCAGGCGGTTGGTTTTTCGTTTTTGTTGTTCCTAAAGCGAGTTGGTTGTTTCTGTCTTTTGAGTGAATGAGATAGGTTTCGGTTTTTGTGAGATTAGGTGATTGTTCTTTGACAACTTCCCCGATGCCGAGATGGATATTTTTGCCGTCATCGAACGGAACGTCAACTAGAACAATCCCACTCTGAGTTTTCGTAGTGTCTCCATTTGTTTCTGTTTTTGTTTGGAGAACACCAACGTCCGCTTTGCCTAAAAGATCGCTATCTACTTTTACTTTGGCAAGAGCGAGCGTTTCGATCGATCCTTCTTCATTCACTTCACTCGTACCAGAAACAACTCCTACATCAAGATTACCCAGCAGTGCAGAATCCTGGATTCCTAAGCTTAATAAATCTGTTTGAGTTAGGACAGAGTTTTCAAGCTGAGTAGTGACGCTTGATACAAGGCCTACACGAAGATCGCCCGTAATTGGTTTTAATAATAGTGAATCTTCAAGACCAATACCGAGCAGATTTCCAGCTGTCTGTTGTCCTTGTTGCTTTTTGGAAATCAAATCGATGGTTGCGTTTCCTAGCAAATTTGTTTTTAAGCCGACACTCAATACACTGGCTTTATTTTCTTCTGGTGACGTCTGGCCAGAAAGAAGTCCAAGCTCCAATAAGTCGGCAACACCCAAGGAAAGCACACCCGTTTTACCGCTTTCATTTTTCGTTGTTAAGTGTAGTACCGCATCCTCGGCAAGCAAATTGATGGTAATTCCGAGAAGGTTGATGCTTAACAACGGTTTTCTTTTTTCTTTGACAACAGACTCCGCTTCGTTTTGGCCGGCTGCTGCAGCTGCAAGAACATCAGCTTCGATGTTTGCTTTCTCTTGACTTTCGGCGCTTAAGTATTCTTTTTCTACGGCAACGGCATCAGCAGATACTTTATCGTTTAAGTTACCTACTGCTATATTGGCGGCATTATCAATATGTTCTTCAGCTTGAGCGCCTAAGTCATCTGAAAGTTCAACATCAGAAACCGGTGTGTCTTGAGCAGATTCCAATACTGACTGGGAGTCGGCTGGTAAACTTTCAGCGAACTCGTCAGCAAAGGAATTAACAGCAAGTCCTCCGTCCACTTCATTGACTACAGTAACTTCCAATGTATCTGATTCCGCACTCGCCTCGTCGGAAATCTCATGTTCTTTCGCGAAAGCCATTGAAGGTGAACCTAACAAGAGAACAACGGCTGCTATTATTCCCGATACTCTCTTCATCCCTTTCTCACCTCCTTTCATAAAACAAGTATTACCATAAAATTTCATAATTTCAATACAAAATTTACAAATTCATAAATTTGAAAAAATTACAATAGTACAGTTTTAATTGAAAAATTAAATAAAATTCTCTTTTATTTAGTAAAAATATCATATCATATAAAAAAATAATAACAACAATTATAAAATAATATTATTTTTTTAACGATTATTTGATGTTCAAAAAATATGATAGGAATAAAGAATTTTTTTGGGGGAAGGGGAATTATGATAAATGTAATATGAAATGCTTGTTTGCTACAAGAAATTTGAACCAATCACCACATTTTTATGAAAAGGGAGCATATAGTAGATGAAAATACAAAAAATCATTGTGCGCCAATTGAAGATGCCGATGAAACATCCATTTACAACAAGTTTCGGTACGATCAATGATAAAACATTTTTATTATTGGAAGCCCATACAAATGACGGGTTGGTCGGGTATGGAGAGTGTGTCGCATTTGAAGCACCGTGGTATACGGAAGAAACGGTGAAAACGTGCTGGCATATGCTGGAAGATTTTTTGATTCCCGTCATTTTGCAGCGGGATATCGTACATCCTGATGAGGTGGGCAAGCTGTTTAAAGGCATCCGGAAAAACAAAATGGCAAAAGCATCGATTGAAGGGGCCGTTTGGGATCTATACGCGCAGGCCACCGGTCAATCTTTGGCGCAAGCCCTTGGAGGGAAGAAAGAAAAAATAGATGTAGGAATCAGCCTGGGAATCCAGCCAACGATCGAAAAGCAGATTGAAGTGGTAGGAAAATATATCGATGAAGGATATAAAAGAATCAAAGTCAAAATTAAGCCGGGCTGGGATGTCGAGGTCATCCAAAAACTGCGCGAAGCTTTTCCGGATGTGCCGATGATGGCAGACGCCAATTCGGCATACACATTAAAAGATATCAACCTTTTAAAGCAATTGGATGAGTTCGGTTTAATGATGATCGAACAACCTTTGACCTACGACGATATCGTAGATCATGCCATTTTGCAAAAACAATTGAAAACCCCGATTTGTTTGGATGAAAGCATTTTATCGGTGGAAGATGCACGGAAGGCGATCGAATTGGGAAGCTGCGGGGTGATCAATATTAAAATTGGACGTGTCGGGGGATTGTCAGAGGCGGTCAAAATTCATGATTACTGCAGGTCGAAAGGCATTCCGGTCTGGTGCGGAGGGATGCTTGAGGCGGGAATAGGGCGCGCCCATAATATCGCGCTGACCTCCCTGTCCAATTTTGTTTTGCCGGGAGATACCGCAGGCTCAAGCCATTATTTTGAAGAAGACATCATCGAGCCGGAAGTGGTTGTCTCAGACGGAACCATTCAAGTGCCTCAAACCGTCGGCATAGGGTATAAGCCAAAAAGAAAGGCGATTGAAAAATTTACGGTATCTTTGAAGGAGTATAATTATATATGAAGTTTTTCATGTTTGTATAGTGGAAATGGGGGAAAAGGTGAAGAACAGTTTTAAGATCGGAGGAGCCTTTGTCGGACTGATGATTGGGGGAGGCTTTGCATCCGGACAAGAGATATTGCAATTCTTTCTCTCCCATGGTTGGCAAGGGCTGTTCGGAGTGGCTGTTGCAACCGTGCTGTTGGCATTTCTGGGCAAGAATATTGCCGCGTTGGGATATTCTTTGAAAACAACCTCCCATAAAGAAGTGGTGCTTTTTATTGCGGGGCCGACAACCGGTTCCATCATAGACTGCCTTATTACCGTGTTTGCTTTTTGTTTTAGCGTTGCGATGTTTGCGGGGGCTGCAAGCGCTTTTGAAGTCCTGTTTGGCATCAACGGCTTCATTGGCGGCATTTTTATGGTCGGATTAACCGTTCTGACTCTCATGCTCAATGTGGAAAGAATCATTTCAATCCTTGCGCTCGCTCTTCCTTATTTAATTGTCATCATATTGGTAATGGTCATCGCATCCATTGCTGCAATGGAAGGGAGTTTTGCGGAACAAGCCCGGATCGCAAGCCAAACCTCAAAAAGCCATTGGCTGATTGCGTCCCTAATATATGTTTCGTACAATTTGGCGGCAGGGCTGCCCATGATTGCGGTCATGGGAAGTGCAGCCAAAAGCAAAAGGGAAGCGGGAATGGGAGGAATGATCGGGGGTCTTCTGCTCGGGACCCTCATATTACTGGTCTATTTGGCTTTATTGGCAAATGCGGATGCAATAATCGGGAAGCCCATGCCCACTTTGGCCATTGCGATGGAAATACATCCAATGATCGGCGCGATGATGGCCATTACTCTAATGGTGATGATTTATAGTACCGCAGTGGGGGTGCTATATTCCTTTGTCGTACGGTTTGTTTCACCCAAGTCCAAACTATATAAACCTTTTGTGATTTTTTCCGCATCGATTGCATTTTTGGCAAGTTTCATCGGATTTACAACCATTGTTGGCACGGTTTACTCCATCATGGGATATTTAGGATTCATCATCATCTTTATTGTTTTGAAAACATGGCTGAAAAGAAAAACGGATGCTGTCTGAGATTATGAACCAATTTTAAGATTTCCGCATAACAATGAAGTAATGGCATTCTCTCATGGGAGGAACAACATGTTTCCATATTGGCAACACAATCAGCGGGCAAGCGAGCCGGTACAATGGATTCCGCCGGTTTCTCGGTCCAAGGGGCCCTTTGTTGTGGCTTCCCAATATAGCGATGTAACCGGTGACGGAGTGGTTGACGGAATCTTTCTTATTGCAACAAAACTGGAGGATAGCCCCTATTTCAACAATATGAGCCTTGTCGTACAAAATGGTTTTAACCAGGAAATCTCTGTTTATCATTTGAAAGAAGCGGCCGGATACAATCCTGCCATTTGGACGGGAGACTTTACAGGGGACTATGTTGATGATATTCTTGTGACCGTGCAATCTGGGGGCAGCGGAGCGGCTGTCTATGCTTATGTATTTTCATTTATCAGCGGCAAGTTGGGAAAAATCTTTGACGCAATCCAATTTCACGAAAAACGCCAATATGAGGTAAAGTATGCAGACAATTATGAAGCGGTGGTAACGGGAAGAAATCCCAATCTTCGATATGTGATCAATCTCCTATATAAAGGTAAAGAATATTTGGATGAAATTTATGACGGAAATGGAAGATTGAAAGAGGCGATTGAAGGATGGGTCGATCCCATCAGTGGAATTTATCCTGTTGATTTAAGGGGCAATGGGAAGTATTCACTGCTGACGATGGAAAAAATCGCGGGAAGATACCATGCGGATGGATTGGGATTTGTAGAAAATGTATTAAATTGGAATGGTCGGGAGTTTGAAACGGTGATGCAGCATGTTGCGATTAATGGCGCGAGTTTCTAATATGATTTTTCTGTCGGTATGGAATATAGTCAACCATCCCATAAGCTGCTTCCGGATGAAGCGGCTTTTTTTTATGGGGCCAGGGTCAAAATATATTTTAACTTTCCAATGGAAGGGAATTGATCAATTCTGGATAGACTCAAAATTTTAGTTGTTTCAAATTTCTTTCACATTCTGATGTTAAAATAAAATTATCTTTTGTCAGGGGTGGAGTGGATGGAGCAACTAAAGGAGTACGAAAGTTTATTCCCGTTTATTGAAGAACTGATTGTAAACGAATTCAACATAAATTATGCGAAAAAGTCATTGCCGAAAGGGGTTGCAATATTTCATGAAGGGGACAGCTGCGAAGGAGTCCCTTTTGTGGTTAAAGGATGCATTCGTGTATCAAAAATCGGAAAAAACGGCAAAGAAATGAGCGTTTACCGCGTCAATGCAGGGGAGACTTGCATTCTGTCTGTCATGAGCATCCTCACCAATGAGCCTTATCCATTAACAGCCATTGTGGAAGAGGATGCGGAAGCGTTCATCATTCCATATGAAGAGTTTAAGAAATTGATGGGAGCGAGTTCGGATTTTCAGGATTATATCTATAAAACCATCATGTATCGATTTCAGGAAGTCATTAAAGTGATGGATGAAGTGATTTTTCATAGTACCGATGAACGGATTATCAAATTCCTTTTAAAATACACAGAAAATGATGGTGACATGATTGAAGCAACCCATGACAAAATTGCAATGGAAATTGGCACGGCAAGGGAAGTGGTCAGCCGCCTGTTAAAAGAAATGGAGCGGAAAGGCTGGGTTCATTTGTCGAGGGGAAAGGTATTTGTCATTAAAAGAACTGAGTTGGTCAAAAAACTGGAGAAATTGGTTTGAGGAATATTGAAAATTTTTTGAATAGGTGATTTTATCACAGAGCAAAGCCCCCTTTTTTTTTACAATAAAACAAATGCAATAAGGGGGCTATTCTATGAGTGCGAATGTAGGAACGGTCGATCGTATCATCCGCATCATCCTAGGCCTGGCCATTTTATCGCTGCTCTTTGTTTTGGAGGGGAATCTCAAATATATCGGATTAATAGGATTGATTCCTCTCATAACAGGCCTTGCGAAGTTTTGTCCTTTATATTCCTTGTTTAAAATCAATACTTGTCAAAAGAAATAAAAAGCGGCTAACGGAAGCCGCTTTTTTAATACTCAAATATCCGGGATGGAATGAAGAGCTTCTTCGGCGCTTGAGAAGGACGGCCGAATCAAAAGCAACCGTTCAATAAAGTTTTTCACTTCATCCGGCAATTGCAATTCCTCCTGCCAGCATTTTTGCCTGCTTTCTGTGGGCGTATAGGCGGAATAAAGCAAAAAGAGGAAAAAATGGCCCAGGAAATACAAATCGCTGCAATGATTGGCGGCTCTTTTTGGATTTTTTACTTTCATGATATCTTCTTTTGGATTGATGTACGTGGCTAATCCAAAATCGATGATGGAGAGTTTCCCTTGGTGGACCAAAACGTTCGGGATTCTTAAATCGCGATGAACGATCCCTTTTTGATGGATTTGTATGACCATTTGCAACAACACTTTCATAATGTGGATGGATTCGGGCAAAGAATAGACATTGCCTTCTTCAAATATGGCCTGCTCAAAAGTGCGCCCTTCCATGTAATCCATGACAAAGAAAGGAATGTTTTCAAGTTCATCAGCCATGATGACAGATGGTACAAAGGATAAATTTAATTCTTTCAGGATCTGGATTTCTTTGGCTCTTACGTATATTTGGTGAATGCCTTCCTATCATCCCTGTTGGAGATTTTTATTGTTTTATTAAAATAATAATTAAAGTCTATAGAGAACCCTTTTTTCTAACAAGTCTAATCCAGCACGGCC
>NZ_VIGD01000017.1 GCF_006569205.1 Ureibacillus terrenus
AGAGAACGGGTCATCCGCATCTTTCCGAACCGGGAATCGGTGTATCGCCTCGTTGGTGCCGTGTTGATCGAAATCGATGAAAAATGGATGTCAGGGCGCAAATACTTGGATATGGCTGAATATTGGCGGTGGCGGAAAACGAAAGAGCAAGGAGTCCGATCGGTGAATCAGGAGGCTCCGGCGATCAAGAGAATGGGATAACCTCTACGCCGTGTCAAGGAGAACGTGGAATACCTCGGAAGCGAGGAGTTGCCGCGAAAGCTCCTTGACACGCCTGTTCCTTGACAACATGATCATTTGTCCGGGAAGGCGACCGGCAGGGAGACTTTCCGGTCTTACCTACCATACGTCAAGTCATCAGGTCCATGTTGTCTATCAAAGGGGAATTTACACAATAATTTGGACTTGACCCAAATTAGCCTTCAAGAATCCGGTCCTTTTGCACATTTAATAAATAAAATAACAGAATGAAACTGTCGAAACCAATCTTATTTTAAATTAAAGGTTTTATTTCTTTAAATGTTTTTCAGGATTCAAATCTTCTAAATACCATGTAAGAGGAACTGCGAAATTGTCTTTCTCTAATTCTGTTACATTATTGTCTCCACTGGCATCAACTAAGAAAATTTTTTCCTCTGATTCTAAACCAAAAATATTTTCTGATGAAACATATCCCTGTAAACTAGTATATCCTATGAAATTACTTCCATCTTGAGATAATGACTTGTTCAATCCTTTAATAGCATGAGTGATTCTGTCGCCATTACTGTCTATTGATCTTGCTTCCAATTCTTCAATATTAACATTGTATTTTTCAGTAATTGTTTTAACTTCATCAAAACTTAATGGTTCAGCAAAAGTAACTGTGACTGCAATGTCATTAATTTTTTTATTAGATTTTAATTTCTTAGTTATCTCTTTTTGTTTTGATTTATATTTTGTAATCCCATCTTCTGTTGGTTCAATAGCTTTATATTCAGTAATGACTTGAGAGTCAGATTGAGAATTTGTAGTACTTGTTGTATTAGATACCGGCACAGTTGTACTAGCTACTGCTTTTAGACTTTTTGTTATTTGAGGTTGAATAGAAGCAACTTTACCTTGGTTATCACCATAAGTGAATGTGTGCTGTACTGTTGAAGATTGAGTGCAGTTGTTATAGTCCAAAATACCTTTTTTGCTCATGGCAAATTGAGCTTGAATTCTGCCGCTATCTGTTGATTTACCTCCACGATTATCAAGCCATTTAGTTGTCATATAATAAGCTTTATCAGCAACGACAGTCCCTAGTGCAACCACTTCTGATTCATCATCAGCTCCCCAGAGATTATTATCTTCAATGTCCACTTTGGGATTTGGCAGATTAGTAAGCACCTCCCATGCGGAAATTTTTAAGGATGAACCATCAGGAATAGCAGTTTGATCCAAAGTCACATATGCATTATATCCTGGACAGCTTCCGCCAGTGCCATTGCCTTTGTTGTAACTGATTATGGAGCTGACATTATAACTATCAAACTTGAAATCAATTCTCGTTTGTAAGAAATTTCTTGAGTCGTAATACGTAGTTGCTGTACCAGTTCCCGACTTTGGAACATAAGATCCGTAATTATAATTACTGTAACTCCATGCAAAAGCATGATTTGTAGCTAAACTGAATAACATGATGACAGTCACTGCTACAGTAAAAAATGTTTTTTTCTTCACCAAAATACCCCCTATTCCTTTGAAACAATTCCATAATATATCGATATATACCAATGATTAGGTTATATGTAAAGAATAATATCCAAAAATTCTTAATTTTGTAAAAAAACATTTAAATTGTTTGAAAAAATCTAATTTTATTTTTTAAAAATTATTTTTTTTGTTAAAATTGAAACTACTATATTGGGAGAGGGGAAAAAAGGATGAAAAAGAAAAATTTGATTATACTGGCAGTTATAAATTTTATTATAGTCTTTGCATTATTGATTGATAATTCAGGGTATGTTGAATTTAATGAAATCATAATGCTGGCTATTTCCTTTGTATTTTTTGTTATTTTGATAGAATCAATAAATTCAAAAAGAAGATTCAAATTCGTTATCAATACACTCATCTACATTGCATATTTGATTATAATCATGCTCGCTGATTTGACTGTTGATCATTTCATATTTTCTTTTAAAGATATTGTATACGATGGTAGACCTTTAACTCTATTAGAAGAAATTGCTGAATATAAAGATGATATGTTGGTAATTACTTTGTACATTATTGTTCCATACATTATTTTGTATTTCATAGTTTACACAATTAAATTTTTCAACAAAAAAAAACTAGCTTCAAGATAGGAAAAAGGAGAATTTGAGCCAACTCAAATTCTCCTTTTTCCATTTCTCTCCATTATTTTTGGTCAGTTGATCTTTGTTGGCCGTGTATTTCCGTAAATTCACGGCCATTAAGGCAATCCCCATTTCATTTTCCACCTTCGATTTGCCTCGGACGGAAAATCGAGTGAAACGCAAATTAGCCTTCAAGAATCCAAAAACTGGTTCTACGTCCATTTTAGGTTGACGGAAAATAGAACCTGCTTTTTCTTCTGAAAGCTTCGCTCTTACATATTCTTTTTGTCGTTCCCATTTTTCATTCACCATGACTTTTCGGTGGTTGCCTTCCTTTGCTTTTGTACATGAAGAACGGAATGGACATCCCGAACAGTTTTCACATTCATAGATTTTCAATTCTCGTTTGAAACCGGTCTTATCGGTACGTACAGAACGATATCGGAAGGTTACCCGCTGCTGATTCGGACACGTGTAGGTATCACTTTCTTCGTCGTACATCCAATTGTCTGGATGAAATGGGTTTTGTTTATATTTCTTCTTTTGTTCTTTCTCATACATGGTATATGGAATAAGTGCCTCACATTTTCGATTCGAAAGGATGTCCTCATAGTTCTGTTCACTACCATAACCAGCATCTGCGACAATATTTTTGGCAATGGAAAATAATGCTTCTCAATCTCATTCAAGAACGGAATCAATGTACGTGTATCGGTAGGATTTGGAAAAATGCCATAAGCCAGTGCGTATTGACCTTCTGTTGCGATTTATACGTTGTATCCAGCCTTCAATTGACCGTTTTTCATATAGTCGTCTTTCATTCGCATGAACGTCGCATCTAAGTCTGTTTTGGAATAACTATTCCGTTCACCCAAGATTTCGAAGTCTTTTTGATACTTTTGTTTACGTAAAATCAAGTCAATCAACTGTTTGTACACTCGCTTCGGATATTTCCGTTCGCTTCTTAATGCTTTTCGTTCTGTGGCATCGGGCGATGCTTCTATCTTTTGGTCATATTCCGTAATCACTTCATCGACTTGTTGCACCATTTGAGCGAGTTCTTCAACGGACAGTTCTCCCTCATTTTCCCGCTCCATTTCAGGGATGATTTCCTTCTCTAACAGTTCGTTGTAGAGCTGATTGGATTTTTCAATTAAGCTTTTGTTGTATTTTTCAATGGATTTTTTCCACACAAAAGTAAATCGGTTGGCATTCGCTTCAATCTTTGTACCGTCAATGAAAATTGCTTCTT
Organism: Ureibacillus terrenus; assembly: GCF_006569205.1. Lineage (GTDB taxonomy): Bacteria > Bacillota > Bacilli > Bacillales_A > Planococcaceae > Ureibacillus > Ureibacillus terrenus. Next base: position 3,580 of record NZ_VIGD01000017.1, read on the forward strand.
GATCAATTAATTTTTCTTCCACCAGTTGGCAACGGAATTGGACAAAACATTGACGAATTAATTCTTTTACTTCCGGATGTACACGAAAACGATTGATTGTCCGATAACTTGGTTCATAGCCTTGTGCCAACCACATCATCCGAATACTGTCCTTTAAAAGGGCTTCAATTTTCCGACCTGAAAAGACTGATTGGGAATAAGCACACAAAATAATTTTTAGCATCATGCGTGGATGATAAGCAGGACAACCTGTATTTCGAAGAAACGGCTGAAAGGCTTCATCGGGGATACTTTCAACTAAATGGTGAATGTGGAAGGCAATATCATTTTCTTGTAATTTTATTTCTAAATCTAGAGGCAAAACTAATTGATTCATGTTATAATATTTGAACATAAGGACCCTTCTTTCTGTTAGGTTTGGTGTGGTAACTTAATTTTAACAGAAGAGGTCCTTATTTTTATTGAAAAAATGAAGAACAGCCCATGAAATTTCATTCCAAAATTTCATGGGCTGTTTCCATTTTAGAGGGGGTTTTGTCCCAGCCTCTTTTTGTTTTCTTTGAAATTATTGTCGTACAATTATTTTCCTTTGATTGACAATCCCATCCGGATGAAATCGTTTGTGGAATTATAATCGCTTTGGTCATAAATCGTCAGCCGCACGAGAAGATTGTTTTTCTCATAAACAATTCCAATTACTTGTTCATTATCAAGTTTCGAAATATATGCCGCGGAATTTGAGATTTCCGGATGAGCTTTTAATGCATCGCTGAGATCGTAAGGCTTGTATTGGCCGATTGCCGCCATAGTCTCCTCTGTATTTTTTACGAGATCATCAAAAGCGGCATCGTTTTTTGAAACAGCCTCGATTCGCATAAAAACGGCATCGTTTTCTTTAAGGAAAAGCACTTCTTTGCCCGGTTCTTCTTTAGTCAGTTCATAGCCATCCAACACTTGAATTGTATATTGTTCTTCCTCCACTACGTTGGCATTTTCTAAAGGATCGCCGTTTTCTGATTGAGCAGGATTTTTTTGTTCAACTGACTGGTCGTTTTCATCAGCTTGCTTCTCTTTCTCTGCCGTTCCTTCATCTTTTGCATTTGTTTCTTCTTCTGGCTCTTTTGCTGAATCGGAATCGCCGTTTTGTTCTCCCGCCGTACCGCAGCCGGCAAGAGCCAATATCAACAATAGGGATGTCAATAAAAACGATAATTTCTTCATCATCTTTCCTCCTTTTCAATAAGACGTTTTTGCGGCCCGCAAAGTTTCCTTTAATCAATAGCGAATAAACGGCAAAATTAAAAACAGCAGCAATACGAAAACTTCGTGTGCGACAATCACCAGAGGCATGCTTTGTTTCCATTCATATAACAGACCGAAAATAACGGAGATGAGAAATGCGCAAATGACGACGGGAATGGACCCGCCTAAGGCAATCGCGACAGCAAACAAAATGCTTGCAATAAGGCAGGACAGAATCGGGGAGAAATACTGTTTCAGAGCGTTCTGTACATACCCGCGCCAAAACAGTTCTTCACCGATGACAATAATGAAAACGAGCAATAGGTAATGCCAAATATTATTCGGTCCGTAAGTTGCCAAAAATTTTTTAATCGCTTTCACAGAGCCGGAATCGACGAATTTGAGCAGTATATAACCGAGTCTGATGACACCATAAGTAATGGTGCCGAAACCAATTCCGAATAAAATATATTTCCAAGTTGGAAGTTCGTCTTTAAATTTACCGAACAGGATGGCAATCGCAATGCCGACAAGGAGAGTAAACGTATATAAGTGCCAGAAGATTTTCTTTTCTTCAAAAGAAAAAAACGTGCTGACAAAGATGAAAGCAAGAGAGAGAAGGAGAACAATCAACTTATTTGAAACTTTCATTTCACTTGCCTCCTTTGTTATCATATTAACAAAAAAAACTCCCCCTATGAAAGGGGAAGAAATCTTTACTCTGAATCCTTTGCAGATTTTACAATTTTGTACCGTTTATGGTTAACAACCGTTTTTTCTTCCAAATCAAGGTCCCGATAGTTCGACATGATGGTTAAATCGACAATTACTGAATTATCATTAACTTTTTCAACCAGTCCCCGCAGTCCGTCTTTGAATTCGATAATATCTCCAACTTCAGCGATTTTCATAGGGATGTTCCTCCTTTTTTAGCTGCTATGACGATAGTTTGCATGATAATAGAACAAAAGTAAAGGGATTTTTGAACATTTTCTAACATTGTAATATCTTTGAATCATTTTTAACATTTTCGAATAGAGGAGGCGAAGAATCGTGGATAAATATAAAATAATGATTGAAAAGTTAAAAAACGGGGAAATAGATAGTATAGAAATTACGAAGGATGAATTTATGGAATTTCGTGAAGTGCTCGTCAACGATGAAAAATTTAAACATTTTCGCGGTGAAGCAAAGCAGGGAGGCAGGGTCGTTTACCGGTATATGGATGAACCGCGTGCATAAGCCTTCCTGCCGCGCAGCTGAATGAAAGAGGGGATTAGCGTATGGAAAAACTATTGACACAATTGGAGCACGTTCGTGAAAAAATGATAAGTTCAGGATTGGAGAATGGCTTACAATCCCCAAAGACCCTTCGTTTGAGCAGAGAGCTGGATCAAATTATCAATCAATATGTTCAAAAGTCCCGGTTGTTTATTGCGAAAAAATAAAAATTTTTCAATTTTCTGTTATAAATTTTGCGTTAATTGGAAACAGTATTTTATGAACACAGCAACATTCTCATTTTCCCCCTTTTCAAGCAGCAATTTTGCTGCTCTTTTTTTTGCCTTCAAAAGAAGCATTTTCCTATCAACAATTTCCTGAATCTATGGTACATTACAAGAAAGTGTAAAATATACATATATTTCATATGAATGAAGGGGTGTTGGAAAGTTGAGAAAAGAAAAGATTGCCTTTATCGGTACAGGTGTGATGGGATCGGGCATTGTCAAACATTTATTAAACGCAGGGTTTGAAGTGACGGTCTATAACCGCACGAAAGCAAAAGCGAATCCATTGTTGGAACTTGGAGCCGAATGGGCGGATACTCCGGCTCTGGCTGCGGAGAATCAAGACATCATTTTTACAATGGTAGGGTTTCCGAAAGATGTCGAAGAAGTGTATTTTGGGGATAAAGGGATATTCAAGACGGCAAAAGAAAATTCCGTCGTCATCGACATGACAACGTCGAAGCCAAGCCTCGCAAAGAAAATCTACGAAACCGCAAAAGAAAAGGGGATCAAAAGTCTTGATGCACCGGTGTCAGGCGGAGATATCGGGGCAAGAAACGGTACGTTGTCCATCATGGTTGGCGGAGATGAACAAGTGTTTCATGAAATGCTTCCAATTTTTGAACTTTTTGGATCCAATATTGTTTATCATGGGGAAGCCGGAGCGGGCCAGCATGCCAAAATGTGCAATCAATTGCTGGTGACAACGAACATGATCGGGGTTTGCGAGTGCATTGCCTATGGAATCAAGGCAGGATTGGATTTGGAAAAAGTATTGCGGTCTGTTTCAACGGGGGCTGCCGGTTCATGGTCATTGACGAATCTGGGGCCGCGTATACTGAAAGGAGATCTTGATCCCGGTTTTTATATTAAACATTTCATTAAAGACATGAAAATTGCTTTGGAAGAAGCGGAAAGAATGGGATTGGACCTGCCGGGCCTGAAACTGGCGAAAGAAATGTATGAAACATTGCAGGAACGTGGTTACGGGGATTACGGAACTCAGGCACTGATCAAATATTATCCTGTTTGAGCCTGAAATTATCGACTGATAGGGGCTGTTATTATTGAAGAAAAGCAGAGGCGTTGCCGCGAGGAATCAATTGGCGTTGTATTTTTCCCTTCCTATACTTTCATGGGCGTTGTACGATTTCGCGAATACGATTTTTTCATCCAACATTAATACGGTGTTTTTTCCATTTTATATGGATGAAGTCCTCGGAAAGGACCGGGTGATGGAGCAGGTGGCAAGCACTTTCATTTCTTACGCGAACGCCTGCGCAAGTTTCTTTTTGGTGCTGTTTTCTCCGCTTTACGGTGTTTGGATTGACCAAACGGGGTATAAAAAACGGTTTATTGTCTGGTTTGCGTCCATATCCATCTTTTTTACTTTCATGATGGGGGTTTTTGCTTCCTTCAATGCTTCCTTGTCCATTTCAGGGATGCCCCTCAGTCTGAGCCTTGTAGTCATCAGTTTTGTCATTGCAAAATTTTGCTTTAATTCGAGTTTGGTATTTTATGATACGATGTTGGGCGATCTCGGTACAAAGAAAGAAATCCCGTTAATTTCGGGATTCGGGGTAGCCGTCGGATATTTGGGGACGATTGTCGGATTGTTGGTTTATTTCTTCGTTGATGATGGCGGCTTTCATCGCGCCTTTATTCCAACGGCCATCCTCTATCTCATCTTTTCCTTGCCGCTGTTTTACTTTATCAAAGACCGGCCATTGCCGAAAGAACAAAGAAAAAGGGCCAGCTTTATTAAAGGTTACAAAGAAATTGTCGATACATTTAAGGACATGAAAAAATATAAAGCCATTTTCACATTCATGATTGCATATTTCTTTTTAAACGATGCCATTCAGACGACCATCGCCATGATGGCAATCTATGCGACGGTCATCATCGGCTTCAGTTCGGGACAATTTATCGTCTTATATTTGGTCAGCACCATTTCCACCGTAATCGGCTCCTTCATTTTCGGCAACATTACGAAAGCGATTGGTGCAAAAAAAGCTGTGGCTATTGTCAGCCTCATCATGATCATCGCGCTATTCATTGCCGTATTTGCGACGCAAGAATGGATGTTTTGGCTGGCGGGCAGCTTGTTTGGCGTATCCCTCGGTTCCATGTGGGTGACATCAAGGACCCTCATAATTGAGCTTTCCCCTGAAGAAAAGCGCGGGCAATTTTTCGGCCTCTTCGCTTTTTCCGGGAAAGTATCGTCCATTGTCGGCCCGGCATTATATGGAACCATCACCTTTTTGCTGAAAGATCATGGTCCTCTGGCATCACGGGTTGCCCTCGGTTCGTTGATGGTATTGACGGTCGTCGGATTAATCGTTCATCTGCAAGTAAAACAGGAAGAGCGGTTATCCCATTAGAAATTTCTGCAACGTTTTCTGCAATATACCGGTATAGGAAGGGATGATGTGGATGGAACAAAAAGGGATTTTGTTGGAATCTGGCACGAACGAGATTGAAATCGTTGAATTTGAAGTAGGAAATAACAAATTTGGAATCAATGTCATCAAAGTAAAGGAAATTATACAGCCGCTACCCGTCACCTTTATTCCCCATGCCCACCCGCATATTGAAGGAATCATCCAGCTGCGGGGAGAAGTGCTGCCTGTCGTGGATATGCTGAAAGTGCTGGGCATGCAAAATGCCTCTTTCGGCAATCAACAGAAATATATCGTGGCGGAATTTAACAAACAAAAAGTCGTATTCCATGTGGATAATGTGACGCAAATTCACAGGGTTTCCTGGAGCCAGATCGAGAAACCTTCAGACATGTATAAAGGGAACGCGAACCAGGTAATCGGCGTCGTCAAAATCGGCGAATCAATGATTTTATTGCTTGATTTCGAGAAGATTTTGCTTGATATCAATCCGGATACGGGAATCCGGATGGAATCGGTCAAAAAGCTTGGCAAGCGGGAACGTTCCGAGAAGAAAATTGTCGTGGCCGAAGATTCACCCCTTCTGCGACGACTGTTGAATGAGACGTTGACCGAGGCGGGATACGTAAATTTGGAATTTTTCGAGAACGGAAAAGAAGCTTATGAATATCTCGAATCTTTATTGGAAAGAAACGAAGATATTGCCCAACGCGTCCATCTGATCGTGACGGATATTGAAATGCCTCAGATGGATGGCCATCATTTGACAAAGAAAATTAAAACCCATCCTGATTTGCAAAAGATTCCGGTGGTTATTTTTTCAAGTTTGATTACGGATGATCTCCGCCACAAAGGGGAAGAAGTCGGTGCGGATGATCAAGTTTCCAAACCGGAAATAGAAGAGTTGATTTTAAAAATCGACGAATTAATTTTATGAATGGGGAATCCTTTTGTGAATGCCGGTGCCTGCAAGGCTTCCGGCATTTTTTATTCTTTGAACGGGCACCGACTCTGTGAGAAAATAAGGTTAACGCTCAGGAATCCTGGAAAGGGAGGAGGGATTTGCTTCAGTGAAGGGAATCCATTCAGCCATCATCGATATCGGTTCCAATACCATCCGTTTGGTCATCTATCGCTATAGCAAAGGGGAAGGATTGCAGGAAATCAACAACATCAAGACGGTTGCCAGACTAAGAACATATCTGCAGCCGGATGGAAACTTGTCCGAAGAAGGAATCAACGTATTGAAAAATGCTTTGATCACTTATAAAAAGATAATGGAAGATTTCAATGTGGAGAAGGTAAAAGCCGTCGCGACCGCTGCGATTCGCCAGGCAAGAAATAAAGAAGACATCCTTTTGCAGATGGAAGAGCAGACAGGCATCAAAGTCGAAGTGTTGTCCGAATATGAAGAAGCTTATTTCGGTTATCTGGCAGTCGTCCATACCATGGATCTTCCGGCCGCCATCACCATCGATATCGGGGGCGGGTCAACGGAGATTACGCTGTTTGTAAATAAAAAATTGCATCATACCGTCAGCTTTCCGTTCGGCACTGTCTCATTGAAACAAAGTTTTGTCTCAGGAGAGAAAATCAATAGGAAAGAAAAAAACCGCTTATCTGAATCATTAAAAAATCATTTTGAAAAGTACAGCTGGATGAAAGATGTGAGATTGCCGATTGTCGGCATTGGAGGAAGCGCGAGAAATCTTGCCCATATCCATCAGCATTTGACAGGGTATCCGATTTCCGGAATCCATCAATATGAAATGGATCGGGAAGCGTTCAACCGATTAAATTGTTTTTTGGGAAAACAAACATTGGATGAACTGAAACAAGTGGACGGCTTGTCTTCGGATCGGGCGGACATCATTGAAATTGCGCTGGTCGTATTTCAAAGCCTGATGGATATCGTCAATACGGATGCCTTTTTTGTCAGCAAAAGCGGTTTAAGGGAAGGATTGATCATCCACAGCGTGATGCAGGCCAATCCGGAAGCTTTCCGCATTGATCAAATATTTGAAGAATACGCAAACCATTTTGCCCATAAATGCGGACGGACCGCACAGGAAGTCGACGCGATGGTGAGGTTGACGGAAAATTTCTATTTGGAAAGCTGCCAATGGGATTTGCTGCAACACCGCGAAAGTCATCTTCAATTATTGAAAAAAGCCGCAAGATTATTTTCGATCGGGGATTATTTTGAAACGGATTCAAGCAACCAGCATACTTTTTATTTAATTGCCAATCAATCCGTTCCCGGCCTGCTTCATAAAGACCGCATAAAAGTTGCCCTGCTGGCCTCTTATAAAAACAAGGATTATTTCAGACGCCTGAGTAAGCCGTTCCGTTCCTGGTTTACCCGTGACGAGCTAAAAACGCTGCAAAAGTTTGGTGCTTTATTAAAGTTTGTATATTCGTTAAATGTTTCCAAAAAAGATGTTGTAAAAAGCATTAAAATGGAATTGGAAGAGGACATGCTCATTCTTTATATCTTCCTGAAAAATCGGACGGCAGCAGAAATCTACCGGGCGGAAAATCAAAAGAAACATATTGAAAAACTGTTTAGAAAGAAAGTTAAGCTTGAATTTATCAACGAAGGGTGATGAATGATGGCAACGGATACAGAGCGGAATTTTCCTGAAAAAGGGCATGCGGGCCAACAGAATGAATGGAAAGGGATTAGCCGGCGACAATTGTTGAAGGAACTTTCAAAACCCATCTATTATTACAATCGGGAACTCAGTTGGCTGGCTTTCAACGAACGGGTGCTGGAGGAAGCGGAGGATGAATCCAATCCGCTCCTTGAACGGCTAAAGTTTCTTGCCATATTCAGTTCCAATTTGGACGAATTTTTTATGGTAAGGGTTGCCGGACTTCAAGACCAGGTCCGGGCAGGACTCCATAAACCGGATAATAAATCGGGATTGACCCCAAAGGAACAATTGGAGAAAATCCGTGAAAGGACCCTTTCACTCGTCCGCAGGCAAATGGAAGTTTTCAGACATTTGGCTTTCGAACTGTTGCCGCGGGAAAATATTTATTTGACCGATTTCAAATCTTTGTCCGATGAACAGCGGCAATATGTCCATCAATATTTTGAAGAAACCATCTTTCCTGTATTAACGCCCATAGCCGTCGACGCTTACCGGCCGTTTCCTACGCTGCTTGGAAAAACATTAAATTTGCTCGTGATGCTTGAATCGGAAAGTTTTTTCAGCGATTTCGACGAAAAGGTGGCCATCGTGCAAGTGCCTTCCGTTTTGGAGCGCTTTATTGAAGTGCCTGCCGGACCGGATCAAAAAATGTTTGTTCTGTTGGAAGATGTGATTGCTTCCCACGCGGACCAACTATTTTACGGCTATCGCGTAAAATCGGTGCAGGCGTTCCGGCTGACGAGAAATGCGGATTTGACGATTCATGAAGAAGGGGCCCAGGACTTGCTCGCTGAAATCGAAAAGGAACTGAAGAAACGGAAATGGGGAACGGGGACCCGACTGGAAGTCCGCGAAAGGGAAATGGATGATGAGGTGCTTCAATATTTATTAAAGGAGTTCGAAATCGGCGAATCGGATGTGTATAGAATCAACGGTCCCCTCGATTTGACATTTTTGTTCGGTTTTGTGGAAAAGGTGTCGGAGGGGAAAGAACATTTACTGTTTGAAAGCTTCATTCCCCAGCGTCCGCATGATTTGGAATCGGATGAAACGATATTTGAAAAGGCGCTGGAAAAGGATTTATTCTTCCATCATCCTTATGAATCTTTCGAGCCGATTGTGGAATTTATCGCGGAAGCAGCCAACGATCCGGATGTGCTGGCCATCAAGCAGACATTATATCGGGTGAGCGGCAATTCACCGATCATCCGGGCTTTGAAAAAGGCGGCCGAAAGAGGGAAACAAGTAACCGTTTTGGTCGAGCTGAAGGCGCGCTTTGACGAAGAAAAAAATGTGCATTGGGCGAAGGAGCTGGAACAGTCCGGCTGTCTGGTCATTTACGGTATGCATAAATTAAAAACCCATTCCAAAATTACACTGGTCGTAAGAAGAAGAAACGGAAAAATCGACCGTTATGTCCATTTAAGCACCGGAAATTATAATGATGCGACGGCCAAAATCTATACAGATATGGGAATCATTACAACGGACAAAGAATTTGGCGCTGATGCAACGAACTTTTTCAACTATTTGAGCGGTTATACGGAAAAACCGGAGTTCCATCATATTGTCGTCTCCCCTTACGATATCCGGGAAAAGTTCATTGAATTGATCGATCAGGAAATCGAGTTTCACCAAAAATACGGAAATGGTTTTATCCGGGCCAAAATGAACGCGTTAACCGATAAAGAGCTGATTATGAAACTGTACGAGGCTTCCGTCCAGGGGGTAAAAATTGAACTGCTCATAAGAGGCATTTGTTGTCTGCGTCCCGGAATTCCCGGCATCAGCGATAACATTACGGTCATCAGCATTGTCGGGCGATTCCTGGAACATTCCCGAATCTATTGGTTCCATCATAACGGGGAAAATAAAATCTTTTTGTCTTCGGCGGATATGATGACGAGAAACATGGTCCGCAGGGTGGAAATCCTGTTTCCAATCTATTCAGAAGAGATTAAGAATCGGATAATGCATATTTTTGTCACTCAGCTGGAGGATAATACGAAAGCCCGTATTCTTGACAGGACCGGTAAATACCGTTATAAAGCGCGAAAAGAAGACGATCCGGTTATCAATAGCCAGGAAATATTTATGCTGGAAGCCATGAGTTCCGCCAAAATGGAAGAATAGGGGAAGGGAACTCCGGAACCGGAATGATGAAATGAAAGCGCCTTGACGACATCCCTTTCATCTCCCTTCGACGCGCAGAATAAAAGAGCGAAAAGGATGCATACTATTTATAAGTTGCAGAAGGGAGAGAAGGATGATGAATAATGTATGGACGGTTCTGACAACGATTGTATGCATCATTATTGTTGCGGTTTCCTATTTTATGACTGTAAGTGTAATGAAAAAAACGGAAGAACGTTCTTCTGTGACGGAAACTGATGTTCCAATCAGCAAAATCATCCGGGATCATCCGATTTTAATGAATCCGATTATAATCATGTATATCATTTTTACCTTATTTTTAGGAATCATGATTTTTTTCTTATGGGCAAAATATGGCTATTAAACTTTAATATTGGCAGGCATGCCGGGCTTTTCGCCCGGCAAAACGGTTTTTAAAATAAAAAACCTTCAACCCAAAAATCATGTGCCATTGTCATGGTCACAAAACTGTCAAATATGATATGATAGTGTTAAGCGGGTCATTATGGAAGGGGTTGAAGGTTTTGATTTCTACAAAGAAGCGCACTTTCCTGGAAACGCCGATCAGCGACTTTATCATCCCGGTGGAAAAAGTGGCCCATGTTTTAGTTGGAAATAGTGCAGAGCATGCTTTGTTGGTTCTTACAAAAACAGGATATTCTCAAGTTCCGGTATTAGACACAAATTTCCATATTCATGGGTTAGTCAGTTCCAAGGTAATTACAGAAGCCATCCTTGGACTTGAGCGAATAGAATATGAAAAACTGTCTCAAATCAAAGTGGATGACTGCATGGATCGAAATGTAACCATTTTAAAAATCGACGACACTTTTCAAAAAGCGTTGGATTTGGTCATCAATCACGCTTTTTTATGTGTGGTTGATTATGATGGCACCTTTGCTGGAATCTTAACGAGAAGAGTGATTTTAAAACAATTAAAAAAATATATCTATCAGACTTCAGATTAGAAGTTGGAATTCATCGGCAAAATCCATTAAATCTGAGGATTTTGTCGATTTTTATTAGGTTTTTGTGTATTGTAATCTTTGGTAGTGAAGTTTTTGGAGTGATTGGATGACAACATCAGAAGCGGAAATTATCAAAATATTGGCGGAAGAACGGAATATGCGCAAGGCTGCCGAGCGGCTGTTTATCACACAGCCGGCATTGTCCCAGCGTCTTCAATCGATCGAAAAATATTGGGGAACCCAATTGTTTATCCGTTCCCAAAAGGGATTGACACCAACTCCTGCCGGCGAACTTGTGATCCAATATGCCATCGAGACGCTGCAAAAAAAGGAAGAGGTGCTTGAAAAGATTCAGGCCCTTGATTCCAAGGTACACGGTACATTAAAAGTCGCCTGCGCTTCCATTGTGGGGATTAACTGGCTGCCGAAGGTGCTGAAAGAGTTTGTCAACACTTATCCGGATGTTAAAATTTCATTAATCACCGGTTGGAGTTCAGAAATCGTGAGGGCCATATACGATGGGGAAGCCCAAGTGGGAATTGTCAGAGGGCAATCGGAGTGGAAAGGAAAAAAAATGCATCTGTTCCGTGATACGATGTATTTGGTGGATACTGAAATCCAGAGATTGGAAGAAGTGTTGACGACGGAACGGCCATTTATCCAATTCAAGAGCGACTCCAATTATTATCAGGAAATCCAGGTTTGGTGGCAAGAGCACTTTGCTTCCAGTCCAAAACGCCAAATTATTGTGGATCAAATTGAAACATGCAAGCAAATGGCCCTCAATGGCATCGGCTATGCCATTTTGCCGTCCATTACATTGAGCGGAGGAGAAAATGTCAATAAAATCGCATTAACTTCCGGCGACAAGGATATCGGATTGACCCGGGACACATGGCTGATCGGCTATGAATCTTCCTTCGAATTGCGGCAAGTGGCGGCTTTTGTTGAAATTGTGAAAAAGCATGCCCATTCTGTCAATGAAACATGAAGGGCATATCGTAATAGCAAATCAGGAATACGGAGCATTTTCCGATTTGCTCTTTTCTACTACCCCATGCTTCCGAGCAGCAAAAGGAATCTTTCTTTTCATGTAGAATATGGAAATGTGATAAAAAGAGCGGATGGAAGCCCGGTTTCCATCCGCTCACTATTTTATTCATCCATTGTTTTTCAATAATTGCGGCGCTTTATTGACAGTCCAAAGGTGGGCCAAGAGGTAGCAGCCGAATAAAATGAATGCACCGAAAATAAATGGAGAAGACAGTTTCCATTCAAGAAGTACACCTGCAAGGGAAGGGCCAATCATGTTGCCTAAACTCATATAGGCGTTGTTCATCCCGGCGGCAAACCCTTGTTCATGGCCTGCCAGTTTTGAAATCAATGTATTGACGGCCGGGCGAATAAAAGTCGTTGCAATTTGAAAGACGGATGCGACCAATAATATCAGGAAGAAGCCGTTGACATACACCATGCCGGTCATCGAAATGGCCGCTATGATCAAATTGACTAAAATGACTTTCATTTCTCCAAAGCGTCTAAATAATTGTTCAACAATAAATAACTGCAAAATCACCCCAAGAAAACCGCCGATTGTCATGATAATGGCGATATCCATAGGAGTATAATCAAATTTCTCTTTTAAAAACATGGACAAAGTGGATTGGAAATTGGCAATGCCGAAACTGAATACAAACACGACAATCAGCATGACAAAGTAAGAAGTATGTATGGAACGCGCCAATTGTTTAAATATATTTTCCTTGTTTGCCGGGATTCTTTCTTCGGTTGGCCGCAATTTAATATTCGGCAATACAATAAACGAGATGAGAGCGGCGATTAAAGCAACCACACCGACAAAATAGAAAGGGAAATGCAGGTTCACTTTTGCCAAAAAGCCGCCTATTCCAGGTCCGATCATAAACCCGAACGAAATGGCCGCACCTAATAGCCCCATGCTTTTCCCGCGTTCTTCCAGTGTGGTAATATCCGCCGCATAGGCCATCACCGGCGGCATGATGAAGGCGGCACCCGTACCGGTAAGAAAGCGGGCAAAAAACAGCATGCCCACAGCTTTTGCCATTCCGAAAATGATTTGGGAACATCCAAAAATGATGAGACCGATAATAATGAAGATTTTTCTACCGTGCTGGTCGGATAAATTTCCCGCGAAGGGTGAAAAAATAAATTGGGCAAAGGCAAAATCGGCAATTAAAAATCCGAGAATGGTTCCTCCAACCCCAAACAGTTCCAAATAGGAAGGCAACACCGGAACGACCGTGCCAATGCCTCCCATGGTAATGAACAAGTTAAACATCAACATGAAAATGATAAATTTTTTTTTGTTTTTTAACATATGTCCACCTTCCATTCAAAACACACATGAAACTATAACATAATGCAAAACCAAAAACTAGTAAAAAGATTTAGAAAACAGAAGTTACCTTTAAATAGTGAAAACTTTTTCAAATATATGCATTCTTAATCGCTTTTATCAATCAATAACAAAAAAAACCACCATTTTTCAATACGAAAAATGGTGTATTTTGAACTTTCGCCATTCGGCTACTTGATGGACATTTTGAATTCAAGAAAGTATTCATTATATTTTCCGAGCCATTCCAATCCCAAATTTTCATAGACTTCCAATCTATTTTTTATTTCTTCAGGAGGATAGAAGCGCTCATCATTGGCGATTTCCGGATCCATCAATTTCAATGCCGCTTTATTCGGAGTGGAATAGCCGACATACTCCGCATTCTGGGCCGCGTTTTCCGGATCCAGCATGAAATTGATAAATTTGTGGGCTCCTTCGATATTTTTGGCCGTTTTCGGGATGACAAAATTGTCAAACCACAAATTGGAACCTTCTTTTGGGACCGCATAATCCAATTCCTCGTTTTCTGCCATCATATCCGCCGCGGAACCGGACCAGGTAATGGCGACGGCTGCCTCATTATTTTCCATCATCGGAATGATTTCATCCCCGATTACCCCTTTAATATTGGGGGACAGTTTAATAAGCTTTTCAGTGGCTTTTTGCAACAGTTTATCATCTTTTGCATTCAACGATTCGCCCATTGAATTGAGGCTCATTCCCATCACTTCACGGGCGCTGTCCACCAGGAACACTTTGTTTTTCAGTGAAGGATCCCATAAATCGTTCCATGATTCGAATGTCAAAGGTTTTGAAAGAAGGTTCGGATTAAAGACGATGCCGACCGTACCCCAGAAATATGGGATGGAATATTTGTTTCCCGGATCAAAAGGCAAGTCCAAATAATACGGGTCGATATATTTCAAATTTGGTATTTTCGAATGGTCGATCGGATAGAGCAAATCTTTTTCGATCATCATTTCAATCGTATATTCGGAAGGGACCGCGATATCGTAGGTAGTTCCGCCTTGCTGGATTTTTGTCAACATGGCTTCGTTGGAATCGAATGTTTCATAAATGACCTTGATGCCTGTTTCTTTCGTAAATTTTTTTAATAATTTAGGGTCGATATAGTCCCCCCAGTTGTAAATGGTAATCGTATCTTTGCTCCCTTTTCCGCCGGAGGGTTCCAATTTTTCGGCAATGAAGTATAGTCCGGCACATACGAGCAAGATGGCGATGCTTAAATTAATGAGAGATTTCATAATCTGCCAATCCCCCCGTTAGCGAATTTCGTGCGGCGCGTTACGAAATAGTATCCGATGACAATAAGCACCGTCACGACAAAAATAATTCCGGAAAGGGCATTGATTGTCAACGAAATTCCGACGCGGGCGATGGAATAGATTTCCACGGATAATGTGGAGAATCCGTTGCCAGTGACGAAAAATGTCACGGCGAAATCATCCAAAGAATAGGTGAGGGCCATAAAGAATCCTGCAAAAATCCCAGGCTTAATGTAAGGGATGATGACGCGGTACAAGACATCTCTTCTTGTGGCCCCCAAATCTTGGGCGGCATCGATTAGATTTGGATTCATTTCCAGCAGCTTCGGCAATACCATTAAAACCACAATCGGAATGCTGAAAGCGATATGGGAAATTAAAACAGAAGCAAAGCCTAATTTTACTCCAATCATTGTAAAAAGAATCAAAAAGCTTGCCCCAATGACGACGTCCGGGCTGACAATCAAAATATTATTCAATGAAAGCAGGATATTTCGGATATTCCGGCGTTTGATGGAGAAAATCCCAATCGCCCCCAAAGTGCCGATGATGGTTGATATTAAGCCTGACAAAAGGGCGATGATCACGGTGTTGATCAAAATCACCAAAAGCCGGGAATCCTCAAATACTGCCCGATAGTGTTCCAGCGTAAAAGATTCAAAATCGTGCATGGAGCCGCCGCTGTTAAACGAATAGTAAATTAAATAGAAGATCGGCGCGTATAATATAACGAATACGATGATGAGATAAATTTTTGCTGGCATAGAGAGTTTTTTCATTATACGCGGCCTCCTTTAGTCCTTTTGGCAGTGAAAATCATGCTCGCAAACATGATCAGCACGAGGAATACAGCGATGGTTGACCCCATTCCCCAGTTTTGGGCAACGAGGAATTGCTGTTCAATGGCTGTACCTAACGTAATGACCTGGTTTCCTGCAATCAAACGAGTAATCATAAAGAGCGACAATGCGGGTATGAAAGTGACTTGGATGCCCGATTTCACGCCTTCAATCGTCAATGGCCAAATGACCCGGCGGAAAGTCGTAAAAGGCGAAGCACCCAAATCCCGTGCGGCATCAACAAGCGACGGATTCAGCTTGTCGATGGAGTTGAAGATCGGCATGATCATGAACGGGATGAAGATATATACGGATACGAATAAAAAGCTGAAATCCGTAAACAAAATTTGCTTCGGTTCAATGCCGAATACACTGATGAACGCATTAATCGGGCCATATAAACCAAAAATTCCGATAAAAGCATACGTTTTTAAAAGCAGATTGATCCATGAAGGAATGATGATGAACATCAGCCAAAGATGTTTATGCTTTGTTTTCGTCAAAAAATAAGCAGTCGGATAAGAAATCAATAAAGTAAAGAACGTAATCAGAATGGCGTAAAAAAAGCTTGTGAACGCCATTTTCAGATAAACGGGCGAGAAGAATCGTTTATAGTTTTCCAATGTGAAATTGCCTTGCAAATCGAGCATTGAATAGTAGATGATTAAAGCGATCGGAGCGATGACAAAGAAAACGATCCAAAGAAGGTAGGGGATGAGGGGCCCCTTCGCTACACGGTCACGCATTCTCACTCACTCCATATGACTCCAAACGCTTATCGAATTCTTCTTCCGTTTCGTTTAACCGCATGACATGGATTGCTTCCGGTTCAAAATATAATCCGATTTCTTCGCCGACTTCCGCCTTTTTCAAAGAGTGGACAAGCCATTCATTGCCGTCTTTATCGTAAGTGGATAATTCATAATGCACCCCGCGGAACAATTGGGTATCGACCGTTACGACGAGCTTCCCTTTATCTACCGAAGTGATTTCCAAATCTTCCGGACGAATCACCACATCCACTTTTTCGTTCGGTTTCATCCCTTTATCGACGCAATCAAACACTTTTCCGGCAAATTGCACTTTGTAATCTTCCAGCATGATGCCTTCCACAATATTGGATTCGCCGATGAAATCCGCCACAAACCGGTTGATCGGTTCATCATATATATCAACTGGAGAGCCGGATTGCTGGATTTGTCCGTCGTTGATGACAAAAATTTCATCGGACATCGCCAAAGCCTCTTCCTGGTCATGCGTGACAAATACAAAGGTTTTTCCGAGGCGTTGCTGCAATTCCCTGAGTTCATATTGCATTTCATAACGCAATTTTAAATCAAGAGCTGACAATGGTTCATCGAGTAAAATCACTTCCGGATTATTGACAATGGCCCGGGCAATGGCAACCCGTTGTCGTTGCCCCCCTGACATTTCGGATATTTCCCGGTTTTCAAATCCTTCCAAGTTGACAAATTTCAGCGCTTCTCTCACACGCTCTTGGATTTCTTTTTCTTTCATTTTTTTTATGCGCAAGCCGAACGCGACATTTTCAAAAACATTTAAATGAGGAAAAAGTGCATAATCCTGAAACACTGTGTTGACTTGCCGCTGGTGAGCCGGAACGTTGTTTATTTTTTTTCCATTAAAGTAAACGTTTCCGCTAGAAGGCGCTGTGAAACCCGCGATGATTCGAAGGATGGTTGTTTTCCCGCAACCTGATGGCCCCAGTAGGGTATAAAATTTTCCTTTTTCCAGTTCAAAGTTGATATTTTTCAGTACGACTGTTCCATCGTCATAAGATTTTGAAACATTTTCAAATTGAATGATTGTGTTACCCATACTCAAGCCTCCTAAACCCTATAAATAAGATTCTGTTGCTACAAGAAGCAGTTGTGACTCACCATCATTGGCATTAAAAATTTGGTGATTGCTAGAAGCTTCATAGTAGACCGAGTTTCCTTCGCTTGCAATAAATTCTTCTTCCCCCAGCACTACACGGATCCGCCCCTTCAAAACATAAATGAAGGTTTCCGAAAGGGACGGTTCAAATTGTTTATATTCCCCGCCTTTTTGAAAAGTGATAATCACCGGCTCCATTTCTTTATCGTTGGAAGTGGGAATCAGCCATTTGATTTCGTATTTCTTTTCTTCATCTATATAAGAGGTTTGGTCTTCTTCGCTGTAAACCACTTTTTGTTCTTCCATATCATCATCGAAAAATTCTTTGGGGGTTGAACCCAACACTTCTAAAATGGTAAAAAGCGTGTCGATGGAAGGGGAATTTAAATCACGTTCAAGCTGGGAAATATAGCCTTTTGTCAAATCTGTTCTTTCACCAAGCTCTTCTTGTGTCAACCCTTTTTTAATGCGCAATGCTTTAATTTTCTTTCCAATTTGCATATAGTAAAACTCCTCTTTAGCAACAAGCGGTTTATTTTTCCTAAACATTCAGTAAGAAAGTTTACTAATACAAAACTTTAAGTTTACAATTACAGATAATGATTATACAGAATTTTAAAGGGAATGCAACATTTTTTATTAAAATTTCAATTTCAAAAGGCTTCTTTGGAGAAGCAGCTGATTTGTGGACCGATTCGCAACGGAACAATTCTGTGGAGATATATTTTTATGGGGTTTTCAGTATGATAATAAAGGACGTTTTGTGAAATAAATTGAAATTCATTCATTCATTTGTTAGTGTAAAAATTAGGAAAGTATTACCTTCATTATTCAATAAGGGGGGAAACAATCATGGCAGAGCGTTTAGTCGGCAAACAGGCACCATTATTTGAACTGGATGCGGTAATGCCGGACAAAACCTTTGGTAAAGTCTCTTTGGAAAAAATTATAAATGAAGGGAAATGGACAGTTTTATTTTTTTATCCAATGGATTTCACATTCGTATGTCCGACTGAAATTACGGCAATCAGCGACCGTTATGATGAGTTTCAGGAATTGGAAGCGGAAGTGATTGGTGTTTCGACGGATTCCATATATACCCACCTTGCCTGGATTAATACGGAGCGCACAAAAAACGGCATCGGTACACTGAAATATCCTTTGGCTTCAGATCATACCCATGCTGTGGCCAAGGAGTACGGAGTGTTAATCGAAGAAGAGGGAGTCGCATTGCGCGGATTATTCATTATTAATCCTCTGGGCCAAATTCAATATGAAGTGGTGCATCACAACAATGTGGGCAGGGATGTGGATGAAGTTTTGCGTGTATTGCAGGCGCTTCAAACGGGAGGCCTATGCCCAGCCAATTGGCGTCCAGGCGAATCAACTTTGTGATGTTTTTTCCCATATTAATTAATGTGGGGATTTATCAATAAAAGGAGGAAATCGATGAAACTGCGTTCACCATTGCCTGAGTTGGGTGGTGCAACGACCTGGATCAATGGTAAAGTGACGAAGGAAGAGTTGCTGGGGGAAAAAGCGACGTTAATTCATTTCTGGTCGGTCAGCTGTTATATATGTAAAGAAGCGATGCCTGATCTTAACGGGCTTCGGGAAAAGTATAAAAATCAATTGAATGTTGTGGCTGTGCATATGCCCCGTTCCGAAGAGGACCAGGATTTGGAAACGATTGAACAAGTGGCCAAAGATTTAGGAATCACACAGCCAATCTACGTGGATAATGATTTTATCTTATCGGATTTATTTGAAAATGAATATGTGCCATCGTATTACGTATTTGACCGTTCCGGTTTGTTGCGCCACTATCAGGCTGGCGGAAAAGGAATGAAAATGTTGGAACAGCGGTTGAATCGTATACTAAATTGAAGTGCCTGGCGAAAATGCCAGGCACTTATGTCATTGCCCGATTAACGAAACGGTTGATGTCCACTATCGCTCCGATTACAAGCAACACATCGCCCAATAGGATTTTCTCATCAGCCCCAGGGGAGATAATAATGTGATCCCCGCGTTTGATGCCGATGATGTTGATACCGTAATTGGCACGAATGTCCAAATCTTTGATGGAATAACCGGCAATCCGATCATTGGATTTGATTTCCATAATGGAATATTCATCAGATAATTCCAGATAATCGAGTACGTTATTGGACATCATGTTGTTGGCGATCCGGATGCCCATATCCCTCTCCGGATGAACGATGACGTCCGCACCGATTTTATGCAGCACTTTTGCATGATAATCGTTTTGGGCTTTCGCTGTGATTTGCGGCACTCCCATTTCCTTTAAGATTAGCGTTGCCAGTATGCTGGCTTGGATATCGTCCCCAATCGCGACGATGACATGCTCAAAATTTTGGAGTCCGAGCGATTTCAAAGCTTCTTCATCCGTTGCATCCGCAATGACCGCTTCCGTTGCAATTTTTGCATAATCTTCCACCCGTTCGGGATCAGAGTCGATTGCCATCACATCCGCCCCCAGTCGGACCAATTCTTCCACGATGCTTCCTCCGAACCGTCCTAATCCGATGACGACAAATTCTTTTCTCATTAGTTACCTCCGTGCGTTGTATGTACATCGATGTCATTATTGTAACGTAGTCTTCTAATTTCCACAAATAGAGGGGAAGCCCATCTATTGTTTTTTGATGCCAATGACACGGATTCGTTTATAATCCGCAACCCAAACCCCGTTTTCAAAAAGGGAAGGTTTCAATGATTTTTCAACATTTTCAATAATCTGCTGTTTCGTTTCCTCGTGGATGCCTTCGAAAAACAGACTTCCGAACATGTCAATCCAATTTTTTAGTCCTTCTTCCCCTTCAAGCGGTGTAGGGCGGTCAAAATGCATGGCAAAAATTACACGGAAACCGGCCTGTTCCATCAAAGTGGTATATTCCCCGATGCTCGGAAAATACCAAGGGAATGGGATGTTTTTTTCGATTCCCGCTTTTTTGATTTGCGTATCAATTGCTTGGGAAATCGTTTGCACATTTCCTTTGCCGCCAAACTCGGCAACAAATCGGCCGCCTTTTTTTAAGCTATTATAAATATTTGTCAGGGCTTTTTCGGGCTGTCTGACCCAGTGCAATACGGCATTCGAGAAAACGGCATCAAATTCATTATGAAAATCGAGTTGTGTCACATCCTTTACGTAAAATGAAAGATGCGGGTATTTCTCTTTCGCTTTGGCAATCATCTTTTCGCTTGAATCAATCCCAACAACCTTTGCTCCGGCATCCGCCATTTGACAAGCCAAATCTCCTGTTCCGCATCCGACATCCAGTATTTTTTCCCCCTTTTTCGGTGCCAGCACCTTGACCAAACTATCTCCAAATGCTGAAACGAAAGAATGTTTATCATCATAAAGTGATGGATTCCATTGATCTTTCCGCATTGTGCCCATGAACATCACTCCTTCCATATTTAGAAAAATTATACATAAAACGATTTGAATGAAAAAATGAATGATAAGAATATTCTTTATAACTTTTTTTCATTTAAGGATGACAAAAAAGGTCTGTAACATGCGATCGCCGGTGCATTTCCTCCAAAGCATGACATAGCATTGTTTGTCCAGTTCCAATAGAAATGGAAAACAAAACTTCGTAATTTTCTGAAATATTAAATATTAGGGGGATTCCCCTATATGTTACAAATCTCCAATCTTATACCATGACAATAAGAGAATTACTGATGGATAAGGAAGGGGCTGAAAATGGAGAATCAGACTTATAAAATCGTAATAGTAGGCGGAGGAACGGGTGGGATAACCGTCGCTGCCCAGCTTTTGAGAAAAATGCCGACTTTGAGGGATCAAATTGCCATAATTGATCCTTCCGGCAAGCATTATTATCAGCCTTTATGGACATTGGTCGGCGGTGGGGTATACAAAAAAGAAAAATCTGTAAGAGACATGAAAACAGTAATTCCTGAAGGGGCTACTTGGATTCAACAAGCAGTTAAGAAATTTTATCCAAAAGACAATAAAGTGCAACTGGAAAACAATGATTTCGTTCATTATGAATTTTTAGTGGTGGCTGCAGGCCTCGAGATTCACTGGGATAAAATTAAGGGATTAAAAGAGGCGTTAGGTACGAAAAACGTTTGCAGCAATTATTCTTATGAACATGTTGATTACACTTGGGAAACCATTCGGAATTTCAAATCGGGAACCGCTGTTTTTACACACCCTGCTTCACCTGTAAAATGCGGCGGTGCACCTCAAAAAATTATGTACTTGGCAGATGATTATTTCAGAAAAACAGGTGTAAGAGATCAAATCAAAATTATTTTCGGTTCAGCAAACGCAACCATATTTGATGTTGCCAAGTACCGTCAAGAGTTGGAAAAGATATTGGTGAGAAAGGGGATTGATGCCCGTTTCTGTTATAACTTGGTAGAAATTAAACCGGATGAAAAAATTGCGATTTTTGAAGATTTAAATAGCGGAAAAAAAGATGAAATCCAATACGACATGATACATGTTACCCCATATATGGGGGCACCGAAGTTTGTTGCAGAAAGTCCTCTTGCAGATGAAACAGGATTCTTGGCGGTCGACATTCATACCCTTCAACATAAAAAATTTGAAAACGTTTTCGGACTGGGGGATAACGCAAACCTTCCTACTTCGAAAACAGGTGCGGCCATACGAAAGCAAGCGCCTGTTCTTGTTGATAACTTGATTGCCAGCATCAGAAATCAAACGACAAAAACGATTTATAACGGCTATACTTCTTGTCCGATTGTAACAGGATATAACAAATTGATTTTAGCGGAATTTGACTACTCCAAAGAACCTACGGAATCAATGCCTTTTGACCAAGGAGTTGAAAGGACGAGTATGTACATTTTGAAAAAAGACTTGCTGCCTGTTTTATATTGGAATGGCATGTTAAAAGGCACGATGTAAAATTGGAGGGAATCCAACAGTGAATACATCTGTTCAAAATCAGTTGGAACAGCCGGAAATACAGGAGGCTATTGTTTCCTTTCTTAAAAATTTGCCGGCTTATGAAAAACAACTACAACAAATTGGACAATACGTCAATTTCGGCAAGGAAATTTTAGCCGATAAAGAGGTTTTGCAACCATACGATCAATTATTTCGCACTTACGATATCAATTTAAAAACATTGGAAGCAATACTTGAATTATTGGAGAAATTGCCAAGGCTGAACAAAATGATTGAGCAACTTGAAAATATCCTTGATTTTATACAATCCATAATGCATGACGAAGCGACAACACAACATATTACTGATGCTTTAAAAGAATATGCCCATCCGATTGTTGAAAAAGGAAAAAGCGGCATGTCCCTGCTAAAAGAAATTCAGCAACGGGCTGAATCTGCACAGGAGCCTATTAAACTAATCACAATTTACAAGTGGTTGAAAGATCCTGCTGTTCAAAAGGTGCTTCAATATGTGCAAGCCACTTTATCGGTATTAAATAAAAAATCATAAGGAGGAATGACTATGTTATTGCGTTATTTTTACGATGAAAAATTGGCCCATGCCTCTTATATGGTGGGTTGCCAACAACATGGCAAGGCGGTTGTTATTGATCCTATGCGGAATATTGAACCATATATTGAAGTAGCCCGAAAGGAAAAATTGGAGATAGTCGGTTCATTGGAAACGCATATTCACGCAGATTTTGTCAGCGGATCCCGGGAATTGGCCGACCGGTTCGGAGCCACTTTGTACATTTCCGATGAAGGGGACGAAAATTGGAAATATACAAATTTAGAGGGGCTTTCCTATCAACTATTGAAAGACGGCGACATTATTAAATTAGGGAATCTTACTTTTGAAGTGATGCATACTCCAGGGCATACGCCAGAGCACATTTCCTTTTTATTAACAGACGGTGCAGCTGCGGATAAGCCGATTGGCATTTTTACAGGGGATTTTGTTTTTGTCGGTGATATTGGCCGTCCGGATTTATTGGAAAGAGCAGCTGGAATGGCTGGGACTGCGGAAGTTGGGGCACGCCAAATGTTTAAGTCCATTCAACGTTTTAAAGAACTGCCCGATTATTTGCAAGTGTGGCCGGCACATGGAGCGGGAAGCGCCTGCGGAAAAGCGTTGGGAGCGGTTCCATCATCAACGGTAGGTTATGAAAAGCAATTTAACTGGGCAATGAAAATTGAAAATGAAGAGGAATTTGTAAAGGAATTACTTCGGGGACAGCCTGAGGCACCATATTACTTTGCCGTTATGAAGAGAGTGAACAAAATCGGAATAGAATTGATTAAAAACTTACCGGAAATACCATTCATCGATTCCCTTAAAGAGATTGAAAAAGTGATCAAGGATGGATTCTTAGTAATCGATACCCGAAGCCCTAAAGATTTTTCAAAAGGCTTTATTGCAGGAACAGTCAATATTCCATTGAGTCAATCATTCACCACTTGGGCAGGTTGGATTGTCGATTACAATCAACCAATTTATGTATTGACGAATCCAACTGATATTGAAGAAGTGCTGATTGCTCTCCGCTCCATTGGAATTGACAAAATTGCCGGCTTTGCCGATGTAAAGGGGATGTTGTCTCAATCCAATAAGTTATGCAGTTATGAAAATATTACACCAATGGAAGCAAGAACATTATTAAGTGAGGGAAAAGCGCAAATTGTGGATGTGCGGAATTTATCCGAGTATGAAGAAGGGCATATTGATGGAGCAAAGCACATTATGCTGGGAACGTTAAAGAATAGACTTGACGAAGTGCCAAAAGGAAAAGTTATTATGCAATGCCGTTCTGGTGCCCGTTCGGGTATAGCTACAAGCATTTTATTGTCAAAAGGATTTAAAGATGTCGTGAATTTAGATGGCGGATATGAAAGATGGGTAACAGAAACTCAAACAGATGCCGTAAGAAATTAATGGATAAACAACACTAGTAAAAATTTTGCCTGGGCCTTTCGAAACTTGTTCAATTAAGTTTGGAGGCTCAGGCTCTTTTTAACGGAATCAGTTGCTTATTTTTTTCAATTTCTGTAGGGATTCTTTCTGCCATTGTTATATTTTTTTTATCATAAACATATGAGATTATGATATCGGAAAGTAATTTAATTGAGGTGTTTTCATTGCACAAAATCAATCATACAGAATACTTCCAAAAGGTTTACGAACACATTCAAGATGGAATCGTTGTAATGAGGGAATCCAGGGAAATTATTATGTTGAATCCAGCGGCAAAAAGGCTGACCGGGTGGAAAGTTGGTGACTATGTTCCTTACTGCAGTTTTTGCACGACAAGAAATCGGCGGGTAGAAACCCCGTCTTGTTATTTAATGGCCAACGAAGATGTTCCGTCCATATTGTCCCAAATGTCAACAAATCGAAAAAAAACACTGGATGTGGAAATGAGTGTTTCGGTCATTAATAGAAATGTAGAAACTGGAGAAAATGAGTATTTACTTGTATTAAGGGATTGTGAAACCATGTTGAAAGCGCAGGAAGCAGCGCTCAATAAAAAAATGATTCAAGCTTTGATTGATGCGAAAGAATCTGAACATAAACGATTAGCTCAGGAATTGCATGATGGGGTTGGACAATCACTTTACTCGGTTTCGGTCGCCTTAGAAGCGATTGAAGCGTATATGCAGGATAATGAAAAACTGTCCAGTTATGTAAAAGAAGTGCGAAATGAGCTGCGGAAAGTGATTGAAGATGTGTATACGTATTCCTACAATTTACGTCCGCAAAGTTTAGATCAATTGGGATTGAAAGCAGCTTTGGAAAACTTAATAGACAATATGAAAAAAATGGCTCCTCATCTGATATTCGAGTTAACAACCCAAGGGCTTGACCGATGTGATCCGGCTATTGAAATCAATCTATACCGCATTGCCCAAGAAGCGTTGCACAATGTGGTCAAGTATGCGCAGGCATCCTATGTGAAAATCTCTATTCGGAAAAATAATACGCACATTCATATGAAAATTGAAGATGACGGAATCGGATTTGACCGCAAATCGATTCAAAACAAGGGACTCGGCTTAAAACATATTGAAGAACGAGTTGATTTGTTAAGCGGTACATGTGCCATTCGTTCAGAAATGAACAAAGGTACCGTTGTTGAAGTTACTATTCCGAGATGGAGGCCGAATACATGATAAAAGTTTTTCTAGTCGATGATCATGTTTTAATCCGCAAGGGTATCGCCTTATTATTAGAAAACTATCGTGATTTGGAAGTGGTAGGGGAAGCGAGCGATGGAGAAGAATGTTTGCAACAGTTATACAGTTTGGATGTGGATGTGGTTTTAATGGATATTTCCATTCCAAAAGGCATTGATGGTTTCACAGCCACTCGAAAGATAAAGAAGGAGTTTCCAAAAATCAAGGTTGTCATGCTTACGATGCATAATGAATTTGCTTACATTCAAAAGGCTATTGAAACTGATGCGGATGGCTACATTTTAAAAAATAGTCAGGCAAACCAAGTATATCAAGCCATTCAGGCGGTTTACTCAGGAAGAAAATATTATGATGTTGGAATTCCAAAAGAGCAGCTTGAAAAATGGTTTAAAAATAAAGGAAAACAGAAAAAGGACGTTCTATCAAGCAGAGAACAAGAAATTGTGCGGTTAACCATATTGGGATATACCAATTTGCAAATTGCCGATAAATTGTCCATCAGTTCCAAAACAGTGGAAAACCACAAAGCAAACATCATGCAGAAATTGGATTTAAAAACGAAAGCGGAACTGATTCAATACGGAATTGCCAATAAATATATTATCTGAAAAATTAGTGGAATCCCCCTATAGGATATTCAACGTGAATGCTATACATTGAAAAAAAGTTCTAAAAAAGCAGGTGAATCAAGTATGGCATTCACGTTTGCCGTTGTCATTTTCTGCATTGGATTTGTGGGCTCATTTGTTTCCGGCATGGTTGGAATAGGTGGTTCCATCATTAAATACCCAATGCTCCTCTATTTGCCGCCACTTTTTGGACTCGCATCTTTCACTGCCCATGAAGTGTCTGGTATCAGCGCAATCCAAGTATTCTTTTCCTCACTTGCAGGCATCTGGTCGTACCGCAAAGACGGTTATTTAAATAAAACTCTTATTTTATATATGGGGGTTTCCATTTTAGCAGGAAGTCTTTTGGGAAGTTTTGGATCCAATTATTTTTCGGAAGAAGCGATTAATTTTGTTTATGGATTGTTAGCTATCATCGCGGCTCTATTGATGTTCATTCCCACAAAGGAAATTGATGATATATCACCCCTCACTTTTAATAAATGGTTGGCTGCTTCCCTGGCATTTATTGTCGGAATAGGTTCTGGAATTGTTGGGGCAGCCGGTGGTTTTTTGCTCGTTCCTATTTTATTAGTCATTTTAAAAATTCCTACAAGGGTAACCATTGCAACAAGTTTAGCCGTCACTTTCATCTCATCTATTGGAGGGACTTTTGGGAAAATAATAACCAATCAAATAGATTATTGGTCCGCTTTCATTATGATCATCGCCAGTATTACTGCCACTCCCCTTGGAGCAAAGGTGGGGAAGAAAATGGATACAAAGGTGTTAAAAATGATTTTGGCTGTACTTATCACTGCCGCTGCCATTAAAACTTGGATTGACATATTGTAGTTCGTATTTGTGGAATATGAGGATTGGAAATAAAGCAAGGCTGCCAAGGAGAAGAACGCTTCCCAGGCAGCCTTGTTTTTTATACCTCCATAATAATCGGCAAAATCATTGGCCGACGTCTCGTTTTTTCAAATAAATAAGGAGATAAAATTTCCGTAATTTCATTTTTTAACTCTGTCCATTGGGATTTTTCCTGAATTTTTTCTGCCAAGTGTTCAGAAAGCATTTTTTGTGCTTCACTGATCAACGTAGCCGATTCGCGCATATAAACAAAGCCTCTGGAAATAATATCCGGACCTGCCACGATTTTTTGCTGTTTCATATCTACACTGACGACAACGATCACCAATCCTTCTTCGGAAAGAATGCGGCGATCGCGCAATACGATATTGCCAATGTCGCCAATTCCGCTTCCATCGATGTAGACATCACCGGATGGTACACGTCCTGCAACGTAAGCTTCATTCGGGCTTAATGCAAGCACGTCACCATTTTCCATCACAAACGTATTCTCGGTAGGAACATCGCAGTCAATGGCAAGTTTTGTATGCATTTTCAACATGCGATATTCACCGTGAATAGGCATGAAAAATTTCGGTTTCATGAGACGAATCATTAATTTCTGTTCTTCCTGGGAACCGTGACCGGACGTATGGATATTGTTGATGGAGCCATGAATGACCTCCGCACCCGCACGGTATAATAGGTCAATAATTTTATTGACGCTTATGGTATTTCCGGGAATTGGAGAAGATGAGAATACGACCGTATCGCCAGGCTGAATCTGAATTTGGCGGTGAGTGCCGTTGGCGATCCGGGACAAAGCGGCCATAGGCTCACCTTGGGAACCCGTACATAAAATCAGCACTTCATTCGCCGGCAAACGATTGATGGTCTGTGCGTCAACAAATGTTTCTTTTGGCGCG
This sequence comes from Ureibacillus terrenus, assembly GCF_006569205.1. GTDB lineage: Bacteria > Bacillota > Bacilli > Bacillales_A > Planococcaceae > Ureibacillus > Ureibacillus terrenus. The sequence goes on from NZ_VIGD01000017.1 coordinate 31,474, forward strand.
TTGATGTATCCTAATTCCCGGCCAATCGAAATGGCGTTGTCCATAGAGCGTCCGAAAACGGCGATTTTTCTTCCGTATTGGACCGCAGCATCCGTCACCTGTTGAAGACGGTGAATATTGGAAGCGAACGTTGCGAAAATGATGCGTCCTTCCACTTTGCGGAAAATGTCGTGGATGCTTTCGCCAACTTTCCGTTCCGACATCGTAAAGTTGGGAACTTCAGCGTTTGTGCTGTCCGACAATAAGCAAAGCACTCCATCCCGGCCGATTTCGGCCATTTTCGTCAAATTTGCGGGTTCGCCTACCGGAGTAAAGTCAAATTTGAAGTCGCCGGTATGAACGATATTTCCAGGAGGCGTTTTTACGACAATTCCGTATGCATCCGGAATACTGTGGGTTGTCCTGAAGAAGGTTACAGACGTTTTTCGGAATTTGATGACGTCGTCTTCTTTAATTTCAATCAACTTTGCTTGTCGAAGTAATCCGTGTTCTTCCAATTTGTTCCGCAAAAGCCCGATCGCAAGCTTTCCACCGTACACCGGAACATTTACTTTCCGCAGCAGATATGGTACTCCGCCAATGTGGTCTTCATGGCCGTGGGTGATGAATAATCCTTTAATTTTATCGGCATTCCGAACTAAGTAAGTGTAGTCAGGAATTACGTAATCGATTCCTAAAAGATCGTCTTCAGGAAACTTGATGCCCGCATCGATGATGATGATTTCGTCTTGAAACTGTACACAGTACGTATTCTTACCGATTTCGCCCAGTCCGCCGAGAGCAAAAACGGCAGTTTGGTCATTCTTCACAAACTTCATAAAGTTTACGCATTCTCCAAACGGAAATTCGGGCTATTTTTTTCATATTCTAAATAATTGCCCTCTAATAATTGAATGTATTCAATCAAAATGTGGCGGTCCTTTAAATATTCGCGGACTTCTCGTTCAGAATTGGCTTCCAGGTACAGGCTTTTTGTGTTTTCGCGAATTGGCACTTCATCTGGATTTTCTTGATAATACACTTTGTAAATCATTTTTTCTCTCCTTCTAACCGTACATTTTCTGCATTTATTATTTTTCCACTTTTTACGAATATAATCAATTAATTTATATATTATAACGCAAATGATTTTCTCAGGATCACCATTTGCGTGAAGTGGCGGTTTTTTGATTGTAAAATACATATTGATAAATGGAATATTTCCTGATAGGCAAATGCATTTTCTTTTATATTATCATGGGAATCTTTTAAAATAAAGAAAAGCCCTTCATTTCCGGAAGGGCTCAAGCGATGGATTTTTTGCCGAGGATGCCATTAAGACGTCTCAAAAGTTTCTTTTTGAGTCTTTTTAACATGGCACATCACTCCTTATTAAAAGTATAAAGTAGAATGATATATATGTAAAGTATTTTTCATTTACATATAAATATGCATTGGAAGGGTAAGTGGGGATGAAGAAAGTACTGTTTTTTGACGTGGATGGCACGCTGTACAACAGCAAGAAACAACTGCCTCCGTCTGCGAAGGAAGCGATTTTCAAGGCTAAACGGAACGGCTATGAGGTTGCGATCGCCACAGGTCGGGCACCGTTTATGATTCAGCCGATTTTAAAAGAATTGGAGATTGATACATTTGTCACTTTTAACGGGCAATATGTGGTTTATAAAAATGAAGTAATTTTTACGGATAGTGTTCCGAAAGAAGATTTATCCAAAATTCTTGAATTCGGTTCAGAGCGCAATCATCCTGCCGTATTTATCGATGATCGGAAAATGATTGCGACGGCTCCCGGGAACAAGAAAATTGAAGAAAGTTTAAAGTCGTTGCGCTATCCTTATCCGAAGATCAATCCGCATTTTTATAAAGACAATGCGGTATACCAAACTTTGATTTTTATGGAAGAAAATGAAGAAACCATTTATCACCAGACATTTTCCAATGTGAAATTCGTCCGCTGGCACCCGTATTCCTGCGACATTCTTCCAAAAAACGGCTCAAAGGCAAGAGGGATTCAGAAAGTATTGGAAAAAATGGATGTCCCTATTGAAAATGCGATTGCCTTTGGCGACGGTTTGAACGATATTGAAATGCTCCAGGCGGCAGGCATCGGTGTTGCGATGGGAAATGCCAAAGAGCAGGTCAAAGAAGTGGCGGATGTTGTCGGCGGCCACGTAGATGACGATGGATTGGCAAAAGTGATGAAACAATTGGACATTATTTAATCTATGAATATGCATCCTATCCTTTTTTGACCCGGTGTTTGTCATGAAGAATTAACATTTCTTAACTTTTCTCCGGTTCCGATTCTCTTATCCTATTAAAAATTAAAACCCCGGTGGCACTGCATTTTTAAGCAAGTGCCATCGGGGTTTTTATTCTTGCTTTTCCGTTTCCAAAGGAAAAGCATTCGGAATAGGGGCGAAAGGATCTTCTTTATTGATATGGTCGTAAAACATGACGCCATTTAAATGGTCCAGTTCGTGTTGGAAACAGATGGCCGGCAGACCTTTTAGGCGCATTTTTCTCTCTTCGCCGTCAACTGTATAAAATTTTACAGTGATTCTTGCGTAGCGCGGCACATAGCCTGGCACGTTCCGGTCTACCGATAAGCAGCCTTCCCCTTGAGGCAAGTAGGTTTTTTCGGCGGAATGGCTGACGATTTTCGGGTTGATGGCGACAAAGCTTAACAGTTCGCCATTTTCATCTTCCAAATGCATGGCAAACATTCTTTTCAGGCAATTTACCTGGTTTGCCGCCAGTCCGATTCCAGAGCGCAATCCGTATTTTTCTGCAATTTCCGGATCTTGGCTATTTTTTAAAAACTGCAGCATGTCTTCTGCAAGTTTACGTTCTTCATCCGTTAGCGGGAATTTCATTTCTTCTGCCCGTGTTCTCAAAGCAGGATGTCCTTCCCGGACAATGTCTTTCATTAAAATCATTTTTTACTCCCTTTCAACTTCTCTATCAATTAAAGTTTTCCAATATAAAAATATCACATGTCATTTTCTTTTTCTAACTAAAAGTATCATTGAATATTATGCGTCATCTATAGGGGATAATGTATTCGGATATGGAAATTATTTTGCGAACATAATATGAACATTTTGATTAAAATATTAACTGTTATAATACAATTAGTTTTTGTGTTATAACAGGTTTTGTATTGTTTCTTCCTGAGTGAGTCAGAATAATTGTGATTTTTAAAGAAAAAACAATAATTGACCGATTTGTGACAGTGGTATATACTGTAATTAACCATAGGTTGTATCAGTTTTGAGAACGTTTAAATTAATACAGATAAAGGAGAGTTGTTTTATGAGCGGGAAAGTTTTTGATCCAAAAGGCGTGTTGGAAGAAGTAGAAAGCAAATTTGAAATGTTTCAGATATTGAACGAAGACGGGGAAATCGTCAACGAAGAATATGATCCGAAATTATCGGATGAAGATTTGGTGGAACTGATGTCCCGCATGGTTTATACAAGAATTTTGGACCAGCGCTGCATCTCCCTTAACCGGCAGGGGCGCCTCGGGTTTTATGCCCCGACTGCGGGGCAGGAAGCTTCTCAATTAGCTTCCCACTTTGCATTGGAAAAAGACGATTGGATTTTGCCGGGCTACAGAGATATTCCTCAAATCATTTGGCATGGATTGCCGTTATGGAAAGCATTCTTATTCAGCCGCGGTCATTTTGTAGGGAACCAGATTCCGGAAGGATTAAATATCGTACCTCCTCAAATCATTATCGGCGCCCAATACATTCAAACGGCAGGGGTTGCATTGGGCATCAAGAAACGGGGAGGAAAAAATGTCGCTGTGACATATACAGGAGACGGCGGTTCATCCCAGGGCGATTTCTATGAAGGGATCAACTTTGCGGGAGCCTTTAAGGTACCAGCCATTTTCTTCATTCAAAATAACCAATATGCAATCTCCACACCGCGTGAAATTCAAACGGCCGCCAAAACTCTTGCGCAAAAAGGTTTGGCGGCGGGCATCCCGTGTGTGCAAGTCGATGGAATGGATCCGTTGGCGGTTTATGTGGCGACAAAAAATGCCCGGGAGCGCGCGGTGGTCGGCGAAGGGCCGACATTGATCGAAACCGTGTGCTACCGATTCGGTCCTCATACAATGTCCGGGGACGATCCGACGCGTTATCGTACCGAAGATATTGACAATGAATGGGCAAAGAAAGACCCGATTGTGCGTTTCCGCAAATATCTGGAAGGCAAAGGGCTCTGGTCTGAAGAAAAAGAGACGGAAGTCATTGAAAGAGCGAAAAGCGATATAAAAGAAGCCATTAAGAAGGCGGATGAAGTTCCAAAACAAAAAGTGACGGATTTGATTTCCATCATGCATGAGGAGCTGCCTTTCAATTTGCAGGAGCAATATGAAATTTATAAAGCGAAGGAGCTGAAATAACCTATGGCACAAATGACGATGATACAGGCGATAACAGATGCGTTAAGAATAGAATTGAAAAATGATGAAAATGTATTGGTGTTCGGGGAAGACGTCGGCGTCAACGGCGGGGTGTTCCGGGCAACGGAAGGATTGCAAAAGGAATTTGGCGTCGACCGGGTATTCGATACTCCGCTTGCCGAATCCGGAATCGGAGGTCTTGCGATTGGACTGGCTTTGCAAGGATTTCGTCCGGTGCCGGAAATACAATTCTTCGGGTTCGTCTATGAAGTGATGGATTCCATCAGCGGCCAAATGGCCCGTTACCGTTATCGCACAGGCGGTACGTTCAATATGCCGATTACAATCCGTTCTCCATTTGGAGGCGGAGTGCATACTCCTGAAATGCACTCTGATAGTTTGGAAGGTTTGATGGCCCAACAACCTGGATTGAAAGTGGTCATTCCTTCGACTCCTTACGATGCAAAAGGATTATTGATTTCAGCAATCCGCGACAATGATCCGGTCATCTTTTTGGAGCATCTAAAACTCTATCGATCTTTCCGTCAGGAAGTGCCGGAGGGTGAATATACAATTCCGATCGGGAAAGCGGATGTAAAACGGGAAGGTAAAGATTTATCGATTTTTGCGTATGGGCTCATGGTGCATGAAAGTCTAAGAGCGGCAGAAGAATTGGAGAAAGAAGGATACTCGGTGGAAGTGGTGGATCTCCGCACAGTGCAGCCGCTTGATATAGAAACGATCATAGCTTCTGTCGAAAAAACGAATCGGGCAATCGTCGTCCAGGAAGCTCAAAAACAGGCTGGAATTGCGGCAAATGTCGTGGCGGAAATTATGGAAAGAGCCGTGTTAAGCCTGGAAGCTCCTGTGCTCCGGGTAGCGGCGCCGGATACGGTTTATCCGTTCCCGCAAGCTGAAAATGTTTGGTTGCCGAATTACAAAGACATTATCGAAACAGCGAAAAAAGTTTTAACATTCTAATCGGTGAAAGGGTGAACATAATGGCGTTTGAATTTCGTATGCCGGATATCGGCGAAGGGATCCACGAAGGCGAAATCGTGAAATGGTTCGTAAAACCGGGAGATGAGGTAAAAGAGGACGATATCTTATGTGAAATACAAAATGATAAAGCGGTTGTGGAAATCCCTTCCCCTGTCAACGGGAAAGTAGAAGAGATTTTGGTTGAAGAAGGAAATGTCGCGGTCGTCGGGGATGTGCTCATCCGGTTCGATGCCCCTGGTTATGAAAACATGCAGTTCAAAGGCGACGCGCACGTGGAAGAGGAAACGAAAAAAACGGAAGCGCAAGTCCAACGGGCGGCCGAAGACGGAAAGGTGGACGTTGTCAAAGAGGAAGCGGTTCGGACAGCGAAAGAAGTGGTTCCTCAATCGGCGAAAGAAGAGGTGGCCACCCGGGTCAAAGCAATGCCTTCTGTCCGCAAGTTTGCGCGGGAACACGGCGTCGACATCCGGCTGGTTGAAGGCAGCGGCAAAAATGGACGCATTTTAAAAGAAGATATTATTCGTTATATCGAAGGCAAACAGAAAGCCCAGGAGGTTCCGGAAGTTTCCGCTGAGAAGCAAGAAGTGGCGGCAGCGCCACAAGTTCCGGTATTGGAAGGGGAATTCCCTGAAACAAGAGAGAAAATTTCTGGAATCCGCAAAGCGATTGCAAAAGCGATGGTTCATTCCAAACATACAGCTCCTCATGTAACATTGATGGACGAAGTGGATGTAACCAAACTTGTTGCGCACCGCAAAAAGTTCAAGGACATTGCGGCGGAAAAAGGAATCAAGTTGACGTATTTGCCTTACGTCGTAAAAGCGCTGGTGGCGATGTTGAGGGAATTTCCGGAATTCAACCGTTCTTTTGATGACGAGACGCAAGAAATTATTCAAAAACATTACTATAATGTAGGAATTGCTGCAGATACTGAAAGGGGACTCCTTGTTCCGGTAATCAAACATGCCGATAAAAAATCCATTTTTGCGCTTGCGAAAGAAATAAACGAACTTGCAACAAAAGCCCGGGAAGGAAAATTGGCTCCAAATGAAATGAAAGGCGGATCGATGTCCATTACTAATATAGGGTCTGCGGGAGGCCAATGGTTTACTCCGGTGATTAATCATCCAGAAATAGCAATTTTAGGACTTGGAAGAATTTCAGAAAAGCCTATAATAAAAGAAGGTGAAATTATAGCAGCACCTATGTTAGCATTATCATTGAGCTTTGATCATCGTTTGATCGATGGGGCATTGGCTCAAAATGCATTAAATTATTTAAAACGACTAATCAGTGATCCAGAACTTTTATTAATGGAGGCGTAACAGATGGTAGTAGGAGATTTTCCAATCGAAATCGACACACTTGTAGTTGGAGCAGGTCCGGGCGGGTATGTTGCGGCAATTCGCGCGGCGCAAACCGGGCAAAAAGTAACGGTTGTGGAAAAAAATGAAGTGGGCGGCGTATGCCTGAACGTCGGATGTATCCCTTCCAAAGCGTTAATTTCCGTCGCACATCGCTATGAACAGGCGAAACATTCAGAAGATATGGGTGTCATCGCTTCTGATGTAAAACTTGATTTTTCAAAAGTGCAAGCGTTCAAAGACAGTGTTGTGAAAAAATTGACAGGCGGGGTAGCCGGACTATTAAAAGGAAATAAAATCGACGTTGTCAAAGGGGAAGCATATTTCGTTGACGCCAATACGGTCCGCGTCGTGAATGGCGATCAGGCCCAAACATACAAATTTAAAAACGCCATTCTTGCGACTGGTTCCCGTCCTGTGGAAATTCCGGCGTTCAAATATTCTGACCGCGTATTGAACTCCACTGGCGCATTGAATTTAAATGAATTGCCTAAAAAATTGGTTGTCATCGGCGGCGGATACATCGGTACGGAATTGGGCACTGCCTACGCAACATTCGGTACGGAAGTTGTCATCTTGGAAGGCGCAAGCGATATCTTGGCCGGATTTGAAAAACAAATGACGCAAATCGTGAAAAAAGGCCTCAAGAAAAAAGGCGTGACAATCGAAGTGAACGCTCTTGCCAAAGGCGTGGAAGAAACTGAAAACGGGGTCATTGTCACTTACGAAGTAAACGGCGAAGAAAAGAAAGTTGAAGCGGATTATGTGCTTGTAACAGTTGGACGCAGACCGAACACAGATGAACTTGGTCTTGAACAAATCGGCATCGAGTTCGCTGAAAGAGGACTTATCAAAGTGGACAAACAATGCCGCACTAACATTCCAAACATTTATGCGATTGGCGACATCGTTCCTGGTCCGCAACTTGCCCACAAAGCTTCCTATGAAGGAAAAGTGGCTGCTGAAGCGATTGCAGGACATAAATCCGTTGTGGACTACTTGGCGATTCCGGCTGTATGCTTCACAGATCCGGAAATGGCTTCTGTCGGATATACAGAGGAACAGGCGAAAGCCGAAGGAATCGATGTGAAAGTGGCGAAGTTCCCGTTTGCGGCAAACGGCCGGGCATTGGCGCTAAATCAACCGGAAGGCTTCGTGAAACTTGTGGCGCGCAAAGAAGACGGCCTTATCATCGGTGGACAAATCGTTGGAGCGGGTGCATCCGACATGATTTCGGAAATCTGCTTGGCGATCGAAGGCGGTATGACTGCCGAAGATATCGCTCTAACAATCCATCCGCATCCAACATTAGGCGAAATCGTAATGGAAACTGCGGAAGTCCTTTTAGGAAATCCGATCCATATCATCGCAAAATAAATAAATTGGACAAAAAGGAGCAATCTGCGCGATTGCTCCTTTTTTTGTATTTATGAAACCGTTTGAAGATTCAAAACGTATTGTTTAAGGAGAAAAACAACCAATGAAAAGTCTTCAAGGTTTTCCAGGTTGGAAACAAGACCGTTCAGGATGGCCAGTCTCGGTCTTTCTTTTTTCATTTCTTCCATCAATAGAGCAATCGATTCCTCAATTAACGGCATTTCTTTATATTGGCTGTTCAATTGTTCAAGTAAAGATAAAATATACTCTTTTGATACCATTTCTTCAATATGGGCATAACTTATTGAATTCCACAGCTGTTCGGTAACAAAATGCAGTTTGCTATGTTCGGCGATTATGTTCACTTTTTCGGCAAGGCAATCGGCAAGACGCTCCAAATTATATTTTTGGGGATGCGTCGTAATAAATTCGGTATAACTGACCAATAAACCACGAACAACTAATAGTAAATCATATTTTAATTGTTCGCCCCTGTTTCCATAGGTTTGATGGATGATGGATAACAACGCTTCATGCTGAATGGCGTTAAATTCTTTTATTTTTTTAATGACTTCATTGTTCATCGGCTGGAAATTTTCGCGCATACACATGGAAATGAAGGAATAATGCTCTTCCAAAAGTTTGAAATTAAAATAAAAAAACTTTGGCAATTTTTCATCGACTGGAATGTTGTCATCCAAAATTTTGTTTTGGACAGCAATAAATTTTTTTATGAAATAATCGGTTATTTCCACCAATAAATCATCTTTTGATTTAAAACTGAGATAAAAGGCGCCTTTCGAAATCCCGCATGCTTCCGTGATATCTTGAATGGACGTCGATTCAACGCCTTTTTTCGAAAAAAGTTCAATCGCTTTTTCCATGATTATGTTTTTCTTTGACACAAAATCTCCTCCGGACATGAAAGAAATATTCCTGGTTCATTGACAGTGACCTTTTGGTCAATTATTATAATAAAATGTGACGGATTAGTCAAAAAAGGTGGGTTCGAATTGAATGGATTAGTGAATTTCGTCATCAAAAATAAGCTGGCTGTTTGGTTGTTGGCCATCATTCTAATGGCCACTGGGATTTACTCCACTTCCCGGATGAACAAAGAGACCATTCCCGACATTTCCATACCGTATATCAGTGTCATGACCGTCTATCCGGGTGCGACACCTGAACAGGCCATGAATGATATTTCAATTCCTTTGGAAAAGGCTGTGCAAAACTTAAAGAAAGTCGTGGGCGTTTATTCAACATCCTATGCGAACATGTCCAGCGTACAGGTCGAATATGAATATGGAACGGACATGATCGACGCGGAGCGGGAGCTGCGTTCCGTTATTGATGGCATGACATTCCCGGATACGGCGGAAAAACCGACAATTGCCAGATTTACCGTAAACACCTTCCCGATATTGGCGTTGAGCGTTTCAAGCGACAAAGAAGATATCGCCGAATTGACTTCCACTGTCGAAGAGGTCATTGTGCCTAAGCTGGAAGGCATTGATGGCGTTTCTTCCGTTTCGATATCCGGCCAGCATGTGAATAAAGTCGAAATCGAATATGACGAAGGAAAAATGGCTTCATTGGGCATAACGGAAGATGATGTGAAACAAATGATCCAAGCGAGCGACTTGAAAGCTCCGCTCGGTCTATATCCGTTTGAAGACAAAGAGCAATCCGTTGTGGTGGACGGAAAATTTACAACCGTTGATGAGCTGAAAAATTTGATGATTCCGGTTACGCCTACCGCCCAACATCCGATGCCTTTTGTGACATTGGGCGATATTGCGAAAGTGGAATTGGTGGGAGAAGTTGAATCCGTTTCCCGCACGAACGGAAAAGAAGCCATCGGCATCCAGATTGTAAAGGGACAGGAAGCCAATACGGTTGAAGTGGTCAATGAAGCGAAAGATATCATCAAAGAACTGGAAGAAAAATATGACGGATTGCATATCGATGTGACCCTAGACCAGGGGGAACCGATCGAAGAATCCATTTCGACGATGCTAGGAAAGGCATTATACGGTGCCGGATTTGCGATTATCATCATCTTGTTGTTCTTAAGGGATATTAAATCGACGATCATCTCCGTGATATCTATTCCATTATCGCTGATGATCGCATTTACGATTCTGCACCAAATGGATATTACGTTGAATATTATGACCCTTGGCGCGATGACCGTCGCTATTGGACGGGTGATTGACGACTCGATTGTCGTCGTGGAAAATATCTACAGACGACTGCACCTGAAAGACGAAAAATTGAAGGGCCGCGCGTTAATCCGTTCGGCAACGATCGAAATGTTTAAGCCGATTTTGGCCTCCACGCTTGTAACGATTGCCGTTTTTGCGCCTCTTGTATTAGTGGGTGGCATGGTAGGCGAACTATTTACGCCATTCGCTTTGACAATGGCATTCGCCCTGCTGGCATCTTTGCTGGTGGCTATTACCGTCGTTCCGTCCCTTTCCCATACGCTATTTAAGAAACAATTGTACGGCGACAGGAAAGGCGGAAAAATCAAACATTCCAAACCAAGTACCTTGGCATCCTGGTATAAACGAGTATTGCGCTGGTCATTGGATCATAAAGCCATTGCATCGCTGGTTGCAATTGCCCTGCTGGTAGGAAGTTTATTCTTGATTCCGGTCATCGGGTTCAGTTTCCTATCCACTGATCAGGAAAAAGTCATGTATCTCACTTATACGCCTGAGCCTGGTGAGACACGGGAAAAAACATTGGAAAATGTAAAAGTCGTTGAAGATAAATTGCTGGCCCGCGATGATGTGGAAATCGTTCAAGTATCCATCGGAGGCAGCGGCGGAGCCATGATGGCCATGATGGGCATGATGGGAACTGACGGAGCACTGATGTATGTCATTTTTGACGATGAAACCGAAAACTTCGATGAAGTACAGGATGAAATCGTCAAATATATTGAAGGTTTAAATCAATCCGGTAAATGGGTTAACCAAAACTTCAATATGTCGTTGGCCAACAACGAATTAAGCTATACCGTTTATGGCGAAGACTTGGATAAAATCGAAAAAGTTGTTTCCGACATCGAAAGCATCATGAAAGAGTCCGGAAATTTAAAAGATGTAGATACGACACTATCAGAGCGCTATGATGAATTCACATTAAAAGTGAACCAACAAACACTGTTGCAGTATGGCTTGACAGCAGGCCAACTGGCGATGATGCTGAATCCTAATAAGCAGGATGAAGTGTTGACAACTCTCAAAAAAGACGGAACCGAAATTGATGTTGTTGTGAAACGGAATGTCAACCTGGCTCCATCCTTTGATGAATTATTGAATCAACCTGTGCCGTCCGCTACAGGCGCCCCTGTGCAACTAAAAGATATCGTCGAAGTGGAAAAAGGCACGGTTTCCAATACAATATCCCGCAGCAAGGGACAATTGTACGCGACCGTATCCGGTACGGTAACAAGTAAAGACGTAACAAAAGCCTCATCGGAAGTTGATGAAAAAATTCAAAAGCTTGAGCTTCCAAAAGGGGTTGAACTCGGGGAAGAAGGCGTTACAGCCGATATGAAAGAAGCCTTTACACAATTAGGGTTTGCGATGATCGTCGCAGTAGGTATCGTTTACTTCATCCTTGTCGTGACATTTGGTGAAGGTTTGGCTCCATTTGTCATCCTTTTCTCATTGCCGTTTACCGTAATCGGTTCGTTGGTCGGCCTTTGGATTACGGGAGAAACGATTTCCGTATCGGTGATGATGGGAATGCTCATGTTGATCGGTATTGTTGTAACGAATGCCGTTGTATTGGTGGACCGGATTATCAACATGGAACGTACCGGCATGCCGATGCGTGAGGCAATACTGGAAGCAGGTGCCACTCGCTTGCGTCCGATTTTGATGACAGCCATCGCAACAATCGGAGCATTAATTCCGCTTGCGATAGGCGCTGAAGGAACAAGCATGATTTCAAGAGACTTGGGCATTTGCGTCATCGGCGGTCTGTTCAGTTCAACCATGCTGACACTGATTGTGGTGCCGATCGTCTACGAAGTATTATCCAAAATGTTGAAAAAGAATCGTGTTGAAATTGAAGAGGACTGATTCAAAAAAAGAATTCGCCACAGCGGCGAATTCTTTTTTATTTATCTATGAAAACTTCAAATCCATCTTCAAAATTCGAATTCTTCCGATTTTTCGAAAACAAAAGATAGACAACAGTTTGTCACAAGTATAAAATAACGGATACGGGAGGTGAGTTTTGGAAAAAGATGAACTTTTTCCGTTCATGTATGAAAGTGATCCGGATTGTCGCTCAGGTTTTGCTTTTGTATATTTTTTACTACGCAGGGGTATTGATTGTGGACATCACCCACCTTCCATTGCCTGCAAGCATCATCGGAATGGTGCTTTTGTTTATTTGTTTGCATTTCAAATGGATCAAGGTGGATTATATAAAAGAGGGCGCCAATTTCTTAATCGCCTTTATGACTTTATTTTTTATCCCTCCGATTATCGGAATTATTGATTATCCACAGCTGATTTCCGTATCCGGAACTTTGCTTTTGGCATCGGTGATTATCAGTACGCTGTTTGTGCTGCTAACGACGGGCATAATTTCCCAGTGGATCGAGAAAAAAGAATTGGAGATGAAAGAAAAGAAGGAAAAGGGGGAAGCGGAGCATGCAGGCAAGTGTATCCATCATTAGTACGGTTATTATATTCTTGTTGATGAGAAAATTATATACCCGATATCCCTCTCCGTTGCTCATGCCGATTTTGACTTCAAGCATCATCATCATCAGCGGTCTGTTGCTGTTGAATATTCCTTTTGACACCTACATGAAGGGGGGGCGGTACCTTCAGCATTTGCTCGGACCCGCTGTTGTGGCGCTGGCTTACCCATTGTACAATCAATGGGATAAAGTGGTGAAATATAAATATACGATTCTATCAGGGATAGTCATCGCGATGGTAAGCGGGCTATTGAGCGTATATTCGCTGTTGGTCGTATTTAAAATCGACAAAGAATACATATTGACCGCATTGCCTAAATCGATTACCACACCTGTAGCAATGCATGTAAGCGAAACCATTGGCGGGATTCCGCCGCTGACCGCCGTATTGGTATTGATTGCAGGATTTACAGGTGCCCTTCTTGGTTCGGTGGTCTTCACCCTTGGAAAAATTGAGTCCCCGATCAGCCGGGGAATTGCGATGGGGAGCGCCAGCCACGGGGTCGGTACGGCAAAGCTGGTCGATTATGGCGAACTTGATTTGTCGATCGGTTCCCTGTCAATGGGGCTCAGTGCGGTAGCCGGTGCGATTTTCTGCCCATTATTCGTATATCTATTGATGTAAGAATCTGTGCCGATTAGGTGCGGAAACGCCGTTCAACCAGAAAACGGCCGTTTCAATAGGGTTCATTCATTGAGACCTAAACCATCTTCAAAAAGCAGCCTTTCGACGAGGTAGCTTTTTTGCCCAAGGGGGAAGTCCATTGAAAATTACCACGCTTTTCATTGATTCAATGAAAAAAGGGAATCCGATCAGGTCCGGATTCCCCTTTATTGCCGGTTGTTCCCGGTTTCTTGCATGGATATATTAAACTAATAAATCGGCTTTCTTTCTTTTATGACCCGGATCGTATTCAGGCTCGCATCTTCAGGTCCCTGCACCGGAAGCCCCGCTTCAATGTTCATTTGAATGTACCTGATATTTTCTTCCGTAATGACTTCTCCAGGAATGAAAATCGGAATGCCGGGCGGATAGACCATGATAAATTCCGCACAAATATAACCCGCTGAATCTTTAAAAGGAATCACTTCCGTGCTGGAATAAAAGGCATCCCTTGGCGTCATGGCAAGAGCGGGTATATCCGGAACATTTACTTCCGTTTCCTTTATGCATGCTTCCGAATCAAAGGCTTGGGACATGCGCTGCAACGCATTCACAAGCAAATTCACTTCTTTTTTTGTATCTCCGAATGTGATGATGCAAAGGATGTTGTAAAGGTCCGAAAGCTCGACTTCGATGTTGGCGTTTTGCCGCAGCCATTCCTCCGCCTGATGGCCCGTAATGCCCAAATCTTTTACGCTGATCAATAGCTTGGTAGGGTCCATGTCGTAGGTTGCGGATGAATGGAGCCTCTCTCTTCCCGCCACCTTCAAATGCGGAATTTTCTTGATCCGTTTTCTGGCTTCCTTTGCAAGCCGAATTGTGTTGTCGATCAATTCATGGCCATGGACGGCCAATTGTCTTCTGGCGCAATCTAGGGATGCAAGCAGCGGATATGAGGTTGATGTCGTTGTCAACATCGATAATACAGATTGCACCCGATTGACGCTCACAAGCCCTTCCCGGACGTTTAAAACGGAGCTTTGCGTCAATGATCCCCCCAGCTTATGTACGCTTGTTGCAGCCATATCTGCCCCAGCTTCCATTGCCGAGATGGGAAGTGCATCATGAAACTTCAAGTGGATTCCGTGGGCTTCATCAACGATGACCGGTATATTAGCCGAATGCGCAATATCGACAATGCGCTTCAAGTCGGCAGCAAATCCATAATATGTCGGATTGATCACAAGCAAAGCTTTCGCATCTGGGTATGTGTTGATCGCCTTTTCGACCGATTCGGCACTAATTCCGTGAGTGATTCCATATTCTTCATCCACTTCCGGATAAATGAAAATCGGAATCGCCCCGGAAAGGATGATGGCTGACATAGTGGATTTATGGACATTGCGTGGTACCAAAATTTTATCTCCTGGACCGACGACAGACATGATCATCGCCATAATAGCACCACTAGTTCCTTGTACAGAAAAAAATGTATGGTCAGCACCAAAGGCTTGCGCGGCGAGTTCTTGCGCCGCTTTGATCGCGCCCTTTGGCGAATGCAGGTCATCTAGTGGGGCAATGTTGATCAAATCGATTGATAAAACGTTGTCTCCAACGAATTCTCTGAAAGCAGGGTCCATTCCTTGCCCTTTTTTGTGTCCAGGGATATGGAATTGGATCGGATGTCTGTTTCGATGTTTGAGCAATGCGTCGAACAGAGGAGTCTCTAACTGTGACAACGCAGGTACCACCTCGCTTTTGTTATCATTTTTATAAAACAAAAAAATTATAGCATCTATGGGCTGTACTTGCTATATAAATTTAAAGGAAATTCAGGTTTTATTGAAGAACTATTTTATCAATATGATAAAAAGGAGATGGGCATGATGAATTGGGAGACAAGAATCACGAAATTGTTGGGAATACAATATCCAATCATCCAGGGAGGACTCGCCTACTTGGCCTATTCGGATTTGGCGGCAGCCGTATCAAATGCCGGGGGACTCGGGCAAATTACAGCGCTCACTTTGGAATCCCCCGAACAATTAAGGGAAGAAATCCGGAAAACAAGAGAAAAGACCGATAAACCTTTTGGAGTGAATTTTGCTTTCGGCAATTATGGCAAAGGATATGAGCCGATGGTGGAAGTGGCGATTGAAGAAAAAGTGCCGGTCATTTCCATGACCGGAGGCAATCCGGCGCCGATGTTCAAATTGCTTGAAGGAGTGGATGTGAAAAAGTTAGTATTAGTGGCGGCGCGCAGACAAGCCCAAAAAGCCGAAGAACTTGGCGCCGATGCGGTGATGGTTGTAGGGCAGGAAGGCGGCGGCCATTTGGGACGGGATGATGTCGGGACAATGGTGCTCGTTCCGCAAGTCGTGGACAGCGTGTCCATTCCGGTCATCGCTTCAGGAGGAATTGGAGATGGACGGGGCCTGATGGCTGCTCTGGCTTTGGGGGCGGAAGGAATTGAAATGGGTACCAGATTCATCGCAACGAAAGAGTGCGTCCATGCATCCCCTGCATATATTGAGGCCCTCTTAAAGAGTTCCGAAACGGATACAACGGTCATTAAGCGTTCCCTTGGCACTCCTGCCCGGGCATTGAAAACCGAGTATACCGAAAAGATTTTGCAGATTGAAAAGGAAAACCCAACATACGAAGCGTTGAAAGAATATATTAGCGGAGAGGCAAATAAACGTTTCATTTATGATGGGGATATTCAAAACGGCTTTGGCTGGGCAGGCCAAGTTGCCGGACTCATCAAAGATGTCCCGACGGTGAAAGAATTGTTTGACCGGATGATCCGGCAGGCGGAAGAAATACGCTCAAAGTGGGGAAGATAAGAAAAACTATACAAAGTGAGGTTCAGACAATGCAATATGCATATCCTATTTCTCCGGATTGGACGGCGGAGGAAATTATTACGGTCGTAAAATTTTTTGAAGGGATTGAACAGGCCTACGAAAAAGGAATCAAGAGGGAAGAGATAATTGAAAAGTATCGGCGTTTCAAAAAAATCGTTCCTTCGAAAGCGGAAGAAAAGACGCTGTTCCGCGAGTTTGAAGAGGTCAGCGGATATGCCAGCTATCCGGTAGTGAAACAGGCGAGGGAATTGAAAGACGGTGATTGGATTTCTTTTAAAACGGAATAAAGGCGAAAAAAAAAGGAGCATATCATCATGCTCCTTTTTCTGTTCCAAAAGGAAATTTTATGATGGCGGAAAGTTGAATAGAAGTCGTCCCGAGGAAAAAAAGCAAAGGAAAACTGTAATGTTTACCGCCGCTTTGAGCATATTAATTATACAACATATAGCAGGAAATAAACGATTTCCCAATGGATTAAAATAAAGGAATGAAAACAAAGAAATTCCAATAAAATTCTCAATTTCTTCCAATCATGATGTCGTAAATAGGCAGAAGAGCATCGAACGTATTTTCAGCCAATTTTAAAAACTCTTCCGAAGTTAGATTTATGCATTGTTCACGTGGAATATGACGTCCAACCAGAAATTCTCCTTTTTTGACATCCCTCAGACGAATCAGCAGCTTTTCCAATTGATGGTCCAATGCATCCCCCAAAGGAATGGCATCAGGAGAAGTATGATCGCCCGAAATAATGAAATCCCCAGGCAACTTGCGAAAAGAATCCAATGATCCCAGCAAACGTTCCGCCATGGAAGATTTTTGTGGAGCTTCATAAATAATTGCAGCAACAATGAATAAATGTTGATTTGTAAGCCCAATTTGAAAATGAGGAAGCGATTTGTATCCCCGTTTATACGGAGCAAATGCCACCCAGGAATCATTTGGCGGATTGACTGTCCTTCTTGCATGTTTGGCAATATGGGCAAAAAATTCCTCGCCGGTTTTGGCACTGAAATATCCGGCAAAATATTCGCCAAGCGCTTGAAATTTTGGACGGACGATGGATTTTAATGCATCCATTCGGCGTTCTAAACCGTCAATGGTAAAAACATCAAAATCGGCATTTGTCCACTTGACATCAACCATGAATTGTTTCCTCCTTTTTCAATCACATGTTTATTTTTCTTGGTTTTTGGGAAAAATTTTGTAACAAACAGCACTTCACCTTGAGACAAAAAATCAGAAGAAAGGAAAGTGATGGGCATGAAACAAATGATTAAAATTATCCGCAAAGTAGATATTGAAAAGCAATATGAGCGCGCTTTACGATTAGAGTTGGATTATGAATTGGCTTCTTTATATTCCGCAATGCAAGAAAATGATACAAAAGAAATGGAAAGATGCAAAAAACGTTTGAAAGAAATCCAGGATGAATTAAATGGTTTGCACGCTTATGCGTAAACAAATTCCCTTCCGTTAGAATCACTTGCTTTCCTTATTGAGCAAGTGATTTTTTTTTTTTGAAATTTTTTTAAATCCTTATTGAATCTCCCCTTTTTCTTGCAATCTTTTTAAAAAGTATATAATAATAACAAGGAAATGAAAAAAATTAAGGATTCAAAAATATTTTGCAATTTAAAGGGGCTGGGAGCCCTTTTATAAAATTCATGTTACAATAATTATTATGGATGGGAATGCAGCTTCCTATATTTTAACTATGAAAATTCTGAATTTTGGAATAATATTATAGAATAGAAAGATTTGATTGTTCTGATAGAAGGTAGGTTTTATAAAAATGAATTTACAAAAAATACATGATTTTGCAATAAAAACAATTCTTGATGCCGGAGAACAGATCCGCGATTCTTTTTCAAAGGAATTGATTATAGAAACGAAAGCAAGTGCCAATGATCTGGTTACGAATATCGATCGGAATATAGAACAATTTTTTGTGGACAAAATAAAGAATTTGGACCCGTCCCATAAAATTTTAGGGGAAGAAGGGATGGGGGATAAAATCCGGTCATTGGATGGCCCTCTTTGGATCATCGATCCGATCGACGGCACCATGAACTTCATTAAACAAGGTCGCAATTTTATGATTTCGATCGGGTTCTTTATAGATGGGGCCGGCAAACTGGGATATTTATATGATGTCATGAGGGATGAACTCATATACGCCATCCGCGGCGAAGGAGCATTTCTTGGAAAGCAGCCTCTTGGCAAATTGCAGCCTATGACAATTGAGGAAGCGATCATTGGGATCAATTCAAGCTGGGTGATTCCGAACGGAAAAATCAATCATGAAAAAATTACGAAGCTTATTAAGACGGTGCGGGGAACCCGTTCTTATGGTTCGGCCGCGATGGAGATTGCCCTGGTGGTGACCGGAAAACTCGATGCCTATTTATCAATGAGATTGGCTCCATGGGATATCGGAGGCGGCACGGTAATCGCCCAGGAGGTTGGTGCGGCTGTTTCGAATCTGAAAGGGGAACCTGTCAATCTATTAACCCAAGATACATTCCTGATTGCGAATCCTTCCATTCATCAAGTGCTGCTGGATCAATACATTGAATTGAAAGAGGAGAAACAGCATTCCAAATAACCGGTAAGCGGTTGAAAAGCAAAAAAAGTGCTCGGCCATCAAGTGGCGAGCACTTTCCGTTATAGCAGCCCTTTTTCACGGAATTTCTTTTTCATGTTGAATCCGATTCCAAAGACAGCCACTAGCGCAATGATGCTGGCAATGATGGAAATAATGCTTTTGATGGCAATCGCATAGCCGATTGCAATCATGGATAGCAGCGCTGCGATGGAAAATAGTGCCATAACCAATTTCGCGATATTCATTTGATGCCCCCCTTTTCGGTTCCGGATAGTAAAATGTATTTTTCAAAAAAGGACAATTTTAAGGTTCTTGTGATATAATAACACAGTTGACCTTATGAACAAAGAAATTGGAGTGGAAGTATGAAAAACTTGCGTGAAGATATTCGCAATATCGCCATTATTGCACATGTCGACCATGGCAAAACAACCTTGGTGGATCAATTATTAAAACAGTCCGGGACTTTTCGCGTAAATGAACATGTGGAAGAACGGGTAATGGATTCCAATGATATAGAGCGTGAACGCGGTATTACCATTTTAGCAAAAAATACTGCCGTTCACTATAAAGGGACAAAAATAAATATTTTGGATACTCCTGGACATGCCGATTTCGGAGGCGAAGTAGAGCGGATCATGAAAATGGTCGATGGAGTGCTGCTCGTTGTCGACGCCTTTGAAGGATGCATGCCCCAAACGCGCTTCGTTCTGAAAAAAGCGCTGGAACAAAAACTGACGCCGATTGTGGTAGTGAATAAAATCGACAAAGATTCAGCCCGCCCTTTGGAAGTGGTCGATGAAGTATTGGATCTATTCATCGAATTGGGCGCTGATGAAGAACAATTGGAGTTTCCTGTGGTTTATGCCTCAGCGGTCAATGGTACGGCAAGTCTTGATCCGGATCCGGCAAAACAGGAAAACAATATGCAATGTCTATTTGATACGATCATTGATCATATCCCTGCGCCAGTGGACAATTCGGATGAACCGTTGCAATTCCAGGTAACAATGCTTGATTACAATGAGTATGTGGGCCGGATTGGTATTGGACGCATTTTCCGGGGAACGATTCATGTAGGACAATCTGTGGCACTTATGAAATTGGACGGCTCTGTGAAACAATACCGGGTAACAAAATTGTTGGGCTACTCCGGCCTGAAACGGGAAGAAATTCAATCAGCAAGCGCGGGCGATATCGTTGCCGTTTCCGGTATGGATGATATCAATGTGGGAGAAACGGTGTGTGATATCAATCATCAGGAAGCATTGCCTCCATTGCGCATTGATGAACCTACATTGCAGATGACGTTCCTTGTGAACGATTCTCCGTTTGCGGGGCGCGAAGGGAAATTTGTGACTGCCCGCAAACTGGAAGAACGTTTAAAACAGCAATTGGAAACGGATGTTTCATTGCGGGTGGAAGATACCGATTCACCGGATGCATGGATTGTTTCCGGCAGAGGAGAGCTTCATTTATCCATCTTGATTGAAAATATGCGCCGCGAAGGATATGAATTGCAAGTTTCAAAACCGAAAGTGATCATCAAAGAAATCGATGGAGTCAAATGCGAACCGGTGGAACGGGTACAAGTGGATGTTCCTGAAGAATATGTGGGTGCCGTGATTGAATCATTGGGCAATCGCAAAGGCGAAATGGTGGATATGATCAATAACGGCAATGGACAAACCCGCCTCATTTTCATGGTGCCATCCCGCGGATTGATCGGGTATACAACGGAATTTATGTCCATCACCAAAGGGTACGGAATCATCAACCACTCCTTTGACAGCTATCAACCGGTTGTTCCTGGCCGTGTCGGTGGCCGCCATAACGGGGCTCTTGTATCGATGGAAACTGGAAAAGCGACAACTTATGGTATGATGCAGATAGAAGATCGTGGTACACTATTTGTAGAGCCGGGCACGGATATTTACGAAGGAATGATTGTCGGGGAAAATAGCCGGGAGAACGACCTTGCCGTCAACATCACAAAACAAAAACAAAAAACGAATATCCGTTCCGCAACGAAAGATCAGACAGCGGTCATCAAAAAACCGCGCCTTTTGACACTGGAAGAAGCATTGGAATTTTTGAATGATGACGAATATTTGGAAGTAACACCACAATCCATCCGTTTAAGAAAACAAATTTTAAATAAAAGTGAAAGAGAAAAATTGGCGAAAAAACAAAAATACGCCGAGCAAGAATAATTCTCTTCATGGGAATGTGAAAGGTGTTGTTCGACTTGAAGCTGTTTAGTTTGATTTTGGCATCTGCACCAATCAGTGACACAGATCGTGTGTTTAACCGCATGTCAGCAGTTACTCGTTATGTATACGAAAATGCACCGAATAACCAAGTGGCAGGATATATTATCTTTTTCCTTGTTTTTATCCTTTCCGCCATCGTGTACAAGCTGGGGTTTGCTAAAAAACTCAGCGTGGGGAAAAATATAATTATTTATATTTTCCTATTTTTGGGCTGTATTCTATTAACCTTTTTTGCCTTATTCTTGCCAATGATAGAAGGTTTAATAGTGGCTACCCTTGTACTGATTCTCTATAAAATCCGTTTATGGAGAGAGAAAAAAGAAGAAAAAGAAGCTTCGTAAGAAAAGAAAAACAGCTTTGTGATTGCCATCATCATTTTCAACTGAAAATAGAAACATAGATTTGAGGCTGGGACATAAACCAAAAATGATCGGGGCAGCTGAAAGAGTTTTAATAACAGATCAAAAAACATCATTTTCTCTTTGGAGAAAATGATGTCAGCTTGTAGACAAAGTCCCAAACTAGTGGCCAAATCTACAGGCTTTTTTTGTATAATAGGGATAGAATTCTTGGTTAACGGGGGAAATTTAGGATGTTATCGAAGCGTACTGACAATAATCGAAATCAATTGGAAATGGTGGCTCTTGATCAAT
>NZ_VIGD01000018.1 GCF_006569205.1 Ureibacillus terrenus
AGCTTCCTATGAGGTCCGCTCGACTTGCATGTATTAGGCACGCCGCCAGCGTTCGTCCTGAGCCAGGATCAAACTCTCCAAAAAGAATTTGATTTCGCTCAAATTGTTTGTCCGAATCCGGTCCGCCGACGGGGCCGGCAAACCAGAATTGTTTCTGGCATCAACGCTTTGGTGTTCAGTTTTCAAGGTTCATTCTTTTTTTCGTTGCGACAGCTTTTATATTATATCAATAAAAGTTTCAGAAGTCAACAACTTTTTGTCAGGCTGTTTTCGCTGTTTTTACTCTGCGCTTAAAGCTTTATTAAAATAACTTTTCTATCAACGACAGCTCTTACATAATAGCATTCCAGTTTTTTTATGTCAACACTTTTTAATTAAAATTTTCTTCGTCATTTTCTTTATTTAAAACATTCTTTATCTGCTTATCGCCAGTCCGAACCGGGATTCCGAATCCCTATTATTAATAATAATAGGTTGTTCCAATATTTCAAACCCGCCAAGAAAAACCTTCACTTAATATTCAAATCTGCACATCGAAAAATAGTATTGTGATTTCCATTAAAAAGTATTATTTATTTTTAAAATCTAACAAATAACGCAAAAAAATGGGGCTGTCCAATGTTATCATCATCTGGACAGCCATATATGAAATCATTTTTTCTTTGAAAAAACAATTAATCTTTTGGCCGCATCGTTGGGAACAACAATACGTCGCGAATGGATTGAGAGTTTGTTAACAGCATTACTAGCCGGTCAATGCCGATTCCTAATCCTCCGGTAGGCGGCATGCCGTATTCTAATGCTTCGATGAAGTCTTCATCCATTTCATGCGCTTCTTCATTACCCGCAGCTTTTTCCGCCAGCTGTGCTTCAAAACGCGCTCTTTGATCGATCGGATCGTTTAATTCCGTAAAGGCATTTGCATGTTCCCGACGAACAATGATCAATTCGAAGCGATCTGTGAAGCGTCCGTCTTCTGCATTTTTCTTAGCCAATGGCGAAATTTCAACAGGGTGGCCATAAACAAATGTCGGTTGGACCAATGTTTGCTCCACTTTTTGTTCAAAGAATTCATTGATGATATGTCCAACTTCATGCATTTCTTGAATTTCAACACCATGTTCTTTCGCTAAGCGTCTTGCTTCTTCCAGCGTCATTGGTTGCCAGAAGTCGACACCCGTCACTTCTTTAATGGCATCGACCATATGCACACGTTTCCATCCTGGTGAAAGGTCGATTTCATCTTCCCCGTATTGGATTTTCGTCGTGCCGAGCACCTCTTGAGCTACATGGGAAATCAAATTCTCCGTCAATTCCATAATATCGCGGAAGTCCATGTATGCTCCGTACAGTTCCAATAACGTAAATTCCGGATTATGACGTGTTGAAATCCCTTCATTCCGGAATACCCGGCCAATTTCGTAAACTTTTTCGAGTCCGCCTACAATTAGACGTTTTAGGTGTAATTCCAACGCAATGCGCAAATATAAATCCATATCCAGCGCATTATGATGGGTGATAAATGGACGGGCAGCCGCTCCGCCGGCAACCGTGTGCAAAATAGGCGTTTCAACTTCCAAGTAACCTTGCGAATCCAAATAATTCCGTATCGAACGGATAATTTTTGAACGAGTAATAAACGTATCCTTGCTTTTAGGGTTCGTCATTAAATCTAAATAACGTTGTCGATAACGTTGCTCTACATCCTGCAAACCGTGGAATTTTTCCGGCATTGGACGAAGGGATTTTGTAAGAAGGGTAAACTCGTTCGCCTTTACGGAAAGCTCTCCTGTATTCGTTTTGAAAACAACCCCGCGAATGCCTACGATATCCCCTAAATCCGCATGCTTAAATAAATCGTATGCCTCTTCTCCTACCCGATCCTGACGAACATAAATCTGGATTTGGCCATCCACATCTTGTATATGGGCAAAACCGGCTTTCCCTTTTCCTCGTTTTGTCATAATGCGGCCCGCGATAACCACTTCGTTGTTTTTTTCTTCCAATTCTTCTTTCGTCAATTCGCCAAATTGTTTGAAAACCTCAGAAGATAAGTGTGTACGTTCAAAACGGTGGCCAAAAGGATCGATTCCTTTTGAACGAATATTCTCTAACTTTTGGCGTCTTACCAAAAGTTGATCATTTAATTCCTCGATATTTGACACGTCTTTCACTCCTCATATTTTTAAAACGTTCTGTTCATAGTCCACAATGTTTTTATTTTACACAATTTCTATCTTCTCTTCATCTTTTTTAATATTATTTTTTATTATTTTTTAAGTTTCTTAAAAATATAGGGTAGTTATTTTTTTATTCTTAAGCCTAGATGTAATAATAAACATTTAAGAAAGTGTTTTCAATGTTTCGCAAATTTGAATGATTTCATAAAAGATTGGCACCATAGATGCGCCGGCAACCGCAATGATGGATGCCTTTATTAATGGGACGCAAAAGGATCAACCATCCCATTCACGATAAGCCGCCTCAATTACTGAGACGGCTTTATAAATAAACTCCATTAATTATTTATACACAATGAACAAAGATAAACATGAAATTTATTGAAACAGCGCTTTAAACAGCTTGAAACTCAGGTTTTTCTTGCTCTTCCCATTGTGCAGCCACATTGTTTAGAATTGCCCGCAATTCTTCCGCCGTTTCCGCCTGATTAATGGCATTGCGAACCATTCCGTTGCCGCGGATCCCTTTCAAATACCAGGCCGCATGTTTGCGCATTTCGCGTACCGCAATATATTCCCCTTTCAATTTAATCAGACGATCAAAATGTAATAAACAAACATCAATTTTTTCCCTGACGGACGGCTCCGGCATTAATTCGCCCGTTTCAAGGTAATGGACCGTACGATAAATCATCCATGGATTGCCCAGTGCGGCCCGGCCGATCATGACAGCATCAACACCCGTTTCTTCCAGCATCCGTCTGGCATCTTGCGGCGTCTCCACATCTCCATTTCCAATCACAGGAATATCCACATTTTCCTTTACTTGGCAAATCACATCCCAATCCGCTTTTCCTTCGTACATTTGAATGCGTGTCCGGCCATGGACGGCTACCGCACTGCCGCCGGCTCTTTCAATGGCCTGTGCATTTTCGACGGCAAATATATGTTCAT
Organism: Ureibacillus terrenus; assembly: GCF_006569205.1. GTDB lineage: Bacteria > Bacillota > Bacilli > Bacillales_A > Planococcaceae > Ureibacillus > Ureibacillus terrenus. The sequence goes on from NZ_VIGD01000018.1 coordinate 3,135, forward strand.
CGTCCCAGCCAATACGCATTTTCACCGTCACCGGCTTCTTCACAGCATCCACAACCGCGGCAACCATTTCATACACTTTTTTCGGATCGAGCAGCCATTTTGCTCCCGCTTCACATTTAATGACCTTGTTAACAGGGCAGCCCATATTAATATCAATTATATCAGCGTTTGTATATTGGTCGACAAATTTGGCCGCTTCTACAAGGGTTTCTTTTTCACCACCGAAAATCTGCAATGCAATCGGCTTTTCCCTTTCATCTATATACAGCAATTCCAATGTTTTTTTATTGCGTGTAATCAAACCTTTATCGCTGATCATTTCAGCATAAACAAGTCCTGCTCCAAATTCTTTCACGGTAAGCCTAAAAGCTGCGTTGCTGACACCTGCCATAGGGGCAAGTACCACCCGGTTTGCCATGACGATATTTCCGATTTGAAACGGCTTTGTTTCCACCTGGCTCTCTCCTCCTTTCCTGGTTGATCGATTTATATCAATGCGACTTCACGACGCCCAAACCTTCTTTACAAAGGAAAAGAATCCTTCCACTTCCGAATCCCTTCTTTTTCAATGTCCATATTCCTTAACGCCGTTTCCGCTTGTTGCAGCTTTTCTGTATATGGCTTCTTGGCCACATCCATCAGCGGAACGAGCACGAAGGCCCTCTCAAACATTCGGGGATGGGGAATGATCAATTTTTCCGACTCAATATTGTCATTGTTATAAAGTAAAATGTCAAGATCGATCGTTCTTGGCCCCCAACGGATTGTTCGAACCCTTCCCAAATCATGTTCAATTGATTGACATTTCTCCAATAATTCAAAAGGTGTCAGAGTGGTTTGGGCATAAAGGGCCATATTCAGAAAAGAGGGTTGATTGACATAACCGACCGGAGCCGTCTCATAAATGGGCGATACCTTTTGGATCACAATCCCCTCTTGTTGCTGCAGTAATTTTATGGCCTCTTTCAAATGTTTTTCCCGATCTCCCAAATTTGTTCCTAAGGATAGATAGACATCATTCACTGTAACGACCCCTCACAATTTCAACCGCCACTTCTTTGTAGTGTCCAGGAATTGGAGGATCCGGTTTTACCAGCTCCACCTTGCAGCCAAACACTTGCCCTTTAAACTTTTCTAAAATGGATGAAGCAATCGTTTCCGCTGCCGCTTCAATCAGTTGAAATGACTTCCCCTCCATCACCGTTTTGCATAGTTCATACACGTCCACATAATTTACTGTATAATTCAAATCGTCGGTTTCCCCTGCTTTTTTTGTATCAACGGCAAGGGATACAGTTACCCGAAACCGTTGCCCCAGCACCGTCTCCTCCGGCAATACACCATGATAGCCATAAAACTGCATATCTCTCAAATGTATATAATCCATAATAATCCTCCTAAAAGCATTGATTAATGTCTTTCAGGCAGTTCACCCGTCACTTCAAATTTCCCCATTAATGCATCAATCATTTTTACTGTCCTTGCTACCTCCTTCACATCATGGACCCGGACGATATGGCATCCTTTCATTACTCCATAAGCGCATGCTGCAGCAGTTCCCTCTACCCGTTCATGAAGCGGAACATTTAATATCGTGCCGATAAACCGTTTTCTCGATGCAGCCAGCAACACCGGGTACCCCCATTCCGCAAGCTCGTCCAACCGCCGAAGTGTTTCAATCGTTTGTTGTAAATTTTTGGCAAACCCGATGCCCGGATCAAGGATGATATGCTCATCGGGAACCCCTGCGGCTTTCGCAATTTCAACGCTTTCCTTCAAGTCATTCAAAAAATCCTCAAAGTAGTCGGTATAATTCGTATCCTCACGATTGTGCATCAAAATGATGGGTACGTTGTATCGGGAAGCCACCTTTGCCATTTCCGGATCCGCCTTTGCCCCCCAGATATCATTAATGATGTGGGCTCCCGCTTCGATTGCTGCTTTCGCTACAACGGACTTGTAAGTATCAATGGAGATGATTGCCGGAAGCTGTTCTTCTCTTAATGCCTTAATGACCGGAACAACCCTTGCGATTTCTTCTTCATCGGAAATGCGTGTATACCCGGGACGAGTTGATTCGCCGCCCACATCAATGATTTTCGCACCGTGTTGGACCATCTCTTTCGCATGGGCCAAAGCGGTCTCGACCGAATTATATTTCCCTCCATCCGAAAACGAATCCGGTGTTACATTTAATATGCCCATAACAAAAGTTTCCTTGGTATAATCAAGTTTTATATTATTTATAATTAACGGCTTCGTATATTTTGACAGCATGAACGCACACCTCATTCATTGTTCTTCTATTCATCCTAAACAAGTATATCATTTTCAACATAAATGGGCTTCATGCTCGTTCTTTTTATGTATTGATCAATTTGGAATACCATATGGGAATATCTTTCTTCCCGAAACAAAAAAATCGGCATTATCCCAAAGGACAATGCCGATTTTCCGGTGATTAGTCTTCAAAATTATATAATGCTGTTGATAAGTAGCGTTCACCGTTGGATGGAACAATCGCCAATACGTTAGATCCTTTGCCTAAACGTTTTGCAGTTTGAATAGCAGCGTAGATAGCAGCTCCAGAAGAAATACCGCATAGGATGCCTTCTTCACGGCCTACTTTACGTGCTGTTTCGAAAGCAGTTTCGTTATCAACCGGGAACACAGAGTTATAGATTTCAGTATTTAATACTTTTGGTACGAAACCTGCGCCGATACCTTGGATTTTGTGCGGACCTGGTTTACCTCCGGATAATACAGGCGAATCTTTAGGTTCTACCGCAATAATTTCAATGTTAGGGAATTTTTCTCTCAACACTTCGCCTGCGCCTGTAATAGTACCGCCTGTACCAACACCTGCAACAAATGCATCCAATTGTACCCCTGAATTTTCAAATGCTTCCACAATTTCCGGACCTGTAGTTAAACGATGGATTTCTGCGTTTGCAGGGTTTTCAAATTGTTGTGGCATGAAATAACCGTTTTCTTCTGCAAGAGCTGTCGCTTTTGCAATGGCCCCTTTCATTCCTTCAGGACCAGGTGTCAATACCAATTCAGCTCCATAAGCACGAAGCAATTTACGGCGTTCAATACTCATTGTTTCAGGCATTACTAGAATTGCACGATAGCCTTTTGCCGCAGCGATCATGGCAAGTCCGATACCAGTGTTCCCTGAAGTTGGTTCGATGATTGTGCCGCCTGGTTTTAATTTGCCTTCTTTTTCTGCCGCCTCGATCATTGCCAAAGCGATACGGTCTTTAACAGAGCTTCCTGGGTTGAAATATTCCAATTTAACCCAAACTGTTCCTTCGTCTTCAGTTGTTTGGTGGTTAAGTTTTACAATTGGCGTACGACCAACTAATTCAGTAATAGAATTATATAATTTGCTCATTCATGGTTCCCCTTTCAAATACCGACTATGTTTATAGGTTTTCATGTTTTAATATTAACAACAATTATTGGTTTTTGTCAATGAAAATAGAAGTGAAATTTTGTAAAAATTTTAAATGATAATTAATATTTATTCTCCATAGAACCATGAAACATTAAAATCTCTCCAAAACGTTTCGGGAGAAATGGTGGAAGGCAATTGTTCCATCGCCAAGACCCGTTTAATATGATCTTTTACCTCTTCAAATTCAAAGGATTTCCCATCCATCTTTTCAACGACTTGAACGATTCCATACCGCCCGTCTCTTAAGATGAAAGGTTTGCTGATTTCATTTTTCTCCAACTTCTGAACCGCTTTCAAAATGTTCGGATCCACATCTGACTGCTTTGAAATATAGCCAATATCGCCCCCCAAACTTGCCGATACCGGTTCAAGGGAACGCTCCTTGGCAAGCACCGAAAAATCGGACCCTTTTTCCAGTTCATCCAGAACTTTTTCCGCCTCTTTTTTGGTATTTACCACTATTAATTTTGCCCTGTATGTAGCCTGTATATTATAAAGCGATTCATTTTCTTTGTAATATTCTTTTAAATCTTTTTCATCGATCACGATATCCTTTGTTAATACTTTTTCCAATATCAGCTGGGACTTGATTTGATTTTTCAATTCTTTTTCATCTAATTGCGCAAGCGTTGAATCCATTTCGCTGGATGAAATCATTAAAGAGCGCTCTAAATCAATTTCTTCATCGGTTACGTCAATGTCATATTCTTTCGCTGCCTTTTCCATCACCTTTTCGTTGACCATGCGCTGCAATGTTTCCTTCCCGTAATAGCGCTCCATTTCAGCCATCCATTGTTGCCGGGTGATTTTTTCGCCATCAATGCGTGCAACAACGGTCTCATCATCGCCCGCATCCCCATCTACCAATGCAAATAGCCATAGGACAAACCAAAAAATGTTTCCTAAAAATAAAATGGCAAGCAAAGTCAGCACCGGTTTGGTTTTTAAGCGACGTTTTGATAGCGGCACATTCTGAACAGACCGATTATTTTGATTCATTCTTTGCCTGTATTTCACGGATAAAACCCTCTAACTCCTCTTTGCTAAAATAATATTTTTCCATACAGAAGTGGCATTGCGCTTCAGCTCCGCCATCTTCGTCAATCATTTCTTGAATTTCTTGTATTCCCAGGGATTGAATGGCCGCTCCAAAACGTTCCTTTGAACAGTTGCATTTAAATTGAATAGGCATTGTTTCCAAGACTTTTACATTTCCTTCGCCTAATACGGCTTCCAAAATTTGTTCCGGAGTATAGCCTTTCTCGATCATTTTGGAGATTGGTTCAACAGTTTTTAAACGGGTTTCAATGGCTTCAATGGTTTCTTCATCACACCCCGGCATTACTTGAATAATAAACCCCCCGGCAGCTAGGACGGAATTATCCGTATTGACAAGCACACCTAATCCCACTGATGAAGGGATTTGTTCGGAAGCCGCATAATAATAAGTGAAATCTTCGGCTATTTCCCCGGAAACAATCGGTGTCTGCCCTGAAAACATTTCCCTTACACCCAAGTCTTTTACAATTGTTATGCTGCCTTGGGTTCCAACCGCGCGGCGCACATCCAATTTCCCGGCTTCATTTAGCGGGAAATGGATATGAGGATTTGTAACATACCCCCTTACTTCTCCTTTTCCATTCGCATCGATCAGCACGATTCCTATTGGGCCGCCGCCTTCGATTTTGATTGTAATTTTATCATCCTGGTTCATCATGGACCCCATCATCACACCCGCTGTCAAAGCCCTGCCCAAAGCAGCAGTCGCAGTAGGCCAAGTATCATGCCTTTTTTGTGCTTCTCCGACTGTATTCGTTGAACGTGCTGCATAGGCACGTATCTTCCCGTCAAATGCCAACGCTTTTACTAAATAATCTTCCATATCAACATTCCTCTCTCCAGTTATTGATTTCTTTTATATATAATGTATAGCCCTTTTAATGTTAAAAACTTGTCCACGATATCAATCACTTTCGTTTCATTTGAAAAGAACTCGGCAAGTCCCCCTGTCGCAATCACCAAAGGTTCATCCTTGCTCTGCTCTTTCATGCGGTTGACAATTCCTTCAACCAGTCCGAGGAATCCGTAAAAAATACCAGATTGGATGGAAGCGACTGTATTTTTCGCAATCACATCCACCGGTTTGACAAGCTCGACCCGCGGCAATTTCGATGCCTTTGTAAATAGGGCATCCAAAGAGATTGTGACACCCGGGGTAATCGCCCCTCCTAGATAATGACCTTTTTCATTAATATAACTGAAGGTGATGGCCGTTCCAAAATCCACCACAATCAACGGCCTTGTCCCATATTCATGCACAGCTGCAACCGCATTGACGATGCGGTCTGTTCCAACTTCCCGGGGATTATCGCATTTGATATTTAAACCTGTTTTAACCCCTGGACCAACAAAAAGGGGGCTAATATGAAAATATTTCCGGCACATTTCTTCCAACACGTGCATGATTGGCGGCACGACAGAAGAAATGATGATTCCATCAATATCGCTGAAGGCGATTCCTTCATAGTTAAAAAAGGCATATAAATGCATGGCGTATTCATCAGCCGTTTTATTCTTTTCCATTTCCATTTTCCAATGGTGCGCCAATCGGTCATTTTGATAAACGCCTAAAGAAATTTTTGAATTTCCAACGTCAATTGCCAAAATCACTGCAATCACTTCCATTTTACGTTTGATGAAATAATACCATATTGCATGATGTTCGCTCAAAAAGATTCATCTTTCGCACAAAAAAAGCGGCACCAGGAATATTATTCTGATGCCACTAACACAATGTTTATTCCTTTTTCTCCCCGTTGAAACGATTCAAATCAGGGGAATCTCCTTTTGGTAAATCATCTGTCGTCGGCGCTTTCGGTTCACCGGCAACTTCTTGATGAATTTGCGCAGAGCCGGCCTTTTCAATGCTTGCTTCATTTGATTCAGAAGCAGACTCATTTTTATTTTCTTCTTGTTTCGGTTCCACTGTTGAGATTTTAACGGATTCTTCTTCCGTTTTTTCAGGCAAGCAGCCGTAATCGCGCAAGTGTTCAATTTGCTCTGCGTTTAATGTTTCATGTTCCAATAGGGCTTGCGCAATCCGATCTAATAAATCACGTTTTTCTGTCAGAATGCGTTTTGCCCGTTCATATTGCTCGGTCACAATTTTTTGCATTTCTTTATCAATTTCATAAGCAATCGCTTCAGAGTAGTTCTGATCTGTATTGAAGTCCCGCCCCAAGAAAACATTTCCGCTTTGAGGGGATCCGAATTGCAATTGGCCCAATTTCTCGCTCATGCCAAATTCCGTCACCATGCGGCGGGCAATTTCCGTAACTTTTTGGAAGTCATTATGAGCACCAGTGGAAATTTCCCCTAGTACAATTTCCTCTGCTGCCCGTCCTCCAAGAAGTCCGGTAATGCGATCCAGCAATTCTTCTTTTGTTTGGAAGAAACGCTCTTCTTTTGGAAGCATGATTGCATAACCGCCCGCTTGGCCCCGCGGAACAATCGTCACTTTGTGAACTTTTTCCGCTGAATCGAGCGTTAAACCGATTACAACGTGCCCTGCTTCATGATAAGCAACAAGTTTTTTCTCTTTTGGCGTATATGCTCGGCTTGTTTTAGCCGGTCCGGCAATTACCCGGTCACTAGCTTCGTCAATATCTTCCATATAAATTTTCCGCTTTCCTTTGCGCGTTGCAACTAGAGCCGCTTCGTTCAGCAAGTTTTCCAAATCCGCACCTGAAAAACCTGGCGTCCGTTGAGCGACGGCCTTTAAATCCACTTCTTCCGCAAGCGGCTTATTGCGCGCATGAACTTTAAGAATCGCTTCCCGTCCTTTGACATCCGGATAACCTACCGTGATTTGGCGGTCAAAGCGGCCTGGACGCAACAACGCTTTATCCAGGATATCCGGGCGGTTTGTAGCAGCAATAATGATTATTCCTTCATTTGCGCTGAAACCATCCATTTCGACAAGCAACTGGTTCAACGTTTGCTCACGCTCGTCATGGCCTCCGCCGAGACCTGCACCGCGTTGGCGTCCTACCGCATCAATCTCGTCGATAAAGATGATACATGGCGCATTTTTCTTCGCTGTTTCAAACAAGTCGCGAACGCGGGATGCACCCACCCCTACAAACATTTCAACAAAGTCTGAACCGGAAATGGAGAAGAACGGAACTCCTGCTTCACCTGCAACAGCCCGGGCAAGCAATGTTTTCCCGGTACCTGGAGGACCCACTAACAAAATCCCTTTTGGAATGCGTGCCCCCATCTCTGTAAACTTGCGGTGGTCTTTCAAAAATTCTACTACTTCCACCAATTCGGCCTTTTCTTCATCTGCTCCTGCAACATCCTCGAAGCGGACTTTTTTCTTATCCGCTTCATATAATTTCGCTTTGCTTTTGCCGAAATTCATCACTTTATTTCCTCCGCCCTGAGTTTGGCTCAAGAGGAAGAAGAATAAAATGATGATAATAATGAATGGTATGATGCCAGTGAAGAATTGTACCCATCCACTGGTTTCAGGAGCTGGCAAAAAACGTATATCCGGATTGTTTTTTACTGCATTATCTATTTTTTCCATCAGCGCTGGGTTGTTTTGAGGAAGGTTCACGGTGAAGGTTTGATCTTCTCCGCCTGCAAACTCGCCCTCTACAACAAAAACACCCGCATCCGGCTGAATGCTTAAAGATTTGATTTTTCCATTTTCTAAGGCGTTAATAAATTCGCCATAAGTCAATTCTTTTGACGGTTGGCTACCACCGTTGAAGGTGCCAAAAATACCAATCACGACAAGAAAAATTAATAAATAAAGTATGGTGTATCGGAATATTCGATTCATCCCCAGCCTCCTCACAACTTAACACAAAAACTATAAGTAAAATCTTAACATACCATTATTTCATCATACAATGAAATGCACTGATAATGTAGCGTTTTTGCTTTTTTGTCATTTTTTTGGCATGCATTCCGTTTAAAAGGAATATACTTCTCTTTTTAATATACCAATGTAAGGTAGATTGCGATATTTTTCCGCATAGTCCAATCCATAACCTACTACAAATCCATCCGGAACTTCAAATCCGACGATATCTGCTTTTATATCCACTTTCCGGCCGGATGGTTTATCCAGCAAGGTCACAATTTTAATGGAGTTGGCTTTGCGGTATTTGAACAAGTCCACTAAATAACTTAAGGTCAGCCCGCTGTCTATAATATCTTCGATGATGATGACATCCCGGCCTTCCACACTCGTGTTTAAATCTTTCAATATTTTTACCTCTCCTGAAGAAACCGTGGCATTTCCATAACTTGAAACATCCATAAAATCTATTTCAATATATGAATCGAACCTTTTCATCAAATCCGTCATAAATGGGATGGCCCCTTTTAATACACCGACGGCCAATGGAAATTTATCCTTATATTCTTCAGTCAATTGTGCTCCAATTTCTGCAATTCTTTCTTGTATTTGATCTTCTGTAAACAATATTTTTTCGATATCATTATGAATCATGGTGTTCCTCCTAGCGCGAATAACAATTTCAAAACGACAGTTAGAATAATGAAACAAATTCATGTGAATTGCCCTTAAAAAGAATTATAGCCATTTTTAATGAATATTTAAAATAAACCTCATTTATTGTTAAAAACTTTTTGAATAATCATGACCATATCATCGTTCATTCTTTTCGCTTTGGAGAAGCGATGGTTCGCTCGGATCCCTACTACTGCTAGGATTTCATCTTTCGAATCAACTAGGATCGGCCAATCATCTCTTTCGATTAAAGGGATTTTTTCATCAATAAAAAGGCGGGATAAACGTTTTGCCTCATGCATGCCTTTTAAATGTATCCGGTCCCCTTCTTTCCGATTTCGAACTTTAAGAGGAAAAGCGATGCTATCAGAATTGAAATAGTAAGAAGCAGTGGCATTTTGCTGGAAGTTGGCCGTTTCATCGGAGATTTTCCCTATGTATAAACGGAAACCGTTGAAAACGTTCCATTCTCCAATTTCAACTGTCTGAATGCTGTCATCAGCTTTTGATGCCCGATATTTAAAGAAGGTAATAATATCATAACTTCTGTTTGCTATATATTGGTCTGGCAGATGAATCATTGCATTCCCTTCTTGGGATTTGCATAATTCCAGAATTTTACTGCAAATGGAAAAACCTTTGTCATCCGAAAAACGATAAAGATAGTTTAATAGTATTAAAATGATTCTCCTTTGTAAAGCAAGTGGCTCTTTTTGAAGACGTTGAATATGTAATATAAAGCCGTCCCCCGCCTTTTCCACAACAAAAGAAAATCGGCTGAGGGCGAGCTCATTCAAATATTCGTCATCTTGCTGCAAACTTTGGGACAATTGAAACGCATGAACCGCAACTTGAGGGTTCTCTTTTTTCAATAACGGGACAATATGATGGCGGAACCGGTTGCGGGTATAATCGTCCTTCAAATTGCTCGCATCCTCCCGGAAAGTGCCGCCTTGACCCTCCAAATATTTCCTGATTTCTTCCTTTGTCACTGTCAAAAATGGACGGATAATCGTCCCGGCGGCAAATGTCCGTTTGGAAGATATGCCTTTGAAACCTCCGACACTCCCCGATCTTGTCAGTGCCATCAGCATGGTTTCCAACTGATCATCCGCATGATGGGCCGTTACCAGCTTGTTAATTTTGTGTTGTTTCATCATTTCTGCAAAATAGGCATAACGCTCCCTGCGACAGACGGCCTGAGCGTTCCCGCCTTCTTTTTTTAATATCTCCGGAATCGGAATGCTCGTGCTGAAAATAGGGAGATTCTTTTCTTGGCAAAACCGCTCCACAAATAATCGATCTTCATAGGAAACTTCCCCTCTTAACATATGGTCCACATGGGCTACATACAAGTCAATTTCCCATATTTTTTGAAAATGAAGAAAAAAATGGAGAAGACCCATGGAATCAACGCCGCCGGAACAAGCGATGAGAAGACGGTCTCCCGCTTCGACCAGTTGTTCTTCTTCTATAAACTTTTGCACTTTCTTTTCAAATGATAAAGTTGCCATCTTCTCACCCCGTTTTCATGAATTGGCCGGTCTAAATACAGCCCATTTGGGCGCAACGTGAGATACATTATAGATGATGACCGTGCAATCATCCTCTACTTCATATTTACCCTGATAGCTGTCCATGACGTCGTAAAGCAGGGCTTCAATCGGGATTCCTAAACGGATTTTGGATTTGATCAATTCAACAAAAAACTGTTCTTGTTCATCCCAATCATACTTGCTGGAGAATAACCCGTCAGAAACCATTACGACATAATCATCCGCCATCAAGTTAACTTTTTCTGTTTCAATCGAGAATACCGGCATAAAACCTACCGGAGCCGAAGATCCTTCCACTTTTATCAGACGATCTCCGCGCAAAATATACGTGGACATGCTTCCCGCTTTCCAGGACCACAATTCTCCCTTTTGCAAATCCACCAATGCAAAATCAATCGTCGCATACATATCCACTTCTCGATTTAAACTGAGCACATAATGCAACGTATGCATGGCAGTCTCCGGATTCATATTATAGCTTAAACATTCTCTCATCAACCGCACAAGACGTCGGCTTTCCCGCTTCGCTTCACGGCTGTGCCCCATGCCATCCGATAACATGACGGCCACCAGTCCGGGATGAATATGGAAAATGGCATGGGAATCCCCGGAGACTGCGTTGGAATGTTTGGCTTTACTATATATATCATACTGTATTTTGTATCGGACGGCAGAACGAAATCTCACTTGGAAATGTTTAAATGGCTTTTGATGATTGGAGATCCGATCCACTTGAAACGGTTCGGAAAACACTTCGTAAAGAACAGGCAAAATCATTCGTTCGCACAATAAATATAAATCATCTTTATCCTGGGTGTTCACAAAAGAGCAAACGATGACCCGCTCACCCACTGTATTGTTCAACACATCAATTTGAAAACAATCAATATTCGCCCTCTTAAATTCCTGGCCCAATTCCTCTTCGACGGTTTTGAAAGAAAGTGTTTCATTTTTCATATCTTCCATCAGTTTATTTAAGTGATTGCTTAAATCCCTTAACTGCAGCGCAATCATTTTTTTCCCATGATAGAATTGCCCATTCATTTTGTCGTTATACAACTGATAATCAAGTTCTTCCAGCAATTTCGACGATTTTACGCATTTCGCCCTGATCAGCTCTTCCGTTTGCATCTGTTCCGCTTCGCTTAATCTCGATTTTGCATGGAACCATCTCCGTATATTCTCATCCATGCCGATATTATTTTCTCCCCAACACCGCTCATATCGGAAACAACTCATGCAAGTGGCGCACGGCTCTATTTTCCTCATGCCGCTTACATGTTCTGTCGATGTAAAATGGTCAAACACCAATTCTTTCATAAACAAAACAAAACGCTGAAACGTCTCCAATTTTTCCGTTGTATGTTCCGTCAGCCATTGCTGCCGTTTCAAGAGCACTTCATCCCGTTTAGGACGGATGATGTTTTCCAAAAAGCCCAGCATTTTTTGAGGCAGTAATAAAAAGACGACTCCCGCAATCAACATGGAAACAAAGTATACGCTATCAAGGGGCAGTGTCGAATCATAAAAAAAGAAAAAAATGCTCGGAATAAAACTTCCCAGTACAACCCCTGTCCTTCCCAATCCTTTAAAGAGACCGCTCGTTACACCCGTTAAAGAATAGACGGCAATCATGCCTGTAAAAGAAAGTTCCGAAATCCCCACCAATGCCCCGATAATGGTGGATACGCTTGATGCAACGGTTACTCCGCCAGCAATCGCGGCAATCAAAATGGATAAATGCATGACGAATGTAAACAACGAGAAATAAGAGATGGTCAGGGCGTGCATCCCGGTAAGCACAACCGCCAAAATCACCAGTCCCGCTCCTATGCGTTCATAACCCCATGCAGCGGACCAAAATCGGTACGGTTCCACAAAAAACAGTTTCACAAAGATTGTCATGAAAAACGCCAAAATCATTTCATAATAAACATACATTTGGACGATCATAGGAGGGATGCCCATATGCACCAATCCTTGCCATAAAAACTGCCCAAAAAAGACAGCAAAAGCCACAGCAACAGCTGCGGGCGGCTTCCAATACCGAAAACGCGTCAGCAATTCGTAAATGCCGAGCTGAATTAACAATATGAACCCCTGTCCGAAACTCAAACTAAGGGCGCCCGCGAGTCCGCCAACAAACACAGCCCACTTTTCATTTTCATATCGTTGCCGTACAATTGCCCACAATGGCAATAAAAAAGGGACTGCAGCTTCAAACATGACCGCTCTTGCAAGAAAAAAAGCCAAAAGGAAAAAGAACGAATGAATAAGGACGCTCATCTTTTTGATAGAAAAACGGGCAAACCGATCTGGCCATGACATTTTTTCATTGAGTATTTGAATATTTGACATATTCCATCCCCCTTTAGAGATATTGTTGCGCTCTATTATAAAAAATTGGGGATGTAAAATTTGTCTAGTACTGCTCTAGTTTTAAAAATTTGTTCGACGAATTGCTTAATAACTTAACAAATTATTTTCTTTCGCAAGTTGTGTCGCTTTTCATCAATATTTATTTGATTGCAATAACAGTTTTTTATGACAACATAATATTGTATGGGTATTAAAAACTTTTTAGATATAACTCCTAAAAGCTTTCTCGCCCCACTAAATTGGCGTCAATCTTTGAAGCGCAATGCATTTACGAAACATATGCTCGGCAAAAACAAGTGAAATGGGTACTGATTTTATAAAAAAAAGTCGACTATTGGCAGGAAATAGTCGACTCTTTTTTACGGTGAACCGATGATGTTACCTCTATATTTTGACAATTTATTTACGCTAAACTTCTTCACTTAATAGACAGCAAACTACCCTCTTCTTGCGCCACGTCCACCTCGTTTTGACTCAGTTGCGCGTCTTAATGAAGCAAGACGCTCATCACTATCTCTTAAAAATTTTGCCAATTTTTGTTCAAAGCTTTCTCTCGATTGACGTTCATTTCGTTCATTTGAACGGTGGTCTCGACGTGGTCTTTGAGGACGGTCAGGTCTTTCTGATTGGTCTTTAGCCTTTCTGATGGAAAGTCCAATTTTTCCATCCTCTTCTACATTTAACACTTTTACTTCCACAATATCTCCGACTTTGAGATGATCGTGGATGTCTTTTACGTAGTTATCAGCTACTTCGCTAATGTGGACAAGGCCCGTTCTACCATCTGGCAGCTCAACAAATGCTCCAAAATTTGTAATTCCTGTGACCTTCCCTTGTAATTTGCTGCCTACTTCAATTGACATAAAAAAAATGCTCCTCCTTAAAAATTTAGCGGCTAAAACTAAGCCAGAATTTTTGTTATATATAGATTATATACGAGCAAAAAAAATGTAACTGCTCTCTTTCATTATAGCCGACAAAAAAAGAGTGTCAACAAGACAACTCTTTTTTCGGCATCTATTTTTTGAATTTTATCATCACTTTTTACAAAAATTTCTTTTTGTCAGAAAAATATTATGAAGGTCCGATAAACATTATTTATCACTATTTTCTTTATGCTTTTCCTCTTCTTCAGCTGATTTTTCATCTTTATCTTTTTTTTCCTGATCCTTTTTTGGAATCGTAAAAATGATTTCTCCTTTATCGGACAAGAAATACTCTTTGCGGGCCAGTTTTGCAATATATTCGTCATCTTCCAGCTTCTTTATTTGCAATTTTAGTTGCTCCTGTTGTTTTTTTACTTCTTCCAGCTCCGCCAGCATCTTCTCTTTTTGCGCTTCTTTTTCCGCCAATCTTTCGTTTTGGTTCAAAATCATGCCCATCAAACAAACCAGGACGACGGATGCGATAATGAAAAATGCTGTCAGCCTTCTTCTCAATCCTATTTTCTTCTTTACCTTTTTTTCCAATTGGCGGTCCGCTGTACGAACGTAATCATTTTCGATTTTACGAACATTCATGGTTTGTTTCCGATGATAGCCATTACCCACATCCGTCACCTCCCGAAAATTCACTATAATGTCATTATACCTTAGTTATGGTTGCTTTTTGAAGATGGCTCTTTTCATGTTTATAAATTTTCTTTGAAAAGGTTTTTGGATGATGGTCCAAAGTTTATAGAACGGCCAAATGAATATCTTGATGATTCGTACAAGCAGACGGATCATTCCCCGGATCATTTTGAAAACAAAGTTGATAAAGGCGATGATCGGCCGAACGATCAACATAATGAACAGCCGGCCAAGAAATCGGAAAAATGGCTGAAATATCGATTCATAAAGAAAGATGCCTAAGATTTGTGATAATGGGTCGACTAAACGCCACTCTCCACCCTTTATGATGAAAATGATATAAAAGCTGGCAACACCTAATAAAGCCCAGACGATGATTTCGAGAATCCAAGATATTTTTCGTAATAATGACTTGGGAGCCAAGGCGCTGATGCAGATTCTTGTTGCGTCAATAACCGCGCCAATAAGGATGCCGCTCGCCGCCATTATTACGATGCTGAAAAATTGTTCGTTGACCGTCATCCAAACAATTTATGGAGAAAGCCTTTAGCCAACCCTGCGTCGTCATCATCGTATTGAAGAGCTTTGACATTGCCTTCCAATGTCAATAACCCTTTGTCCACATCCAAATGGACAATGCGCAATTCTTCCCCCCGAATGAGCAGATGACCTTGGGAAGTCCGTACGTAAAATTCCTCCTGATCGAATCTTTCAATTTCCTTTACTGATGTCATATCCAATCTTTTTCTATTTCTCACAGTCACAAGGTGATCACCGGAAGTGATAGTATAATTGTTTTCCTGATGTAATTGTGTCATAATCCGTTCCTCCTTCTAATGGTTTGTTCTGTTCACTTTATGCGGGAAATAAAAAAAGCATGACAACAAACCCGTGCCATGCTATAAAAAAATATTTTTTCTTCTCTCTTTATCTTCTTCATCATCAATAAATTCTGGTTCGATTTTATCCAGTTTTTCTTCCTTGATGATGGTATACATTTTGCCGGCCTCTTCTTTACGGACATTTTCTTTAATTTCTTCAATCCGGACAGTGACGATTTTTTGTCCAAAACGGATAGTCAGTTCATCGCCGGCATTGACATCGGTAGAAGCTTTTGCCACTTTTCCGTTGATGGTGATTCGTCCTTGATCCGCCACTTCTTTTGCCAATGTGCGGCGTTTAATTAATCGGGATACTTTTAAAAACTTGTCTAGTCGCATAGGCTACTCCTTTTCTAATTGTTTTGCTTCATTCCAAAATTCGTCCAATTGTTCCAATGTAAAATCTTCGAAAGATTTTCCGCTCTTTCTTACCTGTTCTTCGACAAATCTAAACCTTTTTGCAAATTTTTCATTGGCGTGAATCATCGCTTCCTCAGGGGAGATTTTATAAAAACGGGCGATATTGACAAGAGTGAACAATACATCCCCAAACTCATCCAATATAGTGTCATTTGTACCTTTCTCTAATTCATTGCGAAATTCCTGCCATTCCTCTTCAAATTTCTTGATCGCTCCGGCTGCATCAGGCCAGTCAAAGCCGACTGAAGCGGCTTTTTTCTGATAATTATAGGACGTTTGCAATGAGGAACCAGGGCGGTATTCTCCTTTAAGCAGCGATTCCTCCTGTTTGCCCTTCTCTTTCTTTTTAATTTCCTCCCAATTCAATACGACTTCATCGGCATCTTTTACGCTGATGTCGCCAAAAACATGCGGATGGCGGCGAATCATTTTCCCGGAAATACTTTCTAATACTTCCTCCAAATTGAAGTAACCTTCATCTTCTCCGATTTGGGCATGCAAAAACACTTGCAACAAAATATCCCCGAGTTCTTCCACCATGCCAAAATCGTCTTTTTCATCGACCGCTGCAAGAAACTCATGAACTTCTTCGATCAAATATTTTTTTAAGCTTTCATGGGTTTGCTTGCGATCCCACGGGCAGCCGTTCGGGCCGCGCAACGTCGCAATGATCCTTCTGAAAGTCGTCCAATCTTTTAAAGCATCCAAATCGCTTTTTACCGGCGGAACATAAACCGTTGTCAAGTTATTGAGTTCCACCGTCTGATCCAATTCATATAGCGGCACGGTTTGAAGCTGTTCATTGCTGGATCCCGCACCGGTAATAACCGTGACCGGATAATCATCCCTGTATTTTTCCATCAATTTTAATTTTACCTCGGAAGCGCTGAACTGGTCATACACTTGGGCAATCAGCACATGGCAACGCATATTGACATCATGGATGGAGAAACTTGTTCCATCCAACAATTGGAATCCTTCAATGGGATCAATTTTTAACGCGGTGAAAATGGCATCTAAAAAGCTTTGTCCCCCTTCGATGGAAATTTGGACTTTGCCTTGTTTTTCAGCCTCAATCAGCATTTGCACCGTTTGTTCCGCCACTAAAGGATGCCCGGGAACGGCATAGACCACTTGCCCGTCCTTCGCGGCTTCTACCAAACGTTCAACAATTTCCTCGTATACAGGCTGAAAAGCATCATGTTTTTCGTATACTTCATCGAAACTTTCAAATCGCAATCCTTCCTTTTGCAATTCCGCAAGAACAGGGTGATCCATTGTACGAACGAACACTTTTTTTGCTTCTTTCAATTTTTTATACACGCCCATTGGCAATTGTTCATAATCCGACGATCCGAGTCCAACGATTGTAATCTGCATACAACCACCTACTTTCGATTATTTAACCAAAGCTGATAAGCGGCCATCCGGCGTCCCAAAGGGATGAAGAACCATTCTTTTTCCGAAAGCATCCGGGATTTTGCCACAAATGTCAAAAATACAAAAGCTCCTACCGCAATCAAGATCATGCCGAAAACGGCGGCTTCCATTCTGCTGTTGCCAAAGATTCCCCCAAACACGCCGAAACATTGATCGATTATGATGACTGCGATGGCCATGGCAATGCTTGCACCGCTTAATTTTATGTAAAAATCCCAAGGAGCCAATTGGACAAATGTTAATTTTTTTAAATAAACCGCCATTAATATTGCAGCTATAAATAACATCGCCGTACTAGCGACAGCCGATCCTAAAACATTCCAAACGGGAACAAGGACAACATTCCCGATTGCTTTGAAAATGATGGCACCTGTCAAAATAACAAAGGGCACCTTCAATTTTCCCATTCCTTGCAAAATGGCCGTAAATGTCAGAATGATCGAGAGCGGAACAATTTGCAAAACAAAGACTGACAATACCTTCTGCAAGGAATTGGTTTCAAACAACATCTCATTTACATATGGCATGACAATGACGAGGCCAAGCGAAGAGGCTACGCCAAACAAAAGCGCCGTGCGATAAGTCAATTGAATAAAAGGCTTCGCTCCTCTTCCGGTTTTCTTTTTGGACTGAATCGCCACAAGAGGAACAACCGCAATCGACAGCGAGGAAGCAATTACAATCCCTAATTGAACGAGGGGTTGTCCACGGTCATAAATCCCTTTCATTTCCTTGGCCGATTGGGCATCGATTCCGCTTTCCACCATCAATGAATACACAGTAAAGGAATCAATGAGCTGAAAACACAGAAGCAACAAACTGCTCATGCTGATGCTGATGCTTAAAACGGTCACTTCTTTGATGATCGGCCATTTCTTTTCCCGGCCCCTTGCATGTTGAAATAAAGAAAGATTGAATACTTTTCTAAAGTAATGAACCATTAAAAATACTCCTGCCGCTTCTCCGGCCACGGTTCCTAACACAGCCATATTCCCCGCGGAATAAAGGGAACCCGAAACAGCCATCACGAAAAAAGCTCCTGCCAAAATAATGGTCACACGGATCAATTGTTCAAATACTTGGGCTTTCGCAACGGGCGCCATCTCCCCCCGGGACTGGAATGTTCCTTTCATCAGCGCCAAAAACGGCATAAACAACGTCACAAAAGCGCCTGTTCTTAGGAGTGGGGACAACTCTTCATCCCCCATCCAATCCGCCAGTAATTCCGCCCCAAAAAATAAGATTGAAAAAAACATCAACGACAAACCTGACAGATATAAAAATACCGTTCTAGCAATGATGCCTTTTTTTCGGATGGCATCCCGGCCGAGCTCCGCATCTGCCAGCATTTTTGAAATGGCAACGGCAAATCCGCCCGATGTCCATGCAACAAAAAATGATATAAACGGATAAACTTGCTGGTAAATGTAAAAGCCGGCATCTCCCACTAAATTTTGAAAAGGGACCCGATAAATTGCACTCAGCACTTTTACAATAAGAGCCGAGACGGTTAAGAGCAGTGCCCCCTTCATATAGCCTTTCAATCCGATCGAATTTGACATATTTGTTTTCTCTTTCCTTTCTTCACATAAGAAAGTATACCAAAGACTCTTTCAAATAATAAAACAACTTTCCTATTTCCCGATAACAAAAAAATAATCCATCTGTTATTCTTCCAATATTTTCTTATTTTTTCAATAACACTAAAAAAAAACATCATTTTCCCCTTAAGAGAAAATGATGTTTTTTCATAATGTTTGTTTCCAAATTCTTTCTAATTCTCCATTTGCTTTGCCAAGAAATGAGCCGCCGTTTCCGCTGCTTTTTGCTCCACTTCGCTTAAATAATGGACTTTTGAAAGAAGATACACTGCCCCAATTGTGTCGCCGTTTACCACAATCGGTGCCACGCAATAGGATTTTACTTGTTCGAATTGGCCTGGCACCAACTCAATTGTTGTTTCCTGTTTTTCCAATACAATATTCCGTTGTTTCATAAATTCCTCCGCAAAAGGTGAAAGACGGCGATTTGTGTAATCTTTTTTCGACAATCCTGCCACTGCAATCATTTCATCACGATCGCTGATTAAAGCAGGAGTGCCTATTGTTTCATACAAAGATTCTACATATTCTTTTGCAAACTCGCCTAAATCATTAATAGGTGAATATTTTTTTAGAATAACTTCCCCTTCCCGGTCAGTATAAATTTCCAAAGGATCTCCTTCTCGTATCCGCATGGTTCTGCGGATTTCTTTCGGGATTACAACACGACCTAAATCATCAATTCGACGAACTATTCCTGTTGCTTTCATCTACGCTGCCTCGCTTTCTGAAGTCTTAATTTCACAAATAGTATGCTTAATCTTTAGGCAAAGTATGCAAAAAATACATGCGGAGGATTTTGTGTAAAATGTTTTTATTGCATCGAAAAATTGTAAAATTAATATGCCCCAAAAATTTTAAAAATATAACAATTTAATGAAAAACAAGCAAAATATTGGGGTAAACAAAATGACCCAAATGAGTATTTGGGTCATGTTTACAGTCTTATTTTGCTTCCTGTTCCACTACATTATTCTTCCTTGCTTTATAAATAATTTCAGCCACTTGCTCCAGCACATCCAACGGTTCGTTGTTTCCGCATTTTTTCCCGTCGATGGTGATCGTCAAAATCGGTCCGTCCATGCTAAAACCAACCGCTTTTTCAAACTTCATCGTTTCCGAAACAACGACTGAACCATCGAGATTTCTTGTGCCTTCTTCAGAAAACACAATTGAAATGATTTTCTGCTTTTCTTTTATCGAAACAATGCCGGATTTGCCTGCCCATGCTTTTATCCGCGCTATGCGCAAAAGTCTTTCCGTTTCGGGAGGCATGTCGCCAAACCGATCGTGCAGTTCTTCGACAATTTCATGATAATCTTCCGGGTTTTCCATCGCTTTAATCCGCTTATACATTTGAATTTTTTGATATCCGTCAGGAATATATTTATCAGGGATATATGCATCTACATGCAAAATAATCTCCACTTCTTCCTTCTCTTCGCGTTTTTCGCCTTTTTGTTCGGCAATAGCCTCTTCCAGCAACTGGGTATACAAATCAAATCCCACCGTATCGATAAATCCGTGCTGCTGGGCCCCGAGCAAGTTTCCGGCACCGCGAATGGAAAGGTCGCGCATGGCAATTTTAAAACCTGATCCCAGCTCCGTAAATTCTTTAATCGCCTGAAGACGCTGCTCCGCCACTTCCGTTAATACTTTATCCCGCTGATACATGAAATACGCGTACGCCACCCGGTTCGATCTTCCTACGCGGCCGCGCAATTGATAAAGCTGGGAGAGCCCCATTTTATCTGCATCCTGGACAATCAGCGTATTGACATTCGGCATATCGACGCCGGTTTCAATAATTGTCGTTGTCACAAGCACATCAAATTCACCGTTTAAAAAGTTCAAAATCACGGATTCCAATTGGGATTCAGACATCTTTCCATGGGCATATCCGACGCGGGCCTCCGGTACGAGTGTCTGAATTTCTTCCACTTTTTTCGTCATATCTTCCACGCGGTTATATAAATAAAATGTTTGGCCTCCGCGGGCAATTTCTCTTTCGATGGCTTCCCGCACCAACGCCGGGCTGTACTCCATCACATACGTTTGGACAGGAAACCGGTTTTGCGGAGGTGTTTCAATAACCGAAAGGTCCCGAACGCCGATCATGGACATATGGAGGGTTCTTGGAATCGGTGTGGCCGTCAACGTCAATACATCTACGTTCGTTTTTAATTGTTTGATTTTTTCTTTATGGGCAACACCAAATCGTTGTTCCTCATCGACAATCAATAATCCCAAATCTTTGAAAGCAACATCTTTCGAAAGAAGCCGATGGGTCCCGATGACGATATCCACCGTTCCATCTTTTAATCCCTTTATTGTTTCCGCCTGCTCTTTTCTCGTGCGGAAGCGGCTGAGCAATCCGACATTAATCGCATACCCTTCGAATCTCGCGCAAATGGTTTCGTAATGCTGCTGTGCTAAAATGGTCGTCGGGACAAGGAACGCTACTTGTTTTCCATCCATAATCGCTTTAAAGGCCGCGCGGATGGCCACTTCCGTTTTCCCATATCCTACATCTCCGCAAATAAGCCGGTCCATTGGTCGTTCCCTTTCCATATCCCGCTTTACTTCCATGATGGTCCGAAGCTGGTCTTCCGTTTCTTCATAAGGGAATGCACTTTCAAATTCCCGTTGTTCATCCGTATCCGGAGAAAATGCATATCCCTTTTCCGCTTCCCGTTTTGCATAGAGTTTAATCAGTTCTTCGGCAATATCCTTCACAGCGGAGGAAACTTTCGCCTTCGCTTTTTTCCATTCCGTACCGCCCAGCTTATGGAGCTTTGGTTCTTTCCCTTCCGAAGAAACATATTTTTGGACTAAATCGATTTGATCGACGGGCACAAATAATTTATCATCGCCCCGGTAACGAATATGGAGGTAATCTTTATGGGTTCCGTTTACTTCAAGGGTTTGGATGCCGAGATATTTCCCAATTCCATGATGAACATGGACCACATAGTCTCCCGGTTTGATTTCTGTATAGCTTTTGATTCGTTCCGCATTGGTCATTTTTTGAGGACGGGTTTTTCTGCGTTTCGTTTGCTGCTTGAATAATTCATCATCTGTTACAATGACAATGCGTTGCAATCCCAATTCAAATCCGGAAGTCAGTTGGCCTTCCACCAGGAAAATACCTTCTCCGGAAGGCGGTCCTATAATGGCATCAATCTCGTAATCTTCCAACATATTTTTTATTTTCTCTAAACGTTCTTTCTCTGCCACGATAATCACGGTGAATTTTTCTTGTTTCCAACGCTCAACCTCATTTTTCAGAAAAGACATTTGCCCGTGAAACTGTTGCATCGGCTTGCAAGAAAAACTCATGGTCTGGTCAAAACGGATGCCGGTAAAACTGCGGGTAAACAACATAAAGTGGACTTTCGGCAAATCTAGTTTTGAAAATATTTTTTTGAAAGAGTAAGAAGGTTGAACATCATGGACCATTTTCCCTTCCTCAATCAATGAAATGAACCACTCTTCCTCTTCCCTCTCCCAGGCTTCGCATACCTCTTGAATTCTTCCCAGCTCATCAAATAAAACGATGCCGTCTTTTGAAAAATAATCTCCTAAAAATGCCGGATGGTCATATAATAAAGAACCGTACTTGGTTACATGGTCGGGCAAATTTCCTTGTTTGAGCATTTCTATATCATACTGGATGTTTTCATATAACGCCTCTTTTACTTCCTGTTTTTTTACCTTTTGTATGCTTTTTGCCAGCGCCTTTTCAAGACGTTCAGCCAATTCACTGCGCTGATCCATTGTAAGCAGCAATTCAATGGCCGGAAGAATACGGCATGACTCCAATTTTCTAATGGAGCGTTGATCATCGGCAGAAAATTCGCGAATGGAATCGATTTCCGTATCAAAAAGCTCAATACGAAATGGTGACTCTGCATATGGTGGGTAGATATCCAGTATTCCTCCACGCAATGCAAACTCACCTGGGGTTGTTACCATCTGACTTCTTGTATAACCCATTTCAACTAATTTCGAAAGCCATTGGTCTATATTAATTTCTTGTCCGACATGTGCTTCTAAAACATTTTGTTTCCATTGCCCTACAGGTGTCATCAATTTTCTCATACCTGCAACAGGGATGACATAGATTCCGACTTCTTCCCTTGCCATGTGATCAAGTGCGGAAATTCGTCCCGCCCTAAGTTCCGGCGATGTAATGGTCATATCCGCCGCAATAAATTCATCGGCTGGATAATAATGGATGTTTTCTTCCCCTGCAAGAGATGTTAAATCATCTACCAACTTTTGCGCTTGCAACAGGCTGGGGGAAATGATATATAATGGCCGTTTTAACTCTCTGAAAAGTGCATCAATTATAACGGCACGGGCACTGGCGTTCAATCCTGTAATTAATTGCGACTGTACCGCATGGTCTTTCAAATTGTGAATCAGCTTATTTATATGTTTATCTTGAGAGATTAATTGCGAAATTACCCGCATACAGGTACCTCCTTCCGATAAGACGAACTTCCTGTATATGTAATCTATGAATCCATTAGACATGCCGTTCACTACTAAAAATGAAAAATATTGGAAAAGCCTTGGACTTTATCGCCCAAAGCGTACTTTCATTGAATCCATTTATTTAAAGCATAATAATCAGGGAATTGCCGCAACGATTCTTCGCAATGTTCGCAAATGCAATGTATGATTGTTTCTCCCAGTTCGTCCTTTTCAATAAATTCTTCAATTTCTCCAACTTCAAACAAATGAATCTTGCGAATCGTTTCTTCTTCGTTAAAAGGCAAAGAACCTAATTCCGTATTGCAATATCTGCAACGATAACGAACAGCCATACTGGACCTCCTTCAAGCTCGGGTATATTCCAAGTATAGACTGTTCAGTGAACAATTATGCACCTCAATTCATTGATGGAAAGGGGAATTAATTAAATTCGTTCATGACATCAATAAACTTTTTGGATTGCCACAATTCGCAAGCTTGAACCACTTTTTCAACCGCCTGTTCAATCAACGGCTCCTCTTCTTTTGAAAATTTGGAAAGAACATAATCAGGAACTTTCATGCCGGCTGGAGGACGGCCAATCCCAACACGAATGCGTTTAAATTCCTGCGTTCCTAGATGCTGGATGATCGATTTCATCCCATTATGTCCGCCGGCGCTTCCTTTTTGGCGAAGCCGGAGTTTTCCGGTTTCTAAATCCAGATCATCGTAAATAACAACTATATCATCAATATCTATATCGAAGTAATCAACGATCGGCCGGACACATTCGCCGGATAAATTCATGAAAGTCAACGGTTTTAACAACATGACTTTCCCTTCAGGACGATGGGCAATGGCATACATGCCTTTAAATTTCGTTTCTTTTAGCGGCACATTCCACTTCGCGGCTAAAGCATCCACACACATAAACCCGATATTATGCCGTGTCCCTTCATACTGCTTTCCGGGATTTCCCAAACCAACAATCAGTTTCATGAAACCATTCCTTTTATTATATCTAATCGTTGCTTATTTTATCACATAATATCAAAGTGTTCCTACTTAAAAGAAATATCTCGGCCCGCAAATTAAACGCAAGAAAGGGTTGTCCAAACATCTTGGACAACCCCGTTTTTTTACGCTTGCGATTCAGGAGCTTCTGTAGCTTTGATATCCTGGTTGTCATTGTCACCTTGGCCTGCATCCCGGGCAGTCGCCGGTGAAGTGACTGTAAAGACGGTTACGTCATCGCCTTCTATAATTTGATAATTCACTCTTTCCCGTATATCGCTTACAAAAAGTGTATCTCCAATACCTAAATTCGAAATATCAATATCGATTTTTTCCGGAATTTCAGCCGGTTTCACTTTGATTTTCAATGTATCCAAAATTTGCGTCAATACTCCGCCTTCTTTTACGCCGACGGATTCTCCAACCGCATGGATTGGCACTTCAACTTCCACTTCTTCTTCCATGTTTACAGATAAGAAATCAATGTGCAATACTTTTCCGTTTAATCGGTCTCTTTGCACTTCCTGAATAAGTGCCTTTACTTTTTTTCCTTCCACATCTAAATCGAAAACACCCGTTCTTCCTCTTTTTTGGACTTCTTTCGCCACTTCCTTATAATCGACTGCGATTGGAGTGTTTTCGATATTGTAGCCGTAAATAACGGCAGGTACTTTTCCTCCTTTTCTAAGTTGGGACAACTCTGAACGCACACCAGTTTTACGTTTTGTCGCTTGTAATACTGTGCTCATAATTTCAACCCCTCCTATAGAAAATTGCGGACTATACCCACTTTTAATTATAGTCCACTTTTTGAAAGTTTCCATTCATTGCACAATTTTTTAGAAAAGCTCTTATACTTCATCATTCTTTCCAAAATAAAAAAAATGTAGACAAATTCGTCCCGGAATTTGTCTACATTTTGGTTTTTAATCAAATAAAGTGCTTACGGATTTGTTTTCATAGATGCGGGAAATCGCTTCCGCCATTAATGGAGCTACCGATAATTGAGTAATTTTTGAAATCATTTTTTCCTCAGGCAGCTTGATTGTATTTGTAACGACCAATTCTCTAATGACGGAATTTTGAATCCGTTCAATCGCCGGACCTGACAGCACCGGATGCGTGCAGCATGCATAGACTTCCTTCGCGCCGTTTTCAATCAATGCGCTTGCACCGATTGTGATGGTGCCTGCTGTGTCAATGATATCATCAATTAAGATACAGATTTTCCCTTCCACATTTCCCACGATATTCATGACTTCCGCAACGTTAGGTCTTGGCCGGCGCTTATCGATAATGGCAATCGGCGCTTTCAAGCGTTCAGCCATTTTGCGGGCTCTCGTTACTCCACCATGGTCCGGAGAAACGATAACTACCTCATCTTCAGAGAAGTTTTTGGATTTAAAATAATCAGAGAGCAACGGAACCGCCATTAAATGGTCAATCAATATATCAAAGAATCCTTGAATTTGTGGAGCATGTAAATCAATTACGATTACCCGTGTCGCACCGGCAGTTTCCAATAAGTTTGCCACTAATTTGGCAGTAATCGGTTCCCGCGCTTTTGCTTTCCGATCTTGTCGGGCATAACCATAATACGGCATCACAACATTGATTGTGCGGGCAGATGCCCGTTTTACGGCATCAATCATGATTAACAATTCCATTAAATGTTCATTTACGGGATGGGAAGTTGATTGGACAATGAACACGTCGCAACCGCGGATACTTTCTTCAATATTAATTTGAATTTCCCCATCACTGAAGTGTTTAACGGAACATTTCCCCAATTCTACACCCATTAATTCCGCAATTTCTTGTGCTAATGGATAATTGGAATTCAAAGAAAATATTTTCAACTTTGTGTCAGCATATGAATACGGCATGATGGCCTCCTAATTACTTTAATTTTTTTGCATAATCGATTTTATTGGTTTGTCTTGCGCGGGCGATTGCCAAGGAATCTTGCGGCACTTCCTCCGTAATCGTAGATCCGGCTGCAATGAACGATCCTGTCCTCAATGTGACAGGAGCCACTAAATTGGAATTGCATCCGACAAATACATTATCTTCAATAATCGTTTTGTATTTATTTTTGCCGTCGTAGTTAACGGTAATGGAACCACAACCTATATTAACATTTTTCCCGACCTCAGCGTCACCTATATAACTTAAATGAGAAACTTTTGTTTCATCTCCAAGTGTGCTTTTCTTCACTTCGACAAAGTTTCCGATTTTTACACGGTTTCCTATTTCCGCTTCCGGTCTTAGATGAGCAAATGGACCGACAGAAGTATCTTCTCCAATAACGCTTTGCTGCACTACGGAATGTTTCACTACGGACCGGTTGCCAATCTTGCTATTGGAAATTTGGCTATTAGGGCCGATAATGCAATCTTCACCAATCACCGATTTCCCTTCAATCACAACGCCCGGATAAATAATTGTATCCCGGCCAATTTCCGCATCGATACTAATATGCGTCATTGAAGGATTAATTATCGTTACCCCGTTCGCCATATGTTTTTTGTTGATGCGTTCCCGCATGATTTCTTCCGCGCGGGACAGGGCTATTCGGTCGTTGACTCCAAGGGTTTCGTTGAAATCCTCGCAAGTATATGCCGCAACCGTTTCGCCTTTTTGTTTTAAAATTTCAATAACATCTGGCAAATAATATTCGCCTTGTGCATTATTATTATTCACCGATTTCAGCGCCTCAAATAATGCTTTATTGTCAAAGCAATATGTTCCAGTATTAATTTCTTTTATCAAACGCTGATCCGGCGTTGCATCTTTATGTTCCACGACTTGCGCTACTTGGCCTTGTTCATCCCGGATGACGCGGCCATACCCTGTCGGATCTTCGGCAATAGCTGTAAGAATTGTCGCTTTTGCCTTCTGTGCGATATGGTGGTCAAGAAGCGCTTTCATTGTTTCTGCCTGGATTAAAGGCGTATCTCCGCAAATCACCAATGTAGTTCCTTCCAAACTGCCTAATATCGATTCAGCCTGCATGACAGCATGGGCTGTTCCAAGTTGCTCGGATTGAAGTACATATTCACTCTTTTCGCCAAGCTGTTCTTTTACTTTCTCGGCTCCGTGACCAACAATTGTTACAATACGGTTTACATTTAATGCAGATATATTGTCAACAACGTGTTCAACCATCGGCTTTCCACAAACCGGATGTAACACTTTGTATAATTTGGACTTCATGCGAGTACCTTGACCGGCAGCCAACACAATCGCATAAATATTCGTCATTCAAAGTCCCCCAATTTCAGCTCATGTTCTCTTATGACTATATAGTAATTTGGGACGATTTTCAAGGCATTGTAAAATGGTCTTGGCGTCTCTTCCTCTCTATTATATTTTTTTCATTTCTGTTTTCATATTATTTTTTTTATGAACATTTATGAAAAACGTTCAGTTTTGCAAAAAATCCGTTTATAAAAAAAGTGTCCCAAAAGTAAAATCATTTACTCTTGGGACACTGTTTTATGCATTTGCTTCTTCTAATTGGGATTCATTTTGGGCTTTTTCCTCTTCACCGGCAGCGTGATAAGCAGCCAACACAACTTCTTGGATTTTATTGCGTGTTTTTGAATTAATTGGGTGTGCAATATCACGGAATTCCCCATCCGGTGTTTTTTTGCTTGGCATAGCCACAAAGAGCCCGTTATTTCCATCAATCACCCGAATATCATGTACCACAAATTCATCATCCAGTGTGATGGATGCAATGGCCCGCATGCGTCCATCTGTCTGCACGCGTCGAAGTCTTACGTCAGTCACTTCCATGATTTCACTCCTCTCTTCCTCTAGGATGCCTTTAAAGCTATTCAATTCTACAAAACTAAAAAATCTCCTTCTTACTTACGAAAAAAATTTAGAATATTTTTAAGTGTTTTATATTTTTGTAAATAGAGGTTTTTGGTTCATGACGTTTTGACAAAAAAATGAAGCGATGAATCCTTTTTGGAATTCATCGCTTCTCTTATCGTTTATTCAAAGGCAGCAATTACTTCGATTTCTACTTTTACATCTTTTGGAAGTCTCGCTACTTCAACTGCAGATCGGGCAGGTTTATGATCGCCAAAATTTGCCTCATAGGCTTCATTCATTTTTGCAAAATCGTTCATATCACTTAAGAATACAGTTGTTTTTACAACATGATTCAACGTTAAACCGGCTTCTGCAAGGACCGCTTTTAAGTTTTTGAACACCTGGTTTGTTTGTGCGACGATGTCTCCTTCCACCAATTCCCCTTCAGGAGTCAAAGGAATTTGCCCTGAACTAAAGAAAAATCCGTTGGCAATAATTCCTTGGGAATAAGGACCGATTGCTTGTGGGGCATTTTTTGTAGATACTGCTTTCATGATCATCTCTCCTTTGAAAAAATATTTCCTTCGCTTAATTGAATGGTTCTCTCTTTTTCATTCACGGAATGAAGTTTTACCAACGAATAGTAATCATCCACAAGGGTTTCACCCGCATGTTCTGCCTCAACAAGGACTGCAATTCCTCCCAAAGTGCAATCAAATTCCTCCAACAGGCTTTTCATGCCGTTCATTGTTCCTCCAACTTTCATAAAATCATCGGTAAGCAAAACCCGTTGGCCGCTTTTCATGCTACGCTTTGATAATACCATTGTTTGGATTCTTCTGGAAGAACCTGATACATAGTTGATGCTCACGGTTGAGCCTTCTGTCACCTTGCTGTCCCTGCGAACAACAACAACCGGCACGTTTAAATGTCGGGCGATGGCGTGGGCAATGGAAATCCCCTTCGTTGCAACCGTCATGATTGCATCAATTTGTTGATCTTTAAAAACGCTGGCAAAAACTTTCCCTACCCGGTTCATCAATTCCGGATTTCCCAATAAATCCGTCATGAATAAATATCCTCCAGGCAGAAGACGATCCGACTTGCTCAATTCGGAAATTAATATTTGAATGATTTCCCGGGTTTCTTCATCCGATACGGTGGGAATATACTTGACGCCCCCACTCGCTCCGGGAACTGTCACTAATTCCCCGATTCCTCTCGTTTCAAATGTTCCTTTGATAATGGCCAGATCTTCACTGATTGAGGATTTTGCGGCATTATACAATTCGGCAAAATATGTGAGTGGAATTAATTGATGGGGATGTTCCAGCAAATAATGTGTCATATCAACCAAGCGCTCGCTACGCTTCCATTTCATGCGACCCTCTCCTAATAAAATACGAATATTTTATAGAAAAAGTATCATAAATGTACGGGTTTAGGCAAGTGAATTCCTCTTGCCCAACATGCGCACCGCATAAACTTCATCGCAAAAACCTTTTAATCCATTGTATACCCGATGAATTCTGTATTCGTTTTTCACCAGCCCGTATACAGTTGGACCGCTTCCGCTCATCAATGCAGCATCTACACCAAAACGGAGCATTTGCTGTTTGATGAAAGCCACTTCCGGATGCAAAGAGCATGTAACCGGTTCGAGAACATTCCCGAGAGATCTGCACATCAAAGCATAATCATTGTTTTCCAAAGCCTGAATCATCTGCTTTGTGTTCGGATGTTGCATATTTTCCAAATTTAAGTTTGCGTAAATTTTGGCTGTTGAAACACCGATTTTCGGCTTTGCAAGAATGACCCAGCAGGACGGTGGAGCAGGCAAAGCCTTTATTTTTTCACCCCTGCCCGTTGCCAAAGCAGTACCCCCATAGACACAGAATGGGACGTCCGAGCCGATCTTTGCTCCCAACTCTGCCAAAGCATCAATGGATATATTTAAATTCCATAGTTTGTTTAAACCTCTCAATGTCGCGGCAGCATCACTGCTTCCTCCGGCCAGCCCGGCAGCAACGGGAATTTCTTTATGGATTGTAATCGTCGCCCCTTCATCGACCTGATATGTATTTTTCAACAGCATCGCGGCTTGATAAGCCAGATTTCGTTCATCTTCCGGAACAATGCCGCTTGAAGAATACACTAAGATTTTCCCGTCACTTCTTAAATCAAGCTCGATCCGGTCAGCCAAATCAATCGTCGTCATCACCATTTCCACTTCGTGATATTGATCTGGACGTTTAAAAAGTACATCCAGGGTTAAATTAATTTTGGCAGGAGCTTTTACATAAAGCATTTTAATCCTCCTAACAGACTATCTGCGGTAAATTTCTTCCGTATATTGTACCATAATGAAGCTATCACCATAGATGTTAAATCTTAAACATGAAATATTCAGTAATTTCTTTATATAAAAATGCCAATAGCTCATTATCAGAGCTATTGGCAATCATGTCAACCCTACTTATTGATTGTTTTGGTTCTGCTGCGCCAGACTTTGTTCAGCCATTTCGATAGCCCGCTTCACCATATTGCCTGCGTCTCGGGCTCTAATTCCTCCCCAACCTTCCCGTTGGACGACATCATAAAACCCGAGCTCTTTTGCAATTTCCTCTTTTAGACGATTCGACATGATTCCGCCTCTTCGTGCCATAGAAATTTGCCTCCTTCAAATAAGTAGGTTGACAGTCGTAGTATGTGCAAGTTCCAAAAAAAATTGTAGACAAAGCCGATGAAAAAATCGGCTTTGTCTACAATTTACAACAGGTCAGAACTTATTTGACTGCGAGTGCTTCGTTATTGTCATCCAAAAAAGTGATTTCCACAGCTTCCGTTAAAATATCTGTGTAGCTATAGGAGACACGTTTGCAAGCATTTTCTTTCTGGTCCAGTTCGACAACAAATACCGCATTGTAGGTTTCGCTCAAAATTCCATTGCACTCAACTGTTTTTTTGCGTCCTCCGTTTGCTTTTAAACGCAAAGGCTTCCCGATGTGTTCATCCATCGTTTTTTTTATCTCTGCTAATGTTTTTGGCATTTCCGCATTCACCTCACTATTTATCATTATAGCGCAGAAATGCCATTCTGTCAATAAATTATAATATTTTAACAGCAGACAAATATCGTTGTCAACTTATTTTTCTTCAAAAAAAGTAAGTTTTTATTATCATATTCGGAAAATTTAGTGAAAATGTGGAAAAAGACTGTTCGATAATTTCCCGAATTCTTCAATCGTCAACGTTTCGCCTCTGCGGGACGGGTCGATTCCGCATGCCGACAAGGCATCCAAAATTTGTTGTTTTTTCTCTTTTCCTTTTGGAAGCCCTGATTGCAAATTGTTGAATATGGTTTTTCTTCGTTGGCCAAAAGCCGCTCTCGTCACCGTAAACAAAAAGTCTTCATCAGCCACTTGAATTGGAGGAGACTCCCTCTTTATTAACCGAACGACCGAAGAATCCACATTCGGCTGCGGCATAAATACCGTCTTCGGCACAGTCATGACCACTTCCGCAGTCGTATAATATTGCACGGCAATGGACAATGATCCGTAATCTTTTGTGCCAGGTTCCGCAGTAATGCGGTCAGCCACCTCTTTTTGCATCATGACGACAAAACCGCGCACCGGCAGTCTGTCATGCAATAACTTCATCAAAATCGGCGTTGTGACATAATAAGGAAGATTGGCGACTACCATAATATCCTCGATTCCTTGCATTTCCTCTTCGATGACTTTTGCCACATCCGACTTTAAAATATCTTTATGGATAATTTTTACATTCGAGTAAGGGCTCAATGTATCTTCCAAGACAGGAATAAGCCGTCCGTCGATTTCAAATGCGACAACCTTTTTACAATTTCTCGCCAAATGCTCCGTCAAAGCGCCGATGCCCGGACCAATTTCTATTGCACCGCTTTTTTCGGTCAAGTTTGCGTAACGCACGATATTCCGCAGAATATTTGAATCAATAATAAAATTTTGCCCCAAACTTTTTTTGAAAGAAAAACCGTATTTCCTTAAAATTTCTTTCGTACGTATTGGCGTAGCTATATCTTTATTCATTTTGTTCCTCCTGATCAATTTGCGCTACTGCTTGTATAAATTGTTCATAGGAAATTTGAAACATCATCAGGCGCTTATGGAGCTGTTTGCCGTTCGTCATCCCAATATTCAATATTTCCCCTAACCGGATGCGGCGATTTTTTGCCGATGGATGCCCAATGAGCCGCGCATCCATTAAATCACCCATCGTAATTTCTTCTTTCGCCGGTTTCTCTCTCAAAGGCGTATAGACGTTTTTCAGGGCTTCCCGCAAATCTTCATCACTCGCATGTTCAATGCCGACGCCTTTTCCGTTTTCGGCAATACACTTTTCTTTTGGCAAAAAGGCATGTTTCACTCCAGGAATATGTTCCTCGATAATCGCCCGGATGCGTCTTCCGGGATAATCGGGATCTGTAAATACAATGACACCGCGCTTTTCTTGGGCATGCTGGATGCGGCGCAGCGTTTCTTCGGAAATGGCAGAACCGTTCGTTTCAATTGTATCCGCATTGACCGCCCTCTTTATGGCAATCGTGTCATCCTTACCTTCCACCACGATGATTTCTTTTATTTCCAAGGCAGTACCTCTCTTCTTACTTTTTATCTTGGACAATTGTACAAAACATCAACTTTTTGCACAAGAAATGTCTGCTTATATTTTTCTCACATAAATAAAAAATAAGCTTTCCTGTATATTGCAGGAAAGCCCAATAAGGATTATGATTTAATTAGTCTAACACTTTTATGCGAACTGTCTTGCGCCCCCATCTGTTGGCTTCTTCCTTTGTTTGTACCAATACGTCAATTTTATTTCCTTTGATTGCGCCTCCGGTATCACCGGCAATCGCATATCCATATCCTTCAACCCAAACTTTTGAACCTAAAGGAATAACATTCGGGTCAACTGCAATCAATTTCAAATTAGGGTTTCCACGCAAATTGATTCCTGTTGCAGATGTCCCGGAACAGCCATTACAGGACGGGGTGTAGGCAGTCGCAATCACATAAAATTCTTTTCCTCTTGCATTTTTTCCACGGGATGCTTGTGCCGTAACCACCTTTGTACCTACAGCAACCACTTTTGCTTTTGGTTCTTCAAGGATTTTCTCATCTTTCAGTACTTTCTTTACAACTTTGCCGTTTTCTTTTATAACCTCGTAAGTCCTTGAAACTTTTCCTTTTTTTCCTTCAGAAATGACTTTTTCTTTTCCTTTTAACAGGGAAGAATCGGATTTTGTTTCCACTGGAAAGTCAATTTCTTCCTCCACTACATCGGTAACCTTTTCGACACGAACAATCGCAATTTTGTCATTTGGTTTCACTTGATCGTCCAAATTCTTTTCGACACGATCCAGTTCATTCAGTTTGATTTCTTGCTGTTTTAAAAAGTTAGCGACCGTAGTGGAAGTAGTCCACACTTGTTTTTTTGCGGTACCATCCACAAGTGTTACTTGGAAGGCTTTGTTAATTTTAATTTTATCTCCGTCGTCTATTTTTTTATCCAGCGGAATGGAGACTACATCATATTCGGATATTTTGATATTTGCTGCATCCAAAATATCTTTTACTTTTGTTTCTGTTGTCCAAAGCTTTTGCTCTTTTCCATCAATGATGATGGTTACTTGTTTAGCTTTGGTCCATTCAATCTTCATGCCGGATTTGATTTTTGCATTCAGCGGATGAGACAATTTGTCATGCCTCGTAATATCTAAATCCTTTTCTTCGAAAAGTTCTTTAACTGTCTCGGCATGAGTCAATACTTTCATTTCTTCTCCATTCGCTATGATGGTCACAGGCTTTTTCGTTCCCTGATACAGGACAAAGGTAATGACTACGGCAAAAAGCACCGTGAACAAAATGGTGACCAATAATGGTTGATGTCTATTCCCAAAAAATAGTTTTTGTATGGGATTACTTGACATTAAAACGCCTCCTTAACACCCGTTGAATTATACGGGTAAGTTTTGATTATGTCAACTAATAAATATTATCATTTACTAGTTTTGCAGGTTATAACCCTATTAAACTGCAGTATCGGAGGCTTTTTTTCATTTTATACATCCAGCCTGAAAATTTTTTTTGCATTTTCCGTCGTCGCCTTCGCAACCTCCTCCACAGAAATTTCTTTTAGGCGGGCAATTTCCTCTGCAACCAACGGTACGAACGAGGGCTCGTTCCGTTTTCCGCGATATGGATGCGGCGCCAAATAAGGCGCATCGGTTTCAATCAATAAATGCTCCAACGGAATTTCTTTTGCCACCAATTTTGGCATGCGGGCATTTTTAAATGTCACGGGTCCGCCTAAACTGATCATAAAGTTCATCTTGATACATTCCCGTGCCGTTTCGACGCTGCCACTGAAACAATGCATGACACCACCTACCGTCTGGGCATTTTCCTCCCTCAAAATTCTCACCACATCTCCGGTTGCTTCCCGGTTGTGGATTACAATGGGGAGATTCACCTTTTGCGCCAGACGAATCTGTCTTCGGAAAAGTTCCTGCTGGACTTCTTTCGGTGATTTATCCCAGTGATAATCCAGCCCTGTTTCGCCAATTCCTACCACTTTCGGATGGTGGGTCAGCTCTTCAATCCATGTTAATTCTTTTTCTGTGCAATCAATAGCGTCTACCGGATGCCACCCAATTACTGCATATAAGCATTCATATTTTTCTATAAGGTTCATCGCCCGTTCAATCGTTTTTCGATCGAAGCCAACGACTACCATTTTTTCTATTTTTGCTGCAAGTGCCCGGTCGATGACTTCTTGCAAATCTTCCTGAAATTGATCTGCATTTAAGTGTACATGTGTATCAATAAACATTTTGCTACACCTACCGTATATTGTATTGTTCTCATGTATTACTTATTTCACAAAACGATTACAATTTGATTACAAGAAATGAGATTCAGAGAATTCTACTTATTGTTTTGTAACAAAATTAGTTTTTTACTCCTAAAACGTTTTCATGAAATTCTATTTTCTAACATAATTTATTATATTAAAATAACATTTACTATAGGTTTTAATCATAAAAAAACCTGTTGAATGGCTCCATCCAACAGGCTGTACTCATTATTTTACTTTAGCCCCATTGGCCAAAGCAGGATCCACTGTTGCAATTTTTAATACCCCATCATGGGAACCTGCCAAAATCATACCTTGTGATAGCTCGCCGCGGAGTTTTACCGGTTTCAAATTGGCCACTACAATGACTTTCTGGCCTATCAATTCTTCGGGCTTATAATACTCTGCAATGCCTGATACCACTTGACGCTTTTCGTATCCTAAATCCACTTGAAGCTTCAGCAATTTATCCGCTTTTGGTACCCGTTCGCATGCAATAACCGTACCTACCCGCAAATCAAGTTTTTGGAAGTCTTCAATGGTAATTTCGGGCATATTTGGCACTTCCGATTTTTTCTTCTCTTCTTCTTGCGGTGTTTTTACACTGGCACGCATCTGATTTCGGATATATTCAATTTCTACTTCTGCGTCCAGCCTAGGGAAAATCGGAATTCCTTTTTCTACCACTTTTGTTTTTTCCGGTATAACATTTCCGAACTCCTCAATCGTATCCCAGGCCAATAATTTTTCATCTAAACCAAGTTGCTCCATAATGCGTTTTGGCGTTTGAGTCATAAACGGTTGTAACATTACTGCAATATGCCGCAAACTTTCGGCTAAATTGTACATGACCTGAGCCAATTTGCCACGGTTTTCTTCATTTTTCGCCAAGACCCATGGCTCCGTTTCATCGATATATTTGTTTGTTCTTGAAATAAATGACCACAAGTCCGCCAGAACAACACTGAATTGCATTTTTTCCATATTCGCTTCATATAAAGCCTTTGTCTCTTTTGCGTGCGCTTTCAATGAAGCATCGAATTCGGTCTCTTCCAATCCCTCTGTCGGAATGACACCGTCAAAATATTTATTAATCATGGAAACCGTACGATTTAATAAGTTTCCTAAATCGTTCGCCAAATCATAATTTGTCCGTTCAACAAATGCTTCCGGCGAAAATACTCCGTCTGCCCCAAATGGCAATTCGCGCAGCAAGAAATATCTTGTTGCATCGACTCCGTAACGGTCGATCAACATTTCCGGATATACAACATTGCCTTTTGATTTTGACATTTTTCCGTCCTTCATCATGATGAAACCGTGGGCAAATACTTTCTTCGGCAAAGGAAGACCCAATGCCATTAAGAAAATAGGCCAATAAATCGTGTGGAAACGGACGATATCCTTGCCAACTACATGTACATCCGCAGGCCAGTATTTTTTAAACAGTTCATCATTGTCTGAACCGTATCCTAATGCTGTAATGTAGTTCGTTAGAGCATCCACCCAAACATAAATCACATGCTTAGGATCTCCCGGCACTTTGATTCCCCAATCAAAGGATGTCCTTGAAACAGAAAGATCCTCAAGCCCTGGTTTAATAAAGTTATTAATCATTTCATTTTTCCGTGATTCCGGCTCAATAAACTCAGGGTTTTCTTCGTAATATTGAAGCAGGCGATCCGCATATTTTTGCATATTAAAGAAATAAGATTCTTCTTTCAACTTTTGGACAGGGCGTCCACAATCCGGACAGTTGCCATCCACTAACTGGGTTTCTGTGAAGAAAGATTCACAAGGCGTGCAATACCAGCCTTCATATTCTCCTTTATAAATATCTCCGTTATCCAAAAATTTCTTGAAGATTTTCTCAACGCTTTTTACATGACGTTCTTGAGTCGTCCGAATAAAATCGTCGTACGAGATATCCAGTTTCTTCCACAACTCTTGTGCGGCTTTAGCAATTTCATCTACGTATTCCTGCGGATGTTTTCCCGCTTCCTTCGCCTTCTGCTGGATTTTTTGGCCATGCTCGTCCATTCCTGTCAAGAAATGGACATCGTAGCCACGCAATCTTTTATAACGTGCCATGGCATCCGAAGCCACTGTCGTATAAGCTGTTCCAATATGGAATTTTCCGCTTGGGTAGTATATTGGGGTTGTTATATAAAAAGCCTTTTTCTCGCTCACCGAAACTGCCTCCAATGTTAACGATATATAGTATTAATTGTAACGATTAACGATTTTTGTTTCAACGCTAACATATTATACTAAAATTTTGACTATATTTACTAATTTTCATAAGCAAAAATTGGTTGGAACTTTTTTATCATACACACACTTTTTTTGTTATTTACCTTTTGATAATCATATTTTTTTAATAAAAAAAATGAATTTTTATAATTTATTTTAATATTTCACAAATCTTCAATGCTAAATTATTGACGTTTATTCCTTTTATTGGTATTATTCTAAACAGACAAGGAATAAATGTCGAATTTTGGCGAATACGAGATTTATTCTAAATATGACGCAAAATAGGAGGAAAACATTGTCATGAAATCTACAGGTATTGTTCGCAAAGTTGATGAGTTGGGACGCGTAGTTATTCCGATTGAACTTCGCCGTACGTTGGGCATCAATGAAAAAGATGCATTGGAAATCTATGTTGACGATGATAAAATCATTCTTAAAAAGTACATGCCAAATATGACATGTGCAATTACAGGCGAAGTTTCAGACCAAAATTTCCGTTTAGCCGGAGGTAAATTGATTTTAAGTCCGGAAGGTGCGGAAATCTTATTGAAAGAAATTCAAGAACACTTAAACAAACACAAAAACGACTAATATTGGGGAAGAATGCCCATCAGCCCAGCAGACAATCGATAACGGCATCGAACTCGCCTTCAAATCAACGTCCAATAATAGATGTTGTTTTATGCGCAGGTCATCGATTGCGGTATCGATTTCGCTTGAGATATCATGTGTGGTGACAAGAGGGACTTCACTGTGGCAAAAGCTGTCTAGAATTGGATTTCTAGACAGCTTTTTTTATAAATGGTACTGCTGGTAAACCTCCCTTTTTGGAAGCCCCCTTAATTTCGCCACTTCCTTAATGGCCTCCTTTGAAGAAAGTTGTCTTTCCTTCATCAAGAATTCCACATGTTCAGGGATCGTCATCCCCGCCCAATAAGGAGCTTCTTCATTTTCATCATTTTCTTTCGCACCTTCCAAGATGATGCAAAATTCTCCCCGGATCTCATTGTCTTTTGTCCATTGGAGAGCCTCTTCCACCGTTCCGCGCAAAAACTCCTCGAATTTTTTCGTCAGCTCCCTTGCTAGCACAATGCGACGATTGCCTAGCACCTCCGCGATATTTTCCAGCGTCTCTTGCAACCTGTGGGGCGCTTCATAAAAAACCAATGTTTCTTTCCGGTTTTTTAATTGGGCCAACTGTCTTTTTCTTTCTTTATTGTTGCGGTTCAAAAAACCGAAAAAGTAAAAAGGCTGAGGGCTTAAACCGGATGCGACTAAAGCGGTTAATGCCGCATTGGCTCCCGGTATAGGGATGACCGCAATATCCTCCGAAACCGCTTTTTGGACAAGATCGGCTCCCGGATCAGAAATGCAAGGCATCCCCGCGTCGCTGACCAATGCGACCTTTTTCCCCTCCCGCAGCCATTGCAATATTTTTTCGCCGGCCTGTTCTTGGTTATGTTCGTGGTAGCTTACCAAAGGAGTGGAAATATCGTAATAATGACATAATTTTTTTGTATTTCTTGTGTCTTCTGCTGCAATGATGTCCGCTTCCTTTAGAATGCGCAAGGCCCTCAAGGTGATATCTTCCAAGTTGCCTATGGGGGTTCCCACCAAATACAAACAACCGCTTTGCTCATGTATGCTGCTTTTTTGAGACTTCATTTTTTTCTCTCCCAATTTCAATATATTTTATCTTTTCGCTGCGTTTTAATTGCTTAAAGGCGTATTCGGCCTTCAACGCCTCCTCTTTCGTTTCAAAGATTTCATAGTAAATGCATTGGACGGGCCGCCGTGCTCTTGTATATTTTGCCCCTTTGCCTTCATTATGCTGCCTAATTCTCCGTTCCAAATGATTGGTATAACCGGCATAAAGGGAGGAATCGGCGCATTCCAGCACATAAAAATAATGGTTATCCTTTTTTTCCATATAACAATTCTTTCGTTTCATCCGTGTATTCATTGTTCTCATTATAAACATAGAGCGGAGGCAAAATTTTTAAATCCGGCTTCCCGTCCTTGATTCCTTCAATCAACAGCATGTTGGCTTCTTTCCCCATTTTCGGATAAATAAAACGTATCCGCTTCGGTTCCAGACGATAATTCCTCATGGAAGTGATAATATCCAGGAGTCTGCCCGGTCTATGTACAAAAGCCGCCTTTCCCCCCTGTTTTAATAATCTGCTTGCGGCATAAATCGCTTCATCCAGGGTCAAGAGCACTTCATGGCGGGCGATGGTATAATGCTCATTCAAGTTTTTGTCGCTTGTTTCAATGTCCAAAAAATAAGGTGGATTGCATGTCACCGCATCATATTTTTCAATGCCGAGCATCGGAGGAATTTCTTTTACATCCCCATGAATCATTTGAATCTGGTCTTCCAATCCATTGTACTTGATGCTTCTTACAGCCATATCATACAACCGCTCTTGTATTTCCACACCAATGATTTTTGCCTTGGTACGGGTGCTTAAAAATAAAGGAATGACCCCGTTTCCGGTACATAAATCAACTATTTGCCCCCTTGAAATCGGGATGCTTGCAAACCTCGACAATAAAACGGCATCCAAAGAAAAGGAAAAAACAGAAGGACTCTGGATAATACGCAAATCCTCCGCCAATAAATAATCCAGGCGTTCATCGCCTTTCAACCATTCTTCCACACTGACACTCCTCCTCATGAAAATAAAAGACTGTACCCCATTCGGGTATCAGCCTTTTGTTAACTGTTTTTATTAAAAAACGAAAGACAAAATAAGCAGTCCTCACCTTTCCGGGAA
Organism: Ureibacillus terrenus; assembly: GCF_006569205.1. Taxonomy (GTDB): domain Bacteria; phylum Bacillota; class Bacilli; order Bacillales_A; family Planococcaceae; genus Ureibacillus; species Ureibacillus terrenus. Next base: position 43,245 of record NZ_VIGD01000018.1, read on the forward strand.
CTTCCAAAATGCACATTGCATACATGAAAGCCTTCCTGATAAAGCCGGGCCAAATTGTCATAGCCCTCCCCGATATCTAAAGCGCCTTTCTTTCCGCCCTGTTCAAAAGTTTCTGCTGCCTTTGTAAGATCTTCCAATCGCTTTCTGAGATGATAATTTTCTATTTGAAGTGACTGATATTCTTCCACCAAATGCGCAACAGATTTTTTGATTTCGTCAAATTGCTGTTGTAGCGATTCCAGTTGCTGTTCGAATTCCATTATAGCATCTAAAAAATTACGGTCCCTCAACCAAGCCACCCCATTAGTATATGTCTATATCAAATTCTTCTCGCATGCAAGGATTTCTTCCAATGTATATTCGGCAGTCCGTTCAAGTTCTTCCAAATAGACTTGGATTACCCGTTCCAGTACATTGATTCCCGCAACGGTTCCGACGCCATCAGGAGTGATGATGGTTTCACCGATGTCCGGCATTCCATTTTTCGCAGTTTCGTAATCATCATTTTCATATTTTAAACAGCACATTAATCGTCCGCACAATCCGGAAATTTTTGTAGGGTTTAAGGACAAATTTTGATCTTTCGCCATTTTAATGGAAACCGGATCAAAATCCCCCAAAAAGGTAGTACAGCATAGCATCCGGCCACAAGGACCAATGCCCCCGAGCAGTTTCGCTTCATCCCGAACCCCGATTTGCCGAAGTTCTATGCGGGTCCGGAAAATCGCGGCCAAATCTTTTACCAGTTCGCGGAAATCCACTCTTCCCTCTGCTGTAAAATAAAAAATGACTTTATTCCGATCGAATGTATACTCAACATCCACCAGCTTCATTTCCAACTGATGTTCTGCAATTTTTACATTTGCTATATCAAAAGCCCGTTTCGCTTCTTTCTTGTTTTCTTCCACCTGGATTTTATCCCGTTCCGTCGCTGGGCGGATCACCTGCTTCAAAGGCAGAACCACGTCATTTTCTCCCACTTGCCTCATCGGAATTACGACTTTTCCGTATTCAATCCCCCGGGCCGTTTCCACAATCACGTATTGATCCTTTTCCAGTTGATATTCTCCAGGATCAAAGTAATATATCTTACCCGCCCGTTTAAAGCGGACACCTACCACATTATACAAAGGAATACCCCTCCTGCAATTTCAGCATTAGCTGTTCCATTAAAAGCGTGCGATTCATATTGCGTCCCACATTTTGTCTGGCTTCCAAGATTGCATGCATCTGGTTTGACAATTGCTCATATGTGGAAGATAATGCAAATTCCTTCCATCTATCGATCATATCCGGATAAGTGCAGGCACTGTCCGGATTTGCCTTTATCGCTACAATATCCCGATAAGCTAAAAGCAGTAAATCGAGGCTGAGCTCGAATTCGTTTCTTTCCTTCAAATTCGGAATCCATTCGTCATATATGATCAACAATGCTTCATTCACATTCTTTCTGACAGCCTCAACTAATTTTAACACTGTTTTTCTCGCAAGTGCAAACTGCTCATCTTGCGCCAGCTCAAGTCCTTTTTCAAGGCTGTTCGTTACCTGGCTGACCGTGGATGCCATGGAAAACGTCAATCCATGTTCGACCAATTGCTGAATTAAAAATTCTTTTGGAATGCTTGAAAACTTGATATGCTGGCAGCGGGACCGGATCGTCGGCAAGATCGATTGATATTGTTCCGTTAAAAGAATGGCCGTTACTTGTCCATCCGGTTCTTCCAAAAACTTTAACAACGTATTGCTTGCGGCAATATTCATCTTATCGGCATGATGGAGGACATAAATTTTTCTTCCTTCCTCAAAGGACGTTTTGGCCATTGTTGAAATTAAATCCCGGATTTGCTCCACTTTAATAAATTGTCCATCCGGTTCGATATGCAGCACGTTCGGATGATTGCCGGATTCCACCCGTTTACAATTTCTGCATGTTTCACATGGAACATTTTTCGACGGGTTTAGACAAAGCAGCAGTTTAATAAAAAATTTCGCCACCTCTTTTTTTCCCGTGCCTTTTTCCCCTTCAAATATATAAGCATGTCCAATGCGTCCCTTTTCAAAAATCATCTGCAATTGCTTCATGACAATCGGTTGCAGTTTCATTAGTTGATCAACGGTTTCAAGCATTTCCTTCCACCTTTTCTTCCCTTAAAATCAACCTTTTTTTAGAAAAAATCCCGTGTCTATTAATATTCAAAAGACACGGGGGGTCACATATATAAATTAATCAATAGGCCTTTTATTTCTCCAATTTTATCAAGCAGCTCAATCGTTTCCTTTTCTTCGTCCAAAATGTCCTGAGCCAACTCCACCAAATGTTCGTCAATCGTTTTAATGATTTTCAACCTTCTGCCTTCGCCGAACCGGTTCCAGGTGTGGGACTGTTTCAATTCAAGGCCATATTCAACGGTTTCTTGCAGAAAGCGTTTCACGAGCATCTTAAATCGGGCCAAGTCACGCAAATTTCTGGATCTTGCGACACGATCCCCCGCCGCGGAGATATCCCCCAACAGACGGGTCAATTGCTCATTTTGCAGTTTCTGCCCATGCTTGACAACAAGTTCTCCAAAGCGGTTATTGTTCTCAGTTGTATGTTTTATTTCTTGAAGATTCGGTTTAATCCCTACCCGTAAATCCTGATTAATTTTCACAAAACTTCAGCCCCTACATGATTCTTCAAATGACAGGAATCCGTCATTCAAAAGTGGTAATATGCTTCGATCGGCAGCACAAACACCGTTGCACCGCCAACTTCCACCTCCACCGGATATGGAATATACGTATCGGCATTTCCTCCAAGAGGTGAAACAGGAGTGAACAATTGTTCCCTCGCCCGGCAATTGTCCCGGATGATGTCCAACACCTTCGGAACATCCTGATCATCTACGCCTATGAGAAAAGTGGTATTTCCCGAGCGCAAAAACCCTCCGGTACTTGCCAGCTTTGTCGCCCTAAACTGCTGCTTCATTAATGCATTCGACAACCGGTTGCTGTCCAAATCCTGAACGACGGCAATGATTAACTTCATCCACTCACTCCTACGTTCTTGTATTTTATTATATCATATTACCCATTTACACTTCATTTCCTGCTTTCAGAAAAATCAGCCATTCTTTTGGATGCTGTTTAGATGGCGGATTGTCAGGAAAAGAAAATTTTTTCCTTATTTTATGAATGAAACGATGATTTTGCCCTGTTTCATGATCAACTTTTCATGCAACGCCCACAACGGGCGGCAAATCCTGATCATTTCATAAAAGAGCATGAATGTTTTTTACAGTATACCCTTAAAAGAAAAAGAAAAACAAAGGGATATCCATTCCAGATATCCCTTTTTTCCATTTATTCCTTTTTTAAATAATTCAACACCTCATTTAACACCAGATGAAATACAGTGTCCATGTCCTGATCGGCATCGATTTTCTTGATCCTCTCAGGGAACCTTTCTAAAAGTTCGTAGTATCCTTTCCGAACTTTGCGGTGAAAATCCAGCGACTCCAAATCCAGGCGATTGACTTCCCGGTCGCCGTCTTTCCGGATTCTGGATAGCCCCACTTCGGGAGAGACGTCCAAAAATAAAGTCAAATGGGGCATATAGCCATTCACGGCAAATTGGTTGATGGCCCATATTTCTTCGATTCCGAGCCCTCTCGCATACCCTTGATAGGTAAGGCTGCTGTCAATGTATCGATCGCATAACACAATACTTCCTTGTTCTATCGCCGGAATGACCTTTTCAACAAGATGCTGCCTTCTTGCGGCAGCATACAAAAGGGCTTCGGTCTTGGCATCCATCTTTATATTCTTTTTATCTAAAATGATGTTTCGAATCTGTTCGGCAATCTCAATGCCTCCAGGCTCTCTCGTACAAACAACCTCATACCCCTGTTGAACCAAATATTCCGCTAAGCGTTGGAGGATCGTGCTTTTCCCTGCTCCTTCTCCTCCTTCAAAACTGATTAAATATCCCACAAGTTGTTCCTCCAATAAATTGCATTGATTTTTAGACATCGATTAATTCTTTACCACATAAAGGAGCTTTTCTTCAAGTCGATGCTCCCCTTGGAAAGCTGCTCCTGCCGCCAATAGTTCTTCCAATTGGCTCAGTTTGGATACCGTAATTTTTTCTCCCGGTATAAATAAAGGGATGCCCGGTGGATAAGGAATGACCATACCTGCCGAAACCCTGCCAATGGCCCGTACATAAGGAATCCATTCCGTTTCCTTATCCTCCAATTCATCGAAGGAATATTCGGGAATGGAGATTTTGTTCTTATTTTGATAAGATGTCGCAAATCCATCCATCGCCTTTGTATTTTTCAACATGGCAACCGCTTCTTTGATCAAAATCCTTGTTTCTGCAAAAGGAAAACTTTGTCCCTGTTTCAACAAAGGCAAAATGAGCAAAACTTGATGAAGATCCGCCAATTCCGGATATATGCCGCGCTCTTCCAATGCCTCTTTCACCTGAAAACCGGAATGGCCTGGTACTCTTAAAAGCACTTTTAACGGATCGTCCATTTCGATGACTTGCAAAGATGGAATGGAACGCAACGCTTCAATCCACCGTTCCCTTTTTTCGAAAAAGTAGCTTGCGTCACTTTCCAAATAGGTTTGCACATAATGTCTTGCATCGTCCAAAGAAGCAAGCAATACATAGGATGGACTGCTTGACTGCAGCATCCGTAAATATCGGTTGACCCTCTCTGCATCCACAAGGTTTGATTTGATATGTAAAAAGGATGCCATGGTCATTGCCGGCAAGGTTTTATGGGCTGATTGAACAACCAGATCCGCTCCTGCATCCAGAGCAGACTCCGGAAATCGTTTGCTTGCCGAAAAGTGGGCGCCATGGGCTTCATCCACCAAAACCGGGATCCCCAATTCATGACAGAGAGCGATCTGCAGTTTTAATTCTTTGGACACCGCTCCATAATAGGTCGGAGAAGTCAAAATGACCGCTTTGGCATCTTGATGAATCAGCAATACCTCTTCTAAAGTCGTAAATGTTACGTGAGTGGCCGTCCTTGTTTTTTCATCCCATTCCGGGGAAACATAGATCGGTTTCGCCCCGACCAATTGAAGTCCATGAAAAATCGATTTATGGGCATTTCTTTGTACAATCACTTTCTCATTCCGTTTACAAACGGCATAAATCATTGCCAAATTGCCCACGGTGGAACCATTAACTAAAAAAAAACTGCGATCGGCACCGTATGTTTGTGCCAACAATTGCTCCGCTTCGTATATTGCTCCTTCAGGATGATGGAAATCATCCAGACCTGTCAGCTCTGTTAAATCAAAGGGCAGTGCACCCTGCATATCCTGCGGCAATCCCGAAATTAATCCATTCTTATGGCCCGGTACATGAAAAGATATCGGATGTTTCTCCGTAAATTTCTTTAATGTTTCCACTAATGGCCGTTCGATTCTCATCGTTTTACCCCCTGTACTACTGACTTTTATTATAGTCCGAATGACGGAAAAACACATCTTTTGATAAAGAATTCAATAAAATATTTTCAAACTTTTTACAAATACAGGGGAACCGTACAATTGCACAGAAGGAGTTTTATGGATTGCAATAAAAAAACACCACTGAAAAAGTGGTGTCTTTGCGAAGCGCGCGTCTATCTCGCGCAGGGGGAAGCCCCCTCACTACCATCGGCACTGGCTCCGAAGCCCGTTGACCGGCGAATCTCCGCGTCAGCTTCGCCGGTCCGGTGCTCACGTACACTGTACGCTCCGATCCGGGCCGGCTCGCTTCCTTGACCTTCTTGGTCCCCGGGCTTCTCGCCTGCTGCTGCTCTGGATTCCCTTATCCATTGAATAGCTGCTTCCTTAACCGCGCCGACCTGACCTTCGGTCTTTGGCAGTTGGGGGCTTATTTTTGAAAACAAAAAAGCACCACTTCAAAAGTGGTGCTTTCTTGCGAAGCGACGTCCTACTCTCGCAGGGGGAAGCCCCCAACTACCATCGGCGCTGAAGAGCTTAACTTCCGTGTTCGGTATGGGAACGGGTGTGACCTCTTCGCCATCGTCACTTCACAATATGAGGGTTGTTCCCTCAAAACTGGATAACGGCATCGAAAGTGTTTTCTTGGTTAAGTCCTCGATCGATTAGTATCCGTCAGCTCCACACGTCACCGTGCTTCCACCCCGGACCTATCTACCTCATCGTCTTTGAGGGATCTTACTTGCTTACGCAATGGGAAATCTCATCTTGAG
>NZ_VIGD01000019.1 GCF_006569205.1 Ureibacillus terrenus
ATATTGTGAAGTGACGATGGCGAAGAGGTCACACCCGTTCCCATACCGAACACGGAAGTTAAGCTCTTCAGCGCCGATGGTAGTTGGGGGCTTCCCCCTGCGAGAGTAGGACGTCGCTTCGCAAGAAGGCACCACTGAAAAAGTGGTGCTTTTTTATTTTCAAAAAAGCCCCAAACTGCCAAAGACCGCAGGTCAGGTCGGCGCGGCTAAGGAAACGGACAATAAAAAGAAAAGGAAATGCCGATCAGCAGCAGGCGAGAAGCCCGGGGACCAAGAAGAACAAGGAAGCGAGGCGGACCGGAACGGAGCGTACTTTGTACGTGAGTCCGGACCGCCGATGCTGACGCAGAGATTCGAAGGTCAACGGGCTTCGGAGCCAGCGCCGATGGGAGTGGGTGGCATCTCCTGCGAGAGATAGACGCGCGCTTCGCAAAGGCACCACTGAAAAGTGGTGCTGTTTTATTTTAAAAAATAAACCCTAAATGATAAAAATTGAAAGTTTGTTCGAAAGAATAAGGAAGCTGCAATATAAAGAAAAGGTGATTCAAATCAGAAGGAAGCGAAAAGCCGGGAACGAAGTAGATTGTTGTAAAAAAGCCATTACTGTTTTGGCAGTAATGGCTTTTTACATTGAGAAGCAAGGATTTTTGCTCAAATGGTTTGAATCCAAGAGGAAGTCCCTACCATGCCATGGCACAAAAAAAGAAACAGAATAAATATAATATAAATCCCCTTTTTGAGGTGAAAAAATGAAGCGTTTAAAAAGAAACACCGTGGTACTCGTTTTTATTTTATTGGCAAGCCTTCTCCACTTTCTCCTCCACTATCTTTATAGATAAAAATTGCCGGAGCATCTCTCTATATAACAAATTGAAACAATTTATTTTTAGATAAGAAAGCAATGCGTTACTATATAGAGAGATGTTTTTATTTTGCTTTTCATTGAAGATGATAGGCTCTTTTCGATAAACTATTGTTGATGTTAGGTGAGAGGATACGTGATGGGAATGTATGAAAAGGAAGTCCATTCATTAGAAGAAACGAACCAATTGGCCATTCGTTTGGCGAATTTGCTTGAGCCTGGGGATAATATTACTTTTGAAGGAGATTTAGGTGCCGGAAAAACAACATTCATCAAGGCTTTGGCCAAAGGACTCGGCATTTCCAGGACGGTCAATAGCCCTACTTTTACGATTATGAAACAATATGAAGGCAGATTGCCTTTAAACCATCTTGATGTCTATCGATTGGAAAACAGTGACGAAGATTTAGGATGGGAAGAAATATTTTACGGTGATGCCGTTACGGTTGTCGAATGGGCGCATTTAATTGAAGATCACTTGCCTGATGAAAGATTAGAAATTGAAATTCAAAGAATGGGAGAAAATAAAAGGAAATTCATCTTTAAACCGGTCGGTAAACGATACGAACGGCTATGTGAGGAGTTATTTCAATGATTTGGTTAGGAATCGAAACTTCAAATAAACCACTTTCCGTCTCAATTGTCAGGGATGGACAAGTGTTGGCAGAAATTGTGCAAAACACAAACATGACACATTCCGTTACCTGCATGCCGGCAATTGAAGAAGTTTTTCGTAAAGCCAATTTAACCCCCGTTGACATTGATGCAATCGCGGTTTCGGAAGGACCAGGTTCCTACACCGGATTGCGAATTGGCGTGACAATCGCAAAAACTTTGGCATGGACATTAAGAAAGCCTTTAGCCGGTGTATCCAGTTTAAAAGTGCTCGCAAGCAATGCGGAATTATACAAAGGAATCATTTGTGCATTATTCGATGCAAGAAGAAAAAATGTTTATGCAGCAGCGTACCGAGGAATGAATTTAGAAACAGTTATTCCGGAACATCACGGTTCTTTGGAAGAATTGCTGCAGCAGTTAAAAGAATATAACGATCAGATTCTGTTTGTGGGCATGGATGTTCAAAAATTTAAGGAAGATATTCAGACAGTTTTAGGCGAACAAGCCAAATTTGCGCCTTCTTCTCTCAATTTGCCAAGAGCTTCTAAACTAATTGAGTTGGCTGAAAAAGAACCTCTGCCATCGTTGGAAACGATCCATTCCTTTGTTCCAAAATATTACCGTTTGGCTGAAGCGGAAGCAAAATGGCTAGAGCAACATCAAAAGGAGCAATCATGATGGTACGATATAGGAAAATGACTGCACAAGATGTGGAGGCAGTACATGCTATCGAAGTCGAATCCTTTCCCACTCCTTGGTCCCTGGATTCGTTCCATTATGAAATGCGTGTGAATCCTTATGCATATTACATCGTAGCAGAAGACGATGATGGAAATATTGTTGGCTATTGTGGTATGTGGATTGTCATTGATTCCGCCCAAATCACGAATGTGGCCGTAACAGAGAAAGCCAGAGGCCAAGGAATCGGGGAAGGGCTGATGAGGGAAGCGATGCGGGCGGCGAAGGAACATAATGCGGATATGATGAGTTTGGAAGTACGGGTATCCAATGAGGTTGCACAAAATTTATACCGAAAACTCGGATTCCAGGAAGGCGGAATCCGGAAGGGGTATTATGCAGATAATCATGAAGATGCTTTAGTAATGTGGGTGAAACTATAATGGAAAACTTAATTTTAGCGATAGAAACGAGTTGTGATGAAACTGCAGCAAGTGTCGTAAGAAATGGAAATGAAATTCTTTCCAACGTCGTCGCTTCACAAATTGAAAGTCAAAAAAGATTTGGAGGGGTCGTACCGGAGATTGCGTCCCGCCATCATGTCGAGCAAATTACCATTGTTATAGAAGAGGCGTTGGCAAAGGCAAACATCGTTCCATCAGATTTGGATGCAGTTGCAGTAACGGAAGGGCCGGGGCTTGTCGGAGCATTATTGATTGGCATTAATGCTGCAAAGGCATTCGCTTTTGCCCATGGGTTGCCCATTATCGGAGTACATCATATTGCCGGCCATATTTATGCAACGGCTCTCGTGGAAGAGATGCAATTTCCGCTTCTTGCGCTTGTTGTCTCCGGAGGACATACGGAATTGGTGTATATGAAGGAACACGGTTCTTTCGAAGTGATCGGGGAAACCCGCGATGATGCAGCGGGTGAAGCATACGATAAAGTGGCCCGCGTCCTGAATTTGCCTTATCCGGGCGGTCCGCATATTGACCGGATGGCTCATGAAGCTAAAAGGGGAGTAGAATTTCCGAGGGCGTGGCTGGAGGATTCGTATGACTTTAGTTTTAGCGGGCTAAAATCCGCTGTCATTAACTATAAACATAATTTGGAGCAGAGAGGGGAAAAAATTGTCCCTGAAGAAATTGCCAAAGGCTTTCAGGACAGTGTAGTGGAAGTATTAACAACGAAAACCGTAAGAGCTGCAAAGGATTTCGGTGTAAAACAAGTGATCGTGGCCGGAGGTGTTTCTGCAAATCGGGGATTGCGGGAAAGTCTCCGGAAAGCCCTTGAGCAAGAAGGAATTCCTTTTACGGCTCCTCCATTGAATTTATGCACCGATAATGCGGCGATGATTGCAGCCTGTGCGGCTTACATGTATGAAGCGGGTGTCAGAAGCGATTTATCGATGAACGGTTTGCCTGGAAAGGAATTAAAGAGCTGGATTGGCGAAAACGACAATCTTCGTCAATCATAATATAAAAGGTTTTCGGATATGACATATTTTGTCATATCTTTTTTTATTGAAGTTATACACAGAATTAAAATATTTTTTATTTTTCTGAAAAGTTATCCACAAGTATGTTAATATCTTTCTTCATTTGTCAAGACGAACATTCGTACTTATGCACAATCTGTGGATAACTTGTGCATAACCTGTGATAAAATTGTGGGAAATCAATATATTGTGTGTATTTTTTCAGAATCAAATGTGGATAATAAAAAATTGTAATGTGGATACTGTGGAAAATGTTGTTGATATGTTGATATTACTGAGTTTTGATTGTGAATAAAATTGTGGGAAATTATTATCGAAATTTGTCTATTGACCAAGATATATGGGCAATACAACATGTCGGTAAGAATTTGAGAAACAAAGAAAAAGCCGCCTGAACAATTTTTCAGGCAGCAAATCAGGATTGAAGATTTTCCAACTCTTCTTGCAGTTCCAGCCATTCCAGTTCGAGTTCGCTGTAGGCTTGTTTAAACGAATCCAGTTGGTTTTGCAGCTCCAATGCTTTTTCATAATCACTGAAAATTTCCGGTTCGCATAGCTTGAGCTCGATGTTTTTAATTTCCTCTTCACAATTAGCAAGATTATTTTCAATCTCTTCCAATTTTCTTCGGATTTGTCTTTCTCTTTTTTTGAATTCTTTATTGGCTGACGATGAACGTTCGGGCTTGGTTTCTTGCGTTGCTTCTTTTTTCGCCACGCTCATTTCGGCCAATTCCATCAATTCTTGCTTTTTCTCGACATAATAGTCATAGTCCCCCAAATATTCCATCGAGCCTGTTGGAGATAATTCAATCACTTTTGTGGCGATTTTATTGATAAAATAACGGTCATGGGAAACAAATAAAATCGTTCCGGGGTAGTCCATCAACGCGTTTTCCAATACTTCCTTGCTGTCCAAATCGAGATGGTTCGTCGGTTCGTCCAGGACAAGGAAATTCGCTTTTTCCAGCATTAGCTTGGCAAGGGCTAGACGCGCTTTTTCTCCTCCGGACAGGGAATGTACAGGTTTTAGGACATCGTCGCCGCTAAATAAAAATTGACCTAATATGGAACGGATATCTTTTTCGTTCATAAGCGGCCATTCGTCCCATAGTTCATTCAAAACCGTCTTGTTGCTGTGAAGTTTCGTTTGATCTTGATCATAATAACCGATTTTGACGTTTGTTCCGTAACGGATGCTGCCGGATAAAACCGGCAAATCTTTAACGATGGTTTTTAGCAAAGTGGATTTTCCGATACCGTTTGGGCCGACAATGGCAACCCGATCTTGCCGGAAAATGCGCAAGTTGATATTTCGTGAAATAATATGTTCATGATCATACCCAATGGATAAATTATCGATTGACAGCACGTCGTTTCCGCTTTGTCGTTCGATTTCAAACCCGAATTTTGCGGATTTTTCATCACCGTCAGGAGCTTCCATCCATTGGATGCGTTCCAGCATTTTTCTCCTGCTTTTTGCAAGTCTGGCAGTGGAAGCGCGGGCAATGTTTTTTTGAATAAAGGCTTCCAGTCTCGCTTTTTCATCTTGCTGCTGTTCATACATTTTTAAATCGCGTTCGTACTGTTTTGCTTTTTGTTCCAAATAATCGCTATAATTTCCTATATATCTGGTTACACGGCCTCTCGATACCTCATATACGATATGAACAATCTGATCCAAAAAATAACGGTCGTGGGAAACCATTAGAATGGCGCCATCATAAGATTTTAAATAATTTTCAAGCCAGCTTAGAGTTTCGATATCTAAATGGTTGGTAGGCTCGTCTAAAATTAATAAATCCGGTTTGCTTAGTAGCAATTTGGCAAGGGCCAGCCGTGTGCGTTGCCCTCCCGATAAGGATGAAACGGTTTGTCCGTACATGTCAGGGTAGAATTTCATACCATGCAGAACGGAGCGGATATCCGCCTCATATTGATAACCGCCGGCTTCTTTAAATGTATGCTGCAGTTGATCATATTCTTTCATGATCCGATCGTAATTCTCAGGGTTTTCATAGACTGAAGGATCGGCCATTTGCTGTTCTAATTCCCGGAGCCTCTTTTCCAACTTTTTTAACGGTTCGAATACCGTCATCATTTCTTCCCAAATTGTCCTTTGCGAATCAAGGCCTGTATGTTGCTCTAAATAGCCAATTGTTATATCTTTAGGAATGATGATTTCCCCGGAATCGTACGGAATTTGGCCGGCGATGATTTTTAGCAAAGTGGTTTTCCCGGCGCCGTTGCGGCCGACCAGTGCAACACGGTCCCGATGTTGAATTTCCAATTTGACATCGCTTAAAATTTCATCAGCTAAGTAGGATTTTGATACTTGATTTACTTGAAGTATGATCATGTTTACACCTCAATTCATTATTTAAGTGTAATCGATAGAAGGAATTCAGGCAATGTGGACGCTTTACTTATTTTGTTATGTTTAGTAATATAAAATCAATTTCGATTTGAAGCAGGGGGATTATCGTGAAAAAAGATATAAAAATTCCACAAGCAACGACAAAAAGACTTCCTCTTTATTATCGATTTCTGCAAAATTTCGCAAATGCCGGAAAACAGAGGGTTTCATCCCAGGAATTAAGCGAGGCAATGAAGATTGACTCAGCCACGATCCGACGGGATTTTTCCTATTTCGGCGCTTTAGGGAAAAAAGGTTATGGATACGATGTTGCTTACTTATTGGAATTTTTCAGACAGATCCTCGATCAGGACGAGGGGGCGAATGTTGCCCTTATTGGTGTGGGGAATTTAGGAAGCGCTCTTTTAAAATATAATTTCCAGAAAAATCATAATACAAGAATAGTTGTTGCTTTCGATACAAAGGCTCCGATGGAAGGGCATGAAATAAACGGGATTCCGGTATATCATCCCGATCGGCTCGAGGAAATGTATCAAAAATACAATGCAGAACTGGCTATTTTGACGGTATCTTCGCGTTCGGCCCAAATGATTGCCGACCGGTTGGCAGCCATCAACGCGAAGGGAATTTTGAATTTTACGCCGGTCCGTTTAAATGTTCCGGAATCGATGAAAGTAATGAATATTGATTTGGCGGTAGAATTGGAAGCTCTAATCTATTTGATTCGTAATAGTGATTGATAAAAAGTTTTCACAAACAACCATTTGATATGTAATGAAAAATATGTCGAATTGGGGTAAAATAATTACATATGACTGAGGAGGTGGCATCATGGTTGTCCATTTAAGTGCGATTTCACCGTCAGCTCTTATTATAATTGGGGTTGTTGCGTTAATCATTTTTGGGCCGAAAAAGTTGCCTGAATTTGGACGGGCTATGGGAACGACTTTGCGCGAGTTCAAAAAAGGCACGCAAGGTTTGATTGATGATAGCGATATTACGGATTCTAAAAAAAATGTGATTGAACAAACTACCCTTCAAATAGATCAGCAAAAAAATTCCACTGAAACGGTTGAAGCGAAAGAACAAGAAAATAATAAGTAATTTTAAGGATGTCTAGTAAATGCAAAAGGATCCAAAAGAACTTCCTGTAATCGAGCATATAGAAGAATTAAGAAAGCGCTTGATCGTTTGTGCTGTTTTTTTTGCGATTGCATTATTTGCCGGATTTTATTTTGCTGAGCCGATCATCAAATACATCCAGTATGATGCGGAGCCATTTATTAAATATTTTCAGCCGGATCATGGGCAAATGAACAGTGAAGAATCTCAGGGGCTCACATTAAACGCATTTAAAGTGACCGATCCGCTAACCGTTTATTTGGAAGTCGCATTTTTTGTCGCGTTAATTTTAACATCGCCTGTGATTTTATATCAGCTTTGGGCGTTTATAGCTCCGGGGCTGTATGAAGCTGAAAGGAAGGCTACATTAAAATATATTCCTTACGCTTTTATCCTGTTTTTGGCTGGAGTATTGTTTGGCTACTTTATCCTTTTTCCGAACGTCATGAATTTTATGATGGGCTTGTCTGAACGATTGGGCATTCAGCAGACGATCGGCATTAACGAATACTTCGGCTTTTTATTCAAATTGGTGATACCTTTTGGCTTGTTGTTCCAACTTCCGGTGATTACCCTCTTTTTATCACGGCTCGGCATACTGAATCCTGTTTGGATGGTGAAATTTCGAAAGTATTCTTATTTTGCGTTGTTTGTCATTGCGGTATTGATTTCGCCTCCCGACTTGGTTTCGTATATTTTGATGTCCATTCCTCTGTTCGTTTTATATGAAATCAGCATTGCTATTGCAAAAATTGGATATAAGAAATATGAAAAAGCGGAAGAACAGCGGATGAAAGAGGAAAGGGAAGCGGCAGTAAATCATCAAGTGGAGGCTGCCCTGGCGGAACAACGCCGTCAAATGGAACAAATCAATCAGCAAAATTAAAGCCTATTTTCAATGAAAGTCCATTCATTGAAAATAGGTTTTTTGTTTTGCTGAAATCGGGGTTGCCAGAAACAATCGTCTGATGCATGTCACTGATTAAAAAATTGCTGGATATTATCAAGATTTAACTGCATGTACGTAACAAAGCCGTTTAACAGCATATGGCTGATGATTGGCGTAATGAGACGCTTTGTTTTATTGTACAAAAAAGCGAATATAAAACCGGTAATTGTATAAAGAATGATATGGCTGAAATCCAAATGGATGATGGCAAAGAAGATGGAGCTCACAAAGGCAGCCACCCAAAAGTTATTCTGGGCTTCCATGATGGAACCGAAAATGACCCGGCGGAATACAAGCTCTTCTAAAATCGGACCAAAGATGACAGATGCCAAAATCATAATCGGTGCTGTTTTCGTAACGTTGATGATCGCTTCTGTATTTTCTGATCCTGGTTTTATGCCTAGAGATGATTCAATTTGAACACCGATGATCTGGCCAAGATAAATCATAAAAAATCCTGCCAGCCCCCAACCGATCGCCGGCAAAACGGGCATTTTGTCCCCCTTTAAACAATTCCAAAAATTTTTATTTCTGGAAATTAGAATAAAAGCTATGATCAGGGCAATCCCTGCCGATATGGAAGACCACCAGGCGACGAGCGCAATGTCCGCCTCTTTTCCCTGCTGTTCTATAAAACCTAAAAGGAATTTCTTTAAAGGAGGTATCCATAGCAAAAAAGAAGAAAGCTGAAAACAAATATACGTCATTAATACATAAAAAGCTGTTTTTTGGGTATGAACTTTTTTTGGACTAACCAATCGTATAATTCCCTCTTTCTAAAAAAATGTTTAAAATGTAAATGTAGGCATTAAATAGCATATGCTAATGACATTGCCAACCATATTCTATTGTAGAGGAATCTTGTTAGAAAAGAAATTTTTAATACTTCTCCCTTGCAAAAGCAGGAATGATTCATTATTATTATAAATGTGTTAGCACTCAGGACGGACGAGTGCTAATAAGGGAAGTTAAAATACGATTATTAGGAGGTTGTTTCACTTGCTAAAACCATTAGGAGATCGTGTCGTTATCGAATTAATCGAAGTCGAAGAAAAAACTGCATCTGGACTTGTACTTCCTGATTCCGCAAAAGAAAAACCACAAGAAGGTAAAGTTGTGGCTGTAGGCTCTGGCCGAGTATTAGACAATGGAACTCGCGTTGAACCCGAAGTAAAAGTCGGAGACACTATCATCTTCTCTAAATACGCTGGAACTGAAGTGAAATATGAAGGTAAAGAATATTTGATTTTAAGAGAAAGTGACATCTTGGCAGTTTTATAATAAATAGAACGAAAATTCCATTTACGCCTGTTCAATTTTATGAATTTTAAGGCGTCTAAATACCAGTTTCGATTACCGAAAGAAAAAATACGGAGGTAGGCAAAATGGCAAAAGATATCAAGTTTGCAGAAGAAGCTCGCGCGTTAATGCTGAAAGGTGTAGATAAATTAGCAAACGCTGTGAAAGTGACATTGGGTCCAAAAGGACGCAACGTTGTACTTGAAAAGAAATTCGGTTCACCTCTAATCACAAATGACGGTGTAACAATCGCCAAAGAAATCGAACTTGAAAACCCATATGAAAACATGGGTGCAAAATTAGTTGCAGAAGTTGCTTCCAAAACAAACGAAGTTGCCGGGGACGGTACAACTACTGCAACAGTGTTGGCTCAAGCGATGATTCGTGAAGGCTTGAAAAACGTGACTAGCGGCGCAAACCCTGTAGGCATCCGCAAAGGTATTGAAAAAGCTGTTGCTGCAGCAGTCGAAGAATTGAAAAACATTTCCCGTCCAGTTCAAAATAAAGAAGAAATCGCCCAAGTTGCTTCCATTTCTGCAGCTGACGAAGAAGTAGGTAAATTCATTTCTGAAGCAATGGACCGCGTTGGTACTAACGGTGTTATCACAATTGAAGAATCTAAAGGTTTCGCTACAGAATTAGATGTAGTGGAAGGTATGCAATTTGATCGCGGTTACGTATCTCACTACATGGTAACTGATACAGACAAAATGGAAGCTGTATTAGAAAACCCATACATCTTGATTACGGATAAGAAAATTTCCAACATCCAAGACATCCTTCCATTATTGGAGCAAGTGGTACAACAAAGCAAACCATTGTTAATCATTGCTGAAGATATTGAAGGTGAAGCACTTGCGACATTAGTATTGAACAAATTGCGCGGTACATTCCAAGTAGTGGCAGTAAAAGCTCCTGGCTTCGGTGACCGCCGCAAAGCAATGCTTGAAGATATCGCAATCTTGACAGGTGGACAAGTAATCACTTCAGACCTTGGTCTAGAATTAAAAACTGCAGACATATCTCAATTAGGCCGCGCTGGCAAAGTTGTTGTAAGCAAAGAAAACACAACAATCGTAGAAGGTGCAGGCGATCAAGCTGCAATCGAATCACGCGTAAATCAAATCCGTGCACAAATCGAAGAAACAACTTCCGAATTCGATAAAGAAAAATTACAAGAGCGCTTAGCTAAACTTGCTGGCGGCGTGGCAGTAATCAAAGTTGGTGCTGCTACTGAAACAGAATTAAAAGAACGCAAACTTCGCATCGAAGACGCATTGAACGCTACTCGTGCAGCGGTTGAAGAAGGTATAGTTGCCGGCGGTGGTACTGCGTTAGTAAACGTTTATAAAGCTGTTGAAAAAGTATTGGATGAAACAGAAGGCGATGTAGCAACTGGTGTGAAAATTGTGCTTCGTGCCCTTGAAGAACCAGTTCGTCAAATCGCAGAAAATGCCGGATTGGAAGGTTCAATCATTGTTGATCGCTTAAAACGTGAAGAAGTAGGCATTGGTTTCAATGCTGCCACTGGCGAATGGGTGAACATGATTGAAGCAGGTATCGTTGACCCTGCAAAAGTAACTCGTTCTGCTCTTCAAAATGCCGCATCTGTCGCTGCATTGTTCTTGACAACTGAAGCGGTGGTAGCTGACATTCCTGAACCACCAGCCCAAAATTCCGGAATGCCAGATATGGGCGGCATGATGTAATATCCGGGGTTTCAATCTAAGAGGGTTCTTTCCAAATCTTTGGAAAGAACCCTTTTTCGTGTTTCCAACATGCAGTTTCATTGCTTAAATCTGACATTCTTAGCGGCTGCTTTTGTTTTTGCACCTTCATTGATTCGATTTTGCTTTTGAACTTGCGCAAAATAAATATCAAATCAATATTTATTTTGAACCATCATTAGAAAATGGAGGTTTTATCACAAAATCTTTGTTTTACAATAAATTTTATAAAATTACTATGTTTTATTAAAAAATTATTTTATAATAAAGAATAATTCGCCAAACAAAATTGTATTTTATATTGGAATGCGTGTTTTTTAGATGTATGAAAGATTCGCCGTATTTGCCGCACTAAACCTTTTGAACCCGTGAGAAAAGGGGCATTCCGTTGGATCCTGTCATTTCAATCTTCATCCTGTCTGGCCACCCAAAATGTTCAGGATGTGTTTCTTTTTGATACTTACTTTTTTAATGTATAATACAATTAGCTGAGTATTGTTTTGGCATGAAACATTATCGTATTGTGTGGGGGTTTCTTATGGAAGCATTGGATATTTTAGATAGATTAAATGAAATAGAAGTGTATTATGAACCGATTTTTAGCGCGGATTCCCAGTCAATTGTCGCCTTTCAGGTTTCCGGTAAACTTGAAATTAATGGAAATACGATCGATATCGTCAATTTTACATACGATTCATCAGTGCCGGAAGAGTTAAGAAAAGAAACAGAAGTGCAATTAATTAAAATGGCATTGAAAGAAGCAAAAAATAAATTGAACGAATACTATCTCTATTTGCCATGCAACCCGAATTTGTTTATGACTGATGTGGGTGAATTGTATTTTCAAACAATCAAACAAACCATTGATGAGTCCCTGTTGCCAAAAATCTATTTAGTGATTCCAGCCCATAAATATCAGGGGGATGCCGAAGAGCTGCATCATCCGATTCGATATATGAAAACTTATGGAGTCAAAATCGCTTTGGATGATATCGGAAAAGACAGCAATTTGGACCAAATTTTCATGCTGGAACCGACCGTATTAATGATTAATATCGCCCAGCTAAATTATGATGCATGGGGTTCGCAAAGCCATGTGTTTACAACCATTCAAAATTTGGCGATTAAAATGGGCGCCACTTTAATGTTTAAAGATATTAAAACGGATTACCAATTGCATCATGCCTGGAAGCATGGAGCGCGTTATTTCAAAGGCGAATATTTACAGAAACCTTCTGCACAACTAAATCCGACAGACGCATTAAAAGAGCGGTTCAGCAATGATTGCAAGCAGTTTATTGCGACTGAAAGAAAGCAACTGGAGTTAAAATATGAAGAAATGAAGAAATTGAAAAGAACCATTGCGACGATTGTTGAACAATCAAGAATCCAAAGCAATGATGAGGAATCGCTTTTGGCACTGGCAAATAAATTGACGCCTTATGCTTTTCGATTTTACATTTGCGATGAAGAAGGTTTTCAAATTTCGCCGAATATTGTACGAAAAAATGGCGAATGGGAAGTGGAAAAAGAAGCTCTTGGGAAAAACTGGAGCTGGCGTCCGTATTTCTTGATGAATATTATTAAATTAAAAGAAGATACAAAAGGCGAATTGTCAAATATCTATAGCGATATTAAAACCGGAGAATTAACCCGGACATTTTCGATGGCATTGGATGACAACGAATATTTATTTGTTGATATTTCTTACGATTATTTATATGAACATAATTTATTATATTAACTCGTTTAGTTGTTCCAAAAGGATGATAGATTCATAAAGGGATGAAGGCTATCCGGAGAGCGGTCTTTCCGGGTGGCCTGTTTTTTTGCCACAGGCCATTGAACTGTTATTTTCTTTAAAACATCATCATACAATCTATTGATTGGCATAAGCGCGAAAAGGAGGATGTGTTATTCAAATTCATGTTGTGCGGCCGGGAGAAACCCTTTGGGGAATCGCGCAAAGCTATAATGTAAATCCGCAAACCATAATCCAAACCAATCAGATTGAAACGCCGAATGAATTGGTTGTAGGGCAAGCCATTGTCATTCCGATTGTCGGAAGTTTTTATTGGGTACAACCGGGAGACACCCTTTTTGCCATTGCGCAGCGATATGGATTAAATTATGTTACGCTTGCACAGATCAACGGCATTAATCCCAATCTGCCATTGATGCCTGGAATCCGATTATATATTCCACCGCGCCAAAAAACGAGGGCGGAAGTCAATATCTATATTGAACCGTCAGGAAACTCGGTTAGCGAAACATTATTAAATAGTGCCCGCGAGGCGGGGCCGTATCTCACATACCTGGCGACATTCAGTTATCAAGCAAGGAGAGACGGCAGCCTGGTTCCTATGCCGATACAAGGAATTCCGGAAGTGGCCGAAAACAGCAGGGCCTCTTTGATGCTTGTTGTGACAAATTTGGAGAACGGCCAATTCAGTGCAGAACTGGGGAGAGACATATTGCAAAGCGCAGCAGTGCAAGACGTTTTGCTGGACAACATCATTGAAGAAGCAAAACGGATTGGAAGTGTATCGGATATTCATTTTGACTTTGAATTTTTGCCTCCGGACCAAAAAGAAGCCTATAACAATTTTTTAAGGAAAGCTGCGGAGCGTTTGCATGGCAAAGGATTTTTGATATCAAGCGCTTTGGCTCCAAAACTGTCCCGGGAGCAGGCAGGACAATGGTATGAAGCCCACGATTATCGCGCCCATGGGGAAATAGTGGATTTTGTTGTGTTGATGACCTACGAATGGGGGTATTCGGGAGGACCGCCAATGCCGGTATCGCCCATTACCGAAGTAGAAAAAGTATTAAATTATGCTTTGACGGAAATGCCGGCTGAAAAGATTATGATGGGCCAGAATTTATATGGCTATGATTGGACTCTGCCTTATGTGGAAGGCGGAAAATATGCCAGAGCCATCAGTCCTCAACAAGCGATTGCCATTGCCCGTGAACATAATGCGGAAATTCAATACGACCCGAGAGCCCAGGCGCCATTTTTCTATTATGTTGACGATGAAGGGAATAATCATGAAGTATGGTTTGAAGATGCAAGATCCATTCAGGCAAAGTTTGATTTAATGAAAAGACTAAATTTGAGAGGCATCAGCTATTGGAAGCTGGGATTTGCATTTCCTCAAAATTGGCTGCTCATACAAGACAACTTTAATGTGGTGAAAAGATAGTATCCGTGCATCGCCCGAGTCTAGAGAAAGATTCATCACGTCAGTGGCTGACCGGCTCGGGCTGAAATTTTCCGTTGTACATAAGGAATATTGTGGAAAGATTCCGCGCAAAACCGGGCGGATTCTTTTATTTGGCATATATTCAAATTTCGAATTTTTTTTTAAAGTACTACCAGATCGCCGCATTATCACATATAATATTTGTATATGAATAAATGTTTATATAAGAATTGGTGGTGAATAAGTTGGAAGAAAATAAGGGCTTTAACAATGGCGATGAAGAAACAATGGATTTAGATGAGGAGACGTTATTTTTAGTATCCCAGACGTTTAAAGCGTTGAGCGATCCAACGCGGATCCGGATATTATATTTAATTTCTCAAAAAGAATGTTCAGTGAATGAAATTGCGAAAACATTAAATCTTAGCCAGCCGAATGTATCCCATCAATTGCGTTTTTTAAAGAACTTGAGACTTGTCAAATATCGCAGGGAAGGAACGACAATGTATTATTCTATCGATGATGACCACATTGTACATATGCTGTACCAAACGATTGAGCATTCGAAACATTGAAGTTTATGAGCATATACTAATATAAAGGAGGTATGATGATGGGACATGGACATCATCATGCACACCATGACCATACCCATGGTGCCAATAAAAGAACATTGACGATTGCGTTTTTCATCATAGCCGTTTACATGCTGATTGAAGCAATTGGCGGCATTCTCACAAACAGTCTCGCGCTTCTTTCCGATGCCGGCCATATGCTGAGCGATGCTGTTTCATTAGGTGTCGGAGTGCTGGCTTTCAAATTTGGGGAGAAGGTTGCTGATTATAGCCGGACTTACGGATACCGGCGTTTTGAAATATTAGCCGCCGTTTTCAACGGCGCCACGTTAATCGTCATATCCATTTTTATTTTTATTGAAGCCATCCAGCGTTTCTTCTATCCCCCGGAAATCTCATCTTATGGCATGTTGGGAATTGCAATGGTCGGGTTGGCGGTGAATGTTCTTGTTGCTTGGATTTTAATGCGCGGTGGCGATACGCATGATAATTTGAACATGCGGGCAGCCTTCCTTCATGTAGTGGGAGATATGCTAGGGTCGGTGGCGGCAATTGTGGCGGCACTCTTCATCCTTCTTCTCGACTGGAGATGGATGGACCCGCTGGCAAGTATCATTGTTGCGTTCATCATCATAACAAGCGGCTACAGGGTGACGAAGGATGCCGTCCATGTATTGATGGAAGGCACTCCAAGCAATGTCGATATCGATGAAATTATTACATTGTTCAATAATACCCCGGGGATCATTGGAATCCATGATTTGCATGTATGGTGCATCACCAGCGGACAAAATGCCCTGTCATGCCATGCGGTAGTGAAAAACGATTTGTCTTTGACAGAAATACAGAATATATTAAAGAACATCGAACATGAATTGCTGCATTTAGGTATTGCCCATATGACGGTGCAAATAGAAGATGAAAATCATGTCCACGATGATTCCGTGCTGTGCAAAAACAATGGGATTCATCACCACCACCATCATCATTAAATTTAGCCTCCATCTTCCAAAGATGGAGGCTATTGATTTTTCAATAAATTTTTCAACTCGGCAAGGACTGTTTTCAATGGTTGTTTTTCCCCTGCTTCAAAAAAATTGCTGAATGGGTCTCCCCATGTTTTTAATCTTTCCATGATGACTGGAATGGTAAAGTTGTGGGGATGCAACTTTTCCCCTACTTCTTCCCAATAAAGTGGAGCAGCAACACAGCCGTATTCATTTCCCCTTGACGAGTATGGGGCGATAATGGTTTTCCCCCCGGCATGTTGTATATAATCCAGATACAACTTTTTTCCCCTGTTCTTTTTCAATCTTTCCAAAGTAAAGAGTTGAGGATTTTCATTGACCAAAAATTTGCAGATGAATTCGGTGAAAATCCGTGTTTCATCATAGGTAAATGCATTTTTTTGAAGCGGTATATACACCTGCAATCCTTTTCCTCCGGATGTTTTGACAAAGGCTTGCAATTCAAACCGGTCAAAGATGGCTTTCATTTTTAAAGCGGCTTCAACAGCAAGCGGAAATTCGTTGACCGATGGGGGATCCAGGTCAAAGACGATTTCCGTGGGGCAATCAGTGTCAACAGTTTGAAAGGGGATATGGAATTCCAGGGCAAGCTGATTGCCAAGCCAGAATAATGTGGGCAGGTCATTGCAAACGATATAATCAATATCTTCTATCCGTTTTGTTTGTACAAATTCCGGAGCATAGTCCGGAACATTTTTCTGATAAAAATGTTCGCCGCTAACGCCATGGGGATAACGGATGGCGGTCAGTGCCCGTTTCTGCAGAAAAGGAAGCAAATAAGGGGCAACTTGTTCCAAATAAAGCAGATAATGCTCTTTCGACAAATTCAATTTTGGCCAGACCGGCTTGTCGGGATGGGTGATTTGAACCTTCTCGGGCAACGGATGAAGTTGCTTTTGAAGGGTTGTCCAATTGCATTCCTCCGGTGATAAGTCAAAACGGAAGGAATGGAATCTCGGTTCCCTTAATTTTTTTCCATCGAAATCGATGCAGGCAACATCGGCGCAAATGGATGGAGGCAATGTCCAGATGGAGTTGGAAGTTTTTTCTCCTTTTGTTTGGAAAAAAGAAGCCAATGTTTGAAATGCTTCATCGGTCAGACCGTGTTTAAAAGCGGTGACCTCCACCAATTGGCCATCTTTATAAACCGCTCCGGTAAAGTAGCCGTTTGCTTTGTTGAAAGAAAGGACGATAGTGGAAACATATCTCCAATTTTTTATTTTGATCCAGTCGGTTGTTCTTTGTCCGCTCATCCATGGGCTTGCTTTCCGTTTGGCGACCATTCCTTCTCCGTTGTGCTCTTTGATGATTTTCCAAAGAGCGTCGCCATCTTCGCAACTTTCAATACATTGAATTTGTCCCCGATGGAAAAATTGGATTTTCATCGGAAGATCTGCTTTTTGAAAAAGTTCAAGCAACCGTTTTTTTCGTTCTTCGAGGGGGAGCGTATTCATCTCGTTTCCATTCATTTTAAGCAGATCAAAAACGATAAATTGGCATGGGAACCGTTTGCTTGCTTGTTGGATGCTTTGTTTTGTTTTCATTTTTCCCCGGGATTGGACTATGGAAAAATTGCTTCGGTAATTATTTTCCAAGTAGACGATTTCCCCATCAAAGGCTAACGGAAGAAAAGGTTTTACATTTGGAAATGCCTGTTTGCAAAAATCAATCAGTTCGGGGAACAATGGGGATAAGTCGCGTTGATTTCTGCTGATGATGGCAGGAACTGCATCTTCCCATTCCAAGATTGCCCGAAAGCCGTCATATTTTGCTTCGTAAATCCACTCATCCCCGGTCGGCCATTCATCCGCGGATGTAAGAAGCATTGGCTTCATGGCAAAAACCTCCTTGTTCATTATTGTTAGACGGAGTGACAAGGTTATACATAGTTATGGTTCATCTAAGCATAATAAGAAAAAGGCAGGTGATAGTATGCATACGATCTGGAAAGGCAGCATCAGTTTCGGCCTGGTCAACATCCCGGTCAAATTGCATGCCGCTACAGAAGATAAAGATGTGAAATTGAGGCAGCTTCATAAAGAGTGCAATACGCCCATTAACTATAAAAAGATATGCCCTGTTTGCGACCGGGAAGTGAAAAATGAGGAAATCGTCAAAGCCTATGAATATGCCAAGAACAAATTCGTGATATTGGATGAGGAAGATTTGGAAACAATAAAAAAAGAAAATGAAGAAAAAGCGGTTGAAATTCTGGAATTTGTAAAGCTTGAAGAAATCGATCCGATCTATTTTCAGCGAAGTTATTTTTTATCTCCGGATACTGGTGGAATGAAAGCTTATGCATTGCTC
The DNA here is from genome assembly GCF_006569205.1 of Ureibacillus terrenus. Lineage (GTDB taxonomy): Bacteria > Bacillota > Bacilli > Bacillales_A > Planococcaceae > Ureibacillus > Ureibacillus terrenus. Next base: position 18,250 of record NZ_VIGD01000019.1, read on the forward strand.
AGGCAAGCGTTGAAGGAATCGGGAAAAATCGGTGTGGCGAAAATCACGATTCGTTCAAAGGAGCAGCTCGCGGTTGTCCGGGTTTATGAAGACACGTTGTTAATGGAAACGATATATTATCCCGACGAAGTCAGAAGCGCGAAGGATGTACCGAATATTCCAAGCAAAGAAAAAGTGGTGCAAAAAGAGTTGGAAACGGCTCTGATGTTAATCGACCAATTGACGGTCAAATTCGATCCTGAAAAATACCATGATGACTATCGGACTGCCCTTCTTGAATTAATCGAGAAGAAGAAAGCGGGGGAAACGGTAACCGCCAAGGAGAAAGAACCGGCGATTCCGCCGGATATGACGGATTTAATGAGCGCCCTCGAAGCGTCTTTGAAGAAAGTAAAAAAGAAGCCTTCAGGACGAAAGCGGAAAACGCAGGAAAAGAAGGAAGCATAGCAAAACAAAAGGACATTTCAAAGGGAGTCCCTTTGAAATATCCTTTTTTGTTATTATAGACTATCGCCGAAATCTGCTCTGAATTTTTCCACAAGCCGTTCAGGCCAATCGGATAATGCATCCAATTTTCCGACGAAGAAACGCAATACTTTAGGCTCATCGACGTATTTTAATCCACCGATGATGTCACGATTTTCATATAGCCATGCAATCCGGTCGACTGCATATTTGATTTGGGATAACGTAAATACCCGTCTAGGAACTGCAAGGCGAACCAGCTCCATATTGGCGAGTTTTTCTACACCATTTTCATCCCGCGCTTCTGACATCGTACCCCGTTCCATGCCGCGCACTCCGCTTGCAATATAAATGGCTGCCGCCAATGCGCCGGCCGGATACTCGTTTTGCGGAACATGAGGCAAGAATTCCATCGCGTTGATGTGGCATCCCAATCCTCCAGGCGGCGTCACGACAGGGACACCTTTTTTGATGAATTCATTTGTCATATATTCAATGAAAAGAGGTCCCTGGCTGATCATTTCTTCGTCCATTGTTTCTTCCAAACCGACGGCAATGGCTTCAATTTCGCGTACACTCATTCCGCCATAAGTCAAGAATCCTTCGTATAAAGTTACATACTCCCGCATTGCGCGCATATCTTCTTCGCTATCTGTAATGATTCCGCCCCCACGAGCAAAGCCGAGTTTGCGCGCAGAGAAGTAGATAATGTCGCATAAGTCGGAAATTTCCCGCGTGATTTCGCGGATTGTCATATCTTTGCATGAAGGTTCTCGTTGTTTGATAAAGTACAAGTTGTCTTGAAGCAAACTTGCGTCAAGCACCAGTTTGATTCCGTATTGATCACAAACTTTGCGGACTTCCCTCAAGTTTGCTAATGAGAAAGGCTGTCCGCCGATCAAATTTGTACCAGCTTCCATACGGACAAACGGAATGTTTTCAGCGCCCACTTCATTGATGAGCTTAAGCAATTTTCCGATATCGATGTTTCCTTTGAAAGGATAATTGCTATTTAAATTCAATGCTTCATCCGTGAAAATTTCAACCACTGTGCCTCCTTCTTTTGTAATATGGGCTTGGGTTGTCGTAAAGTGGTAGTTCATCGGAACATAAGAACCAGGTTTGACATACACCGTACTTAAAATATTTTCGCAGGCACGGCCTTGATGCGCAGGAAGGAAATATTTTTTGCCGAAAATCTCTTGTATTGTTTTTTCCAATCTGGTGAAAGAAGCGCTTCCTGCATAACTATCATCCGCGATTAACATGGCAGCTTGCTGGCGGTCGCTCATCGCGTTTACGCCGCTGTCTGTCAACATGTCCAGGAAAACGTCTTTGTTCTGTAAAAGGAACGTATTATATCCGGCTTCTTTCATTGCATTTAGACGCTCTTCCACCGGCAGTAGATTAAGTTTTTGAATGATGCGGACTTTGTGCATCTCTAAAGGTATATTTTCCCCGGAGTAAAACTTAACTGTCATTACAATGATCCCCCTACAAACTTTATCACTTTAATGCTTTGACGCTTCAACGCTTCAACGCAATAAAAAGCCGCTATATATTAATCATACATCAATTCCGGCAAAAAAATAAGATATTACTTAAATTTCAGGAAAAAATCTATTTTCGACAGAATATTTTGATTTTTTCAGAAAAATCATTTGCGAATGAAAAATCATAAGGACGGATGAAGTGTTCATTGCATGGCAGTTGATTGAAGATGCATGATAAAATAGACAATTAAGAAGGACGGGATAAAATTGGAGAATTATTATGTCGATTTGCATATTCATATCGGGAGAACGGAAAGTGGACGGGCAGTAAAAATTACCGGAAGCAAAGAACTGACATTGAAAAATATTTTAAAAACCGCCTCAAGCCAAAAAGGGCTTGATATCATCGGAGTGATTGATTGCCATTCGCCTGAAGTCATAAAAGAAATCGAACAATTGATTGAAGAAGGGAGCATGGGTGCTCTTTCGGAAGGCGGTTTAAGATTTGAAAATACGACGCTTATACCGGGATCGGAAATCGAAATTTTTGATGAACATTGCAAAGGACCGATTCACGTCCTTGCCTTTTTTCCGACCCTTGATTTGATGAAGGAATTTTCGGGTTGGATGGCAGAGTTTGTGAAAAATATTCATTTAAGCTCCCAGCGCATTTATTGTGATGGGGAAACTTTGCAGGATAAAGTCCGGGAATTGGGGGGCCTTTTCATACCCGCCCATGTGTTTACCCCTTTTAAAAGTTTATATGGCAAAGGGGTGGAGAAAAGTTTAACGGAAGTGTTCGATCCCGACAAAATTGATGCCATTGAGCTGGGTTTGAGTTCCGACACATATATGGCCCAAGGAATAAGTGAATTGGAGAGATATACATTCGTCACAAATTCGGATGCCCATTCATTGGGGAAATTGGCGAGGGAATATCAAAAAGTGCAGATGGAAGAACCAAATTTTCGGGAGCTTGTTTTCGCTCTTCAAGAAGCGCAAGGAAGGAAAATTGCAGCCAACTACGGATTGAATCCCAGATTAGGAAAATATTTTTCCACTGCCTGCCAAGCATGCGGGGAACGGGTTGGGCATGGCGATGTATGCCCAAAATGCGGAAGCCGTGAATTTGTAAAAGGCATTTCTATAAGGATTCGGGAATTGTCGGATCTCAAACAGCCAACCCGGACAAGACCGCCTTATATTCATCAAGTGCCATTGGACTTTATTCCAGGCATCGGTAAAAAGACGATCCAACGGTTATTGGAGGCTTTCGGTACGGAAATGGCCATTTTGCATGAGGTGTCATTGGAGCAATTGGAAGAAGTGGTGCCAGGGAAAATAGCGAAAATGATTGATTTGGCACGGAAAGGCGAATTGACGATAGCGGAGGGAGGAGGAGGCGTGTACGGAAAAGTATTGGAATGATGACGGCCCGGCCCGTGTTTCGGGGTTGGGACGTTTTTTTGCATAAAAAAACAAGCTACGAAATAATTAGACGGGGATCGTTTTTTTCGTAGCTTGCTAAAGGGATGTATGTCTCAAGGACATATAAATATATATTTTTATAGCAAATTGGGGAATTTGCTAGGGGATACATTATTATTATGTCGGGAAAATCTGTATTTTATTCTTCCCAATCCAAACTTTCGAAGAAGCGGTAAACTTCTTCAAAAACGAGTTCGCGTTCTTTATCCACAGTCAATATGTGGCCTGAACGGATAAAGCTTTTGACGGATTTAATGCGAGAATTTACAGAGTTGTATATAAAATCTGCACTTTTGCAGTAATACTCATCATCATTTAAACCGCGCAAAATGTGAACCGGTTTGTCGATTTTATTTAACTTTGCGCTTGTATCATTAATAATGTTTTGCAAATATTGGAGTTTAGGCATTTTATATGTTCTTGCGATGTTTTCCGGTTTATCGACTTCTTCATTATATGTGCCAGTTAGCTTCTTGTAATTAATAGTATAACTGATTATTCGCTGTTGTAAACTGTCAACACTTTTATCAAGCGCCGGTGCAGACATTGTAACAATCGCCTTGATCGGTCTTTCTTCCCCGAGGCGCAACGAGAAAATGCCTCCGAGCGATACACCGGCCACGGCAATTTCTTTGTAGCCGCGTCTGCGAAGTTCATCGTAACCCTCAACGGCACTGTTCCACCATTCGATTGGATCTGTTTGGATGAGGGTCAAAGGGTCACCTCCATGTCCTTTATATAAAGGAGCATGAACCGTATAATTGCGTTCTGCCAAATAACGGCCTAAACGCTTTACATCATTTGTGTTGCCTGTAAAACCATGCAATAATAGGACAGCACGCTTTCCCGCCTCAATCGTAAATGGCTTTGGCGAAACGATTCTCATTATGAAGAACTACTCCTTTTACAAATAATGTGACAGAATTTTTAAAATTGATTTTACAATAAATTGAAAATTTTTATAAACAACTTGTTTTTTTTATGATTTTTTGGTATTCAAACGCTTCGTTTAACTTTATTATAGAAATAGCTTTACATAAATACAATTTATTATTTCTATCAAATTGATTGAAAACGGTTATAATTTTGTTAAGAAGGGAATTTGCCATGGAAATACAACAATTGGAGTATTTTAAAGTGGTTGCCGAAACGGAACATATGACTCATGCAGCTGAAATGCTGAACATTTCCCAGCCTGCTTTGAGCAAATCCATTTCAAATATCGAGCACGAGATAGGAGTGCCTCTTTTTGACCGTCAGGGGCGGTCCATTGTATTAAACCGTTACGGCAAATTGTTTTTGGAAAGCGTAAATAAAATTTTGGAGGAGTACAATAGGGCAAAACAGGAAATTAACGGGCTCATCATGCCAGGCTACGGGGAAATCTCATTTGGATTCATCCATACATTGGGGATGGAAGTTGTGCCCGAATTAATGGCTCATGTGCACAAAAAATATCCAAATATCAAGTTTACTTTAACGCAGGCCGCGTCCATGTATTTGTTGGAACTGCTGGAAAAAGGGGAACTTGATTTATGTTTGTCCCAGAGGATTGAATCAAAAGTCGTGGAAATTGAATGGATTGAATTATGGACTGAAGAACTGTTTGTCATCGTTCCGGAAAATCATCCTCTGGCAAGCAGGCAGCATATTGATTTGTGCGAAATAAAAGATGAGCCTTTTGTGTCCATTAAAAAAGGGAATGCATTGCGCCAGATGGTGGACCAATTATTGAAAAATGTAGGCATTTCTAAAACAAACATTACATTTGAAGGGGAAGATCCCCATACTGTGGCCGGATTCGTCAGCGCGGGCCACGGTGTCTCGATTATTCCGGACATTAAAGGTTTATCGGAATATAATGTAAAGAAAATTTCGGTGAGAGAGCCGATTTGTGAAAGAAAAATCGGAGTATCTTTGGTTGCCGGGAGATATTTGTCTCCGGCTGTGAATCAATTTAAAAATTATTTGGTGGAGTATTTTAAAGGAAAATAGGAAAAGGTGCAGTCCGAGTGATGGAGAAATACGATTGTTTCGAAGAACGTTTGCAGCATTATCAACATGTACTTACGGATGAGCAAATGAATGAAGCAAGAAAGATTTACCGGCGTGCCCAGGAAAAGAATGTGGAGGCAATGGTTGAATTAGCCTATCTTTACCGGGTGATGGAAGAATATCCTCTTGCGGTTTATTGGCTGCAAAAAGCAAGCAGGGAAGGAAACAGCGAAGCCCAATTCCAGCTTGCCAATTGCTATTATGAAGGGCTTGGTGTTGAAGAGGATATTCAGAAGGCTTTTCAATTATATAAAAAGGCGGCGAAAAGGGGGCATGCGGATGCCCAAAATAACTTGGCGGATATGTACCTGAACGGGGAAGGAGTTCCGGTAAATTATAGGGAAGCTTTGAAATGGTTCAAAGAGGCCGCCAAACAAAATGTGGTTGAGGCGATGTTCACATTGGGAATCATGTATGAACAGGGGATTGGCATCAAAAAAGACGAGAAAAAAGCCCTTGATTATTATTTAAAAGCGGCGGAAGGCGGAGATTTGGACGCCCAATTCCGGATGGGTTCCATCTATCTGGACGGATTGTTGGGTGTGGAGAAGGATGTATCAAAGGCCGTCGAATGGTTTGAAAGGGCGGCAGAATATCATCATATTGATTCAATCTATAATCTGGGCTTCTTGTATGAGCATGGAATCGGAGTGGAGAGAAACGGAAAGAAAGCGCTGTATTACTATAAGAGGGCGTCCTTGCTCGGCGATTATCAGGCAAAATTAAATATTGCATCAATTTACGAAAAAGGAATTGATGTGGAAGTCGACAAAAAAGCCGCAGCCCGTTGGAGGGAATTGGCAAGACGACAAAGGGAAAATGAATATTACCAATAATAGCTCGGGCTTGTTCCTCTTTCTGAATGAATACAACTCCTATGTTTGGAAGCCATAAATCCAAGTTGGATCGGGAATTCTATTTATAGCTTCCGCTTTTTTAAATTTTTTCGACTATTATTCAATGAAAATTGCTAAAGCCGACACAAAAAGAGATAAAAAATGCGATTATACTAAAATTAGCAAAAAAGAATGTATAGGAGTTGTATTGAATGAAAACGGTAACAGTAATTGGTGGAGGAATTACAGGACTTTGCACAATGTATTATTTGCAGAAACAACTGAAGGAAAAGAATGTTCCTGCCCGTTTGATCCTCTTGGAGAAAAATCCGTACCTCGGCGGGAAAATGCACACCGCCCGTGAAAACGGATTCATCATGGAAACGGGGGCCGATTCCATTGTAGCCCGTTATCCAAGCGTCCAAGAACTCATTAAAGAACTCGATTTTGAATCGGAAGTCGTTTATAACGAAACGGGGATTTCCTATATTCATACCAATAATGAATTGCATGCCATACCGAAAGAATCCGTCTTCGGCATCCCGATGACAGAAGAATCATTAAAGGCAAGCACATTGATTTCCGAAGAAGCAAAACAGCGCGTGCTGCAAGAAAAAGACATTCCAAACACAAAATTTACGAAGGAAAGCTCCATCGGCGAATTTTTAGAGTACTTTTTAGGAAAAGAAATCGTTGAAAAACAAATTGCCCCGGTGCTTGCCGGCGTTTATTCCGGCGACATTTATCAATTGTCCATCGCCTCTACCCTTCCGTATTTGGTTGATTATAAAAATGAATATGGAAGCATCATGAAAGGATTGGAAGCGAACCGGGAGAAGTTTGAACGGGAGGCGAACAAGAAGTTCCTTTCCTTTAAAAATGGATTATCCCAATTGTTTGAACGCATGGAAGAGCTTCTGGAAGATGTAGAAATTTATAAAAATACGGAAACTGTCCGGGTGGAGAAGAAAGATGGAAGATATGAAATCGCATTGGCAAATGGAGAGAAGATCGAAGCGGATATTGTGGTATTGGCATTGCCAAATAAAGTGATCAAAAACTTGCTGAACAATGAAGAACTGAATCCGTATTTCGATCAATTTAAAGATGCTTCCGTCATCACGATGTATTTGGGATTCGATCTTCCGGATTCCATTTTGCCTCAAGATGGCACAGGCTTTATCGTTTCTCACAACAGCGATTTGACATGCAACGCATCCACTTGGACAAGCCGCAAGTGGAAACATACATCGAAGGATGGAAATTTACTCGTCCGCGTGTTCTATAAAGAAAGCAATCCGCGGTATCCGGAATTGATCAAAATGAGCGACGAAGAGCTCACTAAAGTGGCATTGAACGATATTAAACTCAGCCTGAATATTGAAGCGCAGCCTAAGGTGGTCAAAATTACAAAATGGATCGAGGCCATGCCGACTTATGATTTGGCCCATCATGAAGCGGTGCAGCAAGTATTGACAAAGCTGGAGGAGCTCTATCCGAATCTGTTCATCGCAGGATGCTCTTATTTCGGAGTAGGAATCGGCGCCTGCATTGATAATGGAAAAGAAATAGCAAATAAAATTGCAAACATGCTGGAACAGTAATTCCTATTTGTCAACTTGACAAAATGAAGAATACAGTTTAAGATGTATGCTATTAAATTGGTATTTCAAAATAGAATAGAGCACTTATCAAGAGAAGTGGAGGGAACTGGCCCAAGGAAGCTTCAGCAACCGCTAGCCATTAGCAAGGTGCTAAATCCAGCGGCAATTGCCGAAAGATAAGGTGGAATTCTGAGGAATTGGCAAGCCTTCTTTCGCGAGAAGGCTTTTTCTTTTAGACGAATTAACTGAAAATTAATGAAGTAAAGAAAAGTGAGGTAATTCGGATGGGGCTTTTGGATGCGCTGAAAGATAAAGTGTTAGTTGCCGATGGGGCAATGGGGACACTTTTATATTCATATGGACTAGAATACTGCCATGAAGAAATGAATATTGAAAGACCGGAAATCATTGAAAAGATTCATAGTCAATACATACAGGCCGGCGCTGATGTGATTCAGACGAATACCTATGGCGCCAATAGAATCAAACTTGCCCGATACGGCTTGGAATTCAAAACAGCGGAAATCAACCAAAGCGCGATTGAAATCGCCAAACGCGCTGCAGAAGGGCATAAAGTGTTTATTTTAGGCTCGATTGGCGGCATACGCGGCATACGCAAAGTTGACCATACATTGGATGAGATTTTGGAAGCGGCCCGTGAACAGGCGGAAGTATTGATTGGCGGGAATTTGGACGGTTTATTGCTGGAAACGTATTACGATTTTGAAGAACTTACCGCAACGTTGGCAATGCTCAGAACAATGACCGATATGCCGATCATCGCCCAGGTTTCCATGCAGGAGCCGGGCGTCCTAATGAACGGCATGAAATTGAATGATGCATTGAAGCAGCTGGAATCATTGGGCGCGGATGTTGTAGGCGTGAACTGCCGTCTGGGTCCTTATCACACAATCCAGGCCTTTGAAGAGGTGGAAATTCCGGAACGCGCCTTTTTGTCGGCTTACCCGAACGCTTCTCTATTAGATATTGAAGATGGCCGTGTCGTGTATGAATCGGAAGTGGATTATTTCGCACGGGCCGCAGTGGAATTGTGCAAGGAAGGCGTAAGGCTGATTGGCGGATGCTGCGGTACGACACCAAAACATATCGAGGCAATGAAAAAGAAACTTGCCCATTTTCGGCCGGTTGAGAAGAAAGCGGCGAAGCCTCATAGGGAAATCGTTATCCGGGAAGCGGAGCCCCGCAGCTTCGAGCCGCTTCATGAAAAGGCCAAACGGGAACGTTCCGTCATTGTCGAATTGGATACGCCAAAACATCTTGAAATCGAAAAATTTATTGAAGGTGCAAAGGCCCTTTATGAGGCTGGCGCAGACCTCATCATGATGGCGGACAATTCACTGGCCTCTCCAAGAATCAGCAACTTGGCGATGGGGGCTATTTTAAAACTGAAATACGGTATCCGCACAATGCCGCATATTACTTGCCGGGACCGGAATTTGATCGGATTGCAGTCCCATTTGATGGGATTAAACGCTCTCGGGCTTCATGATGTACTGGCCGTGACAGGGGATCCGACAAAGGTCGGGGATTTTCCGGGGGCGACAAGCGTCTATGACGTATCGTCGATGGAATTGATTTCCCTTATTAAACAATTGAACGAAGGAATTTCATTCTCAGGAAAATCGCTCGGAAAGAAAGCGAATTTCTCTGTCGCGGCAGCGTTCAATCCCAATGTAAGAGTGCTTGACCGGGCGGTTAGCCGGCTCGAGAAAAAAATTGAACATGGCGCGGATTATTTCATCACCCAGCCGGTCTATACAAAAGAAAAGATTGTGGAAGTTTATGAGGCGACAAAACATTTGGAAACACCGATTTACATCGGAATCATGCCGTTGACAAGCTTTAAAAATGCGGAATTTTTGCACCATGAAGTGCCGGGGATTAAATTGTCCGACGAAGTTTTAGAAAGAATGAAGCAAGTGAGCGGGAATAAAGAGGAAGAAACGAGGGTCGGCCTTGAAATCGCGAAAGAGTTGCTGGACACCGCAACGGAATACTTTAATGGCATCTATTTGATTACGCCATTTATGCGCTATGAACTAACAATCGAATTACTGCAATACATTCAACAACTTGATGAGCAAAACAAAGGAGTAAAGGCAAATGGTTAACCATCCGATCGAAGAACAGTTGAAAAAAAGAATTTTAATCATCGATGGAGCAATGGGGACAATGCTCCAGCAGGCAAATTTGAAACCGGAAGATTTCGGCGGGGAAGAATATGAAGGGTGCAACGAACACCTCGTATTAACAAGACCTGACGTGATTGCAGGCATACACAGGGCATATTTGGAGGCGGGGGCGGATATTATTTCCACCGATACCTTCGGGGGAACTCCCCTCGTGTTAGATGAATACGGGTTAGGCCAAAAAGCTTATGAAATCAATAAAAAGGCGGCCGAAATCGCAAAGGCGGAGGCGGAGAAATTTTCCACAAGCGATTGGCCGCGTTTTGTAGCAGGATCAATCGGTCCAACGACAAAAACGTTATCTGTGACCGGTGGGGTCACTTTTGATGAACTTGCCGAAAATTTTTATATCCAGGCAAAGGGATTGATTGATGGGGGAGCGGATCTGCTCTTGCTTGAAACGAGCCAGGATATGTTGAACGTTAAAGCGGCGACTCTTGGCGTAAAGCGGGCATTTAAGGAAACGGGGAAAGAGCTTCCAATCATGGTTTCCGCAACGATTGAACCGATGGGCACAACCCTTGCAGGCCAATCGATTGAAGCTTTCTATATTTCCATCGAGCATATCCATCCGCTCTCAATCGGTCTTAACTGTGCGACAGGGCCTGAGTTCATGACAGACCACATCCGCTCCCTTTCCGAAATATCCGAAAGTTATATCAGCTGTTATCCCAATGCGGGCCTGCCGGATGAAGAAGGGCATTATCACGAAACGCCGGAATCGTTATCAACGAAATTGAAAGGTTTTGCTGAAAAAGGCTGGTTAAACATTGTCGGAGGTTGCTGCGGTACGACACCTGCCCATATCAGAGCCATCCGTGAAGCGGTCAAAGGATATAAACCGCGCCAGAAGAAAGAACACACTCACGGGCATGCAGTTTCAGGAATTGAACCGTTAATTTATGACGAATCCATGCGCCCGTTGTTTATCGGGGAAAGAACAAACGTCATCGGATCCCGCAAATTTAAGCAGTTAATTATTGAAGGGAAATATGAAGAAGCTGCAGAAATTGCGCGGGCACAGGTCAAAAAAGGAGCGCATGTCATCGATATTTGTTTGGCGAATCCTGACCGTGACGAGCTCGAAGATATGCGCAAGTTTATGCAAGAAGTGGTGAAAAAGGTAAAAGTGCCTCTCATGATCGACTCAACGGATGAGCGGGTTATCGAGGAAGCGTTGAAATTTTCACAAGGTAAAGCGATTATCAATTCCATCAACTTGGAAGATGGGGAAGAACGTTTTGATAAAGTGCTCCCGATCGTGAAAAAATATGGAGCTTCTGTAGTGGTGGGCACCATTGACGAAAAAGGAATGGCGATTACCCGAGAAAGAAAATTGGAGATTGCGGAACGTTCTTATAAAATTCTGACTGAAAAATGGGGTCTTGCACCGGAAGACATTATCTTCGACCCGCTGGTATTCCCTGTCGGCACCGGGGATGAGCAATATATCGGCGCCGCGGAAGAAACGATTGAAGGAATACGTCTCATTAAACAAAAATTCCCTAGGGCTTTAACGGTTCTTGGAATCAGCAATGTATCCTTTGGTCTTCCTCCGGTGGGACGGGAAGTGTTGAATGCGGTGTTCTTATACCACTGCACACAGGCCGGCCTGGATTATGCCATCGTGAATACGGAGAAATTGGAACGATACGCCTCTTTGCCTGAAGAGGAAATCCAACTGGCGAACGATTTAATCTTCCATACAAACGATGAAACATTGGCGAAGTTTACGGCCTTTTACCGCGATAAAAAGAAAGAAGAGAAAAAGGCAGAGCTTCCTGCCACGGTGGAGGAGCGCCTGAAATATTACATCGTGGAAGGAACGAAAGAAGGATTGATTGAAGATTTGGAGGAAGCCCGGAAAATATACGACACTCCGCTGGACATCATTAATGGACCGTTGATGGACGGCATGGCGGAAGTGGGGCGCTTATTCAATGACAACCAGTTAATCGTGGCGGAAGTGCTGCAAAGTGCCGGCGTCATGAAAGCGGCCGTTGCCCATCTTGAACAATATATGGAGAAAGTGGAAGATAGCGGCGGAAAAGGGAAAGTGATTTTAGCAACGGTGAAAGGCGACGTCCACGACATTGGGAAAAACTTGGTGGACATTATTTTGAGCAACAACGGTTATCAAGTGATTGATTTAGGAATAAAAGTAACGCCTGCAGAATTAATTGAAGCCATTCGTAAGGAAAATCCGGATATTGTCGGCTTGTCAGGACTGTTGGTGAAATCGGCGCAGCAAATGGTGTTGACGGTACAGGACTTTAAAGCGGCCGGAATCAATGTTCCGGTTCTCGTCGGAGGAGCAGCTTTAACGAAGCGCTTTACAGAAACGAAAATAGCCCCGGAATATGATGGACCTGTCATTTATGCCAAAGATGCGATGCAAGGGTTAGATCATGCCAACCGGTTGATGGATCCGGACGAGCGGGAGAAACTGCTCGAAGAATTGCGGGAATCCCGGGAAAAACGATTGGCTGCGGACGCAAAGCGCGCAAACCGGCCGAAAATTGAAGCTCCGAAAAGACAGGCACGCACGGTCGAGGATGCGCCGGTGTTTGTGCCGAAAGATTTGAAAGTGCATATTAAGAAAAACTATTCAGTGCAACACCTGTTGCCCTATATCAATATGCGCACATTGCTCGGCCATCATTTGGGTTTGAAGGGCAACGTTGAAAAATTATTGGAAGAAAAAGACGAACGGGCGACGGAATTGTACAATCTGGTTCTGGATATTTTGAATTCCGGGGTGCTCAAACCTTCGGGAATGTACCGTTTTTTCCCTGCCCAAAGCGATGGGGACGACGTGATTATTTACAATCCGGAAGATATGAAAACAGAAATTGAGCGTTTCCATTTCCCTCGCCAAAAAGAGGAGCCATACCTATGTCTTGCCGACTATCTAAAATCCGTGGACAGCGGCGAAATGGATTATGTGGCGCTCATGGTGGTGACGGCAGGACATGGCGCAAAAGAGAAGGCGGACCAATTAAAAGAAGAAGGAAAATTTTTGGAAAGCCATGCATTGCTGTCGACAGCGCTCGAGCTTGCGGAAGGATTTGCGGAACGCCTGCATCAGGAAATCCGCGACGTTTGGGGATTCCCGGATCCGACAGACTTTACGATGAAAGAGCGGTTTGCTGCGAAGTACCAGGGACAGCGCTTCTCCTTTGGCTACCCTGCTTGCCCGAATTTGGAGGACCAGGAAAAGCTGTTTAAGTTGCTGAAGCCGGAACAGATCGGCGTGCATTTGACAGAAGGCTATATGATGGAACCGGAAGCAAGCGTCTCGGCGATTGTCTTTGCCCATCCGGGCGCAAGATATTTCAACGTTTAATAAAAACATCCCCTCGTGGAAGGGGATGTTTTTCATTGATGAATGGTTATTTTATAAAAAATCCGTTTTCATTCCGCTTGAAAATGTTTGTAAACACTTTAACAGACGAGGAGGGGAGGATGCGTTATGATCCGTCCGATGAAAATGGAAGATTTGGAAAGCGTATTGGAAATTTATAATGATGCCATTTTGCACACGACAGCCCTTTATCGCACAGAGCCTGAAACATTGGAAGAAAAACGGAAATGGTTTTTTGAAAATGAAAAGGAAAATAATCCGATGTACGTCTATGAAGAAAACGGGGAGGTCGCAGGATTCGCCGCGTTCAAACGATTCGTTCCGAATGAAGGATATAAGTATTCCATGGAACACTCCGTTTACGTTGCGCCGAAGTACCAAGGCAAGGGAATCGGCAAGCGGCTGATGGAAAAAATCATTGAAGAAGCGAAAAAACGGAACGTAAGGACGCTGATAGCCGTCATTGATTCAGAAAATATCGCCAGCATCAAGTTGCACGAACAATTCGGGTTTCGTCTGGCGGGCCGGTTAAAAAATGTCGGATACAAATTCGGGAAATGGCTGGACATCGTGTATTACCAATTGCATTTTTATTGAAAAAAGGATTCATCCCAATGGATTCGGGATGAATCTTTTTTTGAGTATATGACATTTGTAATGTGGAAAATATGATATTTGATTCTATTGGTCAACGGCAATTCATTGTACGATGAATATAACAATTTATAGGAACAGGTGAAACCTATGTCTATGACAGATGCAGAAAAGACGAAAAAGCTTCGCAGGGAAGTTGCCCCATTTGCCAAATCGGAAACGAAGAAAAGTGTCATTCAAATCATCAATACCATCCTGCCCCTTCTCTTTTTCTGGGGGATCGGCTACAGTTTTGCAAATACCAATCCATGGGTCAGTGTGCTTTGCGGTGTGATCGCTTCGGGATTTGTGGTAAGAACATTTATTATTTTTCATGATTGTACCCATGGCTCCTTTTTCAAGAGCAAAAAGGCGAATGATGCCGTTGGAAACATAACGGGAATCCTTACTTCCTTCCCTTATGAGAAATGGCGGAGGGAGCATTTGATTCACCATGCCACAAGCGGCAATTTGGATAAACGCGGCATCGGTGATATCGACATGTTGACGGTCGATGAATATTTGGCCCTTTCGGCAACAAAACGTTTCTTCTACCGCTTATACCGCAATCCTTTTGTGATGTTTGGACTTGGGCCGTTATATTTGGTGCTTGTTCTGAACCGCTTTAACCGGAACGACGCGAAAATGAAAGAACGCTTGAACACGCATTTTACAAATGTGGCGCTTGCCCTTATGATAACAGGGCTGATTGTGTCCTTTGGCTGGGAAGCGGTGCTGCTCGTTCACGGCATCACCTTATTTATCGCAGGATCTCTTGGCATTTGGCTGTTTTATATTCAGCATACGTATGAAGAATCCTATTTCGAGTATGATCCGGAGTGGGATTATGTAAAGGCGGCGGTTGAGGGAAGCTCGTTTTATAAACTCCCAAAAGCGCTTCAATGGATTACCGGAAACATCGGATATCATCATGTGCACCATTTGGCCCCCAGAGTCCCTAATTATTATTTGGAAGCTGCCCATAACTCCGTGCCTCCGCTTCAAAAGGCGACAACAATCACGATCAGAACGAGCCTCGAATCGGTCCGTTACAAATTGTACGATCCAAAGAAGAAAAAGTTTGTCTCCTTTAAAGAAGTCGGAAAAGTGTATAGCGGAAGGAAAATCAAGTCTGCCGAAGCATAAAGAAAAGTCCCAAAAGCAAACTCTTTTTGGGACTTTCCTGTTTTTGCAATATATAATATTAAGAAAAAGAATGGCGTGGAACTGATGAAACACTGGTACATGATTTTTCCGAGAAGCAAATGGATCAGCATTTATATATGGATTATCTTTTGCATTCTCCCTTTCTACTTTCTTGTAAGAACATTGTCGCCCCTTCAAATCTTTTTCGGGGTTGTCCTTATATTGCTCTATTTTTTGTCTTATTACTTCTCTTTCCTTTCGAATAACGGGCTCGTCTACATGTGGGTCAGTTTCGGGATGGCGCTGAATATTTTGATGACGTTATTTTATGGATATGTATACCTGTCCATCTTTACCTCTTTCTTCATAGGTAACATTAAAAGCACGGTCGGTTTCTATATTATGTACGGATTGCATATCGGATTTACGATTTTGTCCATTGCAGCGGGTTATTTTATTGAACTGGAGTCCTTTCTTAGCCAAACGCCTTTCATTATCATCACCGTCGTCGGGGTCGTCATGTTGCCGATCGCCATTTACAGCAGGAACAAGCAGGAAAATTTGGCGGGTGAATTGGAAAGCGCAAAAGAGCGGATTGCGGAGCTCATCATCCACGAAGAACGGCAGCGCATCGCAAGGGATTTGCATGATACCCTCGGACAAAAATTGTCCATGATCGGTTTGAAGAGCGATTTGGCAAGCCGGCTTGTGGAAAAAAATCCGAAAGCGGCCATTCAGGAAATTAAGGAAATACGCCATACGGCAAGAATTGCATTAAAAGAAGTGAGGGAACTTGTGTCCCATATGAAAGCGGTAAAATTGAGCGATGAGCTGGGACGGGTGGAAGAAATGCTGGAAGCCGCCGGAATCCGCTATGAGCTGATCGGCGATCTGCAAAAATTGAATATTCCTGTATTGGTGGAAAATGTATTGAGCATGTGTTTAAAAGAAGCGGTGACCAATATTGTGAAGCATAGCGGCGCAAAGAATTGCCGCATTGAAATACGGCAAAATCAAAATGAGATGTCCATGATTATAGAGGATGATGGGGAAGGAATCACTGAAAGGACAAGATTTGAAGGGAACGGTTTGAAAGGAATGCGGGAACGGTTGGAATTCATTAACGGATCATTAATGATTGAGAGCAACCCTGGAGCGAAATTGACGATTACGGTTCCGCTTACCATCACTCATCAGGAAGGAAGTGCGAAATGATAAGGATTGTAATTGCGGAAGATCAGGGAATGCTGCTTGGCGCATTAAGTTCATTGATCAGCATGGAAGAGGATATGGAAGTGGCCGGCCTTGCGAAAAACGGGGAGGAAGCGGTGCGGCTTGTCCATGAATTGAAGCCGGATATCTGTATTATGGATATTGAAATGCCGGTTAAGACAGGGCTGGATGCCGCGGAAGAATTAAAAGGAAAAACGGATTGCAAAATCATTATTTTAACGACTTTTGCAAGACCCGGATATTTTGAACGCGCCAGAAAAGCGGGGGTTCGCGGCTATTTGTTGAAGGACAGCCCGATCGAGGAGCTTGTCAATGCCATCCGGATGATTATGGATGGAAGAAGGATTTATGCGCCTGAACTGGTGGATATTGTTTATGAAGAAGAAAGCGAAAATCCGCTGACAGAACGCGAAAGCCAGGTGTTGGAACTGGTTGCTGAGGGGAAAACCACAAAGGAAATTGCCGAGGAACTATATTTATCGACCGGAACGGTCAGAAACTACATTTCCAAGATTTTGGATAAACTGGGCGTCGGAAACCGGATTGAAGCCATTTCCCGGTTTAAAGAAAAAGGTTGGAATAAGTGAGCGCCAGCTTCCATCAGAAAAATAAATTGAAAAAATCTCATCCAAAATGGTTTGGATGAGATTTTTTGATTTTACTTTATATTATTTATTTCTTTTCGTGAGACGTCCCAATGCAAAGGCTCCGGCCACCAAGGCAAGCATCGTATTTGTTTTCTTATTAAAGACTTGTTTTGTTACAAGCTGAATGTTTTGCGGTCTTTCAGCGAGTCTGCGCATGAAGTAGCCGTACCAGTCTGAACCAAAAGGAACGTACGTACAGAAATTATAGCCTTCTTTTGCCAACTGCAGTTGCATATCTTTGCGGAATCCGTATAGCATTTGGAATTCAAATCTGTCATTTGGAATGTTGTGATCTTTCACGAATTGTTTTACGTGATTGATGACATTATGGTCGTGCGTTGCAATGGAAGTGAATTTACAATTCAATAAACTATATTCAATGATTTCGATAAAGTTCAAATCGATATCGTTTTTATCCTGGTAAGCAACATTTGGTGACTCTTTATAAGCGCCTTTTACGATGCGCAGGCGGTAATTTTTATATTTTTCGGCATATTCTTTCGCTTTAAAGAAATATGCCTGGATAACAGTTCCCACGTTATCATATGTTTCAGATACTTTTTCCATTAACTTGAATGTCGGTTCCAACAAGTCGTAAGTCTCTTGGTCAAAGTTTACATGCATATTGTATTTATGGGCGGTACCGACAATTTCCATCACATTTTCGTAACAGAAATCAAAGTCGATTTTTAAACCGAGTTGGGAAGGTTTAATGGAAATATGGGCATCAACGCCATTTTCGTGGATGGCTTCGATTGTTTCGATGATATAATCTTTCGCTTTAACAGCTTCTGCCCGATCGTTTACAAATTCGCCGAGGACATCGACCGTACATGATATGCCATGCTTATTTAATTCTTTAATGCTTTCGATGACTTCCGGGATATTTGTACCTGCAACCACGCTTTGGGCTCCAAGTTTTAGACCATATTTTTGCGCAGCCTTATTTAAAAATTGATTTTCAGATAATGCGATGAAAAAGTCTCGTAAAATTGGCATAACGATCTCCTCTTTTCTTTTAAAGATGTATTTAGAATAATTATATCATAGACGAGTTTTTTTCTTCGAAATTCACAAATCGTTAAATTATTGTTTTTTTGTGACAAGTCATCCATGAATTGAAATTGCTCATTCCATAATATCGGAACACATAATAACTTATTAAATAACCGGCCGATTCAGCCGCCATGATCAAACCAAACAAAATCAACAGTAAATTTTACTGCTTGCATCAAGCCGGCGCCTTGGATGCTTTGGCTGCCCGCCATTTCCGGGAAGTTGCGCTGAGTGGTTTGGTGAATTAAAGGATTGCAAAACAATAACAACATGCCGCCGCCAAAATGTTGGTCCAAATTCATCAAAGTTTGTTCCATCAATTTTAATATTTCCCGCTGTGGAAGAAATTAATCCATTCCATATTTTAAGCGTTGCATAAAAATTTGTCTTTAAAAAAACGTTCAGATTTACTAACATATATCTATTATTAAAAGCTGCAGGAAAACCTTTCCGTTCGAACGAATATGTTTTTTAATTAAGGAGATTTTGTAATAATTATTAGGGAAAACTTCGAATGGAAAATAGGAATGGTGTATACTAGAATTAACTAATAATGGAAGAAGGGATCCGAAATGAGAGAAATGTATCAGGACGATTCATTAGCATTGCACACGGATTTATATCAAATCAATATGGCGGAATGCTATTGGGCTGACGGCATTCATAACCGGAAAGCGGTTTTCGAAATTTTTTTCAGAAAACTCCCTTTCGGCAATGGATATGCCATCTTTGCGGGGCTTGAACGGATGATCGACTACTTGCAAAATTTCCGCTTTAGCGAAACGGATTTGGCTTATTTGAAAAGTTTAGGATATAATGATGAATTTCTTGATTACTTAAAATCTTTGCGTTTTACAGGTTCCTTATATTCGGTCGTGGAAGGGGAAGTCGTTTTTGCGAATGAGCCGATTGTCCGCGTTGAGGCTCCTCTGGCAGAAGCTCAGCTCGTTGAGACGGCGCTGTTAAACATCGTCAATTTCCAAACATTAATTGCCACAAAGGCAAGCCGGATCAAACAAATCATTAAAGATGAAGTGGCAGCGGAATTTGGGACCCGCCGCGCGCAAGAAATGGATGCGGCCCTCTGGGGTGCGCGGGCGGCGATCATCGGGGGCTTTGATTCGACTTCCAATGTGCGTGCGGGAAAACTGTTTAACATTCCTGTATCCGGCACCCACGCCCATTCCTTTGTACAGGCTTATAAAGATGAATATGAAGCATTTAAAGCGTATGCAAGACGCCACAAGGATTGCATATTCTTAGTTGACACTTACAATACATTAAAATCCGGTGTGCCAAATGCCATCCGTGTTGCAAAAGAACTGGAAGGGCAAATCAATTTTGTGGGCATCCGGCTTGACAGCGGCGATATCGCCTTTTTATCGAAAGAAGCAAGACGTATGCTGGATGAAGCAGGGTTCACAGATGCCAAAATCTTTGCATCGAATGATTTGGACGAATATACGATTTTGAACTTGAAAGCGCAAGATGCCAAAGTCGATTGCTGGGGAATTGGTACAAAGCTCATTACCGCCTACGATCAGCCGGCGCTAGGTGCCGTGTATAAGCTCGTTGCATTTGAAAATGAACAAGGCGAAATGGAAGATACGCTGAAAATTACTTCTAATGTGGAAAAAGTTACGACGCCGGGATTGAAAAGGGTATATCGCATTGTCAATAAAGAAAATGGAAAAGCAGAGGGAGATTATATTGCAATGGCGGATGAAAATCCGCAGGAGGAAAAACGTTTAAAAATGTTCCACCCGGTGCATACCTTTATTTCCAAATTTGTCACTAACTTCGAGGCGAGGGAATTACATAGAAAAATCATTGACGAAGGCGAAATTGTATATGAAAGCCCTTCTGTCATCGAAATGCGGGAATATGCAAAGGAAAGCCTGGAATTATTATGGGAAGAATATAAACGTTCGCTGAATCCTGAAGTATATCCTGTTGACCTCAGCCAAAAATGTTGGGATAACAAAATGCGCAGAATCCAAGAAATTCGTGAAGCGGTTGAAAAAATGTAATAAAGGGGGGATTTCTATTGGAAAGTCTGCAACAAAAAATCATAAAAGAATTGCGTGTGCTTCCTAAGATTGACCCTGCCGAAGAAGTGCGGAAATCCGTCGATTTTTTAAAGGAATATGCCAAGAAACATTCCTTTATCAGAGGTTTTGTGGTGGGAATCAGCGGCGGCCAGGATTCCACTTTGGTCGGAAAGTTGACGCAAATGGCCGTCAATGAATTGAATGAAGAAGTTGGAGAACAAAAATATTCTTGTTATGCGGTCCGCATGCCTTACGGGAAACAGCTCGACGAACAAGATGCGCAGGATGCGATTCGATTTATTCAGCCGACAAAAGTCATCACCGTCAATATTAAAAGGGCGGTGGACGCCAGCGTTGAATCATTGCGCGAAGCGGGCATCATATTGACCGACTATGCAAAAGGGAATGAAAAAGCCCGTGAACGTATGAAAGTGCAGTATTCGATTGCGTTAATGACAGACTCTGTCGTGGTCGGAACGGATCATGCCGCAGAAGCGGTGACAGGTTTCTATACGAAATATGGTGACGGCGGAGTGGATTTAGTGCCGATTTACCGGTTAAATAAACGGCAAGGAAAGCAGCTTCTTGAATATTTAGGATGCCCTGAGCACTTGTATACGAAAGTGCCGACGGCCGACTTGGAAGACGAAAAGCCGCAGTTGCCGGATGAGAAAGCTTTGGGTGTTTCCTATGATCTGATTGATGATTATTTGGAAGGAAAAGACGTGCCGGAAGAAGCGAGAAAAATCATTGAAGGCCATTATTTGCGATCCCGGCATAAACGTCACATGCCGATTACAATTTTCGATGATTTTTGGAAATAAAAAGAATATGTTGGCAATTGATGGGATGCCCCTATCCGGAATGCTCAGCTGTTCCGGATAGGGGCTTAAATGTTTTCGAATAAGAATTCGCTTCAAAAACAATCCAATTCCATTAAAAACGGATAAATTCTGGTAAAATATAAGGTAACCAGATTGGAAGCGGAGGTGGGGGAAAATTGAGAACTTCCCGCATTCAACCTGTTGTAGGCGGCACTTATGCAAAGCAATTTTTGAGGTCAAACAATGGACAGTTATTTTCAATTATGAATAACGGGAGAGGATTCCCCTTTACGAAAAATCCCCGGCAACAGCAAAAAAACCGGAAGAAAAGCGCAGAACAAGCCCGATTATCCCGATTCGGGATGAAACATGATACCGTGAAAAAGGCGATCGGGCTGCCCTTGGATGGCGAATCCGTCGAAGAAATGAGAAAAAGATTGTTGGAACATCAAAGGAATATTCAAAAAGCAAGAAACAGGGAAGCCCTCATCCGCACTTACCGCAATTCGATTTAGCAATTAATGTTCCCTGCGCTGATTGCCGCAACTTGATGAAGGAGAATGCAGCCCAAAAACATCAAGGGGCGTCTTATACAGTGTGTGCAGTTGAAACAGGTTAAGGCGAAGTGAATACTTCGCTTTTTGTTTATTTTTGAGGAAAAATGCGGAAAGTATAGAAATGTAACAATCGTTTTATTTCGTATATGGGTCCATCAGTTGTTTTTTATTCGAATTATCGTTTATGCTTTATTTATGTTATTTTTTCGTAAATTCTGACATTTCCGTTGAATGCAGGAGGATTCATTTATGCATAGAAAAATTGAAAGGATTATCGGCAATATAGAAAAAGTAATCATCGGTAAACGGGAGGTTGCTGAACTCAGCCTTGTTGCACTGCTTGCCGGAGGGCATGTGCTGCTTGAGGATGTGCCGGGGGTCGGCAAAACGATGATGGTCCGCGCCCTTGCCAAATCGGTAAGCGCAGAGTTTAAGAGAATTCAGTTTACGCCGGATTTATTGCCTTCTGATGTACTTGGCGTTTCCATCTATAATCCGAAAACATTGCAGTTTGAGTTTAGACCGGGGCCGATAGTCGGAAATATTATTTTAGCGGATGAAATTAACCGTACATCCCCAAAAACCCAGTCCGCTCTGCTCGAATGCATGGAAGAATCATCGGTGAGCATCGATGGGGAAGTCATACCGCTGCCAATGCCGTTTTTTGTGATGGCTACCCAAAATCCGATTGAATATGAAGGGACTTTCCCGTTGCCCGAGGCCCAGCTGGACCGGTTTTTAATGAAAATTCGCATGGGCTACCCGACAGAATCGGAAGAAATTGAAATTTTAAGACGCGCGGAAAAATCCGTTCCAATCGATCATCTGGAACCGGTCGTGACCATTAATGAATTGCTGGAGTTGCAAGAAGAAGTGAGAAATGTTTATGTCGATGATTCGGTTAAAGGATATATTGTCCAATTGGCGCGGGCGACGAGGGAGGATGCCGGTGTCTACCTGGGAGTCAGCCCGAGGGGGACCATAGCATTGATGCGGGCATCCCAGGCATATGCCAAAATGCAGGATCGGGATTTTGTGAAGCCGGATGATGTCCAATATTTGGCTCCTTTTGTCTTTGGCCACCGTATTATTTTAAAACCGGAAGCGCGCTATGAAGGGGTTACGGTGGATGATGTATTAGACAATATCATTGCCGGGTCCGTCATCCCGATCAGAAGGTTTGTGGAGAGATGAACGCGGGGAAGAAACTGATCGGCAGATTAGGACGCTTTATTATCATTCTTTTATTAATGGCTGCCACCTTCAGTTATGCGATGTTTCAAGGCGGTTTTGTCAGCTGGTTTTTGTTTTATACTCTGATTCCTTTTTTGCTATATTCACTGATTCTCAATTTTGTTCCCCTTCGTATTGAGGAAGTGCGCAGGGAAATTCATCCGGCAAAATTATCAAGAGGCGATAAAGCGTCCGTTACCGTTTGTTTCAAAAGTAAAACGTGGTTTCCGTTAGCTTTTTTGACTGTAAAAGAAATTGGACTCGATAATGGTATTGCTGAAAAAATGATTGGAGGCGCCAACATCTTTTTTGTCGGTTGGAGGAGAAACTTTTCCTGGTCTTATGAAATTCCGGACCTGCAACGGGGAGTAATTGATTTTTCCGCTTTGCAATTTACCTTTGCCGATTTTTTTGGTTGGACTGTTCGCCATAAGTTGATTCCATGCAAACAAAAGTTGATTGTTTATCCAAGATTAATGAAGTTGAACTACCGGGAAATCGAAAGGCGGTATGATCAGGGAGGCAGTGTGGCTCCTTTTGCTTTATTGAAAGATACTTCCATGGTCACAAGCCTCCGGGATTATCAGGCGGGTGACCGTTTTTCCTGGATTCATTGGAAGTCTTTTGCGAAGGATGAAACCTTGAGGACGAAAGATTTTGAAGTCCGTCACAGCCAAGAAGTCTTGCTTATATTAGATGCGACAGTGAGAAAACATTTTGAGGAAGCGGTAGATTTTTCGGCTTCGATGCTGCAGACGCTGGCGGGGAAAAATGAAGATGTATCATTTTACATTGCAGGAGAAGAACAGTTTTTTTATCCTCATGTAAAGCGCACGCAATTGGAGAAAGTCATGCGGCAATTGGCAATGGTGAAAGCGAATGATAATAAAAATATTGAATCCCTTTTATTAAAAGAAGGGAAGATGTTGGATTCTTTCATCCTCCTATTTACAGGAAAGCTGACGGATTCGTTGAATCACTTCTTTAAATATCACGCGAGAAAGACAAAGGGGATTATTTGTTTTGTCGCCGGAACCGACGAAGCATTGCTGCGACAAATGGAAAGCGGCTATTGCAACGTAAAAGTGGTCCCGGTTGCGAAAACAATGTTCCGGGACGTCTTCACGGAGGTGTCCAGACCGTGAAATATGAAACTTTTAATAAAATTGAACTCGCATTATATTATATTGTCATTTTTTTTATTTTGCGTGAATGGCTATTGCCGGTCATGATGCTGACAGGCGTCGGATATGTCAACTTATTCCTGTTTTTTATCGTGATTTGCCTTTTCATCAGTTTGTTCCGTATTCCTTTTTATCTATCATGGTTGGTGAAAATCTTATATATTTCCTGGTTCACCATCCATGTGTACAGCGATGCCCCTTTTATCTCGCCGGAAGGTATCGGATTTCTTTGGCGTGAATTATTGTCCAACTTCGCTTTAATTGCCCATGGAGAATTTTTTTATACTACGAATCCTTTTCAAACGATGTTATTTTTTCTTCTCATGTGGATGCTCGTCTACATCGTGCATTATTGGCTGACGATCCGGATGAACATTTTTTATTTTCTTGTATTGACGGTCATTTTTATCGGAGTATTGGATACCTTTACGGAATATGACGGTACAGTTGCTATTGTGGAAGTCGTGCTGCTTGGATTGGCCATGCTTGTCTTTTTATATATCAAAAAACTGATCGTTCAATATGGTGCTTCTTTCCGTTGGCAACACTATCTCAAAATTGCGCTGCCGGCCATTCTCTTGATCGGGATGGCAGGGCTTATGGCCATCTTTTTGCCAAAAGCGGATCCCCAATGGCCGGATCCGGTTCCTTATATTAAATCCGCGGCGGGACAAGGATCTTTGTTTTGGGAAAAGGTGAACAAGGTAGGTTATGATGAGGACGATTCCGTTCTGGGAGGCTCTTTTGTCGGGGATGATACAACGGTCTTCATTGCCCAAACGACGAAGAAACAATATTGGCGTGTTGAAACGAAAGATATCTATACCTCAAAGGGATGGGTATCTTCAGATGCGAATGTAACCGCGGAAATTGCTCCGGGACAAACCGTTTATCATTCACTGCCGGTCGGTCCGGATGAGCAAAAGGAATTCGCTCATATAGAACTAAGATATCCTTATGATTTTATCATCCAGCCATACGGATTGATGGCCATCCATCTAAGCGAGGGGATGGAAAATAAAATAAATCTTACCATGAATGTTGAAACGGAGAAAATCTCGGCAAATTATACCGGGAATTATATGTATCATATCGAATATAGCACCCCGGAGTATCTTTACAGCGACTTGATGTCGACAATGGAACAGCCTTTGGATGCCGGCTTGCGCAGGAAATATTTGCAGCTTCCGGAATCCCTTCCCCGAAGAGTCATTGATCTTGCGGAGGAAATTGTAAAAGGGAAAGAAAGCGATTATGAGAAAGCCCGAGCAATTGAAAGTTATTTTGGAAAAAACGGTTTCCGTTATGAAACTAAAGGGGTGCCGGTTCCCGAAGAAAATCAGGATTATGTGGACCAGTTTTTGTTTGAAACAAAATTCGGCTATTGTGACAACTTTTCAACTGCCATGGTAGTAATGCTCAGAGCAGTGGGAATCCCGGCCCGGTGGGTAAAAGGTTTTGCCGGGGGAGATTTGATTGATCGCGAAGGGGAATTGGACACTTATAAAATCACAAACAACCATGCCCATTCCTGGGTGGAAGCCTATATCCCGGAAGCCGGTTGGGTTCCGTTTGAGCCGACGATAGGCTTTTCGGCAAACCGTTCCATCCAATTCGATATTGAAACAGATGAATCCCAGGAGGACATGCTGATTGCGGACGAAAATACGGAACCGGAGAATAAAAAAAACGGAACCAAGGAGGAAACTGCCCGGGAAAACAATGAAAAATTGGCAAGTTTTCAAAATCTCTTCAAATATTTGCGATATGTATTGTATCTTTTATTTTCAGGGATTGCCGTTGCCGGCATTCTATTGGTTGTTTTCCGCAAGCGATGGATGCTGAAATGGTATAGCCGGTGGTTAAAAAATCAAAATATTAATGAAACAACCTTTGAAGCCGTTTATATGAGACTTTTAAAAATGTTAGAATTAAAAGGGTTCAAGCGGAAGAAAGGGCAAACATTGGGGGCTTTTGCAAAAGAGGTGGACGAAATTTTTCATTTCCCGTATATGTCCCAAATTACGGAAGCATATGAAAATTATATTTATGGAAATAAAACCGGAATTGATTATGAAAAACTGAAAGAATGTTGGGAAAATTTAATCAATCGGACAAGTAGTTGATTTTAAATAACAGTCAGAGTAAAATTTAAAAAATTATAAGGCAGAAAATTTAGAAGAGGTGTAAAACGTGACGACGCAATTAAAAGAACAAGAAAAAATCGTTGTTCTCGATTTTGGAAGCCAATACAACCAATTGATCACACGCCGGATTCGCGAATTCGGCGTATTTTCCGAATTGCAGCCCCATACCGTTTCTGCGCAGGAAATTAAAGAAATGAACGCTGTGGGAATCATTTTCTCAGGCGGTCCAAACTCTGTATATGACGAAAATGCCTTTAAAGTGGATGAAGAGATTTTCAATTTGGGATTGCCGATTTTGGGGATTTGCTACGGCATGCAATTAATCGCCCATACCCTTGGCGGAAAAGTGGAAAGCGCCGACACCCGAGAATATGGTAAGGCGGAAATTGAAATTACAAAGGATAACCAATTGTTTGCAGATCTTCCAAAACAGCAAGTGGTTTGGATGAGCCACGGCGATTTGGTGACTCAATTACCGGAAGGATTTGAAACAATCGCGACAAGCCCAAGCTGTCCAATCACGGCCATGCAAGATGTGGAACGCAAATTCTATGGCGTTCAATTCCATCCTGAAGTTCGCCATTCCGTTTACGGAAATGATATTTTACGCCATTTCGTGTTTGATATTTGCGGCGCAAAAGGCGACTGGACAATGGAAAACTTTATTGAATTGCAAATCAAAAAAATCCGCGAACAAGTCGGAAACAAAAAAGTATTATGCGCACTTTCCGGCGGGGTGGATTCATCTGTTGTCGCGGTTTTGGTCCATAAAGCCATCGGGGATCAATTGACTTGCATGTTTGTTGACCATAACCTGCTCCGCAAAGGTGAAGCGGAAAGCGTAATGGAAACATTTGAAGGTAAATTTGGAATGAAAGTGATTAAAATCGATGCCCGTGAACGCTTCATGAACAAACTAAGAGGCGTGTCCGATCCTGAGCAAAAGCGCAAAATTATCGGAAACGAGTTCATTTATGTGTTTACTGACGAAGCCAAAAAATTGGAAGACATGGATTTCTTGGCTCAAGGCACTTTGTATACAGATATTATTGAATCCGGTACGTCCACTGCCCAAACAATCAAATCCCACCACAATGTAGGCGGGCTTCCGGAAGATATGCATTTTGAGTTGATTGAGCCTCTCAAAACGCTATTTAAAGATGAAGTCCGTGAATTGGGAACTCAGTTAGGTTTGCCGGAAGAGATCGTTTGGCGCCAGCCATTCCCGGGACCAGGTCTGGCCATTCGCGTCCTTGGCGAGGTCACAGAAGAAAAATTGGAAATTGTCCGGGAATCCGATGCCATTTTGCGCGAGGAAATAAAAAATGCCGGCCTTGACCGTGAAATTTGGCAATACTTCACGGTGCTTCCGGACATTAAATCCGTCGGCGTCATGGGCGATCAGCGCACATATGATTATGCCGTCGGAATCCGTGCGGTAACTTCCATCGACGGCATGACTTGCGACTGGGCCCGTATTCCTTATGACGTGTTGGAAAGAATTTCAACGCGCATCGTGAATGAGGTGCCTCATGTAAACCGCGTACTTCTTGATATCACTTCCAAACCGCCTGCTACAATTGAGTGGGAGTAATGAAAAAACCGAATGATTAGAATTGCTTTAAAATCTGCGGTATCAATGAGCTGAACAGTTGGCTGTCAGGATGGCTGACACCTTTCCAAGATGAGACTCTCTTTTTATTCACACGGTTATTTGTGAATAAAAGAGGGTCTTATCTTATGCATTTTTTAGGGAAATGAGCGAGCGTTTTGGGCTTTTCAAGAATGTTAGGAATGGAGTGCGGAGGGGAATTGAGAAATTCCGTCAATAATGCAAGTTTAAAAAAGAGGAAAATAATTCATTTTTTATAATATTTTTACGAACTTTATTGAAAAAGAAAGATGAAATGTTCGTGTTTTTTTATGAATTCATATTGAAAGAAAGAAATTTAATGTGATATATTACTTGAGTAAAAAATAAAAATTCGTCGCAAAATGTCAAAAAATTATTGTTTTAGAATGGAAGCCGATTAAAAGACCCGTTCTCGGGAATTTATATTTAGAAACGGGAAATACTGTATATTTGACATTTCGACGAAAATACGGAGGAAATTATGAAAAAATATTTCCAATTTGAAGAATTAGGAACTTCATATCGTCAAGAGATCATCGGCGGACTTACAACATTTTTGGCAATGGCGTACATTTTGGTTGTAAACCCGGACATCCTTTCGCAGAGCGGAATGGATCAAAATGCGGTATTTGTTGCCACAGCAGTATCTTCTGCCATCGGATGTTTTATCATGGGTATATTCGCCAAATACCCTCTTGCGTTGGCGCCGGGACTCGGGTTAAATGCATTTTTTACTTACGGAGTGGTATTGGGCCACGGTTTCCCTTGGGAATACGCTTTGGCTGCCGTATTTATTTCATCGCTGTTCTTCTTCATATTAACGTTAACCGGATTGCGTGAAAAATTAATCAACGCCATTCCTTTGGAGCTGAAATTATCAGTAGGCGCCGGTATAGGGTTATTTATTGCGTTCATCGGCCTAAAATCGGCAGGCATTGTCGTAGACCATCCAAGCAATTTGCTTGCCATCGGAGATTTAACACAGCCTCAGGTGCTGCTTTCAATTTTTGGTATTTTCGCCATTGTGATATTAATGGTATTAAATGTAAGAGGCGCAGTATTCATTGGAATGGTTTTAACGGCAATCGTCGGAATGATATTTAATCTTATTCAAACGCCAAGTGCGATTTTGTCGGCGCCGCCAAGTATTGAACCCACATTCGGAAAATTGTTTACGGCGTTCAATGATCCGGAATTCTATACGATTCCAATGTTGACTTCAATTTTGACGTTCTTGTTTGTAGACTTCTTTGATAATGCGGGTACACTTATGGCGGTAGCGAATCAGGCCGGTTTTGTAAAAGACAACAAATTGCCTCGCGCAGGCAGAGCGCTGATTTCCGATTCCATTGCATCAATGATCGGTTCAATTTTTGGTACATCAACGGTTACATCTTATATTGAATCATCTTCCGGCGTAGCGGCTGGTGCAAGAACAGGCTTCGCTTCAGTTGTGACAGGGCTTCTGTTCTTATTAGCACTATTCTTTTCTCCTGTATTGAGCGTTGTAACCGGTGCGGTCACTGCCCCTGCGCTTATTGTGGTCGGGGTACTGATGGTTTCATCATTGGGTGAAATTGAATGGAAGAAATTTGAGATTGCGGTGCCTTCTTTCTTGACAATGGTCATGATGCCATTTACAGGCTCCATTGCGACAGGTATTGCAGTAGGTTTCTTATTCTATCCATTAACAATGGTTCTTAAAGGGAGAGCAAAAGAAGTCCATTGGATTATGTATATCTTTGCCGTCATATTCTTGATTTTCTTGGCAACTACGACCCATTAATATTGAAAATAAATGAGCGCCATTACCCGGGGGAGGAATGGCGTTTTTTATTTGCTTTAGGATTATGGATAATTTCTGCCGTCATTCGCCGTCTCAAAAATTAGAACTATACTTTAAATCTGGCAATGTTTAATGAGAATATTTGGGGGTAATAAAAAAATAGGAACCATTATAAACAATTCCATTGTTGGAGAAAGATAATTTTCTGAATTGTTTTTTATTTAATTTTGTTATTGTCAAAAACGTAAAAACGTTGTATATTTGTAAACGTTGTGTGACAAACACGATATAACAAACAAGAAAAGATAAAAAAACATTTGACACTTGAATGCAAGTGTGATAGATTAATAAAAGTCTTCACTTTATTGGTGAACGATGAACCTTGAAAACTGAACACCAAAGCGTTGATGCCAGAAACAATTCCGTTTGCCGGCCCCGTCGGCGGACCGGATTCGGACAAACAATTTGAGTGAAATCAAATTCTTTTTGGAGAGTTTGATCCTGGCTCAGGACGAACGCTGGCGGCGTGCCTAATACATGCAAGTCGAGCG
>NZ_VIGD01000001.1 GCF_006569205.1 Ureibacillus terrenus
AATAGGTATCTTTGACAAGATCGTAAATAAAATCAAAGTCTATGGCTTGTTCAATCTTCCTTACCAAATGATCTTCTGGAACCAATTGATCAAGAGCCACCATTTCCAATTGATTTCGATTATTGTCAGTACGCTTCGATAACATCCTAAATTTCCCCCGTTAACCAAGAATTCTATCCCTATTATACAAAAAAAGCCTGTAGATTTGGCCCCTAGTTAGGGACTTTGTCTACAAGCTGAAATCATCCATCTCTTGATGGATGATTTTTTTCTCTCTCCTCCGCTCCCCTGCCGTTTTTAAATGTCTTCCCTTCCGATTCCTGAGTTCATAAAAAAAGCAGGTTGAACAAGTCAACCTGCTTTCAATTTCAGCGGAAAATTATTTTCCGGCTAATTTGTTTCTTAATACCATTTGTAGGATACCGCCATGACGGTAGTAGTCTACTTCCACTTCAGAATCGAAGCGGGCGATTGCTTGGAATTCTTTCACAGTTCCGTCTTCGGATTTCGCAGTAACTGTTAATAATTGACGAGGTTTTACATCGTCAGTGATATTAACGGAAATTTCTTCTTTACCAGTTAAGCCGAGAGAATCTGCGCTTTCGCCTTCCAAGAATTGTAGCGGCAATACGCCCATCATTACCAAGTTAGAACGGTGGATACGTTCGAAGCTTTGGGCGATAACTGTTTTGATTCCCAATAGGTAAGTACCTTTTGCTGCCCAGTCACGGCTGGATCCCATGCCGTAATCTTTGCCGGCAAGTACTACAAGGCCAGTGCCTTGTTCTTGGTATTTCATGCAAGCATCGTAAATGTACATTACTTCGCCAGTTGGCCAGTAAGTTGTGAATCCGCCTTCTGTACCAGGTGCGATTTGGTTGCGGATACGGATGTTTGCGAAAGTACCACGCATCATGACTTCATGGTTACCACGGCGGGAACCGTAAGAGTTGAAGTCACGGATTGCTACACCTTTAGAAATCAAATATTTACCTGCAGGAGTATCTTTACCGATTGCACCAGCTGGTGAAATGTGGTCAGTTGTTACAGAGTCGCCCAATTTTGCGATTACGCGCAAGCCTTTAAGTTCTTTGATTGGTTCAGGCTCTTTAGATAATCCTTGGAAGAATGGCGGATTTTGAATGTATGTTGAATTTTCATCAAATGTGTATAAAGACTCAGTTGATGTTTCAATTGCATTCCATTTTTCGTTTGCTGTGAATACTGTTTCGTATTCTTTTCTGAACAGTTCAGGCGTAACCACTTGATTTAGGATGCTGTATACTTCTTCAGAAGATGGCCATAAATCTTTGAAGTATACGTCGTTGCCGTCTTTGTCTTTTGCGATTGGATCGTTGAGAAGGTCGATATCCACTGTACCAGCTAACGCATATGTTACCACTAATGGTGGTGATGCTAGGTAGTTGGCTTTTACTAATGGATGGATACGGCCTTCGAAGTTACGGTTACCGGAAAGAACGGAAGTTACGAACAAATCTTTCGCTTTGATTGCTTCTTCGATTTCAGGAAGCAATGGACCGGAGTTACCGATACATGTTGTACAACCGTAACCTACAGTGTTGAAGCCGATTTGATCCAAGTAATCTTGCAAACCGGATTGTTTTAAGTAACCAGTAACAACTTTAGAACCTGGTGCTAAAGAAGTTTTTACCCAACGAGGCGGTTTAATTCCGCGTTCAACCGCTTTTTTCGCAACAAGACCTGCAGCGATCAATACATATGGGTTGGATGTGTTTGTACAAGATGTAATCGCAGCGATTGCAACTGCACCCGCAGGCATTTCCACTTCTTCGCCGTCAGCGAATTTGATTGTGGAAGTTTTGCTGAATTCATCTTCTGTTAAACCGAAGCCTTGTACGCCAGATGGTGCAACAACAGCTTCGCGATAGCGTTTTTTCATTTGAGATAATGGAATCAAGTCTTGAGGGCGTTTAGGACCGGAAAGGTTCGCTTCGATTTCGCTCAAGTTGATTTCCAACACATCAGTGTAAACCGGTTCGAAGTTTGGATCAAAGAACATATCGTTTTCTTTCAAGTATTTTTCGATTACTTGAACATGTTCTTCGTCACGGCCAGTTAAGCGCAAGTAGTTAAGTGTTTCATTGTCGATTGCGAAGTAACCGCAAGTAGCACCATATTCAGGAGCCATGTTGGAGATTGTCGCGCGGTCAGCAAGCGGCAATGTTGCAACACCTGGACCGAAGAACTCAACGAATTTACCAACTACACCTTTTTGGCGCAATACTTGAGTTACTTTCAATGCCAAGTCAGTGGCAGTAGCGCCGTCTGGAAGCTTACCAGTGAATTTCACACCGATAACTTCTGGGATTCTGAAGTATGATGGTTGTCCAAGCATTCCTGCTTCAGCTTCGATACCGCCAACACCCCAGCCAAGAACGCCAAGACCGTTGATCATTGTTGTATGGGAGTCAGTACCAACTACTGAATCTGGGAATGCTTCAAATGTACCGTCTTCATTTTCTTTAACATGGATTACAGGTGCCAAATACTCCAAGTTTACTTGGTGAACGATACCTGTAGCTGGAGGAACCGCACGGAAATTATCGAATGCAGTTTGTGCCCATTTTAAGAATTTATAACGTTCAGCATTGCGCTCGAACTCCAAATCCATGTTAACTTGTAATGCGTCAGGTGTACCATATTTGTCTACTTGTACAGAGTGGTCGATTACAAGGTCAACTGGAATTTCAGGGTTGATTTTAGCAGGATCTCCACCAAGTTCTTTCATTGCGGAACGCAAAGATGCCAAGTCCACAACTACTGGAACCCCAGTGAAGTCTTGTAGAACTACGCGGGATGGTTTGAAAGGAACTTCACCTTCTGGATCTGCACCTTCAGCCCATTTTGCAAGGTTGTTTACGTGTTCTTCTTTGATTACATAGTTGTCATATTGACGTAGAACAGATTCCAAAAGAACTTTGATGGAATAAGGAAGACGTGATACGTCAGCAATGCCTGCTTCTTTTAATGCCGCTAAACGGTAATAGTAGTAAGTTTTACCGTTCAGTTCAAAAG
Source organism: Ureibacillus terrenus (assembly GCF_006569205.1). Taxonomy (GTDB): domain Bacteria; phylum Bacillota; class Bacilli; order Bacillales_A; family Planococcaceae; genus Ureibacillus; species Ureibacillus terrenus. The sequence goes on from NZ_VIGD01000001.1 coordinate 3,058, forward strand.
AAGCGCGACTGTTGTGTAAGTTGCTCTTTGTCATATGTAATCCCCCTATATTAGTTTTAAAGGCTATCGAGTTCTCTTCTCCATGACCAATAATAACTTACTTAAATTCATAAGTAAATTACATTAAAATTATGTTTTGTCATTAGAGATTTTTATTGAACCTGATGGCCAATTCAATTTTATTCCAAAAGATTCAACATTTCAATGAAATAATAAAAAATGCACCATTCATGAAATCCATGAATATTTTGGATAATTCCAATTATAGTTTATACTTACCTTCCAAAAAATTAAAGGGACTTTTTATGAATAATTATTCCTTTTTAAAAAATGAATGATTAAATAGATAATTCGCTGATTATTTTCCCTTTTTCATTTTTGACTTTTATATCAAAATGCTCCCGGGTTTCCAATTGTTTTAGCTCTACATACCAAATAGAATACTCATTTGCCTGATATAAATCCGTCGCAATTTTTGGCATATCATTAAGTTCCACAATTTCCGCGTTGGTTCCATTTATTTCTACCAGAATATTCCCCCTGCCCTTGATTGCCCCAAAAAGGATTTTTTCATCGGAGTAGGCTGCCGAAATTTCGTTTTCCTTTATTGCTTCCGGCCACTTTCCTTGGACAATTTCCCCCTCTTTCCAACCTTTCCAGGTTTTCTTGACCACAACAGTTCCGTAATATTTGCCGTCAGCCAAAAAGAAGTAACGATGTTCTTTCTTATTTATTGGACCGTCTATCCACACATAATCCCGATCTTTCGGCAGCGCTTCCGCCGGCGTATCATATCCGGCTCCGAAAAAATGGATTGAATATTGCTGGTATAAAAATCCGGCAATGATAAAAAGCAGAGCGATCGACAGTATTCTTGCAATCCGGTTATTCAAGGATGTCCTCTCCCTTTCAGACTTGAGAAGCTATAATATAAAATTTTCCTTTTACATAAAATGAAGCATATTCGGCTAAGAAACTGAAGCACTTTCCTCGTAAATACTTTGCGGCTTCCCCATGCCGATTCACTTGCCCTCCGATCCGTGTTGCACATCATTACATACCATTTTAGCGGAATCCTTAAATTTTTTGCTCAGTTTCAACAAAAAAGGATTAGAATTCCAATTTTTTAGTGAGAATAAGTGTACGGAAGCTTTTAGGAGGGGTTATAAGATGATTCGTTCAATCTATAACTTGATGTTCTCAAAATTCAAAACACTGAAAAGCACCTTAACGAAAACAGCCGATGGAGAAATCATTCAACTATTTCCGAAAAAATATAAGGAATCCGTTCAAATAGATAAAGATGTGACATTAGTAGGGGATCCAAGCGGCCAGACCGTAGTCGAAGGCATGCTGATCATTCCGAGAAACGTCCGTGTGATTTTCCGGCAGATCACCCTTTCCCCCAATGCCCAATTGTATATTGAAGGAGAAGCAATTTTTGAGCGCTGCATCATCAAAGGAAATACGGATGTATTGATTACCGTGAACGGCGGATATATCAAAGCTGTCGAAAGCGAATTTAAAAAAGCCGGAGAAGTGGGCATTGCATTATTGAACAACAGCAATGGAATATTTAAGGGCTGCAAGTTTCGGTTTAACGGGGACACACATCTGTTCATCAAGCAGTCAAAAGCCTACCTGGAATCATGTGAAGGCTCCAATGCATTAAAAAGTTTATGGATTACGGACGGATCTTTTGTACAAACAAAAAAATGCCATTTTCATCATCATATTGACACACAGATTTTGGCGGAAGGTGCAACGTATATCGACGACGGAAGCACTATAGAAAGCGGGGATGGCCTGGGAATTGCAGCCAAGGCCGATTCGGAAGTGACGTTGCATTCGACAATTCTCTATTCCAATGCTTCTGTACAATTGTTTATTGAAAACAGCAGAGTATCCGGAAAATATTGCACGATTCAAAATGGGAAAGAATGCGGCGTCATGTTGCATGAAAGCGAAGGATTTTTTGCCCACTGCGAAATTTCCAACCATCAATCAACGAATGTTCAAGCAAAGAAAAAATCAATTGCCCATTTTGAACGTTGCGAAATCCATTCCGGACATGAAAATGGCATTTTCATCGGCAAAGATTCAATTGTCAATTGCAGTGAAACGATTATTAAAAACCATTTATCCTTCCAAGTGGTTGTTTCGGAAAAATCCATTTGTTCCATGAAGGATTGTTTTATTGTGAGCGGACGCCATGTTGGAATACTTGTGGAAAAAAAATCGGAATGCATGCTCGTGGAATGCTATGTTCTTCAAAACAACAATTCCGCTTTCAACGTCGACCGGGCGATTTTGAAATTGTATCGCTGCGAAGTTTCTGATAACAACGGAAACGGTATTTTGGCGATCAACCATTCCCATGTGGAAGTGGATGGGTGCAACTTCCATCACAATCAAATGCCGCATATCGCCAGCAAAACAAAAGTGAAAATATATATCTGCAATACCGATTTCCATCGGGGAAAAAGCATATTTCTTATACAGCGTTGCAAGATGCATGCAGTAAACTCAAGGTTCCACGACAGCATGAATGTCCAAATCGAAATTACGGAACATTCCACCGCAAAATTTGAGCATTGCCAAATATATAATGGAAAATCGTATGGAGTAAAGGTTTTGAAAAATTCCAATTTCTTCTTCTACCATAGCCAAATTTTCAAGCATGATTTGGCGCAAATAGTCGTCAATGATAGTTCCGTGATTTTGAATAATTCCGAAATCTATCAAGGGAAAAGAAATGCGTTATTTATCCAAAACCATAGCGAAGTGTATATTCAGGAAAGCTTTATTTCCAAACATGCCCAGACACAAATTTGGATCGATAACGATTCTACTTTGGAGCTTCTGAGCGTACAGTTAACGGATGGGGAGCATTCGGATTTGCATGCCCAAAATCAATCAAGGATTTATGTGGAAAACAGCATGATCCGAAATGAAAAATGCCGCTATAATGTGCAAGCTCTTAATCATTCGAAAATCGAAATCGTCAAAACAATCGTCGAGAACAAATACGGGGACGTCTATTACAGCGAAAACAACAGTTCCATCAATAACTCCGATTATTGATGGGACTGTTGTTTTGTTCATGTAAATTGCATTTTTGTGAAAAATGTTCTAACTAAAGAAATTTTAGTTTGCGAAACTTGGAATCTGTGAGAAAATAGATAGTTGGAAAGGAAGAGATTCGAAAGCTATGACGACTCTAGAAAAAATTACGCCTCATTATGATCCGTGGGAAAGTTATTTGGATATTGAGAAATACGGCAAACTTGTATTATCGAATATTGAATTTACAACCACCTACTTGTGCAATATGCGCTGTGCCCATTGCGCAGTAGGATATACATTGCAAACAAAAGATCCGGATGCTTTGCCTCTTGATTTGTTGTTAAAGCGATTGGATGAAATTCCGACGCTCAGGTCTTTGAGCATCACCGGCGGAGAACCGATGCTGAGCAAAAAATCGGTTGAACGGTACGTCAAACCGATTTTGAAATATGCCCATGAACGGGGCATTCGCACGCAAATCAATTCAAACTTAACCCTTGATTTGGACCGTTATTTGGAAATCGCTCCATATGTCGATGTTCTCCATATCTCCCATAACTGGGGAACGGTTGATGAGTTCGTGGAAACCGGTTTTGCCATGATGGATCGGAAACCGACTTATGAACAGCGGGCCAAATTGTTAGAGCGTATGATTGAAAATGCCCGTGCGTTAAGCGACCATGGAGTCATGGTTTCTGCGGAAACGATGCTGAACAGAAAAACGGTGCCTTATATCGACCATATTCATCATCAAGTGGTACATGAAATGAAGTGCAAACGCCACGAAATACATCCTATGTATCCATCGGACTTCGCTTCCTCCTTGACTGATTCCAGCCTTTCATTGGATGAAATCAGGGAAACAATTCATCATCTGCTCGACATCCGTGATGAAAACACGTGGATGTTATTTGGTACCCTGCCTTTTTACCATTGCAGTCCTAAGGAAGAGGATCAAGCGCTGTTAAAACGATTGAAAGAAGCGAAAAATGTGACAGTGCGAAATGACCCGGACGGCCGTTCCCGTTTAAATATCAACATTTTTACCGGCGATGTGATTGTGACGGATTTTGGCGACATGCCGCCACTGGGAAATGTACAAACTGATTCCTTGACGGACATTTTTGAAAAATGGCTGGAAACGGATGTGGCAAAATCTTTGAATTGCCATTGTCCTGCAGTAAAATGTTTGGGACCAAATGTGCTCGTTAAAAATATGTATTATCCAACAAAGAAATTTGAAAGTGGTTCAGCAATTTAATAAGTGAGTAAGGGATGGAGTCAATGCCATCCCTTTTATTTTTTACCGTATACATAAAATCCTCTTTATAATGAAGCATCCAGCAGATTGGACAAAATCCCTTCTTAGAATCAAATCCGCTTTTAAAATTTGATGAATGGCCGATATAATAGATGAACATCCATCCAGGAAATATTATTTCCATCCTCTCAGCATTGTTTTAATCATGTTGGAAAACGACCGATTGACTTCCCTGCTTTCGTTTAATATCAACGTTTAATTTAGTTATTATAATTTTCTTTAATTTGGTAATTGCTTCAATCAATAATTGGACCAGTTTCTAATCATTTTTCGCAAAATTAGCCGGTTTATCATATTATTCTTCCTGCGGCGAAAGTATTTTTTTATCCGGAAAAGCAATAATAAGATAAAGTTTTTTCAGGATCATCCGATGAACCATTTAGTTGGAAATATTACAACAGATGCAATTCAAGGGAGTGCATCCAAATGAGAACATATCCATTCATTCTGTTTAGTTTATCCATTCTGTTTCTGTCAGGTTGTTCAACTTCCATGGAAAGCCAGGAAATTAGAATGACGGGTAAACAACAATTTAGCGCCTTGTCTACTTCTACCGAAAAGCCTTCGGAAGTATTGACGGTTCAAACCGTAGAGTTTTCCAGCGGACAAGGCGTACCGAACCTGGGTGTTGCATTGTTCGATGTGGAAACCCAACAAGAAATTGAGCGGGGAATCGCCGATAAAAACGGAATGGCCTATTTTGAACAAGTCTCACCTCAGGGATTGTATGATATTGTCATTTACCGCATCACAAAACAAGGGGAATGGATGGAACAATCCCGGGAAAGCATAGTATTTAATCCGGAGCATCCAACGGTACGTATTGAAACGTTCAATGCTTCCCCGAAAGATTATTTAAAAGTGCCGGTAGTCCTTCAAAACCCTGAATTGCCAAATGGTTGTGAAATCACTTCATTAACTGCCATCTTGAATTATTATGGAATCAAGATGGATAAATTAAACTTGAATGAATATTTGCCGAAGTCCAAAGTGTATTTAAAAAATGGTGTGTTGTACGGTCCCGACCCTAATCAGGCCTATGCAGGCGATCCGAAAGATCACGATGATGGCTATTACGTTTTTGCACCACCGCTCGTTGATGCGGCCAATAAAATTTTAACCGAGAAGAATGTCGGATTTCGGGCTCTGGATATCACAAACGCCACGAAAGAAGAAATCATTGATTATGTGCATTCCGGAGTGCCTGTTTTAACATGGGTGACCATTGATTGGAAAAAACCGAAGAAATTCGCTTCTTGGGTAATCGAGGGAACCAATAGAAAACATGTTGTATACAAAAACTTGCATGTGGTGGTTTTGATCGGCCATCAAAAAGGAAAAGTGACGATCATGAATCCTTTAAAAGGCATCGAAAAGGTGGATGAAAAAACATTTTTCCTCCGCTATGAACAATTAGGATCCCACGCTATGGTGGTTTTGTAACCATGGACTTTCCGTATGAAACTAAAAAAGCGGCTCTTTTTATAGAGACCGCTTTTTTATTCTGAAACCAAACGGCGATAACTAAGACGCCCTTTGAACCCATTATTTAAATACAATCCGTTTTTCCTCATATGCTTTGATTTTATCTTCATATTTGAACGTTAAGGCGATTTCGTCCCAACCGTTCAACAACATTTCCTTATAATATGGGTCGATGTTGAAATGATAAACGGCACCATCTTCCCCTGTTACTGTCTGCTCTGTCAAGTTTACTTCCACTGTGTATGGTTTTTGCAGTCCTTTTGCTAAAATTTCATCCACTTCTTCTTCTTTTAATTTCACAGGTAAAATCCCGTTTTTAAAACAGTTATTATGGAAGATATCCGCAAAGCTTGGAGCAATGATTACACGGAAGCCGTAATCCAAAATAGCCCAAGGCGCGTGCTCGCGGGATGAACCGCAACCGAAGTTGTCCTGTGCCACAAGAATTTGTGAACCTTTATATTCAGGTTTGTTTAATACGAAATCCGGATTCTCGTTTCCATTTTCGTCGTAACGCCAATGGTAGAACAAATATTTGCCGAATCCTGTGCGTTCAATTCGTTTCAAAAATTCTTTTGAAATGATTTGGTCTGTATCCACATTTTTGCGATCTAATGGTGTGATGACACTTTTGACGATATTAATTGGCTCCATTTATACCCGCCCTTTCATTAAGCTTGTTGTTCTTGTTTCAAATAGTTGCGGACATCGACGAAGCGTCCTTCAATTGCTGCCGCTGCGGCCATTGCCGGGCTTACGAGGTGTGTGCGAGCTCCAGCTCCTTGACGTCCTTCAAAGTTCCGGTTGGAAGTGGATGCACAACGTTCGCCTGATGGAATGATGTCCTCGTTCATGCCAAGGCAGGCAGAGCATCCGGAGTTGCGCCATTCGAAACCGGCTTCGATAAAGATTTTATCCAATCCTTCTTCTTCAGCGGCTTTTTTCACCGAGTAGGATCCAGGAACAACAATTGCACGCACGCCCGGTGCCACTTTTCTGCCTTTTACGATTTGGGCTGCTGTACGAAGATCGGATAAACGGGAGTTTGTACAAGATCCGATGAACACATGCTGGATTTCAATGGAAGTGATTGGCTGACCTTCTTCCAATCCCATGTATTCAAGTGCTTTTCTTAATGCCTGCTTATCAGTTTCGGATTCATAGTCGTCAACAGTCGGCACTCTTCCGGAAATTCCTGTACCCATGGATGGGTTTGTTCCCCAAGTTACATATGGCTCAATTTCACTTGCGTCGATTTCAAGCACTTTGTCATATGTGCATCCCGGATCAGATGCAAGGCTTAACCAATATTCAGCCGCTTTATCAAATTCTTCTTTCGGAGCAAATCGGCGGCCACGCAAGAATTCAACCGTTTTTTCGTCCGGAGAAATCAGGCCGGCTTTAGCCCCCGCTTCGATGGACATGTTGCAGATTGTCATCCGTTCTTCCATGGACAAATTGCGGATCGCTTCACCGGTATATTCAATAATATATCCAGTGCCTAAACCTACTCCCCACTTGGCAATGATTGCCAAGATGATGTCTTTTGCCGTTACGCCAAAGCCGAGTTTGCCGTTGACGCGGATTTCCATTGTTTTCGGTTTGTTTTGCCATAATGTTTGAGTTGAAAGAACGTGTTCCACTTCGGAAGTACCGATTCCGAAAGCCAATGCTCCAAACGCGCCGTGTGTGGACGTATGGGAGTCACCGCAAACGATCGTTTTTCCTGGCTGTGTCAAACCTAATTCAGGTCCGATGACATGGACAATTCCTTGGTCCGGATGACCGATGCCTGCAAGTTGAATGCCGAACTCAGCACAGTTTTTCTCCAATGTGCTCATTTGTTTTTTCGCAATCGGGTCATTCACCGTATAAATATCTTTTGTCGGTACGTTATGGTCCATCGTTGCAAAGCAAAGATCCGGACGGCGAACCTTTCTTCCGGCAAGTCTTAATCCTTCAAAGGCTTGTGGAGACGTTACTTCGTGAATTAGATGAAGATCGATATATAATAGATCCGGTTTTCCTTCTTCCCGATGAACTACGTGTGATTCCCAGATTTTTTCAATAATATTTTTTGCCATCTTTACCACCAACCTTTAAATATATGATTCCATGATGCTGTCTGAAACGAAACTTGTATCGATTTCAGCGATGACTTTGTCAGTCCATTCATCTGTCGTTAAAGCTTTTTCTTTATCTGTTGCAAGATCTCTTGTAAAGTATCCGTCTTCAAATACGGCATTGACTGCGCGTTCGATTTCCGCCGCTTCTTCTTTCATGCCGAAGGAGTATTGAAGCATCATCGCGACGGAAAGGATTGTTGCTGCCGGGTTCGCAATGCCCAATCCCGCGATCTCAGGAGCAGATCCATGTACCGGTTCATATAGACCGAATGAATCTCCACGGATGGATGCGGATGGCAATACGCCTAATGAACCTGTGATGACGGATGCTTCATCGCTCAAAATATCTCCGAACATGTTATCTGTCACAATGACATCATAATGGCTTGGATTTGTGATGAGCTTCATTGCGACTGAATCCACTAAATTATGCTCCACTTCCACTTCCGGATATTGCGCTTTTTTCTCATCCACGATTTCACGCCACAGACGTGAAGTTTCAAGCACGTTCGCTTTATCTACAGAGCAAAGTTTGCCTCTTCTCAATTTGGCAAGTTCGAAAGCATTGTCTACAATCCGTTCAATTTCTTTGCGGCTATAGATGCATAAATCGCTTGCGCCGTCTTCCGTGCGTTTCTTCTCCCCGAAGTAGATGCCGCCTGTCAACTCACGTACAATCAACAGATCCACATTATCTGCCACTTCTTTTTTCAAAGGAGAAGATTCTAATAAACTTGGAAAGGATTTTACAGGCCGCAGATTTGCAAATAAATCAAACGTTTTGCGGATTTGCAATAATCCTTTTTCAGGTCTCAATTCAGGCGGATTATGGTCCCATTTTGGCCCGCCTACAGCTCCCAATAAAATCGCGTCGCTTTGTTTACAAATTTCAATCGTTTCTTCCGGAAGGGGCGTATTAAATTGATCGATGGCAGCTCCTCCGATTGCTGCATATGCTATTTCAAAGTCGTGTTTAAATCGTTTGCCGACAGCTTTCAACACCCGAATCGCGGCTGCTACAACTTCAGGACCGATACCGTCACCAGGAAGTACCGCTATTTTCTTTTCCATTTGAAAAACACCTTTCTATTGAAGATTTTAATATAAAAGGAACCTTCCGAATGTTTAACAAACGCCATCAAACATTTGCATATTTGATGGCGTAACTGAATCGATCAACAACAATTAAATTTGTGCAATATGTTTTTTTACGAACTTTTCGTGGAATAGATATCTGTTAATCGCATCGACAAATGCTTTGGCCGTGGCTTCAAGTACGTCTTGCGAAGAATCACGTCCAGTCGTCGTCACGTCATTATAGCGAATTTTTACTACTGCATCCGCCAAAGCATCTCTGCCTTTGCTTACGGATGTCACTTGGAAATCCAGAACATTGACCTTGGAATCGACTAATTGTTCAAGGGTATTGAAAATGGCTTCAACTGAACCGGCGCCAGTCGCTGCGAGAGCTTTTGTTTCTCCCTCCGGTGTCGTAACAGAAGCGGTAGCAGTCGGAATATTGTCTGTACCATATGAAACTTGAACACTATTTAATTCAAATTTTGGAATGTTTTCAATAGATACAGACTGTTCCGTTAATAATGTAATTAGATCTTCTTCTGTAATTTCTTTTTTGCGATCGGCAAGCTTTTTAAATTCTTCGAAGGCTTTATTCAATTTTTCATCTGACAATTCAAATCCTAATTTTTGTGCACGATCGCGGAATGCGGCACGGCCGGAGTGTTTACCGAGCACAAGCGGCACTTCTCCTTCTCCCACCAGCTCAGGAGAAATAATTTCGTACGTTTGTTTATTTTTCAACACTCCGTCTTGGTGGATTCCGGATTCATGGGCAAAGGCGTTTTTGCCGACAACCGCTTTATTTGGCGGTACTAAGAATCCAGTCAAGCGGCTTACAAGTTGTGATGTTCTCTTGATTTCTTTTAGATTGATTCCAGTTTCGGCCTGGTAAAAATCTTTTCGGATGTGAAGGGCAACAGCAATTTCTTCTAATGAAGCATTCCCTGCCCGTTCACCAATTCCGTTGATGGTACATTCGATTTGGTCCGCACCGTTCTCGATTGCAGCCAATGAATTGGCCACGGCCATTCCTAAATCATCGTGGCAGTGAGCGGAGAATTTCACTTTCTCTGCTCCGCGGACATTTTCTTTTAAATATCTGAACAGATCTCCATATTCTTGCGGTGTTGCATAACCCACTGTATCCGGAACGTTGATTGTCGTTGCTCCGGCTTCAATTACTTTTTCGATAATCCGAACCAAGAATTCGCGATCGGAACGGAATCCGTCCTCAGCAGACCATTCAACAAGAGGGAAGAATTTTTTTGCATATTTAACCGCTTCAACCGCTTGCTCGACGACCTGATCAGGCGTCTTTTTCAATTTGTATTCCATATGAATCGGGCTTGTCGCCAGGAATACATGGACATGCGGCTGTTCGGCCACTTTCAATGCTTCCCATGCGCGGTCGATGTCGTTTTTTACGCAGCGCGCAAGACCTGTAACAATGGAATTTTTTACAGTTCCTGCAATCTTATTTACCGCATCAAAGTCGCCGGGGCTGGAAGCAGGGAATCCTGCTTCTATAATCGTTACCCCCAGACGTTCAAGTTGTTTTGCAATCTCAATCTTTTCTGCAGTATTTAGATTAATGCCTGGCGACTGTTCACCATCACGTAGAGTCGTATCAAAAATATCAATCTTACGCACTATTTAATCACAACCTTCCGATTTCCTTCATTGATGAAAGGCATCATTTTACGCAATTCCGCACCCACTTTTTCGATTTGATGCTCTTGTTCGCGTTTTTTGTATTCATTGAAGCGTGGACGTCCATTCGCGTTTTCTTCAAGCCATTCTTTTGCAAATTTACCGTTTTGGATATCTTCAAGCACTTTTTTCATGTTGGCTTTCACTTCATCAGTGATTACACGCGGACCGGATACATAATCTCCCCATTCGGCAGTATCTGAAATGGAGTAGCGCATGTTGGAGAATCCGCCTTCGTAGATTAGGTCCACGATCAATTTCATTTCATGCAAGCATTCGAAATATGCGCTTTCAGGCTGATATCCTGCTTCTACCAATGTTTCAAAACCGGCTTTGATTAGATGAGTAAGTCCACCGCAAAGTACTGCCTGTTCACCGAATAAGTCAGTTTCAGTTTCTTCTTTGAATGTTGTTTCAAGAACCCCTGCACGGGCAGAACCGATTCCTTTAGCCCAAGCAAGCGCAAGATCTTTTGCTTTGCCAGTCGCGTCTTGATAAACGCCGATTAATGCCGGTACCCCTGCACCTTCTACATATGTGCGGCGAACCAAATGGCCAGGACCTTTAGGCGCTACCAATATTACGTCTACATCTTCCGGCGGTACGATCTGTTTATAATGAATGTTGAATCCGTGAGCGAATACCAATGCATTGCCTGGTTCCAAGTTTGGTGCGATTTCCGCTTCATACACCGCTTTTTGTACTTCGTCGGGAAGCAGAATCATGATGACATCCGCTTCTTTGGATGCTTCAGCTACAGATTTCACATCTAGTCCATCTTGTTTTGCTTGCTCTGCTGATTTACCTGGGCGGATACCTACACGTACATCAAAACCGGATTCTTTAAGGTTTTGAGCGTGGGCATGCCCTTGTGAACCATATCCAATAACTGCGATTTTTTTCTCTTTTAATACTGTTTCATTGATTTCGTTATGATAATACATTTTTGTCATCTTTCGTTTCCCCCTAAATTTTTTATCTTTTCATATAATTTATATAATTTCAATGACAAAGACAGTTCAGAAAACTATCTTTGCATTGAATGTACCAACCATTTATTTTTCGAACAACCATTATTTCAATAATGAAAGCGGCGCGCTTTCATAGAAACTTTGTTGCACTTCGCGAACCGTTGCTGTCACACCTGTCCGCGTCAATTCTTTAATGCCGTATGGACGCACCAGTTCGATGAATGCATCGATTTTATCCGGATGTCCGACTACCTGATATGTGACAACGTTTTTTGAGGTGTCCACTATCTGCGGTCTAAACGGTTCAACAATGGCATTCATCTCCAATCTCAAGTTAGGCGGAGATACCACTTTCACCAGAGCGAGTTCGCGAAGAACAATGGATTTATCCGTAATATCATTCACTTTTAATACATCGATTTGTTTCGACAATTGCTTAATTAACTGTTCCAGTTTTACATCATCTTCAATATTTACCACCAGGGTCATTTTGGAGATATTTGGTTGTTCTGTGTGCCCAACCGTAATGGATTCAATATTGAATTGTCTTTTCATTAATAATCCCGTAACCCGGTTCAATACTCCGCTTTGATTGATGACTGTTACCGTAATTACTCGTTTCAAAACTTTTTCACCCCTACCATTTCGAAAAGTGCCTTACCAGCAGGAACCATTGGATATACATTTTCTAACTGTTTTACTCGGCAATCCACCAGTACCGGTTCATCGGAATTGATCGCTTCCGTCAAGATTTTTTCGGCTTCATCGATTGTTTGGATGCGATATCCTTTGATGCCGTAAGATTCTGCAAGTTTGACGAAATCCGGCTGAACCGGCATTAAGCTTTGTGAGTATCGGCCGTCATAGAATAATTCTTGCCATTGACGCACCATGCCGAGCGCTGCATTGTTGATGATGATGACTTTTACTGGTAGGTTGAATTCTTTTAATAATGCAAGCTCTTGCAATGTCATTTGGAATCCTGCATCGCCTAAAATGGAGATGACTTTTTTATCAGGTTTGGCAAATTGCGCCCCGATTGCAGCAGGCAAACCGAATCCCATCGTTCCAAGGCCGCCGGATGTAACCCATTGGTGGCTGTGGTTTTGAAGATAATATTGGGCAGCCCACATTTGATGTTGGCCCACGTCAGTAGTAACAATTGCATCGCCGTTTGTAATTTTGTGGATCAATTCGATAATTTGCTGCGGCAATACTTCTTTGTCATCCGCTTCATACCAGAACGGATACTCTTCTCTAACTTTGTTCAGATAGTCGATCCATTCAGCCGTATCCGGAGCTTTGAAATCATTTTTCAACAAGGCTTTCAACGCTTCTTTTGCATCTGCAACGATCGGGATGTCCGTACGGATATTTTTGCCGATTTCCGCAGGATCGATATCGATATGGATGATTTTTGCTTCCGGTGCAAAACGGGAAGTATCGCCAGTCAAACGGTCATCGAAACGGGAGCCGATGTTGATAATCAAATCGGATTTTGTAATGGCGTCGTTTGCGACCACCGCTCCATGCATGCCGGCCATTCCGTAGTTCAATTCGTGTGTGCCGGGAATGCTTCCTAAACCAAGCAACGTTGTTACGACCGGAAGTCTGTATTTTTCTACAAATTCAACAAGTTCATCGCATGCATCCGCAAATAATACCCCTGCTCCTACAAGCACAACCGGTTTCTTCGCTTCGCTGATTGCCTGGATAGCTTTCTGAATTTGCAGATAATTCGGCTTGTAATTTGGTTGATAACCTGGCAAATATACTTCGTCCGGAACATTTGCTTTCGTTTCATCAAAGATAGCCGTTGAAATGTTTTTAGGCAAATCGATCAATACCGGGCCTTTTCTTCCGGTGTTGGCGATATGGAATGCTTCCTTTACAATCCGTGGAATGTCATTTACATCTTGGACTTGATAATTGTGTTTTGTGATAGGAGTTGTAATCCCGATAATATCCGCTTCCTGGAATGCATCAGAACCGATAACATTCGTTGCAACCTGGCCTGTAAAAATCACCAACGGAATCGAATCGATCATTGCATCAGTAATACCTGTTACTAAGTTTGTCGCTCCAGGACCGCTTGTCGCAATGACAACCCCCGGTTTATTTGAAACACGCGCATAACCTTCTGCAGCGTGGATAGCTCCTTGTTCATGACGAGTCAAAATGTGGCGGATCGGATTTTTATACATCGCGTCATAGACATGAAGTACAGCACCGCCCGGATAACCGAAGACAATATCAACACCTTGATCGTGCAATGCTTGTATCAATATTTCAGCGCCATTTTTCGGTCTTTTTTCAACTTCTTGCATCCCTGATGGTGAGGCATCGATTTTTGCGTTTGTCGACGCATTAGCAGTCATTTCGTATACATCCTCCTTCTAAAATCTCTAAAATAAAAAAGCCTTTTTCTCCACCGCAAAAGAAGACCTTTTGCGAAGGGATGAAAAAGACTTTTCATGGTACCACCCTTTTTCGTAGCAAAAAACGCTACCTCTGCGAATAGCTGTACACATTCCACCCACGGCAACATAGATGGAATAGCTATTCATTGGTAACGGTGCACACGAAAATAGTGCCCGGAGCTATCTAAAGGCTTGACGCGTTCAATAGCTCACTCCGAGGGGATGTCGGATATAGTTGTATCATCGGTTTCCACCAATCCCGACTCTCTGGCAGATACAATGCTCTATATCCTTTTACCTCATCATTGAGTTAAGCTTTTTATTTTTGATTTTTATTATAATATTTTAAAGTTCAAAATTCATCACAATTTTATGAAAATTATATTTTCATAATACCGCCTTTTGAAGCGTTTGTCACGAGTTTTGAATATCTTGCCAACCATCCGGTTTTAATTTTTGGTTCGAATGATTTAAGTTTTTTGCGGCGTTCTTCCAATTCTTCATCGGAAACTTTTAAAGTGATCGTCCGATTTGGTAAATCGATTTCAATTATATCACCATTTTCGACTAATGCAATAGGTCCGCCCTCAGCAGCTTCAGGAGAAATATGTCCAATCGAAATTCCCCTTGATGCGCCGCTGAAACGGCCATCAGTAATAAGTGCTACCTTGGCCCCAAGACCGCGTCCTACGATGGCGGATGTCGGCGCAAGCATTTCAGGCATTCCTGGACCGCCTTTTGGACCTTCATAGCGGATGACCACAACATGGCCTTCCCTTACCTCGCCTGCGTCAATGGCGGCAAGACATTCATCTTGGGAATCGAATACAATCGCTTCCCCAGTAAATGTTTTAATGGAAGGATCAACAGCACCCACTTTAATAACAGATCCTTCAGGCGCGAGATTGCCAAACAGGATGGATAATCCGCCGACAGGGCTATATGGATTGTCTTTTGTGCGGATGACATCTGTATTTGTAATTTCGTGACCTTTGACAAGTTCTCCGATCGTTTTGCCAGTCACTGTGATACGATCAGGATGAATGCAGCCCGGAATTTTTGCCAACTCATTAATGATGGCACTCACGCCGCCCGCTTTATGGACATCATCAATCGAGATATCGGAAGCTGGCATGATTTTCGCGATATACGGCACCCGTTCTGCGACTTTATTAATATCCTCCAAATCGTAATCGATTCCCGCTTCATGGGCGATGGCCAACGTATGCAATACGGTATTCGTTGAACCTCCCATCGCCATATCCAAAGCAAAGGCATCGTCAATCGCTTCTTTTGTAATGATGTCGCGAGGACGAATATCTTCTTTGATCATGCGAATCAAGTGTTTTGCAGCTTCACGGATCAATTCTTTTCTTTTTTCGCTGGTAGCGACGATTGTCCCGTTTCCAGGAAGCGCAATGCCCAGCATTTCCATTAAGCAGTTCATTGAGTTAGCCGTAAACATTCCGGAACAAGATCCGCATGTAGGGCATGCATGCATTTCAATATCTTTAAATTCTTCTTCAGTTATTTGGCCTGTTTTATATGCGCCAATACCTTCGAATACTGAAGTCAGAGATAATTGTCTTCCTGTAGAACTTCTTCCGGCTTCCATCGGTCCGCCGGAAACAAAGATGGAAGGAACGTTTGTGCGAACAGCAGCCATCAACATTCCAGGTGTAATTTTGTCACAGTTTGGAATGAAGAATACGCCATCAAACCAGTGAGCATTAATCACGGTTTCGGCGGAATCTGCGATCAATTCGCGGCTTGGCAAAGAATACCTCATCCCGATGTGACCCATGGCGATTCCGTCATCAACACCGATCGTGTTGAATTCAAATGGAATACCGCCTGCTTCACGAATCGCTTCTTTTACCTCTTCAGCAAATTCTCGCAAATGAACGTGACCTGGAATAATATCGATATAAGAGTTGCAGACACCGATAAAAGGTTTATCCAAGTCCGTTGGTTTTACCTTTCCCGTAGCATAAAGCAAACTACGGTGAGGAGCACGGTCAACTCCTACTTTGATCATATCACTTCTCATACTTCAAACGCCCCTCGCAATTACTGATATTTCCGATATTTAAACTTATTTTAGGTTTATTGAAAATTTTCCGACAATGTTTAATAGTAAATTTTCATTTAACATTTCTTAAAAAGTGTCGGTGAAATTGTTGTCATAATAGTACAAAATTGCACATTCCGTCAACAGTATTTTAAAAATTTTTTATAAAATTTTAAATTTTTAAATTAAGCTGAAAACGCTTTCTTTCTATATTAATCAGGTACTTTCCACGAATTTTTTATTTTTTTCTATTTTTCATCATAATAAAAATTTTCTATCAGTATATTGGTTATTTCTGGTTATAATGGATGGATATGAAAACGATTGGGCGACCTAAATTTTTGTGTATAGAAACGAAAAAAAATCTAACCCTTTAAATTGGGTTAGATTTTTTGATCAGCCGATCGGCACAATTGTAAAATCGATGGCCAAATTGAATAATACAATTGTGTGAATTAAAGCAAATATAATCCCTTGACGATTCAATTTTTCCACAACATTAGTATTCATATTTGATCCACCCCATCCCCGTAAATTTGTCTTCTTTGTGAACATTATATGACATTTTTCATCATTTTGCAAAATATTTTGAAAAATCTTTTTATTTTTTTTAACGAACCGTTTTATCTGCATATCTTCAACGCATTTGAAACACACTAACACAACAACAGATGTTTATGCAAAGGAGTGGAATCATCATGAATTTCATTTGGTATTTAGTCATTGGCGGAGTGATTGGATGGCTTGCGGGTGTCATTGTGGGAAAAGATATTCCCGGAGGCATCATTGGCAATATCGTCGCAGGAATTATCGGTTCCTGGATCGGCAGCGCCCTATTGGGCAACTGGGGTTGGGAAATCTCGAATTTTTATGTATTCCCGGCACTAATCGGAGCAGTTATTTTAGTGTTTGTCGTAAGTTTAATCATGAAAGGGTTTAGAAAAGCAACCGACTAAAATATCCATGCAAAAAATGATCATCCTTAAAATGGATGATCATTTTGCATTTTAAATCACCTATCCGCTTTTCAATGACGCCATTCTATTCAAACCACGCCAGGACTTCTTTTTCCAAAAGAGGGCTGATCCGTTCATATTGTTTATAATAATATAGGACTTTATTGACGTATTCTTTGCTGTGATTATATTGAAAAACCGCTTTCTCAATGTTCCCTTCCTTCGCTCCGGATCTGGAAAGGAAATTTGCAGCACTGAAAATGGCATCTTCGAGGTCGAAGGGATCCGCCTTGCCGTCTCCGTTTGCATCTACACCATAGCCCCCATATTTTTCAATCACTTTTGGATCGGTTTTTTCGGATTCCGGAATATTCCCCTTCCCTAATCCGTTGCAGGATGGATGATTCCAGCCGACAAATGTACATGGCATGAATTGCATGTGCCCTTCCGCCCCCACTGGTGATATCAACGTGTCCGTCGTTGAAAATTTCGTCTCCACTCTATGGTGGGCGGCAAGCAAAGTCCACGGCACATCGTACTTCTTCCCTGCCGCTATGTATATCGGAATATATTCCGCAGGTATTTTTATATCAAATCCCTCTTGAATTTTTTCGATTTCTGATATTTCTTTATGATAGAACCACGATTTCAAAAAAGCGGAATAAATCATCACTGATGCCGGAATGAGCAAAATAATCAGCAATAATTTCATTCCCGGGGTCATCATAAGTTTTTTCGTTTTTTTCTTTTTTGCCATAATATCCCCCTGAGCAAATACTTTAAGAAGTTTCCCAATGAATGATTATATCGAAAAATCACCATTACTAAAATTACAAAAAAGTGTATAAAACTGGTCATTTTTTTATTAATTCTATTAAAAAAATAAGAAATATTTTATTAATTCTTGAAACTATTGTTTTTAAATTTAAACCTATGTTAAATTGATAAATAACTGATTCAATAAAGTATTTGCGAGGAAAGAGTGACAGTCATGACAAAAAATTGGATCGAAACCAAATTGGTACAATTAGGAAACCAAAGCGATAGCAGAACAGGTGCTGTAAATCCCCCGATTTATATGTCCACTGCATACAGACATACCGGCATCGGGGAGTCTACAGGATATGATTATATTCGGACAAAAAATCCAACTCGCGAAATTCTCGAAAAAGGCATTGCCGAGCTGGAGGGCGGCGATGCAGGATTTGCCTGCAGTTCAGGAATGGCGGCGATTCAATTAGTGCTTTCCATTTTCAAACCCGGCGACGAAATTTTATTGCCGGAAGATGTTTATGGAGGCACTTACCGTCTGCTGAAAACTTTTAATGAAATGTATCAGATCCGGCCTGTCTATTTCTCGAAGGCGGAAGAAGTGGAAGGGTTAATCAACGGACGAACAAAAGCCATTTTCCTGGAAACACCGTCAAATCCATTGATGATTGAATTTGATCTGGATTATTTCAATGACATTTGCAAAAAACACAACCTCCTATTCATTGTGGATAATACCTTCTACACCCCTTATTTCCAACGTCCGATGGAGCATGGAGCGGATATCGTCGTCCATAGCGCAACAAAATATATCGCCGGCCACAACGATACATTGGCAGGCCTTGTCGTTGCAAAAGGGCAAGAATTATGCGAAAAATTTGCATTCAATCAAAACAGTATGGGCCTCGTTTTATCGCCTTTCGACAGCTGGCTTGTCATTCGCGGATTAAAAACTTTGCATGTGAGAATGAAACAACATGATGAAAATGCCAAAAGAATAGCCGCCTATTTAAAAGAAGAGCCGTTGGTTACCGATGTTCTTTATACAGGAAAAGGCGGAATGCTTTCCTTTAGATTGAAGAAGCCGGAATTGGTCAACCCATTCTTAAAGAACATGAAGCTGATCACTTTTGCCGAAAGTTTGGGAGGACCCGAAAGCTTTATTACATATCCTGCTACCCAAACGCACGCAGACATCCCGTATGAAGAACGGATTGCCCGCGGCGTAGATGATTGTCTGTTGAGATTTTCCGTAGGATTGGAAAATGCGGAAGATTTGATTGCCGATTTAAAACAGGTCTTCGAACAGTTAAGAGATTTATAATAAAAAATGCTTGGGAAATCCCAAGCATTTTTTATTTATTTTTTTTCATGTTTTTAATCAACGTTTCTACATCGATCGCAATTTCATCATATGGCACGGCATTGCCGGAATTTTTTTCTTCGGAATATCCCGTATAATATTTTACGGCCACACCGTTTTCATCAACCAAATAAAATGTGGAGCTGTGAACTACTTGATCATCATTTTCAGGTTTTTTGACAAGAGCTTTAAAGGATTGCAATGCGAATTGTTCGATGAATTTTTGATCATACCCTGTAAGCAGATGCCATTTTGATTCATCAGGTACATCAAAGTAGTCTAAATATTTTGCCAAAGCTTCCGGCGTATCTCTTTCCGGATCCACCGAGAATCCGACGATCTTGTAATCTTCCACGCCTCTTTCTTTCAATTTTTCTTGCACGATGGACATATTCAATGTCATCGGTTGACAAATCGTATTACAATTCGTAAAGATAAACATAGCAATCCAAGGTTGACCTTTTAAATCGTCTAATGTGACTTTTTCTCCACGATGATCGATCATTTCGAAATCCTGTATTTTATACTCGATTGTCGGTTTAAAATCATAATTGCTGCAAGAAGATAAAAGAACTCCGACAATCAACAGCATGGTAAAGATGATGAAACGTCTTTTCTTCATTCTGCCTCAACTCCCTTGGAATACTATGTTTATCATAAATGAAAGTAGTATTGAAGTAAAACCTTTTACTCATGAAAGGTTCGTTACAAAAATGTGAAAAATTTTTCACTTTTTCCATCGTTAAAATATTTTTTCCCTGCCCGCATTTTTCAGAGACACGAGCGCTGAATATATGGCTTCAAGCTTCGTTTCGATCCGGTGCAATAAATAAAAAGAAATTATGACCGGAAAACCAATCTCCTGAATAAGGGTGATCCATTGTTCCATTATGACCGCCACTCCTTTGGCATTCCATGAAGAATCAGAAAATCGGCAAAATCCGATGAGGGATTTTGCCGAACGCAAACCTTAAATTACATTCGTAATGGTTTTATCGATTAAACGCGCTTGTTTAATGGCTACGAGAGCTGAACCATCTACATGGAATACATCTTGATTTATAATGTTTTGCATTGCATTTAAAATTTCTGTTGGCGTTAAACCGGGTTTTGGATCGTTCAATGAAAGGGTAAATATCTTGCCGTTCGCAGCTTCAAATTTCATTTCCAGCACTTGAGACATCTCCTATTCCCTCCCGAATGATTACAGTTCGATTTTTTCAGTTCGAGAAATGGAAGCCTGTACTAAAGGATGTTTGGAAAGCTGAATGAAAGCTTGTACAACTCCTGCCAACCGGTCGGCCGTAACGTTGGAGCGTACATTCTTATAAGTTTTGGATGTGAAAATGGAGTCCCCGAATTCATCAATCCCTGTTTCAAAAACCACCTTTAATGCTCCTTGTTCAAACGTTAAGTTCGCCATTCTCTCACCCCCTTTTCACTAACTTAAATATCAATTTCTTAAAAAAATGGGGACAACCTTAATGAAAAATTTTTCTGCCTTGATATAATGGGTTAGAGAAGTGAAAGAGGTGAACAAGTTGGAAGACTGGATTATGTGGCTGATTGTTGCCTGGAGCTTTATCATGGTGATTTTGATGGGCATCGGCGGATTTTTCATGTTCCGGAAGTTTTTAAAATCATTGCCAAAAAAAGATGGGAAATCGGATTTGGATTGGCAAGATTACTATATTAATAAGACTTTGCATTTGTGGAATGATGAGGCAAAACAGCTCTTGAATGAACTTGTGAGCCCGGTACCGGAACTTTTCAGACAGCAGGCGAAAGAATCCATAGCCGGAAAAATCGGGGAACTCGCCTTAAAAGAAAGGGCGAAAACAATCAACCAGGAATTGATCATCAGAGGATACATTATCGCAACACCTAAAAGGGACCACAAATTTCTGCGGAAAAAATTAGCCGAAATGAACATCGATGTAACTCCATATGAAAAATATTTCGCCGAAAGCAAAAAATAAAAATGATCATCCAATCGCTTGATTGGATGATCATTTTTTATTGCCTTCATCCTCATTGCCTTTCATAAGGCTTTATCAAATAAATGGGATTTTTCGATCTTTTTATATTGAATCAACATGGCAATCCGCCATGGCCAAAGCATTGCAAAAGCCAATATCCAGAACATGCCGGCCAATTCCCCCGGATCAAAGGAATCGGTGAGAACGACTTTACCGATCGTCCTGATTACCAACAAACTGATCAAGATAATAAAAAACGCTTTTGACCGCTTCATATAAATTTCGTTGTCGCGGATTTCAAACTTGGAAGTGGCGATTAATACAAAAGAAAAAATAACGCCGACCACGACAGCTTCCAAAATTTGAAGCGGAGATACCCGAAACTCTTCAAATATAAACATCAATGCCCCCGTAGACATGGCAATGGGAGGAATAAGTATTTTCCTGGCATTGACCGGTTTCTTTTGGGAACGCAATCTCATCATCATGATGAAAGTCCCCATCAATATGGCCATTAAAGTACTCGCAATGATGACATAGCGAGAAGGTATAACTCCAAACATAAACCCCCTCCTCGAAGGAAAAAACAATTTCGCGGCTTAAAAAAACTGCCTTGATTACAGGCAGTGCTTTTTAATAATATACCACAACGGGCTCTTCATATGTATCTATAAACCTTATGGAACAATCCTTTTCAACAGATGGCCGTTTCAACGGCCGTTCCCGGGACCATTAAAACCCTTGGAAACCGCCAAATATAGGAGTTAACACGCGAATGATATAAGTCATGCCGTCGAAGAATAATAAGATTCCCATGGCAATCATCACATAACCGCCGATTTTTACAATCCTGTGGCTGTATTTCCGGAGCCAATTCATTCTTGAAATAAAGAATGACAAGATAAAAAACGGAATGGAGAACCCCAATACGTAGGCAACCATATACCCCATGGCGGAATTTGGATTCGTCATGGCCAGCGCAACGATAGCTGCCAAAATCGGCCCGGTACATGGCGTCCATCCGGCGGCAAAGGCTAGACCAATCAAAGATGAACCCAAATAACCGGATGGTCTATTTTTAAATTCAAATTTATGATCTTTCATTAAAAAATCGATTTTTAACCACCCAACAATCATTAAGCCGAAAAACACAATTAAAATTGAACCAATTTGACGGATTAAATCTTGATAATTCAAAAAGAAATCTTCCAATGATAATAGACGGGCGCCAAAACCTAAAATAATAAAAATAATCGAAAATCCGATCAGGAAAAAGAGGGTGTGCAAAATCGCCCTTTTTTGCAGCATCGCTTTATCGTTTTTTATTTCATCATAGCTCATCCCGGTAATGTAGGAAAGAAAAGCGGGATAAAGCGGCAATGTACATGGGGATATGAAGCTCAGGAACCCCGCCCCGAAAGCGAATAGTACGTTGATATTAGCTGACATTCCTGTCTCTCCTTTAAGATGATGTGTCAATTATATGATAACAAAGAATCTCCGGAATGTTGCCATGAAAAATTGAAGAATTGGCAACAAATTCATCATAAATAAAGGATTAACTATATGAATAAATAATATCGCTTCCAAATCTTAAATTCCATAAAGGTTCAAATCGGTCGATAATCCAATTTTTTACCAGTTTCATTTCCCCGACGTCGGATAAAGGGCAAACTTGGAAATGAATATTATTGTCCGTTATATGTTGAGCTATTTTGGCATTGATATGACAATGGGTGGCTGTGCCATCACGGAAACAAGATTTCGGAGAGACATTTCCGATGTGCTGGTTGAAACGTAATTTAAACTTATTGTTGCAGATTCCTGCAAAAACAATTTTATCATTCATGATGACCGTATATACGCCCTTTTTATTTAATACCGATTCATTGCCTTTGACGACAAATTGGCAATAATCCAAATCCCCGTAATTATTCAAAAATTCTTTGTAGAACAAATCATTGTTTTGTTTCATGGAATACAAGGCTGGTCCTGCAGGCATATCCAATATGTCACAGTAATCGTTGAATACTTTATCTTTCAGGTGTTGATAGCGGCGGTGCTGAAGAAGGTCGCGGATCGTTTTTTTATCAAAAAAGCGAAACGGTTCCCTTATCCCCGTTTCCAACAGTTCAATCCGAACACGATGGAAATAAAACTCTTTACCACCAATTTTTACATGCATTGACACTTCCCTCCGTTTTCCTATCGAAATAAAAAGGAAAATTTGAAAAAATTTCAATTTCTTATAATATTTCGATAAAAATTATTGAATTCCTTTATACAAGGGCACGTTTTTTTCAATTTTTTATCATTGTCGATAAACTGAATACAACGATGGCAACCCATATAAAACCGAAAGAAATCAACTCTACAGTTGTAAACGGTTCGCCATAAACAGCGGCCCCTAAAATTAAAATGAGGGTTGGTGCCAAATATTGAATGAATCCAAGAACGGATTGAGGCAAAGCTTTCGCTCCCTTTGCAAATAAAATTAGTGGATAGGCAGTCACTACCCCTCCGAAAATAAGCAAAAGATCCGTTTTCCAGTCCAACTGCAAAAATGAAGTGTTATTAGTTGACATAAGATAAATATATAAAACTAACGCGAACGGCAAAATAAACATTGTTTCGATGGCCAATCCCCTTTTGGCATCCAGCTGAATTTTTTTCTTCAACGCCCCATAAATTGCGAAAGAGAAAGCAATCCCTAATGCGACCCAAGGAATTTTGCCGTAGCGGACCGCCATGATTGCCACGCCTGTAAAGGCAATAAATACTGCGGCTATTTGCCCCTTTGACAAATGTTCTTTAAAAAATACAACTCCAAATAACACGGTAATTAAAGGATTAATATAATATCCAAGGCTTGTCTCCACCACATGTTCGTGGGTGACCGCCCAAATATACAGAAACCAGTTGCAAGAGATGACAAAGGAAGCTGCCATCAATCCGAAAAACATCTTTTTGTTAAGCCATAATGATTTCAAATCCTGAAAGAATTCTTTTTTCTGGCTAATTATGAAAATGAACATACACGTAAAAACAAATGACCAAATAATCCGGTTTAATAAAATTTCCAAACTATTTACATGTTCCAACAACTTCCAATAAACCGGAAACACTCCCCAAATTGCATACGCAAAAATGGCATTGAACATGCCTTTTCTCTCTTCCGTCATAAGATGCCCCAAACCTTTCAATGTTTTTGTAATCGAAAATGCCTAAAAAAATTATATAGGCGGAAAATTATGAAGTAAATGTAAAAAAATTTTTCAAAAAGAGTGGCTGTCCTTGTCATTTATATATGTCCCTTTGGACAGCCTGATGAAGGGGCCCATAAAAAAAGCAGCAAATTGCTGCCCATTACTTTTTCATGCTTTTTATTTGGTGTTCGACGATTAATGCGCTTAAACCCAGCAAATCCGCGGAAGTCAAAGTGCCGGTTTGCAATTTTGCCGCCCAGTTCATATGAATTGCTCTTTCGTTGATGCCTTTTTGGACGATCGCTTCAATCATTTTTTGATCGTTAAGAATTGCTTTGAGACGTTCTTTCAAAGCAGGGCTTGTAAAGATGGTTTTTGAAGCATTTTGTTGAATGGACGGTAATGTGTTTTGAACCGCTTTTTCTATTTGTTCCAAATCAATTTTTCCTTTTGATAGATTGGGCGCCACAAATTCCACGCACTCTTTCGCAATCGCCTCGCAAATATCATTAAATTTTGCCCGATAAATCCTTACATCTTCTGTTGAGTTCACAAAACATACCTCAATAAGGATCGCCGGTTTGTTTGTCCCCCTTAAAAAAGCAAGCTCGGCTCTTTTTTTGGCCCCACGGTTTTTCAAACCGCTGGCCGCGGCAATGGATTGGCTCACTTTTGCGGCAAAGGCCCTCATCGAATCGCTTCGGTATAACACTTCCGTCCCAATCGGCAAATCGGTTCTCTTCCCGGAAGCATTAAAATGAATGCTGACATCCAAATCCCGTTTTTTTGCATTATGCTGGGCAATTAAATAATTCAAATTTTGACTTTGCGTCTTTGATTGATTATCAACGATTTTGTGAACTGTAATCCCTGCATTCCGCAATAAATAGGAAACCCGGTCAACCACTTTTCTCGCTTCGGTCACCTCATCAATAATGTCTCTTGCACCAGTGCCGGGTCCGAAATGTCCTGAACTGATTGCAATGTAGCTCATAAATTCACCCCCAACAACTTATTTGATTTAAGATGCTTAATATTAAAATTCTTATATTTTATAATACGTACCTTATTGAAAAGAAGCAGGGCTTATTATTTAATAATTCGCTTTTTCTTTCTAATTTAATAGATTTGGGCCAAAGAGTGAAAAAGGGACAAAAAAAAAGACTAACTATAAAGTTAGCCCTTATGAAGAAAGATTAAATTCCTTTCTGGTGTTCAAAGATGACAAAAAAGAACGGATTTGGAAAATTGTATCTTTTATTTGAGTTTGAAAATATTCATTTTTTGTAAAGTAGCTGTGCACAAGGCCACGGGCGATTTTTAATTCGACTTTTCCGCCAAAATCAATTAATTTTTTTGCGTACTCAATCCCCTCATCCCGCAATACATCATTTTCTGCAACTACTACAAATGCGGGCGGCAAGAGGGACAAATTGTCAGCCAATAAAGGAGAAACATACTGATTGTATATCTCATTTTCATTGTTTAAATAATGTTTTTTGAACCATGCCATATCTTTCTTTAAAAGGCCAAACCCGGTTGCAAATTCTTCATAGGATGGCGTGCTGAAAGTCAAGTCGGTAACAGGGTAAAGCAATATTTGTGCATGAATTGGAGGACCTTGCAAGTCCCGGTTCAATAACGAAACTACGGCCGATAAATTTCCTCCTGCACTGTCCCCTGCCACACTGATTTGATTGTTGCCGTTCAAATGTTGACTATTTTCCGACACCCATAGAAAAGCGTCATATGCATCATATACTGGAGTCGGGAATTTGTATTCGGGAGCTAAACGGTAATTGACGGACACCACGACGGACCGGGTAATTTCTGATAACAATTCACAAGATTCGTCGCTTGTTTCAATGCTATTTAACACCCATCCTCCTCCATGGTAATAAATGATTATCGGAAATGGGCCTTTTCCTTTCGGCGTATAAATGCGTACTTTTATGGAATTGCCATCCCTTACTGTAATAAAACGGTCTTCCTTCTTTACGGCATTGGATGAACGCTTGCTTTTGGATTGCAATAAAATTTCTCTTCTTTTTCTCTCAGCAATTGGATCCATTTTGTATAACGGCGTTTGTTGATTCGCTTCTTTTAAATATTTGACGGTGCTCTTCAATAAGAAGGACATAGAGGATCATCCTTTTTTCTTATAATTCTTATTAATTTACTATGTTTTAATTGTATAACGAATCCCTTCCGCTTTCAACAAAAATACCCTTAATTATTGATAAAATTTATTTATATACTATGAATAATATAAATTTTATACAATTTTTTATTATCGGAATGCGATATTCTATCATTTTCATACAATCATTCACCCAATCTCTATCTAATCAATCATCAACATTCTCTCCTCCTCTTATATTTTATGCTTTCTGGGTGTTTATCTAATCTATTTTTTTTATCTTCCATATGCTATTGATGAATCTAGATTTATTAGGAGGTGAACGTAAATGTTCAGAAGAAGACATTCTCACATGAGACCGATTTGCTGCCCTCCCCATGTAATGCCGACACAGGTTGCCCCGGCACAAATTTCACCAACACAAGAAGTGGTAAGAACAAATATTTTTAATACAATCGTTCCGCATATCCATCCGGTGCATACAACAACTGTAAACCGTCATGTTTTTCATCACCGACATTATTATCCGCAAACATATTCCCAAGTGAATGAATATTATCAAACTTCAAGACAATGCGGCGATCCTCGAAATCCTAATCCAAATTGCTTCCCTATTCCAAGAAGATTTGGATTTTAAAATAAAAATTTGCTGCACCCGGCAAGGGGTGCAGCATTTTCTTTATAATCTTTTTAACTTTTCATATTCCAATTGAAGCTGCTCAAGCCGTTTTCTGCCTTCTTCGCGATTGTGGACCGTTTCTTCCTGGATTTGTTTTGTTTCTTCAATACCAGCCAAAATCGTCCTCCAAGTTTGTTCAATCGTTTCAATTTTGATGCTTGGCTGTCCTGCCGTACGAGCAATTTCCACACTGTTTCGGCGGATGTTTTCCGAATTCCTCATCAACATTTCATTTGTGCGTTTATCCAATTCCTGCATGGAATCCGATACCAATTTTTGGCGCTTAATTGTTACCGCATGTATTAGCCCCTGTTTAAAAATTGGAATCGTCGTTACAAAAGCGGAATTGATTTTGGCAATCAAATGATTGTTGCCTTGTTGCATCAGTCGGATTTGCGGTGCAGCCTGGAATGCTACTTGCTGGGCCATTTCCAAATCGTAACGGCGCTGTTCCAACAGTTCAATCGCACGGCCAAGCGTTTCCAGCTCTATCACGGCTTCCTGATCCCCTTCATTGGCGAGGGCCTGCAATCTTTCCACTTCCGGCTTCAATGTTTCCAATTTCACTTCGATGGCTGCGATATGTTCGCTTAAGCTCTTAAAATAT
The DNA here is from genome assembly GCF_006569205.1 of Ureibacillus terrenus. GTDB lineage: Bacteria > Bacillota > Bacilli > Bacillales_A > Planococcaceae > Ureibacillus > Ureibacillus terrenus. The sequence continues at coordinate 31,009 of NZ_VIGD01000001.1, forward strand.
TCAAGATTTTGTTCGTACATTTGTTCCAATTCAATGGTATTCTTTTTCATTTCTTGTTCGTATTTTGTAATTTCGTGATAAATGGCATCGATTTCTTTATTCATCGTTTCGTATTTGGATAGAATTTTTTGCAGCTGTTCCTTCCCTTTGCCGAAAAGACGGGCAAAGAATCCCTGCTTTTCTTCTTTAAAATCTTCCGGATCAAAACGGGACATGATTTTATTTAAATGATTGATCAGTTCGCTTGATTTTTCCAATTTGCTTTGTTTGATGGAAGCAAGCATCCGATCCGAAAATTTTGAAATGGCATTGGCCGTTTCCTTTCCAAACTCCAGCACCGCAATTTGATTCCGTACGTCTATTTTTTCGGCAAGGGCAAGAACTGCCGGATCTGTTTTCAGTTCGATTTGCCGCTTGCGCAGCTGGGACATCTCTTCATCCGTTACAAGTTGGGGAGGCGCTTCGACGATTTCTTGTTTTTCTTGTTTAATTTTCGCATCCAAATCTTCAAACAATGGATTTTTCATTTCTGACATGGCGATCCTCCGTTCTCATTTAAATCCGTCATACTTGTACTTTTAGTTTACACAAACTTTACGATTAAACATACGATTGAAGGAACCGGAAAGTTTCAATTCTTTCAAGAAGCTTTTTTGGGAGGGTCACAATGTTCCGGCAGAACCGCCATCGATATTTACGGAAGTGCCTGTCACATAGGAAGCCGCATCTGACACAAGAAATGTGATGACTTTGGCCGCTTCCTCCGTTTCTCCAATTCTGCCAAGGGGAATCGCTTTTCCCATTGTTTTTGAATACTCTTCCCAAGCGGCATCCGGCATTTCCCGCTTCCATTTTTCTTCGATTTGCCTGCTTCGGATCAGGCCGATGCATACGGTATTCACGCGAATATTATATTTTCCGAGATCTTTGCTCATCGCTTTTGTAAGCGCCATTCCGGCGGAACGGCTTACCGTTGTCGGAAGGCTTTTTTCTCCGGGAGTCTTTGCAATGGAAGCCGTAACATTCACGATGGATCCCCCTTTTTCTTTTAAATAAGGGAGCGCATATTTCGAACAATAAATGGCGCCGAACAACTTCAAATTCAGATCAGCCTGCCATAATGGCGCATCCACTTCTTCAAAAGAATAAGCTGCAGAAGTTCCGGCATTGTTTATTAATATGTCCAACTTTCCATAATGGGCAACGGTTTCTTCGATCAATCGTCTGCAATCCTCTTCTTTTGTTACATCGGCGGCAATGGTAAAAACCTCTTTTCCTGTTTGCCCTTTAATCCATTCCTTTGCTTCTTTCAATCCTTCCGGTTTTCTTGCGCAGATGGCGACCTTTGCCCCTTCTTTTACAAGTTGCAAGGCTGTATGTAAACCAATTCCTTTACTCGCCCCGGTAATGACGGCCACTTTATTTTCCAATCCCAAGTCCATTTTTTACATCTCCTTTATCACTATATTAATATTTATATTTTCTATGTATCGCCATGATATCCTTTTAAAATCCAAGAGTTCCTCAAAATAAAAGACGGATCCTGAAGAAATTCTTTAGGATCCGTCTTTTATTTTGATTCTTTATATGATCAGAATTGTTTATAGTGTGTACCTACAATAATAAGCAAGATGAACAATACAACGATTAAAGCAAAGCCATGGACACCATATCCATAGCCATAGCCTCCGCTATAACCATATTGATATCCCATATATTTCCCTCCCTCATCATTGCCTACTCCAGTGTATGTTTGCAATATGGGGGATGCAGGGACAATAGCATAATTCAAAAATAAAAAATTCATTTTATATTATTCTTCTATTTTAAAATGAAACCTCTTCTCGAATTTCAGATTACCGCTATTAAAAGTTCTTTCTACAAAAGTGACATTTTGTTCATGGTCGATCAGCAATACCGTTGAACAACGGGTACCGTAATGAGGCAATTGAATAAAGGCCGGCGATAATTTTCTTTCCATTTCCAACCCGACCCCTGTATCCGGAAGCTGTTCATCCGGTGCGATTTCGCGGTCCATCATAATTTCAAACAATTTCTCAATGTCCAATTTTCCTAGATTGCGCTGAATATAATCGGCAAATCTCGCTTTCCCTTTCACTACCTTCGGCCAAGGGGTATTTAATGTATGGTTGCTGATGCTATGGGTACCCGGCTTAATTTCATTTTTCTCATCCAAAATATTGTTGTAATGAAATAATTGTTCCGGATCGCCAACGATTACGTTAAACCCACCGTAGGAATCCTTCTCTTTTGCCAGCTCATCAATAAATTCTTTTGGATGGACGCTGCTCTTTAAAAAATTCCGTACAATCTCACCTCGGGATCGGGGCTTTTTCGGCAATGAAGGATCCCGGAAATTAGTAATCGCGGCAAACCGTCCGTTTTTCGAAACGCCCATCCATGTGCCCATTTCCAGAAGATCTCTGCCCGCCAAAATTCCGGGTTCATCTTCCCAAAAATGGGCGGGTTCCGTCGGCCGGTCATAAACCTCATCCCGGTTGGCTGCGATGATTAATTGGTACATTGGATGATTTTTAAAGTGAAGATGAATTAAACACATACTCCCAACCCTTTTATAAATTTTTCTACGAATAGTTTATCATTGAAAGCGGTTAATCCCCAATATTTTTATATAAGGGAATTTTTTGTCATACTAATTCCCCTTTTTTAATTCTTCCAAGATGGCTTCCAATATTTTATTATTCCGTCTTAAAGACGAAACGATATTGACCATGAACCAGATAATAAAGGATGCCGGTATCACATAAAAAAGCACCGATGCAATAATTTCCAAAACTATTCCTCCATTCCTTTCGGTTAAGATGAATAAAACATTCATTTAGAAATCAAATTGATTCTCCCTATAAAAAATATTTTTACGCAACTTACATTGGCGTTCCAGATCAGCCCGTCAATCTGCATGTCCATTTTCATTTCTTTCTATTTTATTTGTTTATATGCAAAAGAATAATCTCTTAAACCAAATTACAATAAAGTTATTAAAATTCTTAAAAATGCGGATTCATGTTCAATAAAAGATAGACCCCATTTATCACTCAAAATAACTTTCATATAAATGGATCAAATGCGCATATGCGCCACCCGCCTTTAATGCAGCCGCGACGAAAATGGCTTCTTCAATCCTTTCCCCCGATACCCCCAAATCCTTTGAGCGTTTGGTATGAAAATTTATTAATTGGGGACATTGAATCACGTAAGATACAGTCAATGCAAGCAGCGTTTTGAACTCTTCGGTCAAACTTCCTTCTTCCATGACAGCCCGGACAAAATCGGCATAAGCCTCAAATGGTTTAGAATGATGTTCTTGATGTGAACTTTTTTCCCGATTAAAATAGCTGCTATATTGCGCCGCTGCACCCGCTTCCATCGCAGATACAACAAATACAGCTTCCGCCAGCTCTTTCATGCTTGCGCCCGAAAATTTCGCTTTTTTTGTGTGAACATCAATGCAATAGGGGCATTTTATTACATGGGCAATGGCAACGGCAATCAGCTCCTTTTCTTTTTTTGTGAGCGCCCCGGGCCTAAAAATCTCCCTTTCAAATTTCAAAAATGCCTTGAATGATTCCGGCGAGACTTCTTTCACTTTTTTCATAAGATGATCTTTATGCTTTTCATAATAGCTCGGCATATTTTTCCTCCTCCGCATTTGTTCTGGCGAAAAAACTGCGGTAACTATTAAAAATTCGAATTCGCATAAATTTTTAACAATTTGACAGCTATTCTCTGTATTTCGGAAAATTTCACTAATTCTTGCAAAAATATTGTTCGATTTTGTAAAAAAGAGTATATAATCAAAATATATTGAAATATTCAAGGAGTGTTAAACAGTGAGTACAAACAAACGAGCATACAATTTCAACGCAGGACCATCCGCGTTACCATTAGAAGTGCTGGAAAGAGCCCAAAAAGAATTGGTCAACTATAACGGCACTGGCATGTCCATCATGGAAATGAGCCATCGCAGCAAAGAATACGATGAAGTTCATAATAATGCCATCAACCGATTGAAAAAAATCTTATCTGTTCCTGATAACTATGATGTGCTCTTTTTGCAAGGCGGCGCAAGCCTTCAATTTACGATGGTGCCGATGAATTTCCTAACAAAAGATCAAACGGCAAGCTATGTTTTGACTGGTTCCTGGTCTGAAAAAGCATATAAAGAAGCAAAACTTTTCGGTAATGCCGTAGTCGCTGCAAGCACAAAAGAAAACGGCTACCGTAATATTCCTAAACTTGACGAAATTCAATTCAATGAAAACGACGCTTATGTTCATATCACTTCCAACAACACAATCTACGGTACTCAATGGAAACAATTCCCTAATACAGGGAACGTGCCTTTAGTTGCGGATATGTCCAGTGACATCATGTCCCGTCCATTTGATGTAAGCCAATTTGGAATTATTTACGCAGGCGCGCAAAAGAACTTGGGACCATCCGGGGTGACGATTGTCATCATCCGCAAAGACTTGATCGAAAAAGCCAATACAGAGCTTCCAACAATGTTAAAATATAAAACTCATGCCGATAAAAACTCCTTATATAATACTCCTCCGACATTCGGCATCTATATGCTGGGAGAAGTGTTGCGCTGGGTTGAAGAACAAGGAGGCCTTGAAGCAATCCAAAAACGCAACGAAGAAAAAGCGAAATATATCTATGATGTAATTGATGAAAGCAACGGATTCTACAGAGGACATGCAGAACCTGGCAGCCGTTCTTTAATGAATATCACATTCCGTTTGGCGGATGAAGAATTGGAAAAACAATTCTTGGCCGAAGCCAAAGCGGCCGGTTTCGTAGGACTAAACGGCCACCGTTCTGTCGGAGGATGCCGTGCTTCAACTTACAACGCAGTGCCTGTTGAAGCTTGCATCGCGTTGAGAGATTTCATGTATGAATTCCAAAAGAAACATCAATAACAGAAAAAAGATGACCAAGAGCGAATGGAACTTAATGTCCCATTCGCTCTTTTATGATTGATTTGAGAACCGGCAAAAACCAAATATCGGTTCAATTTCCAGTTTTTTGAATCACCCTCTTCTACCCTCTCTTTTGGGAATAATTGTCTTTCAACGCTCTTTTCAGGAGGGCAATCGAACGGTCAAGATCCGCTTTTATTGTATCTTTATACGCTTTCACTTTTTCCTTGTCCCCGATTCGGTATATATACAGCGTCTGCATTTCCGTTCCCTCTTTGATGATTGGTTCTCTTGTCAAATAGCCGTCTTTCAGTAATTCATGCAGGGATTTATAGACTTCGGATTTCGTCGGACGATAACCGAGATCTTTGAAGTAATCCTGCAAGTTTTCCAAGATTTGAAGACCGTATAGTCTCCCTTTCTCGGCCTCGTGAATCATATAAAGTTTCAAAAATGCCCTTTGCTTAATGACAAATGTGCTTCTGCCCATATTTCATCACCTTATTGGTTTAGCTTCGTGTGTGTAACTATATTTTACTAGAAAATGTGGCGCGAGGAAGTTTTAAAATATAAATGGATTATTTAGAACCGTGTTTAATTGGAAACCAGATATCCGTTGCCAGGCTTTTTGAATACGTCAAAATTTTTCTCATAAAAAAGGCTGTCGAGATTCGTTCTTCTCAACAGCCCTGTTTTCACCGGTTAATATGCTCTTGCAAACCACACGGTATATTTCGCTTCTTTTCCGCAAGTAATGCAAGTGTGTTTTTTCATTGGCGGATTGAATGGAATATTACGGGATGTGAATTTCGTTTCTTCTTTCACTTTCGCTTCGCAAGCATCGTCGCCACACCAGCCGCCAAGAACCCATCCTGCGATTTTGCCTTCCTTCTCGCAAGTTGCAATATGTTCTTTTAATTGATCCAGTGTATCAATATGAGTATGGGAGTTCGCATCGCGGAATGCTTTCGCTTTTTCATAGAGACGTTTTTGCATTGTTTCCAATTCATTTACCACCGCTTCCACGACGGATTCAATGGAAACAGTGATTTTTTCATCTTCATCGCGGGCTTTCAAGATGACTTGATTGTTTTCCAAATCACGAGGTCCAAGTTCAATTCGGACCGGCACTCCTTTTAACTCCCATTCATTAAATTTAAATCCCGGAGATTGGTCTGAATCGTCAAGACGTACACGGATCCCCTTTTCTTTTAAAGCTTTTCGGATTTCTTCCAATTTTTCAATGATGGCAGGTGTTTTCTTCCATGGACCGACAGGAATCAAGATTACCTGAGTTGGTGCAATTTTTGGAGGAAGAACCAATCCTTTTTCATCCCCATGCACCATAATCACCGAACCGATCAAACGGGTTGAAGTACCCCATGAAGTCGTATGAACATAAACATGTTTATTTTCCCTGTTCAAATATTTAATGTTGAACGCTTCGGCAAATTTTGTTCCCAAATAGTGGCTTGTACCGGCTTGCACCGCTTTTCCATCTTTCATCATCGCTTCGATGGAATACGTATCGACTGCCCCCGCAAAGCGCTCTGAAGGAGTTTTTTGTCCGTCATATACAGGTATGGCCAATACATTTTCCACTACATCTTTGTAAATATTGAGCATCTGCATTGTTTCTTTGCGCGCATCTTCTTCGTTTTCATGCGCCGTATGCCCTTCTTGCCAAAGGAATTCGGAAGTCCGGATGAATGGCAATGTTTTCTTTTCCCAGCGGAATACGTTTGCCCATTGGTTGATAAGCACCGGCAAGTCGCGGTAGGATTTAATCCAATGGGAATACAAATATCCGATCATTGTTTCGGAAGTCGGTCTGAGCGCCAAGCGTTCTTCCAGTTTCTCACCCGCAGCTTCCGTCACCCATGGAAGTTCAGGCGAAAATCCTTCCACATGTTCTTTTTCTTTTTGGAAGAAAGATTCAGGAATCAACATTGGAAAATAGGCATTTCGATGCCCCGTTTCTTTAAAGCGCCGATCCATTTCCTCCTGAATATGTTCCCATATCTCATATCCGTCCGGTTTAAACGCAATGCATCCGCGCACCGGCGTATAGTCCATCAAATCCGCTTTTTGAATGGTTTCGATATACCATTTTGTAAAATCGTTCGTCTGTTGTGACATCGTCATCCTCCTCGCAACAAAATAGCGTAAAGATGTCCCCTTTTGGACGCCTTTACGCTGAATAGTCCTGTTACCGCCAATGCATGGCATATATCGAGCCGTATCCGCTCTTTTTCCAGGCTTCGGGTGGCGATATAGCTCTCAGCGAATGCTAAATTTTCAGTAAACGAATTTTAGTTTTTTCTAATATAATGTACCAAATTCAAGCAATAAATACAATTCCTATCTAAAATTTTGCAGTTAATTGTTGCGCCGGGAAGCCGATATATTCCAAAAATAAGATTTTTCAAAGAGAAAAGGAAGCCCAGATTCCCGCCGTACGTTGATTTTTTATCTCATCTTCTTAAAAATTACAATATTTATAACAAAATCATGACTATCATCCTATAAGCAGCGGGTTTATTGATCTTGTGAAATCTGATTAATAAAGAACTAGTCAGATAGACAACCTATTCTTTTTTTACTATTATTAAAAATGTTGCAAAAATTAAAAGGAGGAAAAATAATGAAACTTTCCATACGATGGAAAATAATTGGCGCAGTGCTCCTTATTATTGTCATCGGCCTGGGAACCCTGGCGACCTCCAGTTCCATCTTCATTTCATCCAAAACAGAAGAAGCGGTCATTGACCAGAGTGAGGTCCTTGTCGATGAAATGGCCAACTCCATCTCCACCTTTATTGATGGATATGAACAAAGCATGCGGAGGTTACGAAAGCGGTAAGGGATATTGCGGCTGGAGCTGCCCTGTCCAGTGAAAATGCGGACCAAGTTACCATGTCATCTGCGGAATTGGGAGAAAAAATCAATCAAATGGCCGGGCAATCAACGGCGCTTAAACAAATAACGGAGGAAGCAAACGATTTGAATGATGAAGGCCATCAAAGAATGAATCATTTGTTGGACTCCTTCGGCAATTCCAAAGAAGAATTGGAGAACATGTCCTTGTCCGTATCGGCATTGGAAGAGAAAATTCAAGCCATTGATTCGGTGATGGATTCCATTTCTAAAATCTCGAAGCAAACCAATCTGATTGCGCTAAATGCAAGCATTGAAGCCGCCCGGGCGGGAGAGCACGGCAAAGGCTTTGCCGTTGTCACCGAAGAAGTCCGGAAACTCGCGGAACAGTCGGCAAAGGCGACAGAACACGTCAAATCGACCATCCATCAATTGCAGCAGGAAGCATTGAAGGTCGTAAAACAAATGAACGAAATGCAACAAACCTTCAAACAACAAGAAATCGTTGTGGAAGATACGGGAAATCTGTTCCGGAACTTATCATTGTTAATCCAAAACCTGGAAAACACATTCAAAACCGTATCGGAAGATATTGAAAGCATCGATGCCTATAAAGATCGGGTGATGGAAACCATCGAAGAGATGTCCATGACAGCCCAAACGACTGCGGCAGCCTGTGAAGAAGTGAGCGCCGCAAGCGACGAACAATTAACAGCCATCCAATCCGTCGCTGAAGCTTCGGAAGAATTAAACGAATTAAGCAAAGAATTGTCGCAGACGATCAGCAAATTCAAGCTGCAATAAAAAAAGGGCTAACCTAAAATGGTTAGCCTTTTTTACACTTCTTCAGCTTCCAGCCGTTTTCCGAAGATGAATTTTAACAGAGGCGGCGTCACCAATGTCGTCACGACAATTACGACAATCATGGCCCCATAAATCTTTTCGGACAAAATGCCGCCCGATAGGCCGATGGAAGCCAAAATCAATGCCACTTCCCCCCGGGAAATCATCCCTGCCCCAATGCCGGCGGAGGATTTCCAGCTGAAACCGCAAACTTTCGCTCCAAGACCGCAGCCGATGAATTTGGAAAGAACCGCAATCACCGAGAAGACGAGGATGAATATAATCTGATCCCCTATGCCGTCAAAGCTCATCGGCAAACCGATATTGATGAAAAAGAACGGAACAAAGATACCGTAGGCAATCGGGGAAATTCCGTGTTCGATTTGTTGGGCGTATTTCGTTTTGCTGAGGGCAACCCCCATGAAGTAAGTACCAATGATTCCGGATACCCCGAGAAAATCGGCGAAATACGCGGCGGCAAATAATAAAATCAATGCGCCGGCAATGATCGGCTCGGTCACCAACATCCCGCCAAACAGTTTCATGAATTTTGGCACAATATATTTTCCGACAATGTAAATGACGATGAAGAAAATGATTTGTTGGGCAATGACCCACGCGATGTTTGTGTCGGTTCCCATAAAGAAACCGATAGCCACAGCAATAAGAATGACGACAACGACGTCATCCAGCACCGCCGCCCCAAGCAATGTCGCCCCTTCCTTGCTGTTCAGCCAACCGATTTCGCGCAACGTCTGCACGGAAATGCTTACACTCGTCGCCGCAAGCAACAATCCCAAAAAGACGCCTTCGGACGTTGGAAGACCAAATAGTGGAGCAGCCCCCCACCCCATCAGAATGGGCACTATAACACCTAAAACGGCTACAAGGGTTGCCGCTTTTACATTTTTGTTCAAACTTTCCAAATCCGTTTCCATTCCGGCAAGGAACATCAACAACAATACCCCGATTTCACTGAAGACATGGATGATTTCGGTTTGTTCGATCCATCCGAGCACAGCGGGGCCAAGGACAATACCCGCAATGATTTTTCCCAATACGGACGGCTGTCCCAAACGAAGACTGATTTGCCCCGCGATTTTGGCAACGAACAGCACGAGTACAATTTGTAAAATAAAATCAAAAACATCCATTTTTGTAACCCCCTATTCTTTATTTTTCTGAATGGAGTCCAAAAAAAGACATGGTGGAGCCCTTTTGACAGACTCCACCATGTCTTTTCCCGTATTTATCTACGCAAGTTATTATAATTGAAATATTTTTATTTGTAAATCTTTTTTTCGATAGGGTCATTGTTTTCCCTTTAGAAGCCGCACCGTTTGTTGGCGATTTCCGCTTTCGCAAATGGCGGAAATGACCGCCACCCCATCGGCCCCCGCTTCAATCACTTCCCGGGCATTCATCGGGGTAATGCCGCCGATTGCAACAATCGGAATGCCGGGATACATCTCACGCGCTTTCTTTAAGAAAGTAACCCCTGCCGGTTTTTTGGCATCGCGCTTTGATTTCGTTTCATAAATGGGACCAATCCCGACATAATCCGCCCCGCCTTCCACCGCCTTGGCCATTTCTTCCTCGTTATGGACGGAAACTCCGATGATTTTGTTTTGAAATCGTCCCCGGATTTCTTCGATAGGGGTATCGTCCTGCCCCACATGTATGCCATCCGCGTCAATTTTTAAAGCAAGTTCCACATCGTCATTCACAATGAACGGCACATGATACCGTTTGCACAGGGATTGGCATTCCCGGGCGAATCGTTCCAATTCCTCCCCTTTTAACGGCCGTTCCCCTTTCTCCCTCAGCTGAAAAAAGGTGATTCCCGCCTGCAGGGCTTCTTCCAACACTTTGAGCGGCTCTTCGCCTCTGCAATTTTCCGTTCCCATGATGAAGTACACGGCCAAATCTTTTCTATTCAATGATTTCCACCTCCGCCTTTGCTCCGAGTCGATGGGCGAAGTGATTGGTCGGACCATGGCCATGGCCGATATTCAGCGGGTTTTCGATAGCAGCCTGAACAAATTTTTTCGCTTCAATGATCGATTCTTTGATGGATAAGCCTCTGCCCAAATAAGCCGTAATGGCGGCGGAAAATGTGCAGCCTGTTCCATGGGTATGTCTCGTATCAATTTTCGGAGACTTCATTTGGAAAGAGGAACCATCTTGGAAAAACACCGTATCAACAGCCATTGGATCTTCCAAATGGCCCCCTTTCATGACAACGCATTCAACCCCAAACTCCAAAATCTTTTGGGCCGCTTTCCGGATTTCTTCCCCGGTTTGTATTTTCATGCCGGTTATGGTTTCCGCTTCCGGGATATTGGGGGTAAGCACCGTGGCAATCGGCAGCAAAACGCGGATCAGCGCCTGCACCGCATCATCCTTGAGGAGCGCTTGTCCGCCTTTTGCGATCATGACCGGATCGACAACGATTCGAAGGTTCCGGTCTTTTAAGTTTCTCGCAACGGTTTGAATAATCTCCGCAGAAAATAACATCCCGGTTTTTAAAGCTCTCACATCGAAATCATCAAAAATTGCATTCAGCTGCAATTCCACGAACTCGGGTGTCGCGGGATAGATGCCGTTTACCCCCAATGTATTTTGCGCCGTCAGTGCGGTAATCACCGTAGTTCCAAAAACATTCAGCTCCTGGAAGGTCTTTAAATCCGCCTGAATGCCCGCTCCTCCTCCGCTGTCTGATCCTGCAATGGTCAACACGATATTCATTTTCATTCACCTCTTGAAATTTGATGCAAAGCATTTAATACTTCCACTTGGAAGGAACCAAGATTTTTTTCTTTTGAAGCGCGTTCCGCCACTTTTTTATAATCCGCCAACACGTCCCGGACGTTTTCAAGCGGATTGCCTTCCAAACTGAATGCCGCCGCGCAAATGGCGCTTAACAGGCAGCCCGTGCCCGTCACCTGAGTCATCAGCTCATGGCCGCCGCTGACGATGTAATGGGTATTGCCATCGGTTACGATATCGTCTTTTCCGGATACCGCGACAATCGTTTGATATCCTTTTGCCACTTCCATGGCAACTTGCAGAATGTCCATCTCCCCTTCTCCGCTGTCCACTCCCTTGGCCTGCCACTCGACTCCTGCAATGGCCGCCAATTCCCCTGCATTGCAGCGGATCAGTTGGAAACGAATCTCTTTTAACAAGTTGTCCGTTACCTCTTTTCGATATTTTGTGGCGCCTGCCCCGACCGGATCCAACACAACCGGAATGTCCAGCCCATTTGCTTTTTTGCCGGCCAGAAACATCGCTTCGACGGAATGTTTATTCAACGTTCCGATATTGATCAATAAACCATTTGCAATGGACACCATATCCTCCACGTCTAAGGGCTCATCGGACATCACAGGTGATGCCCCGATGGCAAGCAACCCATTGGCCGTAAAATTGGTCACCACCGAATTGGTGATACAGTGGATCAACGGGCTTTTTTTCCGGATTCTGTATAGACTCATACGATAACCCCCATTTTTTCCTTATTTCCGAAAAAAAATAAAAGCTCCCCTGCCCGGAGAGCAAAAAATACCCAATATCAGCCGATAATATTCATAAGGTATTTTTGCTCCCTACGGCAGTACTAACTGCATCAGGTTCGAAGGGTTAGGTGATTCCACCTTCTCAGGCCGATTCGGCCACCCCTGCAAAAATACGGAATTTTCAGTTGTTTATGTAATTATAACATAACGGCTCTTCATTGTAACTTTGTTTTAAGCCGGACTGAATAAAAAGAAGGAGAAAAGTCAAAACTTTATTTCCAAATCATTATTGCAATTCAATTTTTCCGTCGATTTCAATTTCATTCAGGGCCTGGGTTGCCAAACGGTCCGCTTCTTCATTCGATTTCCGGCCTACTAATTCATATTGCGGTTGGATGCCCAGCTGATTCAGTTTTTCGTCAATTTTATCCGCCCAATAGCTTAAATCCTTTTCGTAAAGCGGCCATTCTCCGCTCATTTGATTGATGACCACCTGTGAATCGCCGATGAAACGGACGGTCTGGTGCCGGACGCCCATTGATTCCAGCTCCTGGATGCTGAAATAAAGGGCGGCGTATTCCGCTTCATTATTGGATTTTATACTATCCATTTTCAGATTCTTTCTGATCCGGTAGCGTTTGTTGTTCTGTTCAAAATAAATGGCACAGCCTACGCCGGCAGCGCGACGGCCAAGATCGAATCCGCCGTCAAAATAAACAACGACATTTGCAGGTTCCGTTTCCATTTCTTTTAAATATTTTTTCAGCTCCTTGGCGGTCCATGTCCCACCCTGTTCATCGAGAAACGTGATGGCTTTTGCCCTGCCCGTTTTCGAAATTTCTTCTGCAACGGAAAGTGCCTGGGCAGGCGCCATTTCATCCGAGCGGAATGTCGTTTCGACACCTTTATAATGATAGGTCCATACAACAACGATTTTCAAAAAACTTCCTCCCTTTTACCTAATTAAATTTAGTATTTTCAATCGGCGGTCAAAGATACTTCAAAAATCCGCTCCCTTCACCCATATCAGTTCAACGAACAGTTGACATTCTTCGACTTACATATAAAATGAAAGTAGGAATTTGTATATAATTGTAACCTTTTTCTATTTAAATGGGAAATTTTGTTTATTTTTTTATCAGGTTTTAGGAGATGATATTTTGGCTAATGAAATGGAAAAGAAGCGGCTTGGATGGTTTAAAAACCCGTTATCGAATCAACATGAGGTAGAACAATCCCAAGATGAGCCTTCCGAACCGGTTGTCGAAGAATTGCCGAAAGAGAGCGAAAAAGAAGAACAGCCGGAGAAGGAAAATGTTCAGCAAATTGATTCGAATGAATCGATTATTTTTTCTCGGGATCAGCAGGACAAAATTGCGATGGATGTGATCGTGTCCATTGAGAATATGATCAAGGACCGCCAATTGCTTTCCTATAAATACAATGCTTTGGTGGAGCAGCTGGAAAATGCCAATCAAACGATCAACCGTTTAAAACGTGATTCGCTGAAAAAAGATCAAATCATCCAGGAAAAAACAAAAGAAATCCGTGATTTGGAAATCAGCTTGACAAACAAACAAATGAGCTATGATCAATTGCTTGAAGATTACAAGGAATATCAGTTAACCCATAATTTGGAGTATGACAAATTAGTCAACCAATTGGAAACTGAAAAAGCGAAATATAACAAATTGTATGAAGAATCTTCCAAAATCCAGACGCAACAAATGCAGAAAATCAGTGAACTAGAAGAGCGGATCCGCAATCTGGAAATCGAAAATCAAAAATATAAGGAACAATATGAAAAAATCGTTGAAGAAAAGGCGCAATTAATGAAAACAATTTCCGACTTCACAGAAAGAATGTCTTTCTCCTTCCTGCAAAAACCGAACGAAGAATAAATGCGGAGTTGATCTTTTCACGGGAGAAAGGAGTAAGGAATGTCTGTCCATAATGTAAAAATACTTGAACTGTTGTCGATCCACGAAGTCAGCGGATTTCACTTATTAAAATTGAGGATTTTTGCTACCAACGATCAATCTGAACTATACTGGCTCATTGACAATGAAACGGCGAAATCATTGAAAGAAATTTGCAAATTCCAAGGCGTTGAACGTTACCGTTTGTCGCTTCAAACTGCCGTCGATCCTCAAAATGGACAATGCTCCAGTTCCGTTACGGGAACGTATCGGGATGCGAGCCGGAAAATGAACTTCCGCTGCTCATTCAAATTCCATCAGCAGTTGGAAAAAATAAAAAATTGTTATCGTATCGCAGATTTACTGTCCTATGATTTTATTTTCCCTAATCTGCCAAAAGAAGATACTCTCAGCGTTTTGAAAAATGCCGAAGAGGTCATTGAGAAGCCTATTCGGGCGATTCCTCCCCAAAACGATGAGGAGCCGAACGGGAAAGAAACCGATTCAGCTTTTGAGGATCCAAACGCTGCAGAAATCCATGCTGAAGCGAAAGAGATTCGTGAAATCAACCCTCCCCGTGAAGAGAAGGAAACGGATACATCTGACGAAAAAGCCGATGCAAAGGAAAGCTTCGTAAGCCGGAATGACGAAGATTCCGAAATCCAAGAAGGGGCGGAAGAACTGGAAGGACAAGCAGAAGGACAAAGCGAAAACCCGGCTGTTTCGGATGAAATGAATGATGAAATTCGTCACGCAGTTGACGAAACGGCATCTGCTGCCTCCATAGAACAAAAACAAGAAGCCAAACCGAAACCATATACATACTTGTTATCGAAGCTGCAATTGAAAAAAAGAATCCGTTCCATCAAAGGATTTCCCCAATCAATTTTGACCGCTTCGTTAATAGTCGCCGTTGTGATTATCCTATGCATAATCATTTTTGACATACTTTCTACATCCATTTTCAATTCGACGGAAAATATCGGAGCTTCAAAGCAGCAGAATGCCGAACAAATTTCAGAAACCGCCAATGAGAAGCCGGAAATTCCTTCCCTGCAAATCAATGATTTTTTGACGTTCAGCATTCCCGAAGGTTATGCGGCTTTAACCTTCAATGACGGTCCATCCAAATATACGGAAGCAATCGTTGATATTCTGAAAGAAAAAGAGGTTGGCGGAACGTTTTTCTTTATCGGATACAACGTCCAAAAACACCCGGATATTGTAAAATATGTTCATTCTAATGGTTATACAATCGGAAGCCATTCAATGACCCATGACTCGATGACTGAACAAACATTGGATGAACAACAATATGAAATCAGCGAATCGAAAAAAATCATCGAAAACATTACCGGTCAGCCCGTAAAATTTTTCAGGCCTCCCAACGGTTTGATCGATGAAAATACGCAGGCTGCCGCGCAAAATGAACAATGCCAGATCATTTTATGGAATCTGGATCCTAAAGACTGGGAAGCGGAAACGGCTGATGAAATTATCAAAAACATCAAAAACGAACCGGTTTCCGCCGCCATCATAACCCTTCATGAATCACCCCAATTGGTGAAGGCTCTGCCTAAAATTATCGATTATTTGAAAGAGCAAAATTTAAAAATTGTCAGTTTGCAATAAGGAGCGTAATGCTCCTTTTTGTTTTGCCCTCTTCTTCCCTTCCATTCATAAAAAATTGATGAAATGCCATATTAACAAAAAAGAGATGAGGAAATTGCCAAAAAGAAGCGATCATCAGCACTCAGAGGCCACTCCGCATTTTGACGGGACGATGGATCGGATTATCAACGATCCGACATCCGACAAAGCTGCGGATATAGGAGTGCATGTAAACGAAGAATTTTCATCGGAAAAAAATCCATATGATCTGAAGCCGAAGAAAGATTCGGAATTGGAGCGGTTCCAAACACTAATGAAAGGCAAGGAAAAAAATAAAAAAGCTTGAGCCTGTAAAAGGCTCAAGCTTTTTTTCCATTGCTATTACATCACTACCGGACTGTCAATTGATAAATCTTTCTTCCGTTAAGCGGCTGGACTTGCCTGCTGTTGTTTCCGAAAAGCCGATGGAATGTCCCGATTTGCTCCTCCGAAAATTCAACCGGCATTTCAAACACAATCCATTTTACCCCTTCCGTACATGGCGGAGTCGTCAAAGAACCGGTATAATAAAATGCCCTTCTTTCCTTTGGAATGAATTCCGGCAATCGGATTGACACATTATCTTTTTTCGAAAATCCGTCCTGCAATCGGCTCCATATTTCTTTCACCATTTCATTGGCTTGCCCTTCCTGGATAAAAACGGCCATGACGGCTTGTTCCCCATTTTTATTTTCGTGCACGAAATGCAATTCCATTTCATAGCTTTGCCCCTCTACTTGATGTTCGCTTGGCAGATGGAAATGGAATGATTCCAACTTGTATTGCTGATGATCAATCAAAATATAGTTTTGGCCGGATTTCGAAACGGCTTCTGCCGTATGGGCTTTTTTGATTATTTCAAATCGTCCTTCTCCATAATGAATTTCTATTTCAGGCGACTGATTTTGCAATGCATCTTTCCGGGTTATTTGAACCGGGGATTGCATCATTCCCCTTTCGCAAACATTAGCGGCATCCGGTCCATGTTCATCGTAAGAATAGTAAACATCTTCGATCCTTTCTTCATCATGTTGATTTTGTTCCTTTTCGTACAGGGAATAGCCGGCGACACTCAGACACATGGCCAGTATAAGAGCAAAAAACACTCTTCCTCTCATTTTCCATTCCTTTCTTTTTTTATTTAACATGGCCATACATTTTGCCGTTTTATACTTGTACAGCCGATGACAAAATCATGTCGAAAATCTCCCCTATTTTAAATAAAACAGCCCTCCGCTTACGATTTCCATTTTGATTCGCGGCCGAAACCGTTCTTCAAGGGCCTTCTTCTCGGTTTCATAAATTTCGGGCTTCTCTTCCACTCCCAGATAAAAATGATCCAAAATCTCCTGCTCCCTTTTCCATCGTTTTCTTGCTTCCTCCGCCCATGTCATGTCATCATTGGCAATATAATTTTCAACGGCAGTTTCCAGCCGTTCAATGGCCCTGATCGGCGAAACAATATAAGGGAGGCAGTAGGCGTTTTTTGGCATTTCATTTGTCAAATCCAGTTCATTCAATATATCTTGAAAATTGCTTTTGACGCTGCCATGGATTAAATTGATTCCCAACGAAAAAAGCATTTCTTTCGTCTGGTCCGCATGATAGGAAACTTTGAAATTTGCGCCGATCCACGGAAATAAACTGGCCCCTTCTTCATTTTGGTACATCCGGACAAAAGATCCCAATTCCTTTGTCGCCTGGAAAATTTGATGCATCCGCATCGAGCCGTAATGAATATATTCCCCCCGGATCTCCTGTTCTTCGCTCTTTTTCGTAATAAATGTGACCTTCAGCGGATTAGGTTCGGCTTTTGTACTTTCAATAAACTGCCAGTAAAAGGGGCGGTTCATGATGCGTTTATCAATGTCCGCCGTCAACTGGACCGTCAAATAATGGGGACCCTCTTCCGTAATCTCGCAATTGGTGACTTTAAAAAAAGTTTTTAAAAATCCGTGAATCTGTTCTGCCAACATTGCCCTTCCCCCTTCCATGCGAGAAGTATTATGTGAAACCGAGCTGATCTTCCAAACCGAAATCTTCAAAATGAAAATTGGATACAAAGGATGGGGAACGGTATATTCGTTCCTCCATTTTGTTCGTTAAAATATCGTCCAGCTCGCCGACAACTTTTTCAAAAACATCGATTTTATTGCCCAATAAATCAATGATCCGGTCTTCAATCGTATCTTGAACGGCCAGATTGTAAATATATACATCGGACTCTTGCCCGAACCGGTGGACACGGCCGATCCGCTGTTCAATTTTCATCGGATTCCAAGGCAAATCGAAATTGATCACATGATGGCAAAATTGCAGGTTGATGCCTTCCCCTCCGGATTCCGTGGCAATCAAAACATCCGCAACATCCTGGAACAATCTCCTCATCCAATCCCGCTTATTTTTGCTGAACTTTCCGTTGAACAACACGCTTTTGATTCCCTTTTGATATAAATACCATTGCAAATACAGCTGCGTCGCCCGATATTCGGTAAAAATGATGACCTTCTCTTTGGCCTTTCGGATGATTTCATAAGCTTTTTCCGCTTTTGAATTCACTTCCAAATTGGCCAATTTCCCGATGATTTCTTCGATATAATCGATTTCCGCCTGCGACCGCGCTTTTTCCTTCATTTTTTCCAAAGTCAGGTAGGCCGCTTCTTTGCTGGAGCACATTTCTTTTAATACTGTTGTTAAGGCAAAGGAATTGTTGAAAACCGTTGTGCGCTCTTTTAAACGTTGAATCATTTGATAAACTTCCTGCTCTTCTTTTGTAAAACGGATCGGAATCGTCTGTACATGCCTGCCGACCCATTCGATGCCGGTATCCTGTCTGCGGTTTCGGATCATCACCTGGTTCACCAGTTCTTTTAAATAATCATCTTCCTTCAGGCCGTTCTTGCCATTATTGAAATAAGTCTGGAAACTTTCGACATTTCCTAAATGGCCCGGTTTCAATAATGATACAAGATAAAAAATTTCAAATATATTATTTTGGATTGGGGTGGCGGTCAATAACAGGCAAAATTTCTTCTTTAATCCTTGTACAAATTGATAGGATTGGGTTTTGTGGTTTTTCAGCTTGTGGGCTTCATCAATAATGATCATGTCATAATCCTGCCCGTAAATTTTTTCGCGATAAGGGCTGCGTTTGGCCATATCCATGCTCATCACGACAAAATCATAATGTTCAAAAGGGACATTTTTCTTTTTGCAACCGATGGCGGGAATAAAAAACTTGCCGTTCAATTCATCCACCCATTGGGTAAGCAATGAAGCAGGAACCAAAATCAGTGCCTTCTTTACTAAACCTCTTAAAATGTATTCCTTCAAAATCAAACCGGCCTCAATCGTTTTTCCGAGCCCGACTTCATCCGCCAGAATCGCCTTTCCGTTCATCTTTTCGATCACCGTTCTTGCCGCCTCGATTTGATGGTCAAGAAACTTTATGTTAGTTAAAAATTTTGGGGCTTGCAATCCTGAAAAATCGGTAATCAATTGATCTTTCTCCACTTCATATGCCATTTTGTACAACGTCCAGTCATCCCATGGTCCGTTGCCCTCAAGACGACGGGCGAATTCTTCCTTCCAATAGGAGGATTTTTCTATCATCATGTTCATTCACCTCCCTTTTCCATTAGATTGTCCAAAATGGAATTCACTATAATGCCCCATTTGAGTAATATTCCGCATGTTCTCGAAAAATTAATAAACGAAAATAGTTTTTCGCTCATTGGTATTTGCTTTTTCTCTATTTTTATTCTCTTTTTTTCTCTTTGCATCATAAAAATTTGAATCGGGAACCGACAGTGGAAAAAGCCATAAATAATATATTCCCGGTGATTTTGAAAGACGGTGGAATAGCAGCCGGCCTTTTGCGAATAATAAGTGAAAATGCATGCCGGGAGGTGAAAACAATTGAGCAAAAATAATCCGAAAGTTTTGAATGAGCGGACTCATAACCCATTTGAAACTTATAAACATTTGCACAAAAATACAACGAGCAACAAGGACAATCCATTGGACAATACCGCCGAAATTTCAGAGGAATTTGATGCGAAGGTTAAAAATAAAAACAATAAAACCAACCATGATCGAAACCAAAAATCGAACAAAAACATATAAGCTCCCGCTGTTTTGGAGGTTATCGGATGAAGAAAAACCGGATTATTTACATGAAGGGCACCCACCGCAATTTTAATATGTATATCGGGAACAAGAATAAAATGGAATCCTATAAAGAACCGGATCAGAATGTTCCAGAAAAAATCATTCCGATTGACGACTATTTAAAAAAATAATTTTTCATGACATTTCTTTAAACATTTTGTAAATATAATTTATGAACAAAATGTGAATACTTTCACGAATCCTTTCTTTTTTTCTAAATAAGTCGTACAATGATAGTGAAAGTTGATATATAACAAAAGAAAAAACCGTTTCGGTTGTTATATAACAAAATTAAATTTTTTCAGGAGGAGAAAAACGATGTGGGTGCTCACTGTATTTGACGGCGAAACTTTCCGGATTTTTGAGTTTGAAACAAAAGAAGAAGCAGTTAAAATGATGGAAGAAATCGATCTCCCAGCGATTCTTTCTTACACAAACTTAACATTGGTAGCCTAAGCCCTATTGAGAAAGACAATAGGCGCAAAGTTTCAGGAGCATTTGTATGCTCCTTTTTTTATTGTTCATTTTCTGACGCATCTGCCAATAATCACCGCTTGTTACTTCGAAAGTTTTGGGAAGGATAAATACTAGTGAAAATTCTATAAAGAGGTGATTGTACATGAAAAAAATCCTTCCCTTTTTAACTTTCCTTTTCATCTTCGGACTATTCTTTTTGCCTGTTGGCGCAGATGCCGCAGAAGATCATCATCACTTAAATTTCCTGAAACAATATGAACAGCTGGATGATGCAAAAAAACAGCAGGTGGACCAAATTTTGAATCAATTGCATCAAGAGCTTGAAAAATTGGGAGTAAAAACTGATCATCCGAACCCCCATCAAATTCTTTCTCAATTAGATGATCAAAAGAAACAACAAATTCTGGCCATCATTAAAGAATTGGATGAAGAGAAAATCTCTTCCGAAGAAGCAAATAAAAAACTCGAACAACTTGGCGTCATCCCGAAAAACGGACACTGCCAGGCCTTCGAAAATCTTGATGAAGAAACAAAGCAAAAAGCAAAAGAAATCTGGAAAGAATTGAAAAGCGGTTCCATTACACGGGAAGAAGCTGAAAAACGGTTTCAGGAATTAGGAATTGAAATGCCGAAGAAACAGGAATTGGATGAAGAGACGAAAGCGAAAGTGAAGGAAGCCATTGAGAAAGCAGAACAGCAATTCGAAAATCTCGGCCTCGAATTTCCGAAACATTTCTACAAACACTTGGCCCGATAACCCAAAATCCAGCGAAAATAAAAATTTTCGCTGGATTTTGCCGCCTAAAATACTTTGCCAATAAAACAATTTGTTTGTGAATTTTCCTTGAAAAATGAAAGCGCCATCAAATTGAACAAAATGTGAAAACTTTCACTAACTGTTTTCTTTTTCACTTTTCCGTTGTACAATGAAATTGAAATTTGATATATAACAATTTTTCCGAACCTAAAAATTGTTATATAACAAAATTATTCTAAAGGAGTTTGATCCCAAGATGTGGGTACTTACCGTGTTTGAAAATAATTCTTATCGGATCTTTGAATTTGCGGATAAAAGAGAAGCGGCTTTGGCACTTCAAAAATTTGGTAAGTCAGCAATCTTGTCCTTTACGAAATGACAACTGCCGGAAAAAGTTTGGTGGAAATAAATCAAAAGGGTTCAGCGAAATTTTTGAGAGGAGGATTTTTGATGTGGGTTGTAACAGTTTTTGAAACAGACACTTTCCGTTGCTTTGAATACGATACAAAAGAAGAAGCGATCCGCACTTTGAAAGCTTTCAAAAACAACGCTATTCTTTCTTTCACAAATTAATTCAAAAGCAAGTTTATTGAAAATCTTCATCCAATTTTGTTGGATGATTTTTTTTGCCCTCATCATTCCTTCCGTTTCTGACAATACTGTTTCCTCAATTTTTTATTCTTCTCGAAATTTATTGTTTTTCCATTTTATATGACCAGTTTTACGCAGCTAACAAAAAGCCAATAAAAATATATACCCACTTTTCTACTTTTTAACCCTATTAAATTGTGACAAATTTATGAAAATGTATAGTTTCCACCACAATCCGACATTTTTTTCGAAATAAATGATATACAATGAAATAGCTTCTACAGCAAGAAACAAAAATAAAAAATAAGAAACAAATTTTTACTGGAGGAGTAAAGATGTTTAACACGCTCTATAAAAAAGTGTTAAAAGTTGTGATAGAAATCAAAAGAAAAAATATGTATCGAAAAGCACAAGAACTAGGTTTCACACATCCGGAAGTAGTAAATTGCAGCCAGCAACTAGACCACTTGCTTAATAAATATATAAAACAAGCAGCCTGACACCGATGAAAGGCCACCATCATAATGGTTGAAAACTAAGAAAACCCTTCAAATCCTTCATTGGGTTTGAGGGGTTTTTTTAGTTGTTTCCTGTAAATGGATTGTCATTTGAACCGGCATAATCTTTCTTTCCCGGAACAAAGACAAATTCCTTCTCCGGATAACGGAAAGCCGTCAGTTTTCCTCCAAAGACGACTCCCTGGTCAATATTGATTGTATTATTGATCACGAGAGGTTCCGGTTTTGGATCATGCCCCCACACAACCATCAATTCTCCCTTATATTGTTTATACCATTCCCGGCGGATCGGTTTCCCGTGCCGGTCCATCCCCGCCACATCTCCATAGCGGCAAAAATTTTTGATTCTTTCCGATTCTTTTCCTATGAAGTCTTCCCGGATTCCTGCATGGACACATACGACTTTCGGCTGTCCATGATCCCTTAAAATGATATGGGAAGGCAAATTCATGAATAAATCCCTTAATTGCCTCTTCAACCGGACAGTTCTCTCCTTCCCGTACTTCTTTTCAAATTCTATAAACTCTTCCGCCACTTTTTCATCCCCATGTTTGAGCTGCACCTTTCTTCCGTCCAGCCAACGGGCGATTTTCCAGCCGTGATTACTGTCCACCATATACATATTTTTTCCGCAATGTTTTAAAAAAAATTGCATCGTCTCAATGGATCTTGGGCCCCTGCTCATCACATCCCCAAGGGAGACGATTTTTCTCCCTTCCGGATGAATGAACAGCCCCTGTTCATTTTTTCTGTACCCCAACTTGTCCAGCATTTCCATCCATTCATCAAAACATGCATGGATATCTCCTACAATGTCCACTCCGTTGTCAATTTCTATAAATAACATGGCGATATTCTCCTTTGCTTTAATTCCGCTACTTAAATTATAAATCCGATCAAAACCCTTTTTAACGGAAAGTTCCCGGGATAATTTTTGTGTTGAAATTGTTGACACTTTTCTAAATATAATGCATATTTAAAATGGAAATATACGAACCGGAACACATAAGGAAAAAGCGCAGCGAAGACCAGTAGGCAGCACACTGTTGGAAAGAGAGCGGTGTCCATGGGCTGAAAGACATCGTACAAACAAGAGCTGCTGAACCTGCTTCGTCAGCTTCCAGCCAAAACTGGACGTACGCTCAGGCGTTATCTGAGGTAAAGTGGGATTATTTTATAATCCAATTTAGGTGGTACCGCGGAAACCCTTTTCCGCCCTAAAAGCTGGGGCGGAAAAGGTTTTTTATTTATACGATGAATATTCGAGGATGGTTATCTATGGAAAAGAAAAGAATTGTCGTTAAAATCGGTTCAAGTTCACTGACGAATTCAAAAGGCGAAATTGATTACGAAAAAATACAGGAACATGTCGAAGCGATTGCAAAAATCGTAAAACAGGGCCATGAAGTCCTGCTTGTGTCTTCGGGAGCTGTGGCGGCGGGATTTCGGAAACTGGGCTATCCGACCCGCCCTGTCACGCTGAAAGGAAAACAGGCGGCGGCCGCCGTCGGACAAAGCCTGCTGATCCAGTTATATGCGGAACAATTTGCGAAATACGGCATCACCACCGCCCAGGTGCTGTTAACCCGTACCGATTTTTCCAACAAAGAGCGCTACAAAAACGCCTTTGCCACCTTCAGCGAACTTTTGGAACGCTCCATCCTGCCGATTATCAACGAAAATGACACCGTTTCTGTGACCGAACTTACTTTTGGGGACAACGATATGCTTTCCGCCCTTGTCAGCGGATTGGTTCATGCCGATCAACTGATTATTTTGACGGATATCAACGGATTTTACGATGACAATCCGCAAAAAAACCCGAACGCCAAACGAATCGGCAGGTTAACGGAAATCACCGACGAAATGCTGGAAATGGCAAAAGGGGCGGGATCCAAGGTCGGCACCGGCGGCATGCAGTCGAAATTGCTGGCTGCACGCACCGCCCTCAAAGCCGGGGTGAAAGTTTTTATTGGAACCGGAAGCGGTCCGGATAAACTTATCGAAATACTGGAAGGCCGGGGGGATGGAACGTATATTGAACGGGATGAGCTGCCAGTCCTGCCGAGCCAAAAACAATGGATCGCCTTTACGGAACCTAAGGGAAAATTGTTTATCGATAAAGGCGCAGAGGAAGCGCTGCTTTTGAGAGGCAAAAGTTTGCTGCCCGCAGGCATTTATAAAGTGGAAGGCGACTTTGACCGTGGAGATGTCGTAGAAGTATATGGGGAATCCGGTCTCATTGGACGGGGAGAAGTCCTCTATTCCAGCGAAGAAATCGAATTTGCCTGCGGAAAAAAAACCGATGAGCTTCACGACGGATTCATCGAAGTGATCCATCGGGATAAATGGGTTACATTATAAATTTCATCAAAGGAGGTATTTCCATGACACAGTCCATAACAGAAAGCGAAGTAAGACGAAAAGGAAAATTAGCCAAAATGGCCAGCTATATCATGAATGTCAAAACGACAGAAGAAAAAAATGATGCGCTTGGCAAAATTGCCGATCAGCTGCTAATGGAAAAGGATGCCATCCTGGAAGCCAATCAAAAAGATTTGGAAAATGGAAAACAAAATGGCCTGTCGGATGCAATTCTCGACCGCATCCTGTTGAATGAACAGCGCATTCAAGGCATGGTGGAATCCATCCGGCAATTGATCGAATTGCCGGATCCGGTTGGAGAAGTATTGGAAAGCTTTACAAAAGAAAACGGCTTAAAAATCGAAAAACGCCGGGTTCCGCTCGGAGTTGTCAGCATGATTTACGAAGCACGTCCCAATGTAACCGTAGATGCGGCGACCCTATGCTTAAAAACCGGAAACGCCGTGATTTTGCGCGGAAGCTCGTCGGCAAAACACTCCAACATCGCCCTTGTATCATGCATTCACAGGGCATTGGAAAAATCCGCCTTGCCTGTGGATGCGGTTCAGTTAATTGAAGATACGAGCCACGAAACGGCTTCCGAATTATTCCACCTAAAAGAGTATATTGATGTCCTAATTCCGCGGGGAGGCAAAAAATTAATTGATCTTGTCGTAAGGGAAGCTTCCGTTCCGGTGCTGGAAACGGGAGCCGGCAATTGCCATGTTTACATTGACCAATCTGCAGATTATGAAATTGCGGAAAAAGTGGTCATCAACGCCAAAACCCAAAGACCGTCTGTTTGCAACGCGGCGGAAAGCTTATTGATTCAGGAAGATTGGTTCAAAGAACATGGAAAACCGCTATTGGAAAGCCTCCAAAATGCCGGGGTGGAAATTCTCGGGGACGAAAAAGTATGCGAGGTGCTTCCAGGAGCCGCCCTTGCAACGGAAGAAGATTATGCTACGGAATTTTTAAGTTTGACAATCAGCGTGAAAGTCGTAAAAGATGTGGATGAAGCAATCGATCACATCAATCATTACGGTACAAAACATTCGGAAGCGATCATTACAAATGATGAACAGAACGCGGAAAAATTCTTGAACCGCGTAGATGCAACAAGCGTCTATGTCAATGCTTCCACCCGTTTCACCGACGGCTTTGAATTTGGCTACGGCGCGGAAATCGGCATCAGCACGCAAAAATTGCATGCAAGAGGCCCAATGGGGCTGCCTGCTTTGACATCAACCAAATATTATATCCGAGGAAATGGACAAATCCGGGTATAAATCCCCCAGATTCACACAAAATCTCCTTTGCAGACGCCAAAACCGCGCAAAGGAGATTTTTCTGTTATTACCGGTCGGTTTCTTGGAATTCCACATTGATGATTTCTTCCGTTTCATTATCAAATGTGATATCGACAAAGACGCCAAATTCGCGGTTCCTTTCCCTGAGCCACAGCTTGAATTTTTCCGTGGAAGTTTTATCTCCCGTCACTTTTCCAATATGCAAATAATCAATGATTTCCGCATGGCGGTATTTCTCTTTCACCTTTTCCATGGCGATTCTTCCCCATTTCGCATAAGCGGGGGATGTTTGCTGGGTCCGTGTTTCCGAAGGGTCGGACATGATATTTCCGATCAAAATCGTTGAAGCAACCAATACAAGTGATATCAGTAATCTCAAAGCGCCAACCTCCTCTCCTTTACCTTATTTTCTACTATTCGAGGGAGGCTATTCATCCGCAAAATCAATTGCCGGTACCGCTTCTCTCCCAAATAAAAATGGTGCCGGTAAAACCGGCACCAAAAGGATTATTTTAAACATTCTTTCGCTTTTTCAATTTGTTTCCGCACTTGTTCAAATCCCGTTCCGCCTTGGGACAGACGCCGGGCGACCGCCGCTTCAGGTTTCAGCACTTCGTAAACATCTTCATCAATCAATTCACTTTCTTCTTTCATTTCTTCCAATGTCAGATCTTTCAGGTAAATTCCTTTTTGAATGCATTTGAACACCAATTTCCCCGTCACTTCATGGGCTTTCCGGAATGGCATTCCTTTTGTTGCCAAATAGTCCGCCAGCTCGGTTGCGTTGGAGAAATCACTGTGAACCGCCTCATTCAAACGCTTTGTATTGACTGTCATCGTCCGGACCATCCCTTCAAAAATCTTGAGGGAGCCTAAGATTGTTTGAAGGGTGTCGAACATGCCTTCCTTGTCTTCCTGCATGTCTTTATTATAGGTAAGCGGCGTCCCCTTCAAAACAGTCAGCAAACCGATCAGATTGCCATAAACCCGCCCGGTTTTGCCGCGAATCAATTCCGCCATATCCGGATTTTTCTTTTGCGGCATGATGGATGAACCCGTCGAGAAGGAATCGTCAAGCTCAATGAATTTAAATTCGTCCGTGGACCAAATAATGATTTCTTCTGCAAACCGTGATAAATGGGTCATAAGTAAAGCGGAATTTGCCAAAAATTCCACAATAAAGTCCCGATCGCTCACAGCGTCCATGGAATTTTCATAAATCTTGGAAAATCCCAACAATCCGGCAGTCATTTCCCGATCGATCGGGAATGTCGTGCCGGCCATGGCCCCGGCACCCAATGGCGAAATATCAATGCGTTCCAAGGACTGATTGAAACGTTCTTTGTCCCGTTCAAGCATCCAAAAATAGGCCATCAAATGATGAGCGAAACTGATCGGCTGCGCCCTTTGCATGTGTGTATAACCGGGAGCGATTGTTTCGATGTGCTGTTCAGCTTTCTCCAAAATCGTTTTTTGGAAAGCTTCGATCAATTCGACAACTTCTTTGACCCGTTTCTTCAAAAACAAATGCATGTCTGTCGCCACTTGGTCGTTGCGGCTGCGCCCCGTATGCAATTTTCCGCCGACCGGGCCGATCAAATCGATGAGCATTTTCTCGATGTTTAAATGAATATCTTCATTTTCAACCTTGTATTCCAGTTCGCCTTTTTCGGCTTTCTTTCTTAATTCATTGAGCCCCCATTTGATTTTTTCCACATCTTCTTGAGGCAAAATGCCTTGTGCCCCAAGCATCGTGACATGGGCAAGGCTGCCTTCGATATCTTCCATTACCAATTGCTGGTCGAAACCGATGGACGCTCCAAATTCATCCACCCAGCTCTCCGCTGATTTTTGGAAACGCCCTCCCCAAAGTTTTGTCATTTGTTTCCACCTGTCCTTATCCAAATTTGTTTTCCATGCATAAGAATAGCGAAGCAGCCTAAGTGCCCGGGAAACTCCCCTTCCCAGGCTCATTATTTTAAGGACAAGCATTTTCCTCCCCGGCCTGTCTTAAAATAATTTCCCCTAGACCTCTTCGCGCAAAAATTCATTATTTCGTTTTTAATGTTTTATTGTTGACTTGTGAAGCCACTACTGTCGGAAGACCCCATAGTTCGATGAATCCGACCGCTGATTGATGGTTGAACGCATCTTCTTTGGAGTAAGTGGCCAATTTTTCGCTATATAAAGAATTTGGAGATTTGCGTCCTTCTACGATGGCATGGCCTTTGAACAATTTAACGCGAACTGTTCCGTTTACATATTTTTGTGTTTCTTTAATGAAGGCATAAAGCGCTTCGCGAATAGGGTTGAACCATAAACCGTCATAAATCACTTCGGACAGTTTTTGTTCAACGATTGGCTTGAAGTGCGCCAATTCTTTCACAAGCGTAATGTCTTCAAGTTCTTTGTGGGCAGTTAAAAGAACTTTTGCTCCCGGAATTTCATATACTTCGCGGGATTTGATGCCGACAAGGCGGTTTTCCACGTGGTCGATGCGTCCTACACCGTGGCGGCCGGCAATTTTATTTAATTCAAGAATCAAATCGGCCAATTTCATCTCCTTGCCGTTTAATGCCACCGGTTTTCCTTCCACAAATTCAATCTCTACATATTCCGGCGTATCCGGCGCATTTTCAATGGATACAGTCAATCCGTAAGCTTCTTCTGGAGGAGCCGCCCACGGATCTTCCATGACACCCGCTTCATTGGCGCGTCCCCAAAGGTTTTGGTCGATCGAGAACGGGGAATCGATTGTTGCGGGAACCGGAACATTATGTTTTTTCGCATATTCGATCTCTTCGTCGCGGCTCCAAGCCCATTCGCGTACAGGCGCCAATACTTCAAGCTCCGGATTAAGCGCTTTGATAGAAACTTCGAAACGAACTTGGTCGTTTCCTTTACCTGTGCATCCGTGCGCCACTGCATCCGCATTTGTCTTGTTCGCGATTTCCACCAATTTTTTCGCAATCAATGGACGCGATAACGCGGAAACCAACGGATATTTCTGCTCATACCATGTATGCGCCTGAAGAGCCACCAGCGCATATTCTTCCGCAAATTCATCTTTCGCATCAATGATATATGATTCAACAGCTCCCACTTGAAGAGCTTTCTTTTGAATAAATTCATGATCTTTTCCTTCACCGACGTCCAAACAAACTGCCACTACATCATACCCTTGTTCTTTTAGCCAAGGAATAGCAACAGATGTATCAAGACCGCCTGAATAAGCTAGAACTACTTTTTTGTTTGCCATAAACCTGTACTCCTTCGACTCCTGAGATGTATTTTTATACAATCTATTAAAAGTTTATACATGAATCTTAACAGATTATAAAAATAAATACAAGTGTATGTTTGTAAGTAGACGAAAGATTTTTTTAAGA
This sequence comes from Ureibacillus terrenus, assembly GCF_006569205.1. Lineage (GTDB taxonomy): Bacteria > Bacillota > Bacilli > Bacillales_A > Planococcaceae > Ureibacillus > Ureibacillus terrenus. The sequence continues at coordinate 60,359 of NZ_VIGD01000001.1, forward strand.
GAGCAAAATAATGTTTTCTTATGCACTTCCATTATTTTATTGTAAAAAAACGTTTCCCCACTTTTTCGACAATTCCGGGGGCAACCGCATATAGCTTGCTCGTCAGGCCCATGATGCGGGGCAAATTAATTTCCCTGGCAGGATGTTCAATTAAATTGACGACCTCTTTGGCAACCGTTTGAGGATTCAATAAAACACCTTTGACAGAACTCCGATAAGTGGATGTCGAATCCGCTTTGTCCAAAAATGGGGTATCGATGGGTCCCGGAAACACGGCAGACACTTTGATGTTGAATGGAGCCAGTTCCAGCCTCAAGCCGTTTGCGAAGCCGGTGATTGCATGCTTCGAGGCGGCATAGACACTGGCCTTTTTCGTCGCCACTTTCCCCGCCTGTGAGCCGATAAAGATGAAATGGCCGGAGTGCCTTGGAATCATTTTTTTCGCCAGGTTTCTGGCCAAATAAATCGGGGCCCTGATATTCACGTCCACCATCAAATCAATCTCTTCATCAGATAAATCATAGGCGTTTTCAAAGAAGCCGACGCCCGCGTTGATGACGGCCACATCGATATCGGGCAGTTCATTGCATATTCGATGAATATCTTCTTTGCTGCATAAATCTCCCTGGATTACATTGGCTCCGAGATTGGAAAGAAAATCAAGCGCTTCTCTATTCCTTCCGGTCGCATAGACTTCATACTTCATTTTCAAACATCGTTCTGCAATGATTTTTCCAAGTCCGCTTGTGGATCCGGTAATAAATATTTTTTTCATCCTCCATTAATCCTTTCCAAATCTTTTATTTTTATAGATTTTTACATATGTAGTCCAAAAGAAAAAGGGATATCCTTTGCAGGACCATCCCTAAGTCTAGGTTTCCTTTTTAAGCAAATCGGATAATTCCTCCTTTGATTGGAGGAAATCCGCCAAAGTGTATTGATCCAGTTCATGCAGGAACGCCTTTAAAGCTTCATTCAATGCATGCTTCAGCTGGCAGGCCGGAGAAATGATGCAGTGATTATTTTCCCGCTCAAAACACTCCACAACGTGGAAATCTTCCTCTGTATGTCTTACCAGCTTGCCAATATTGATATCTTTCGGTTCAACTTTGAGGCGTATTCCCCCGCCCCGTCCGCGTACCGTTTCAATTAGACCGATTTGCGCCAAATCATAGGTCACCTTCATCAAATGATTTTTGGATATATGATATCGGTCTGCGATTTCCTGGATCGTCGACAACTGGTCGCCTTTCAGTCCCAAATATATTAAAACCCGCAAGGAATAGTCTGTATATAATGTTAAACGCAAAACAAATCCACCACGCTTCAATTTATATAATCTGCATTCATTATACCATTTTTCAAAATGCAAGTAGATTTTTACACAAAAATTTCAATTTAAAGCAGTATTTTTGATACATCAATTGTGGCAAAAATGTTAAAGATGTATATGGAATATTGCTTTTAATTTTCCGCCGGTTTATAGTGTTTTAGAAAGGACGTGACACAACAATGCTATCACAAAAGACAATCGACATCGTGAAATCGACCGCACCGGTCCTTGAAAAACATGGGGTGGATATTACAAAACATTTCTATAAAAGAATGTTTACGAACCATCCTGAGCTAAAAAATGTATTCAACCAATCCAACCAAAGAGAAGGAAGACAACCGCAGGCTCTGGCGGCTTCCGTCTATGCCGCGGCAGCGAATATCGACAATTTGGAATCCATTTTGCCGGTTGTGCATTTAATCGCCCATAAACATCGGGCGCTCGGTATATTGCCTGAACATTACCCAATCGTTGGAGAGAATCTGCTCGCCGCCATTAAAGAAGTATTGGGCGATGCGGCGACGGATGAAATAATCGAAGCTTGGGCAGAAGCATACGGCGTGATTGCGGATGTCTTTATCCAAGTGGAAGAAGAGCTGTATCAACAGGCGGAAGCCAATGGAGGATGGCGCCTATTCAAGCCGTTCAAAGTGGTGAAAAAGGAACAGGAAAATGATTTGATCGCTTCCTTCTATTTGACGCCGGAAGACGGGAAAGCGCTTCCTCCATACCGGCCCGGCCAATATATCACGGTCAAAGTGAAAGCTCCCGGGGAAGAATATACGGCGCTTCGTCACTACACGGTATCCCAGGCGCCAAACGGAAATGTTTATCGGATTACAGTGAAACGCGAGGCGGAAAACCATCCAAAAGGCGTCGTATCCAATTACTTGCATGATCATGTACAGGAAGGAGACACGCTGGAAATCAGCGCTCCTGCAGGCCTCTTCACTTTAACGGAAAACGGCAACCCGGTATTGTTTGTAGCGGGGGGAATTGGTGTGACACCGCAATACGCCATGCTGGATTCCATGGAAAAAGGGCGCGACGTTTCCTTTGTCCAATCCGTCCGCAATGAAAAATTGGCCGTATTCCAAGAACGGATTCAAAACAAACTTAATGAATTGGGCGGAACATATTTTGTGAAATATTCGGATACAGACGGCTATATCACAAAAGAGGATTTGGACCGATTCATCAAAGATCATTCGGAAGTGTATATTTGCGGCCCTGAAAAATTTATGGAAGCCCTGATTCCGATGATGAGAGAGCTCGGCGTTCCGGATGAACGCATCCATTTTGAATTTTTCGGACCGGGACTTTCATTCAAAGCTTAACATATGCATTCTTTATAAAAACCAACCCGCAGCTCAGGGGGAATTCCTGAAATGCGGGTTTTTATATCTTCGCATTTCGTCATTTATCATCATGCTAGGCATTTATTCTTAACGATTACGTTGAACATTGATGATGTAAGCAATCGCGTATGGTTGACCGCAACAGTAGAATCGATTGTAGGTACATTTTCTGGACCAGCATTCGTCCAAATAGCGCTGAGCATTTATAAACGATCCTGGTTTTACTACGCCTTTGTTTACCTTTTTTGATACTATTGTAAATAGTGGATTTGTTAATAGAAATATAACTACAATTAATTTTGTAGACACTTCACCGGATCCAGGTCCAAACACTTATTATTTGACTGCACGTATTGTGGGTCAAGATCCTAGCGTAACTGATGCAAGGGTTGAAAAGGCTGTATTTACAGGAGGAGAAATTGGACCAAATATTTAATCATAGCTTAATACAATCAATGCTTCTAATTTCTCCCAACACCAATTAAATCAGTTATTTTTGCAACTAGTACAAATGGGAGAGGCGAAATTGAACAGATCAATTCCACTTCTCCCATTTCCCCGGCAGACCTTGTCAAATTCTTGAATAGAATTCTTGGTCCCCCATTTGTTCGCATCGGACCCGCTCTTCTTTCACCAATACGTCCAAATACCCTTGGGTTTTGGATAATGTCAAGCCCAATTGGCTTTCATAAACGGCCGGATATAACGCTTTCGTCACTTCATATACCGTTTTAGGTTCTGATAAGATTTCATAAACTTGATTTGTCCGGTGGGCATCTTTTTGAAGTCTTTCCTTTACCAATCCCTTTACATCCACAATTTCATTCCCATGCCCCGCATACAATTTGGCCACATCCAACGTCGCCAAAAAACGCAATGACGCTTGATATTGAACAAGGCTTCTCGGACGATCGAAGGACAAATCCACCGGCGGTTCAATGAGCGGGTTCGAGGCGATTTTCTCCAACAGCAAATCGCCTCCTATGACTTCCTTTGTTTTTTGATCATGAAAAATCAAATGGCTTTGCGCATGACCGGGAGTATAATAGGCGATCAATCCGGGATGACCCGGCACTTCGTCGCCATCTTGGATATATTTCGTCAGCGGAGTGTTTCCATATAACTCCAAATTTCTTCGGATGCTGAGAATCTCCTGGATATTTTCTTCAGGAACGGCCTGTTTTCTCAAATACATTTCATAAAACGCTTCCCGGTAACGCAAAAATTCTTCGTTCTTCTTCATCCAATGATCGATATACTCATGCCCGAGAATTTCCGCCCTTGGGAAGGCATCCACCCATCCCGCATGATCCGGATGATGGTGGGTCAAAATCACTTGCTCAATATCATCAAAACGGTACCCTGCGTTTTTAATGCCATATTCGAGGGCCTCGTAAGCCTCTTGCGTCTTCGGACCGGCATCAACAATGGACAGCGCATCCCCTTTTACTAAAAACGCATTGACATCTCCCACATCATAAGGTGTAGGGATCACTATTTTGGTGATTTCCATATTTCGTTCCCCCTTGTTTTCTGTATCTGCGCCTAGTGAATACTCATTCATTTTATTTTACTGTTTTTTTGGCCATTCGTCACGTCTCTGAGTTGACATATTTTTCTGAAATGAATATAATTTCTGTAATAATTGAACATGACAAAAAGCGATGACGAAGCCAAGTAGATGAATTGATGACTTCAGAGAGTGCTGCATTTCGGTGGGAGCAGCATAGTCCTCTCAATTCATTGAACCTACTTCCGAGCAGTCATGCAAACATGACCGTTCCCCTTAGCGATAATAAGGGCCAGAGCCGTGCTTACTTTTGTAAGCAAATGAAGGTGGTACCGCGGAAACAATGCGTTTTCGTCCTTTTGATAAGGATGGAAACGCATTTTTTATTGACGATTCATGTATTTATATAAATGGAGGGAAAAGGATGAAAAAACTAGTCTTTATCGGAGCAGGTTCCATGGCAGAAGCTTTGATTCATGGATGGATCAAAAATGAAGTTGTTCCTGCAGACCATATTTACGTGAAAAACCGTTCCAATATTCAAAGATTGCAAGAATTGAATGAACGTTTCGGCGTTCATATTTTAGAAACTTTAGAAGATTTGAGAGATGCGGATTTAGTCATTTTGGCAATGAAACCGAAAGATGCGAAAGAAGCATTCAAAACGATAGCCCCTTATCTTTCCGAAAACACGGCAATTCTTTCCGTTTTGGCCGGCATCAGCATGGACACGATTGAAACATTTTTAGGTGCCCGCCCAATTGCAAGAGTGATGCCGAATACTTCGGCGGCCATCGGCATGGCGGCAAGCGGCATTTCTTTCAATGAACATGTTTCAGAAAGCCAGAAGGCGATGTTTTTGCAATTGTTAGAAGCGATCGGCATTGTCATCGAGGTGGAAGAAGATCAGCTTCATGCCATTACGGCGCTTTCCGGAAGCGGTCCTGCATATCTGTATTATCTGCTTGAAGCATGGGAAAAAATTGGGACGGAATTTGGCTTATCGAAAGAAGTGGTAAGAAAATTAATGGTGCAAACCATTGCCGGTTCCGCGATGATGCTTCAGCAAATCAAAGAAGAGCCTGAAGTGCTCCGGAAAAAAGTCACAAGTCCGGGCGGAACAACGGAAGCCGGAATTAAAGCATTGGAAAATTATCATTTCACCGAAGCCATTTTTGCTTGCATTAAAAGCGCGGAAGCAAGATCCCGGGAGCTTGCCAAAGGAGAATGAACTCGGCAAGCCCCCTTTCATTTTTTCTGAAAGGATTATTATCAATTTCTGGCTGATTGGTACAAAAGAATACCATTCTATTTCTTTTGCTCCATAAAACGGCGTTCCATCTTTTGTCCGAAAATTTGAAATAATCATTATTTCAATTATTTCCTAGGAAATGTAATTTTTTGCTATATTTTGTTGTCGAAAATCGGATTTTTTGACCATTCATTCCGAAATATGTAGTCTTTTTTTCTCTTTTTCTTTTTTTGTTCGTCTTTTGCAAGTTTATTGCCCGAAACAAAACGGGAAATAAGGCAATAAAAAAGCTGCCGGAAATACGTCCCCGGCAGCATCCAAAAACGCCATTTATTCAGGATTATTCAAAGGTTCTTGGCGGAAAGATCAATTAATTGACCATTTTTCCATTGATAACTGGAAAAATCCTTTGCAACAAATACGTGAGGGAAAACTTTTTTTGCTTCCTTCAACAAATTTTCCAAATCGCGGGGCAAGAATCTGGAGCTGATATGGTTCAGGATTAAATATTTTGCATTTGCCTCTTTCGCAACCTTTGCAGCATCCACATTTGTTGAATGGCCATAATCTTTTGCAAGCTTTGCGGTCGCATGGTCAAAAGTCGCCTCATGAACGACAATGTCCGCGTCCCTGCTTAATTCGACGGACTGTTTGCAATAGATGGTGTCCCCTAAAATTGCCACGACAAATCCTTTTTTTGGAGGCCCGGTGACGTCTTTGCTGCGGACGATTGTACCATCTTCCAGTTCCACATCTTCCCCGCTTTTCAATTTTCCTAATAACGGCCCTTTTGGAATACCAAGTTCCAGCGCTTTATCGATATAAAGTTCCCCGGGAAGAGGTTTTTGTTCAATCCGAAAACCGAAGCAAGGGATGACATGTTCAAGTTCTTTCGCCGTGACGATGAAATGTTCATCCTCGAAAATTACGCCTTCTTCAATTTCTACAAAATGGATTGGATAATTTAAATGGGTTTTGGTCAATTCCAACGTAAATTGAATCCACTTCATCAATCCCTTTGGTCCGTAAAGGGTCAGCGGAGCAGGCTCCTCCCCGCCCAAAAAAGAGCGGGAACTGAGCAGGCCCGGCAGTCCAAAGATATGGTCCCCATGCAAATGGGTAATGAACAGTTTTTCAATTTTTCTCGGTTTAATGGTTGTATGCAAAATTTGATGCTGGGTTGCTTCCCCGCAATCAAACAGCCATAACGTTCCCCTTTCCTCATATAACTTCAATGCCAGGGAACTCGTATTCCTCTCTTTCGAAGGCATTCCTGCCCCTGTACCTAAAAACTGCAATTCCATGTCGTATCTCCAATCTTAATATTCATCGATGAAATCTTTCAAATCCTCTAAAAAGTCTTTGCTGAAACTTGTTTTTGATGCGTAGCTTTTTTTCTTCACATCAATTCCCTTTTGGATAATGCCTTTCCCAAATTTCTTTTCCATTTCATGAATGATTTCATAGATCGGCTCTTCTTTGGCAAATTGTTCATAGTTGAAGATGGACAGCTGTTCTGCCGAACGCTTTTTGTCGATGACGTTGGACACGGTCACGCCGAGAAGCCGGATCGGCGTTCCGTCCCATGCTTTCGGAAACAATTGCATGGCTTCTTGATAAATATCCGTTTTCAAATAAATGGGGTTTTGAAGGGTTTTGCTTTTCGTATGGTTATGCCAATGGCAATCCCGGATTTGGATTGTAATCGTAAACCCGCATAAATTTTTTGCTTCCAGCCTTTCAGCGACTTTTGAGGAAAGGTGCCGGAAGGTTTTTTCGATATCTTCCATTTCCGTAATATCCACCGGGAGAGTGGTGGAATTTCCTACGCTTTTTGTTTCGTAAATGGATTCGGGATCCACTTCCCTGTCATCGATGCCATTGGCCCTTCTTTTTAACCGTACCCCGATTTTTCCGAAATGTTCTTTTAATAAACCTTCATCGGCATTGGCCAAATCACCGATCGTATACATGTTCAAAGATTTCAATTTCTTTGCCATGCTTTGACCGACTCCGTACATTTTTTCCACATTCAAAGGCCACAATTTTTCAGGCACTTCCCTCTTTCTCAAAACGGTAATGCCCATCGGTTTTTTCATATCCGATGCGGTCTTGGCCAAAAATTTGTTGGGTGCGATGCCGATGGAACAAGGTAAATCAAGTTCGTTATAAATTCTCAGCTGAATTTCCTTGGCAAGTTCCAACGGATGGCATTCTTTTGCGATTTCCGTCACATCCATATATCCTTCATCAATTGAAACCGGTTCAACAAGGTGAGTATAACTCCTTAAAATGGTAAACATGGCTTTGGAAGCTTCCCGGTATTTTGGAAAATCGGGAGGCAGGAGGATCAACTCAGGGCAGATTTTCAATGCTTCCGTCACGTTCATCGTTGTATAAATGCCTTTCGCCCTCGCCTCATAGGAGCTTGTCACGATGATGCCGCGCCGCTCTTTCGGATTTCCCGCAATGGCAATCGGCTTTCCTTTAAGTTCCGGATGATGGGCTTGTTCAACGGAAGCATAAAAGCTGTTCATATCGACATGAAAAATAACCCTGGACACTTTCATTCACCTCGCTTGCCTCTTCATGCATTATTTTATCATAAATTGAAGAATTCCACTTTTGTCATCCGTTGCATCATTTTAAAAATGAGATTGACATTCGAAAAAATTTTCGTTATCCTTTTTGTAAACTTTCTATTTTTATAGGTTAACAAAGGGGAGACGATTCGTGAAATCTGCAAAAACATATGGACTAGTGCTGACAGCATTTGGTGCAGCAATCATTTCTGTTTTAGCGCAAATTACCATTCCTCTTCCTCTCGTTCCGATTACGGGACAAACATTGGCCATCGGTCTGATCGTAACCATTCTGGGATTCAAATACGGTACCCTTAGCGTGCTTGTTTACTGTTTGCTTGGCGCGATCGGTTTGCCGGTATTTACCGGTTTTTCCGGCGGACTTTCCACCCTTGTGGGACCAACAGGCGGATATATCATCGGTTTTATTCCGACCGCTTTGTTCATGAGCTGGTATTTGAATAAATTCGGTTATACTTATGTTCATGGTCTCATCGCAAACGTCCTTGGCATGATGTTGACCCTTGCCTTTGGAACCATCTGGCTGAAATTTGTTGCCGATATGTCCTTCCTTGCCGCATTTATGGCAGGAGCCGCTCCATTCATTTTATTGGAAGCGGTGAAAGGATGCATCGCGGCTTGGGTCGGCATTCTTGTCAGAAACCGCCTGATGGACGCCAATGTACTAAAGCAGGTATTTTAATTGTACTTTAAACAAATAGATCCTCCCTTTCAATATAAAAAAACGAATGGCTGTTTTTCGGCCATTCGTTTTTTAGTTTTGTTGAAGATTCCATTTTTCCAATTGAAATGCTTTCCAATTATAGACACGGGGAAAATGGAGCTGTTTGTTGTACGACTGATCTTTCATGTAGACTTTTGTATTTGCGCCTTTAAGGGTTTCCAAAACGGCGGGCTTGTCATCAAAATAAACGTCCAATTCCAGTTTCCGTATGATTTCCGCTTTCTCCCGGTCCTTCATTCCGCAATAGAATTGATGATCGATGACCGGAAAACCCCGTTCCTTTAGCCACCATCTCGTTTTGAGGCAATATTGCTTCGGTCTGGATGTTATATAGAAAATGGAATGTCCATCTTTTGCCAACTGATTGACAAAATCAACCGCCCCTTCAAAAGCGGGACAATCAGTGAAATAAATTTCCTCCATCAAAGAATTCCACAGCTGATGGCCCTGTTCATCGGTCAGGCCGAACAGTTCATGGATTTCAAGCCTTTTCAATTCCCTGAAAAGCGCAATATCCACCTGTTTCCCCAGTTTCCGGTTATACAAATGGAAAGCGTGTTCTCTTAAATTAATTAACGTATCATCAATATCAAACCCAAATTTCAACTTTCATCCCGCTTTCTTGCCTAGTTTAGTATAATAAACTGTTCAGAGAAGTTTTTTTCCTTCTCGATTTGCAAACGGAGAAGTTTTTTCACTTCTTCCTTTCTTTTCTGTTCGCATTGTATTAACTTCAATTCATTAATATCGCCTTGTTCAAAACACTCAGCTAGCCGGTCCGCGTCAACAAGGGCGCTGTTTAAACCGAATGCCCCCGTAGGCGTCATCGTATGGCAGGCATCGCCGATCAATAATACATTATTCTTTTTCCAAACTTCTGTAAAATTGCTATGTACATCAAGCAACACGAAATCGTCCCAGGAAGTGATATGTTTTTTTACTGTCTCTTCCAATTCCGGAAAAGCTTGAACCAATTTTTGCACGAAGATTTGGAAAGGCGATTTCCGTATTTTTGAAAAAGAACCTTGTTCAATGTTCCAACCGATTTGGACATAGCCATTTGTCTGTGTAAAAAGAGCCAATTGATAGCCGTCCACATCAGCCATTTTGATGGAGGGCTGCCAGCCTTCGGGTGCCGGAACTTTCGCCCAAAGCAAATCATAACCGTGCTTCCGTATTGACGTTTCAATGCCCGCTTTTTTGCGGACGATCGAATATCTTCCATCGGCCCCGATAATGTATGAGCTATAAATCACAATCTCTTTTCCATGCTTTTTGCCTTTGATTCCGATGAACTGTCCATTTTCGTCTTCCAACAGATCCACAACTTTTGTGCTTGTTAACAGGGAAAAGTTGTCGTATTTCTTCGCTTCTTCGATGATCACCGACAAAAGATGGGCCTGAGGGACATGGATGCCGAGATGACCATTCTCCTTTTCGGGTTGAATCGATTTGAATAATTTACCGTCTTTCCAATATTCAATGACTTCCATCTTTAAAAGCCCAAGCTTTTCGATTTTTGAAAAAAGATGATGTTTTTTTTAGAACTTTTTCTCCCTCTTCATTCAAGTGTTCCCCCCGGAATTCCCTGGCAACATCGCTATGTTGTTCAACAAGGGCCACACGAAATCCTTTTTTTGCCAATAGCAAGCCCAATAATGCGCCTGCAGGGCCTGCCCCTACGATGACAATATCGGTGTTAACCATGATGTTCACCTTGCTTTGGATAAGCGATAATACATAGATCTTCTCCGATTCTTTCAAATGAATCAAATTCCACTTTCGCGGCCAAATCCATTGTTTCCAGATCTTCTCCGGCAACCGGCGAGATTGAGCGGCGTCCGCCCAATAATTTCGGTGCAATGTAAATAATGAATTTATTTACAAGCCCTGCCCGGATAAAGGAGGCGTTGACCTCTCCTCCGCCTTCCACCAAAATGTCTGTAATGCCGAATTTATATAATTGATCAAGCATTTCCTCCAGACAGATTCCCTGTTCATTTTTTGAACAGTAAATTAAAGTAACATTATTCTTTTCCAATTCGACAATCTTTTTTGGATCAGCTTCCGTTGTCGTGACGATGATGGTTTTCGCTTCATCATTCAAAACATTGGCATCCAGCGGAATTTGCAAACGGCTGTCCAAAATGACGCGCACCGGGTTTTTCCCTTGCCGGTCCGGAAGTCTTGTCGTCAAAAACGGATTATCTTTTAATACAGTGCCAATACCTACTAATATGGCGTCCATTTCATCGCGAAGCTGATGGACTTGAAGGCGCGAATTCTCTCCGGAAATCCATTTCGAATGGCCGGTATAAGTGGCAATTTTCCCGTCCAATGTCATGGCATATTTTAAAGTCACAAAAGGGCGATTGGTGAGCATATTGTGAAAAAAACGCTCATTCAACTTGCGAGCTTCTTTTTCCAACAATCCCACTTCCACTTCAATTCCGGCGTCTCTGAGGATTTGGACACCCCGTCCGGAAACCTTTGGATTAGGGTCGAGGGTTGCCACCACTACCCTTTCTACACCAGAATTTTTTACCAAATCCACGCAAGGAGGGGTTTTCCCGTAATGGGAACATGGCTCAAGGGTTACATATAATGTCGCTCCTTTTGCATAGTCTCCTGCCATATTAAAAGCATGGACTTCCGCATGGGGTTCACCGGCTTTGCGATGCAAACCCGTCCCGACGATCACCCCGTCTTTTACTAAAACCGCGCCGACAAGAGGATTGGGATTGGTTTTGCCCTTTGCAGTTTTGGCCAGATTCAAGGCCAACTCCATGTATTCGCGATCTGTGTACACGTTTCCCCCTCCTAAATCACTTGATTTTCCGGTATATGTCCTGCTTTCTTAATTTTAGTTTCCAAATATCTTCGGTTCGTTTCCGTTAATCCTCCCCATATCGGTATATGCTTGTCCGCCAGCAAGCCATGTTTTTTTAATGCTTCCAATTTTTTCGGGTTATTTGTAATCAATGTGACAGGTTTTTTGCGAAGGGTTTCTAAAACTCTAATTGCTTCTTCATAGGATCTCGAGTCGTCTTCAAACCCGAGGGCATGATTGGCTTCCACTGTATCATACCCTTCTTCCTGCAACAGATAAGCAAGAGATTTTGAAAATAAACCAATCCCCCGCCCTTCATGGTTTGCAATATAAAAAATGGCTCCGCATCCATGTTCAACAATCATTTTCATGGATTGATGCAATTGATATCCGCAATCGCAGCGCTGGCTGCCGAAAATGTCCCCTGTATGGCAGATGCTGTGCATGCGGATAAGGGCTTCGTCTCCGTTTTGAAAATCACCGTATACCAATACGGAAGACTGCTGGGTTTCTTGCAGGTTGGCGCTTAAAATATAATCAAGAACCGCTTCTTTCGAGTTAATCGGTTCCTCCAGCCTCAACCATGTATACCATTGGAATGTCGCCTCAAAATCACTGCGTTTGACGGGAAGTTTAACTGGGCCGACAAGGCAGATTTGCTCATTTTCTCTATATGGAATTAATTGCATTTTTTTCAACAACACTTCATTTTTATTAATCAATAAATTCTTCATTAGCATCACCTATATCAACTAAATCTATCGGAAAAATTCCTATGTTTTTTCTAGGAATTAATGTTTGCTTAATTAAATATAGCTGAAATAGGTGGAAAAATCAAAAGAAGTGTTTTCCAAAGGATTGGTTAATAATTAATAAATTTGTATTATATTTCGAGCATTCAACCTCTTGGCCCGGTTCAAAGCAGGAAAAATTCCAAGTATTTCACTATTGATTATATAATATTTTTCCAAAATAAAAAATACACTTCATTTTCTATGTTGAAAGTGAAGTGTATTTTTCTTCATCCAAGCCGACTATTATTCATCCAAAATTTTGACTTTTACTTTCTTTACTCCCCATTTCATTGCTTCATCATAAGAAGGGATGAACACATCAATTTTGTTTCCTTTGATTGCCCCGCCAGTATCGCCGGCAATAGCGTATCCATATCCTTCCACCCAAACTTTCGTGCCAAGCGGAATCACATTCGGATCAACAGCGATGACTTTTAAATGGGGATTTGCCCGTAAGTTGATCCCATATGCCGTCGTCCCGGAACATCCTTCGCAATAAGCCGTATAAGCCGTTGCAGTAACAACCAATTCTTTGGCTGATGAAGGGGGTTCGTCATTGCTTGCGGCGGAAACCGCCCGGGCTGATTCGTCAATATTGTTGCTATTTGCGATCTTTGTTTCGTTCTTTTCTGTCTTCGGAAGCGCCTGTCCGCTTACGTCCGCTACGACCGAAATCGGTTTGTACACTTTTTTGTACTTTTCATCATTATAAATGATCAATTCTTTTCCAGGATGGATTAAAGTATTCTCCAAGCCGTTCCATTCCATTAACAAATGGACCGGTACACTATGGTTGACTGCAATTCTGAATAAGTTGTCCCCTTCTTTCACAGTGTAAGTGGTAACAGAAGGAGCTTTTTCAAAAGCCAATCTGCGGGTAATCGCGTCTTCAACCACTTCTCTTCCCAATACTTTCACGACAAAGTCGTTTTCTTCTTCAGGAGCCAATTCTTTCGCATATGTTAACGATGGAGCGAACAATGTCAAAAATAATACTAAACACAAAATGTTCCTGATCATACTAAGACCTCCTTAACAAGCAAACTTGCAAGCATTTTGTCAAATCGTAATAAGTATTGTCCAATTAGTTAAATAATTATTCATATTTTAATAAAATTTATTAATTCAACTTCCAAACTAGAGTTGAAAAATAATAGCGACGCCTTGCGCGCCGCTGTCTTTCAGCAAGTAGTACGAACCAAATGAACGCTGATCAGGCAAAAAATAAATCCTCTAGAATTATATCTAGAGGACTCAGTTCAAATATTCGTCCGAACAGCTCGGAAACATGTAGATTCCTTGAATCATCCGAAAATCGTATTGACGCTGGATAAATTTTTCCTGATATAAATATTCCATGATGAGAATTTCATGATCATTAGCATCGCATAAAACGCCGGAAACACTTAGACCGTTTTTTAAATAAACACCTATGGGCTTGCCGATCAAGTATTTGATCTTTTCATACATAAAGTTGCCCCCTTCCTTACTGCATTCTATGCACCGGTGCGTCTAATTGGCTGTGTGGGCAACAAACAGGCAAAACCCATGGCAAGTATTCGTTTGCTTCCCGAAAACCGCGTTTTTAGTTGACATAATAATTTTATAGTTGATAAATCATCTTAATTCTGCAAATAACTTCATAAATAACTGATCTCTTTTTTCAATATTCCCATTAATCGTCAGCTCGCAAAAAATCGGATCCAATAATCGGACCAATATTCCCTTTTTCTTTTCGGCATCATCGATTTTATTGATAACCATTTTTCTTGCCTCTTCCAAAAATTGAACATAATCGCCGAAATTTTCCGCAAATTGCTGCTCCAAATCCCGCTTTATTTTTTTTGCCAAAGCGGGGCTTGCCCCGTTTGTGGAAATTGCCAATGCAAGCTTCCCGCGCCGGACAACTGCAGGGGTCAAAAAATCGCTTTCCTTCGGGTTATCAGAAAGAAGCAGCAATTGATGTTCTTTTTTGTGCAATTTGACTTCGCGGTTCACTTCCGCATGACTTGTCGCGGCAAATATGATATGCGCCTGTTCGATGTCGGAAGGCTCAAACTCTTTTTGAATCCATTTTGCACGGTGCCGCTTCATCCATTCTTCAATTTCCGGAATAATGCTTGGGCTGATGATCGTGATATTTGCTTTTGTATTTTCCAGCCCTTTCAGTTTTTGATAAGCAACACGGCCTCCGCCAATGAATGCGACATTTTTGCCTTCTATATTGAGCATCATTGGATAATACATGGAGAATACACCTTTCTTTGTATTTTGAATATTTTCCATCAAAAACGTTCCAAATAAAAGAAATACACCATTTTTCCCGGGCGAAAAATGGTGCTTCCAATTTGCGGGGAAAGTTTATTGTTCATATGGATTCAAAATGATTTTTATGCTGTTTAACGGATATATTCGCACTTTCGATTCTCCGTAGATATCATCAATCGGAATAAAGCCGAAATGGCGGCTGTCGTAGCTTTTCAGCCGGTTATCCCCCATTACAAAAACATACCCATCCGGAACCGTTTTTTCTCCCGTCAATTGCTCCAACGTGAAGTTTTCTGTTACGCGCTTTTCTGAATCGGAATCCCGTTTGACATATGGCTCATCATATTTTTTTCCGTTGACGATTAACACGTCATCCTTCATTTCAATCGTATCCCCAGGTAAACCGATGACCCTCTTGATGTAATTGTCTTCTTCGTCTGGAGCACGAAAAACAATATGATCAAAGCGTTGGATTTTGCTTATTTTGCTTACAATAATAACATCTTCATCTTCATAGGTAGGAGACATTGACGCCCCGTTCACTACGACAGGCGAAAAGACATATTCCTTGCAGATGAAAGCGATCATCAAACCTAAAAAAAGAACGACAATCCATGATAACAATTCATTTTTTTGAGTATTTTTCCCTTTCATTCATCCAGGCTCCCTATTATTAAATTATTTGATTGCGATCCATGTACGATTTTGCTGCTCTTGAACCGTAACTTCCCTGCCAAAAAATTCGGATAAGGTATTTTCCTTCAATAACTCACGCGAAAATCCTTGTGCGTACACTTCACCGTCTTTTAATAACAACGTATGGGAAAAACAAGGCAAAACCTCTTCCACATGATGAGTGACATAAATCAATGTCGGACAAAATTCCTGTTGGGCAAGCTTTTCGATGAACTCCAAAAATTCTTCACGGGCAATGACGTCCAAACCATTGCAAGGCTCGTCCAAAATCAAAATTTTCGGGTGGGCCATCAGCGCTCTGGCAATCAATACCCGCTGCTTCTCCCCTTCCGATAATACCCCATATGCAGAATCTTCTAAATGTTCTATGCCCAATTGTTCCATTAATCGCCGCGCTTCCTGCACATCCTTTTTCTCAACCGCTTCATAAAGCCCGATCGATGCGAATTTGCCGCTGAGGACGATGCTTAACACCGTATCAAAATTTTTTAATTGCCCCTTTAACGAAGAGCTGATAAATCCGATGTCTTTTCTCAATTCCGGAATATTGGTTTTTCCAAACTCCTGTCCCAATACTTGCACTTTTCCCGAAGTAGGGTATAGGTAGCCGCAAATGACGTTTAATAGCGAAGTTTTGCCCGATCCGTTCAGACCGAGAATCGCCCAATGTTCATTTTTATTGACATTCCAGTCGATTTCTTTCAAAATGGTTTTTCCGTTCCGTATCACGGTGACATTTTCGAATCTGATCAATGTTCTTCCCCCATCTGTGCATGTATTCTAACAATTTAATTAATATTATACTATTATGATGTTAATATTTACACAATCAGATGATCATCCCATGATAGGCGGATACGTTTTCAAGAAAATTTGGAAATCATGATATCCCTTCGTTGACGGCTGTTTATGGTAATGAAATGAAAAATATGCTAGTATTTTTGCAAAACCAGCCGTTTCTTTTATGGCTATATGCAATATGAAAGATCCGGAAACAATGGGGCGACAGTGATGGAGAAGAAAATGATTTACTATTCACAACTTAACCATCCGTATATGAAACTAATAATAGCGGCATCTGACAGAGGGCTTGTCTTTGTCGGGACAGATCATGCTACTTTGCAAGAAATGATGGGGGAATGCCATAAACAATTTCCCCAATGCGAAATTTATGAAGATGGACAATTCAAGGATCCATATATATCCCAATTCATTGAATATTTGGATGGCCGCCGCAAAGAATTCACCCTGCCCTTTGACATCCAGGGCACCCCTTTCCAACGGGAAGTTTGGAAGGTATTATGCGACATTCCTTATGGAAAAACGATGACCTATTCGGAGGTGGCTGAGCGCATCAAAAAGCCAAAAGCTGTCCGGGCTGTGGGAGGAGCGGTCGGAAAGAATCCCTTATCCATTATAATCCCGTGCCATCGCGTCATCGGAAAAGACGGCAGCCTCACCGGATACAGCGGAGGATTGGATGTGAAAAAAAAGTTGCTGGAATTGGAAGGCATCCCTTATTAAACCGGTGATTTTTTCATTTTTCGCATTCGTTCTTTCTCTTCTTTGCCGATCCGGTTCGACTCCATTATTTTTTGAAGGGCTTTATTATAAGTGAAAATATCCAAAGAATTGGATTGCAAAAATTTGGATGTTTCTTCCGGAAACTTCAAATATGCGAAAGAAATTGCCCATGCGACGGCCATTTTGGCATAATAGCCGTCATGACGGATACCGTCCAATATGGAAAAAATAGCCTGCAGATAGGCTTCTTCCAAAAAATAAGTCAGCAGCATGACAACGGCAAATCGGACTTCAAATTCTTCTTTCGACCGGAAATAAGGCTGAATCCATCTCCACACTTCATCTTGATGCTTTTTTGCAAATTTCAGGCCCGCGCAAAAACTGTCGCATACAGACCAATTGTCAATTTTCGGCACAAACCATCGGATCCATCTCAACCTCTCCTCAAGAGACATTTTCGCCTGGCCGATGACCATCCCTTTTAACATGATTTCCTCAAAATACTCCTCTTTCCCATCCATTAAAAAACCTTCCCAGTCTCCCATTGCAATCTCTTTGGCCATTGCCCTTAACTTCGGGAGACGCACTCCGAGAATATTTTCCTGATTGGGGATGAGGGATTTTTGAAAAAGCCGGTATTTTTCCTCCGACAATTCGAGCAGTTTATTTCGGATCTCCATAGAATCAACCCCAAACACTACTTGATTTTGGTTTGTTTATAGATGCCAACCGCCAACGGAATGAAGAAGGAAATTATGAGAACGGGCAAAAACCAACCTCCCAGGGAATCCTGTTTATCCAATCCGATCCGGACCATTTGAAAATTCAACACTGCAAAAAACAGCATGCATACATTTTTCGTTGCATTGAGCATTTTCCGGCTGTTCAAATAAAACTGCTCTGCATTTGATTCATTGAGGCGGTTCGGGTAATTGTGCATATGGGGAGCTTTTTCGAAAAGGGTCGACAACAAAAAAATAAATAAACCGATAATGGGCACTATCAATAATTCATATTTCGAACCCCACCGATCCACTTCCCCTTTTGCATTAAAATGCCCCGGGATTTGATCGGGGAGATGTTTCCATTGGACGATGATATATAAAATGGAAATAACGAAAAATCCGATCCCGATGATATCAAAAATGATTTCATTTCTCGTCTTGGGAATTTTTAAAATGGGGCGATAAGGATATTTCACATGGCCACCTCACTTTTCGTGAAAAAAATCCAGAGAAGGTATAAAAGCCCTCCTCCAGCCATTTATTATTCTGTTGCGGTTTCATTTTTCTCTTCCCTCACCAATTGATGCAGATAATCAATAATTTCGCGGATTCCTTCCAACGAATTCACCAGTACTTTCGGATTTACAATGGTCATGATCCGGTCTTCCAGGTTGGCGACTGCTGTAAAGTATTTTGTATGGGTGTAGTTCACAAGACCGACCTGTTGTATATCCTCTTCGCTTATATCCATGATTTCTTTCGCTTCGGATACTGCCAAACCAAAACGCACAATATCCATATTCAATACAATCATTCTGCCCGAAGATTCAGGGGTAGGCTGATTGTATAGAATGATATTAAAATCAAGCACCGGAATCAGCTCGCCACGGACCTTTGCAAACCCGATTAAATAGCCGGGCAAATGAGGAATGGGCGCAATATTTTCAATCCTTTCAATGGAAACCACCTGGTCGATGGAAATCGCATACTCTTCTTTGCCGCACCGAAAGACAATGGATTTCATATAAAATCACCTCAAATTGAACTATTTCTTGCCGGAGCATTTTACGATTTCTACTAATAAATCGGCCAATTTCTCCAGTTCTTCAATAGGCATCCGTTCTTTCGTTGTATGGATATTTTCATAGCCTACCGACAAGTTGACTGTGGGAATGCCAAAACTTGAAATGACATTGGCGTCGCTTCCCCCACCAGAGACCCCAATTTGAGGTGTTCTGCCAACATTTTTTACTGCTTCCACTGCCACTTGTACTACTTTATCCGTTTCACCTACTGAAAATCCCGGATACATCAACTGTACATCCACTTCAGCGCGGCCTCCAAATTTTTCAGCCACTTTTTCAAAAGTTTCTTTCATATGAGCTGTTTGCTTATCTAATTTCTCTTTTTGGATGGAGCGGGCTTCTGCTAGGATGAATACTTCATCACAAACGATATTTGTCGCTTTGCCGCCTTCAAAACGCCCAATATTCGCTGTTGTTTCATGGTCGATGCGCCCTAATTTCATTTCCGCAATGGCTTTCGCTGCCAATGTAATAGCAGAAATCCCTTTTTCCGGTTCCACTCCTGCATGGGCTGTTTTTCCAAAGATTTTTACATTTAATTTTGCTTGATAAGGAGCCGCAACAACGATTCCTCCCACTTTTCCATCGCTGTCAACCGCATAGCCGTACTTGGCAATAATTTTATCCCGATCCAACTCCTTAGAGCCGGCAAGACCATCTTCTTCGCCTGCTGTAATAATGAATTGTATTGTACCGTGTTCAATGGACTGTTCTTTAAGACGGCGAACCATTTCCAAAAGTGCAGCAATTCCAGCTTTATCATCGGCGCCTAAAATGGTTGTGCCGTCAGAATATATATAGCCATCTTCTTTTATTTGTGGTTTAATGCCCTTCCCAGGAACAACCGTATCCATATGTACGGTAAAATAAATCGGTTCAACATCCAATGATCCTTCCAAAGTGGCGATAATATTTCCCGCCGCATGACCATTGCGTGTATGAGCATCATCTTGATAAACGGAAAAACCTAAATCTTCCAATTTATTTACAAGAATTGGTGCTATTTTTTCCTCATGTTTTGTTTCTGAATCAATTTGGACTAACTCGATAAATTCATTCACTAAACGACTATTTTCCATGTTCAAAACCCCTTTTTTCCACTATTCATCCTCATTCTACGCTTTACTGTTTCAGAATACAATTACAAAGGTTTTATTGTTTGAAAGGTTAATTCTTCTTTTCAACTTATTAATTTTCCAGCAGAAAGGGTGTTGTTGATTATGGCGTTAGGGGATGTTTCTATAGCACAGATAGGAAAATAAGTGCGGAGTCTAGCATAAATTGGTGGATCCTAAGCAATGCAAAATTGCCCCCAATCCGAAAAATACTTTGGATTGAAGGCTATTTGTAATTCGACATTTACTTCCCATTTTTCATTAATTTTTGTTTTTCTAATAAAGCATATATATATTCCATATTTAAACAGCTTTGCACTTGTTCTGCCAGTATTTCATATGCCTGTTCACGGCGTTCTTTATCCGTTTGTACTTCCATTGGTAATGGATTCAACCCCTTACTTTTTCTTATTTCATTAAAATACGCCCTTGTAAAATAGCGATTTTGGAAGATGCCATGTAAATATGTGCCAATGGCTTTCCCATTATGGACAATAATACCATCCGTTGTTCCATCATTTAATTGTAAAAAAGGCAATGCATTTTCCTTTACCTTTGTTTGGCCTAAATGAATCTCGTATCCTTCCACTTCAATTTCTTTTTGGAAAAGCGTTGGATGAATTTTGCCTTTTGTTTGGGTCGTTCTTTTATTTTTTTCAAAGATCGTTTGTATCGGCAGTAGAGAAAGGCCTGAGACTTCCTTCAAATTTCCTTCTACACCATCAGGATCGAGAAGTTTCTCGCCTAATATTTGATAACCGCCACAAATTCCGAAAACTCTGCTGCCCTTTGAATAACATTGTTGAATAGCTTCAAATAATTTCGTTTCTTTTAACCACATTAAGTCGCCCGTTGTATTTTTTGTACCAGGTATGATGATGCAATCTGGATTTCCTAACTCCTTCACATCTCTAACTAAGCGTACCCCTACGTCAGGCTCCTCAAACAACGGATCGAAGTCTGTAAAATTAGATATTCTCGGCAATTGAATACAAGCCACATCAATAGGGCATTTCTTTTTAGGGTTTTTTAGTTTTAAAGTATCGAGGGCTAAAGAATCTTCAGCTTCAATCTGGCAGTCTAAATAAGGGATAACCCCAATAACGGGAATTCCGGTATAGTTTTCAAGCCATTGTATGCCATCCTGAAGTAATTCAATCATCCCTCTAAATTTATTAATGATGATACCTTTTACAAGTTTCCGTTCTTCTTCATCCAACAATGCAAGCGTGCCGACAATTGAAGCAAAAACTCCGCCCCGGTCGATGTCTGCAACGAGGAACACATCGGCATCCAGCATTTTTGCTACCCGCATATTCGCAATGTCGCGATCTTTTAAATTAATCTCCGCAGGGCTGCCGGCACCTTCTGCCACAATAATATCGTAGGATTGTTCCAAGTCATGGATGGCTTTTTCCACAATTGGTATTGCTTGCAGCGTAAAGTTCTCTCGATAATTTGTTGCACCCATATCCATAAAATGCTTCCCATGAACGATGACTTCCGAAACCATATCTTGTTTCGGTTTGAGCAAAATCGGATTCATTTTTGAATTAGGGATTATCCTGGCAGCTTCTGCCTGCACCCCTTGAGCTCGGCCGATTTCTTCCCCATTCTGGGTAACATAGGAATTCAATGCCATATTTTGAGACTTAAAAGGGGCAACTTTGTATCCTGCATTGGAGAAGATGCGGCAAAGTGCCGTACAAAGAACACTTTTCCCCACATCAGAAGACGTTCCTTGTATCATAATTGAACTTGCACGCAAATATTTTCTCTCCTTTAAAATTCCAGGCCTTTTACCGCCGAAATTCCTTCATTATAATAATGTTTCGTACAATCGATAGTCGAAACCAAATCTGCAATGTCGATCAATTCTTGTTTCGCATTACGGCCTGTAATCACGACATTCATATGTGTTGGACGATTTTGAAGTGCTGTGATCACTTCATCAAGAGGAATTACGTCATCAACCGGAAAGTTTGTAATACTGAGAGCATTGTTTAGTTCATCCAACACTAATAAATCAATGGTTGGATCTTGGAGGGCTTGTTTTGCAATTTCCCACCCTTTTTTCAAAGCTTCCCGATGCTCTTCCGGTGTCTTCGTCCATGTAAATCCGATTCCTAATTGTTCAACCTTAACGGAGCCTTTCCCTTCTTCGCCTTGGCTAATGCAACCGAGGCCTAATTGTTCCATTGCAACTCCTAATTTTTTTAAGGCAATGGCTTCACCGTAAATACGTTGTTTCGATTTAATGAACTGTAAAAAACAGACATTCATTCCACGGCCAATTGCACGCAATGTCAGTCCCAACGCTGCAGTCGTTTTCCCTTTACCATCACCAGTATATATTAAAGTGAGTCCTTTATGTTTCATTGTCATTCTCCTCCTTCCATTATTGTGTATTGGTATTGTTTTTTGTTTTATATAAGGTATCTTCAAACCACATTGCTTGTTCTCTTACCTTTACAACTTCACCCACAATAATCATGGCAGGATTTGTAATCTTTTCGCTCGCAGCCAATTGGGAAATCGTATCTAATGTTCCAGAAATGGTTCGTTGTACCTTCGTCGTACCATTTTCGATAATCGCGACCGGAGTACCGGGGGCTTTGCCATTTTGCATTAATTGACGGCAAATATTCTGTAAATTCCCAACTCCCATATAAAAAGCAATCGTATCGATTCCAGAGAGTGCTCTCCAATTTAAATAATCAGAACCATTTTCTTTACATCCGTGTCCTGTAACAAGGGCAACACTGGATGCATATTCGCGATGGGTTAATGGAATCCCGGCATACTCGGCTGCTGCAACACTTGCAGTAACGCCAGGCACAATTTCAAAGGGAATCCCATGCTGCTTGAGGACACTGGCTTCTTCTCCTACTCTTCCAAAAATACCGGGATCCCCTCCCTTTAATCTCGTAACAATCTTTCCTTCCAATGCTTTTTGTACAAGAATTTCATGAATTTCCTCTTGAATGAGCATATGTTTTCCAGGCAATTTACCGCAATAAATGCGTTCTGCATTTTTGGGAGCATACTCTAGCAATGATGGATTTATAAGCCGATCATACACAATGCAGTCTGATTGCTGTATGCATTCGAGCCCCTTGACTGTGATCAATTTTTCATCTCCAGGTCCAGCTCCTACTAAATATACTTTTCCTTTGCTCATATTTCCCTCCCGGAAGAAAGTTGCATTGTTGTTTACTGAATTGAAAATTATTTAATAGTATAATAGTTTTATTTCCGTTTCTGTTGTTGATATTTTAAACAAGCATTCAACCAGTTATCGATTAGCTTCGGATTGGATGCGAAATGGAAATGGACATATCCTGCAATTAATGAATGGACAACACAACCATCCTGTTTTTGTCCAAATCGACTTTTCAATGCATAAGCCGGCACCTGCTCTGTATTTGGTATAAAAGTGGAATAATGGAATTCATGGCCTTTTGCCGTCTCTCCTTCTCCCATGAGGAAATTGTTGTTTACTCCAACAATTTCCCGGTAACCAAGAGCTGCAAGTTTAGGTTGCATCATAACGTTTCCATCAATGATCCCAACCATTGGATAGCTTATACCTTCAGTTGACTGGATGGATTTTGTCAAGTACATGAACCCTCCACATTCAGCCACTGTTGGAAGCCCATTTTCAATCAGTTCTTTAATGGATTGTTTTGAAACTTCATTATTTGCAAGCTGTTCTGCGAATTCTTCCGGAAAGCCCCCGCCAATATATAATCCATCTGCATCTTCAGGTACCGGTTCGTTCGCTAATGGGGAAAAATATTGAATTTCAGCCCCGCGCGATTTAAGTAATTGAATATTTTCTTCGTAATAAAAATTAAAGGCCGCATCCTTTGCAACGGCGATTATTACATTTACCTTTGGATCTTCGTGAAAAATAGAATTTTCAACTTCTTGTAAATTGTTCGTTTCAGAAATGCTTAATAGCCGGTTGAGATCAATGGTTTTTTCTACTTCTTGTGCCAGCGAATCAAAATAAGAATCCAATTCTCCCCTTTCAATAGCCGGAATTAATCCGAGATGCCTGCTTGGCAAATGGAGATCATTGTTTTTCTTCATATAGCCGATTACCGGAATTTTACATTCTTGTTCAATGGCTGTTTTTACAATGTTAAAATGGCCCTCGCTTCCAACTCTGTTGGCAATTACACCAACGATTCGCGATGGTTCATGCAGAGTTTGAAAACCTTTGACAATTGCTGCTGCACTTCTTGCCATGCTTGAGCAATCCACCACCAGCAGAACTGGACTTTCAGTAATGACAGCGATTTCAGCAGCGGATCCGGTATTTTCCAATGGACTTTTGCCATCAAAATACCCCATCACCCCTTCGATAATTGAAATATCTGCATCGCGGCCAGACCGTTCTACAATATCACGGATTACTTCGCGGCTTAACATCCAGCTATCGATATTTCGAGAAATTCGTTTTGTAACGGCAGTATGATAAGATGGATCGATATAATCAGGACCGCATTTAAAGCCTTGGACGACTAAATTTCTCTTTTTCAGTGCAGCCATAATTCCGATTGTTAAAGTTGTTTTTCCAACACCGCTCGATGTACCTGCAATCATTACTCTTTTTGCCACGGATAATCCTCCTTATGTTCTAGAACCCCTACAGAAATCGTTACATTGCCGCTTTTCTTTTTGACAAGGACAAGGGAATCCGATTGTAAATACCGTTTCGCTGCTGCTTCACTCACGGAATATGCCCCTGTATATTTATAAACCGTTTCTGATGGTTCTTCGATATGCATTTCATTAAGTTCCTTGGCGGTATACGTACAAAATTCCACTTTTCGTTCTTCCACCACTTTTAATAAACCTTCTTCATCTTTCTTTAAGTCAATGGTGCATATCGCTTTTATACTTTTTGAAGAAAATCCCAACTCAAGCAACGTCTCTTCAATGACTGACTGAATCTCCTCCCCGCTTGTTCCGCGATTACAACCGATGCCTATTACGATCACTTTTGGTCTAAAAATAATACCGCATTGCAATATTGATTTTTCTTCCGGGGCAAGTAAGCGATGCGTGATTATTAAAGCACCGCTTGGCTTCGCATCGATTGCGTCCAAAATTGTCGGATATAACATGATATTTTTCGGTAATGGATGATCATATAACCACCAAGAACGCTCTCCGCTTTCCTGCACTATGGCAACTGGTTCTTCGTTGACGACAGCCGCACTTACCTTGGTCAAATGCTCTTCGGAATCCCAAACCCATCCGAATCTGGAGCCAAATAAATCTACGGCGATGGTTTGTTGAACATCAGATGCTGTGGTAATAACGGGATTTGCGTGAAGCAATGCGGCGATTTCTCTCGTTAATTCATTCGCACCTCCTAAATGGCCTGAAAGCACACTGATTACATTTTTACCCCGATCATCGATGACAACGACTGCCGGATCGATTTTTTTATCTTTTAATAGTGGTGCAATCATGCGAACAACTGCACCAAGAGAAATAAACAAAATGAGACCTTTATATTTATAAAAAATGGCTGAAAGCAGAATCCGAACATTGCCATCATATAACTGAATTCCCAGACCCTCTTCATCACCTTTGGCAAACTTATGCGGATAATACAAGTCGCCATTTGGAAAAAGTCCTCTTAATTTTCTCGCAATTTCTGCGCTATGTTTTGTAATCGCTACAATCGCATAATCATTTTTTTGATTGATTTTCGGAATTTCCTCCTCCGCTAGTTGAATCACTTTGAAACTCCTTTCCTATAGCCGTGGGTAAACTCGGCATCGTAAAGTTTCGAACGATAAGAATTCTTTTCATAAATGTTTGGATCAAGTGCCCATCCAGCCAATATCATGGCATGTTTGCGAATCCCATTTTCTTTCATTGCTTCATCAAGTTGAGCAAGTGTCGTTCGAACGATTTTTTGATCTGGCCAAGTAGCTTTTTGAATAACAGCTACAGGCGTATCATCTTGCCAGCCTGCTTCTTTCAATTCCTTCATGATTTTTTTCGTTAAAGTGGCACTGAGGAAAAGAGCGATTGTACAATGATGGCTTGCCAAATCTTTTAATTTTTCTTTTTCCGGTACAGGCGTTCGTCCTTCTGCTCGGGTTAAAATCAGAGTTTGAGTTAATTCGGGAATTGTCAGTTCTGCTTGTACTGCTGCTGCTGAAGCAAAAACTGAACTCACACCCGGAATGATTTCAACTTCAATGCCTTCTTTTTTTAGTAATGCGATTTGTTCTGCAATAGCACCATACAACGATGGATCACCGGTATGAACACGTGCAACTTTTTTCCCACGGTCCACCCGATCTACAATGATTGATACAATTTCTTCCAAATTCATTCCGCTCGTTTTTATTATTTCTGCTTCTTTCTTTGCTTTGGCAATTAACTCTTCATTCACAAGAGAGTCTGTATAGAGAATACAATCTGATTGTTGCAAAATATGTAAACCCTTCACCGTGATTAAATCGGGATCGCCCGGACCAGCTCCAATAATCCATATTTTTTTCATTTTCGCACCACCATTAACGTTAAATAATTTAAATCCGCACCGTCCAATTCATCGATGCTCCAGATTATTTCTTCTTCAGATGTTACTTTTGTCACTACGTGTGCTTTGTTTTCCAAGCCCAAATCCCGAAGAATTTCCAGCATCAAATCTATGACCTTTGCAACTTTAATAAATACAACAGCATCATGGGTTTCAATCGCTTTTCTCATTTTATCGACATCATCATTTGCAGGTATAATCGCGACTTGTTCATCACCATCAGCCAGAGGAATGTTTAGACAGGAAGCTGCACCGTTAATAGAGGAAATGCCAGGAACTGCTTGAATTTTGACATCTGGATATTTTTCGCTCATTAACTTCATTAAATGAATAAAAGTGCTATATAATAGCGGATCCCCTTCCGTAACAAACGCCACATCTTTTCCATTGGCAATTTTCCCATAGATTTCATCAACGGCTTTATTCCATTCCCTTTTTAATACTTCTTCATCTTTCGTCATTGGAAATATTAGGCCCAACATTTCCTTTTCTTCAGGCCGTATAAAAACTTCTGCAATTTTGTATGCATAACTTTTTGAACCTCGCATTTTTTTTGGATAAGCAATGACTGGACATTCTTGAAGTGTGCGAAAAGCTTTTAAAGTAATTAATTCAGGATCTCCAGGTCCAACACCTATTCCGTATAGAGTCCCTTTATTCATTTCCATCTTCCTTTCGTTTTGCACTTACAATAAACACGGGATTTAATGGAGCTAACCGGGTCAATGATAAGATCGGTTTACTTCTTGCGATTTGTACTTGGGTAACTTCTGTATGGAATCCTAATCTGTTCAATATCTTGATTGATTCATATAAGTTTTCGATTGTTGCTAGATTTAACACGATGCGTCCATCATTTTTCAACCTTTGACAACATACAGTTAATAATTCCTCCATGTTGCCGCCTGTACCACCAATGAAAATGGCATCCGGATCGGGAAACTCATCAAGGCCTCCCGGCGCTTTTCCGTGTACTACCGTGAAATCCACCCGAAATTTTTTTTGATTACGGAGACAGTTTGCGATGTCTTCTTCATTTTTTTCAATGGCATATATCTTTCCTTCTTTTGCAATTTTCCCAGCTTCAATCGCGACAGAACCGGTGCATGTCCCGATATCCCACACAACGCTTTGTGCGTTTATATTCAAAGCGCTAATGGATAATACACGAACTTCCTTTTTCGTTATTAATCCTTTTTCCGGCTTTCGTTGATAAAACTCTTCATCTTCAATGCCAAGCGGCCATTTTTTTGCTTCTTGAGTTTGAACTAAAATCACAACATTTAATGGAGAGAAACTGGATTTCTCCATTTCTTCCAACGTCATTTTTCTGCAACGCTCCTCTTCCCCTTGCAAGTTTTCAGCAATATAAGCTTCATACTCAGTCATACCAAACTCTAGCAAATATTTTGCTAGAGTATTTGGGGAATTATTTTCATCTGTTAATATAAACACTTTCTTTTTTCCATCGATTTTTTGAGCAAGGCCTTTTATTGGGCGTCCATGTATGCTGACAAAATAGGCATCTTGCCAACTGATTCCAAATTTTGCCGCTGCAAGTTGTATTGAACTGATATAGGGATAGATTTCAACCGGGATTTTTTTTGATAAAAGTCCGCCTATACCATAAAACAAGGGATCTCCGGAAGCTAGAATCACAATGTTCTGATTCCTTTTTCCAAGTTGTTCAACTATCCTCATTATTTTTGTTTTTAATACGATTTTTTCACCTTTAAAATTTGGGAAAAATGATAAGAGTCTTTCTCCTCCAACAAGAACTTCCGCATTTTCAATCCACTCAATTAATTGGGGATGAAGTCCATGTACACCGTTGTCTCCAATTCCAATCAATTTAATAGGCATCAATATTTTCCGCCTTTCCTAATAATTCTCCATTCATTGAATAAATCGCAGTCGAAACAATCAATCCGCCTTCCACATGTTTAATTACTTCTTTACAGCAATGTTCCGATATTTTGTCAAAAAAGGTCTTGCATCCTAGTTCTCTCATGATTTCCCCAACTTCATTCGCTGTGTTCGCTTGAAGAATTTTTACGATGCTTTCATTTGCAGCTCCACATTCTTTAGCAATGGAAGCAAGAAATTCAAAACTTACTTGAGAACCTTTTGAGTGGAGCATCATCGAACCTCGGGCAAGTTTTGAAAATTTTCCCATCATTCCAACCAAAGAAACTTTTGGAATGCCGATTTTTTTGCAATGTTTCATTGCAAAACCCACAAAATCGCCCATTTCAATAAAAGCAACTTCAGGAAGATCGGAAAACATGCTCATAGCAAATTTTTCGCTTCGTCCACCTGTTGTAAAAACAAGATGCTCACAACCGGATGCTTTGGCCACTGATATAGCTTGTACAATACTTGCCATATAAGCAGCATTAGAAAAAGGAACAACTGTTCCTCTTGTTCCCAATATTGAAATTCCTCCAATGATTCCGAGACGGCTATTTAATGTTTTTTTGGCAATTTCTTCACCATCGGGAACAGAAATGATAATATTTACCCCTTTTTCAATCTCAAAATGTTTTAATACGTTTTCAATTTCCGTTTGAATCATTTTCCGTGGAACGGGATTAATGGCTGCAAGTCCCACTTCAATCGGCAATCCGGGTTTTGTGACCCTGCCTACTCCTTTGCCGCCATCGATAAAAATTTCCCCGTCCTCTCTCCAAGAAACTGTTGCTTGAATAATAGCGCCATGGGTTGCATCAGGATCGTCCCCGCCGTCTTTAATTGTTGAACACGTCACTTCAAAGTCTCCCATGTTGCAATCTTCTATTAGAAATTCAACATCTTTTCCAATTGGCAGATGTATCGTTACCCTCTTTTGTACTTGTTTTGTGATTAAAGCGATTAGTGCCGCTTTTGCACAAGCTGTTGCACAAGAACCCGTTGTATAACCTTCCCGTAGTTCAGATGTACTCTTTCTCTTTGTTTTCTGCATTTCCCTTACACCTGATCAGCTAATATTGAAATAGCATTTAAAGCAGCTACGGTTACAGTGCTGCCGCCTTTACGGCCGATATTCGTAATATATGGAATCCCTTCGAGTTTCAACAGCTCCTCCTTCGACTCAGCTGCTGAAACAAAGCCAACAGGCATCCCGATGATTAAGTCAGGTTTTGCAATGCCTTCCTTAACAAGACGAATTAATTCCAACAATGCAGTCGGTGCATTGCCTATTGCATATATACCTCCTTCATGTTCACGAGCGGCTTTTCTCATTGACATAATAGCCCGAGTAACTCCCTCTTCTTTCGCTTCTTGTGACACATCTTCATCACTGATATAACAATGCAGATCTCCGCCATATTTTTGGAATCGTTTCCGTCCTGAGCCGCTGACAATCATTTGGACATCGGCAATTACATGTTTTCCTTCCCGGATTGCTTTAATGCCCGCTTCAACAGCACCATGTGAAAATACAACACTTCTTCCTAATTCAAAGTCAGCCGAAGCATGGATGATTCGGCGAACAACTTGCCATTCCATGTCTGAAAAGTGATGTTCTCCCATTTCTTCTTCGATAATGGCAAAACTATAATCATAAATCTTATCCGGATCTACCGTAATCGGTTTAAAATTCATAATGCACCCTCATTTCTTTGATTTTTTATCCAATTTACAATTTCCTCCATTTCACTAAATACATGACCAAATTCTATAATTGGTCTTTTAATGACAATCGTTTCAATCCCAAGTTCCTTTGCAGCTTCTATTTTTTCATCGACCGCACCAATTTTGCCGCTTTCTTTTGTAATCATGAGTGTCACACCGAAATGCTTAAATAAGGCAATATTCAACTCTTTTGAAAAAGGGCCTTGCATTGCCACTATATTTTTTTGGGGGAAGCCGAGCTGCTCGCATTTTTGCATATTATCGATTCGGGGAAGCATTCTGCAAATCACGCGAACATCATTCAGCGGCAATAATTTATTTGCGAAGATTTCCAGCGTTTTACTGCCTGTTGTGAGCATGACAACTCCTTTTTTCTTTGCTGCAAGTTCCGCTGCCTCTTCATAGGATGAAACAAATTTGATAAAATCCTGTTCAAGCTGCAATTTTTCCCTCTCATAGCGGATATAGGGGATATTTAATTGTTCGGCAACCCATTTTGCCGTTTTATGTGCTTCTTCGGCAAAGGGATGACTGGCATCTACAATCATTGTCACCCCGATTTCCCTTGAAAATTCGTACATTTTTTCATAATTTAATCTACCAACTTTTACTTCTATGCCTTTATCAACAAGACTTTTGGCTGCAGATTCTGTTACTACGGTAGCCATTAGGGGGAAGCCTTCCTTTTTTAACAAAACAGCCAATTCACGTGCATCACTTGTCCCAGCAAGAAATAAAATCATGGTTTCACTTCCATTTTTTCATCAAGTTGGACGTTACAACCTTTGTAATCATGATGATGATGTTTATGACCATGGTGATGTTCATGTTCATGCTCATGGTGATGGTGATGGTGGGAAATGAGCCCCTTTTCCATTAACTTTTGAACATTTTGTATATCTTTATCACCGTTCGAATGCCCGGATAATGCTTGTACCATTCGTTCAATAATGACAGATTTTAATCGGGGATGGTATCCAAAATAATGGGCAATTTCAATGTTTATTTCGGGATATTGTTCTTTGAAGCGTTCACAATAGGATTTCATCCGCTCCATTAATATGCCCGTAAATAGAAAATATGGAAGCATGATGATTTTTTTAGCACCAAGCTTTATACATCGTTCAATCCCTTCTTCAACCAATGGTTTTGTCACTCCCATAAAAGCTCCTTCCACTACTTGAACATTTAACTTCTCCCATAACAGTCTTGTAATCTTGAAAAAATCACCATTGGCATATTCATCGCTTCCTCCCCGGGCAATTAATAAAATGGCTGTATCTTCATGTTTTGCCTGGGTATCAAAACCGATTTCTTGTAGACGTTCCAGTAAAATTTGAAAAATATCTTCATGAATTCCCACAACTTCACCATAAGTGAATTTCACATGGGGATATTTTTCTTGCGCCTCTACAATTTCTGCGGGAATATGAATTTTAGAATGTCCTGCATGGAGCAAGATGATTGGCATTACATAGATTTCACTGGCACCTTTTTCGATGCAAATCTTAATACCTTGAGAAATCGTTGGTTCAGCAAATTCTAAAAAACATGTTTCTACTAGTAGACTTGAATCAATTAATTCTCTTGTTTGCTTTACAAATTCTCTTACTTCTTCATTTCCTGCTTCAAGCTTACTTCCATGTCCTACAAATAAAATAGCTTTCGTCATGTTATCCTCCTAATCTGCACAAGGGATTGGCTGCAAATTGAGCTTTGGCTCATTATCTTGATATTTGTACCCAGCCAGCACTTTTTTCCGTTTAAAATATTTAAATAATCGTTCATTTGGATGAGCATTTTCTTTATATTCAACAATCAGTTTTTCGATTAATTCGACTAATTTTTCAGCTTCCAACCCCTCTTCAATCAATTGACCCGGATGTGCGGTGCGTCCTACCGGTTTTGCACCTAAAAACACATCAAATTTTCCTTTTCGATATACGATTCCGATATCTTCCATAACGGCGTTGTAACATGCCATCCCACATCCATTAATGCCGATTTTTAATTCTTTCGGCACAGCTTTTCCTCCAAATCTCTGTTGCAGCTTTTCAGCGTACGGTATCGAATCCTTTTTTTCACCATCACAAAAATCACAAGCCTTCACCGTAATGACATCTCCTACAGGCATCACCAGCAAACCAACATTTGATAATTGTTCTACAATTTGTTCTGGATGATTAGTTGGAATACTTATCCGCAACTGATGATCCCTTGAATAGTCCATCCTTCCCTCATGACCAACAACTTCAGCCAATAGCTTAAATTGCTCAGGGGTGAATCGTTTATTTGCCACCCCAGGACTTATGGCAAACTCAAAAACTGGTTTATAGTCTGTTTTTTCAACAACGAAATTTGGCTTTCGGTCCAGCATTGCAATTGCTTCGCATGCTAGTTGAAAAGGGGTTTTTTTTGACTCTCTTTTCTTCGATTCCAAATTTTCCAAAGACCAAGGTTCTGCTTCTTTTTTCAATCGTTCATGAGGTTTCAATGGTTGTACCTCGCGATCAAGCGTATATTTTCGTTGATACCCCCTCGGCGTAATCATTAAGTCATCATATACAAATGTGGAGGTGTTTCCAATAATCACTGTTGTGAGCATACCAATCTCGTGTTCCAGCATATTATCCAACGTCGTAATCACAATCGATTGTCTTTCGCGATAAGCACTTTTTACAAGTCCAACCGGTGTATTCGGTGACCGATATTTTAGTAATATCCGTCTTGCTTCCACGATTTGTTTTGTTCTTCTTCCGCTTTTCGGATTGTATAGAGCAATCACAAAATCAGCTGCTGCCGCTGCTTCAAGCCTTTTTTCGATAATTGTCCATGGTGTTAAATGATCACTTAAGCTGATTGTGCATGAATCATGCATAATCGGGGCACCGAGTAGGGAACTACAAGAATTGATGGCAGAAATTCCAGGAATGACTTCCACTTCAACCCCTGACTCTTTATGCCAACCTTGTTCAACGAGTACTTCATAAATGAGACCGGCCATGCCATATACACCGGAATCTCCACTAGAAATGACCGCTACCTGGTGCCCTTCTTCCGCAAGTTTTACCGCAGCCTGTGCACGTGAAACTTCTTCCGTCATCCCAGTACTTATAATTTTTTGTTTGACGTTTAATAAATTTTTTATTAATTCCACATAAGTTTTGTATCCAATGATATAATCACTTGCTTTTATCGCTTCCACTGCCCGATATGTAATGTGATTGGCGTCCCCTGGACCAAAACCGACAATGTATAGCTTTCCTCTCAAAGACATCACCCCATTTATATTGTTACCTTCAATAAATAATCTTTAAGAATTTCCAATAATTGTTCTTTTGAACGGTAATCAATTGTATTTAAATTCACCCCTCCATTTTTCAATATTTGCGCTATTTCGAATATTATTGATGTTTCCAGATTCGCTTTAGTAATAATATCTTTGTGTTCTTCAAACAGTTGAGAGAAATTACCTTGAAATAACACTTCACTTTGATGCATCACAATTACTTCGTCAGCCCATTCATAGGCAAAATCAATATCGTGAGTAGAAAGAATAAGTGTTCTCCCATCACGATGAAGTTCATCTAATAGTTTCCTTATTTTCTTTGTGTAATAAATATCCAAAGATGCAGTTGGTTCATCAAAAAGGATGACTTCAGGATCCATAGCAAGCACACCTGCGATGGAAACCCGCTTTTTTTGTCCACCGCTTAAAAAATGAATCGGTTTATCTAACAACTCACCTACGTCTGTCAGAATAATTGCTTTCTCAATTAACGTCTTTCGTTCCCGTTCCGGCAACTTTAAATTATATGGTCCATAACATATGTCATCTCGAACCGTCCCATTAAACAACTGGGTTTCAGGATTTTGAAAAACGATTCCTACCCGACGTCTTAAATTGATCAACTCTTTCCTCGAATAGGTTAATGGTTGTCCATCGATGCAAATTGTACCGGATGTTGGTTTTAACAACCCATTTAAATGCAATAATAATGTGGACTTTCCTGCACCATTGCTGCCTAAAAGAGCAATTTTTTTTCCTCGTTCAATTCGTAGATTGATATTTTTTAAAGCCTCAGTCCCATCTTCATAACGGTAGTACACTTCGCTCAGTTCGAAAATAGTAGTACTCATTCAACCAGCTCTCCCAACGGTGAAATTAAAAGCGATAATCAATATACTGATTAACATAATGAATATCCAACGGCTTCTTGAAAATCGAATTGTTCTTGCAATTACAGCTATATAACCATTTAAACTTCTTGCATTGACTGCGTTGTTTAAATCTTTCATTTCATGGAATACCTTAACAAATAAAGCACTAATAATAAGTCCAATCGACTTGATCGTTTTGATAGATGAACCATGTCCCAACCTTGCTTTTTGTGCAAGAAATATTGTCCTGCTTGAATCCAGAAATAAAAATATAAATCGATAGATTAATGCGATTAAATCCAACAAAACCTGCGGAACTTTCAAGCACTGTAAACCAAACAGAACATCCTGAATGGTTGTCGTTAAGATTAAGAAGTACAAGCAACTGATACTCGATAAGGAAACAGAAAATAGAGTCAAGGCCTTTTCAATACTTTCCTTCATGATTGAAATAACAACGGGACCAATGATGGATTGAAAAATTGCTCCTTCTAAAGGGCTTTCGGTAAAGCTGAGTAAAATGACCAGTACACTTGATAATAAAAAAGTGACCGGAATTAACAATAACTTCCAATATATACGAACAGGAATTTTGCCAAAAATTATGGTAATCACAACCATGATGAAAAATATGAATAAAGACGTGTATATATTTTGAAACAGGATATTAAGTATTAAAGGAATCAATGCAAATACGATTTTTTCAATCGGATGTATGTTTCTTAATGGTGAATGATAAGCGTAAAATTCCAGCATTCTCATTTCGGTATCTCAGCATTTCCGCCCCTATTCCGGCCTCTCATATATCCTATAAAATAACCGATAAACCCAGCACCGGCAGCTCCTTGCAAGACGAATAATAAACTTTCGATTTCACCACTAGGAGGTTCCCATATACTAGAAAACCAAGGTTTATAGGATTCGTTCAGCTCTGTGATCAATTCTTCCGCTTCCCCGTCTGCACCGCCGTATTCTGCATTTCCATTGAAAATCAGCGGAATACAAATCAAAGCGATCGTAATAAATAAGATAAATGCGTTATTTTTTAACATCTATTTCGCCTCCTGAGTTTTGTTTAACACTTGAAGCAACTTTAATTCATTTACGTTATATTTCACCAAGAAATTCATCACCATGACTGAAAGCAACCCTTCTACAATCGCTAAAGGAATTTGAGTAATCGCAAAGACGCTAGCGAATTTGACAAATGAAGCAAATATACCACCCACTTCAGAGGGAAAAGCAAGTGCAAGTTGAATAGATGTAATAACGTAAGTGCCTAAATCAGCTAATGAGGCAGCCAAAAAGACTGCAAATGTAAACGTTAGACCGATCTTTTGCGCCCCCTTAAATACTCCATATGCAATAAAAGGACCGGCAACAGCCATAGAAAATGCATTGGCACCAAGCGTCGTTAACCCCCCATGCGCCAATAGCAATGATTGAAAAAGCAAAACAATACTACCTAGAACACTCATTACAAAAGGTCCAAATAAAATCGTTCCTAAACCCACCCCGGTAGGATGAGAACAACTCCCTGTAACGGAAGGAATTTTTAAAGCGGATAAAACGAATGCAAATGCTCCGGATAAACCCAGCAATAATTTTGTCTCAGAATGAACCTTTATAAGATTGCTTATATTCTTTAACCCTATTATTAGAAAAGGTAATGTTACGAGCCACCAAAAGACAGCCCATTCTGCCGGCAAAAAACCTTCCATGATGTGCATAGCAAAGGCAGGCTTAGGAACCAACAACAATAATGCTAAAAAATAAATTGGCTTTTTAAACGAAATGTTCATAAAAACCCTCCTAAAAAATATATGAATAATAAAAAAACACTGCTAAAATAGCAGTGTCCCACAATAAGGCATAACGATACGCATAATGCTAGTATGATGCCTATTCGTGTACCTATCCTCGTAGGACACTACCATCCGCTCTATACGGCAGGTCTCCTGGCTTAGAGTCATCGCTCAAAATCGCCTTCCCGTTTTCACAGTGGCCTTTGTGATTTTGAGCTCCTCATCACAGTGGCGGGACCGCACTAGATTCTCACTAGTTTCCCTTTTAAGCTAATGTCCATTAGCACCGTATAGACTATTCATTTGTTGTAAGTAATTTGCATTTTAACACAATGTTTTTAAAATTTCTATATCATTCTAAAAAATAAAAACTTTTTCGTTCTAATTTCCAAATAATTGTCATAATAAAAAGTAGTACAAACCAAATTCTGGCTTGTACTACTATTTTGAAAATTATAGAGGGATATTTCCGTGTTTTTTGCTAGGTCTTGATTCCTCTTTATTTTCAAGCATTTCCAATGCCTGGATCAATTTAATGCGCGTTTCTCTCGGATCGATGACATCGTCCACCATTCCAAGGGAAGCAGCAACATATGGATTTGCGAATTTTTCTTTATATTCTTCAATTTTTTCTTGACGAGTTTTTTCCGGATCCGGAGAGTTTGCGATTTCATTCGCAAAGATGATGTTCGCGGCACCAGCTGCACCCATTACGGCGATTTCTGCGTTTGGCCATGCGAATACAAGGTCGGCGCCGATGGATTTGGAGTTCAATGCCACGTATGCGCCACCGTATGCTTTACGCAGGATGACTGTAATTTTTGGCACTGTCGCTTCAGAATAAGCATACAAGATTTTCGCACCGTGACGGATGATGCCCCCGTGCTCCTGTTTAACGCCCGGGAAGAATCCGGATACGTCTTCGAATGTGATGATCGGAATATTGAATGCATCACATGTGCGGATAAATCTTGATGCTTTATCGGATGAGTCGATATCGAGACCGCCCGCTAAAGCTTTTGGCTGGTTACATACAAGTCCGACAGATTGTCCGGCGATGCGTGCAAATCCGACCACGATGTTTTTCGCAAATTCAGAATGCACTTCCATGAAGGAACCTTCGTCCACCACTTGTTCAATCACTTTTCGAACATCGTATGGACGTGTTGGCTCGATTGGCACAACGTCAATCAATTCCGGACGCCAATCGTCTCCTTCCGGACGAGGCATGCGTGGCGGTTTTTCTTTGTAGCTTTGCGGCAAATAGCTTAATAGTCTTCGGATTTGTTTAATCGCTTCTTCCTCGTTTGGCGCGCGGAAGTGTGCGTTCCCGCTGATGGAGTTATGAACTTTGGAACCACCCAAGTCTTCGGAAGAAATTTTTTCTCCTGTTACCACTTCGATTACTTTTGGACCAGTAATGAACATTTGAGATGTTTTATCAACCATTAAAATAAAGTCCGTGATTGCAGGGGAATATACTGCCCCACCGGCGCATGGACCCATGATCACAGAGATTTGAGGAATTACTCCGGAATAGATGGAGTTGCGGTAGAAGATGTGGCCATAGCCGTCTAATGATAGTACCCCTTCCTGAATGCGGGCACCGCCGGAATCGTTAATTCCGATGAACGGAGCGCCGTTTTTCGCAGCCAAATCCATTACCGCCGCGATTTTTTTCGCATGCATTTCACCCAAAGCTCCACCGAACACTGTGAAGTCCTGAGCAAACAAGTAAACAGGACGGCCATTGACTTTACCGTATCCTGTTACTACACCATCACCAGGGCCCTTTTGTTCGCCCATGCCGAAATCGGTTACACGGTGTTTGATGAATGGGTTAATTTCTACGAAAGTGCCTTCATCCAATAGCAGATCGATGCGTTCGCGGGCAGTGAGTTTTCCTTTTTCGTGCTGTTTTGCGATACGTTTGTCCCCACCGCCTAAATAAATTTCTCTCTTTCTGTCATACATCTCATTGATTTTATCTAGCATGTCCATTATTCATTAACCCCTTTTCCACTTTTTTCATATAGTTCATATAAAACTCCAAAACTATTTTTTGGATGAATAAAGCAAGCTTGTGCACCACCAGCGGCAGGAATCGGCTCATCGGAAAGAAGACGGACTCCTTTTTCTTTTAATTCCGCCATTGTTTCCCGAATATTGTCGACGCTGAAGCAAACGTGCTGGATTCCTTCCCCGCGTTTTTGAATATGATTGTAAATTGCTCCTTCTTCGCTTAAAGGTTCTAGCAATTCAATGTGCACATTGCCGGCATCGATAAATGCGACACGCACATTTTGAGTTGGAACCTCTTCGATTCTCTCTAATTTTAAACCTAAAACTTCTGTGTAGTATTTTACTGTTTCATCCAGGTTTTTTACCGCGATCCCAATGTGATCGATTTTTTCCATGATGACACCCCTTCTGTTATAGTACATATCCTATTGTAACGAATTTACGAAAATTGCGCTACGTACTTGAGAAATTTTTCAAATTTGATAAACTAAACTTATGAAAAAAAGGAGAGAGCGAGAAAATGAGCAACAAAAAATTTCAAAAAGTTGTCGTATATGCCATGATTGCAATTATGGTGCTATCGACATTGGCTTTTGGATTGTCGTTTTTCTAAAATGGACTGGCGGTTACTTTTCAGTAATCGCTATTTTTATTTCCACAAAAGTTTTTTCAAAAAACTTTTCTCGTTATTTTCTGTATCACAACAGATACAATTGGCAATTTTCATTATAAAAATAAAATTTCCTGATTTTTGAAAATACAAGTTGCACTGAAAAAATAATGTAGAATCCGCAATACTTCTGTACCACTCCGTATGCGGATTCTCATCATTTTTAATCAAACTTCATCACAATATTCCTCAAAATACGCTTGTAAATTCGTAATAACAGACATCACATCATGCCCTTCAATCTCATGGCGTCCAATGTCGGCAACCACTTTGCCGTCTTTCAATAAGACAAATGCCGGAGATGAAGGAATATGATCTTCGCCGAAGTGTGCACGGGCAGCCGCAGTCGCTTCTTTATCCTGTCCGGCAAAAACCGTTACCAAATGATCTGGCCGCTTATCATAATGGATTGCATTTGCAGCCGCAGGGCGCGCAATTCCGCCGGCGCAACCGCAAACAGAATTGATCATGACAAGGGTTGTTCCGGGACGTGCAAAGGCCTTTTCCACCTCTTCAGGCGTTCTCAGCTGCTCGTATCCCGCATTCTCCATTTCGGCACGGGCTGTTCTGATAATTTCTTGCATAAATAAATCGTAATCCATCATTTCATTTCAAACTCCTTTCAATTATTAATTTTAGCATAGTGGATTGAAAAGTTAATTGCAAATGCGGTAAAAGGAAGAAATGAAATGAAATTTCTATGGATTACACCCTTTCAACGAAACTGATGATCTTTAGGAATTCGTTATACGATTGTCAAAGAATATTTTAAGTCCGACTTTCAACGAAACTGATGATCTTTAGGAATCATAATCCTTGAACAATTCCTGAATTCCTTGCGTTACGGTTAATTTGCCCTGCAATATTTTCTCTTCCAATTGTTTCACCAGGTCTTTGTTCTCTTTCTTGCCGAAGAATGAATCGATCAAATGGTCGTAAATCATGGAATGGAACCAATCGCTCGTTTGTTCTTGTCTTCTCGTATACCAATAACCGGAATCTTTCATTTGCTTTTCAAAGGAACAAATCATTTCCCATACATCTTCCAAGCCGGTTTTTTCATAGGACGATACCGCCAGGGCCTTCGATTGCCATCCAGGAGTGGAAGGCTGCAAGAAATGCAATATTTTCTGGTATTCCCGGACCGTATTCTTTGCCTTTTCGACGTTATCTCCGTCGGCTTTATGGACAACAATGCCATCCGCAAGCTCCATTATGCCTTTTTTCATTCCTTGCAGCTCATCTCCTGCCCCCGTCAAAACGAGGAGTAGGAAAAAGTCGACCATTCCCCGCACATATGTTTCGCTTTGGCCTACACCTACCGTTTCGATCAGGATGACTTCATATCCTGCCGCCTCACAAAGAAGCATCGTTTCCCTTGTTTTCTTGTGCACGCCCCCCAGAGTACCTGCGCTTGGAGAAGGACGGACAAAGGCGTTTTCATGCCTGCTCAAGTTTTCCATCCGCGTTTTATCGCCCAAAACGCTGCCTCCGGAAATGGTTGAGCTAGGGTCGATTGCCAGTACTGCAACTTTCTTCCCCATATTGCACAACATTGTGCCAAAAGCCTCAATAAAGGTACTTTTTCCGGCGCCTGGAACGCCCGTAATTCCGATCCGGACGCTGTTTCCGGTGTATGGCAACAATTCTTGCAATAGGTTTTGGGCCAACACTTTATGTTCGGCATTGGAGCTTTCAATCAATGTAATGGCTTTTGAAAGTGAAGTGCGCTTTCCTTCGCGCACTTCACTTGCCAATTGGCGTATATCAATTTGTTGTTTTTGTTTTTTGCGGAATTTTTTTGGAGCGACATACGTCATTCCATCATGTTTGCTTTCAATGCCTTTCATGACATTCAAAGCTGTTTCTTCAGAGCTCTTTTCCTCCATCATACCGTCACTTCCTCATAGCCAAGTCGACGATAAATTTCTTCGATGATCTTGATGGCAGCTACAGGGATGACCGTACCAGGACCGAAGATGGCGGCCACTCCTTTGTCGTATAAGAATTGATAATCTTGTGGCGGGATTACTCCTCCAACAACAACCACAATATCTTCTCTTCCTAATTTTTTCAATTCTTCGATGAGTTCAGGCACCAATGTTTTATGGCCTGCCGCCAATGAAGAAACTCCCACGCAGTGAACATCGTTTTCAACCGCCATTTGAGCTGCTTCTTGCGGAGTCAGGAACAATGGCGAAATATCCACATCAAAGCCGAGGTCGGCATATCCTGTGGCAACCACTTTCGCACCGCGGTCATGTCCGTCTTGTCCCATTTTGGCAATCAAAATACGTGGACGACGGCCTTCGTTTTCCAAGAATTCTTCCGTCATTTGTTTTACTTCTTCAATCAATTCATTATCGGAGAAGTTGGATGAGTATACGCCGGAAATAGAACGGATCACTGCTTGATGGCGTCCGCAAACTTTTTCGATGGCGTCAGAAATTTCTCCAAGCGTTGCGCGGGCGCGCGCTGCATCAACTGCAACCGCAAGCATATTTTCTTCTCCAGTGGCAGCCGCTTTCGTCAAACGTTCAAGATGTTTTTGCACCTCTTCTTCATTGCGTTCTGCCTTAATTTTGTTGATTCGTTCGATTTGTTTTTGACGTACAAGCGTATTGTCAATATCCAAAATATCGATTGGTTCTTCATGGTCTAATGTATATTTGTTTACGCCGACAATTGTCTCAACTTTGGAGTCGATTTTAGCTTGGCGTCTTGCCGCGGATTCTTCAACCTTCATTTTTGGAAGACCTGTTTCGATGGCTTTTGCCATTCCGCCAAGCTCTTCGATTTCTTTAATCAATTCCCAGGCGCGTTTTGTCAATTCGTCCGTCAATTTTTCAACATAGTACGAACCGCCCCAAGGATCGATGACTTTCGTCATCAACGTTTCTTCTTGCAAGAATAGCTGAGTATTACGCGCAATGCGGGCTGAGAAGTCCGTTGGCAGCGCAATCGCTTCGTCCAAGGAGTTTGTGTGCAAACTTTGCGTATGACCCATTGCCGCAGCGTTTGCTTCGATCAATGTACGTGTTACGTTGTTGAAAGGATCTTGTTCTGTCAGAGACCATCCGGATGTTTGGGAGTGAGTACGCAATGCCAAACTTTTTGGATTTTTCGGATTGAACGTGCTCATCATTTGTGCCCAGATTCTGCGGGCAGCGCGCATTTTCGCTACTTCCATGAAGTAGTTCATACCGATGCCCCAGAAGAAGGATAATCTAGGAGCGAAAGAATCGATATCAATGCCAGCTTTTAATCCTGTCCGCACATATTCCAAGCCGTCCGCCAATGTGTAGGCAAGCTCAATATCGGCTGTAGCGCCGGCTTCTTGGATATGATAACCGGAGATGGATATGGAGTTGAATTTCGGCATATTTTTACTTGTGTACTCAAAAATATCCGCAATGATTTTCATCGACATTTCAGGAGGGTATATGTACGTATTCCGCACCATATACTCTTTCAAAATGTCGTTTTGGATTGTACCTGAAAGTTTTTCCGGTGTTACGCCCTGCTCTTCTGCCGCAATGATGTAAAAGGCCATGATCGGAATAACGGCACCGTTCATCGTCATGGAAACGGACATTTGATCAAGAGGAATGCCGTCAAACAAAATTTTCATATCTTCTACAGAGTCAATCGCAACGCCGGCTTTCCCTACGTCCCCTTTTACGCGAGGATGGTCGGAGTCATATCCGCGGTGTGTAGGCAAGTCAAAAGCGACGGACAACCCTTTTTGCCCCATTGCCAAATTTCTGCGGTAGAAAGCGTTGGATTCTTCCGCTGTCGAGAATCCGGCATATTGGCGGATTGTCCATGGCCGTCCCACATACATTGTTGGATATGGTCCGCGAGTGTTCGGAGCGATACCAGGATAGTCTTTTAAATGTTTGGCATCTTTGATGTCTTCATCCGAATAAAATTCTTTTACTTCAATTCCTTCATTTGTTGTAAATGTATGAGAAGGCTGGATTTGTTCGTTGTCCAATATTTCTTGTATGTTTACTGATTGAAAGTTCCCTTTCATCGTTGTACCTCCTTCAAGCTTTCAAGAAGTCCAGTGAGCTTTTCCACGATGTTTTGACCGAGATAAATGAAACCGTTTACTCCTTTGGACAGCCATTCTGCCTCTTCTTCTGGGTATTTGCCTGCCACGTCCAAAATGACATTTTCTTTTTTCGCTTCCAATAATGCAGGAACGATTTCTTTTGTTTGTTCATTTGTTGCTGCAATCACCACATAATCAGCATCTGTCTGCGCCAACCAATTTTTTGCTTCTTCGATGGATTCGATTTCTCCGGATTGTTCAGGCACGATTCCGGCTGTTGCAAAGAAACCTTTCACAAAATCGGCGCGAGGTTTGAATTCTTTTAATTTACCGTAAGTCAAGATGCTGACTTTTGGTTTTGCCTGGCCATATTGTTCGCGAAGTTTTTCAAACGGAATCGCCAAACGTTTGATATCTGCATAAAGCGGATTTGTTTCTGTTTGTAATTCGTCCGCCGGATTTGCGTAAATGTTTGTTCCAATCAATGAATGTTTCCGTGTTTCCACTTGTTTGATGCGCTCATTGTATACTTCTTCCAACGCCGCTTTCAGTTTTCCGGAATTTTCGTATTCGTCAATACCACCAGCTTCTTGAATTTTAAGGAATAGTTTCCAGGCTTTTTCCACATATTCTCTCGTCAATGTTTCGATGAAGTAAGATCCGCCTGCAGGATCAAGCACATCATCCACAAAGGATTCTTCTTTTAATACCAATACGACATTGCGTGCAATACGGATTGATTGATCCGTAGGTTTAGTCAGCACATCATATGGGTATACAGTAATAGCATCTGCTCCGCCAATCAATGCTGAAAACGCTTCATTTCCTGCGCGCAATAAGTTGACATAGATATCATATTTAGAGAAACTGCGCAAGGATGTTTCGGCAAGCACAGGAACCGGAACGGCTTTGGCATCGTAAGCTTTTGCAAAAGCTTTCCATAACACTTTAAATGCTCTTAATTTTGAAATTTCTTGGAAGAAATGTGTATCAATCGCAAAATTTACGAAAAATTTATTGGCAAAGGATTCGAAGGATTCAGACTTCTCCGCATATTTTGCGGCCAAAGCCAGTGTAAGAGCCAATTCTTGCACAACATGTGCGCCTTCATTGTGATATGGAACGGTATTTGCGCCATTTGTGCGGACATTCGGATAATCTTGAAGTTCAACCGGTTCATTTGAAACAATATATCCTTTTACATTGGCGCGATCGGATTCCGGAATTTTGTCAAATACATCTAAAATGCTTTTATCGTAGACGTACAATTTAAACGGATATTTCACCAAGTATGTTGCCAATTCCGTTAAATTATTGTCGTTCCATTCAAGAACCCGGCTGTCGATGCTGATAATGCCGTTTCCTCTTTCAACGCTGTCTTTTAACCGTTCAAAGAATTCTTGTTCATTATCCCCGTAAATGATTTGGGCAGCTTGTACAGAATTGGAGTATTGCAATGCACGTATAGTCGAAACTTGTTTTTCTAATTGATCCCCTAATTTTTCAATTAACATTTCTTGAGTATATAACGGTTGTAAAGTAACGCCTTCAATCGTTTTCGTGAAAAGCGATTCAAACGGCTT
Source organism: Ureibacillus terrenus (assembly GCF_006569205.1). Lineage (GTDB taxonomy): Bacteria > Bacillota > Bacilli > Bacillales_A > Planococcaceae > Ureibacillus > Ureibacillus terrenus. Next base: position 104,684 of record NZ_VIGD01000001.1, read on the forward strand.
CCCCTTTAATGACTTGATTGCTGCTTCTTTCCACTGTTCATAACTAACCGCAGGAAAATCAATTTCATTCATGTTGATTGACATAGTTGTCGCTATACAGCTTCCCCCTTTTGTTATTATAATTTTCATAATTCTTATAATACATTAGAAAACCAATGCAATAAAGTCTAAAAATTAAAGAAAGCCTTGAATTACAAGGCTTTCTGGATTTATTAATAAACCGTTTTTTCATAATAATTCGTATTTTCGAGAATATCTTTTACTCTTTTAAGAAATTTTCCGCAAATGAATCCGTCTAAAATCCGATGATCTATGGACAAACATAAATTCACCATATCCCTGATGGCAATCATGTTATCGATGATGACAGGACGTTTTACAATTGCTTCCACTTGTAAAATGGCAGCTTGCGGATAATTAATAATGCCCATCGATTGTACCGAACCGAATGTTCCGGTATTGTTCACGGTGAAAGTTCCGCCCTGGGTATGTTCGCTCTTCAACGTTCCATTTCGGACTCTTTGGGAAAGTTCATGAATTTCCCTTGCTATGCCTTTAACGGATTTTTCATCCGCATGCTTGATTACCGGCACATACAGGGCATCATCTGTGGCTACTGCAATGGATATATTGATATCCTTTTTTTGTATGATTTTGTCCCCTGCCCAAACGGAATTCAACATCGGGAATTCTTTTAATGCCTGGGCAACCGCCTTGACAAAAAATGCAAAATACGTGATGTTGAACCCTTCCTGTTCCTTGAATTGTTTCTTAATGGAATCCCGATATGCGACCAAGTTGGTCACATCCACTTCCATCATCATCCAGGCATGCGGAATTTCCTGCTTGCTTCTCACCATATTATTCGCTATGGCGCGTCGAATGGCAGTGATTGGGATTTCCGCATCTCCCGCGCTTTTTTCAATCTGAATCGGCGTTGACGGCTGGGACGATACGATTTCTTTTTGAGTTTGGACAATCTCTTTTGAAGTTGTCCCAGCGGAAACCGGGCTCATGTCTTTTTGCGATTCAATGTATTGCAGCACATCTTTTCTTGTAATGCGGCCATTCAATCCGGTTCCTGTTATTTTCTCCAAATCAATTTTGTGTTCACTGGCAAGTTTCAATACCGCCGGAGAATATCGGCTTTTTTGTTTTGGAATCAACTGACCGTAGTCCGGTTCATTGATTTTTACTTTCAAATCGGATTTTGTCGCATTCCGGATCGCTTCGCTTATATTGGATTCCTTTTCTTCGGAGATTTCAATCGTACAAATGACCGTGCCGACAGGATAGGTTTCCCCTTCTTTTCCGATGATTTCTTTTACGATGCCTGTATGCGAAGAAGGGACTTCCGCATTCACTTTATCCGAAATGATCTCCGCGATAGGATCGTATTTTTTGACAAAGTCCCCGGGTTTCACAAGCCATTTTTCTATTGTTCCTTCTGTCACGCTTTCTCCCAGTTGAGGCATAATCACTTTTTCTATTGTCATACACATCCCCCTTAAAAGGCAGCCAATTCCCGTATTGCCCGTTCAATTTTTTCAGGACTGATCATGAAAAATCTTTCCATTGTCGGCGCATAAGGCATTGCCGGAACATCCGGCCCCGCCAATCTCATGATTGGTGCATCCAATTCGAACAAGCAGTATTCCGCAATGATTGCCGCAACCTCGCTCATCACGCTGCCTTCCTTGTTATCCTCCGTCACAAGCAGCACCTTTCCGGTCCGGCTGGCCGCTTCAATGATGGCCTCTTTATCCAGAGGATAGACTGTCCGCAAATCCAATATATGCACATCGATTCCATCCTCGGCAAGGCGATCCGCCGCTTGGAGGGCATAATGGACGCATAGGCCGTAGGTAATCACGGTGAGATCATTCCCTTCCCGTTTCACATCCGCTTTTCCTATTGGAATCACATAATCATCCGAAGGCACTTCCCCTTTGATTAACCGATAAGCTTTTTTATGTTCGAAAAATAGAACGGGATCTTCATCGCGGATGCTCGCTTTTAACAACCCTTTTGCATCATAAGGATTCGAAGGGATGACAATTTTCAGTCCCGGCGTGTTCGCAAACAGTGCCTCGACCGACTGAGAATGATACAACGCACCATGGATTCCGCCTCCATACGGCGCCCGGATGACAATCGGACAATTCCAATCATTGTTTGAACGGTAACGGATTTTGGCAGCTTCCGATACAATTTGATTGACAGCGGGCAAAATGAAATCGGCAAATTGCATTTCCGCTATGGGGCGCATCCCTACCATTGCAGCTCCGATCGCCACACCTGCAATGGCGCTTTCAGAAAGAGGGGTATCCAACACTCGCCATTCCCCAAATTGTTCATACAGGCCCTGGGTAGCTTTAAAAACCCCCCCTTTTTTACCGACATCCTCCCCTAAAATGAATACTTTTTCGTCCCTTTCCATTTCCTCTTTCATTGCCAAATGAATCGCTTCAATAAAAGATAGAACCGCCATCTTATTCATCCCCTTCCCAATAGACAAATTTCAACGCATGTTCAGGGGGAGCATAAGGAGCTTTTTCAGCATAATCCGTTGCATCATCAACGATTTCCATGATTTTATCATTCATTTCCTCGAGGTATTCTTTTGTCGCCACATTCGCATCCATTAAATATTTTTCAAACAGCAGCAACGGATCGTTCGCTTTTTCTTTCGCTATTTCCTCCAATGAACGATACTTGTCGTCATCATCGGAAGAATGGCTTGTCAAGCGGTAAGTGACCGCTTCAATCAAGCTCGGTCCTTCGCCGCGACGGGCACGTTCCACCGCTTCTTTCATCACTTGATAAACGGCCAAAGGATTTTTCCCGTCAACGGAGACCCCATGCATTCCGTATCCAAGCGCCCTGTCGGCCACTCTTCCTCCCAACTGTTTATCAACCGGCACCGAAATCGCGTACTGATTATTTTCTACCATTATAATGACAGGCAGTTTATGCACTCCCGCAAAATTGGCACCTTCGTGGAAATCGCCTTGGTTGGTCGAACCCTCCCCCAGTGTAACGAAAGAAACATAATCCTTATTTTGCATTTTTCCTGCCAACGCTACCCCGACGGCATGGGGAACTTGTGTTGCCACAGGCGATGATCCGGTCAAAATCCGTTTCTTTTTATATCCGAAATGCCCCGGCATTTGCCTTCCTCCCGAATTTGGATCTTCCGCTTTTGCAAATGCCGATAACATTAACTCCCGAGGTGTCATCCCGAAATGCAGCACAACGCCCATATCCCGGTAATAAGGGGCGATATAATCCCTTCCTGGGTCCAGGGCGAAGGCGGCTCCGACCTGGGCTGCTTCATGCCCCTGGCAGGAAATGACAAATGGAATTTTTCCGGCCCGGTTTAACAGCCACATCCGTTCGTCCAATCTTCGGGCCAAAAGCATGGTTTCGTACATTTTTAACACGTCTTGGTCAGTCAAACCCAACTCAACATGATGTAAATTGGTCATTCACATACTCCCCTTTCGCGGAACACGAAATTAAAAATGAATCGCTTTCCCGTCCACCGCCAACGCTGCTTCGTAAAAAACCTCGCTCAATGACGGATGAGGATGAATCGCTTCTCCAATCTCCCAAGGTGTGGCATCTAAGAGAAGCGCCAAGGAGGCTTCCGAGATCAAATTCGTCACATGGGGGCCAATCATGTGCACTCCCAGCAGATCATCGGTTGCTTTGTCCGCAATAATTTTTACAAACCCTTCCGCATCCCCCTGAACTACCGCTTTTCCAACGCCCTTAAATGGAAAGGAACCGATTTTTACATCATAGTTCAACGATTTTGCCTCTTCTTCGGTCAGCCCGATGCTTGCAACCTCCGGAAACGAATAAACACAGCGGGGAATTTGGCGGTAATTCACCGTTTTTCTTTTTCCCGAAGCGATATGTTCCACCGCCGCAATCGCTTCGCTTGCGGCAACGTGTGCCAGTTGGGCCCCGCCGATGCAGTCCCCGATGGCGTAAATATGTTTTTCTTTTGTTTGGTAAACATCATTGACTTTGATGAAAGACGATTCGGTTTCGATTTCCGTGTTTTCAAGGCCTATATTTTCAACATTTCCAATCCGGCCGATTGAAATCAACATTTTCTCTGCAATAAATTGTTTGTCGTCGCCCTTTACTTTAACGTTCAAAGTTACGGCATTTTCGCTTTTTTCGATCGCCTCGGGGGACACTTCCGCATTCGTTACGATTTCGATTCCTCGTTTTATTAATTGTTTTTCCATTTCCTTTGAGATGGAAGCATCTTCTTGAGGCAAAATCCGTTCCCCGTATTCCAATACGGTCACTTGGACACCAAAATCGTTTAAACAAGAGGCCCATTCAATTCCGATGACGCCGCCTCCAACAATGATGATCGATTTTGGAAGCTCCTTTAATTCCAGCAAATGGTCGGAATTTAAAACCGTTTTGCCATCAAATTCAATACCTTTTAAAGGACGTGGCTTGGCTCCTGTTGCAAGTATGACGTGTTTCGGAAGCAGCATTACATTCTCTGAGCCATCATTCATTTCAACGGAAACCGTCCCACCGGCCATTGGAGAAAAAATGGATGGTCCTAATAGCCTTCCTGTTCCGTAATAGCAGTCAATTTTTCCTTTCTTCATTAATCCCCGGATACCCTGATGCAATTGTTCTATCACGTTCTGTTTCCGCTGCTGCAATTGCGGCAAATTCAAACCGATCTTTGAAATTTGCACGCCAAAATGTTTCGCTTTTTTTGCATCGCGGTAAATTTCTGCGCTCCTTAAAAATGTTTTTGTCGGGATGCAGCCTTTGTGAAGGCAAGTCCCTCCCAAATGTTCTTTTTCAACAACGGCTGTTTTCATGCCAAGCTGTGCGGCACGGATTGCTGCGACATATCCTCCGGTACCTCCGCCAATCACAACTACATCATATTCACGAGCCAAAGCCATCCCTCCCGAATAAAATTCAAATATCAACTATAATAGTTTTCTGCTTAAAATATTTTTCTCTTTCCGCAAGAATTGCTTCCTAGATTTTAAAACGCTGTTGATCCGCTCTTCAGCCAGCCGGTTGGCGGCCAAATAGGTCGGTATGTTTTCTTCTTTTGATGTTTTAAAGATTTTTGTTAACGTATCGTAAATCGTTTCAACCCGCTTCATTGCCCGTTCTCTGTTGTAACCGTATAACTCGTCGGCTACGTTGATTACTCCGCCGGCATTGATGACATAATCCGGAGCATAGATGATTCCCATTTCATGGAGTATTTGGCCATGCCGTGATTCTTTTAGCTGGTTGTTTGCCGAACCGGCAATGACTTTCGCTCTCAATTGCGGAATCGTTTCGTCGTTGATGATGGCACCAAGCGCACATGGAGAGAAAATATCCGCTTCCTGCCTATAAATGTCATTCGGTTCTACCGCTTCTGCCCCGAATTCTTTCACCGCCTTTTTCACTTTGGCTTCATTGATATCCGCCACAATCAGTTGGGCTCCTTCTTCATGCAAATATTTGCACAAATGATACGCAACATTGCCCAATCCTTGAACGGCAATCCGCTTTCCTTTCAGACTGTCATCCCCAAAAGCTTCCTTGGCGCTCGCCTTCATGCCCAAATATACGCCGTAAGCAGTTACAGGAGAAGGGTTTCCGGATGAACCGAAACTCGGCGATACCCCTGTTACATAATCCGTTTCTTCATAAATAAGGTTCATGTCTTCCTCTGTTGTACCGACGTCTTCCGCCGTAATATAACGCCCGTTTAAACTTTGGATATACCGTCCCAACGCCCGGAACATTTCTTCATTTTTATCTTTCGACGGATCGCCGATAATGACCGTTTTTCCTCCTCCCAGATTTAAGCCGCTGATGGCGTTTTTATAAGTCATGCCCCGGGCAAGCCTCAATGCATCCTCTATGGCTTCCTCTTCCGACTTGTACGGCCACATGCGGGCCCCGCCCAAGGCAGGTCCAAGGGTTGTATCGTGAATGGCGATAATCGCCTTTAATCCGGAATTTTGGTCATGGCAAAAAATCAATTGTTCATAATCATATTTCTCCATATACTTAAAGATTTCCAATGTTATTCCCTCCTGTTAAGAAATGAATGAATCCGCTATTTAATTTATAAATTTTCTATTTCATAACATTTTTTACTTTACAATACTTTTTATTTACCCAATAATCAACTAGAAACACCGGAAATCCTTCTTTTCCTAATTTTCAGATTATTCGCTCTTTTCGTGTATTATATTACTGGTATAATTTATATGAAGATTCCTTATAAAATATTGGCATTTATTTGTCGAATCTTGACACCGCTTTTCTACAATGTAAAATTGAAGTAATTGTAAAGGAGGTTATTTCATGGCCCGTTTGATTGCATTTATCGTCTTATTAATTCCCGCTCTGATCGCCGGGGCTGGAATCAAATTTATGAGAGACACGCTATATGGCATTTTAATTTCCCCATTTCCTTGGTTATGGCTGCAATTTCTTGTGGGCCTGATCTTTGCAGTTGCCGGAATCGGCTTTTTTGCCGGCTACTTATTGCACAGAGACCGCAAAAGGGGACGGGTAGCGCCAAGATTTCAAAAGAAAGATGAAACAAGAGAAATGAAAATAAAATAAAAAATGCGTTCAATGAAGGAGTTGCCCTTTCATTGAACGCATTTTTATGCATTTAATTCCCCAAGTTCCCTCGAAAATCTTCCTTTCGTCAAACTCGATAACAAAGACCCTTTATTTCCGATTTGAATCAATGTTCCCGGATAAGCTTCTTTTTTGACGATGATTTCGCCTTGCCCTGCCGATTTTATGTCTCTCATCAATTCCTGGATTTCAAAATCCAATTGGAGCATCTGCTGCTTTTTGTTTTCCAGCATTTCCTGCATTTGCTTTAACGTCTTCAACTGCGCCTGGCGCAGATTTTCTTTGAATGACGATAACTTTTCAATATTATTGTTTAATCGCAAAATTTCTTCCTGCAGGGATTTTAATAACGCCGCTTTTCTTTGAATGATTTGATATCCTTCTTGGCGATCTAAGGATCGAATGATCAAGTCCGTCCGTCTTTCCATGCGGTTTCCCGAAACAGCCGTGACGATTGTATTTTTCGCAATCGCCTTTCCCCCGATGATTTTCCCATTTTCTTCGTCCAACAGTATGGAATCCGCTTGCAGGAAAGAGTTGAAAGAGTAGAAGCCGACGACAATATTTTTCTTTGCAAATAAATTCGCTTCATTCACGTGTTTTACATAAATGCTGCCGCCCGCCTTTATGTCCGTTTGGCCTAATCCGAACACCCCGCCTTTTATGTAGATGTCCCCTTCCCTGGATTCGATGGTTTTTGCTCCTGTGACGCCTTCCAATCCTTCAATGGAAATATCCCCGGTCGCAATGACGCTGAAACCTTTCTGCACCGTTCCCCGGATGGTGATGGACCCATCAAAATCGATGTTCCCTGTCTCAACCCCTACATCGCCATTAATTGGCAAATGTCGGCTCACCGTCAAAAAACCATGCCGTTCCTCCACGACACCTTTTGTCAAAGCGCGAAGCACGATTTTCCCGTCTTCTACCGATTCATAAGCGGACTTCCGGTCGTATTTCAGCGGCTTGTCTTTACCGGGAGGAGCTGGAATCTCTTCTCCAAAGACATTTTTCCCATTGATTCCCGGTTTCGGTGGAATTTTTTCCCCCAACCAATCATTCTGATTAATTTCAAAAATGAAGTTCATATCAAAATAATCCGCTTTGCCGTCTTCCCTTATAACCGGTTTTCTTTCCGGAATTTTCAGATAGGTAATTTTGGCATCCTCGCCTTTAACCGGTTTGGTTCCCTCGGCGACGACGACGGGTTTGGCAATCATAATTGAATGAACATCAATTTCTTTTATTCCAAAAATAATCTTCTCTTGTTCTAATAAATCTTCCAGAGCTTCCCGAAATGCCTTCTCATCTTCCAGCACGTTCGGCTCATATACAAATAGTTGGGCCGTCATCCGGTCTTTGGATACTTCAATTTTCATCGGCGGCAGCCAATATCCAATTTCTTCCGGCTGTCCTGCTGCTTCCTGCAAAGCAATTTTTAAATTTAAAAAATTTGTCACTTTGATCCGGGGAAACTTCCGAAAAATGTCATCCATCTGCCTGATTGAAAATCCTTTTTTGAAAGTGTTGATGAAAACTTTTCCGTTTTCTTCCACAATCTCAAAAAATTCATTTCCAAAAATGCGCACCCGGTCTCACCTCTTTATCTATCAGATAAGATGAGTATAATATAAATTTTTCGTTTTTTGTTTAATAAAAAAAGAAAAAAATTTGATATGCGAGAAAAAATATCCAACTTATTTCCCTTGGGAACATCCACTTCATGTTTCAATCAAAGGAAAAGAAAAACCACATCATGCCGATGTGGTTTGGAACATTAAATAACTTTGAATATTGAAATAATATTTTCAGCATAGCTTTCTTGCCATTTTTCATTGCTGTCATCTTTGCTGTTGAAATAAAAGATTGTATTGTCTTCCAATTCCAACGTTAATTCAACCTCTGAATCAGCATATGTCAAATCTTTTCTATTGATCTTGCTTTTATATTGTCTGATCTTGTATGGGAATTTATAAGTTTCTAGTTTCGGATCATAGTTAAATTCCACTTTGACAACCGAATCCGCTAAAAAATAATACAGCTCCGTTTCTTTATTATTAAAGAAATTCTTGGCATAAAAGCCTTTAAAATCTGTATAGAACTCCTTGATGGTCTGATGTGCTTCTTTAAAGACATATGGATACGATTTTTTAAATAATAAGTCCTCGAATTGCAGTTGGTCCATACACACATCTCCCTCCTATCTACCATCATTATACAATGGTGCTAAAGTCAGGAGAATGAGGTTTTTCCGCATGAAATTTACAAACTTATGTACAAAGCCTGCCGCTTTTCTGCAGCTACAATGAAACCGTTTGGTTGGGAACAGATTTTCCTTGTTCCGCTTCATTATTTCCATATTCCATGAGCATCTTTTTCCCACTTACATCCTTGCTGAACGCAAAAAAGCGCACCCATTTATCAGGACCGACCCAATAAATGGTGCGCATCATCCATTTGGAAAACCAATGCTTCCAAATACAAAATATTTACAAATGCAGAAAGTCCATGATACATCCAGATTTCATTTTATTATGAAGCAACCAGTTCTAAGCGGATTTTGTCCGCGATCATGGCGATGAATTCGGAGTTTGTAGGCTTTGATTTCAGATGATGTACTGTGTAACCGAACATTTGGGAAATGGATTCGTAATTGCCTCGATTCCATGCGACTTCGATGGCGTGACGGATCGCGCGTTCGACACGGGAAGGAGTTGTACCAAATTTTTTCGCGATTTCCGGATACAATATTTTCGTTACGGAACCCAGTAAATCAATATCATGGTAAACCATTAGGATCGCTTCTCTCAAATAAGCGTAGCCTTTGATATGGGCAGGTACGCCGATTTCTTTGATAATGGATGTTATCGTTGTATCAAGTTGTCTCTGGTTCACTTTTCCTGTCGATTCAGGCTGCAGGATACTGTTACGTTTAAATGTTTCCCGTTTTTGTCCTGCACAATGCATAATTTTCTGAACAAGCTGATCGAACTCGAACGGCTTTAACATAAAATAGGAAGCCCCGTATGTAACGGCCTGTTTCATTACATCCTCTTGTCCAAAAGCGGTCAACATGATTACCTGAATATCACGGAAACGTTCATCGTTATAGATCTCCTGAAGAACGCCCATCCCATCCAAATGAGGCATGATGATATCCAATAACAAAATATCCGGTTTATATTCTTCAAGCATATTTAGACACAATTTCCCGTTGGAAGCCGTAGCGACTATTTCGATGTCCGGATGATTTTCGAAATATTGTTCCATTGTTTTCACTAAATCCCGATTATCGTCAGCAATTGCAACTTTGATTTTCGTCACATCAATTCCCCCTTTAACCTTCTCCCTCATAAATATGTCATAGTTTCGGTTTACTTGACAATATAGTTTTCGACATTTTTTTAGAAATACCTTTCTAATTTTAAAAATAAGAATGTAGTCGGAAAGTTTCTGTATTATTTGACAAAATTTGTTTTGCAAAAAATTATTTTAATACAATTTTTTAATTCAATTATCAAAAAAAGACCACACCGAATGCTCGATGTAGTCTTTTTGTATTAATCCGGTTTCTTTTTTAGCATTTCCGATAGGGTTATGGCCGCACCACGGGCAGGTTGTTCGACAAACATATGGGTGACTGCTCCGACAAATTTCCCGTTTTGCAAAATAGGGCTTCCGCTCATTCCTTGTAAAATGCCGCCGGTTTTGGATAACAATTTTTTATCTGTTATTTCGAATTGTAAAAAATTATCTTCAATTTTCACGATTTCGATGATAAAACTTTCGACTTTTGAACCTTCGATGGCTGTCAAAAGCTCTGCCTTGCCCAATTGTATTTCATCATCATGCATAATCTCAATCGGTTTACGCATAATCTGATTTATGTCAGATTCCCAATTCCCAAAAATGCCGTAAATATCATTGGAGGAAATATTCCCCAAACGGATATCATCCGAATTGATCACAGAAATTTTATAACCAGGGTTCCCGGGACTGGATTTTTTAATTTGCTCAATTGAGGCTAAAAAAATAGAGCCCTCCGTGAACTCAGGGGGTTTGTTTAAAACCCCGTCGATGATTTGATGCCCCAATGCTCCATATTCTTTAGTTTCGGGATCGATGAATGTTAATGTTCCGATACCATCCGTTTCATCTTTTATAAAAGGAAGGATGTTATTCGCCTGTTCGTTTGTGATGGTGATGGTTCTCGTTTGACCGGAGTCTTTTTTGATGGTCAGCGTATTTTGATTTTCCGTGATGGATGCCTTTAACATCTCAATTGATTCGATATGCTTCCCATTGACTTCCTTAATGATTTCCCCTTTTTTCAGCCACTGGCCATTGGGCAACAGCACATCATGTGCCACATAAACAAATGGCAGCTCCAGCTGTATACCGATCGATTCCCCCATTGGAATCAATTTTTTCGCTTCGGCCACTGCTGAAGGTGTTAAAAAGGCGATGACAAGCACAAGATAAATCAACAGATTATGCAAACGGCATTTCATAGTCCACCTCCTCAAAATGTATGTAACTTTACTATGTGTAACTCTTCTTTTATTAATGTGAGGTAAATATTTGTCGCTTAGGTACTTTCATTTCTAGAAAAAACAGTATATTCGCCTGCTGATGGCCGTATTGCTAAACCGGAAGTGAACCTTTGGATGCCAATCCATGTTTTATTTCGTTTTTCTTTTCATTCGCCAGCTGCAATAACTCACGGGCGTGTTGCATGGTCAATTCCGTAATTTCCGTGCCGCTCATCATTCGGCTGATTTCTTCCACCCGTTTTTCTTCAACTATTTTTTCGACGGTTGTATAGGTGCGATTTTTTTCCACTTGTTTGGAAATTAAATAATGCTGGTCAGCCATTGCTGCGACTTGCGGCAAATGGGAAATGCATAATACTTGAGAATTAAGGGAAATATTGGCGATTTTTTCTGCGATCGACTGCGCAACCCGACCGCTTACTCCGGTATCCACTTCATCAAAAATAATGGAAGTGATTTGGGATTTTGATGAAAAAATCGTTTTTAACGCAAGCATAATTCTCGATAATTCCCCACCAGAGGCAATTTTTGGCAAAGATTTGGGCGGTTCGCCGACATTAGTGGAGATGTAGAATGATATATAGTCTTTCCCATTCATGTCGAAATTATTTAACCGGTCAAACTGAACGATAAATTTCGCCTTTTCCATATGCAAATCACGAAGTTCGTTCATGATGGCTTCACTTAACTGGGTTGCACATTTTTTGCGTACTTTCGTTAACTCATCGCATAAATTTTCCAATTCCTCTTCCAATTTTCTCAACTGTTGTTCTTTTTGTTGAAGGGCTTCATCACGATGCAGCAACGTGTTTAACTCTTTCTTGATTTTTTCATAATATGTAATGATCTCTTCGACGGTGCTTCCGTATTTTCTTTTTAGCATTTGATATTGGGCAAGGCGGGATTCCACTTCATTTAAACGTTCCGGATCAAATTCAAGTTCGTCGATTACGCTTTTGATTTGATAGGATGCATCCTGCAGTGCATAAAAAGAAGAAGATACCGCTTCATAAGAATCGATGAACTGTTCATCCAGCTGTACAATGTCTTCCAAAGCGCTCATGGCTTCACCAATATAATCCAGGCCTTTCATTTCGCCGGAAATTGCTTCGTATGCATTGATGGCATGCTCATAGATCTTATGGAAGTTTTGCAATCGTTTCCTTTCTTCCAACAACATTTCTTCTTCTTTTACAGACAATTTGGCATCTTCGAGTTCCTGAATCTGGAATTGATATAAGTCAATCCGCTGGGCAATTTGCTGTTCATTGATATTGATCGCCTGCACTTCTTTTTTTAATGAACGGTATTTTTCATATAACCGATGATATTTTTCTTTAATCGGCCGCAATTGTTTTTCTGCAAATTGGTCAAGCAAAAATATGTGCCGTTTTTCATCCATCAATTCCTGGTTTTCATGCTGTCCGTGAATATCCACCAATGTGGAGCCGATTTCCCTCAAAACGGATAAAGGAACCAGTTTGCCGTTCACCCTGCAAACGCTTTTTCCATTTTCATTGATATCCCGTCGCAAAATGATTGTCCCTTCATCCTCTTCAACATCGATCCCCACTTCCGTTAACTTTTCAAACACCGGATGATGGTCGGGTACAAAGAATAAACCCGAAAGTTCCGCTTTTTTCGCCCCATGACGGACAAACTCCTGGCTTGCACGGCCGCCGGTCAGCATATGGACAGCATCGATGATAATCGATTTACCCGCGCCTGTTTCCCCCGTCAAAACCGTCAAACCGTTTTCAAAAGTGACGGCCAATTCTTCAATAATGGCGAAGTTTCGAATATTCAGCTCTTTCAACAAACGGACCACCTCGAATTAAAGTAAATCTAAAATTCGCTGTTTAATGATTTCACGCTGTTCTTCTTCCCTGACAATAATCAAGATTGTATCATCTCCGGATAACGTACCCAATACTTCAGGCCATTCCAAATGGTCAATCAACACCGCAACCGCATTTCCGTTGCCCGGCAAAGTTTTCAGCATCAAAAAATGGGCCACGCCATCAATACTGACAAAAGAGTCCGTTAACGCCCTTTGCAATTTTTGCAGCGGATTGAACCGCTGATCTGCCGGCAAGCTGTACTTATAACGCCCATCCGGAAGAGGAACTTTGACCAAGTGCAATTCTTTAATATCCCTGGATACAGTGGCTTGCGTCACATTAAAACCTGCTTCTTTTAAAGCTGCCACCAGTTCTTCCTGAGTTTCAATTTCATTGTTTGCTATGATTTCACGTATTTTCATATGCCGTTGACCTTTACTCATACCTAGCACCTCTTAATGAATATAAATGTATATTTATACTATCATTACAATTGTTTATTCATCAAGTAAAAATAGGGAATGACCATTGCCATTCCCTGCCAGTATTAACGGAATTCTTGATGGGCCTGTTCCACAACTTTTTTAAAATCTGTAAATGGAATCACTTCCTGCCCTTCCTGAGGTTTTACCAAGTGGAATAAAAATTCAATATTCCCTTCTCCCCCGGTAATCGGGGAATAAGTTGCATTTTTTACGGCAAAGCCGGTTTCTTCAGCCATTCTTGCCGTTTTCTCCAACACTTCCAAATGGGTTTTGGGATCGCGGACAATCCCTTTTTTTCCCACTTTCTCTTTTCCCGCTTCAAATTGCGGTTTGACAAGGGCAACGACGTCCCCTCCAGGAAGCAAAATATTATACAATACCGGCAAAATCAGCGACAAAGAAATAAATGATACGTCGATTGTCGCAAAATCCGGCAATCCCATTGTAAAATCTTCCGGTTTTGAATAGCGGAAATTCGTTTTTTCCATAACGGTAACCCGTTCGTCCTTCCGCAGCTTCCAGGCCAATTGATTGGAACCTACATCCAATGCATAGCAATGTTTCGCCCCATTTTGAAGTGCGCAATCTGTAAATCCGCCGGTGGAAGCTCCGATGTCAAGCACCAGTTTTCCTTCCACATTTAAATCGAACTCTTTCAACGCTTTTTCCAGTTTTAATCCGCCACGACTTACATATTTTAATTGCTCACCCTTGATTTCCAAAGGCGCATCGACCGGAATTTTTTCTCCCGGTTTGTCTATTCTCGCTTCTTTTGAATAAACTATGCCCGCCATAATAGCCCTTTTGGCTTTTTCCCGGGTTTCACACAATCCCCGTTGAACGAGCAGCACATCTGCCCGTTCTTTCGGCGTTTTCGTCATACGGTCTTTTTACCCAACGCTTTATTTTTTACTAAAGATTCGATGCGGGCAATGGTTTCATCTTTCGTAATATGCAGTTCTTCCAACAACAAGTCGACGCTGCCATGGTCTACGAACCGGTCCGGAATTCCAATCCGGTCAATTTTTATGTGATGGTATTGATTGTCGCTGGCGAATTCCAAAATGGCGCTGCCAAAACCGCCTTTCAACACCCCTTCTTCAATTGTCAAGATCGGGATGTTTCGGCCCATGATTTCGTGCAGCATTTCCTCATCGAGAGGCTTGATGAAACGGGCATTCACCACTTTTACATGAATGTTCCGTTTTGACAATTCTTCTGCCGCTTCCATAGCCATCGGAATCGTTGTACCAAAAGTCAGGATCGCTGCATCATTTCCTTCCCTGAGCACTTCCCATGTACCGATCGGAATCGTGTGCAGCTCTTCATCAAGCGGAACGCCGAGTCCATTGCCGCGTGGATATCTGAGTGCGATTGGCCCCTCATTATAGTCAATGGCCGTTTTTACCATGTGTTGACCTTCATTTTCGTCTTTTGGCATCATGATGACGACATTAGGGATATGTCTCAAAAATGCAATATCAAAAACCCCCTGATGCGTATCGCCGTCAGCGCCGACGAGACCGGCGCGGTCGATGCCGATGAACACATTCAGCTTTTGTCGCGCAATATCATGCAATACTTGGTCATATGCGCGTTGCAAAAATGTCGAATAAATCGCTAAAAACGGTTTCATATTTTGGGTCGCAAGCCCCGCAGCCATCGTTGCCGCATGTTGTTCCGCAATGCCTACATCAAAGAAACGGTCCGGAAAGTCCTTTTGAATACCTTCCATCTTTGAACCGACCGGCATCGCAGGGGTGATGGCCACAATCCGCTGATCCTCTTTCATCAATTTGCGGACTGTTTCCGAAACAAGGCTCGACCAGGAAGGACCTTTCGCTTTATTTTGTATAAATGCCCCTGTTTCAATTTTATATGGTCCCGTTCCATGCCATGTGCCGATTTTATCCTCTTCCGCAGGTTTATAACCTTTCCCTTTTTTTGTAACCACATGGACTAGAACCGGGCGGTCATCCACTTTTTTCGCATATTCCAACGTTTTTTCCAACGCATCAAAATCATGTCCATCAATCGGTCCTAAATATTTGAATCCCATTTCCTCGAAAAATACGCCGGATACGACCAAGTACTTCAAACTGTCCTTTACCCGATCGGCAGCCTGGGCAAGCTTGCCGCCCACAACAGGGATCCGTTTCATCATCGACTCCAATTCTTCTTTTGCCTTTGAATACTCTTTTGCCGTTCTCAATCTTCCCAAAATATTGTGCAAAGCCCCGACATTCGGAGCGATGGACATTTCATTGTCATTTAAAATCACAATCATTCTTCTTTTTTCATGGCCGATGTGGTTCAAAGCCTCCAAAGCCATTCCGCCTGTTAAAGCGCCATCTCCAATAATCGGTACAATATAATGATTTTCCTTTTTAATGTCCCGCGCTATGGCCATTCCCATCGCGGCAGACAAAGAAGTGGAGCTGTGTCCTGTTTCCCATTCATCATGGATGCTTTCCGCCCGTTTCGGAAAGCCGCTTAAACCTTTATATTGCCGCAGCGTATCAAATTGGGCGGCACGGCCCGTCAATATTTTGTGGACATAGGCTTGATGCCCTACATCCCATAAGATTTTATCGAAAGGGCTGTTGAACGCCCGATGCAACGCAATCGTCAGTTCCACAACACCTAAATTCGGTCCGATATGTCCACCGGTTTTTGAGCATTTTTCAATCAAAAAATCCCGAATATCTTGAGCCAATTCCTCCAGTTGTTGTCGATTGAGTTTTTTTAAAAAGGATGGACCAGTAATTGTCGTTAAATCCATCTCTCACACACCTTTTCTTCAGTTTATTCGCTTTGAGGTTGTCATTTCATTATAACAAGGTAAATCCACTGACAAAAGCAATCCATTCGGCCGTCTAATGATTTCGGGAAATGATATAATTTGCGATTTCCCTAAGAAGAGTTGTATCTTCCGATAAATTATCCAACGCCTTCAGCGCGCTTTGATAATGTTCCTCCAATTTTTGTTTTGCGCCATCAATTGTCAATAATGCAGGATATGTGTTTTTATTGCTTGCCTCATCTTTTCCTGCCGTTTTCCCTAATTGGTCGGACGTGCCTTCCACATCAAGAATATCATCCTGAATTTGAAAGGCGAGCCCAATATGGCGGGCATATTCTATTAACGCCCGGCGCGCTTCCGATGTTGCATCGGCCAGAACGGCGCCCGCTTCAATGCTGAAACGGAGGATGGCGCCCGTTTTGCGGACATGGACCTGTTCCAATTCAGCCAAATTATACCGCTTTTTTTCCCCGTCGATATCCAACACTTGTCCTCCGACCATGCCTTCTGCACCGCTTGCGATGCTCAATAAGTTGATCAGCTCCACCTTCTTTTCAGGAGAGACATTTTCCATTCGGGCCAGGACGCCGAAAGCCAACGTGTTTAAAGCATCTCCGGCCAGGGTCGCCAACGCCTCTCCATAAACGACATGATTCGTAGGTTTACCGCGTCTTAGGTCATCATTATCCATGCTGGGAAGATCATCATGGATAAGGGAATAGGTATGAATCATTTCGACAGCGGCACCGACCGTGTACACTTCTTTCTGTTTGTTGTTGAACATTTCTGAAACCGCCACAACAAACAGCGGGCGTATGCGCTTTCCTCCTGCTTTTAATGAGTATAACATAGATTCTTTTAAAATTTGCGGTGCATTAAGCCGTTCCACTTGATACTCGATTTCCCGGTTAATGAAATCCAGATGTACATTCATAAATTGTTTCAATCGTTCAGCCATCGTTTATAGTTCCTCTCCGTTCGTTGGTTCAAAAGGCTTCTTCTCACCATTTTCATTCACAATGGAAATCAACTGTTCTTCAGCGCTCTGCAACTTCTCGTGGCAAAATTTTGATAACTCCATTCCTCTTTTATATAAATCAATCGCTTCTTCCAAAGGAACATCTCCCTGTTCCAACTTCCGGACAATTTCCTCCAATTCCGTCATTGCTTCCGCAAACGTCTGTTTAGTCATCATTTTCACCAGCTTCTTTTCGTATTTCCGTCACTTTTGCTTTTACCATACCATCATGGAATTGTATTGAAACATCATCGTCTTTCTTTAATTGAGAGATCGATTTAACGACCCTTCCGTCTTTGTAAGTGACACTGAACCCTCTCTCCATTATGGACAACGGATTTAATGCCTGAAGGGTGCGGATGGTAAATAAATACTGTTCTTTTTTTCGGTTCAATGATTGAAAAACTGCACGAGTCAGCATACCCGATAGGTGTTCGATTTGTTTTTTATAATAAACGATGGAATTTTGCGACGAATAAAGTTTCAGTGCTCCTTCCATTTGTGACAACTCATTTTTCTTTTTCATCAAATACATTTGGCCGGCTCTTCGCAAGACGAGATCTGCCTGGATCAGCCGTTCGGCAAACGGACGGAACAGCCGGTCCGGTTTTGAAAGCGGATAGGATTGTTGTAATTTGTTCAGCCGATTTCTTTCATATATAAGACGATTTCGTACGATATGATGCATTTGAGATTGACAGGTTAAAATGCGTTGATATAGTTCCTGGATGTTTGGCACTGCCAGCTCGGCTGCAGCAGTCGGTGTCGGTGCCCGAAGGTCGGCAACATAATCGGCAATGGTGGTATCGGTTTCATGGCCGACTGCACTGATGATCGGAATCCGGCTTTCAAAAATCGCCCTGGCTACCATCTCTTCATTAAATGCCCATAAATCTTCAATGGAGCCTCCGCCGCGCCCCACAATCAAAACGTCCGCATAACCGTGCTTGTTCGCCAGCCGGATGTTTTTGACAATCGATTCCGCTGCCCCGATTCCCTGGACAAGGGTCGGATAAATGATAATTTCAGCAAGAGGATACCTTCTTTTGATGGTGGTACAAATATCCCGGATTGCCGCTCCTGATGTCGCCGTACAAACACCGATGACTCTCGGAAATTTTGGAATCGGTTTTTTATAGTTTGGATCAAATAAACCTTCTTTATATAGTTTTTCTTTTAATTGGTTAAAGGCGATGAAAAGGCTACCGATTCCGTCCGGCTCCATCGTCAGCACGTACAATTGATAAGACCCTTGCGCTTCGTACACATTGACATCGCCGCGAATCAGCACTTGCATGCCATCTTCCGGTTTAAATTTCAGCTGACTTGCCTGGGAGCGGAACATCAATGCATTGATCCGCGCAGAATCGTCTTTTAATGTGAAATAGATATGGCCGGATGGATGAATTTTGACGTTCGACAGCTCTCCTTTTACATAAACGTCCCTTAAATGGGGATCTGCATCGAATTTTCTTTTAATATATTTTGTTAATGCTTTCACCGTTAAATAGGAAGATGGCATCAAGCTCTATCTCTCCTTCGATATTCTGTTATAACACAATGAATCAGCCCATTAGAAAAGCTGTTTTTCTAGAAAAACAGCTTCCCCACATTTATTGTACATGTTTCGTCGTTATTTGTCGCCTAGTGTTTTTTCGGCCGCTTTTACTGTGTTGTACAATAACATCGTAATGGTCATTGGTCCCACTCCGCCAGGCACCGGTGTTATATAGGAGCAGATCGGCTCTACTTCTTCAAAATCCACGTCGCCCACCAATTTATTATTTTCATCGCGGTTGATGCCCACATCGATGACAACGGCGCCAGGTTTCACATGTTCTTTTTTGATGAATTTAGGGCGTCCGACGGCAGCAACCAAAATATCCGCCTGTTTTGTAATGGATGGCAAATCTTTCGTTTTGGAATGGGTATATGTAACCGTAGCATCTTTTTGCAACAAGAGTTGCCCCATCGGTTTTCCGACAATGTGGCTGCGGCCGATGACAACGGCATGTTTGCCTGCAATTTCAATTCCTGAGTATTCCAATAATTTCATGACGCCATAAGGAGTGCATGGAAGGAATGTGTCTTGTCCCAGCATCATTTTGCCCACGCTGACCGGCGAAAAGCCGTCCACATCTTTTTCAGGCGAAATCGCCGCAATCACATGATCTTCATTGATATGTTTTGGCAGCGGCAATTGCACTAAAATGCCATGGATATCTTTGCGCTCATTCAATTGATGGATTTTCCCCAAGAGTTCTTCCTCTGTTGTGCTTTCAGGCAATTTAATGACTTCGGAATAAATTCCAATCGCTTCACAGGAACGATGTTTGTTGCGCACATAAGTTTGGGAAGCCGGATCATCGCCGACCAAAATGACCGCAAGCCCTGGTGTTACTCCCTTCTCCTTTAATTCCTTTACTTTTTCAGCGATTTCTTTTCGGATTTTTTCCCCTATTTCTTTTCCGTTAATGATTTGAGCCATCAGTTTTCCTCCTCAATTCCAATACTCTTTTATTTATTGTCAAAGTTATTGTTCAACAAATTTCGAGAGCACACCATTCACAAATTTCCCTGATTTTTCATCCCCATAAGTTTTTGCCAGCTCAATGGCTTCATCCAACACCACAGCAGCAGGGGTTTCATCCATATATTGCAATTCATATAAAGCTAAACGTAAAACCGTCCGTTCAACTTTCGGCAAACGGTACAATGACCAATTTTCCAATTTCTCTGCAAGCTGTTCATCAATTTCTTGAAGATTTTCAACAACTCCATATACCAACTTCTTAAAAAACGGATCCAACTCCTGATCTTCAAAAATATGGACTATAGCTTCTTCCAATGTCAAATCCGTATTATCAAGTTGAAACAAAACTTGTAACGCTTTTTCACGAATTTCGTGCCGTTTCATAAAATGACTCCTTCATTTCTAACATTCGTACATATTATAACTATTGTTTGCAAAAAATACATTAGCAAATCACAATTTCTTTTCATTACAACATTTTCTATTATAACATTTCATCAAAAAAGGGGTTCAATGGATTGAAATAAAAAACATCTTTCCAGACGAAAGAAGCTCCATCCGTCCTTTTGACAAATGGAGCTTCCTGGTCTATATATTCGATTTATTTTCCATTTTCAATATTTTTGGCTGTTTCTTTCGCCTGTTTAAAATCTTTTTTATAAAGCACTTCCTGCGCCTTTGTCAATCCATTGTTTTTTTCTGCAAGGCGTTCGTGAACCGGTTTTTTCATTGCTGCTCTCTCCTTTCAACCATGCTTTTTGTTAGTTTGAACTGTTGAAGGAGAGGTATTCACAACAAGCATCTATTTAAAACTTCTTGCCGCATTTACAGCTTTCTTCCATCCCTGATACAATGATTCCCTCTGCTCATCGCTCATCTTCGGTTCAAATCTTCTATCCAAGTTCCAATGTTTTTCAATTTCCTCTTTATTTTTCCAGAAACCGACGGCGATTCCGGCCAAATAAGCGGCTCCCAAAGCCGTTGTTTCATTCACCGAAGGGCGTTCGACAGGCACATTTAAAATATCCGATTGAAATTGCATGAGAAAATTGTTTTTTACAACTCCCCCATCGACCCGCAAAGATTTTAATTGAATCCCTGAATCTGTTTCCATGGCACTGCATACATCCTTTGTTTGATACGCCAAGGATTCAAGGGTGGCCCTGATGAAATGTTCTTTTGTCGTTCCACGGGTTAATCCAAAGACGGCGCCTCGCACATCGCTGTCCCAATATGGGGTCCCCAATCCAACAAACGCAGGAACAACATAAACGCCTTCCGTCGAATCGACCTTTTCCGCATAATGTTCGCTTTCGCTTGAATGCTGGAACATCCGGAGCCCGTCCCTCAGCCACTGGATGGCGGATCCGGCTACAAAGATGCTGCCTTCCAGTGCATATTCCACTTTGCCGTCAATGCCCCAGGCGATGGTTGTCAAAAGTCCATGTTTGGACTTGACCGCCTTCTCCCCGGTATTCATCAACATAAAACAGCCCGTGCCATATGTATTTTTCACCATCCCTGGCGCAAAACATGCCTGGCCGAAAAGGGCTGCCTGCTGATCCCCGGCAATGCCGGCAATCGGCACTTCTGTACCAAAGAAATTCTTCCTGGAAACCACTCCGTAGATTTCGGAAGACGGCCGGACTTCAGGAAGCATTGCCCTCGGTACATTCAAAATTTCAAGCAATTCCTCATCCCACTTCAAATCATAAATATTATACATTAATGTTCTGGACGCATTGGAATAGTCCGTTACATGCACTGCCCCGTCCGTCAATTTCCAAATGATCCATGTGTCGATCGTGCCGAACAGCAACTCACCTTTTTCCGCCTTTTCTCTTGCCCCTTCCACATGATCCAAAATCCACTTTACTTTTGTTCCTGAAAAGTAAGGGTCGATTAATAAGCCGGTCTTGTTTCTGACCAGTTCTTCAAGGCCTTCTTCCTTCAATTTCCCGCATATATCCGCAGTTTGTCTGGATTGCCAAACGATGGCATTGTACACGGGATTCCCTGTTTTCTTATCCCACACCACTGTCGTTTCCCGCTGATTGGTAATGCCGATGGAAGCGATTTGCTCCGGTTGGATGTTTTTTTCATTTAATACGGAGGCAATGACCGATAAGACCGAACTCCAGATTTCATTCGCATCATGTTCAACCCATCCCGGATTCGGAAAATATTGTTTAAATTCCTTTTGAGCAATATGGACCACTTCACCATCTTTATCGAATAAAATGGCACGGGTGCTGGTAGTTCCCTGATCCAAAGCCAAAATATATTTCTCCATTCAGCGTCACTCCTTAAAGGATGTTAATTGGGACTATCTATTTTATTCTTCAGAATTCTTTCCATTCCTTTGTTCCTTCAAAAATTTCTTCGGAGGATGGAATGATGGTTGCCGGCATAAAAAAATCCATATTTTTTTCATTTTGATATATCAAGGAATCCTTTGCCCGATTTAAAGCGAAAAATTTGCAAAAAAAAACATCAAAAGGGAGCAATAAATCCCATTTGATGTTGTTCGACTTATTCTTCTGCTGCCGAATTTTCGAATTGGATTGCCACAATGTGGACATTTACCTCGCTCGTTTCAATTGAGGTCATGTTATAGATGGCTTGGCGAATGGCTGCTTGAATATCTTTTGCCACTTTCGGAATGGAATATCCGAATTTCACTGAGCAAAAGACATCAATGATGATTTCGCCTTCATCTGTAATGGTTGCTTTTACGCCTTTGGAATGCACTTTTTTGCCAAAACGTTCTGCCACTCCGGATGCGAAATTCCCCCGTGTGGAAGCAACGCCCTCCACTTCGTTTGTTGCAATCCCCGCAATCACTTCAATCACTTCAGGAGCAACCTCTACTTTTCCAAGTTCTTCTTTTCCGGAAGGAGCAGATTGTACAAATGCATGCACTGACTTTTCAGCCATTTTGTTCATCCTCTCTTTTCAGACCTGTCGGTAATGAAATACACATTTATTTATATATTATACAAAATTTTATACATTCCTGTATTGAAACAAAGATTTCATGAAAGATCGTCCGGAGATTCTCTGAAGATTTTGGCGAGCAGTTCAAAGGAATGACGTCTTTTTCCTTGATCATAAATGGGACTGTTAATGATGAGTTCATTAACGGGTCTACTTCGTTGTGATAAAAACTCACTGATTTGGCGGAAAACAGTTTCTTTGTTGCCGGCAAAGGTAAATTTCAATGTTTGGAGAACTTGCTTTTTCTCATCATCCGTCCACAATTTTTCCATATTTGTTGGAGGCGGCGTTTTCCCGCGCTTTCCCCTGATCATTCTCAAAAATTGCTGATAGAGGGTTGTTGCCAAAAATTCCCCTTCCTCATCGGTATCTCCCACAAAGACATTAATCCCCACCATGGCGTATGGGGTTTTTAAAGAATTGGAAGGCCTAAAATTCCGATGATATGTATCGAGTGCATCGTCCAATAAATCCGTGGCAAAATGGCTGGCAAAGGCGAAAGGCAGTCCCAAAACTCCGGCGAGTCTTGCGCTGTATAAACTGGAGCCCAAAAGCCAGATCGGAATGTTCAGGCCTTTTCCGGGCACCGCAATCACCGCCCTATCTTGATCATCAAAATAGCTCATTAATTCATCGACCAATTGATCGAATTGATAAGCACCCGCTTCATCCCGTCTTAAAGCCCTTGCCGTAAGCAAATCTGTTCCTGGGGCGCGTCCCAATCCCAAATCGATTCTACCGGGATACATGGACTCCAAGGTTCCGAACTGTTCGGCAATGATTAACGGTGCATGGTTCGGAAGCATGATGCCCCCTGCCCCTACCCGAATCTTTTTGGTAGCGCCCGCTAAATAACAAATCAGTACAGATGTTGCCGAACTGGCAATCCCTTCCATATTGTGGTGTTCAGCCACCCAATATCGATGATAGCCGAACTTTTCCGCCGCCTGAATTAAATCCCTGCTATGGCGAAAAGCATCTGCAGGCGTTTCTCCTTCCAAAACGGGCGCCAAATCGAGGACCGATAATTTTGGATGCATGTTCCCACTCCTTTCTGATGAACTTAGTATATAACGTCGAAAAGAAAAAACAAAATACAAAGGTTTAAAGGGTCCCAAAACGAAAAACTATCTTTATTTTTTGAAAAACAAAAAAGAGCCTTCATAAAGAAGGCTCCGACAAATTTAGTTTTTTACAGTTTCTTTATTCATATTCAATACATCGTTCTCTTCAAGGAATTTCGTATTGAATTTACCTGATTTGAACACTTCGTTATCCATTAATGCCAAGTGGAAAGGAATTGTCGTGTTGATACCAGGTCCTTCCACAACAAATTCGCTTAATGCGCGTTTCATGCGTGCAATCGCTTCTTCACGAGTATCCGCATGCACAATCAATTTTGCCACCATTGAATCATAGTATGGTGGAATTGTGTATCCAGGATAAACCGCAGAGTCAATGCGTACACCAGGTCCGCCAGGTGTAATGTAAGTTTCTACCGTTCCGGCAGAAGGCATGAAGTTTTTATATGCGTTTTCTGCGTTGATGCGGCATTCAATTGCCCATCCATTTAATTTGATATCTTCTTGTTTTATAGTCAATTTTTCGCCGGATGCGATTTTTAATTGCTGTTGAACCAAGTCAATTCCCGTAACCATTTCTGTTACCGGATGTTCTACTTGGATACGTGTATTCATTTCCATGAAGTAGAACTTGTCCTCATTATAATCGTAAATAAATTCGATTGTTCCGGCACCTTCGTATCCGCAAGCTTTTGCCGCTTTTACAGCTGCTTCACCCATCTCGGCGCGTCTTTCCGGAGAAAGGGCTGGAGATGGAGCTTCTTCCACTAGTTTTTGCATGCGGCGTTGTACCGTACAGTCGCGTTCTCCAAGATGGATTACGTTTCCGTATGCGTCCGCCAATACTTGAATTTCGCAGTGACGGAAGAACTCAATGTATTTTTCCAAATATACGCCAGGGTTACCGAATGCGGCTTGAGCTTCTTTTTGTGTAATTTCAATGCCTTTTACGAGCTCTTCTTCATTTCGTGCAACCCGGATCCCTTTACCGCCGCCACCGGCAGTCGCTTTGATGATGACTGGATAGCCGATTTCAGCTGCCCATTTTTTACCTGTTTCAATATCAGGAACAATGCCTGTACCAGGAACGAGCGGCACTCCGGCTTTTTGCATCTCTGCACGGGCAACGTCTTTGATACCCATGATGCGGATGGATTTGGAAGAAGGGCCGATAAATTTAATGCCGGCATTTTCGCATGCTTCAGCAAAATCTGCATTTTCCGCCAAGAATCCATAACCCGGATGGATACCCTCAGCACCTGTTTTTTCGGCAACACTTAAAATTGCCGGAAAACTTAAATAAGAATCTTTAGAAAGTTTTGGACCGATGCAGTACGCTTCATCCGCAAGTTTTACGTGCAAAGCATCGCGATCGGCTTCGGAATAAACTGCAACTGTTTTGATTCCTAATTCCTTGCAAGCTCGAATTACACGAACCGCAATCTCACCGCGGTTAGCAATCAATACTTTTTTTAACATTTAGGCACCCCTTACTCAGCAGGTTTCACTAGGAATAGTGGTTGACCAAATTCAACAAGTTGTTCGTTTTCTACTAGGATTTCAACGATTTCACCTTTTACTTCGGCTTCGATTTCGTTGAATAGTTTCATTGCTTCTACGATACAAACAACTGTATCTGGCTCTACTTTGTCACCTACTTGAACGTATGGAGGTGAATCTGGAGATGGTGCGCGGTAGAATGTTCCTACCATTGGAGATGTAATTTTTACTAAAGTAGGATCATCTAAATTGCTGGATTTTTGAGCAGCCGGTTTGCTTTCTTCAGCTTTGGCTTCTACTTTTGGTTTTTCTTCAGCTTTTGGCTCTTCTTTTGGTTGTTGTACTTGCGGCTGAGCTTGTGCTTGCGGCTGAGCTTGTTGTACAACAGTTTGCACTTTAGGTGCAACCACTTCAGTTACCACGTTATTATGTTTTTTCAATTTAATTTTTTCCCCATCTACTTCATATACAAATTCGTCAATAGAAGATGAGTCAACCAGTTTAATAATCTCTCTTAATTCTTGTACCTTAAACAAAATAGACACCCCTTCTTTTTTTTTCAGTACAATATCCATTTTATATCCTTTCGACAAATTTTGAAACAATATTTTTAATTTTTCTATAAAATAAGCAAAAAACAGTGCTTTCGTTACGTAAACGAAGCACTGTTCGACTTCTGTTATACAACATTACTTCCATATCCGCTATTTTCTATTAATAATAATTTGATTGTACGCTCACTGTGACATCCTGAACATCATCTATTTTCTGGCGGACAAGATAGATAATTTCGTTCGCCTGGGCTTTGGAGAGCTCGTCGGATAACACTGTCACTTGCACTTTGTCATCTTTGACATGCACCAACGCATCAGAATAGCCGAGAGATTCAATCAGCATTTCAAGCATTGCTTCCGCTGATTCTCTCTTAATCAGATTATTCATTTCATTAAAGGCTTTATTTTTTTCCTCCGCGCTTAAATCATCAGAGGCAATTTTTTGGGTCAGTTGCTCTTTCAATTGGCTGCGTTCGTTCGCAATCTCCATTCTCAAATCATCGAATAAATGACTTTCGGATGATACAGTAGGCGTTTTTAATTCTTCATCCACATTTGTTAACGTCGTTTCTTCAAGGGTGCCATCTGTAAAGATTGTCATTAAATCCACATTACGGTTCGGTTCAAAAACATAATAAACGGAAATGACAGCAGCTAAGCTTAACAGCGTCAAAAGCCAAATTGTTCTTCTTTTTACCTTCATTTTTCATCTCCTTTACTTTCCATCGGTACAATCATAATTCTATGAGCAGGCATTTGCATGACTTTGCTTACAGTTTCAAGAAGCTGCATCTGAACCTTGGGATCTTTTGCACCTTCCGAAACGATGAGCAATCCTGATACGGTTGTGTTGTTGCTTGAACGAAAATAGTTGCTTAACTTATCTTCCGCATTTGAAGGGGTTTCGTCGTAATGAAAATAAACCTTTACTTTTCCAACGCCTTCTATTTCACTTAAAGCCTGTTCAAGTCTGCCTTCAGGTGAAAGCGTGTCATATTGCTCGCTGGATGCATTGCCCGTCACTGAAACGTAAGCAATGAATGCGAAAATTGCGATTGGAATAATTAATATGTTTAACTTTGTCCATTTCTTTTCCACCTCACGTTCTCAGCGGCCCCCTTTCCCTAACTTCTCAAAACATTGTATGAATGAAGTACAAGCTCTATGCTTTACAGCTTTAGAAAATCTAACAAAGCCGTGATGACGATTAATAGAGTCGCCAGTTTGACATATACCACGATTTCACTTTCCTCGGCTAAAAGCAGCAGACACTTTCCGATTAATATAACGGCGATTAATTTGATCAAAAGTTTTTTCCCACCCCTAGTTGCAAGATGATCATTAAAATCAGCCAAATGAATACAAAAGCAATCCCCAAAAGAATGGCTGATGCGCATAGGACAAGCAAAGACTTCCCTACATCATCCAAAAAGCCGCTGATGGTTCCTCCGCTGAAGGGTTCGACAATGGCAGCCAGAATTTTAAAAGTCATTGCATGGATCAACAGCTTTCCGGCAGGATAAAAAGCGGCCATCCAAAAGGCGGTCATTGCACTGAAGCCAGCAACGGTCGTGGCTGCCGATTGATATTTTTGGAAGATGGAAAACCCTTCAACAATGAGCGATCCGACAATCGGAATGGTTTGTTCAATCACTTTTTTCACAGGGCTTGCAATCGCTTTATCCACCGTAAAAAAGGCGACACCCGCAAAGGATAAAAAGGCGACCATCAACAAAAGCGATGCCGTGATCAATGTCATGACCGTGCCCCGAATCAGATCCGAAGCTTTTGAAAAAGATATTTCCTGGATGAACCTGGAACAAAAATCAAGAAGCAGCGCAATGACAATCCCCGGTATCAGCACTTTTTGGCATAGCAAGATCAAAAATTCAAAAATTGCCAAAACAATTGGGCTCCAAGCAATGAAAGAAAACACCGCATTTAAAACAACAATGATGGACATGAGGATGGGGGTGATGGATAAAAAGAAGTCGCTTGCAATATTCACAATATCTCCCATTAAACTGAACGCATCCATCACAGTTTGTCCAAGTGTCAACACGAGGACGATGATAAATAACGCGTCTCCCCATTTTTTAAATTGAGGCACAAAGGCTTCCAAAATCAGGAATAGAATGGTGTAAGTGACTACAAGTAGAATGGATCTGCCTGCAATTTTTAATGGATCGGTAAAAATGTTCAATAGTTCATCCATTGTGAAGGCCCCTTATTGAAGCTTCTCTAAAATTGAAGAAAAGCTTGAAAGTACTTTAGCCAATTCGCCCACCCAATAAGTGAGCAGCACAATCCGGACCGAAAACATTACAAATTCCCCCATCGTCTCCTGCTCCTGTTCGACAAATAACATCTTAAAGAACACGCCCATTTGATAAAAAAGAGCAGAATAGACGAGCTGGGAAACATATGGCACCGAATTTACATATGACAGGATTTGTCCAATTAATGGAAGTACAGACTTCGACAAGAGGAAATGCAATAGGATAAAAAAGAAAATGATGGCAATAAGCGAATAGAGTTTTGGAACCGCTTCTTTAATCAGTAGTAAAATCAGTAGTAGAATTACGGCATAAACCAAAATTGTCATATGTCAATTCGTCAACCATTGGAAAAATAGCATAATTTCGCCGAAAAAAAGCCGTAAGAATCTGATCAGTTCTGCAGCCATGTATAAATATGCGATGAAAAATATATAGAACGTAAATTCTTTTTTCCCTACCTGATCAAAAAAGACATGCAACAGTGCTATGATTAGTCCTACTCCTGCCACCCTTAATACATCCTGTAATTCCATTTGACTCCTCCTTGTGAAAGCAATATATGAGCTTGTTCAATCAAATAGACCAAAAGACAATAAAAAAAGTGGACGCGCCATAAGCGTCCACTTTTCCTTCCACTTGTGCGATTTCCTATCAGTTTTTGCGGGAAACGTAAGATCCGTCAGCTGTGTTGATGACTAAGATATCTCCTTCGTTTACGAAGAATGGCACTTGTACGACAAGGCCTGTTTCCAATGTCGCCGGTTTAGAACCGCCTGATGCAGTATCACCTTTGATGCCCGGTTCCGTTTCGACCACTTTCAATTCCACGGTGTTTGGAAGTTCAACACCGAGCATTTCTCCTTGATATGTCATAATGTAGACTTCCATGTTCTCTTTTAAGAATTTCAATTCATATTCAATTTGTTTTGCATCCAATTCGATTTGTTCATATGTTTCCAAATCCATGAAGACATGGGAGTCACCATTTGCGTATAAATATTGCATTTTGCGGTTTTCGATCATCGCTTTTTCCACTTTTTCGCCTGCGCGGAATGTTTTTTCTACAACGTTTCCGTTGCGCAAATTGCGCAATTTGGAACGGACGAAAGCAGAACCTTTACCAGGTTTTACGTGTTGGAAATCCAATACCCGATATAATTCCCCATCTACAATGATTGTTAGTCCTGTACGAAAATCGTTCACTGAAATCATGAATATTCCTCCATCATTATAGAATAATTAGTTCTTTCGCCGAATGAGTCAATCTTTCATTGCCCGCTTCAGTGATGACAATATCGTCTTCAATGCGGACTCCGCCGATTCCCGGCAAATAGACCCCGGGCTCAACCGTAACCACCATGTTAGGCTCGAGCACATGACTGGAACGGAAAGATAAGTTCGGTCCTTCATGGACTTCCAGACCGATTCCGTGGCCTGTGGAATGTCCGAAAGCCTCGCCATAACCCTTTTCCGTTAAATAATCTCTTGCAATTTTGTCCGCTTCGATGCCCGTCATCCCCGGTCCTATTTTTTCAAGGGCCAACATTTGCGCTTCCAGGACCGCATTATACATATCTATCAATTTTTCATTGGGCTGCCCAACGGCGATTGTACGGGTGATGTCGGAAACATATCCGTTATAAACGGCGCCGAAATCGAGCGTGACCAAATCGCCTTTTTCGATGACTTTGTCCGTCGCAACACCGTGAGGCAAAGCGCTTCGTAGACCGCTTGCGACAATGGTATCGAAGGATGAAGACGTTGCACCTTGCTTGCGCATGAAAAATTCAAGCTCATTCGACACTTCAAGTTCTGTAACACCAGGTTTAATAAAATTCAAAATGTGGGAAAATGCGGCATCAGCAATTTCACATGCAACCTTTATAATCTTAATCTCTTCATCGGTCTTAATCAAGCGAATTTTTTCAATTACACCGGATAATGGTACAAGATCCACCTTCAAGAGTTCTTGTAAAGTCTCAAACTCTCCATAGGTTACCGTATCTTTTTCAAAACCCAATGATTGGATTTTCCACTCATCGGCAATTTTCGCTACTTCCTTTAGTATGGAGTTTTCTTGCTGAATAATGCGAAAATCTTTTACTTGTTTTTTCGCCTGCTCCGTATATCGAAAATCCGTAATGAATACCGCATCTTTTTTGGATATCATTGCCGCTCCGCTAGTTCCCGTAAAGCCGGTCATATAACGGCGATTGTACGGATTTGTAATCAGCAAGGCATCCACTTGGCGATCTTCCAGTTCTTTTCTCGCTTTGTCAAGTTTATTCATATACGTTTCCTTCCTTTATCCTTGTAAAAACTTGCGCAATGCCAATTCATACCCGAACGTACCAAGTCCACATATCTGTCCGACACACTCCGGTGCAAGCAGAGATTTATGCCGAAATTCCTCCCTCTTATGTATATTGGATATGTGAACTTCAATGACCGGAACTTTTACACTGGCAATGGCATCTCTCAATGCGATGCTTGTATGAGTATAAGCCCCTGGATTAAAAACGATTCCATCGATGCCCTTATCTTCCGCTTCGTGAATCCAATCGATCAATTGCCCTTCATGATTGGATTGCTTAAATTCAATTTCCGCATCAAATTCCTTTGCCAGAGCAGCGCATCGTTCTTTGACATCCTCCAACGTTTCTGTCCCGTAAATTTCCGGCTCCCTTTTTCCGAGCCGATTTAGATTGGGGCCATTTAACACCAATATCTTCATGATGGATTCTCCTTTAAAAAAGTCGAAGAAATGAACACTTTTATTTTATCACAGTCTCCTTGTACGGCAACCTATTTCGTTCCAATTGAGCTTTATAATGGAAAGAAGCGGTCTCAATGATGAATCTTGCAGCGATGACAACCGTCACGATAAAAGGAATGGATAATTTTTTGAAAGAATAAATTTCAGCCGGCAAATCGTAAATGATCCATTCCGCAACGATGGCAAAAAGCCCTCCAATCACAAGGGAGGTGATAAACGGCGGTACATTTTGGACATATTGCATCAACAAATAAAGAATAAAATTCGCAATAAAAATTAATATAGCCAAAAACAGCCAGCTGATAAACGGATGACTTCCTTCAAATAATTCGTACCTTTTTGAAAAACCGATTGGATTCCATTGAATGAAATGGAACCAAGATAACATTTTTAAGCCGGCGGTGAGGAGAATCGAACCGAATATGCTTGTCACAAACGCCAAATACAGCATGTTGCACACCCCTTTTTTTATACATTTTTGCCAACAGCAAAATTTCATATGCGTTGACGTAGTGCATTTGCTTAAAATTTAGTACAATAAAAAATTAGTAGAAAAATAATCACAGAGAGTGGTGTCAACATTTATGAGCCAAACACCTATATATGGAGGACAGGCAATTCTGGAAGGGGTTATGTTCGGGGGAAAAGAACATACCGTTTCTGCCATTCGAAGAAACGACCAATCGATAGAATATTATTATGCAAAAAAAACAGTGAAGCCATGGATGAACAAGCTGAAAAAAGTACCATTCATCCGCGGAAATATAGCAATCATCGAAGCCGCGGGAATCGGTTCCAAACATTTGCAATTTTCCAGCGAACGTTATGATGTCGCTCCAGGAGAGGAGCAGGAAGGTCAAGAACTGTCAAAGCTTGAAATGATTTTTGGAGTGGCCATTGTCGGCATCCTTTCCTTTTTATTCGGAAAGTTTGTCTTTACGCTGGTTCCGGTATTTCTTGCCGAGCTCTTTTCTCCATGGATTTCCGGAAAATATCCCCAAATCTTTTTGGAAACGGGGATCAAACTCATCCTGCTCCTTACCTATTTATATCTTATTTCCCTGACTCCTATTATTCGGAGGGTGTTTCAATATCATGGGGCAGAACATAAAGTGATAAATTGTTATGAACAAGGTCTAGAATTAACCGTCGAAAATGTCCAAAAGCAGTCAAGATTGCATTACCGTTGCGGTTCCAGCTTCATCCTGTTTACGGTCATCATCGGAATGTTCATTTATCTGCTTTTCCCTGTAGAACCGCTATGGTTCCGAGTATTGATCCGCATCCTGCTGATTCCCGTTGTATTGGGCGTTTCTTATGAAGTTTTGCAATTCACGAATTCATTGAGGGATGTGCCGGTACTGCGGTTCATGGGTTATCCCGGTTTATGGCTGCAATTATTAACAACGAAAGAACCGGATGACCAAATGGTGGAAGTGTCCATCGCTTCCTTCAAAAAACTGCATGAAATCGAAAAAAATCCGGAAATCGCATTGCGTCTTCATCATGATTGACAAAAAGGCTTAGAAGCTGAAATTCCTCCGCTTCTAAGCCTTTTCATTAAGCCAAAATATCCGATTTTAGATAAATGAATAATCATAGAAGTTTTCCGGGGTTCAAAATGCCTTTCGGGTCGAGCGCCTGTTTGATGGCGCGCATCACTTGCAAGGCATTTTTATGTTCCATTTCCTGGTATATTTTTTTGCCGACTCCAACACCATGCTCTCCTGTACATGTACCGCCCCGCTTGATGGCATCCGTTACAATCAATTCATTGAAGCGCTTCGCCCGGTCCACTTCATCTTCATTTGACAGATCGATCATAATGCATGCATGATAGTTGCCATCGCCCACATGTCCCAATAGACCGCCATGAATTTTCAGCTCTTTTAATAGAGAACGGGCGTAATCGATGCTGTTTGCGAGCTCACTGATCGGCACACAAACGTCCGTCGTCATCAGCTTGCGTCCAGGAAAGGCATGTTTGTATGCATAAGCCAAATGATGCCGCGCATGCCAAAGGGTATTGCGTGCAGCCGTATCTTTTTCGAATTGAATATCTTCGCAATCAAAATCTTTTAACACTTCCGTGGCAAACTCTATGTCGCTTTGCAGTCCCGCTTCATTTCCTTGGAACTCTAAAAATAACGTAGGAGCCTCTGCATAATCGGTTTCGCTGTATTTATTCACGACATGAATGGATTCCGCATCGACAAACTCGACCCGTCCAATCGGTATCCCTGCCTGTTTTAGTGCTGTCACCGCCCGGACCGCGTCATGTGTGGATTTGAACACTGCCCGTCCAGACACTTCGAACTCAGGGATGCCGTATACTTTTAACGTAAGTTCCGTAATGCATCCCAAAGTGCCTTCCGATCCCACAAACAAACCATTTAAATGCAGGCCGGACGAGGATTTTCTCGCTTTGCTTCCTGTATGGATGATGTCTCCGTTTGCCAACACCACTTCCAAATCCAGCACCTGGTCCCGCATGACCCCATATTTTACGGCCGTTGTCCCGCTGGCATTCGTTGCCGCCATTCCGCCCAACGTTGCATCCGCACCGGGATCTACGGAGAAAAACAGGCCATACTTTTTCAATTCTTTATTTAGCTGCAAACGCCGAACCCCCGGCTGCACCCGGACAATGAAGCTCTCCGGATCGATTTCAAGAATTTTGTTCATTTCGTTGAAATCAATGGAAATGCCGCCTTCATATGGAATCACATGTCCTTCCAAACTCGAACCCGCCCCAAACGGGGTTACAGGCACTTCGTATTCATTGGCAATTTTCAAAATCTTGCTCACTTCTTCCGCCGTATGAGGAAATACCACGATATCCGGCAAAGCAGGTGCATGATAGGACTCATCTTGACCATGGAGCTGCCGAACCGTTTCATTGGTCGTCACTTGTTCTTTCGATAAAAACTCGAGCAATCGCCGTTCGATTTCTTTATAATTTTTCATTATTATTTCCTCCCTTGTAAACTAGTTTTAACATAAAAAATCTTTTATTGGAAAGAAAATCAAATGAAAATTCTTTAAACTTCCTTAAAACAAACGCCTCCCGCATCGCATCTCGGGAGGGTGCCTGTGTGTTGTCATAACATTTCAATAGAACCGGCCGGTAGCCCAATAATAGGTTTTTTGTACAAAAATCCCCCTTTAGACAATCTAAAGGGGGATTATAATTTATTTTTTTAATTCTTTATGCTATTACAATCCGCATTTCAATTGGGCGCCGCAAACCGTGCAAGTGTTGCATCCGCCGATTTCTTCCACCGTACCTTGGCGGCAGACAGGACATGTATCGCCCACTTCCGAACCGATATTCACATTGGTTTGTTGAAGCGGTGCAATCGTTTCTACCAGAACGACCGGTTTTTCCACCTTTTCTTCTTCCAGCTCTTCAAAGGATAATTGTTCTTCATGGGTCATTTCAGCTTTTAATGTCAATACTTGCGAATCGCGGCTGCCATCAACATAAACCGTTCCGCCTTTCGCTCCGCCTTTATACAGGCGTTCATACACTTTTTGTACCTGTTCTACCGTATATCCTTTTGGAGCGTTTACGGTTTTCGAAATGGACGAATCTACCCAGCGTTGGATGATGCATTGTACATCCGCGTGGGCTTCCGGCGTTAAATCCATCGCCGTTACAAACCAAGAAGGCAGATTGTTTTCATCCGCTTCCGGATGTTCTCTCAAATATTCTTGAACAATATCCGCTTTCACTTCAATGAATTTTCCTAAGCGGCCGGAACGATAATATGTGAAGGAGAAGTATGGTTCCAATCCTGTAGAAACTCCCACCATTGTACCCGTTGATCCGGTTGGCGCAACAGTAAGCAAATGGGAATTCCGTATTCCGTATTTCAATACCCCTTGACGAATATGTTCAGGCATACGTTTCATGTAGCCCGTATTAATGAAGGCTTCGCGCAAACGTTTTGTTTCTTCTTCCGTCTCTCCTACCAAGAATGGGAAGCTGCCACGTTCTTTTGCCAGTTCAATGGAAGTTTCATAAGCGGTTGTTGCAATCGTTTCGAACACTTTATCCACAAGTTCATTTCCTTCTTTTGAACCATATTCTTTTTCACAGTAAATCAATAAATCAGCCAATCCCATTACTCCAAGGCCGATGCGACGCTCTCCAAGGGCCTGCTTTCGGTTTTCTTCAAGGAAATACGGTGTTGCATCAATGACATTGTCTTGCATGCGGACGCCTATACGGACTGTTTCCTTTAATGCCTCGAAATCCACCGTCTTTTTATCTTTTAAAGCAAAATTTGCCAGATTGATGGCCGCCAAGTTACATACGGAATATGGCGCTAGAGGCTGTTCACCGCATGGATTTGTTGCAACGACTTTTTGGCCATAAGCCCGGGCATTTGTCATTTCGTTTGCATTGTCAATGAAGAAAATTCCAGGCTCAGCTGCGTAAGTCGCACAAATGTTGATGAGTTTCCAAAGCTCCCTCGCGCGGATTTTCCGGTAAGTGCGAACCCGGTAGCCGAGAGCTTCCCACTCTCTCACATCGCCGATTTTGTGCCATTTTTCATTGTAAATGGCCATTTCTTCCGGAGTATAAGTTTCCACATCCGGAAAACGAAGCGGATATTCTTCATCTTTTTCCACCGCTTCCATAAATTCATTTGTAATCGTAACCGAGATGTTCGCTCCTGTTAAGAAATCCGGATTGTGCACGCTGTATGTTCCGCCATCGCGCAATTTCGCTTCCGCTTCTTTGATGACCGCCTCGCTGAATCCGCCTAAACCAGGAATGTTTTTATAATTGACGATTCCTTGGTACATTGCTTCTTCAAGAGGAGTTAAAGGAGTAAATTTCAATTTTTCTTTTGCATGACGAATGATGGATTCATCTTCCATATTTTCAATCAAATAACGCAAAATGCGCGGGTTCTGCATCTTGGAAATGATGAATTCCACAATATCCGGATGCCAATCGGCGAGCATGATCATTTGGGCACCGCGTCTCGATCCTCCCTGTTCCACAAGATGGGTCAATTTCGCAATATCATCAAGCCACGATACAGAACCGCTGGATCTTCCATTGACCCCTCTTGCAAGCGTGTTGCGCGGTCTTAACGTGGAACCGTTCGTACCAACCCCGCCGCCCCGGCTCATGATTTCCATTACTTTTTTGCGGTGTTCGCTGATTCCTTCACGGCTGTCAGGAACGAAAGGCATCACATAGCAGTTAAAATATGTCACTTGTTTTCCGGATCCTGCTCCGTAAAGAACTCGTCCAGCTGGCACAAATTTTAAAGAAGCCAATTGTTC
This sequence comes from Ureibacillus terrenus, assembly GCF_006569205.1. Taxonomy (GTDB): domain Bacteria; phylum Bacillota; class Bacilli; order Bacillales_A; family Planococcaceae; genus Ureibacillus; species Ureibacillus terrenus. The sequence goes on from NZ_VIGD01000001.1 coordinate 141,060, forward strand.
ATAAAACTTTTGGAACCATTCTTTGCGCTTCTCTTCCGTTTTCTCGACAGCGGCCAAACCGGTCGCGTTCCGTTTTGCGATTTGTTCATAAAAAATTTCAAGCGGTTTTTCAACCACGTCAAGGGATTTTACAATGATGCCCGTCTCTTGTTCTTCCGGATCATCGAGCACATTTCGGTACTCTTCTTCAATCAATATTTCCGCTTTATTTTCTTCCCAGTTGATTGATTGGATATATCCTAAACCACGGGCTGGGAATTTCGGGTCTTCTTTGATTGTTAATACAACAAAATCGCTGGGTTTTAACGTTTTCTTTTCCGTATCTTTAAATGAATACCGGTCAATCATGACCAGTCTCGAAACACCTTTATGCGTTATATGCATATCCGGTGTAATCGGATGTACTTGCGGAAATTCCTCAATATCTTTGTTTAATTGATCGATGAGGGTGGTCGAATACGTTTTCTCTACCACTACCATCTGCCAGCCTCCCTTTGCCCATATATCATTATTCTAGTATTTACCCATTATTTATCGTTCGAAACACAATATATTGTACCTACTGATTTATAGATACACAATATATTGTTGTTTTACTTAGAAAAGATTACCTCATAAACTAAAAGGATTCAAGGGGTTGACTTTTTTTAAAATCTATGAAACATAGAAAATTCTAGCTTTGCAGCTAAATATTAAATTTTAATCACAATTTTAGTAATCGATTTTTTATCTTTATCTTCTAAAATTCCACTCATCATTTGCATATTTTTCTTCTTCTAAACGTTTTACCAGCCGCTCTTGTTCTTCTGTCAATTCATATGGCACCAACTCAATTTGAAGGGCTTCCTCGAAACCTTTTTTGAAGGCTTCAATACATTCTTCAATGGTAATCCGCCGGTCTGTCAAACGGTTAATGGCAACAGCCCGTTCAGGCAGCTGCTCCCGCATTTTTTGTTTCGCTTCCTCCGAAGGGAATTTGAATAAAGATAACAGCTTGTCCTCATCAAGATCCAAAAGGATTGCCCCGTGCTGCAACACAACTCCCTTTTGGCGCGTTTGCGCACTTCCGGCCACTTTTTTCCCTTCTACAACAAGCTCATACCAGCTTGGGGCATCAAAGCAAACCGCACTTTTCGGCTTTTTCAATATTTCCTGTTTTTCTTCCGTATCCGGAACACTGAAATACGCATCCAATCCTAAATGATGGAATCCTTTCAATAAACCCTCGCTTAAAAAGCGATAAGCTTCGGTCACCGATTCCGGCAAATTTGGATATTGTTCCGTCACGATAATGCTGTATGTCAATTCGCTATCATGCAATACGGCCCTGCCGCCAGTCGGTCTCCGGACAAATCCGATATTTTGCGCTTTCAAAGCTTGAAAATCGATATCCCGATGGGCTCTTTGGAAATACCCGATGGAAAGAGTCGGTGGATTCCATTGATAGAACCGAATCACCGGAGGGATTTCCCCTTTGCTGTGGAATTCAAGCAACGCTTCGTCCAATGCCATATTATAGGAGGGGCTGCATGGCCCTGAATTGATAAAATACCATTTCGTTTTCATTCCAATCCCACCTCACAACTTACTCATTGTATCAAACTGAATGAACGAATGCTACTTTCTTATTTTTCTTCATAAATCCTAAATAAAAAAGCGGGATACAACCAATTTATTGGATGTTATTAGGAATACAAGGACATACAAAAGCCCGGGCAAAAGGAAGCGCAGTTTGGCAAATGATTTAAGCGCGCACTGGTTGGGAAAGCGACAAAATGTTGCGTCTTTTTTCATGAATTTCGCCGAATCGGCATTCCGGCAACAATCTTCGCAAAATGTTACATAAAACGCCCTTTTATGTTTTTACGTCTCTCATAAGCCTTGCGATTTATAACCCCCGTGCAAAAATAAAAAAATGCAGTACAAAATTTTCTTCTTATTAGATATTTTCTATTTTAAGATTGAGTTGAATTCCGAGAAAAACATTTATGCATAAAACTTAAGAAAATATTCCATGCTTTTCATCCGAACATCTTCTGTTTCTCTGTCATTTTATCGACAAAAAAATGAAACTTTCTATCCTATTCACAATTTTTTCAAATATACAACATTCCGGACGGAACACCTATATAATTTATTATAGAACATACGTTCTTAATTATTCAAATAAAACACCATCTAATTGAAAATAAAGTTGAAAAATTAAAAAACGATGATCCCTTGACCCCGAAGAAATTCCTAGCATTATGCAAGTTTCTTATTTATAATGTTCTATGTAAATAGAAAGGAGATATTTTGAAGTGGCGACAGTATTATATACGATTGCAATCATTCTAGGCCTTATCATTATCTACGTAATCATCAGTTCCTTCCGATTGAAAAAAGCTGTCACAAATTTAACCCAAGAAGAATTCATTAAAGGCTACCGGAAAGCTCAGTTGATCGATGTGCGAGAAGCGAAGGAATTTGAATCCGGTCATATTTTGGGGGCGCGCAATATTCCTTTTTCCCAATTGCGTTACCGCTATAAAGAAATCCGTCCGGATCTTCCGGTATATTTATATTGCCAAAATATGACAAGAAGTTCCCGCGCAGCCCTTTTTTTGAAGAAAAAAGGCTACAACCAAATTTATCAGCTGCAGGGCGGATTTAAAACTTGGACAGGAAAAATTAAAACAAAAAATTAATTTTCATGTTTAGCCCGCTGATAATAAAAAGCCATTTCATTTTCAAAAACAAAAATATCCATGAGCTTGGCTCATGGATATTTTTATTTTTATTGTTTTTGGTAGCGCAAAACCGGACGTCTTGCAGCGAGCGTTTCATCCAAACGGCTTACCACCGTTGTATGAGGCGCTTCTTGTACAATGGAAGGATTTTCTTCCGCTTCTTTCGCGATTTGGATTAGCGCATCACAGAAAGCGTCCAAAGTCTCCTTCGATTCTGTTTCCGTCGGCTCGATCATCATGCCCTCTTCCACAATTAACGGGAAGTAAATAGTCGGTGGATGGTAGCCGAAGTCAAGAAGCCGTTTTGCAATATCCAATGTACGGACGCCCAGTTTTTTCTGACGGCGGCCGGACAAGACAAACTCATGTTTGCAATGGCGGTCATAAGGCAAATCATAATATGGCGCCAGCCTTCTCATCATGTAATTGGCATTTAATACCGCATATTCCGTCACAAGTTTTAAGCCCTCAGGACCCATGGATCGAATGTATGCATAAGCACGCACATTGATGCCAAAGTTCCCATAGAACGGTTTTACGCGGCCGATGGATTGCGGACGGTCGTAGTCAAAATGGAAAGTGCCGTCCTCTTTTTTCACAAGTACCGGTTTCGGCAGGAATGGAATCAGGTCTTTTTTTACGCCGACAGGACCGGAGCCTGGACCTCCTCCGCCGTGCGGACCGGTAAAGGTTTTGTGCAGATTTAAGTGTACGCAGTCAAATCCCATGTCTCCAGGACGCGCTTTGGACATCACCGCATTTAAGTTGGCACCGTCATAATATACTTTGCCGCCTACACTATGGACGATTTCGGCGATTTCGACAATATGTTCTTCAAATAAACCTAGGGTATTTGGGTTTGTAAGCATCAGTGCCGCTGTATCATTTCCAACGACCCGGCGCAAATCTTCCAAATCGACCAAACCGTTTTCGTCCGATTTCACTGTTACGATCTCAAATCCTGCAACAGCCGCACTGGCCGGGTTTGTTCCGTGGGCAGAATCCGGAACGATGACTTTATTCCGATGCCCTTCCCCGTTAGCTTCATGATATGCCCGGATCATCATGAGCGCCGTCCATTCACCGTGGGCGCCGGCAGCAGGCTGGAGCGTCACCTCATCCATGCCCGTAATTTCTTTTAAGGCCGTTTGAAGTTCATACATCAATTCCATTGCACCTTGCACCGTCGATTCATCCTGCAATGGATGGATGTTGGCGAATCCGGAGAAGCGTGCAACTTCTTCGTTAATTTTCGGATTATATTTCATCGTACAAGAGCCCAACGGATAAAATCCGGAATCCACCCCGTGATTGCGGCGGGACAAGGCAGTGTAGTGGCGCATAATATCCAATTCCGAAACTTCCGGCAATTCCGCAGGTTCTTTCCGCAAATATTCTTCCGGAATCAATTCCGATAATTCGACCTCCGGCACATCCAATTCCGGCAAGCTGTAGCCGATGCGGCCCTCTTTCGACAATTCAAAAATGAGCGGTTGATTTCCGTTATGCATTGTAAGCCCCCATTTCTTGCACAAGTTGGTCAATTTCTTCTTTTGTACGCAATTCCGTTACGGCAATCAATACATGGTTTTCAAGCTGCGGATAATCCCGGCCCAAATCGTAGCCGCCGATAATGCCTTTTTCCAGCAGTTTTTGATTGATTTCGCTGACCGGCTTGTTGACTTTCACAACAATCTCGTTAAAGTGGGCGCCCTGGAATGGCACCGTAAAACCGGCTTTCTCAAAAGCGTTTTTGGCATAGCGGGTTTTGATGATATTTTGCTTTGCCATTTCCTGGATACCGCGTTTGCCCAAGGCGGTCATGGCGACAGAAGCGGCCAGGGCAAGCAGAGCCTGATTGGAGCAGATGTTGGAAGTCGCTTTTTCGCGGCGAATATGCTGTTCGCGGGCTTGCAATGTCAACACGAATCCGCGCCGTCCATCCTGGTCCACCGTTTGGCCGACAAGGCGTCCAGGCACCTTGCGCATTAATTTGGAAGTTGTGGCGAAATATCCGCAGTGAGGTCCTCCAAAGCTTTCCGGAATGCCGAATGGCTGGACATCTCCAACCGTGATGTCCGCGCCAAGTTTTCCAGGTGGCGTTAAAATGCCAAGCGCCAACGGATTCGCCGAAACGATGAACAATCCTTTCGCCTCATGGGCCAATTCGCCGATTTTTTTAATATCCTCAATTTGTCCAAAGAAGTTCGGATATTGGACCATGACTGCAGCGGTTTGTTCATCAATCAGCCCTTGTAACGCTTCAATATCGGTTACTCCGTCTTTTATTGGAATATCCACGACTTCGATGGATTGGCCATAAGCGTAGGTTTTTACGACTTCACGGTATTCCGGATGAATGGCTTCGGATATAAGCAGTTTCTTGCGTCTAGTTGAACCTGCCGCAAGCATCCCCGCTTCTGCAAGAGCCGTACCGCCGTCATACATGGATGAGTTTGCCAAATCCAATCCTGTCAATTCCGCAATCATTGTTTGGAACTCGAAAATGGCCTGCAATTCGCCCTGGGAAATTTCCGGCTGATAAGGAGTATATGCCGTATAAAATTCTGAACGGGAAATGACGTGATCCACGATTGCAGGTTTATAGTGGTTGTAAACTCCTGCACCAAGAAACGAAACGGCTTTTTCTGTATTTGTATTTTTATCAGCAAGTTCTTGCAATTCTTTCAATAATTCGGACTCGGAAACGGCCTCTTTAATGTTGTATAGCCCTTTAAAGCGGACCTTCTCCGGTATATCCGCAAATAAATCGTCAATGCTTTCCACTCCGATTGTTTCGAGCATTTCTTTTTTGTCCTGTTCCGTCATTGGAAGATATCGATGCTTCATTGTTTGACCTCCATGTATTATTTTTCCCGTTTATAAAAAGGTTTCGGCACCACTTGGGCTTTTACCTTCTTCTTCCGGATTTCCACATCCACTTCAGTTCCAAGATCCGTATATTGGATGTCCAATAATGCCAAACCCAGATTCCGTTTTGTAGAAGGAACTTGGGTTCCTGTAGTAACAACGCCAATTTCCTGGTCGCCTTTAAAAACTTTATAGCCGTGGCGGGGAATTCCCTTGTCGATCATCTCAATGCCGACAAGCTTTCTTTGAAGCCCTTCTTCTTTCTGTTTTATGAGGGCCTCTTTTCCGATAAAATCCGATTCTTTTTGAAGCTTTACCGCAAAGCCGAGACCCGCTTCCAATGGAGTAATCGATTCGGACAATTCTTGTCCATAAAGCGGCAGGCAGGCTTCGAAGCGCAGCGTATCCCGTGCCCCCAGGCCGCATGGAATGAGGCCGTCTCCTTTTCCTGCCTCCAAAATTTTATTCCACAAGGAAACGATGGCATCAGGCTCTCCATACAATTCGAAACCGTCTTCTCCGGTATATCCGCTCCGGGAAAGTAAAACCGGATAGCCCCCAATCTCCACGGACGCTTTAAAATGGAAAGGTTTGATTTCTGATAAATTTTCCTCTGTCAATGATTGCAATATTTTTTCGGATAGGGGTCCTTGAAGAGCGATCATGGCATATTGATCTGATTGATTGGTGATGGCGACATCACCTTCAGCATGTTTTTTCAGCCATTCGACATCCTTTTCAATATTGGCGGCATTCACCACAAGCAAATACCGGCTGTTGCCGAGATTATAAACGATTAAATCGTCAACCACACCACCATTTTCATAGCACATCAGATTATATTGTGCGCCACCGTCCGGGATTTTTGAAATATCATTGGTCAATAATTTCTGAAGATATTTCTGGGCATTCTCCCCTTCCACCAAAATCTCCCCCATGTGGGATACGTCAAAAAGTCCGGCCCGTTTTCTGACCGCTTCATGTTCTTCTTTGATGGATGAAAATTGAACCGGCAATTCCCACCCGCCAAAATCGATGGTTTTTGCCCCGTATTTCGCATACTCTCCAAATAATGGTGTCCTCTTTAATTCTCCCATCGTTAAACCTCCCTTGAGTGATTAAGCAATAATAGGTAAAAAGGACAGAAAATCCCCCCTGTTCAGGGAATTCTCTGTCCTTGCACCTGAAAGTTACACCAGCTAAGCAAAATAGCCGGCTTTCCCCTTGGGTGGCTGAAAATCAGCGCTCTCCAGAGTTGCGTCCCGTACGAGTCTTTTTGCCTGAGAGATTCATAGCTCTCCGCTACTTGCTCCTTCGGCGACGTATAACACGTTCTCTCCCCGCACAATCATCCGCACATTATGAAATTTTTCCAAAATACACATCTTTGCCAATATCCTAACATTGAACGTATTGAATGGCAACCTTTTTTTAAAAAAGTGATAAAAAAGCGAACGTTTTATTAAAAAAATATTTTTTTCATTCGCCTTTCAAGCGGTTCACTTGGAATACAATATAATTTACGATTTGCCGTATGTTCCGATTGCGCGTAAACACCCGGATATGGGCTGCCCGCTTATAAAATTTCCTTCTATAATAATATAGTCTTTCCAGCTCTTTTTTAGTCGAGCGTTGTGCAATTGGCCGATTTGCATCATTTTTGATTCTTTTGTAAATATCCTCAAAAGGGGCATCCAGAAAAAAGACCAGGCCTGTCCGTCTCATGATTTCCCGGTTTTCCTGCCTCATCGCTGCCCCTCCGCCTGTCGAGATGATACATGCCTCATCCCGGAAATTTTTCAGAAATTCCGTTTCTAAATTCCGGAAATGTTCCTCCCCATATTTTTCAAAAATTTCTGGAATCGACATGCCTTGTTGTTTGACAATCTCTTTATCCATATCATAAAAGGGCAGACGCAAAGCATAGCTCAATTGGCGGCCAACCGCACTTTTGCCGCATCCCATGAACCCTACCAAATATATTTTATTCATTTCAAGACACCTTTCTAAAGCTCAAACTCTCCATTTATCTATTCAATAAGTTTATCGTAGCACGAACATTGACGTTTTCCAATGAATTAATGATCGAAAATTGAGTTAAATAGGATGAGCTATAAAATATCACGATGGAGAGAATAAAAAACAGCAGCAGGATTGCAATGGGATACATGATGCCTTTTTCATTCTTCAGCATATTGAACAAACAACGTCCTCTCCTTTTCCATTCCGTTTAAAAATTCCACTTTTATTGTTACACGATCATCCGACACGGAAAACTTTGCATTCCGGATGCCGATCAAAAGCGGTACATATCCGCGGTCATTTATCTGGAGCCGGATAACATCCGAAATTTTATTTACTTTTATGATTTTTGTCGGGGACTCTTCAATATATAGTGAGTCCCCGGCCGTATAAAGTTCTTCCACACCCGTTAAATATTGCTGAAAATCTTGGATAAACATTTCCCATTTGATATGTTCATCAGTAAAAAAAACCTGGTTCCATTGCTGAATCAGGAAATAAAAAGCGAGCACCATTTGGACGAACAGCCCGAAAACGAGCAATTGAAGCAGCGCTTCAATCAATGTAAAGCCTTTTTGATTGTTTTGGACTCCCCGTCGGCATTGACGCATTTTAATCGTTCCTCATCCAAATGATTGTATTGGACGCAAATTGTATCGTTTTGTAAATGCCAGGTATATTCCACGTCATCAATCCATATCCTCCCTTCCGTATTCCCGGTCGTTTTTGCGATGCGCACCCCTTCATAGGCCGCCTGGGAAGCATGCAATTCAAGCATTTGATTGTGGAGGGAAGACTTAAGCTGGAAAACGGCGGGAATAAAACTGACCAAAACGAAAATGACGGATACTGTCAGCATCGATTCAATCATGGAAACCCCTTTTTCATTCCACATAACGGATTCTTCCCTTATCGATATTGACAATAATATATTTTGTTCCCAAACCGGTTTGGAAAGTAATGGTCCCAAAATTGTCAACCGATCCATCCGCACCGATGCGAAGGGTCAATAAATTGCTGTCGGGATCGATCGATATCGTGTCAGGCAGTTTCCTTTCCAATATCACTTCATCCAGCTGATGGTGGACCTTATAAGTGTTTGAGGACGAGAATGAAACAAAACAGCTCTTTTGATGTTCCATCGCCCACATTTGCGCCATCTGAATGTCCAATTTTAATTGGTGAAAAAATTGGTCCACCAGCATTTTCTCCGTCATTTTGATTGAAAAAGTTGAGCTGACGCTTCCGATCAATAATACAATCATCAGCACCAACAACATTTCCAATAAAGTGAATCCTTTTTCATTTTTCATTTCTCCCTCCCCTTAATTATTGATGATAGTCACGGTGCCGTCCGTCTGAATGGCAATCCCTTTTCCGTTTGGACATTTATCCATATTTTCTTTTAAATAACCTTCATTAATCAATTGAGTCAAAGTAGGCACCGTTTTATGGTCAATTCTGTAAGATTCCACCTGGCCTTGAACCATTTTTATATAGGCTTCGCATCCTTTATCGTCGATGGAATTCATATGTTTTGTCACATTAGGGACCGTAATCAGAATCAAGATGGAAATAATAAACAGAACAATCAACATCTCAATCAGCGTAAAACCTTTTTGATTTCTCATCGGCACCACTCCTTTTACAGAATTTCGATTAAGTCGTATACCGGAAGCAGCATGCTCAAATAAGCAGCAACAATGCAAATGGCGATCAAAATAAAGAAGAAAGGCTGGATGGCTGACAGGCAAATTTTCAGCATTGAATGGATCCGTTCATTGAGCAGATCGCTGAAAATCAGCATTTCACGGCCAAGATAGCCGCTTTTCTCCCCGTGCCTGATAAACTCGTCAAACTTTGGAGTAAATAATTGAAGGATGTTCACCGCATCCGACAACGAATCTCCAAAAATCACCCTTTCTCTTAGCAAAGAAGCGATATAAGACAAATGGGGGCTCAATTTCTGTTCTTCCAATATCGTCAGTGCATGTTGGAGGGATACGCCCGATACCAGCAAACTTCCAAGCAGACGGGAAAATTGTCTTGTGATGTTCAATTTGTAAAAAGAATTGGCAACGGGCGTTTTCAAAATAATCTTCAATTGATCGGCGATATCTTTTTTTCTTATAAAATGGATGATTGAAAATAAAAGAAGTATGGAAAGGATAAGGAAGCCGATAAGAAAATCGGGAAAATGCAGTAATACCATGGCCAGCTTCAGGCTGGCAATCCTTTGCGAATCGGCAGATACGGCAATTTGCTGCATATTTGGCAGGAAGTAGTTCCGGAATAGAACAAAAACCGTTGCCAGGATGGCAATTAGAAAAACCGGATAGATGAGAAGTTTTATGAATTTTTTTCGCATGTCCTCCTGAAATCTCATTTGTTCGCTGATGTACTGCAAAGTATCCGCCAACCCACCCTTTTCTTCCGCGATTTTGGTCAGCAAAAGAAAATGTCTGGGTATGGAAAACTGTTGCAATATATCCGCAACGGATGAACCGCTGTTGAATTGCTGCTGGATCCGTACGCCCCATAGTTCCGCCTTTTCGGCATGATAAGGGAGCAGCATGAACAGCGCTTCCGGAAAAGTATATCCTTCTTTTAATAAATCGCTCGTCCTTTTCAAAAACGAAGGCACATCCCGCATCCTTTTGTTTTTGTCGCTAATAAGGGCGGCAACGGTCCTTTTATCGATTCGTTGAAACATGATGCTCTCCCGATTCAATAAAAGCCCTTTGGTATTCCAACGTTTCCTCAATAGGCAGACGGTACTCCTTTCCTTCCATTGTGAATTTGATGGCCATCTCCAAAGAATCTTCCGCCAAAATTTCATAAAGGGCTTTACGGCTGTCAAGTTCCCTCAAATGGATTAAACACTGGGCAACAATCCCGATCACCGCCTGTCTTATCTCTTCAATGGAAATATTTAAATCCATCAGACGGTACAAGCAGTTCACCGAGTTTTTTGCATGAATTGTCGACAGCACCAAATGCCCCGAAAGCGCCGCGCTGACGGCAATTTCCGCCGTTTCTTCGTCCCGGATTTCCCCGATCATGATGACATCCGGGGAATGTCTTAAAATCGCTTTTAAACCGCTTGCATATGTGATTCCGGCACGTTCATTCACCTGGACTTGAAGAATGTGGGACTGGCTGCTTTCCACGGGATCTTCCAGCGAAATGACATGCCGCGCCAACGTTTCACTGCAGTAGTTCATCAATGAATACAAAGTGGTGGTTTTCCCTGAACCGGTTGCGCCACATAGCAGAATAAGTCCTTGTCCTTTTGAAACTAATCGTAATAACTTTTCGGCTGATTGCGGATAATAACTTAAAGAGGTAATCGGAAATGAGGCATTCTGAAGAAATATGCGAATAACGAGGCTTTCACGTTTAAAGACGGAAGGCAAAGTGGAAACTCGGAAGGCGTACAAATAATCCGAAAGCTTTTCTTCAAAGGAACCGCTTTGCGGTTTCCGCTTCTCACTGATATCCAAAGAAGATTTGAATTTGAAATACGAAATGATTCGGTCGCCTAAATCAATGGGGAAATGACCGGCAGGAAACAGCTTTCCGTATTTACGGAATTGTATGTTGTATTGTTTCGGCGCCGGTTCGATATAAATATCGCTGGCACCAAAATGCAGAGCCTTCAGGAGCAGCTGGGTCGATTTCGTCTCGATGACAGACTCCACATTCAAGCACTATCACCTCTCCCCATAATTTGTGACCGCTGATTTAAGTAATAGTATAAAACGAAATTCGCAATTCGAAAAGACTTTTTCTGAAAATTTTCATTTCACAGAAAACTACTTTTGCGAAAAGAATTTGACAATTTTTATTACAAATTTTGAATATTTTTCTATACTTGCGGATTATTTATGCATTTTCACTATCATTTCATTAAAAATAAAGATACAATTGTAATAGCAGAATATTACTAAGGGTGGGATAACAGAATGTTGCATCCATTAAAAATTACGAGCACTTTGGCGGACGAAACGCGTTTTCAAATATATGAATACATGTTGCAGCAGAAAAAAACATTCACTGTGCAAGATATTGCGGATAAATTTAAAATCCATCCAAATGTGGCCAGACTGCATTTGACGAAACTTGCCGAAATCAATCTCATTACGGCCGACTTCTTGAAATCAGGAAAAGGCGGAAGACCGGGGCGCATTTATAAAGTATCCGAACAAGGAGTCGAATTAAGCTTTCCGAAACGCGAAGATAAACATTTGATTAAATGGGCCATAGAACTTGTCTATGAATTAGGGCCGGAAGCGTTGGAAAAAGCAAAAAAAATCAGTTATGAAGACGGCTTCAAAGAAATGCGGAACCGGTTGGCAAAAATGAACTCCCCAATCAATTTTGAAGAAAAACTTGAAATCTTGTCCGAAGCCGCTTTGCTTATCGGCTACATTCCGAAAGTTGTCGATACAGAAAAAGGAAAAAAAGTAATTTTGACGATTTATAATTGTCCTTTTAGAAGCCAAATTGCAGAACATAGCGACATCATCTGTGATTTGCATCAATCATACATCAAAGGACAAATCGATGCATTGTTTGAAGAGAACAGCTTTGTCCAGTTTGAAAGCATGATTCATGATTGCGAATTTTGCAAATATGAAATCGATGTTCCGAATGTCGCTCTGTGAAATATTACACTTGTTTGTCACAAATCTATCAAAGTATTCAGTTTACAATATTGTCAACTATCATTTATAATAAACATTGTAATTATTGTGTCGTTACAAAAAGGAGGGAATCGACATGGCTAATATGTACAAGGTTTTGGCATTCTGGACAGGTATTTTTGCCGTTATGTTCTACCTTGGTGATATGATCGAGGTTTCGCTATTATTCGTAGGTAATTCGGTATTATTCTTATTATTGGGCTTCTTAAACCTTTCAGAACGCATGTATATGTACATTTTTGGAGCATATTTAACAATATTCTTTGCAGGTTTTACTTATTATGCAACCTTTATCCACGTACCTGGTGCAGGACATTAATAATTGATGATAATAATAAAAAGCATCGGTTTCGCCCGATGCTTTTTTTATTTTTCTAAAATATTAAAACCCATGCAAAAACGGATTCATTTCCATTTCATAAGCGGGTGTTGTATAAGGGCCGTGGCCCGGATAAATAATAAAATCATCAGGCAGCACAAGCAATTTTTCATGAATGGACTTTAAAAGAATATCCATGGATCCGCCGAGCAGGTCTGTCCGGCCGATGCTTCCCTGAAACAGGGTATCGCCCACAATCGCGAAACCGTCTTCTTTAAAGATGTAGGAAATGCTTCCCGGCGAATGTCCGGGTGTAAATACTGCCTGAAATTTCATGCCGCCAATTTCAAATTCTTGTTCGCGGTCAATAATGGAATCGGCAGGCTGTAAACGGATGGTTGGAAGATCGGCAAATTTTCCGGATCCGTTTTTACTCGGATCCAACAACCAGTCCTCTTCTTCTTTATGAATATAAACGGGAATATGAAAAGCGTTTCTCACTTCGTCCACCGCGCCGATATGGTCAAAATGGGCGTGGGTTAAAAAGACGGCTAGCGGCTTCAACCGCTCTTTTTCAACGGTTGATATGATTCTTTGCCCTTCTTCGCCCGGGTCAAAAATGATGCATTCCTTCGCTTTATTGCTTACGATGTAGCAATTGGCCTGGATAGGTCCGACACTTAAAATTTTTACATCCAACAAATTCATCACCTCTAGCGTATTATACAATGGATTGGAAGAAATGAACATTCATAAAATGCTTTATGTCTTTTTTCCGAAGAAATTGCGTTGTTCATATAAACGTCACTTTTATACCTCGACATTTGATGACCGTTGCTATAAAATAGAGAGGGAACATTGTTTACGACATACTGGTTGGATGTCGAAAGGAGTGTAATTTTTTTCATGAACTTATTAATGGTATTTTTCGGATTAATTGCTATTCTTTCATTAGTTGCAGCGTTCCGCGCAATTAAAGAAAAAAATGTTCTCGCTATTATTTTTGGACTAGCAGCTGGCATAGTTTTTGGTTGGTTTGTATTCATGACAATTTATCACCAAGGCTATCCTCCAGCAATCTAATGAAAGTATAAAAAACGGGATACATTCAAATGTATCCCGTTTTTTAATGATAAATTTTAAATTTCTAATCTAAATAATCAAAAAACAACCCGGCATGTAGCCGGGTTGTTTTATTTAACCGAGTTTTGTATCAAGTTTCCCGTATCCTCGTCATAGAACCGCAACAAGTCGCCGTTGATGATTTTATCAGAATATCCGAGTTCTTTCTGTGCACGCTCAATATATGGCTTGCATCCTTGAATATCCACTTTTTCCCCTGTCTTGCGGTCGAAACATGTTTCATCCGCATAAACATATTGATCTGTCACAAATCGTCCGTCACGGAATATGACAAAGTCTTCATGCTCGTCGGAGAACAAATCGGCACCCAATTGCATGTCGTTTGATGTATCGATTCCCAACAAGTGAAGAATTGTCGGTCTTAAATCCATTTGACCTCCGACTTTATCAATGACATGCCCATCGCCTGAACCCGGAATATGAATGAATAAAGGAACAGATTGCAATAGGGCTGTATCATATGGTGTAATTTCATCTTTGCCTAAATACTGCGCCATTGCTTTGTTATGGTTTTCGGAAATGCCGTAATGGTCGCCGTACATGACAATGATGGAATTATCATATAAGCCTTTTTCTTTTAATTCCTCAAAGAAGACCCTCAACGCTTCGTCCATGTACCGAACAGTTTGGAAATAACGGTTCAACGTACCCGAATTTGAATTATATTCAGGAATCATTTTATCCTCTTCATCCAAAGTGAACGGGAAGTGGTTTGTTAATGTAATCATGCGCACATAGAACGGTTGAGGCAATTCGGTCATTAAGTCCGCTGACTGCTCAAAGAACGGAATGTCTTTTAATCCCCAGTTTACCGAGTTTTCATCGTTGACATCATAATAAGTGATATCAAAGAATTTTTGCATTTTTAATGATTGATACATCATATCCCGGTTCCAGAAAGATTTATTGTTCGCATGCATGACACCCGTGAAATATCCGTTTTTCCCTAATTTTTCAGCCATGGAATTGAACGTATTCCCGCTATGGGTAAAGAATACTGCTCCACGGTCCAATCCAAAAAGAGAGTTTTCCAGAATGAATTCCGCATCACTCGTTTTGCCGAGCCCTGTTTGATGATAGAAATTGCTGAAGTAATAAGTATCTTTATCGTGAATTAAAGAGTTCAGGAATGGCGTCACTTCATAACCGTTCATATCATTTTGCAATACAAAGTTTTGCAATGACTCCAATTGGATGACAATCAGGTTGCGGCCTTTATATTTGCCGAACATTTCTTTATTGACAGCCGCCTGGTTGGCTTTCACATAGTTGTCAACTTCCACCAATTCACTGCCATCGGCAAGGGCGCGCTGTGCGGATGATTTGGATTGAATATATAAATCATATAAATGGTAATTATAAGTACCGATATTTTTCACAAGTAATTCGCGGTCGAAACTGCGTGTCAACAATTGCGGACGCTGTATTTCAGCAAGCCCCAGATTCAAGAACAGCACCGCCAAAGCCAGGACGAAATAGGCGCGGCGAACTTCCTTCCGGACGCTGTATGAATTTCTGAACTTCGGTATAAATTTGACAGCAAAAAGAATGATGAATACATCTGCAAAATATAAAAGATCTTTGAAGCCGATAATTTCAGCTACAGATGTTCCCAACTCTCCAAAGTTGCTTGTTTGGAACAGTACAGGTAGTGTAATGAAATCGTTGAAGAACCGATAAAATGCAACATTGGCATACAAAACGATGCTTAGCAAAATGCTGGTGAAGATAATCCAACGATTCCGGGCTTTTTCCGTTTTAAAAAATAACGATAGACCATAAGCGAAAAGCAAAAAGCTGAGCGGATTTATGAATAATATGAACTCTTGCATTCCATTTTCCAGGTCAAATTCAAAGCTGGTTCGATAAACGATTGCAGTCTTAATCCATGTGGCTACAATGGCTATTATTAATATTGACTGTTTCGGCCATTTCCACGACTTCATCTTATATCCCCCTTAAAAATGGTTTACATAACCACAACAAATTCACATATACTACATATGTTCCATTTAAACAAAATATATCTTAATCCTTTTTTTTATATTAATCAATCGAAAGAATCATAGAAACGGAAATATGATGTTATGAAAATTATATATTACCTTTCATTTACAATCACCCATAAATATTTACGTATTTTTTACAAAAAAGTTCCCAAAAAGAAAACAGTGGTTCTCCACTGTCGCCGATTGGACTATACAAGTCTATATCTTTTGGATAAAGGAGTCAAACAATAATTCATTGTTTATTTCCAATTATCGCTTGTTTGCATTCATTTTTCGCTCTTCTTCCATCTTCATTTCATTTCGGATAATCAACAAGGCGGATTGAAATTCCTTGGGATCCAACAATTGGGATTTATATAATTCGCGGATTTCATCTTCCATCATCATCAAATCTCCTAATCGGTCACCGGTATAAATAAAAGAACCATATCTCTTCAACAGGTTTCGAATATCCAAAATGTTTTTCATTTCGTTATCCCCTCCGATTTTCTGCGCAATTGATAGAAGCCTTTTCCGTAATTATGACATCGACCGGAATATCATGAGCCTCATACGGCAATTCGTCAACAAGCTGCAAATGGAAAGCAAGGGAGACAAGGCGCCCTTTATAGCCGGACAAATATCGATCATAATAACCGCCGCCATAGCCGATCCGATACCCTTTATGATCGAAGACAATTCCCGGCACAATCACCATATCGATCTCTTCGGGGGATACGTAAACGGTTTCCGAAGGGATCGGTTCTTTCAAATCCATATAAACCGTTTCAAGTTGGGAAAAACTCAAAATTTCATAAAAATCCATCGTGCGCAATGTCGGATTGCATTTCGGCACAACGACCCTTTTTTCCATTCCCCATAATTCCTCGATAATCCCATAGGTATCAACCTCGGGCGGCTTTGATATCGTAATGGCAATGGTCTGGCAATCTTTGAGGAAAGGTTGTTTCAGCAAACGATTTTTAATCATCGTAGAGAATATATGATGTTCTTCTTTGGACAATTCCTGCAGGGCGGATTTTATTTTATGCCGCCATTCTTTTTTGTTCAAACACCATCAATCCTTTACATATACATAAAAAGCCAAAACCGGCAATGGTTTTGGCAAAAAAATTATTTTGTTTCGCGATGAAGAGTAACTTTTTTATCGCGAGAGCAATATTTTTTTAGTTCAAGACGCTCCGGATTGTTGCGTTTATTTTTTGTAGTAATATAATTGCGTTCTCCGCATTCTGTACAAGCTAAAGTAATGTTTACGCGCATGATTTAACCCTCCCACTTTACATCATATCATGAAAATTTATTGATTGCATGATTTATACGACTAAGTCATTATAACATAAATTGAGAAAAAATCTAGCGTCATTTATTATGTTAAATAAATTCCTTATGGTAAAATAACGGAAAATCTTGAGTTCGGAGGAAAGATTGTGGCACTATCAACAATCCTGATCGTTATTGGCATTCTTTGCGTTATTGCATCCTTTTTCCTGAAGGATACATCAAAAAAATTGGAACAGGATGTCGAAGACTTGTCCATTCAATTTTACCAAGAAATGAACGGCATCAAGCGGAGACTAAAAGCGGTGGAGGAAGAATTATTGCTGGATTCTTCCTTCAAAGTGAAGCCCGCAAAAAATTCTGCAGATTTCCGGAAAACTTCACAAGCGAAACCGGTGAATCAAATATTGGTCCAGCAAGTGATTGAGCTGAACAAACAAGGCTGTACCGTGGAAGAAATATGTAAAATGTCCACATTGACAAAAGAACAGGTGCTTCACATTCTTCAACAGGGAGGCCGACGATGAAAAGATCGACACTGCATGGATTCGGAATGGCCCTCATCCTGAGCGGCATCATGTATACTGGACTGGATTACTTTTCCGGCACGGAAGTCTCAACGGACAAATACGAAGAAAAAATTGAACAATTGGAATTGCAATTGAAGGAAGCAAAGCGGCAACTAAAGCAATATGAAAACCAAGCCTCAACAAAAGATGAAACTTCTGAACATCGAAATACTGCCGATTCATCCGGGAAAAAACAAGTGAAAGAAGGCATATTATATATATATTCCGGCCAAACCCCTTATGAAATAGCAAAAAAATTAAAAGATATGGGGATTATTCAAAATGCCGTCGAGATGGAACTTTTTTTGGCGCAGCCGGAATATGCCCGTTCCATTCAAATTGGCCAATACGAGGTCAATTCTTCCATGTCGGTCGATGAAATCGCAAATTTAATAACGGGAAAATCGGATTCATCCAATTAATCCTTCAAAAATTTTTGGAAATTGATTACGGTAAAAATCCCCGATTTCAGGCAGAAGTTTTTCCTCTGCCTGATCGGGACCACATCATTGTCATCGATTTAATATTTTTTCGTAATCCCTAAATGGAGTTTTTTCCAGCCCCAAATGTTCACGTAATGTGGAACCTTCGTAATCCTTCCGGAATACTCCTCGTTCTTGCAAAATCGGAATAACAAGATCCACAAATTCTTCAAACAAAGTAGGATAATACTGGAATAATAAATTATAACCGTCGCAAGCATTTTGATGAAACCACTCTTCCAATTGGTCAGCAATTTCCTCAGGAGTACCAAAAATAATGCGATGCCCTCTTGCACCCGCAATTTTCTTCGCCAGCTGGCGGATTGTCAAATTTCCCCTGTCAAATAATTCTTGAAATAGTTTGCTAAACAATTTTTTAAATTTCAGTTTTTGCAAATGGAACCTCCCGAATCATCTGAATGAAATTATTATGATATTTCGGGTTTCAAACTTGATTTTCCGAAAACAATGAAGTTGCAAAATCGGCTTTTTGTTATAATAGACGCATAGATTCATCATTCAAAAAAAGTCAAAATCAAAAGAGGCGAAATGCATTGTATATCCAGAAAGGGACAAGGGAATTCCGATTGGCCAATATGGCGTTATTTGCCGCCGGATTTATCATCTTTGCCAACCTTTATATTACTCAGCCGGTCTTTCCCCAATTTTCCGAGGAATTTCGGGTTTCACCGGCGGTTGCCAGCCTGTCATTATCCGCTGCCACCGTCGCCCTCTCCTTTAGCCTCATTTTATTCGGCTCTTTGTCGGAAGCATGGGGACGGAAACGGTTAATGACCTTTTCCATCTTTGCCGCATCATTGTTAACCATTGCGTTGGCTTTTTCCCCATCTTTTGAAATTCTTCTATTATTGAGGGTCGTCCAAGGGATTGTGTTTGCTGGTATTCCTGCCATTGCCATGGCTTATTTGGGCGAGGAAATGGCTCCTTCCAGCCTCGGCATCGCCATGGGGCTTTATATCAGCGGAAATTCCGTCGGAGGCTTGAGCGGGCGCATCATCATGGGAACGATCACCGATTTCTTTTCCTGGCAGGTTGGCATGCTTTTTCTGGGGATTTTAAGCTTGCTTGTCAGCATTTATTTTGTATGGGCTCTTCCTGCATCCAGGCATTTTGAACCGAAGCCATTGCGATTGGCTTCTTTGACGAAATCATTGTTTTCCCATTTAAAAGATCCGGGACTCCTATGCCTTTTCGGCATCGCTTTCACGTTGATGGGCGGGTTCGTCACATTATACAACTACATCAGCTATAAACTGATTGGCGAACCGTACAACCTGAGCACAACCATTGTCGGTTGGATTTTTATCGTCTATCTGGTCGGCACTTTCAGCTCCGCCTGGTTCGGCAGCTTGTCTGATCGATTCGGGCGGCCAAAGGTGCTGCTTTCCGGCATTCTGATCATGCTATCTGGGGCTTTATTGACGCTGCCTGTCAATTTGTTCATCAAAATTCTTGGCATTGTCGTTTTCACTTTTGGTTTTTTCGGTTCCCATTCCATCGCAAGTTCATGGGTCAGCCACCGGGCCAAAATGAATAAAGCCCAGGCTTCCTCCTTGTACCTATTCGCCTATTATTTCGGTTCCAGCGTCGGCGGAACAACGGGAGGCCTGTTCTGGTCCAGCTTCGGCTGGGGCGGTGTCATCTCATTTATCAGTGCCTTTCTTATTGTATCGCTGCTATTGGCCGCCATACTTTTCCTTCATAACCGGAATTAATATTTTTAAAAAAGAATGGGACGCCATCTGCATGCGTCCCTTTTTTCGCGTCATACGCTTCCCAAAAAAACTTCCATCAATTTTGTTCCTTCAGGAGTTCCAATCGACTCCGGATGGAATTGCACCCCGTATACAGGATATTGTTTATGTTGGATGGCCATAATTTCCCCGTCGTCTTTTGATGTGGCAACAATCTCAAACTCTTCGCTCAATGTTGTAGGTTCGATCACCAATGAATGGTAGCGCATTACTTCAACGTCATCGGAAAACTCTTTGAACAATCCTTTTCGTTCGTAATTTAATAAGGAAGTTTTTCCATGCATGATCCGGCTGGCCTGCACTATTTCCCCGCCGAATGCGGCTCCGATGATTTGGTGGCCCAAACAAACGCCAAGGATTGGGATTTCCTTGTAAAGTTCTTTCACAAGACTCACCGTTTGGGGAGTGTCTTCAGGCCTTCCAGGACCTGGAGATAACACAATCGCTTCAGGCTTTAACAGGCGAATTTCATCCATCGTGATTTCATCATGACGGACAACCTTCACTTCTTTGCCGAGAGAGGCGATTTGTTGAAACAAATTGTATGTGAATGAATCGTAATGGTCAATCAGCAGTATCATCGTTCCACCTCCAACAACGCCTTCATTTTATTGATGGTTTCCTCGTATTCGGACTCAGGGACGGAATCATATACAATTCCCGCCCCGGCCTGGACGTATGCCTTTCCGTCTTTGACAATCATCGTCCGGATGGCGATGGCCAAGTCAAAATTGCCATTTGTTGAAATATAGCCAATGGCTCCAGCATAAACCCCGCGCTTTTGCTGCTCCAATTCATTGATGATTTGCATCGCCCGGATTTTCGGGGCGCCGGAAACCGTCCCGGCCGGCAGACAGCTTGTGATGACATCGACCACATGCAAATCATCCCTCAGTTCTCCTGCAACTTCCGAAACGATATGCATTACATATTTGTACCGTTCGATTACCATATATTTGGATACTTTGACCGTGCCAATTTTCGATACCCGGCCAAGATCGTTTCTGGCCAAATCGACCAGCATGCGATGTTCCGCCAGCTCTTTTTCATCATTCAAGAGGATGTTCTCCAGTCTTTCATCTTCTTCCTTCGTTTTTCCCCGGGGTTTCGTACCGGCAATCGGGTTCGTTTTAATGATTCCGTCTTTGACTTTCACTAAACTTTCCGGAGATGTACCTAAAATGGCACAATCGTCAAACTCCAAATAATACATATAAGGCGAAGGATTGGACGTTCTCAAACTGCGGTATAGGGAAAAGGGATTCCCTTCAAAATCGGCTGTAAACCGTTGGGATGGAACGACTTGGAATATATCTCCACGTTCAATATATTTTTTGGCTTTTTCCACCATTTGGATAAATGTGCTTTTTTCGATGGATGGGCGAAATTCGATCTTGGTTTGTTCCACGTCTACAAGGGTAGAGCCTTTTTTCAACTGTTCTTCAATTTCGCGGATGGACTCCTCCAGCTCTTCCTCAGTTTTGCCCTCCGAAAACAAGTCAATGGATGCGATAGTGACTTTTTGCAATAAATGATCGATGACGATAAAACGATCGTAAAACATCAGATGAACATCCGGCATATTTAATTCATCCGGCAATGTTTCACCAATATTCTCATGATAAAAAGCCGTATCATAACTGAAATAACCGATGGCTCCACCAAAGAAAGGAAATGGAAATGATTCCTTGGAAGCAGGAAGAAGCTCCCTTAATTTTTGGAAAACTGTTCCTTCCCCCTTCTCTTCCCTTCCTTCTTTCTTAAACAAATAACCTTTGTTGTCCCCGATCAATTCGGCAATCGGATTCGATGCGATAAAGGAATATCTGCCGCTTTCCTCATGTTTTGCAGCAGATTCAAACAACACTTTGTTTTTTCCTGCAATACTGAGAAA
Source organism: Ureibacillus terrenus (assembly GCF_006569205.1). Lineage (GTDB taxonomy): Bacteria > Bacillota > Bacilli > Bacillales_A > Planococcaceae > Ureibacillus > Ureibacillus terrenus. The sequence goes on from NZ_VIGD01000001.1 coordinate 162,860, forward strand.
AGCAGAAATCGGTGTAATCATATCCCCCTGTAATGTTTTCATTGCATAATTCACTGTCTTCACTGCCATCTCCACTATCTCCTCTCAACTCTTCTGTTCTAAGCTAATCTAATAAAAAGGCTCCCCGAACAGCAAAGGACGGGGAGCCGTGGTACCACCTTTATTGACATAAGACATGCTTATGTCCACTTTAGGTTTGTAACGTCAACCATACGCCGACGCCTACTGAAAGTTCAGCGCCGGAGCTAGAAAGCCCATTCACATCATGGTTTGCACTAGCTCGCACCAGCCGCTAGCTCTCTTCAGCAAATCCATCATGCTACTCTTTTTCATCATTGCTTCCGTATATGGTTGAAATTATTTTATTATAAACTTTTTGATAATTCAATAAAAACCTATGAAAAAGGCATTTATATACAAATTTCTGTGCCATAAGGTTACGATTCCAATTCATATTCAAACCTATCCCGAATGCTCATGAACCCCTCTTCCTTCATCAGCCGAAGCGTCCGGAAATATAATCTTCCGTACGTTTGTCGCGGGGAGTCGAGAATATTTTATCTGTGCGGTCAAATTCCACCACTTCCCCATTTAGGAAAAAGGCGGTTTTTTCCGAGATGCGGGCGGCTTGCTGCATATTATGGGTCACTATTATGATAGAAAACTGTTTCTTTAATTCCAGTATGAGTTCCTCCACTTTTAATGTCGAAATGGGATCCAGGGCGGAAGTCGGTTCGTCCATTAAAATCACGTCCGGTTCAATCGCCAAGCACCGCGCGATGCAAAGCCGCTGCTGCTGCCCCCCGGAAAGACGATATGCATGATCGTTTAGCCGGTCCTTCACTTCGTCCCAAATGGCCGCGCCTCTCAAAGACTTTTCCACAATCTCATCCAGCAGTTTTTTATTTTTTATTCCATGGATTCTTGGCCCATATGCCACATTATCGTAAATGGATTTCGGAAATGGATTAGGTTTTTGGAAAACCATGCCCACTTTTGTGCGAAGTTCCTCCACAGCAAAATCGGCGTCAAAAATATTGCGTCCTCGATATATAATTTCGCCATTCGTTTTCACGGATGGTACAAGTTCCACCATGCGGTTCAATGATTTAATAAATGTGGATTTGCCGCATCCGGATGGTCCGATGATGGCCGTCACTTCATTTTCCTTCACATCTAACTGGATATCTTTTAACACATGGTGTTCCCCATACCAAAGTTGAAAATTCCTCGCCGAGAAAACAGATGTTTTCTTTTTTGCCCGCGGTTCTTTAAGTCCATATGGATTCCTTTCGGCAACAGTTACGATTTTTAATTCACCATTACTCATTGTTTGAACCATTTTCACACATCCTTAATATCGTTTTTGGAATTTATTTCGGATCATCACCGCAACAGAGTTCATCAACACAAGGATGATCATTAAGACGATAATCCCCGCGGCCGCAACGGATTGGAACGCTTCCTGCGGCCTTTTTGCCCAATCATAGATTTGCATCGGCAAAGCGGTAAACTCGCTCAACAATCCATCTGGCAAGAAATGTATAATTACCGGAATACCCATGACGGCCAGCGGAGCAGTCTCCCCAATGGCCCTGGATAAAGCCAAGATGCTTCCTGTCAGGATTCCGGGCAGGGCTGCAGGCAACACGACACAGAAGACTGTTTGCCATTTCGTGGCCCCCATCGCGTAGGAAGCTTCCCGCTGCTCTTTCGGGACTGTGCGAATCGCCTCTTGGGCGGCCACAATAATCACCGGCAAAATTAATAGACTCATCGTCAATCCCGCTGCCAATATACTTTTCCCTAAACCCAGCATCCGGACAAAAATTGTCAGGCCTAAAAGCCCAAAGACAACGGATGGCACACCGGCCAGGTTGGAAATATTTGCGCGTATGAAATCATTGAAACGATTCTTCTTCGCATACTCTTCCAAATAAACGGCGGTTGCCACACCAAGGATGACGGATGTCGGCGCCACGACCAACATCAGATAAATCGACCCGACTAAAGCCGCCTTAATTCCGGCTTTTTCCGGGAAACGGGAGCTGAAATTAGTGAAAAAATCCCAATCTATGAAGCTTGCACCTTGGGAAATAATTCTTCCAATCAACATGGCCAGTGCGAGCAACGCTAAAATGGTTGCGATGAAAAAAACGCTTTTCCAAATGTTATTTTTTCTGATGCGGGACTTTATTTGTTTTAATACGGCCGTTTCATCCATATATTTCATCCGGTTAATACTCCTCCCTGAAGCGTTTCGAAATCTTATGGGCAATGAAATTCATCAGCAAAGTGAATATAAACAATGTAAATCCGACGGCGTACATCGAATAATAAATCACTGTACCGTAACCGGCGTCCCCCGAAGATACTTGAACAATATAGGCGGTCATTGTTTGAATCGATCCGGTAACACTGAAATCAAAACTTGGCATTGCGCCGCCGGCAAGAGTTACAATCATCGTTTCTCCGATTGCCCTGGAAATCGCCAATACAATGGAGGCAATGATTCCGGAAAACGCTGCGGGAAGAACGACTTTTAAAGCAACCTCCAGCTTTGTCGCCCCCAGCGCAAGAGCGCCTTCCCGAATGGCGTTTGGCACGGCATTCATGGCGTCTTCGGATAATGAAATGATGCTGGGCAAAATCATCATTCCCACCACAATTCCCGGACTAATGGCGTTGAATAATTTCAGGGATGGAATGAATATTTGCAAAATCGGAGTGACAAAAGTCAAAGCAAAAAAACCGTAAACGATTGTCGGCACACCTGCCAATATTTCCAAAACCGGTTTGATAAATTTTCTTGTCCTCCCGGATGCATACTCACTTAAATAAATTGCCACGGCTAAACCGAATGGTACGGCTACAATCATTGCAATGATCGTTACTTTTAAAGTTCCCATGATCAACGGCAATACCCCAAAGGAAGGGTTGCCGCTTGAAAAGGGATACCATTCTGTTCCGAAGAAATACTCAATAATGGATACTCTTTGAAAAAATTCAAAAGTCTCAAAAACAAGCGTAAACAAAATGCCGAATGTTGTTGCGATACATACTGACGCCGCGAGCACTAAGAGGATTGGCATCATCTTCTCTATCATTTTTTTGATCTTTCTGTCCCGGGATTTCTCTATCAAATGCCGGATCACATGTACTCTCCCAATATCTTGAGCCATTCATGTCAACTCCCTTCCCGATGAAGAAAACGAGGAGGCTGGTCTCCCCGCACATTCAACAATTTATTTGATTGCATCCAACTTTTTCAGACCTTCTTCGTATTTTTCTTCCGGCAAACGGATATACCCGACAGCTTCAGCCATATCCCCCGCGTTTTCCAACAAAAATTTCATGAAATCATAAAAGGCTTCGCTGTCCTTGATTTTTGCATTGTTTACAAATACGAATAACGGTCGGGAAAGCGGAGTATACTCCCCTTTTTCTATGGCTTCCCTTGTCGGTTCCACCCCGTTTACCTTCACAGCTTTTAATCGGTCTTTGTTTTCCAGGTAGTACGCATATCCAAAAAAGCCAATTGCGTATGGATCGGAAGCGACTCCTTGCACAATCACATTGTCATCTTCCGATAATTGCGCAGAGCGGACCAAATCTTCCCCTTCTAAAACGACTTCATCGAAATAGTCGAATGTTCCTGAATCTGTTCCGGGTGCATAATAAACGATTTCTTCATCCGGCCAGGATGGATCAATATCCGACCATTTTTTCGCTTTTCCATCTTCAATCCAAATTTCTTTTAATTGTTCGATGGTTAAATTCTTCGCCCAATCATTTTCCGCATTGACGACAACTGTAATGCCATCATAAGCGATTTCGAATTTTGTAAATTCGATGCCGGCTTCCTCCAGAGCCCTTGCCTCCTCTTCCTTCATTTCTCTTGAAGCGTTGGAGAAATCCGTTTCTCCGGCAATGAATTTTTCAAATCCCCCGCCGGTTCCGGAAACCCCAACGGAAACTTGTACATTCGGCTGTACAGCCTTGTATTCTTCGACTAAAGCCTCAGTAATCGGAGCAACTGTGGATGAACCGTCCCCTGACACAGAACCTGTCAATTGGGCTTCCCCATTTTCCGTCTGTTCCATCCCATTCCCGGAGTTTGTCCCTTCTCCGCTTGTTTCCCCTCCGCATGCTCCAATTAACAATGTGGAGCCAAGTAATGCTGTCATTGATAAATACTTCCACTTTTTCATCTATGTTTCCCCCATCTTCTATAGTAAGTTATCTTACAATGTCCACTATAAAGTTCATTTATTGATGGCATATAAACGGTTTGTTAAGAAAATGTAAAGATTTCATTCTTCCACGGTTGGAAACAAAAATAGAAAGCCATAGTGTTTTACTTTAAGGTCTTCTTAAAGAAAAAAAAAACGCAGTATCAATGTACTGCGGCCACTACTCATTTACTGTTTGCTCTTTTGTGTTTTCATCTATTTTTTCCTCCGAAGTTGGAAGCAAAATTTGTTTATTGACTGCCTGATCGCTGATATTGCTGCTGGCGTATTTATATTTCAACTCAAAATATTTATCTAATATTTCTCGAGCAATTTTGCTGTTTTGATTAATATACCGATCGCCTGTCGTCGCCCAAGGAATCACCACGGCATAAGCCACTTCCGGATGATCGAACGGTGCAAATCCCACATGGGCCACATTGATTGTATACGTGCCGATTCTTTCTTTTATTGGACCGGTATAATGCGTTTCCGCTGTCCCGGTTTTCCCGGCAGCAGTGTAAGGGGCGTTGGCAAAATATGCGCGGGCTGTACCTTGGCTGCCGATATACACTCTCCGAAGCCCCTGTTTAACATGATTGATTTCTTTTTCCGAATTGGAAATCCGGTTCAGGATTTTCGGCTGAATTTCTTCAACAAGAGGACCCAATGTTTTTCCGTCCGCGGAAGGTTCATGGATTTCTTTTAACAGCCGCGGCTGCACACGATAGCCTCCGTTGGCGATTGTCGAAATGTATTGAGCCAGTTGCAATGGGGTATAGGTATCAAACTGTCCGATGGCCAAGTCCAAAATTTTACCTGGTCTATCCAATATTCCTTTATAGCCGGCCACCTCGTTTGGCAAATCAATCCCGGTAGGAACGCCTAATCCAAATTCGGCATAGCCGTTTCTCATTCTTTGCAATGTATCTTCTTTTAATCTCAATCCCATGTTATATCGATAGCTGGTACCATTCAATTTCAAAGCAACCTGGAACATGTAAGAGTTTGAAGAGCGTTCCAGCGCTGCTAAATCGTTCATCCGAATTGCCCCTCCCCTGTTGAAGATGGAACTTTTCGGATTTGTACCTGCAAGTTTGATTGGCTGGTCAATTAAAACCGTGCCTGGTTCAATGACTCCTTCTTTATACGCCATCAACAAAGTGGCAGCTTTTACTGTGGAACCTACCTCATAGGAAGTGGTGAAAGCGCCGTATGAAAAATCGGCAATATATTGTTTTCCGGTTTCCGGATCCTTTTCGATTTTTTTGCCGACCATCGCGAGAATTTCACCGGTATTCGGATTCATCATGATGAAAAAGGCGCGGTCCAACAGGGAGGAACCTCCATAGGTTTTTAGTTCCCGCAAATATTTTTCCACAATTTCTTCGGCGGCTTTTTGCAATTCAATATCGATGGTTGTCACCAAATCCTTTCCGGGTTCTCCGGCAAAGGTAGTGATTGTATCAATCACTTCCCCTTTTTTGTTCGTGACATTTTTTACAACGGATTTCCGGCCTTGCAAAAGCTCCTCGTATTGAGCTTCAAAATAGCTTTCCCCCACCCGGTCATTTCGGGCATAATCGCGCGCCAAATAATAATTCAATTTGGATTCAGGGATCCCCTTGCTTGGAACAGTGGTTCTTCCAAGAATGGCTAAAGGCGTCAATTTCACCCGCTTCCAATCGGTTGTCGTATTGACTCCCGGCAATTCATAAAGCCGTTCAGACACGCGGGCAAATTCCTCGTCGGTTACGTTCTCGCTTTTAATGATTTGAGGAGATAAAAAGTAACCGGATGTCATTTCACGATAAATCGCCAACACTTCCAAATCAAAGTCGGAAAGCTCCGCCAATTCCTGATCGCTAATGCGTTCTCTCACCAATTTATCAATCTCTGCCTGCGCCGCTTTTTCATCATCATATTTTTCAAAAATTCTTTTTTCTTCCGCCTTGGATACTTTCGAATAGGCTTCTTCTTTATGATTTAAAATCCAGAAATCCTGTTTATCGCGGATTGTGATGCGGTCTGTCGGCATGTCAATCAATTTTGCCAGTTTTTTTGCGATTTCCAACATTTCGTCTTGCGACGTCTTTGGCATTCTTGTATATGTAATCGCATTTTGCGGCTCATTATCCACAAGGATTCTTCCATAGCGGTCATAAATTCGTCCCCGTGGAGCACTTGTATTGACAGTGACTTCTTCCTGACGCTGCACTTCCCGGACGTATTCTTCGCCTTTGACGATTTGCAAATACCCTAAGCGCAAAATCAGCAACGAAAACAAAATAAAAATCGAAATAAACAATACGTTCATTCGGAATGAAAGGCTGACACCGGAAAAACCTTTATTGCTTTTTTTCTTTATTTTTCTCATAGGTCCCCTCCTTTCTGCCTCATTTCATAAATTTTAGTATAACACTATTAAATTCGATAAAAAAGGAATTTCCTCTTTCATTTTTTGTAACGTTTCGTTAAAATTCCAGGTTTCAATAACCCTCTTTTTAACAATAAAAAATTATCATCCAATGTTTGGATGATAATTTTTCAAAACCTGTTAAATCGGAACAATTTTTGGTTCTTTCCCTTTTGAATTCATCAACCGGATTTGGGTAGGAACAATTTTTAAGACCACCATGTTCGGGTCGTCCGGTCCTTCAAACCAGAATCTCAGCATTTTGTTCCACACTTTTTCTTTCATACCTTCATCGGATGATATTTCCACTTTCCCCTCGATTTCCAGGTAAGAATCTCCAAACCCTTTTCCATCATAACCAATCAAAATGTGCGTATAAGGGTTTTTCGACAGTTCTTCCACCTTATGGGTCTTTTTGCTTGTCACCGTGTACAAAGTAAAATCATCATTGTAAAACGTCATATAGCGGGAATGGGGTTTGTTTCCTTCAATGGTTGCCATCGTCCCTACCAAGTTGTCGTTCAAGATTTTTTCGGCAATTTCCCTTTCTGTTTTCGGCATCACAAACACTCCATTTGCTGTTTTGTATTTAGTATTCCAAAAAATCGTTCAGTTATGAGCATTTCATACAACCGGCCTCCAATTTTGCAAAAATTCCTCGGTTTTTGTTCTGCCCAGTTGGATTAAATGCTTTTTCGCTTCATCATCCAGGTCAAATTGGGCGGCATTGTAATGCTCTACGGGAATAAAGATGATATTTTTTTCATGTCTTCTTGAGATGTACCGGTTATCATGGGCGTTCATCATCGCTTTGATCAAGGCTTCAAACAAATGCAGACCATTACCTATTTTGTGGGGATGGATTTCCGTTATTGGGCTGCTGAGTTTCAGTCCCAACAACGGCCGGACCCTTTTCCCGTTATCATAAATCCATAGGGGAAAATTGCTTAATACCCCGCCATCGACGAAAATGGAATCCCCTTTTTCAGTATTTAATTTCACCGGTTCAAAGAAAAAAGGGATTCCGCAGCTCATTCTCAGCGCCTTGGCAATGGAAAACTCGCGCCAATCTTGGCCATATAAATGCAGATCATCGGGGATGACAATCATTCGGCCATTTGACAAATCCGATGCCACGACTTTCAGCGCCCCCTCCGGCAAGTCGCCAAACGTACGGACACCCTTTTCGCCCAATTTCTTGCAAAGCCATTTCTCCAGGATCCTTCCTTTATATAAACCTAAACGGAAATATAAATTCAACCATTTTAACAAGGGAAGAGTTTTCGAACATTTCGGTGGATCAAGCAATGATTTTGTGTCCAATTCTTCGAGTGCCTTTTCCATTTCTTTTACGTTGTACCCTGCCGCAATAAAAGCTGCCACAATGGAGCCGGCACTCGTTCCCGCAACCCTTTTAAAGGTGTATCCTTTTTCCGTAAGCACCTGATAGGCGCCGACAAAGGCAAAGGCTTTTACTCCACCGCCAGAAAAAACGCCATCAATTTCCATCTACTCTCTCCCTTATCTTTTCATTGGTATACTTTAAGAAAAAATAAGGGATTTTAGAACTATTGATGCATAAAGTTGTTGACAATTTAAAAAACCGCAAGCGCTCCGGAAAAACGTTTTCCTTGAAGCTTGCGGTTTTGTTTGCGGTATTTTACTCGTTTAAAATGGATGGGTTTTGCTTGCTCGACGGTTTTCCTTTGTTTTCATTTTGATTGGCTTTTTTTGCCTGTTCATTTTGGCCGATGACATCCAAATCATCAGGGCTCAAATCATAACCATAGCCGTATTCTTCCCTGTCCAATGGTTTCTCTTTTTTCTTTGCCATAACGGTCACCTCCATGGAACTTAATCTGCCTCAAGTTCCACGATTTATGCGGAAGTTCCTCCAAAATTTCTCCTAAAAAAATCAGGGCCATACATGAAGTATGGACCCTGATTTTATAGAAGCGGATTATTTTTTCGCAGCAGCGTATTTTTCAGCCACAACGTCCCAGTTTACAACATTCCAGAATGCGGCAATGTATTCAGGACGACGGTTTTGATATTTCAAGTAGTAAGCATGTTCCCAAACATCCAAACCAAGGATTGGTGTTTCGCCTTCCATGTATGGAGAATCTTGGTTTGGTGTGGATGTAACTTTTAATTCGCCGTTTTTATCCACTACCAACCAAGCCCAACCGGAACCGAAACGGCCTGCGGCAGCTTTTGAGAATTCATCTTTGAACGCATCGAAGCTGCCGAATTTCGCATCGATTGCAGCAGCGAGTTCGCCGGCAGGAGCTTTGGCACCGCCAGGAGTCAATACTTCCCAGAATAATGTGTGGTTGGCATGTCCACCGCCGTTGTTGCGCACTGCAGTACGTTTTTCTTCTGGTACAGCGTCAAGATTTGAAATCAATTCAATGATGTCTTTATTTGCAAATTCTGTACCTTCCACAGCCGCATTTAAATTTGTTACATACGTATTATGGTGTTTCGTATGGTGAATTTCCATTGTTTGTGCATCAATATAAGGTTCCAATGCATCATATGCGTAAGGTAATTTTGGTAATTCAAATACCATGAGAGTTTCCTCCTTTTATATAAATCAGTAATTTCTTACCTCTTCTATAAGGTTAGCAGAATAAAAGTAGCCATTCAATTATTTCGCACCGGTTTGAAAGGATTTTCAGACTTTTGACCGAAAACCGTTTCATTGATACTTCCGCCATTTATAAAATGCTTATTGCCAAACATTACTTTTCCCGTTCCAATGGCTTTTTATACAAAAAACGCTTTTTAAATAATTGCAATGAGAAAAATGATAATCATCACCAATTGCAGGATGCTTTTCGTTGCAACGGAAGTTAAAAAGCCGACAAGCGAACCGATTCCTGCCCGGACAGCCTGATAAAAATCCCTGCCCGCAAAAAAGAACTCGCCGATTACGGCTCCCAAGAAAGGCCCGATCAGAATTCCCAAAAACGGTATGACAAATGGGCCCAGCAATAATCCGATCGTGCTGCCCCAAAGTCCCGCCTTCGTTCCGCCGAACTTTTTCACACTGACGAGATTGGCAAGGGTATCCGCCGCAAACAGCAGGATGACGAACAAGATTTCCGTGAGCCAAAACCACCAGGAAAGCTCTGCAAAGGAGAAAAACAATCCGTAAAGCAAAAATCCCAAAAGCAAAAACAACACGGACGGAATAATCGGATAAACCAATCCAATGAATGCGACGATAAAACAAAGAATAATCAACAACCATGCAATGATTTCCATCAATTTCCCTCCATATTTGTTTTTACGGGGAAGAATGAAAAAAGTTTCAAATACACAAATTTGTTGATTTTTTCTTTTTTCCGTTTCGTGTTACACTTGCAATGGAGGAGAAAAAATCATGGTTACTCATCTGCAATTATTTTTGCACAGTTTATTTCAGCCATTTAAGCTTGCGGCTTATCGGATATTGCCGATCGGCAAAGTCATCCAGTATGTTTTTATCCTTATTACAGTCCTGACGATTTTTTCATTTATTCAATTTTTGACGGGCGTTTCGGAAACGGCCGTCCAAATTAAAGGGTTGCAGCAATATGTGAAAGATATCCAATGGCTGCTTTATCCTTTTGCCCTTTTTTTATTGTTTTTTACTTCCACCGTTTTATTGTTTGTCCGAATCTCCATCTATGCGGCGGCTGGAACGGTATTTTTGAAACTTTTGAAACGCCGCGGAGAATATCGGCACATGTGGCGGACAACCTCTTTCGCGATTACCTGGCCGACGCTGCTTTCCATTCTATTTTCCTTTTTTTCTGTATCTAGTTGGGTTGCAACTTCCATTAATTGCATCATTACCATTTTTCTATTAATCCTTGCTTCGTTAAAATACCCGAAAACAGAAAAAACGAGGTTCTGAATCCCTCCTTGCTTCATATAGTGGAGCAAGGAGGTTTTGTTTTATGAGACTTTTTCTATCAATCGCTGTTGTAATCATCATCATTACAGTCATTAAAATAGATTTGACGGAGGGAACTCTTCCGTTGGCAGCTTATTCCGAAACAAAGGAATGCAATGAACAGCTCGCCGTCAAATCTGTGCCGGTCATTACGAAAGAAGGGGATACGGTTCATAGCTTATTGGCCGAATACCCTACCGATGAGAGAATTTCTATGCCCGAGAGAATGGCAGATTTTTATAAATTCAATCCCCATTTAAAAAAGCAGGCCATCGTACCCGGCGAATTAATCAAAATACCCATTTATTCCAGCAACGGACCATGCAAAAAATAAAATGTTTCTTCCTTGTCGACACTTTTTTACACTGCTAAAATAATGGAAGTGAAGGTACGGGAAAAGTACCTCAAGAAGGAGAGAGTTGTTGATGAGTGAAATTATTCATCGTTCAAAAACACGTCCGGTACGTGTAGGAAATTTGACTATCGGCGGCAATAATGAAGTCATTGTCCAAAGTATGTGTACTACCAAAACCCATGATGTTGAAGCAACTGTCGCTGAAATATTGCGGCTAGAAGAAGCAGGATGCCAGCTTGTAAGGGTTGCTGTTCCAGACGAACGGGCAGCGGCTGCGATTCCTGAAATCAAGAAACGCATCCATATCCCGCTAGTGGCGGATATTCATTTTAACTATAAACTCGCATTAATGGCGATTGAAAACGGCATCGATAAAGTGCGCATCAATCCCGGGAATATCGGACGCCGTGAAAAAGTGGAAGCCGTTGTAAAAGCGGCAAAAGAAAGAGGGGTCCCAATCCGGATTGGTGTCAATGCGGGTTCCTTGGAACGGCATATTTTGGAGAAATACGGCTATCCAACAGCAGATGGCATGATCGAATCTGCTTTGCATCATATAAGAATACTTGAAGATTTAGATTTCCATGACATTATTGTTTCCATGAAAGCGTCCGACGTCAACCTTGCCATTGAAGCTTATGAAAAGGCTGCCCGCACCTTCGATTATCCATTGCATCTCGGGATTACAGAATCCGGAACGCTCTTTTCCGGCACAATCAAATCCGCCGCAGGTCTGGGGGCCCTACTTTCAAGGGGAATCGGCAACACAATCCGCATCTCCCTTTCAGCGGACCCGGTTGAGGAAGTGAAAGTTGCAAGGGAATTGTTGAAAGCCTTTGGTCTTGCATCCAATATGGCCACATTGGTTTCTTGTCCGACTTGCGGACGGATTGAAATTGATTTGATTTCCATCGCCAACGAAATCGAAGAATATATTTCCAAATTAAACGTTCCGTTGAAAGTCGCGGTTTTGGGTTGCGCGGTCAACGGACCTGGTGAAGCAAGAGAAGCGGATATCGGCATTGCCGGCGCCCGAGGCGAAGGCCTCCTCTTTATGAAAGGAAAAACCGTGCGCAAGGTGCCGGAAGAAACAATGGTTGAAGAATTGAAAAAAGAAATCGACAAATTGGCGGCAGAGAAATTGGCGGAAAGGGAAAAACAACAAATCTAATTCATTAGGAGGGGTTTAATGAAGCCGGTTAAACCTCGTTTCGGGATCGATATCGACGGAACAGTGACTGCTCCTGATACGTTGATTCCACATATCAATAAACAGTATAAAACGAATATCGTCCTCGATGATGTCGTTGAATATGATTTTTTGAGCGCATTCCCCCATCCCGTGGATCGGAAAGAGTTCGCAAGATGGTTTAAAGAAAATGAACCATATCTATACTCTGTAAGCCAAATTGCAAAAGATGCCCAAAGCATTTTGAAAAACTGGCACAAGCAGTATGAATTGTATTATATATCCGCCCGTGACAATACTTTATATGATATTACAAAACGGTGGTTTGAACAGCACCAGGTTCCTTATGATCATATTGAACTGATTGGCAGCCATGATAAATTGGAAGCGGCGAAAAAACACCGCATCGAAGTTTTCTTTGAAGATAAACATGATAATGCGGTGGAACTGGCGGAAGAACTGAAAATTCCCGTACTTTTATTTGATACCCCGTACAACCGGAAAGCCATTCCGTCAAATGTCATACGGGTGCGGGACTGGAAAGAAGCAAACGAATGGATTATGCGACATTTCTAAGACAATCGCTAGGCTTGTCCGTTTTTTGAACAGCCTAGCGATTTTTTCATGTTTTCTCACTGTTTATATACAAATCGATGATTCCCCTCACCCACCGTTCCACAAATGTTTCAAAGGGTATGCCGTAACGGTTGTAAATATCATGATAGACAAAATAAACCCCTAACTTTTCCAATAATTCATCATTGATTTTCATCAAAACTTCCCTTCTCTTTTAAAATTTAAAGGAATTTTCTAAAAAACCCTAATCCAAAGATGATTTTTTCGTTATCATGGAGAATGATGAATAGTTCGAACTCTAGGAGGGTATACATGAGGAAATATCATCTTTTCATTGCAGTGGTTTGTTCCATTTTTTTATTAAGTGGATGCAGCAGTATTAAAGATGCGATTTCTGGCATTCAAACACAAGCGGAAAAAGCGAAAAGCGGTTTAACGATCGATGCTTTTTCTTTGCGGGAATCTGAAATTGAATACAAGGGTGCTACTTTTACGGTGGAAGAATTATTTAAAACTATTCTACGTGATGTCCAATGGGAATATGAAAAAAATCAGGACGAGCATCTTTTGATGGTGAAAGGCACTTGGCAGGAGCCTCTGTTTGACGATTTGCAGCTGACGGATAAACAAAAAGAGGAACTTTCCACGACAGGGAAAATATTGATTCAATTAATTTTTGAAAATGACCGGCTCATCCCCGATCAAACGGCTGTAACAATGAAACTGAAGGAAAAGACGCTTGTGGATGAAAAAGGAGAAGAAATCCTGCATTATTTCTGCGATCTTTACTTAAAGGAATACAAACAACAATAGGGCAAATTATCTTTATAAACCAATCGAGTTTGAAAAAACAAATTATTTATCATTCCAGAAAAAAATAAAGCTGATGAAAGTCAGCTTTATTCATTGATTTCTTCAAGAATAAAATGAATAAAATCATGCATATTCTCTGTCGAAACACCATGACCAACAGGGTACGTTTTATATATGACTTTCGCACCGTTTTTTTCGAAGAAATCTTTGCTCTCCCGGCTCCAGGCGATTGGATAGTCGTAATCATATTCCCCATGGGAAATGAAAACGCTCGTTTCATCCATATTATGTCTATAATATTGTTCCTTCACAAAATCCGGCAGATAGCCGGACAAAGCCGCACAACCCTTAATTTTATTCCCCATTACCACACATAGGGTCTGAGCGATCACTGCCCCTTGATTAAAGCCGGCAACAAAAATCTTTTTCGGGTCTAGCCGATATTCGTCTATCGCCTGCAAAATAAAATCTCTTGTTACGGCGACAACTTTATCAAAAATGTGTTGCGACGGCTTCCCCTCCTCTTCAAATGTATAAAAAGCATATCCGGGGTCATGGGTAATTGGTCCTCTTAAACTGAAAACATGGCAAACTTCCTGGATTTCCCCAACAATTTGCAGCAAATCTTCTTCATTGCTGCCCAATCCATGAAACAAAAAAATTGCGGGGTTTTGGTTGCGCTTATTCTTAGGTTCAATATGTTTAAATGTATAAACAGACTGCATTTTACTCCTCCTCTGCAATGCCCGCTCTTCATTTATCTAGCAAATTTTTTTCCAACATATTATTGTCATCATACTTTTTTAACAATTGTAAGTTAGATTTACTATAAAATATTGAAAAAAAACTTCAAAAAATGTCGATAAAATATATCTTTTTTATTATTTTTAAAAAATTTGTCTATTCTTTGAAAATTAATTTGGTAAACTATTAATAGAATTATTTTATCAGTAATCATTTATTTTCGGGGGATAATAACATAATTTTTTATGCAAAGGGGTGTTGGAAATGTATAGGGAAATCACCGTAGATCGAAGCATCCTGTATATCGAACAATATCATATAGACCAATTTAACAATCTCGCAAAAAAATATAGCGAATTCAATCATTTTGTAAAAGAAGGGGCACTCAATATCATCGATGCATGGATCATTGCATTTAATATATGGCTGCTATTGCTTCCCGAAAAATATCATATCATACACTCTGCAGAAAAGACCCTATACTACTCCTCAAATTTCGTTATCTTAAATGCTCTTCAAGAAAATGTCCATTTTAATCAGTTAAAAGCGCGCGAAAATCGCCCTGAGTTATTATATTACATCATTTCTCTTCAAATGGCTACAGGTTTGAATCAGTGGATTCTTGATGTAATGAAAAAAAATCATTTGTCCTATATGGCGGAGCGAAACAAGCACCACATCTATTTTGATTCTCACTTAGGTTCGGAGAAAGAAATTCAACGTTTTTTGGAAGATCAATCAAAATTTGTTAAAGCAGCAGTGAAAGAATTAAATTCCACCGATACATTCGATAAAATGATCAAACAGTCCATCGATGAAGCTTATAAGGTCTATAATGAATATCGCAGCAAAGCAAAAGAGCCATCCAATTCCTGAAGATGGCTCTTTCAAGATGATTATTTATTTTCTAATATGGAAGCCACTTCTGCAATCACTACCACATTGTCAATGGTTGGGCTTTCCCCGCCCCCGTTGCCTGGCCGTTTATGCGCTTCCCTGAAGGTTTCACTGTCTCTCCATGCTTTGAAATCCTCCAAAGTATCCCAATACATGACCACGCTCATTTCATCATAATCTTCAAATTGCTCGCTGACCAGCACTTCCACTTTTCTGAATCCTTTAAAAGTTAACAATGGACCGGGTTGGGTAAATCTTGGAGCCATTTTTTTGGCAAAACCTTTTTTCACTTTGATTCGGTTCGTTACAGTATACATGCATACTACCCCTTCACGTGTTGAGAATGGTTATTATTATCATTAATATCATACTTTCTTTTCCACTGCAATTTAATTAATAAATCATTTACGAAAGAACTATACCAGATTAAAAAATCCGCAAAAAATTCAAGATGAATGACTGATTAACGACTCCAGCAGTTTTAAAGCTTTTTCCTGCCGTATTTTTAGCCTCTGCGCTTCTTCCAATGAAATGAGTTGAAAACGAATTTTTGAAAAAGGCTGGAGCTGCGCCAGCTTCGGCAAATCTACGGAAACCACCTGCGCGATTTTCGGATAGCCGCCGGTCGTTTGGCAATCAGCCATCAAGATGATCGGCTGGCCGTTTGGAGGCACCTGGATGGTCCCAAAAGTCACCGCTTCCGATAATAAATTGAATGATTCGATTGTAGCAAGGGGGGCTTCCCCGATTAAACGATAGCCCATTCGATCGGCGTCTTTTGATACTTTATAGGCATTTTGGAAAAATGCTTTCTTGCTTTCTTCCGTAAATCGGTCGAATTCCGTGCCCTTTACGACCCGAATGACAACATCCTGGTGAAAGGAGGGACCGTTTGTTGGCAGTATCCCCCATTTCCCTTTTTGGGACGGCACGGATTCCCGGACGGGAAGTTCATCCCCCTTTTTCAGAGGACGCCCCTTGAATCCGCCAATCCCTGCACGTATATAAGTGCTGCAGCTATTTAATATTTTTTCGACTTGAATTCCTCCTTTTATATGCAAATACCCCCTCGCCCCTTCCCGGCAGGAAGACAATTTCAAAATGCTTCCCTTTTCGGCAAACACGGGTTTCCACATCGTGCATGGCCTATCATTTAAAATGGGCTCGAAATTGGCGCCTGTTAAACAAAATACTGCATTACAGTTGAACCGGACGGTGGGCCCGGCCAAAGTGAATTCCAAAGCGGCTTGGGGTTGTTGCTGCAACAGCATTTCTCCAATCCTGTAGGATACAGCATCCATGGCTCCCCCGACAATGACGCCATATTGCCGGAATCCGATTCTTCCAAGGTCCTGTACCGTTGTCATTAGACCGGGTTTCAGGATCGTCAATGTCATTTAAGCTTCACCTGCCAGTTCCCTAAATTCTTTTTCCGTAATCGGAACAAAACGGATCCGATCTCCTGTACGCAACAACGCCGGCGGATTTTGATCCGGAAGAAACAATTGCAAAGGCGTCCGTCCAATAATTTGCCATCCGCCAGGGGTTTCAAGGGGATAGATGCCCGTTTGCCTGCCTGCTATTCCCACAGATCCCGGCGGAATTTTCAAACGGGGGGTGTCTTTGCGGGGAGTCGCAATCCGTTCATCCAGCCCTCCCAAAAATGCAAACCCGGGTGCAAACCCGAGCATATAAACAAGATACTCCTTCCCGCTATGTATCTGAATGACTTGTTGCTCTGACAAATGATGATAACGGGCAATTTCCTCCAAATCCGGACCATAAATTCCCCCATAACAAACCGGTATTTCAATGATTCGGCTGTTTTCAACCGGCATTTCCGTTTCTTCATGCAATAAAGCCCGAAGATAGCAAACTATTTTTTCGTAAGGAGAATGTCCTTCCATTTCCCACCCGGCAACTTTCATGACATCATAATAAACACAAACATTCGTATAGCCGGGCACCATTTCTACGAGACCGTCGACCCAGTTTTTTTCAAGGGTGTACATAAACTTTTTGATCGAGTTATGTACTTCTTCCGAAATGATATTGCCAAAATAGACCAGCACCGCCTGGTCTCCGAGAGGCTTGAATTGGACAGCCATGGCTCCGATAGTCCCCCCACTTGATAAAATAGTAAAAAAATTATATCAAAACAAATGATGATATGTTATATTTTCCATAAATCCATTGAACAACTTCCATTTTTTGTTTATCTTTTCATGACAACTTTTTAACATTTCAGTCCAGCCTTTAACAACTTTCATATTAATGAGGGGGTTTTGTTCGTGACATCGATTGATTTAAATTGCGATATTGGGGAAGATTTCGGAAGATATACACTCCCGAATCAAAAGGAAATTTTAAAATATGTGACATCCGCCAACATTGCCTGCGGTTTTCATGCCGGAGACCCTTCCGTCATGAGGGAGACGGTTAAAATGGCGATCGAACACGGCGTAAAAATCGGTGCCCACCCGGGTTTGCCGGATTTGGTCGGATTTGGGCGCCGCGAAATGGCGATCACTTATCAGGAAGCTTATGACATGGTGGTCTATCAAGTAGGGGCTTTGCAGGCATTTCTGGCCATTGAAGGAGAAAAGATGCAGCACGTAAAACCCCATGGAGCCCTTTATAATATGGCGGCAAGAGACCCTGAAATTGCGGAGGCCATCGCGAAAGCGGTATACGACATCTCACCTGACCTGATTTTATTTGGCCTTGCTTCCAGCGAATTAACAAAAGCGGGAGAAAAAATAGGGCTGACAACAGCTCACGAAGTTTTTGCCGACCGGACATATCAAATGGATGGAACCTTGACTTCCAGAAACAAGCCAAATGCATTGATTACGGACAAAGATGAAGCCGTACAGCAAGTGGTTAGGATGATCGAAGAAGGCAAAGTCAAATCCCGCCAAGGTGTTGATGTGCATCTGCGCGCCGATACCGTATGTATTCATGGCGATGGTGAGCATGCGGCAGATTTTGCAAGATATATTAAAGAAGAGCTTCAAAAGAACGGAATAGCGGTGAAGGCTTTCATTTAAATCCGGTTGAATATTGAAAGACAACTTCTGCATAAAATCAAATGCTCCAGCAGTGAACAACCGCTGGAGCATTTCTTCCACGTTCTTCTTTATTTTTTGCTGATTAATGAACTTTCTTCACCGTTTACATTTTTCGGAATATTTTTGGATACTGTGACGCGGCGGACGATACGGCGTTCATCGTAATCCGCAATGGCATAATGTTGGGTAGCCAAGTTATCCCAAATAACGAGATCCCCTTTTTGCCAATTCCAACGGACCGTATTTTCCAAACGTGTTACATAGTTTTGTAAAATTTCATAAATTGCTGCGGATTCTGCCGTCGTATATCCTTCAAATTGCCGTACAAATCCGCCAAGCAATAAATGTTTGTTGCCGTTTTCCGGATGCAAAAATACGACAGGGTGACGAGTTTCATACTCGATTCTGGAGAAGACATTCCGGCGATGTTCCGACCACTTTTCTGCATCCCGGTCTTTGATGCGGTTGATGTACGCATAGGATGCATAGTCGTATTTATTGGAATGGATGGCCCACAGCTTTTCGGCCAGTTCCCGCAGCTCTTCAGGCAAATCCGTAAAGGCCGTGTGGGTATTGGCCCAAACTGTATCTCCGCCGATCGACGGAATTTCCACACCCCGCAAGATGGAATAGCGGGGCACTTCAGGAACGAATGTCACATCTGTATGCCATGTATTGGCTTTCGCCCCCTCCTGGGAATCCAGTTCAAAAATTGCCGCTGTTTTTTCTTTAGCCGGCACTGTCGGATGCACATATAATTCACCAAAACGCTTTGCAAATTCTTCATGGGTTGCATCGTCCAGATGATGCTGATTCCGGAAAAACAATACTAAATGCTCGCTCAATGCTTCTTTAATTTGGGACAAAGTTTCGTTGTCAATATCCGGCGTCAATTTCACACCGCGCACCTCTGCGCCGAGGCGGCCTGCTTTTCTCACAATTTCAATTTTTGATTGAATTGTCATATAATTCCCCTTTCTTATTATTCTTGTTCTTTTAATGGGTATAAAACCAAAAAACTTATTATTAATATTGGTTTTGCATCCTTTTTGCGCCTAACACCTCCTAAAAGATTCCGATTTGGCCAATCGGTTTCAGCAATTCATTTATAAAAAAACAGAGGCCTGCAAAGACATGCAGAACCTCTGTTTTGTAAAGTCGGTTCTCAAACCGTCATCCGACGGTTTAAATTTATATATAAGATTTTTGGAAGGGTAAACACTTGCGGCTATTACACATTTTGCAACTGTAATTTTGCTTCCTTTTCTCTCACTAAAGGAATGACTTTTTCTCCAAAAGCCTGAAGATCTTCATCATAATGCAGGAAGCCTGTCAAGACGATATTGACCCCGATTTTCTTCAACTCAATAATGCGGTCTGCCACTTGTTCGGCCGTACCGATCAATCCTGTCTTAAATCCGTCATTGTATTGGATTAAATCTTCGTATGTGGAATTTGCCCACATCCCTTCTTTTTCCTCGGTCGATTTTCCGGCTTGCTTGACGGATTCCTGGAAACCTTGAACCGCCTCATGATTCGCCTGTTCCACAATTTCCCGCAATACTTGTTTTGCTTCTTCTTCCGTATCCCGGACAATTACAAAACCATTAACACCGAATTCTATCGGACCCTTGCCATTTGCTTCACGGAGCGCTCTTACTTCATCGATTTGCTTCTTAATTTCTTCCAAAGAACCTCCGTTCATGAAATAAACATCTGATACGCGCCCCGCCATTTCTTTCGCAGCTCTCGAATTGCCGCCTTGGAAGATTTTTGGCGTTTTTACCGGTTTCGGCTTTAATGGGGCATTGTTGATTTGATAAAAATCCCCTCTATACGTAAATTCATCTTCTGTCCATAACCCCCGCAAAATTTCAATAAATTCTTCAGAACGCCGGTAACGTTCATCATGTTCTAGCCAAGGCTCGCCATAGGCGGTAAACTCGCCTTTAAACCACCCGCTGACAATGTTGATGGCTGCACGGCCATTGCTGATATGATCAATTGTTGAAATAATCTTTGCCATAACCCCCGGATGCCAAAGACCCGGCAAAACCGCAGTAATAAGATTTAACTTTTCTGTTGAAGCGGCCAAAGCGGATGCAAGGGCTGCAGCCTCCAATTGATTTTCCGCGCCGTAGCTTGCCAAAAAACGTGTTTGTATTAATACGTAATCAAACCCTGATTTTTCGGCGATTTGCGCGTAACGTTTATTGTCCTCAAATGACCATCCCGTTTTTTGCGGAATATTCGAAATCACTAAACCTCCACTTACATTGGGTGCCCAATAAGCAAATTGTAAAGACATATTGATCCTCCTTTATTTCAATCCACTATTCTTGGGAGAATAGCAGTTTTATAAATGAAAAATAAATAAAGAGGCTCTTTTTATCGGATTTGATAAAAAGAGCCTCCAGTTGTCTAGTAGGCAATTCTATTTTCAAAAAGCTTCCATGATCGTGCACACCATTAAAAGAAGCTTCCAGTTGTCCAGTGAGCCGAGTTATTTAATTTTAACAAAATCATAAATGAAAATTGTTCTAATGTCAATTATTTTTATCGAAATTATTTGTTTTAATTTAATAAATAAAATACTAATGAAAATTCTCTCGACCATAAATATTTGATCCCCTATCCCAAAATGTCAATTGATGGAGAAATGAAGCTTCAAAAAATATGGGACAAAAAGTGTTAAGAATGGACGGGCGTTAATATGATAGTAAAAAAAGTGGAAAGGGGATCCGTTTGAAGCAGAGCGAATTTGGAGGTTTCATAATTCGTGTGGTATTGGGAGTCACTTTTTTCATTCATGGATATGCAAAATGGCAGGAAGGGCTTGAGGAAGTGGCGAAACGCTTTGCCGGCTACGAGTTGCCGTACCCGGAATTGCTGGCTTATGCTGTGGCAGGACTGGAAATCATTGGAGGCATTTTCCTCGTAATCGGTTTTTCCATTCGTTTATTTTCCTTCCTTTTCATTCTTCTTATGGCAGGAGCGATTGCAACAGTCAAATATGAACAGGGATTCCTTCATGGCTATGAATTTGATTTGGTTTTGATGTCCATGGCTGCTTATTTGTTGTTTGCAAGCAACCGCTTTCTCGCACTGGATAATTTCATCGTGGAAGAAAAAAAGAAGAAAAACAAATAACACAAAAGGTAGAACTCGAGCAAATGCTACTAAGTTCTACCTTTCATTTTTACCGCTTTTTCACCAATTCAAGCTCCACCGGTACAAACTCTTCCACAAAGGGTTGTTCACTGTGGAAATGGAAAAACCGATTTTGAAGGAACCTTCTTTTGTGCCTTTATTCCCATCTTTTTGTTCCAAAGAAGAATCCATGGAACATGCCGACATCGTCAATAATGCAATAACAACAAAAAAGAAAAGTTTGATTTTTTTCATTACAGCCACTCCTTGATTAGTCTTTTTTGCGATCGAGCAATACAGCAAGCAGTATGACAATCCCCTTCACGACTTGTTGCCAGAAAGAAGATACACCAATTAAGTTCATGCCGTTGTTCAATACCCCGATAATCAATGCGCCGATTAATGTTCCGAAAATCCATCCTTTCCCGCCATTCAAGCTAGTTCCCCCTAATACGACGGCAGCAATGGCATCCAATTCATAAGACTCCCCTGCTGTCGGCTGGGCGGAATTCAATCGGGAAGTTAATATTAATGCCGATAATGCGGCAAGAAAACCGGAAACCGCATAAACGGCAATTTTTACCCGGCCGGCATTGATCCCTGATAATTTTGCTGCCTCTTCATTGCCGCCAACCGCGTAAACACGCCGTCCAAAGGTCGTTTTATGCAAAATAAAAGCCAAAATGCAAAAAGAAATCAGCATTGTGATGACCGGAACCGGAATGCCTAAAACATAACCTTTCCCAAACAATTGAAAAGATACATGGTCTCCCAAACCTGAAATCGGTTTGCCTTCCGTATAAACAAGGGTTTAATCCCCGGTAAATGGTCATCGTCGCCAAAGTGGCAATAAATGGAGCTACTTTTCCCTTTGTAATGATCAAACCGTTGAAAGCTCCCAGAATAAGGCCGAGGATCAGCGTTATCCCCATGGAAACGATCGGGTCCGTCCCGCCTGCCAATAAACTGGCAGCAACCGCGCCTGTCAATGCAAGGGTTGAGCCGACCGATAAATCAATGCCTCCTGTAAGAATGACAAAGGTCATCCCAAAGGCAATAATGGCGCTGATCGATACTTGCCTTAACACGTTAAAAATGTTGGAAATAGCCAAAAAACTGGGATTCAGGATGCTGACAACAATAATCAGGAGAATTAATCCGATTAACGGCCCTAGTTTTGAAATGATATCTTTCGTCGATTTAGACAACTTGTTCACCACCTGTTGCAAAGTGCATGATTCTTTCCTGAGTCATGTCTTCCTTCGTAACTTCCCCCGTCAATTTCCCTTCATGCATGACAAGGACGCGATCGGCCATTCCGATGATTTCCGGAAGCTCGGAAGAAATCATTAAAATCGCGACACCTGACTCTGCTAAATCATTAATAATTTGGTAAATTTCTTTTTTTGCCCCGATATCGACACCGCGGGTCGGCTCGTCCAAAATCAGCACTTCCGGTTCCGTTCCCAGCCATTTGGCAAGCACCACTTTTTGCTGGTTTCCTCCGCTTAATGATTTGGCGCTTTGTTTTGGACTGGACGTACGAATTTTCAACTGCCTGATATATCGGTTTACAAGGCTGGATTCTTTTTCTTTCTTCACAATGCCCGAAACGGAAACTTTTTTTAAATTGGCAAGAGACACATTTTCCTGGATGGAAAAATCAAGCACCAATCCTTTCGATTTTCGATCTTCCGTCACATAGCCAATTTTGTATTTCATGGCATCCATCGGAGATTTAATGGCCGCCTTTTTGCCGTCAATGATTATTTCGCCGCTGTCGGCTTTTCGGTAGCCGAAGATCGTCTCTGCCACTTCTGTTCTGCCGGCACCCATAAGGCCTGCCATGCCGACCACTTCCCCTTTGCGGACGTTGAATGAAATATTTTCAAACAGCCCTTTCACCGTTAAATTCCGCACTTCGAATTTGACTTCTCCGATTTTCGCCTTCCGTTCAGGGAAGCGTTCACCCAGCTCCCTGCCGACCATCATCGCGACTATTTCATCTAAAGTTGTTTCCGGTATGTTCCGCTCCCCGACATATCGGCCATCCCTTAAAATCGTAATCCGGTCACAGATGGAGAAAATTTCTTCCATTCGGTGAGAGATATATACGAAGGAAATCCCTTTATCTTTTAATTCCCTAATGGTTTTAAAGAGTGTGTGAATTTCCCGGTCCGTCAAAGCGGCAGTCGGTTCATCCATGATGATGTATTTGGCGTCGCTTGCAATTGCTTTGGCAATCTCAATAATTTGCTGCTTTCCGACGGATAAATCTCCGGCTCTTGTTTTCGGATGAACCTCTAAACCCAATTTTGAAAGTAATTCCCGGGCTTCCTGCTCCATTTCTCGGGTTTTTAAAATGCCGAATTTGTATGTTTTTTCTTTTCCCAAAAACAAATTCTCGGCAACCGTTAAATCCGGCAATATGTTCAATTCTTGATGAATGATGACAATTCCATGCTTTTCCGCATCTTTCGGCGATTTAAAGTGGACTGTTTGTCCATCAACTTTGATTTCTCCCGCATCTTTTGAATAGATGCCGCCCAAAATTTTCATCAATGTTGACTTTCCGGCGCCGTTTTCCCCCATTAAAGCGTGGATTTCGCCTTTTTTCAAATGAAACCGGACGTCATTTAAAACGGCATTGCCGTTAAACGCTTTTGAAATGCCAGTCATTTCAATCATTTCATCACCCACTTCTTATTGAAAAATTACGCCGCATTGCAGTATGACATTGGCATATGGCGTTATTTCCCCGGTTCGGATGATGAATTTCGCATTTTTTGTCATCCGTTTGAATTCTTCATGAGACACATAAGAAATATCGGGAAGTAACTTCATTAATTCGCGGGAAAGCCTTTCGTTATTTGTTTTGATTTCTTCCGCAAGGGCTGCGCTTTCCACCACCAAATCATCCAACACGGCCTCCAAAATCGCGAGAAAACCGGGTTCCCCCAATTTATAGGATAAATCGATGCAAGGAACGCCTTCCGGAATCGGCAAACCGCAATCGGCGATCACGATTTGGTCGGTATGGCCAAGCTTTGCGAACCGGCCGGCTAATTCCCTGTTCAAAATTCCATGCTTTTTCAACGTTCTTTTCCTCCTAATCGTGACATGACCTCATCCAGAGTCGGCATACCGCCCTGAGCCCCAAATTTTTCAACAGAAAGGGATGCCGCGACATTGGCAAATCGGACAGCCTCATCAATGGATTTTCCGCTGCAAATTGCATGGGCGAATGCTCCGTTAAAGGCATCGCCGGCTCCGGTCGTATCGACGGCGTTTGTTTGATGCCCCGGAATTCGGACTATATTGTTTCCATCATGAAAGGCGGCGCCTGCACTGCCCAAAGTGACGATCACTTTTTTCGGATATTCCTTCAGGACTGATTCCCAATCCGCTCCGAAGATTCGTTCACATTCCGTTTCATTGGGGGTCAGATAAGTGATTTCTTGCATCCAATCTTTTTTGAAGTTTTTTGCAGGCGCCGGATTCAACAAAACGGGAATGTTTTGTTTCCGGCAAATTGACAATACGTGCTCCACCGTTTCAACCGGAATTTCCAGCTGCATCATCACCAGTTTGCTTCCGGTGATGTGATGGATGTTTTCATCAATCATTTCCTTGCTTACATCATAGTTGGCTCCGGGTATGACGATAATGCGATTATCGCGATTATGCAGCAAAATATTTGCGATCCCGGTCGAATTTTCGGTCATTGCTATGCCGGAAACATCAACTTTTTCTTTTATTAAATTTTCATATAATTCTTTTCCAAAACTGTCATTTCCAACGGCGCCAATGAAGCGAACCCGGCTGCCGAGCCTTGCCGCGGCGACGGCTTGATTGGCTCCTTTTCCGCCGGGAATCGTTTTGAATAGAGTTCCCTGGACCGTTTCGCCCTGCTTTGGAAATATTTCCATCTCCACTGCCAGATCCATATTGATGCTTCCTACAACGGTGATCATCATAAAAACTCCTTTCGGGTCGTCTCCCGCACAACCAGCTCAGGTTTAATTTCAATATGTCTTTCCTCAATTGTTCTTCCTTCTATTTGGCGGATTAACAAATCCGCCGCCGTTTCACCCAATTGGTAAATCTTTTGGGCAACTGTCGTTAAACTCGGAGAAGTGTAATCCCCCAATTGAATTCCGTCAAAACCAACAATTTGAATTTCTTGAGGGACTTTTTTTCCTAATCTTTCGCACGCTTTCAGCGCTCCAATGGCAGAAACATCGCTGCTTCCGAAAATTCCGTCAATGGAAGGATGGTTTGTCAAAAATTCATAGGTCAACTTTTCCGCAACACGCATTTCATAAGGGCTTTCGACAATGTGCAGTTGTATATTTTTTCCCTCCACTGCCCTTAAAAAACCTGAAAGACGTTCTTCAGAAGATGCCAGCAGCTTCGGTCCTTTTAAAATCAAAATTTCGTTGGCGCCGCACTCCACCAGCAATCGTCCTGCCAATTCCGCCCCATATTTATTGTTCGTAGTAACCGATGGAAGATCAGTTTTTGGGACCCGGTCCAAAGCGACAATCGGTATGTCCGTATCTTGGACGATTCCTTCGCAGGTGGTTGCAATGATGATGCCTGCCACATATTCTTGGGACAACACTTTCAAATAATGTTTCTCTTTCTCAGGATCTTCATCCGAATTGCACAAAATAACGGTATAGCCATTTCGATAGGCGATATCTTCCACAGCCCGGGCCAGCTCCGGAAAGAACGGGTTGACAATATCCGGAATGATTAATCCGATCAGATTCGATTTTTTCGTTGATAAAGTTCTGGCAACTTTATTGGGGACAAAATTCAGCTCCCGAATCGCCCGCTCTATTGCTTGTTTTGATTTTTCACCCACATACCCGTTTTGGTTGAGGTATCTGGAAACCGTTGCAACCGAAACATTCGCGCGTTTAGCTACATCATGGATCGTTGCCATCCCCATCACCTGCCATATTTATTGTGGTACCTGTTACACATTTATCTATGAAAATATGTAATCGGTTACACATTCTGGATAAAAATGTGTAATCGGTTACACATCAGGACATAACAATATGCTTTTTTTGTTGTGAAACACTTTAATAGTATGTCATTTTTTATTCCATTAAGCTATACTGATTTCGACAGTTCACAAAATATTCATTTTTTGTAATAAAAAGGAAATTTATAAACTATATTGGATGCACTTGTTTCCAATAATTATGAAAATGGCAAATCAAAAAAAGCGGACTGGAGAGCATCATTCCAGTCCGCTTCTGCTATTAGAACAATCCGACGGCATCGCCTTTTTCATCGACATCCATTCTTAATGCGGCGGGTTCTTTTGGAAGCCCCGGCATCGTCATAATATCGCCTGTCAAACATACCAGGAATCCCGCCCCTAATTTAGGGATGATTTCTCTTACCGTAATCGTAAATCCTTCAGGGCGGCCCAACAATTTCGGGTTGTCGGACAAGGAATATTGGGTTTTGGCCATACAGATCGGCAAATCGCTCCATCCGTTTTCCTCAATCTGCTTCAATTGTCTTTTTGCCTGATCCGTGAAGACCGCACCGATTCCCCCGTAAACTTTTTGGACAATGGTTGTTATTTTTTGTTCAATCGGCTCGGTTACATCATATAACGGTGCGAACTGTTTGGGTTGATCTAATACTTCCAAAACCTGTTTTGCCAGGTCAAGTCCGCCTTTTCCTCCCTCCGCCCAAACATTCGTTCTCGCAATCCGTATATCGTTCTTTTTAGCCCATTCCATCAGCGTGCAAATTTCGGCCTCGGTATCCGAAACAAATCGGTTCACTGCAACAATCGGCTCAATTCCAAAATTTCTTATTGTTTCAATATGGCGCTCCAGATTTTTTATTCCAAGAAGAAGAGCATGGACATTTTCCTGTGTCAAATTGCTCTTATCTACTCCGCCGTG
The DNA here is from genome assembly GCF_006569205.1 of Ureibacillus terrenus. Taxonomy (GTDB): domain Bacteria; phylum Bacillota; class Bacilli; order Bacillales_A; family Planococcaceae; genus Ureibacillus; species Ureibacillus terrenus. The sequence goes on from NZ_VIGD01000001.1 coordinate 190,182, forward strand.
CATTTTTAATGCCCGGATTGTTGTGACAACCACCACTGCATCGGGGCGGAAATGGCCTACCCTTGCCTTGATGTCCATGAATTTTTCGGCGCCCAAATCCGCACCGAAGCCGGCTTCTGTCACAACGATATCCGCCATTTTCCGCGCCGTTTGCGTGGCAACAATGGAATTGCAGCCGTGGGCAATATTGGCAAACGGCCCTCCATGGACAAGAGCGGGCGTCCCTTCAATGGTTTGTACAATATTCGGTTTGAATGCTTCTTTTAGAATAAGGGTCAGAGCCCCTTCAATTCCCAGATCCTTGACAAAAACCGGCCGGCGATCGTACGTATAGCCTATCAACATATTGGATAAACGTTCTTTTAAGTCTTTTAGGCTTGTCGCCAAACAAAAAACGGCCATGATTTCAGAAGCCACGGTAATGTCGAATCCGTCTTCCCTCGGCACTCCCTGGGTCGGCCCGCCAAGACCGACGACCACTTTTCGTAGAGCCCGGTCATTCATATCCAAAACCCGTTTCCAAATGATTCTTCTTGGATCAATTTTTAATTCATTCCCCTGATGGATATGATTGTCAATCATCGCAGAAACCAAATTATTGGCCGTTGTGATTGCATGAAAATCTCCGTTGAAGTGCAGATTGATATCTTCCATCGGGAGCACTTGGGCAAAGCCGCCGCCTGTTGCTCCGCCTTTTATTCCAAAAACTGGTCCCAAAGATGGTTCCCGAAGCGCAACCATGACTTTTTGGTTCAATTGTTTCAAGGCATCCGCAAGGCCAATCGTTACGGTCGTCTTTCCTTCCCCGGCCGGAGTCGGGCTTGTTGCGGTCACCAGTACAACTTTACCGTCCGGTCTTCCCGGAATTTTATTCGGATCAATTTTGCCTTTATACCGTCCGAATTGCTCAAGAGCATCTTCAGGAATACCTGCCGCTCTTGCAATTTCTGTAATGGGTTTTAATGTGGCATTGTTTGCAATGTCTAAATCCGTCAATGGTTTTGTGATTGTCATCATAATTCCTCTTTCTTTAAAGATATTGATACTGAAAATTCGTGTGACTCGCCAACATACTTTTGGTTCGAATGTTATTATTGGCAAAGATTTTGTTTTATATGTTTTAGTTTTTGTCAATGTTCAATTCATGAAAGCCTTGTTCATTAGAAACGGAAATGCATATGTATTTCTCCGTTAAAGCAACTCCATGCCGTCGACTCTGTGCCTCAAAATATTATTATACTATTCTTTCAGGATCATTTCCCAACTGAGCTTTTACCATTGATTGAACAAAAAATCACCCACATTACTTTCTGCTGCCTAATTTCTCCAAAAAATCTGCAAAAGCTTTAATGCTATTCACCTGCACTAAAATTATTCCGCAAAAAATATTTAGGGCACAAACAAGAACATTCTTCCTGTTTGGTGCCCCCATCAGAATAACATTTCATACGAACATCATCATAGACTACTGCGGCCTTCATCAATCTCCTTCATTGATTGGAACATATCCCACTTTTTCGATTAATTGTTGGCCTTGGGAAGACAATACCCAATCAATCAATTTTTGCACATTTGGATTATCCGTTCCGGCTGTTACAATATAAAACTCTCCTGTAATCGGATACTTTCCGCTGCGAATCGTTTCTTTTGTCGGAGGAACCCCATCGATTGACAGCAGCTTAATTTGTTTATTCCCTACCATCTCTTGCGAATAATATCGGAAAGTATAACCGATGGCGTTTTCAAAATTCCGGTATTGGGCCACTTCCTTGATGATTTCTCCCATTCCGCCGGCGACATTTTCCCTGGGCGGATCCATAATCGGCGTATCGCCCATCAAAGACTCCAGCGCCGTCTGCGATCCGCTGTCTTCCGGCCGCTGGTATGCGCGGATCGGCTCGTCTTTTCCTCCAACTTCTTTCCAGTTGGTAATTTTCCCGGAGTAAATATCCTTGATTTGTTGCAATGTCAACCCGTCGACTTTGTTCTTCTGATTCACGAAAAAAACAAAAGCTTCTTTTCCGATCGGCGTCAATTTTAATTCCACGCCCTTTTCCTTTGCCCGCCTCCATTGGTTTTTGGACGGCTCATTGACAAAAATCATATCCACTTTGCCGTTGATCAAATTTTCATAAGCTTCCGGCGTTGTATTGACCATCACTTCACTGTCATAAGGGTCATATTCCTTTTTCGGATAGGTCGCCTGCGCAATGGCGGAGTACAGGGGATAAAGCGCCGTTGCGCCATCCATGACCGGCAGCGGTTCAGACAATTGAAGGGTTGCTTCCTCATCCAAAGAAACGACTTTTGAACCTTCTTCAAAAGGCTTATATTCAAAAATATCCACTTCCGAGGAAACGGTCGGTATGCTGTCCACATATTTTTCGTAAATCGGCCACACAGAACCTGCAACAAGCGCAACCAAAGATATGCCGGCAAACCACAGGATTCTCCTCTTTGTTTTGAAGAAACGGAACAAAAAGGCTAATAAAAGCAGATAAAGAACGATGGCCATTATGATCATGAATGGAATCCATTCAAAGAATCCGATCAACAATGCCATGACAACCCCTGCAAAAGTGAAAAAACCCAGAATCACCAAAACTAGAATTGAAACAAAAAGATTGGTCACCATAAAAAATACCTCCTGCAAAACATTTCTGCATCCAGGAGGCAATTCCCTTTAAAAAAATTTAACGAACAAATAAATATTTCCCGTTTTCCAATATCACTTGCTTTTCTTCTTTTGCACCGCGGATTTTCACTTCGGCGATTTCATTTTTTTGGCCCAAATAAAAGCTGAATTGGCAATTCGGCGCTTTCAATTTAATATATGCCGCCGTTTTTTCTACAATTTCATGTTGAAATAAATCGGCCCATTCGTCCGCCCGCTTTAAATCAGTGACAATCAAAGAGATTTCTTCGATTGCCACATCGCCGACCGGATGTTCTTGAATGCTCCCATTCTTGACCAAATCATGGTACCGTTCTTTGTCAGAACTGTCCCACTGGATGAGAAACGGAAATTCAAAAGGTGAATCTTTTTTTCCAAAATGCAGCAATTTCCACGTCAGCACGCTTCCATCCGGCCGTACCCTTGAAAAAGCATCCGGCCCAATCACTTCATAACCTCTCGCGCGCAATTTTGCCGCATCTTCTTCAATTGTAGATGTTCTGATCGCAATCCGTGTAAACCCATCCCGTTTGTTCCGTTTTTTGTAAGACTCGTGCAATGTATATGGAATTTTTGCGGACTGTTCCAGCAGCTCTTCATCAAAAACGCCAATAAATTCGATATAGGAAAGGCCAAAATAACAGAGGGAGTTATAGGTACCCCACATTTCATGTTTTCCGCCTTCCACGGTATGGAGGCCAAGTTCTCCCGTTTTTTCGACCATGGCTATCGGCTTTTTGACAAAGTGCACAATATGATCAAAAAAATACATAATCATCCCCCGCTATGCTTCAGTTGCAGCCGCAACTTCGTCAGTCAATAATGCATCCCAGTCTTTTCCGACGTCCACCCAATCCTTGGCGTATGAATATTCAAACAACTCGTCGCATGTTAATTCAATCGCCGAATTGATGCTTCCGCATGCCGGAAACACCGTCGAAAAACGCTTCAAGGAAATATCCAAATATACATCCAAATCATGGGCCAGCCCAAAAGGGCAAACTCCTCCGACCACATGCCCCGTAAAATGTTCCACTTCTTCCGCGCTTAGCATTTTCGCTTTAATGCCGAATGTGGATTTGAATTTTTTATTGTCGATTTTTGCATCCCCTGCGGCCACGACAAGAAAAGCGTTGCCTTCCTTATCTTTAAATGACAACGTTTTGGCAATCCGCGCAGGGATGACGTTTAAGGCGGCAGCCGCCTGTTCCACCGTTGCACTGATTTCATCGTATTCCAAAATATCCTGTTCACGGCTAAATTTTTTCAAATGTTCTTTGACACTTTGAAGCGACATGGAACCCATCCTCCAATACCTATAAAACAAATTTAAATTATTCGTTATCATATAAAATAAAAGACTAGCGATACTAGTCTTTCAATATCAATTAATTGTATACTTTTTCAGCCAATATTTCCAATAATTTTCTTGCCGTTTGTTCTTTTCCCTGAACTTCGATGAAATCTCCGGAAGAAGAGATGATATAATGCGGCACATCCCCGTATAAAGACCGGGAGCTGTTTGCTACCATAAAGTCCGCATCCGATTCCTTCATCCGAAGTTTTGCCCGCTCAATTAAATAACCCACATCTTCTGTCGCTTCCAGTTTAAAGCCGACGAGAAGCACTTCAGGATTCCAGCCTTTAATTTTCCCTAAAATTTTAGGCGCTTTTTTAAAATGGATGATCGGCGGTTCATCGGAAGGCATTTTCCCTTTTTCCTTTATCAAATTGCCGCTTTGGTCATAGACCTTGTCCACAATCCAGTCCGAACCGGCCGCTGCCATAATGACGATATCCACTTTTTCATTTCGAAGAATTTCTTTTATTTTTTCCCCTAAATCTTCAATCCCTTCGAAACGTACGAGCCTCATTTGTTCTTTATGTTCGGGAAGCTTCGTGAAATATCCGTGCAAATAAATCACTTCGGCCCCCATGGAATATGCCGTTTCGGCCAAAAAACAGCCCATCGTTCCTTTCGAAAGATTCGTATGCCCCCGGACCTGGTCCCATTTTTCAAGGGTTCCCCCGCTTGCAATGAGCACTTTTTTCCCTTTCAGTGTTATCACTACAATCACCTGTCATTTCATCGTTATAGCATAAGTTTACTGAACTTTGATTCAATTTTCATTAATAAAATCCATATTTCTTCATTTCATTCGTTTTTTCCAAAAAACCCCTTCAAACATGCACATATAAAAAGCAGCCCATTTCGAAAGCTGCCCGCCATGTTTTCCAACCACATTTATGCTCATAAAATGGAATCATGAGCACTCATATAATATTTTATACCATTGTAATATCCGCTCAAAAAGGAATTCAATTACTTTTGGAATCCTTCTCTTGGATTTTCAACAATTCGTTACCTAAAAATTGCAATTGTTCCCCGACGCTGCATTGTTCGATGCAAAAACGGTGTGCCCCCGCCTTCCCCCTTGTTTGTCTCAAATCCTTTTTGATCGGGCAATCAATGCAATAAGTATCGATTAATTCATCTATATCTTTAATGACTGCCATTTTATTCACAAAACATGCTCCCCCTTTTACTAGTTTTTATATTTTACTATCGGGATTTTTTATTTGTCAAAGCGCTTATCATAATTTCCCCATTTAAAATATTAATTATTTCAAGCGAAAACAATCCATGCAAAGTATTTCACAAAAAATCGATTCGATACCCGAAACAAAAAGGGGAAAATAAAACAGAAGTTCCATATAAATGACATTCATATGGAACTTCTGCAAAACAAGAAAAATGTTTTAAACAGCGGAACAGGCCGTTCTTTTTGAAGCGGAATCACTTCCCTTTCCACAACGGGGGGGGGAAGTGATTTTTTCGGTCATGTCTTTCAATTCATCCGAAAGCCTGGCAAAGCGATCAAATCTTTGAAAACAACATGATTGCCAAGTGCATTTTGTGGCGAAAATCCTTTAATACAATCAATCCATAAAATGTAAAAAACAAGTTTTGATCATATCTATCTCATCCCCGGATGCCCGATCAAAGAAAATATCTTCCAGAGTGGCTTTTTCCGTTTTTACTTCATATATATCAATGTTTTGGCCGGATAAATAATGAATCAATTTAGGTATATCAGCTTCATTATACAGATAACAATATAAATATTGGTCTTTCGCTTGTACGTCAGATACATGATCGACTAAATGATTTTTCATGGAATGGGCAATAAAAGAATCCTCTTTCTTTATTTTGATGGAAAGCCGTATCGTACGTTGATGTAGAGCTCTTAATTCTTCCATGCTCCCGATTTTAGATATTATACCGTTTTCCATAATAGCTATTCTGTCACAGATTCTCTCGACTTCAACAAGATTATGTGAAGTTAAAAAAATCGTCATGCCTTCTTGGGACAGCTCTTTAATAAGTTGCTGAACTTCAACGGCTGACTCCGGATCCAAACCGGAAGTAGGCTCATCCAGAAAAACGACTTGCGGCTTCCCCAGAATAGCCTGGGCAATTCCCAGCTTTTTTTCATACCGAACGAATAACTGCCGACCTTTTTCTTTTCATGACCTTTCAGCCCTACTCTCTCCAAAATATCAAGCAAATCACTCTTTTTCATTTTTAAGTTTTTTAATTTTGAAAAAAATATAAGATGTTCAATGGCAGTGAAATCATAGTAATAGTTTGCGGCATCCGGCATTACGCCGATGATTCTCTTGATTTGATCGATTTCTTGATTCGTTTTTCCACCTATAGTAAAACTGCCTTCAGAGGGCAAAATAATACCTGTTAACATATTCATTGTTGTCGTTTTTCCCGCGCCATTTTTACCTAAAAACCCGAAAATTTCACCTTTTGTTACATCAAAAGTAACGCCTTTCACAACATAATGATCTTTAAATTTCTTTTTCAGGTTATTTACCTCTATGATTTTCACTACAAATCTCTCCTTTGAAATATCGCCAAGGCCGTCAACAGCATAAGGATAGAGAGGAAAAACGGAAAAATGATATAATAACCGCCTTTCACAATATAGTAATACGGGAGTATATATTTAATGATTTCCGATATGAATTTGGTCGAGATAACAGACCACAATCCTACAACAGGCAGCGCAATACCTAACAAAATACTAGCAAATGTGGTATGGGACGGTTTTTTTATTACTAAAGATATCAAGATGGTCAGACTGACAGCATAGGCAATGAAACACATAATTTGCAGAAAGTCAAAAACAAAGATCTGCTTGGCAAATAGACCAATAACAATAAATGAGCATAAAATACAAATCAGCCAAAACAAAAAAATCCCTAAAAACTTGCCAATCACAATAGAACTTCTGGCGGATTTCGTAACCAAAAAGCGGATCGTTTGGTTTTCAACTTCCCGGTTGATTGCATCATGGGATAAGGACATGACAAAGAGAAACCCTAAAAACATAACCAGCGCCCGAATACTGGAGACGTAAGCTGATTCGGCATGATCTGTTTGCAATATATCCAGGTTATTACTGAAAAATTTAGAAGCGGCGAAACACACTACAAGAAAAATGCAATCACAGCAATAGACTTAAAACCTTTGAACAAGCTTTTAAATTCTTTCTCGACAATCGCTTTCATAAACATCACCTATTTTTGCTTTTCTTTTGAATTAAATACGGATATTAAAAGCAACACAACAATTGCAATAAATATAAAATTTTGTGGAGACTGGTTACGATAAATAAAATAGGCAATGGTAGCAGCAATTAGTAATAAGTATTCCTAGTGTATTTTCAGTCCTCTCGATAACGATAGAATAAGACAGAAAGATGATTAATGAGCCCATTCGCCCCACGGGCAATCATGTCTACAATTGTCCTGCTCGCGCGAGTAATGATAACCTGTTATAACCGGTTGCCCATTTTCAGCATTATTTGATCAAGAATTTCTGCGATTTTCTAATTACACTTGAAATTTTCAATCTGCTTTCATTGCCTACGACTACAATCTACTATATTTAAAAACGATAAACATCCGTATTTACCGCAAATTTAATTGTGGAAAATACTTTTTTAGAAAATCATTACAAAAATTGTAATATAGTGTAAAATAAACACTGCCAGAAAAGGATTCCATTGGAACAACGGTACTTGCGTTAGAAAAGGAGAATTGAAATCCAAAAGTCTTTTCCAGCATTAGTGGAGTTTCTACAAGTGGATTGAACGCAAAAGAAAATCCGTGGATGCAAGGTTAAAAGAATTTTAAAGGAAAAGAGGAAGAAGACTTTTTTGCAAATTCACTTGTCCACCAACTACATGTTTGAACAAGTGATGATTCAGCATCAAGTAAATTCTTAAAAAGTTATCTAGAAAGCCAGGGATAACATGAACAAGAAAATCTTCCCTTTTGTCATGCTGCTCATTTCCGTCTTCATTACTTGTTATACTCTTTTTAAAAATGTACAATGAGCATATTCCTTTTCACCATTATTTCGCGATATTCATTGGAATGTCATTTTTGTTTATTGGCATCTATAGCTATGTGCAAAAACCGAACTCGGTCGTTGTTCAACATTTTTTCACGTTAATGTTCATCAGCGGACTAGCTATTGCATTGTCAGCACCTTCCAGCTGGAATATAAAAACGGCAAAAGAATTGGAAGTGATCACCGCTTCGTTTGCTCCTTACGTCCTTATGAATTTTTTTGAGCATTTTCCTTCATCTACAAAACCAACATTTTTTCGCCGGGTTCGTATGATTACATTATTAATAGCCATTTTCGCGACTCTCATTTATTTCTCAATAGGCATTCATCACCATGTCATCGTCAACACAATCGTTCGCCCATGCATTGTCGCAAACATGGTTCTATCGTTACTGTCCTGTATTGTCCTATTTTTTTTACACCTTCAATCCAATTCCGATAAAATCAAAAATCAAATGTATCTTTTAATCGCCGGTCTGATTCTATCGTTTGCTCCTGTTGTCATTCTCAGCTTAATTCGGGATGCATTTTTTTCTTTTTCGGGCATTCCTTTTCATTATACGCTTAGCAGTATCATTGTCTTTCCCATGACATTGTCATATCTATTAACGAAGCAAGAAGTTGTTGATTTTCGAGAAATCTTTCGAAAAATTAGTTTCCAATTATTAGTGATGATTTTGGCTTTGGTTGTTTTTAACCTATTCTTGTTTATGTTTTACAATTTCGACTTAAAGACAGTTATTTTTATGAACTCTTTGCTCGCATTCACCTTCGTTGTTTATGACTTGATCCACAAAGGGTTGGAACCTTTAAAAATGAAAAAATGGCATCTGATAAAGCAAGAAATACAAAAAGAAAAATTGCTTATCTTTCAACAATTACTGAACGGGAAGCATTTGGAATATTGCGCAAAACTCATTGCCGATTTAATGCACAAAACAATTGATGTTAGCGGAGTATGCCTGATATGGAAAAACGATAACATCCCAACGATTTTACATAAAACAGGGGCTTTTCTCCATTTCAACGATACGGAACTGCTGACATGCGTCCATCATGGCCGCCATCCTGAAAAAATGAATATCCATGGAAAGAAGTTTTTTTCGTACCCTATGAATTTGGAAGATGCAACGATCGGATGGTTCCTGATCGGGGAGAAAACGAATGCGACGGTTTTTGAAAAAGAAGAAATAAAACTGATAGAAAAAATCCGAACCGACGCGACAGAATTATTTGCCAGCTCGAAATCGTTGCTGCAAATCAAAAAACAGCTAAAGGAAACAGTGGAGGAATCTCTCCCTTCCGAACAATTTGATTTGCTGCTGCTGAATGAACAAGAAAAGGAAAAAAAGAATTTTCCTCCATGATGAGGTGTTGCAAAATTTAATCCTCCTTTTCAATAAACTTGAATTCTTGAGCAAATATAAAAAAATGGATAACAGTGTTTTCGAAGACATTAAAGAGTCGCTCCGCAGCAGTATTTTTGAAATAAGGGAAATGTGCCATGAGTTATATCCGGTTATCGTAGAAGATTTGGGATTGGAGAAAAGTCTCCATTCATTAAAAAGGAAATGCCAAACGAACCTTAATGTTACCATTGAGATTGATTATAATACGAATCTGAGAGTCATTCCCGCTTCCCTCTCTCTTCAAGTGTTCCAAATGATCAAAGAATTGGTTTACAATGCCATCAAACATTCTTCGTCAAAGAAAGTTTTCGTTTCTGTTTTAGAAACGAACAATCTCCTAAACATAAAAGTAAAAGATCATGGTATTGGATTCAAAGTACCGAATCGTTTATCGGAGTTATCGCAAGACAATCATTTAGGCCTGATTGCGATTCAAAAAAGGGTTAATCAGTTAAAAGGCACACTTGACATACAATCTGAACCGGGGGCCGGGACTTGCGTTTCGATTACTCTGCCAATGAGTGAGGATGGAAAAGATGAAAATTAAAGTATTACTAGTAGACGACCATTTATTAGTGATGCTAGGGATTCAACAACTGTTAGAAAATGAAGCTGATCTGGAAATTGTAAATACGATTTGTCGTCCCGCCGACTTAGAGAAGGAAATAGTCAAACATAACCCTGATGTCATTGTCATGGATATAAGAATGAAAAACGATAACGGGATTGAATGGACGAAGAAAATCACTGAAAAATATCCATCATGTAAAATCGTTATTTTATCGGGTTACGACTATGACGAATACATTCACGCCGCTTACGAAGCCGGGGCTTATGCATTTGTTACAAAAGAAAATTCCGCCTTTGAATTGGCCAATGCAATTAGGCAAAGTTTTTCGGGAATAAAACACTTTCCAATTTACATTTCATCTAAAAACCATTTCCCCCTTACAAAAGCTGAATTAAAAATTCTCCAATATATTTCTGAAGATATGACAAATGAAGAAATCAGCAAGTTTTTAAACATAAGTAAAAGGACCGTGGAACACCATGTATCATCTATTTTAAGAAAATTGGATGTCAACTCGCGGGTTGGAGCAGTAGTCAAGGCGATGAAAATGGGAATATTGGAATAATCAAATTAAACTTATTATTTTTATAGAATGCATTGTCCATTCTTGAACATTTTGAGGTTCATGTTGAACAGTAAAAGCAAACCTGCTTTAATGAAAAATTAGAAAGTTTTTCGATTTCCATAAACACTGGCAGTTGAATCCTTTCACCGTTTTTTCATATTCGCGCTATAATAAGATTAGAATATATTTTATTGTGAAAAGAAAATGGGGGAACTATGCTGGAAGTCTATATTGATGGGGCCAGTAGCGGCAATCCTGGTCCGAGCGGAATCGGATTATTTATTAAAGGGGAAGGACATTCCATCCAAATCGGCGAATATATCGGCGAATCAAACAATCATGTTGCGGAATTTATCGCACTGATCCGCGGGCTGGAAGAAGCCAAAAAACTTGGCACCTCTTTCGTTTCTGTCCGCTCGGATTCAAAAATTGTAGTAAATTCCATTGAAAAGCGGTATGTAAAAAGCGAACAATTTAAGCCTTATTTGGAAACCGCTCTGAAACTGGCCGAAGAATTTGAACTCTTTTTCATCAAATGGATACCGGAACAACAAAATAAAGCCGCTGATGCACTGGCGCGGCAAGCCATCCGCAAAGGGATGTAATCAGCGGTTTAAAAACAAATGGGATTCTTCCGCTTGAAGAATCCCATTTTTATGTTTTGGCGATTTCTCTTTGTTCGACTTTGTTTAATAGCGCACCGATGGCTCCTGAAAAACCGCAATCTTTCAAAAAGACCGGCGTGTGCTTTTTCAGAATCGTATAATTGGCAATCACTTCTTTTAAATGTTCGTTATTCGCCAATGTCGATCCAATATAGATAATCGTTTCGGAATTTTTCATATCCGCATACTGGATGCTCAATGTCGTGATGACTTCGCCAACCAGCGCCTGGATTGTGGCCAACAAATCAGGGATTTTGTAGGACGTATTGTTCAATAAATTGACTTTCCCAAAATTGCTTGCCGTCAAATGTCCTTCGATCGGAGGTTCCATTCCTTCAAAAATATCCTTTACAAACAGATCAATGAATTCCCTTTTCCCTTGCTTTGCAATCTCCGTTATTTCCTTAAAATCGGAAAGGCCTGTTATGATAGTGGCCAGTCCCGTTAATGTGCCTCCTCCGATGCCTGTCCCGCCGACGCGCACATGCTTCTCATTGTCCATATAATGGATGCTTGTGCCTGTGCCTACATTTGTAATGATGCTTTTTTGGATATTGTGGCCTTCCTTTTTTAACAAATATTTTACCCCTTTGATCGTTGCATCAAATTCCACAACATAATCAATGGGCTTATTGATTTTCAGCTTGGATAATAGCTGTTCAGTCCTGCCGCCGGTAATACCGATTTCTTCGATTTCAGGAAAGGATTCAATCCATTCCTTCACCATAGATAAGTCTTTTGAAGGGAACGCTTTAAATTGGAATTCATTTTGATCATTCAAGTAAGCGACTTTTGTTAAAGTGCCTCCTGCATCAATTCCTATTGTTTTCCGCATAAACGCTCTCCTTTTATTAATCCACTCTCTACACTTTAACCGTATTCCTTTTTCATTTCAATATTTTTTAAAATTTTATTAAAATTCAAAACAGAAATTCATTATAGTAAAATTATATAATTTTTATGAATAAAATTAAACTTTTACTACCTGTCCCGTAATTAAATTTCTCCTTTTAAACTCTTTTATTAGTTTGTATTTATATTTGAATAATAATTTATAAATTTTTCTTTCATATGTATCCAATGTTTGGCCGTTCATCGTGAATTGATTTACTGCATCAGGTTCCATCAATAAATTTTGCAATGTCATGACTTCCGTTTTCGGAAAGACGCATTGGTGCAGGCGGCTGAGGCGCGAAATCTGCCTTAAACCGGAACGGGTGATCAGCACTTTCCGATCCAAGTCGTTTACGATTGAGCGCAAAAATTTTGCCAATTCTTCGCTTGGGAGAATTTCATGACATTCCGTTTTGATGATGCTGCCGTCTTCTTGAACCTCTTCCCGTTCTTTTTTTATACATGATAAGGATTGATGAATGGAATCCATCGAATGGATTTTGATATCGGAAGGAAAAACCTCGCCGGTTACGTATGTAAAATAGACTTCGGCCCCATTCTCCCCATGATGGCTTTCGTTTAACAAAAGGGCGAATTGATTCGTCTTTTGCTTTTCAATCATCCCGTGGCCATCGGCGGCTTTAAAAATTTGAAAAAGGGAAATGGCATCATCCAATGCCCGATGTTGTGTTGCGGCAACGACATCAAATTTTGCCATTAAATCGCTTAGACTTGGCTGCACCTTAATCTGATTGTCAATCATATATTTTTGTTGAAAATCAACGATCGGATAAATGAAACGCCGTTTGATACGGTTGCGGAGGAGTTCCTCTTCCAATAATTTACGGTCAAATTCCCCGAAAGTAACGAATATGGTATTCCCTTGAGTCCACTCCTTAAAGCGCTTTATGACCTGTTTAAAGGGGGGAGCTGAAAGGAGATCTTCAGTATGTATGCCCGTCAACTCGTGAATCCGGTTATTTAATTTTTTAAATTTATATGGCTGGATGAATTCGGAAAAAAACTCCACTCGATCATTCGGAAGCCATTTCACGGCTCCGATTTCAATGATATGTTGTTTTCCGCGCACTACATCTGCCTCTATATCCAAAAATATATACGTTTCCTTTCGCACGAATGAATCCACCTTTATCTATTAAACTGTCCCACCCCATTGTATCGAAAAGCAGCGATAAAAACACGCTTTTTTGCATAACATACCTTTCCAATGATCGTTATTTTGATGTGCAAATAATGGTTTTTCCTTGTCTATAATAGTTTTTAGGAGTTTTGTTTTTCCTTTTGGGAAAATGAATGTTAGGATAGATAGGAAGAGTAACGGATCGGAGGATAATCGGACAAATGAACCAAAAAGCGCTTGAAAAAGATGCGATGAGAGTATTGAAAGAAACGAGCCGCACCTTCTATATTCCCATCACATTTCTAAAAAAAGATTTAAAAAAGGCTGTTGCCAATGCCTATTTGATCATGCGCGCCCTGGATGAAATCGAGGACAATGAACATCCGGAAGTAACGAATGGCTTGAAGCATGACATTTTAATGGAAACCGGAAGTTTATTAAAAGAAGAAGCTTTTCCTAACGGCCGCTATCTGGAATTGTTGGAGCCGGTTAGACAATACTTGCCTGAAGTGACGCTGCGCATGAACGACTGGATTTCCCTTCTGCCTTCAGGAGCCAAAAATATAGTTTGCAATGCAGCAAGTGAAATGGCTTTTGGAATGGCCAAATGGGCGAAAGCCAACTGGCAAGTCCGCACAAAGGAAGATCTCGACGATTATACATATTACGTCGCAGGACTTGTCGGCGTCATGCTTTCGGATTTATGGGAATGGGACAGCAAAGTCAAAACGGACCGGGAACTTGCGATCGGATATGGACGCGGCTTGCAGGCTGTCAATATTCTAAGAAATAAAAAGGAAGATCTCGAAAAGCGGGGCGTCAGCTTCATTCCGGATGGATGGACATTGGAGGATTTGTTCAACTATTCGGAGGAAAATTTGCGCAAAGCCGATCTCTATATGAAAGATATCACGAAACGATCCATTATGCTTTTCTGCCGTTTGCCGCTTGCCCTTGCCCATAAAACGTTGAACGCTTTGAAAGAAGGAAAAGAAAAAATGAGCCGGAGCGAAGTGGAAGAGACGGTAAAGGAAATATTGGCCGAATAAAAAGCTTATCCAAAAGGGAATGAACATCTTCCCCTTTTGGATAAGCCTATTTTTTATCTTTCGCAGGCATAATTGCCATGATTGAGGTCCAATCGGCTGATATGCAGGACGGCCCGAAGAAATTAACATTATGTTGAACCTTATTAGATGGTCTTATTTAAGTATTTTTCCCTTTCCTCCTGAGGCACCATATTGCCGCCGGTTCCCCATAAAAGATGGGTTGCTTGATTGAGCTTATCCAGCAGTCCATGATGTTCCAAATACGTTTTCCCTTCTTTCAGCAACTGTATCGGCCCATATACGCTTGCGTGGCTTGAAGGCTCCATAAAAATGCCCTCCGTCCGGGCCATTTCCTTCAAACTTTCGAATAAAAAATCATCCGCTACTGTGTAGCAGCCGCTTAAAATCGGCTCCATCAACTTCCCTACAAATTTGGAAGGCCGTCCCACCGCCAACCCATCCGCTTCGGTACGGTTCGTCAAACCTATGTCCATCACCGAAATGTTGTCGTGCAATCCTGTCATCATCCCCAAAAGCATGCAAGGGGACTGGGTCGGCTCTCCGAAGAATATGTGCACATGCTCTTTATAAATCGCCTTTAAGCCATATGCCACGCCCCCCGGACCACCGCCTACCCCGCAAGGCAAATAAACAAACAATGGATGCTCCTGATCGACCCGAATATTGAGTTGTTCCAATTGATTTTTTAATCGCAGTGCACTGACCGCATATCCGCTGAATAAGTCAATTGAATTTTCATCATCGACAAAATGGCACATCGAATCATCCGCCGCCTGCCTTCTTCCTTCTTCCACCGCCAGACTGTAATCTGATGCATATTCAATGACTTGGACCCCTTTTTCACGAAGCAGTTTCTTCTTCCATTCTTTGGCATCCATTGACATATGCACCGTCACCTGAAACCCCAATTTTGCTGCCATAATGCCGATACTGAGCCCCAGATTCCCCGTCGAGCCGACCGCAATTTTATAACGGCTGAATAATTCTTTAAATTCACTGCGTTGAAAAGCGGCATAATCGTCCGTTTCTTTTATGAATCCATGTTTAAAAGCGATATGTTCCGCAAATTTCAATACTTCATATATGCCTCCGCGCGCTTTGATGGATCCTGAAACCGGAAGTTCGTGGTCGCATTTTAATAGAAGCTTCCCGGCCAGCGGCTTATTTGCATGTTTTTCAATCAATTGCTTCATATTCGGTATTTCTATTAATTTTGATTCAATGATTCCTTGTAAATTTTTTGTTTCCGGAAAGACTAACTTTATATAACTACTAAACCTTTTTAAACGTTTTTCCGCTTCCAGAACTACCTGAAAAGAATAGGAATGATTTTCAGGAAAACGATCCGTTTTGTTCGGATTTATCCATAGAACCGGAATGGAATTTTCCACTTTTTCGAATATATATCGTTCTTTTTCCGAAAGATTGCGTTGAAAATCAACCATTCTGACTCTCCTTTTTCAATGAAATCGCACGTTCACAAATTTGTCGAAATTTTATTTCAAAGTCCAAATTATTTTTCTCTGTTCGTTTTTTAGGCCCTTTTGTTCTTCCTCCTGCACGGCGAAATTTTGCATTTTCATGCCTGAAAAACAGCATTAATTCGATATTTTCTTCTGTAAATTCTTTTCCATTTTGATTCAATACGAAGGCACCTTTTGCCAGGCACATGGCAGCCAAACCAGTGTCCTGGGTAATCACCACATCATATTTTGAAACCGCATTCACTATAGCAAAATCAACGGAATCCCGCCCTTCCGGCACTTGAATTGTTATTGCATTCTTACTATTAATAAGATGAGAAGTATCGCAAAACAAGAATGGTTTTATCTCATATTGAGATGAAACAAATACAGCAATATCAACGACTGGGCACGCATCCGCATCAATTAGAACGTTGATGATAAGCACCAATCCTTTCACTAATTTCAGGAAATAAATATTATATAAACATAATTTTATTTAGAATTTTTTTACAATTTATTTTCCTTGAGGAAAAAATCGTATATTGAATTGTTTGAAAAATCATAATAACATTTTCTCATAAGATTTTTGGGAGGGAAATGCAAATGACTACTGAAGTAAAAAACCAATCCAAAGCAAAAGAGTACATCGATTCTGTGTATAATCAGCTTAAAAATAAATATGGTTATCAAACAGAATTCCTTCAAGCGGTGGAAGAAGTATTCTCCACTTTAGTTCCTGTATTTGAACAACATCCAGAATACATTGAACAAAACATTTTATCACGTATCGTTGAACCGGATCGCATCATCACTTTCCGCGTCACTTGGCAGGATGACCAAAACCGCGTTCATGTAAACCGCGGTTACCGCGTTCAATTTAATAACGTAGTGGGTCCATACAAAGGCGGATTACGATTCCATCCTACAGTAAACGAATCCATCATGAAATTCTTGGCCTTTGAGCAAATCTTTAAAAACGCATTGACAGGGCTTCCAATCGGTGGTGCCAAAGGCGGATCCGACTTTGACCCTAAAGGAAAATCCGACGCAGAAATTATGCGCTTCTGCCAGGCGTTTATGACTGAATTGTATCGCCATATCGGTCCTGATGTCGATGTTCCTGCCGGGGATATCGGTGTAGGCGCCCGGGAAATCGGCTATTTATGGGGCCAATATAAACGCATTAAAGCAATGCATGAAGCAGGTGTTCTTACTGGTAAACAACCTGGCTACGGCGGTTCTTTGGTCCGCAAAGAAGCAACTGGTTACGGATTAATCTACTTTGTAGAAGAAATGTTGAAAGATGCGAATGATACTTTATCAGGAAAAACTGTGGTTGTTTCCGGTTCCGGTAATGTTGCCATTTATGCGATTGAAAAAGCCCAACATTTAGGCGCAAAAGTTGTGGCCTGCTCCGATTCCAACGGATATGTTTATGATCCGGACGGCATCGATTTGAATGTTGTAAAAGAAATCAAAGAAGTAAAAGGCGAACGAATCAAAAAATATGTGGAATATCGTCCAAACGCAACTTATACAGAAGGCTGCACAGGCATCTGGACAATTCCATGCGATATTGCATTGCCTTGTGCAACACAAAATGAAATTGACGGAGAATCTGCAAAAATTTTAATCGCTAATGGCGTAAAAGTAGTTGCTGAAGGGGCTAATATGCCTTCAACTCCAGAAGCAATCAATGAATATTTGGCAAATGGCGTATTATTCGGACCTGCGAAAGCCGCCAATGCAGGCGGTGTGGCAACATCTGCGTTGGAAATGGCGCAAAACTCCAGCCGCACATACTGGTCTTTCGAAAAAGTGGATGAAAAACTCCGCGATATTATGAGAAATATTTATAGAACTTCCAAAGAATGCGCTGAAAAATACGGTGCACCTGGAAATCTGATGGTTGGCGCAAATGTCGCAGGATTTGTTAAAGTAGCAGACGGGATGATTGCTGAAGGGGTTTATTAATCATTCGATAAATTGGGGATTCCATCTAACAAAAAGGGGGTAAAAAATAAAGATTTTCCGGCCGGTTGGCGGGATTTGTTCCCGCGCCAATCGTCCTTCTTTTTTCCATCTGAATTTGATGCATTTCTCTGAAACCATCCTGATCATCAAAGATTTTCATGCATAAGAAAATATGGCTTGGGATGAAGTGCCTTTTCAAACCAAGCCAACATCGTTTCTATTAAATCACATTACTTATTCAAGCTGTACAGTTTGGATACCCCAGTTTCTACCGCCGCATCCGCCACCGCTTTCGCCACAGCCGGAACCACTCTTTCATCCAATGGTTTTGGAATGACATAATCTTCATGCAAATCCTTTTCGTCAACCAGCGAAGCAATCGCTTTTACAGCTGCCATTTTCATTTCTTCGTTGATTTCTGTTGCCAAAACATCCAATGCGCCTCTGAAAATGCCAGGGAACGCTAAAACGTTATTGACCTGGTTTGGATAATCGGATCGTCCAGTTCCAATGATCCGCACTCCCCAACGTTTTGCATTGTCGTATGTGATTTCCGGATTTGGATTCGCCAATGCAAAAACAATCGGATCGCGATTCATGGCTTCGATATGTTCCTTCGTCAATATGTTTGCTACGGATACACCGATGAAGATATCCGCCCCTTGAATGGCGTCATCCAAAGTTCCTGTCAATTTTTCGGGATTCGAAATTTTTGCAATTTCATCTTTTATCGGGTTCATTGATGGACGGCCTTCATAGATGATGCCTTTCGAGTCACAAATCACAATATTTTGGTATCCGATGTTTCTCAAGAGTTTTAACGTAGCAATTCCGGCTGCACCTGCACCGTTTATCACCACTTTTACATCTTCTTTTCGTTTCCCGACAATTTTCAATGCATTTTCCAATCCGGCAGCAGTCACGATTGCCGTTCCATGTTGATCATCATGGAAAACCGGAATATTGCACTCGGCTTTTAACCGTTCTTCGATTTCGAAGCAGCGAGGGGCTGATATATCTTCCAAATTGATGGCACCGAATGTCGGTTCAAGCAACTTTACTGTTTTTACGATTTCGTCTACATCTTTTGTGCCCAATGTAATTGGCACCGCATCCACATCCGCAAATCGTTTTAATAGCAAAGCCTTTCCTTCCATTACAGGAAGTGCCGCTTCCGGACCTATATCCCCCAAGCCGAGCACCGCAGTTCCATCGGAAATGACCGCAACAAAATTCCCTTTTATTGTATAATCGTAGACCCGCATTGGGCTTTTTTCGATTTCCTGACAAGGCGCCGCGACCCCGGGAGAATAGGCCAAACTCAAATCCCGCGCATCATTGACAGGCACCTTAGATACAATTTCCATCTTCCCCTTAAAATTGCCATGCATTTCCAACGATTCTTTCATAACATCCATTTTTCTCATCCCCTTATTTCTCTTTTTATAAATATTGTTTTTTGTATAATATTACTTTACTTGATTAAAGTCAATAACAAATTTGGATGAAAGCCGAAAAATGTTGATAATACGATGTTTTTAAAGCGTTTTCATCTTTCTGATAATGACCTTTTTTTTATATTTTTGAATAGCGAATTATTATATAAATATAATAAAAAGCGCATTTTTCACAAATAAAATCTTGTGAAATCAATGTTTTATTTGTGAAGATAAAAACACACTATTTTACTAAACCAAATATGATATTTTTCACATACTTCAATTGATCAAAAAATGAAGTTGTCATAAAATTTTCATAATTTCAACAAAAAAAATAAGAGACACCCCAAATGATTTGAAGTGTCCCATTCATGATTGGTAACCCGATGTATCTAATTAATTCCCTGCAAGTTCCTCGATAAAGTCGTATGGCACGTATGTTTTACGTGGCTCCAACAGTGCAGGCGCCTTAGCGAACTGTTTCGTTGTTTGGTTTTGGATGTAGCTTGTTTTGCCTCTCGTAATGATATAGAAAACGCAGCCCTTGGATACAACCGCTCCATTCCCGGTGGAATCCACCCTGTATCCAAGCTGTTCGGCTATCAATCTTAACGGCACCATTTTCACATTGTTGATATAATAGTGATCCTGTTCCGCAATTTTATATGCTTTCTCTATATTTGATGCTTGTTGCCCATTCTCATCCCGTTCCAACACGATGACCTTTGACGGGCCTGTTTGTGCCGGATAGGATTCAAGCACAACTTCATAGAAAATCAGTACTTCCTTATCGATCACCGAGTCTTTCTTTAATTTTTTGCCGGATAAATTGATAATTTCCGTTTTTTCATCAAAGTGAATGTACAAATCTTTGGCCGCATTTAAAAACTTTTGGTCGAATTTGTCCAACTGAACCGTGCCCGGATTGTCCGTATTAACAATGACCACATCCGGCGAATATTGAGGCGGATAAATCATGATCATCGGCTTTGTACCATCGACAAAGGCGGTTATCTTCATGCCCTCTTTCAATTCAACCGCATTTCCGGCATTATCAAATACCAAAGTTTCATCATCGAAGTAAAAACCAAAAGGATTTTGTTCCGAATCAATTGTGGCAAAGAATTGGCCGTTCTCTTGTTTCGAGATTTTACTGATTGTTCCGCTCACCTGAAAATAGTTGAATTGAACCTCCGCCTTTTTTTCCACAGTCTCGT
The DNA here is from genome assembly GCF_006569205.1 of Ureibacillus terrenus. Lineage (GTDB taxonomy): Bacteria > Bacillota > Bacilli > Bacillales_A > Planococcaceae > Ureibacillus > Ureibacillus terrenus. Next base: position 210,698 of record NZ_VIGD01000001.1, read on the forward strand.
TGGGAGCGTTTTCTTTCGCTTGTACGCGCGCGTCCGGGAGCACTGCAAAGCTGCCGAGCAATGCCAATGCACAAAGAGTTGACAAGGTTTTTTTCATGCTTTCTCTCCTTTCTTTTTTGTTTTCGTTCAATTAGTCGAATGGAAGCGGAAAAGGTTACAAAGTTCCCCAAAAATTTCTTTTTCCGGTTGTTTTTCAAAATAAAAAGGGGGAATATCTCCCCCTCTTCCTTATTTCAACTCCACCTTCTGCAATTGTTGATATATTTCTTTCCAAGTCTCCAAACGGCTTTCTTCCTGCAATAACAGACGCTCTGTGTGGATTTGATTCATCGCTTGGTGGTAAATATGCTTGCGCAATCCTTCCGCTTCCTTCGCAATTTGCTCTTTCGCCCAGTCCATCATCCGCTGCTTTTCTTCTTCCAAATAACGCTCCGCATCCGGTTTTGTCATATCTTCCAACGCTTGTTTCAACTGTTCCTTCTCATTCTTTTCAAAGAAGGATTTCGTGTTCTTGAAGTAGGATTTCACGGATGCATATTTATTGAAGTCTTCAAATGGACCTTCAAAATCCAATAATTCCGCATCTTCGAATTCATAAGCGATAAATGAGAAGCTCGGATTCATTTCTTTCAAAGAACGGCTTTCTTCTTTGAAACGTTCTTTGATTTGTTTTTGAATGAATTGGGCGATGCGGAAATTCGTCACCCGAAGCTCCTGGGCAAAGTCGAATTTCAATGAACTCAATGTTTCTTTCAATGCTTTGCTTAAAGCTTCCTGAGGCGATAATGCCGCAAAAGTCGATGGATTATAACTTTCTCTGAAAAAGTCAGGATAACGGTAATATACCCGTTGCAGTACGTAATATAATAATTCATCGAGCTCTTGTTTCGTATCGCTTTCAATCATGCTGGTAGACGCACTGCTGTAATGCTTTTCCACATAATTTTCTAATTGGGCGAGTTCTTCCAGGCGCTCATCTTTCCGTTTTAAGTTTTCCTCTGTTTGCGTGATTAAATCGGACAAGCGTTGATGGGTTTTTTCCACTTCCTCATGAAGCGCTTGGATTGCGATGGATGCAAGGTCTTCGTTCAAGAAACGGTAAAAGGCTTCTTCAAATGGCTGCATGCCGGAAGCATATTCCGCTTTTTCCTGCTTTTCACGCAACGCAAGCAAACTGGACACACCAAACAATTTAGGGAATCGGATGCCAAAACGCTGCAATTCATTGCGGACGTATGCCTTCACTTCTTCCGCTTCCTCTTCATTTTTTGCCAAGTCGATGGCATTCACAATAAAGAACATTTTATCCAATTCAAAGGCATCTTTTACGCGGCCCAACTGGATCAGGAATTCCCGGTCCGCCTTTGCGAAGGCATGGTTGTAATATGTCACAAAGAGAATGGCATCGGCGTTGCGGATGTATTCAAATGCAACCCCTGTATGCCGGGCGTTGATGGAATCCGCCCCAGGCGTGTCGACAAGTGTCACGCCCATGCGGGTCAGCGGGCAATCATAATAGAAATTGATGTTATCCACAAAGCAGGAGCGTCTTTCCTCGGCAACAAAACGTTCAAACTCTTCCCTGTTTACACGGAGCACCTCGCCGAGTTTTCCGATGTATTCCGGATAGCCTTCCTGATAGGCGCGGATAAAGGATTTATGGACATTCAACCGCTCATCCTTCAATTCAACATTCAAAGCTTCTTCAGCGCGGTTGAAAGCCTCCTCCAACGATTGCACAGTCATTCCAATCGCTTCATAGGCAAACTGAATATCCTCCAATAATTGCTCCTTCGTCTTCAGCTGCACATCGGCTGTTTCGTGAGGATGGTTTGCATCGACAGGCCGGATTTTGTTGATTGCCGCCGTTGTCGGGTTTGGGGACACCGGCAATACTTTTTCGCCCATCAATGCGTTGGAAAAGCTGGATTTTCCTGCACTGAAAGCGCCGAATAAGGCAATCGTAAAATCTTTATGTTCAAGTCTTTCCACCTTTTTCAACAAGAAGTCGGCCACTTCTTCAAAGCCTTCAACCCGCTTTACAAGGTTTGCGGTGCGGACGGCGTTTTCAACCACTTCTTCACCTTTCACCGATAGGTTGACTTGCTCCGGTGCAAGTTCAGCGTATTCCTCCTCTTTTTGCTCCTTCTTCAACATGGACGGATCAAATAATCGGACTTCTTTCAGTTCTTGTTCAAATTGTTTTTCCCATTGTTCCTTTTTCTTTTTCGCTTCATCCCTAATATTTTTGGAAGCATGGACAAGCTGCCGCTCCAGGAAGGATTTCCGTTCGTCCATTTCGGAAATGCTTTGAATCGCCTTCACTTTCTTCTCTAAATGTTTCAATTTTTGCCGGACAGGCGCCTGGGATGTTACGCTGATTTCTTGCAATAACGGTATTTGGCTTTCTTTCCAGGCATCCGTTTCACGGATAAAATAGCGGCGTGTTGCCTCCCTTACCCGATTGGCAAAGTTCAATACCGCATCTCCCGTTACAATGGCATTTTTCTGCACGCATTCTTCAATCAGACTGAACGGCGCATCAAAGGCCATGGCGTCAATTTGGCTTGCCCTATCATCCGTTAACGCACCGACATCTTTCAATTGCTGCTTCATCAAAGATTTCATGTGGCCGATAACTTGTGATTGCAAAATGGATTGATATTGGTCATAAACATCTTTCTTGCGGCGCTCGATTTCTTCCTGCGTTTTCTTTTTCCAACCGAATAAGCCCCCCACTTTAAATCCTTCTTGCTGGCTTTCCAAATAAAGACGCAATTTTTCGCGGAAATCGGCAGGGATAATGGCCGCATTTTCCAATATGTCATTGCGTTTTACTTTGAAACTTTCTTCCCAATTTTCAAGTGAGAACAAATTCGTTTGGAGTTTTAATTTCTCATATTGTTCCAATAAATCTTCACGGTTTTCCCATTCATCGGCCGATAAAACTTCGGAGAACTCTTCGAAACGGGCATTTTTTTCTTCTTCCAAAAATGCCAAGTGTTCACTTTGCATTTTTTTCAGCGTGTTTTCGGCGGTTTCCAAAAGCCGTTCCTGCCAATGCTCCATGGAATCCATCACAATGCTTTTTACCTTTTCAAAATCATTGTGCGGATGATCATGCTGCTTCAGCGAAGTGAAAAAGATCCCTTTCGGTTCCACTCCCCACGCTTTAAAGGAATTGTATACGGATTGTTTATATTCCTCGAAGGAAAGTTCATTTTCATTATGTTTATCAATTTGATTGACAATTAAATACACATTTGGATTATATTTCATTAACTGTTTTGTAAATTGGAAGTTCAATTCGGACTGAACATGGTTGTAATCCATTGTGTAAAATACAATATCCGCGATGTGCAATGCGGATTCCGTACTCATCCGGTGGGCATCATCCGTCGAATCGACCCCCGGTGTATCCATCACCGTCACCCCGGCCGGCAATTTGGAATCTTTGTGACCGATTTCAATCTGCGTGACAAGTTCCCCGTTTTTGCTCAATTCTTTGACTGTTTTTATATCGTAACCTGCTTCGAATTTAACAGGTTTATCATCTTTCATATAACAAATCGCAAAATCTTCATCCGATTTGTGCACTTTTACAATATTTGCGCTCGTAGGAATGGGGCTTGACGCCAAAATATCTTCTCCTGATAATGCGTTGATTATGCTGGATTTCCCGGCGGAAAAATGGCCCGCAAATCCAATTACATATTCTTTTTGCAACAGTTTTTTCGCAAACAAATGAAGCTTTTCCATCCGCTCTTCATCTTCATTATGTTTGAACACTATGTATTGAATTGCGGCCTGTTGTAGCAGCTCTTCAATTTTCTCGTCGAAAGTATTCATGCAACAAATACCCCTTTGCCTCAATTTTGTCACAATTATAATATTATCATGCTTTTCAAGGAAAATCGCTAGAAAATAAAAAGATTTTTTTGGCAAATAAAAAAGCGCCAATGATTGGCACTATTTCGAAACATTTTTCAGGATATAAGCACCGATCCCAAAGTACGCAACAATCGTCATGGCAATAAACACGTACACCATCCAAAAGATCCCCTTCATTAATAATGATAATCTTTATCAAAATTATACATAATAATCAAAACAGATGAAATATACAAATTTCAATTTATTTCGAGTTTTTCTTTTATAAAAAAAGGTAATTAAATTACAAAAGATGCAAATCGGCTGTCGACAAACTGAGGCGAAGGATTCAAACAAGGCTACCGGAAATTGTTGATTGCTTCTTTTTAAAGAAAGGGGTGTTCTTTCATGAATAAAAAATGAAGCTGTTCTTTGCCGGAAATCCATGAATCTTCAGCCGGATATTCAGCCCGTTCGATTCCGTTCGACACACAACAACACGAAAGTGCATCTTTAGCTTTTCACAGTAATTTCACATTTCCATCCAAGAACTGTGATTTTTATCACATCTAAGAGGATTTATTTTTATTATGATGAACGTGAAGTAACACAATTGAAATATTTAGGAGGGAGAGACATGTCAAATCACAAAAAGCCTTCGTCAGAAGAAAATTTAAAAGGTACCCTATTAGCGACCTTCGGAGTGGGGCTGGTCATCATCATCTTCTGGGTACTTGCATTCGATCTGTACATCGGTCGTTTCTAAACTATTAAGCTCGCTTCTAACAACTTGAGTAGGAGGGAAAACAATGGAAATACACAAGTATGAGAAATGGTGGATGATTTTCGGAACAGGTACGCTGATCGTGTTCCTTATCATCCTCGGTGTAAGCGCATTCCATGGAGGAACTCATCCAAACAATTCCAAATGGACGATCAACTACGAAAATGTCGATCAAATCGAACCATTCAACAATCCTGGATTACACAAAGTTGAAGGAAAAGACTGGGATTACGAAGTTGTGCTTGTTGCGCAAGCATTCGCTTACAATCCAACTGAAATTGAAATCCCGGTAGGATCTAAAGTTCGTTTCATCGCTACTACAAAAGACGTTATTCACGGACTCGAGGTTGCAGGAACAAACATCAACATGATGCTTGAACCTGGTTATGTATCTGAAAAAATTACAACTTTAGATAAAGCCGGAACGTATACAATCGTATGTAACGAGTACTGCGGTACAGGTCACGCATTGATGTACTCTACATTAAAGGTGGTGGACAATAATGACAACAACTAAGGAAACGGTGCAAAGCACTGCAACTTCAAGCTTGAAAAAGCAGCTTGAATTTGTTGATAAAAAAGATGGAAAATTGGCATTAGCTTACATTTATGTCGCATTCATAGCAGTATTTTTAGGTGGTACAGCCGGACTATTACAAGTTTTAGTTCGTTCAGGTAAATTTGAACTTCCAAGTTTCCTAAACTACTATCAAGTATTGACAGTGCACGGCGTATTACTCGGACTTGTATTGACTACTTTCTTCATTATGGGATTCCAAACAGCTGCTGTCAGCCGAACTAGCGGTACATTCACAAATAAACAACGCACAATCGGCTGGGTAGGTTTCTGGCTTGCAACAATCGGATTAGTTGCAGCAGCGGCAATGGTCTTAACAAATCAAGCTTCTGTCCTTTATACATTCTATGCGCCATTGAAAGCTCACTGGGTATTCTACCTTGGCTTGGCATTAGTGGTTGTAGGTTCATGGATTACAGGTTTAGCACAAGCGATGCGTTTTGTTCAATGGAGAAAAGAACATAAAGGTCAAAGCACACCATTATTATCCTTTATGGCTGTAGTTAACAACCTCTTATGGTTCATCGCTACATTGGGTGTAGCAATAGAAGTATTATTCCAATTGATTCCTTGGTCCATGGGCTTGGTTGAACGTGTGGATGTATTATTATCCCGTACTCTATTCTGGTACTTCGGTCACGCATTGGTTTATTTCTGGTTATTGCCTGCTTACATGGTTTGGTATGTTGTCATTCCAAAAGTCATTGGCGGAAAAATCTTCTCTGAATCTTTGGCAAAATTGGCTTTCATGTTGTTCTTGATCCTTTCAGTGCCGGTTGGTCTACACCACCAATTCACTGAACCAGGTATCGATCCATTATGGAAATTTATTCAAACAGTCTTAACGTTCTTCGTTGTTGTTCCATCTTTAATGACTGCCTTCTCCATGTTCGCAACATTTGAAATGCGTGGTCGCGAACTTGGCGCTAAAGGCGTATTCGGTTGGTTCAAAAAATTGCCTTGGAGCGATTCAAGATTCTTATTGCCATTCATTGGTATGGTTGCCTTCATTCCTGGTGGTGCCGGCGGTATCGTTAACGCATCTTACCAAATGAACGAACTTGTACACAACACAATTTGGGTAACAGGTCACTTCCACTTGACTGTAGCAACTGCTGTTGCGTTAACATTCTTCGGAACAGCCTTCTGGTTAATACCACACCTAAATGGCAGAAAATTAACAAAACGCGCAAACAGCATGGCTAACTGCGCAGGTATTTTATGGGCTATCGGTATGACAATCATGTCAAGTGCCATGCACATTGCAGGTTTACTCGGTGCGCCACGTCGTTCCGCTTACTCCGAATATGGCGGTTCAGAACAAGCAGCTGAATGGATTTCTTACCAAATTACGCAAGCAATTGGTGGTTCAATCCTATTCATCGCCATCTTAGTGATTACTGGATTAATCATTTACCTTGGATTCTTCGCACCGAAAGGAGAAGAAGAATTCCCTGTTGCGGAAGTTGCACCAGGTGCAGAAAAAGTACCTGCAGCCCTTGAAAACTTCAAACTTTGGGGAATTATCATGATTGCGGTGATCATCTTTGCATACACAATTCCAATCATCGATATCATCCAAAACTCTCCTCTTGGTTCTATCGGCTACAAATTGTGGTAATAAAAAAGCAACTGAATGCATACTCCCTCCCCGAACAAACGGGGAGGGATTTTTTTCTGCACCTTTTAAATATTAAAATATTGTGAACTTTTTTTCAACAGCCAATTTATAACTTTACATCATGATGCCTCCATCCACATGCAATATGTGCCCTGTAATGTAATTTGATTCATCGGACGCCAAGAATAAATAAGCATTTGCGATGTCGTCAGGTTCTCCCAGCCTTTTTAAACTTGTAATCGATTCCATATAATTTAATATTTTTTCAGGCATTTTCTCCACCATTGTGGTTTTCGTAAATCCCGGAGCCACCGCATTCACATTGATTCCCTTTTTGCCGAGTTCCTTTGCCCAAGTTTTCGTCATTCCCACAATGGCGGCCTTGGCTGCCGCATAATTTGTCTGACCGATGTTGCCATAGACACCGCTTACAGAAGATGTATTGATAATTTTTCCATATCCTTGCTCAATCATGACTTTTGCAACCGCTTGCGTACAATAAAATACGCCTTTCAAATTGACATCGATGACTGCATTAAACTGCTCTTCCGTCATTTTGACAAGCATTGCATCTCTCGTAATTCCTGCATTATTGATCAAAATGTCGATTTTACCATAGCGTTCTTTCGCTTTTTCGACCATATTTTCCACTTCTTCTTTCACTGCCACGTTGACCGGGACAAAAAACACATCGTATCCTTGATTCCGATAGGATTTTTCCAGCTCTTCCCCGGCTTCTTTTTGGATATCTGCGATAACGATTTTTGCGCCTTCCTCCAAAAATCTTTTCACAGCGGCCCTGCCAATCCCGTTTGCCCCACCAGTAATTATCGCAACTTTCCCCTTTAGTCTCATGACGCTCTCCTTTTCTTTTTATTTTTTCAAAACAGACAATCATTGACATATTACGCCGATGACACGACCTGTTTCAACAAATTTGATAAAATTATATTCCCAAAAATAAAAAAATATGCAAAAAATCCATATAGACTTTTTACATATATCTGTAATGAGACATTATACGTTTTGAGGCTGCACCGGCAACACTTTTAGAAACTCGGAACGGACGTCATTGTCTTCTTCATTCAAGAAAATATGGATATCCCCATAATCCTTCTCAGTCCGAATAAGCCGGCCAATTCCCTGCTGCAATCGCAGCAACATAAACGGCAAATCCACTTCTTCGAACGGTTTTCCTGCAAATTTTCTTTTCGCTTCAAAAAGCGGATCCTTCGGCGGGAATGGCAATTCATAGATGATAATTTGGGTCAAAGATTCCTCCGGCAAGTCAACCCCTTCCCATAAATGATAGGAACAGAGAGTTTTTAGGGCGCCGTTTTGGAAATCTTTAATAATGGATGTTAATTCTCTATCCCCTTCAAAGCCGACTGTTAAACGTGACATTAGCGGCAATTTTTCCTTAAATTTCAACATCGATTGTCTGGATTTAAACAATACCAATGTTTTCTTATTTTGGTTCAGCAATTCTTCCACTTTTTTCACTTTTTCTTCATCGGAGAGCCCATGTAAATAAATATTCATGACTTCATCATAATCAAATGGAGAAGGCACACTGAAATGCTGATATTTTTTCACTCCTAAGCTGGAAGCGATATAAGAGAAATCTTTGTTCACAGATAGCGTTGCGGATGAAAAGATAATCGGAATTTTGTTGGAGAACAGTTTTTCCTCCAATACTTCCGTTATTAATCTCGGCATGATGACCAGTGTATCTTCCCCGTCGGTATCTTCCAGCCAGTCAATGGCGTCGCTTTTGGAAATGAATATTTTCAACGCTTCTTCATAGTCTTCTAAAAATTCCTCGACGATATTCAGTTCGTATTCCGGAATGACATACATTTCCGATTCGAATACAAATTCTTCTAATAATTGTTCCACATCTTCAATCAACTGCTTTCCTAAAGCCAGTAACCGATCCGATTTGCGGATTTTTTTGCGGTCATCATCAGACGGAATGACATCATCCTGGAGCTGATCGAAGAACAGTTCATGATCATCCTGCAATTTTTCCATTGCATATAAAGTGCTTTCTCGGATATCGTCCACCATGATCCGATCCAATAATTTCATAATTGTATAATTTTGCACTTTATATGTCATGGCCTTTTGTGCTGCATACTCCAATAAATGTCCTTCATCCAGAACTATCATCGACACTTCAGGTAGCAACGTCAACTGTCCTTCGCGTTTCCGGGATTCTTTCGTTGCCAGATGTTCCATTAAAAAGTCTTGGGAACAAATAATTAAATCCTTTGCTTTTCGATAATGGGACCGATGCAATGTTTGGCCGCACCGGTTTCGTTTCTCGCAAACACTGCATTGCATGATCGAATTGTAATTAACCTTTTTCCAATTTTCATCGCTGATTTGCGGAAAATCACTTCTCGCACCGTAAAGGGGGATCTGCACAGCGGAACTTTCCGAATAAACTTCTTCCGGAATCGCGAAGGCTATTTCGTCGATCCATTCGCCCTCTTCATATACTTCCGCTTCTTCCAAACGTTTCAAACATAAATATTGATCACGGGATTTCGCAAGCCTTACATCGATGTTCAACCCTAAATGCTTTTCGATTTTTGCGATATCCCCTTCTTCTTTTACCAGCTGGTCAATCAATGTTTCATCTGCGCAAGCGATCAACGCCGGCTTCCCTTTATAGCGGGCATAAGCAATGGCGGGCAATAAATATGCTAAGGTTTTTCCCGTGCCGACTCCCGCTTCCGCAAACAATACATTCTTTTCTTTTAACGCATTGATTACTTGATAGCACATAAAAATCTGTTCATCGCGGCATTCGAAGCCCTTTTCGGGCAAAATATCATAAAACACGTCGCCAATCCAATCCGCGAGCGAATCAAAAAAACTTTTTTCCTTTGATAATTCAAAAGGTATTGATGATTGCATTTTCAAATCTCCTTTTTCAATGCCTATTTTTAGACATTAAGAAAGTGTCTCGAAATCATTCAAGACACTTCATGTTCTAAACCTTGTCCTAAACGATGTATTGCAATAATTTAATTATAAAAAACCCGACATAAAATAACAATATTCGAGGTTTATAGAACAACAATCAATAATTTTTTTTGTTTGATTTTTGTCCCCAGAATTGATAAAAATCTGTGCGGATGAACCCGTTATATAATTTGCGTTTTTTTGTTGCCTTCTTCCCGTATAATTGTTCAAAGTTGGACATGGAAGACAGCATGTAGACGGACCATGTAGGATAATTTTTCATAATTTTCCCCAGTTCCCGAATGACTCTCTCAATTTCTTCCCTTTCCCCGATCCGTTCACCATATGGGGGATTGGAGATGATCACGCCATCCGTTAAATCCGTAGTGAAATCTGTCGCTTGCATTTGCTTAAAGGTGATCAAATCACCGAAACCTGCTTCCAATGCATTCTCCTTTGCAATTTTTATCATTCTATGATCAATATCTGTTCCCAAAATATCAAGCGGCTGGTCGTAATTCGCCAAGTCTTCCGCTTCTATGCGGGCATCGTCCCATATTTTTTTATCCATCCAATCCCATTGTTCGGAAATGAAATCTCTATTATATCCCGGGGCAATGTTCTGGCCAATCATTGCCGCTTCAATCGGAATCGTGCCCGAGCCGCAAAACAGGTCCACAAAAGGACGGTGGGGCGACCATTTGGAGATTTTTACCAATGCAGCTGCCAACGTCTCTTTTAAAGGAGCTTCCCCTTGTCCAACCCGATAGCCGCGTTTGTGAAGTCCTGCACCGCTTGTATCAATGGTAAGTGTTGCCATATCTTTCAAAATTGATACTTCAATTTTATAGGTTGCTCCCGATTCATCTAAAAACCCTAGCCTTTTATAAGCCTGTTTTAACCTTTCTACAACCGCTTTTTTTACAATCGCCTGGCAATCCGGAACACTGTATAATTTGGATTTAACCGACTTGCCGCTGACAGGAAAATTTGCATCTACAGGCAAGTATTGTTCCCACTCTACAGCTTTTGTGTTTTCAAACAATTCTTCGAATGTGGTCGCCGGGAATTGGGCGACGACAATCTTTACCCGATCGGCAACTCTCAGCCACAGATTTGTTCTGGCAATCGCTCTTTCATCACCTTCAAAAAAAATTTTTCCGTTTTCCGTGCGAGTTTCATATCCTAATGCTTTTACCTCTTCCGCAACGACAGACTCTAATCCCATTGCCGAAGTAGCCACTAATTGAAAATTTGTCATGAACATCCATCCTTGATTATTACATATTTCCAAACAATTAATTATACCATGAATCTGTTTGACAAGAAATATTTTCCTTCCAGCATATATTCCTGCTTTTTCAAAATTTCATTTTCCTTATACGATACTTCCATTTATACAAAAAGAAAACCCTCCTTCACAGGAGAGTCTGTACGGCCAAGTTTATGTATAAACATTTTATTTTAAAGTTGCCCACTATGCACCATAGTGATTTCTGTAAGCCATGTTCTGTCCCTGCGTACTCAAGCGGCTTTCGCCTCGTACTGTCAGGTAGTAATCATCTATCTACGGGAAGAAGAATTCTCCCCGTCCCTCCCTCCGTTCATTTCCTTCGGGAGGGCTCCCCTACCATAATTTGGGTTTCTCACTCGTGGGGTTTACCGCGTTCCACCTTCACCGTTTCCAGTGAAGCTACGTCACTGTGGCACTTTTCAGGAAGTGTCGACCATATCGCATAGCGCGACTTAGGTCTTCCTTCCGCCGTCAAAGCTGTGGGAAGCTTTGCCTTACCTTATGGTTTCGGTAAGCACGAACACTACGGTCATCTCAGAGCCGTGTGAGCATGGACTTTCCTCTACAAACGTCTGAACGTTTGCAGCGATTACTCGAAACCACTATGGTGCATCTATCATTATACTAGACAAATTTCTTAAAAACAACTTGTGCATATTATCAATCGTACAATTTATTGCCAAAAACATGCTTTTCCAGATTGGATAATCTCTTCAAAATATCGAAATTCGTGCTGCCCGCATATTGTGGCGTCTGTTGTTTTTTCAGCGTTTCTATTTCTTTTTTCAAACGCTCATTTTCTTCCTGCAATTCTTTGATCATTTTGTTGAAGTTGTCGTAATCTTCCATAATTATATCTAAAAATTGATCCACTTCATCAATATTGTAACCCTTCATTTGCCGTTTGAATTCTTTCTCCAAAATCATTTTGGAATTTAATTTGATTTCCATCCACATCGCCCTTCCATCGATACATACGCATTTTATATTATACCACATATAAACTTATAAAAGGACAGGAAAGCACTGCAAAAATGCGATTTTTACAAATTTCGACACCATTCCTGGATATGGTTTTGTCGCCATTTGCGCTTCACCGGGAAATATTAGTCTTAGGGCGCTTCGGAATATTTCCGAAGCTTTCCTTTTAATCGCTGCAATCGTTTATCCCAATGCTCCAATTGTCTTTTCTTTTGCTCCTCATTCAAAAAATCAGCTTTCCGGATGATTTCTATACCTTCGATTGTATACTGCAATGCTTTTGAATACTCTTTCATTCGATGTTCAAACATCATGGCCAGCTGTTCCAATGCATTTAATTTTTTTCTCCCCTCAATTGTATGAAGGGCCTTTTGAAAAGATTCGGCCGATTCCTTGAACTGTTTGTTCCGCTTTTGTTGAAATGCCAAATAGTAGTAGGCCAGCCCCGCTTCTTCTTCATCAAATTGTTTCGTTACAGCCGATAAAACCTGCTCGCTCTGTTTATGCTCCTTTAAATCGTTGTACCATTTGCCGATATTTGTATAAGTGACAGCCCCATCCTGCAACACGCGGTCAAGCAGAAGGCTTGTGGAATGAATATATAGGGTTAACAGGGATAGGATATCCCACTCATTATGCTGCAGAACTTTCACCAATCCGGAGGCGTTCCCGCTTTTTACCGCATCCGAATAAATGACCGGCGCAAGAAAACCGGGAATATCATGATCCCGTTTAATCCCCAATTTTTCTTCTTCCACTTTAATTAATTTTAATCTTTCTAATTGATTTTTCCATATTCTTTTTGAACTATGAAATAGATCGATTTGTCTAGGCGATTGCAATTTAGGCAGATAGTTTTTATTGAAAGTCCATCTGGTCTCGAGCTGCGGCCAATCAAAACTTTTTCCATTATAAGTGACCACTGTTTTCCCCGGTTGCCACAACTTTGATTCAAATAAAAACGCCGCCTCGTTTGCCGGATCGGCCAATACGTATTGATTCAGCACAAATTCTTCTTCATCCGCTTCAAGAAATCCGAGGAGGAAAATGTGAGTTCCGGCACCCTTCAGTCCGGTCGTTTCCGTATCAAAAAACAGTACATTTTCTTCCTGATTGATGGAAAAAGGATGTTCGATTTCCGCCTTCTCCCACTTTTCCACCGCATGAAAAAATTGCTTCAATTCATATTTTCCATGCCGATAGTCCGACGGATAGCGTACTTGTCTTTTACATACGACGCCGAAATCATTTTCCACAATGGAAAGCCCAGCTTTTTTCCATTCATCAATATAAGCTGGCCTTTCCGGTTTTTTGTATACGGTTTTTTCAGGTTGTTCCGTTTTCTTTTTTCCGAGCATTTTTTTCAGCTGCAAAATTTTCGTTTCGTAGCCCATGCAATCACATCACTTCATTTAATAAAATGTTTAATATTTTCAATACTTTTTCTTTCCCGTCCGTTAAATGATCTTGAGCCCCGATACAGGAAGGACAACCTTGCTCGCATGGACAAGATTGTACATGCTGGATCGTCAATTCTAAAATCGGTACAAGGAGATCATAAACTTTTTCGCTTAATCCGATTCCTCCGGGATAGCTGTCGTAAATAAACAATGTCGGTCTTCCGTTGTGGACGGCCTTCACTTGGGGAACGACTGTCACATCTTTCCGGTCGCACTGAATAAAGACCGGAATGAAAGATCCGATGGCATAGGCGGCACCTGTCAATGCATCCGTTAGCATTTCTTCCGACCAATTTTCAGGGAGGCTGAAAGAAATCCACGTTGCATTTGTATGCATCTCCATCGGAGGAATATGGACTTTTCCCGATCCGATATTGTCGAGAGTCGTCATATGGATCTTTTTGAAAATTGTAGGAACAGCCACCAGGCTTACATCTCCGTAACTGACCGTCACGTCTTCGTATGACGCTGCTTTATCTTCACTTAATACTTTCAGCTCAACCGCTAAATTGGCATCCGTGTAATAATTGACATCCACTTCCCGCACATAGGCTTTTTTCTCTTCCCAATCAAGTTTTTCCACTTGGTATTGGACCCCTTGGTGCAGGTAGATTGCCTCTTCATGCAAAAGGGTCATGGCGGAGTAAGTATCCATTTCTCCAATGACTTTCGTACCTCCCGGAACCGTTTGGTCAATGATGACCACATTCTCTTCGGCAGCGGAACGCAAATTCACGTCTTTTGCCGGGAAACGGTCGCTCATCCAGTAGTAATGGGCATTCGTTTTTACTAAAACGCCTTCCTCCTGCAAATATTCCAGCAATTCCTGCACCTCAAATTCGCCATACGTATCATCCGTTGAAAAAGGCAATTCAAAAGATGCACATTTTAAATGGCTCATTAAAATAAGGATATTTTCCGGATTGATCAACGCTTCTTCCGGGGAATTCCCCAATAAATAATCGGGATGGTTGACGATATATTGATCAAGGGCAGAAGAATTGGCCACATAAATAATCAAAGCGGAATCTTGTCTTCTTCCCGCCCGCCCCGCCTGCTGCCAGGCGCTGGCAATGTTTCCTGGGTATCCGGTCATAATGCAGGCTTGCAGCTGGCCAATATCCACCCCTAATTCAAGGGCATTTGTGCTGACGACAATTTGAATGGACCCATCCCTTAACCCTTTCTCAATTCTTCGACGTTCTGACGGCAGATAGCCTCCCCGGTAGCCTTGAATGGACCCGTCATTGATTTTATTTTTTGTCAATTCTTTTAAATAGGTAACAAGCCGTTCCACAGTAACTCTGGATTTGGCAAACACGATGGTCTGGATGCCCGCTTTGTAAAGCCGCGCAGCCAAGTTTGTGGCCTCCAGCACAGCACTTCTCCGGACGCCAAAAGTCTTATGGACAATTGGAGGATTATAAAAAATGAAGGTTTTTTTTCCTGCAGGCGCCCCCGATTTCTCGATCAGCACATGTTTTGTGTTCGTCAATTTTTCCGCCAGCTCTTTTGGATTTTTGATGGTTGCGGAAGTGCATATAAAAATTGGTTGGCTGCCGTAAAATTCGCAAATGCGGACCAGGCGGCGCAGCACATGGGCAACATGGCTTCCAAATACTCCCTTATAAGTATGCAGTTCATCGATGACGATAAACTTTAAATTTTCAAAAAGGGATACCCATTTCGTATGATGCGGCAAAATGCCCGAATGCAGCATATCCGGATTCGTCATCACAATGTGTCCTGCTTTCCGCACCTTTTGGCGAATATTCGGCGCTGTATCTCCATCATATGTATAGCAATAAATTTCCTCATTCATCGAATCAATCAAGTCGTTCAAATCGGCCTTTTGGTCCTGCGCCAACGCTTTGGTCGGAAATAGATAAATCGCTCTTGTGGAAGAATCCTCCAAAATTTTTTGCAGCACCGGCAAATGATAACATAAAGATTTCCCGGAGGCCGTCGGAGTGATGGCCGTAAAGGATTTGCCGGCAAGGGCCAAATCAAAGGCCTGGCGTTGGTGGGAATACAGTTTTTCAATGCCCCGCTCTAACAGCGCTTTTTTCAAAGAAGGATGAAGGCAATCGGGAAAATCCTCATATTCCCCCTCCCGACCCTCAATCGTGGCAATATGGACAATATTTTGTTTTAATTCCTCATCCTGCTGCCATTCGTTGATCAATTCATCAATCGTCCTGATTTTCTTCACGATGGTCCTCCTCCAAATATCTTAGCAATGTAGAAAGAATGAAACGGACGGAATGGACGGATTGGAAAAATCTTTTCTTGCCCGTTTCTTTATAAAAGGATTCAACCACAAACTTGTCCATCGTTTCGGCGGCACTTTGAATTTGTTGTTTCCGCAAATATTTGGGCCGGTGTTCCTCTATCCATTGAATGGCTGATGCTTCCCACGATTCAAGCAATTCATGGATGTGATCGGCATACGGCTTTACTTCCTCAAAAAAATTAGGTGTGGCGTCAAGTTTTCTCATTTTCAAGAAACGATTCCTTGACGCATCACACTCTTCAAGCAGCCGTTTTGTCAACTCCAACAGTTCCATAGAATACAGACCTTTCTAAATATCCAGTTTATCAAAATCTATTCTAATTCACTATTAAAAGGGGAACAAGTATTCTTTACATGAATATTCTTTTCTGCTAAGCTTACTTTCTGATGAGCGGAAACAATCTGGCCAAAAAAGTAGTCACTGATCATGGCCCGCTCGTTTTCAAACCTGGCAGTCATCAATTCGTCCAAACAATCTAATTGGGATATAAGAAATTGAAATCTGTTCATTCGGTTACCTCCTTTTCTTTGTTAATTCCATAAACGGAGGAAAATACCTTTCGCCAGGCAAAACTAGACATCGTTAGCTAAAAGAACAATTTTTTCGATAAATTTTTATGTTAAACTTATTACTAGATTTGGATATCATTTTTTTTAGAGGGTGATTTGCGGTGCTGAAATATCCAAACGGAAAACCTTATAATCCGAAAAATATAACTTCCAAGAATACGATGAATAAAAAAAGTAAAGATTTCTCCTTTGGAAATCGCGGGAAAACCCTTGAAGATGAAATCAATGAGACAAATGCATACTATTTAAGCAGGCAGATTGCCATCATTCATAAGAAACCTGTTCCAATCCAAATCGTCAAAGTAGAGTACCCGAAAAGAAGTGCGGCAGTCATTCGGGAAGCGTATTTCCGCACTCCATCAACAACGGATTATAATGGTGTTTGGAACGGTTACTATATCGATTTCGAGGCAAAGGAAACCGAAAGTACAACATCTTTTCCGTTAAAAAACGTCCATGAACATCAAATCACCCATATGAAAAATGTCGTCAATCAGCAAGGAATTGCATTTACGATTGTAAGATTTTCGAAACTTAATCGGTATTTTTTGCTTCCTTTTTCAGTTTTATACGAAGCGTGGAGCAATATGAAAAAAGGGGGAAGAAAATCGATCCCTCTGGGAACCTTTGAAAGCAAAAGCTACGAAATTATACCGGGATATAATCCTAGAATTGATTATATAAGCGCTATTAAAAAATTAATTTCCGGCGAAAACTGATAGTTTTAATAAAGCGAGGAGATCACATTGAGCGAAAAACGACGTTCTCGAACAGAGTTGAGAAAAATACGGGAATCCCAACAAAAGAAACAGAAAAAACCGATGAAAAAATGGTTGAAATGGGGGCTTATCACCATCCTGGCTCTTTTTCTGGCAGGTGTGGTTTCCGGAGCGGGGCTGTTCGTTTATTATGCAAGTTCTGCTCCTGAACTGAATGAAGATTTATTGAAAGATCCGATTTCTGCTGAATTTTACGACATGAATGGGGAACTGTTTGCCACTTTCGGTGCTGAAAACCGGAAATATGTGGAATATGAAGATATACCGCAACAAATGATCGACGCCATCCTTGCAACGGAAGACGCAAGATTTTTTGATCATTTCGGCATCGACGTCTTCCGCCTTGTGAAAGCCGTCATCGCTAACGTTACAGGCGGCTTCGGGGCCCAAGGGGCAAGTACGATTACCCAACAAGTAGTAAAAAATTCTTTTCTGAGCAATGAGAAAACATTAAAACGGAAAGCACAAGAAGCCTGGTTAGCTTTACAGTTGGAACGTTTGTACAGCAAAGAAGAAATTTTTGAAATGTATTTCAATAAAGTGTTGATATCCGGCAATGTCTACGGTTTTGCTACTGGAGCCGAGTATTTCTTCGGAAAAGACCTGGATGAATTGGAGTTGGATGAAATTGCCCTTTTGGCGGGAATGCCGCAAAGTCCAAACAATTATAATCCGTTTAAAAATCCGGAGCAGGCTCAAAAACGCCGCGACATCGTATTAAATCTGATGGTTCAGCACGGAAAAATCACTGAAGCCGAAGCGGAAGAAGCGAAAAAAATCGATGTAACTTCACGGCTTCTTCCGGAAGAACAGAGAAAACAACTGGCCGGCACAAAATACGATGCCTTTTTGGATGTTGTATTGAATGAAATCGAAGAAAGAGATCCAAGTTTGTTATCCGAGGGGATAAAAGTATATACGACACTGGATCCAAAAGCGCAAACTGTCGTTGAAAACGCCTTGAATAACGCCAATAACTTCCCTACCCAAACGATTCAATCCGGTATCGCGGTCGTTGACACAAAAACAGGCGCTTTAAGAGCCGTCGGCGGAGGCCGGAATTACGGAAGCCAAAGAGCATATAACTTTGCCGATGACTCGAAAAGACCTCCTGGTTCAACGATGAAACCGCTGATCGCCTATGGTCCGGCAATTGAATATTTCAAATGGTCCACCGGAAAAACGATTGTGGATGAACCGCATACGTACTCCGATGGAAAAAGTCTAGGAAACTGGGACGGAAAATATTTTGGCCCGATTACCGTACGCGAAGCCCTTTATGCTTCCCGCAATATTCCGGCTGTCAAAACATTGCAAGAAGTCGGATTGGATCGGGCGCGCGAATTTGTATCAAAATTAGGCATTAAAAATAAAGAAATTTATGAATCGGACGCTATTGGCGGCGGTGCGATCGAATTATCTCCGATTCAGCTTGCCAGTGCATATGCGGCATTCGGAAACAACGGTGTCTATAACAAACCGCACACTATTAAAGAGATTGTTTTCCGGGACGGTTCCAAAATTACAAACAAACCGGAACCGGTTGTAGCCATGAACGACTATACAGCCTACATGATTACCGACATGCTCAGGGATGTCGTTGGTTCCAAACCAAACGCAACGGGTACGGCCGCCAGGGTGCCAGGACTGGATGTCGCAGGTAAAACGGGTACCACAAACTATAGCGCCGAAGAATTTCGGCGATATAATTTGCCAAATACGGCCGTGCCGGATTCCTGGTTTGTCGGTTATACGACGAATTATTCCATTGCCATTTGGAGCGGTTACGAAAAACGGAAAGATCCGATTACAACCTGGGATGAACGGCGTCTGCCGCAAGTGCTGTTCAGTAAAATCATGGGGCAAATTTCCCAAGGCAAAGAAACGAAACGGTTCGTAAAACCAAATTCCGTTGTGGAAGCGACGATTGAAGTCGGCACTGAACCGTTGAAATTGGCAAGCAAAAATACTCCTGCTGACAAACGGAGAACAGAGTTGTTTGTGCGGGGAACAGAACCGAAAGAAGTGTCCGATAAATATAAAGAGCTTGAAGCGCCATTTAATTTGAAGGCGGTCAATACAGCCCCTGGCATGGTGGATTTGACATGGGATTTCAACGTACCGGAAGAATATAAAGATTCGGACGTCCAATTCGAAGTGTCCATGAAATCCGATGGCGGCCAGGCAAAGGTTGTCACTACAACCGCCAACAAACAAGCGACGATTACCGGTATTGAAGATGGAAAAACGTATACATTCACCGTGGTTGCAATAGTGGGAGAAACCCGCAGTAAACCTGCTTCTGTCTCCATTACGATCGGCGGTGAAATTGAGGAACCGGATGTCCAAAAGCCGGATGAAACCGAAGAACCAACTCCGCCGAATAACAATAGCGGAAATCAAGGAAATCAAAACGGCCAAAATAATGGAAACAATAACGGAAATAATAATGGAAATAATAATGGAAACAATAACGGAAATAACCAAAATCCGGGTACAGGCAATGAAAACTCCGATAATAACGGCTCAAACCCACCTACCGAACCGGCTCCGCCTACCACTTCAGAAAGTTCATAAAGAAAAGGCAAGTGGAAATGTTCCACTTGCCTTTTCTTTTTGCATTTTTCTTATTACCTTTATTAAATAGCATTCTGCAAAATCAAAAAGCTTCCAATCCGAAATGGGCCGAACAACAATATATATTTTTATTTTTGTACCCTTAACCTCGCGAACTGTTTTTTCGCTTCTTTAAACAGTTCATCCAACTGTACGAAGCAAGCGTATTGGCCGGGTCTTGCTTTAATGAATAGAAGCCGGTCCATCCCGTTCAGCGGCATTCCTTCATATTTCTCATTTACCATCAGTTCTTTCTCTTCCGTATCAGCAGTTTTTACCATCAGCTCTTCAAATAGTGCGATTCCCTGCTCCATTAAAGCTTTCGCTTTTTTGCCATTGCGCTCGTCATGTGCTGCATGGATCTCTTTTGATAAACAGTCCCATTTTTCAAAATAAGGCTCTATTTTTTCCTTCTGAATGGCCTCTTTCCGTACCCGAATCATTGTTTGACCAATCCTTTTTTCAGCCGCTTTTGCCCTTCCCTGCACAATTCCAGAAGCGGACATTGATGGCATTGCGGATTTTGCGCCTTGCAGTGATATCTGCCAAAAAAGATCAATTGATGATGGGTTTTTGACCATCTTTCCTTCGGTGTTTTTTTCATCAGCGTTTCTTCCACTTCGAGCACGCTGTCTTTCCATCGGCATAAGCCAAGCCGTTTTGTCACTCTTTCCACATGGGTATCGACCGCAAGAGCCGGAATTCCGAATGCCACGGACATGACGACATTCGCCGTTTTCCTTCCCACTCCAGGAAGCGAAGTCAATTCTTCCCTCGTTTGAGGAACTTCTCCATTAAAATCAGTTATGAGCTTTTCGCACAATTTCTGTATGTTTTTGGCTTTATTGCGGTAAAGCCCAATCGATCGGATATCTTGCTGCAATTCTTCCAAAGGCACCGCCAAATAGTCTTCAGGGGTTTTATATTTTTGAAACAAATCTTTTGTCACTTTGTTTACGAGTTGATCGGTGCATTGGGCAGACAGAAGCGTCGCAATTAATAACTCAAAAGGATTGCTATGTACAAGCTCACAGTGGGCATCCGGGAACATTTGGTCTATGACTTCCAAACAATGTTCCCATTGCTTTTTTGTCAACATTTGATCTCCCCTACTCTCTTTCTTCTAACCAATTATAAAATGGCACTTTTTTGCGTGTCTCCGTCGCATTTTGCTTCGGAAGAGCGGAAGGGTTATGATGTTTGGCGAATTGTTCCCGCTGTTTTTCCACTTGCTGGATTGTCCGGATATTTTTCTTTTTCCATTCAAACAAAATACGGTCGATGTAGCGGAACGATAACTTTCCGGCCAAAACCGCTTCCTTTAATGCTTCCCGTATGATTTTTGGAGAATGATGGTCCTGGTCAAGCCAAGAAGAAATGGTTTCGATTTCAATCGGGGAAAGCAATCGTCCAAATTCTTGTTCAAAAAGGGTGAAGATTTCCCCTTCTTCATTTTTTCTTTGTTGTTCTTCCTGATCCATCGATCGCTTGCCGATGAAATCCAGCATTCTCTCCCATAATGGAAACATCGAATATTTTTCGAAGATTTTGCCGTTCGCATCTATACCTTGCGTAATTTCAATAACCCCCTTTTGCAGAAGCCGCTGCAGCTTCTCAGTGATTTCCCTTTCCGTTAAATGCATTCTTTCGGCCAAAGCGCCGGGAGTCGGAAAATCGATATTTTCCGAATGAAAAGCCATCAGGTGCAATAAAAGCATGGCTTCATCATCGGCAATTCCCAGTTGTTTATAGTGCCGAAAAAAAAGTTCAGGAATGTTCACAAGCTTTTGTTCGATCCACATGCGGAGCCGGCTATGCTGATCCTTCATCTCCTTGACTCCTTTCATTAGAAAGTAAGCGCCCGCAATGACGGACGCTGACAAATGAAGCACTATTAATTTTTCCAGTGATCTTTAACAAATTTTTCGATGCGGCGCACCGCTTCTTCCAATAAATCCAAAGATGTGGCGTAACTGATGCGGATGGTTGACGGGGCGCCAAAACCGGAACCCGGAATCACCGCTACATTGGCTTCTGTCAATAAAGCACCGGCAAATTCATCGACAGTTGCAAACCCGGTTTTTGCCGCAGCCTCTCCTACATCAGGCAATAAATAAAAGGCGCCTTGAGGTTTTACCACTTTAAAGCCGGGAATTGCACTCAATTTTGGATAAATCGTTTCCAGGCGGGATTCAAAAGCTTTTCTCATTTCTTCCACTGAATCCTGCGGCCCGTTATAAGCCTCAATCGCCGCATATTGGGAAGCGGTTGTCGGATTGGACGTAGAATGGGAAGCCAAATCTGTCATGGCTTTAATGATATCTGCATCACCCGCTGCATATCCGATTCTCCAGCCGGTCATCGAATGGGATTTTGAAACACCGTTAATCACGATGGTTTTCGATTTTACTTCTTCTGAAATTTGGGCAATGGAGAAATGCTCGGCCCCATTGTATACGAGCTTTTCGTAAATTTCATCCGATACAATCAGGATGTTGTGCTCCAACGCAACTTTCGCAATTTCTTCCAATTCTTCGCGGTGGTAAATCATTCCCGTCGGATTGCTAGGGGAATTGATAATCACCGCTTTCGTTTTATCCGTAATCGCATTTCTCAACTGTTCCGCAGTCATTTTATAGTTTTGTTCACTTGTTGTTTCTACAAATACCGGAACACCGCCGGCCAATTTTACTTGTTCAGGATAGGATACCCAATACGGTGTCGGGATAATGACTTCATCCCCGTCATTTAAAATGACTTGGAACAATGTGTAAAGAACATGTTTTGCACCTACGCCGACAATGACTTCATTTTGCTTATATTCCAATTGGTTGTCGCGTTTAAATTTTTCAATAATCGCATCTTTTAAAGCCGGAAGCCCTCCGGAAGGGGTATATTTTGTATATCCTTTTTGCATTGAGTCGATTGCGGCATTAATGATGTTTTGCGGAGTGTTAAAATCGGGTTCGCCGGCTCCAAGTCCTATCACATCAATGCCCTGCGCTTTCATTTCTTTTGCTTTTGCAGTAATGGCCAAAGTTGAAGAAGGTTTTAAAGTTTTTACACGATTGGATAAAAATTCTTTCATTTATGATCTACTCCTCTATAAATTCAAAATGCGTTTCCACCATTGTCCATCTTCAAATAAAACATAGACATAGTTGAGTTTGTCAGAGTGATTAATATAAGCAATCTCCCAAACGGCGCCCGGTTCCTCGTAGCCCAATTTCGTATGAAGCACTTCTTTAACATCTTTCTGATCCAATTCAGCTAAAGCCTCTTTTTCCGAAATGCCGTCTTCCAAACGTACGTATTGGATTGCTTTCTCATCCAGCGTAATCGGCACAAAGACGGCCAATTTATCCCCCTTTTCGTCTACCCCGAAAACGGTGACATACGGCTTATTGCCATTATAGACATAAGCTTCGGAGGCTTTTTGAATGATGTTGGATGATATGGCCAATTCCGTTGCCTCTTTTTCGATGGATTTGAATGGGCTTGAGGCTTTCCAGAGGACTAAAACAGATATTCCAATTGTTAATATTAACACAAAACTTGTAATAAAAATAATCCAATTTTTCATTTGAACACCTTGTTCTTTATAATTTTTTCGTTGTTTATCTGCTTCTCTTCCTCACCTTAGTTATTATACCAGTGTTGCAAATCTTTCACCATATCCAGCAAAGGAAGTTTTTCTATTTTGATGTCCGGAAGCGCTTGAATGAATTCTTTGCCGTATGATTTCGTTTCAATTCGCCGATCCAGCACAATCAGGGCTCCGTGATCCTTTGATGAACGGATGAGCCGTCCGAATCCTTGTTTGAAACGCAAAACGGCTTCCGGCAAAGATAAATCCGTAAAGGCATTTTTTCCCTTCTCTTTTAACTTATCCGCTTTTGCCTTGAAAATCGGTTCATCCGGGGAAGAAAAAGGAAGCCTTACGATGATCACCGTATTCAGATCCTCCCCGGGCACATCAACGCCTTCCCAAAAGCTGTTCGTACCAAACAACACGGAACGTTGAAACTTTTTGAAAGCTTTTAATAGCTTCATTCTGCTGCCGCTTGTAACCCCTTGTGCAAACAACAGATAATCATTTAATAAATCGGCTTCTTCGATCAGCTCGGCCGTTCTCTTTAACATATCCTGGGAATTAAATAAAACAAAACAACGGCCTCCGGTAGATTGAACAATGAGGGAAACAGCCCCCGCCACCGCTTCAATGTATTCCGCCTGTGGCACTGCTTGAATATCCGGCATATCCGTAGCGATATAAACTTTTGCGCCCGAATAATAATTTTGTGGCGCTTCCAGCTTCAAAACAGGGACATGATTTCCAATCCCCAATTGTTTTGCGACAAAGCGTTCGTTGCCCGGGATGGTAAGTGTACCGGAAGTCCAGATGATTCCCGCTTTTTGCCTGAATAATTGAAACAATCGATCAATGGCTTCCGTAATTTCCAGAGGTTTTTTGTAAATGCGGATGCTTCCCGGGATGTGCCGCCTGTCCAATTCAATCCAAATGCTATAATGATCATTTGCTTCAAAAAAGATGGAGTCCCATTCAGCCAGCTTGACCTTCCATTCCCGAATCCAATAATCCCAACGTTCCAATAACATTTTATTTTCCGCCGATAACTCTTTTGCCTCAAGAAAACGGTCGGATAATTCTTCCGCCAAATCAATCCAATTTTGAAGGGCGCTTGATACTTCTTTCATTGCGTTCCGGTCCAAAGACAAATCTTTTAAAAATGCCGTTTGTTTATAATCCAATTGAGGACGTTTTTGAACTTGTATGGCAACAATGAGCGTTTGCATCGCCCTGTCGAAACAATCCAAAAAGGTCAAATAACATTTTTCCAATCTGCCAAATTGACGTTTTGAGATTCTTTCGCTTTTCAATGCTGCTTTTTGAATGGATTTGAATAAACCATTATCAGAAGTGATTCCCATTTGTCCCAATTGATATTTCCATCGGGCGTATGAGAACACTACTTGATTGCGGTTGATGGCGGCCTGTACAAACTGATGGGCTTCATCTATAATCCATCCCTCGATGGAATGAAAAACCGGCTCAAGCCGCTCCAAATCCGATAACAACATGGCATGATTCGTTACAATAATATCTGCCTTCTTGCTCTTCTCAATCGCTCTTTCATAAAAATCAAAAGGATTGTTGTTGCGGCGTTTTTTACGGATTTTATCAATGAAAAGCTGTCCGCCCCCGGAAAGATTTAATTCGCTTAAATCCCCTGTATCCGTCTTTGAAAGCCAGACAAGTATTTGCAGGATCGTCAATGTTTCATCATACGTATGTTCTTCTTGTTTCAATAGCTGTTCAAATAATTCGATATCGATATAATTTTGCATGCCCTTTAACAAGGCGACCCGGATTTTCGTTCCCAAAACCTGTTCGATTTTCGGAATTTCCTTATATAATATCTGTTCAAGCAGAAAAGAAGTGTACGTACTAATGCAGATTTTCTTTCCCTGCTGTTTGGCATAAATGAAGGAAGGCAGCAAATACCCTAACGTTTTTCCAACCCCTGTGGATGCTTCAATCATGATTTCACTTTTCCTCTGCAATGTTTCCCAAATGGCATCCATCATTTGAAATTGGCAGGGCCGTTTTTCAAAATTGGGAAATTGTTTTGACAGAAGCTCCATTTTTTCTTCATCGGTGTTTGGGAAAGACCGGATTGGTCCATGCTGAAGGGAAATCGGCAAATCCTTTTTGAACGCAAATTGATGATAAACAATAAAACTTTCTTCTCCGAGATTTTTTCTCTTGATTTGCAATGCCTGAAAAAATAAATGGGAAATATTTGATTTTAATTTAAATGAGTATTTATGCAGCTGTTCAATGGTCTGAACCGGCAAAGCCAGGATTTCTTTCCAGCATTTTTTTAATAATAAGGCCGTCGCCATCGCATCATCATCCGCGCGATGGGCATGTACCAGCGGAATATTTAAATCGCTTGCAAGATCTGCCAATTTATAACCGATGGCCATTGGAAAAAGAATTTTTGAAAGCTCCACCGTATCAATTTTCTTTCCTCTCCATTCCGGCAATCCTGCCCTTTCAAATTCCGCCTGCAGAAAAGATAGATCAAAATCCACATTATGGGCAACAAAAATGGCGTCCTGCAAGATGCTATATATTTGTTCCGAATAATGTTCAAATGGCAAGGCGTCTTGAATATCCTGATCTGAAATATTGGTTAAATCCTGTATAAAAACCGGAATGGATCTTCCCGGATGTACAAAGGTGGTGAAGGTATCTTCCACTTCCCAATTTTTCATGGTGACCATTGAAATTTGAATGATCCGGTCCCCTTCTTTTGGGGAATGGCCGGTTGTTTCCAGATCGACAATGACATATTTTTGATGTTCCATTTCTTTCTCAACTCACTATATCAATAGTTATAAGCTACAAGCGAATTTTAACATAGATTGGGAGACTGGTCATGTGTTTCATTTACACTCTCCTTTTGCTATCAAACATTGAAATCTTTTCTTTGTCTTCAAACAAATTTGGAACAGATCTTTTCGCCGACCGTAAAAAATGAATGATTTCCGGAATACTGATTCTGCCGCTTCTCCTATATGCTTGATGCCGGAAGATTTGCCGAGTCTTCTGCCATAAAAAAAGCAAATTGGAATTCTAAACATGTCCAATTTGCCCTTTGTTGAATATTCAGCTTGTCAAATATATTAAAGCACTGTTGCTTCCGGTTCGTAGTGGATGATTTCTTTGATTGTATTTCCTTCGCCCATTATCGCGACAGTCGGCTTATGTTCGGCAAGTTTTTCCTGCTCCACATAAGCGTAGGAAATGATAATGACAATATCCCCTTCCTGTACAAGACGGGCAGCCGCGCCATTGACGCAAATCACTCCGCTGCCGCGCTCGCCGGGAATGATGTATGTTTCGAAGCGGGCACCGTTATTGTTATTTACCACTTGCACTTTTTCGTTTGGAAGCATGCCGACCGCATCCAGTATATCCGAATCGATTGTAATGGATCCGACATAATTTAAATTCGCTTCCGTTACTTGGGCTCTATGGATTTTCGCGTTCATCATTTCTCTGTACATTTTCATTTCCCCCTATTTTGAAAAGATGATGTTATCAATCAGACGAGTTTTACCGATGTAAACCGCAGCCGCAAGCAAAAATTGGTCCGTTTTTTCGTCAATGGGTTTCAAATCAGGATAGGACAACAATTCCACATAATCAATCCGGCCGCTCGCAGTATTTGATAAAATATAATCTTTTGCCTTCTGAACCGCTTTCTCTGCGTCCTTCGAATTTAAAAATTCTTCTTTTGCCAGTTTCAACGCCTGGTAAATCGCCGGCGCTTCTTTTCGTTCCTGTTCGGATAAATAAACGTTCCGCGAAGATTTTGCAAGGCCGTCCTCTTCCCGGACGATTGGCACAGTCCGGATTTCCAACGGGAAATTATAATCGCGCACAAGGGTCGTTACAATGGCCACCTGCTGTGCATCCTTCTGGCCAAAATACGCTCTTGTCGGTTCTGCAATATGGAAAAGTTTTGTCACCACCTGCAAAACCCCGTCAAAATGACCCGGTCTTGATGCACCGCAGAGAATCGTCGCTTGGCGGCCAGCATGGATCCGAATGCCTCCATCTGTCGGATACATTTCTTCGACAGACGGCGCAAACACAACATCCACTCCTACTGATTCCGCAATTTTTTTGTCCCGTTCCAAATCTCTTGGATAAGATTCATAGTCTTCATTCGGTCCAAATTGTGTCGGATTGACAAAGATGCTCATGATGACAAAGTCGTTTTCCTCTCTTGCCGCTTTTGCCAAAGCCATATGCCCCTCATGAAGATATCCCATCGTCGGAACGAGCCCGATCGTCTTCCCTTCCGATTTCACCTTTCTTACAATATCTTTTAGTTCGGCGATTGTTTTCACGACTTCCATCCGTTACTTGCCTCCATAAATCGAGAATAATTCTTCTTCTTTCATATTGAAACAATGTTCTGGAGCAGGGAATGAACCTTCTTTCACCGCTTTTTTATAACCTTCTATTCCCTTCTGAATTTGTGCCCCGACATTTGCAAATTCTTTTGCAAATTTAGGAATGTGATGGTTTCCGTATCTCAACAAATCATGAAATACAAGTACTTGTCCATCCGCTTCAGGCCCCGCACCAATGCCGATGGTCGGAATCTCCAATTTTTGGGAAACGATTTCGGTCAATTGATGCGGAATGCATTCCAAAACGACCGCCATGGCTCCCGCTTCCTGGCATCGTAAAGCATCTTCAATAAGCTGGTTCGCCTGTTCCGCCGTCTTTCCTTGCACTTTATATCCCCCGAGTACTCCGACCGATTGAGGCGTCAATCCTAAATGGGCAACTACCGGAATGCCTGCGTGGACCAATTTTTTTATTACATATAAAACTTCGCCGGCACCTTCCACTTTCAACGCATCCGCTCCTGATTCCTGAATCATCCGGACACCCGTTTTCAACGCTTCATTGGGGTCTCCGTGGTACGAACCAAAAGGCATATCCACGACGACAAACGTATCTTTTGCGCCACGGCGGACCGCTTTGGCATGGTGAATCATATCGTCCACTGTAACCTGCACCGTCGAATCATAACCCAACACGACCATACCTAAAGAATCGCCAACGAGAATCATATCGACTCCCGCTGCTTCCGCATATTTTGCAGCGGGGTAGTCGTATGCGGTAATCATGACGATTTTTTCTCCGGCCGCTTTCATTTTTAGAAAATCGCTTGTCGTTTTCATGATTTTTCCTCCTTCGAAATTTCGGAGGAAGAAAACAAAAATATCCTTCTTCCAAAAATGGACAGAAGGATAGTGTATGTTCGGATGTTTCGAACCTGTTTTCTTCCGTCCCTGTCTTTACCGATCAAGGCAGATTCCCGATTGATTAAGCTGCTTTCGGTACAGTTCACAAGGATACTGTCCAAGAAATATAAGCAACTTCATTAAAAAGATACAGAAAATTGACAAGTTTGTAAAGCGCTTTATATATGGGAAAGACAGGAAGTATGTCCAAAACATCCATTAATTTTGAATTTCAATGTCGGCAGAATATACTTTCTTTATCTGGCCGTCATCCAACAGGATTTCGAGAACCCCTTCATCCGTAATTCCAATGGCTTCTCCTTCAACCGTTTCCCGGATCGTTGTCGCTTTTATGCGTTTACCGATGGTGCATGAATGTTCCACCCATAATCGCTTAATGGCCGCAAATCCATTTGCGACGTATTCATCAGTATAATGCTCCAAATATTTTAAAATCTCGGCCACCAGCTGGGCACGGTCCACTTTTTGCTTCTCTTCTATTGCAATGGATGTGGCTATTGATTGAATGTCTTCCGGAAAATCATCCAATTCATGATTTGCATTGATTCCGATTCCGATGAGCAGACCATCGACCCGGTCCATTTCCGCAAGCATTTCCGTCAAAATGCCCGCACATTTTTTTCCGTTAATTAAAATGTCATTCGGCCATTTAATTTCCGGAATAAAGTTTTTATATAAAGTTTTCATGGCCGACACCAGACTGACAGCCGCAACCAGCGTCAACTGGGGAGCCTGGTGGGGAAGAATATTTGGACGAATAATTACCGTCATCCAAATCCCCTTCCCCTTTGCCGAATACCATGGCCTTTGCATTCTTCCTTTACCGCCTGTTTGTTCTTCGGCGATCACGATCGTGCCATCTTTCGCCCCATCTCTTGCCAGCTGTTGCGCTATCGATTGGGTTGAATCCACTTCTTCAAAATAATGGATGGTATGGCCAAACCGTTTCGTATTTAAATAGGATGAAATTCTCGCAGCATCTACCCGGTCAGGAACGGAAACCAACCGGTAACCTTTTTTCTTGATTGTAATGAATTCATACCCCTCATCTTGAAGGGTTTGCAAATGTTTCCAAATTGCAGTCCGGGAAATGCCTAATTCATCTGCGAGCTGTTGACCTGAAATGGGTTCCCCTCTTGCTAAAAGAAAGCGTTGTATAATTTTATCTTTCATTGACAAACTCATTGTAGAACCATTCCTTTAACTGTTCTTCATCATTTTTTACCTGTCCTGTCAACACTGCATGTAATGCCTTGTTCAATGCCTCTTTCACCCAAGGTCCTCCTCTTTTTCCGGACCATTGAATGAGCAGGTTCCCGTTTAATGCAAAATCATCCATCGATTGAATAGGGAGATGTTCTTTAACTTTTCCAATATGTTCTTTGGAAAAAGGAACCTTTTTCCCCAGCCAGTGGGCAAAATCATAAGCTGTTTCCAATGTGTTTAAATCGTTTGAAAAATAATCATATTCATCCCATCGTTCCAAAAGACGGTCATAGGCGTGAATGACTTTTTTCGCAAAGCTTTTCTCTTTATTTGAATAGCGGTAGAACTCGAACAGGTCTTCCATATCAGAACGGTTGAGCAGGCAAAGATACGCCCACCCCACTTCCGGTTTCTTTGTACGGAAATGTCTCCAAGATTCCAGATGTTTTGCGAAATTGCCGGGGAGGTATGAGGCCAGATTGCTTTCAACAAGGGCTTCTATTCCAAGAAAAACATAATCCGCCACCCATATTTTCGATAGCTCCATGCGTATCCGTTCCCGGGCGATAAATTCAATCAGATCGCTATCTTCCTGGATGGCTTTCATCGTTTTTTCTTCAATTGTAAATCCTAATTGTGCTGCAAAACGAACGGCCCTGAGCATTCTTAATGCATCTTCCCGGAATCTTGCATTGGGGTCTCCCACTGCACGAATAATGCCATTTTTTAAATCTTCTTTTCCCCCATATAAATCAACGATGTTTCCATCCTTTGTAAAAGCCATTGCATTAATGGTGAAATCGCGCCGCTCCAGATCTTTCGGCAAATCTCGCACAAAAGTTACTTCATCCGGTCTTCGGTAATCGGTATATGTACCCTCTGTGCGATAAGTTGTCACTTCGATCGGGCTTCCCTCGTCCAGGACAACGACCGTTCCATGCTCGATTCCGACATCAATGGTATGGGAAAAAATTTTTTTTACTTCATTTGGAAGAGCGCTCGTGGCCACATCAACATCATTGATCTTTCTTTGCAGCAAATAATCACGGACCGCTCCTCCGACAATGACCGCCTCATATCCGGCGTTTTCTATTTTCTCAATAACCCGTAATGCTGCTTCCCAATCATTTCTTTGTTTCATATCTTCATACCCTCAATGCCGCCAATCGGTAATATAATTGTTCATATTGGTCAATAATCGGTTCCGCTTTGAATTTCGTTTGAACCGTTTGAATCGCATTCTTCTTGAATTCGGCAAGTTTATTTTCATCCGTCAATAGGTCAACGGCATACTCAGCCGCCTGATAAACATCTCCTAGTTCAACAATATACCCGTTGACGCCGTGGTCGATTACCTCAGGTATTCCTCCGACATTTGTTCCGATGCCCGGAACGCCGCATGCCATCGCTTCCAAGAGCACCAATCCAAAAGATTCTTTTTCCGATAACAATAATTTTAAATCGCTAATAGAAAATAGTTCTTCCACATTTTCCTGCTTTCCTAGGAACAAGATATCGTCCTTATATGGCGACTCTTTTGCCTGCATCATGACCCGATGGTGTTCCGGTCCGTCGCCGACCAGCAACAATTTCGCAGGAATTTGATTGCGAATCAGGAAGAACGTTTCAACGATGTCAGGCAAGTTCTTGATTTTCCGGAAATTTGAGCAATGAATGATGACCTTCTCATCTTCCCTGATGCCATATTGCTTTTTCAACTCCGTCGCTTCTTCCATCGGTCTAAAAACCGATTCGTCGACAAAATTATAGATGGTTTCGATTTCTTTATTTGGCGCGATTATTTCATAAGTTTGTTCTTTCAATGCGTTGGATACTGCTGTGACTATGTCGGATTTTTCAATGCCGTATTTGATGGCCTGGGAGAGTGTTGAATCTTGGCCTAATACTGAAATATCTGTACCATGAAGGGTTGTCACGATTCCGATATTTTCTCCGCACATATCCCGTGCCAGCACGGCGCATACCGCATGCGGAATCGCATAGTGGACATGCAAAACATCCAGTTTCTGATCTATGATGACATCCGCCATTTTGCTTGCCAGCGCAATATCATATGGAGGATATTGGAAAACGGAATAATTATTGACTTCCACTTCATGGAAAAATACATTCGGATAAATTTTCCTTAAACGGAAAGGCACGCTGGAAGTGATAAAGTGGATTTCATGGCCACGTTCTGCAAGCTTCTTCCCAAGCTCTGTCGCCAATACTCCCGAGCCACCTACCGTAGGGTAACATGTTATTCCAATCTTTAATTTTCTCACCGACACACGTCCTTTCATTCTAATTTATACGCAATAACTTATACCACCGCAATGAAAAGACTAAACACAGCACCATCCAACAAATGATACGAGAGAAACAGGGAAATTATTCATTAAATTTCCTTTCCTGGATTAATCTCCAATCCACAAATCCTTCCTGCAATCCTTTCAGCAATATCTCTGCAGTTCCCATATTGGTTGCAAGTGGAACATTGTAAAGGTCGCATAATCGGATCAAGGCTGTACAATCAGGTTCGTGAGGCTGGGCTGTTAAAGGATCGCGGAAGAAAAACACCATATCCATATCATTATTGGCAACCATCGCCCCGATTTGCTGATCTCCCCCAAGGGGACCGGAACGGAAACATTTCACCTTAAGCCCTGCCTCTTCAATAATGCGGCGGCCTGTTGTCCCTGTCGCATACAATTCATGCTGGGACAATATTTCTTTATAGGCAATGGCAAACTCAACAAGACTGTCTTTTTTGCTATCGTGGGCAATTAGTGCTATTTTCATTTTCCTTCATCCATTCTTTATAAAATATTTTCCATTCCATACACCAATTCTTCCAATTCCATTACTTTCTTCACGCAATATACAATGCCATCCATAAAACATTCCCGGTTAAAAGAATCGTGGCGAATTGTCAACAACTGGCCTTTTCCTCCAAAAATCACTTCCTGGTGAGCCACCAATCCCGGAAGGCGGACCGAGTGGATGCGCATTCCTTCAAATTCGGCCCCTCTTGCGCCGTCCATCGTTTCCTTTTCCAATGGATGCCCCTGTTTATGCTGCTCCCGAACTTCCGAAATCATTTGCGCCGTTTTCTTCGCTGTGCCTGAAGGGGCATCTAATTTTTGATCGTGATGAAGTTCGATAATTTCTACGTTTGGCAAATATTTTGCCGCTTCTTTTGCAAATTTCATCATTAATACTGCACCAATGGCAAAATTCGGCGCGATGATGCAGCCGATTTTTTGTTCCCGCGCGAGTTCAGTCAGTTCTTCCAATTGTTCATCGGTAAATCCGGTTGTTCCGACTACCGGACGTACGTGGTTCAACAGCGAAACCTTTACATGCTCATATACCGCATGGGGGCTTGTTAAGTCGATTAATACATCCGGTTTTGTTTCTTCAATCAACTGGTTTAAATCCAAATAAATTGGAACATTCAAATCCGGCGGAAACATCTCAAGCTCTGCAAGGCTCTCGCCTACATGTTTGTAATCCAATGCGGCAACCAGTTCCATTCCTTCCTGGCCGACTACGGTTTTTACCGCCTCTTTCCCCATTTTTCCTCTGCATCCTGCAATTGCTACTCTTAATGACATTGTGATTCGTCCTTTCGTATTGATCTATGTTCATTTCACGGTTTGCAATGACTCCAGCAATTCTTGGAACCATGTTAAAAAGACGATGATAGCCGCATAGTTGCGGAAGCTAAAAGCCAAAAACAATAAAATTTTCTCTTTTTTCCATCGTAATGAAAAGGCCACTAGTTGTCAAAAGTAGAAAAATAAAACATAATAATCATGCAATCATACATATCGCTCTCGTACTAAGGAGGTTATACTTTGAAGGATTTTAAGATTCAAGAAATTATTGGAATCCTTATTGGAACAGCCATTTACAGCTTCGGCTTCGTCCATTTTAATATGCTCAATAAATTGGGGGAAGGCGGATTCAGCGGAATATCTTTAATTTTATACTTTACATTCAATGTTGATCCAGCCATTACAAATATTGTATTAAACATTCCAATATTTATTTTAGGTTGGAAATTGCTCGGACGTAAAGAGTTTTTATATTCAATTTTCGGCATCTTAAGCGTGTCTTTATTTTTGAAACTTTTCCAGATTTATCAATTTTCTTTGGATCTAAAAAACGATTTGCTGCTTGCTTCATTATTTGCCGGTGTCTTTGTCGGTGCCGGTTTGGGCATTATTTTCCGGTGCGGAGGAACAACTGGCGGAGTCGACATCATTGCCCGTCTGGCCAACAAATATGTCGGCTGGAGCATGGGTAAGACCATGTTTTTGTTCGATTCATTGGTATTGCTTGTTTCGTGGCTAACATATTTAAGCTCCATTACCATGATGTATACGCTGGTCGCCGTCTATGTGGGAGCAAGGGTCATTGATATGGTGCAGGAAGGGGCCTATGCAGCCAAAGGGGCTTTCATTATTTCGGAAAAACCCGAAGAGATTGCCAAAACCGTGGCTGAAAAAATGGAACGCGGAATTACGGTGTTCCATGCGTACGGATATTATACAAAGCAGCCAAAAGATGTTTTATATTGCATAGTCGGCAGAAATGAAATCGTCCAATTAAAATCCATTATCCGCAAACTGGATCCCAAAGCCTTCGTCTCCATCATTGATGTGAAAGACGTCACAGGAGAAGGGTTCCGGATTGAAGAATAGCAATGCACCTTGGAATCATTGTTGATTTTCCCATGGGCTGCCTAAAGCACCCGCTTTAGACAGCCTTTTTGTATAACTAACGGTTTTCTTCAAAATCGACGGTGATGGTTTCCTCTTCATCTGTTGGAGTTGAATTTTCGATTTCCGAAATTCTGAATCCGTCATAGGTATCTTTGTCATCTTCAACTATAAAATGTAAAGATAATTTTATCGAATAGATTGCCAAGATTACGAGAATAACCAAAGTGGCCAGACCGAACAAAGCCCAATTCAAAATATATTTATTCATCAGTCCCCTCCCTCTTCCGGCAGTTTGCTATATCTTATTAATGAAAAAGAAGGGTTATAAGCCTATTCAACAAAAATTTGAAATTTTTATTGCAACTGGCCTTATGCACTCTTTTCCCCATGGGATTAGATAAAAAAAAAACGGGTCGGGCAAAACCCTGACCTCGATCTTTCGTTTTTTCATTGCTCTTCATTCGAGCTCATATTTGTAAATATCAAAATTAGCCGCAATAGCTCAAGCACAGCTACGGCTGCAGCCGCTACATATGTCAAAGCCGCGGCGCTTAACACTTTTCTTGCTCCATGTTCTTCATTGTTATTAATGATGCCCAACTGTACCACTTCATTCATCGCCCGTTTCGACGCATCAAATTCCACCGGCAATGTTACCACTTGGAACAATACGCCGGCAGCGAGCAATATAATCCCCAACAGCAGCATATTGGCGCTTTGGGCGATGATTCCAATCATCACAAAGATCCAGGAGATATTGGATGAAAAGTTGGCAATTGGGACCAGCTTTGAACGCAACACCAAAAAGGAATACGCTTCCTGGTGCTGGACAGCGTGCCCGCACTCATGGGCCGCCACCGCAATGGCTGCCAAAGAGTCGCTATAATAGTTTCCTTCAGATAATGCGACCGTTTTCGTCATTGGATTGTAATGGTCTGACAAAATACCTTGCGTCGGTACTACACGTACATCATAAAGACCATGGCTGTCCAATATCATCCGTGCGGTTTGGGCACCGGTTAATCCTTTGGATGCAGGAACTTGGGAAAAACGTTTATAAGTACGTTGAACTTTCAATTGAGCATAAATCGGCAATAACAAAATGATTATAAAGTAGAGAAGATACATCTTGCTACCTTATTCCCCTTTCTATCAATCCTACTATACATTCTAACCATTTATTGCACTATATTCAAATAATTGCGCTTTTTAAAAGAATAATAGGCTATGGATATACAAGCGATCGATAACCAGAAAGTAAAGTACCCGATGTGATCCGCATATTTATATAAACTGCTGTAAGTCGGCATCTGTCCATATACATAATCTATAACATCATTATGCAAAGTCCATACGGATGCAATGGCAATATGCACAAGGGTAAATCGATAATTGGCCATATATAAAATGCCTTCGACCGCCATCATAAAATGGGAAACGACCAGCATCCATCCAAGAATGCCGATTGAGCCTGTCTCCGCCAATGTTAGTATATTCATCACTACAGCCCATATACCGTATTTCATTAAAGTAATAAGGGCAAGTGCTTCCATGAGTTTAAAATTTTTTCCCAACAACCATCCCAAAATGGCGAAACAAAAAAACAGGCTCGCCGTCGGACTATCCGGAACAAATAAGAGAAATTGCGGTTCCGTTCTTGAAAGCTGTGGCGCATACCAAATATAACCGTAGATCGTCCCCAGGAAATTTATGATAAATAACATTGTCAGGACAGTGCGGTTTTGCAATAAATATAGAAACTGCAGCAAAATGGTTCTCATCCTGTTACTCCTTATCATCGGTATATATAAGTAAGTTTTTACATAAGTTATAATACCAAAGCCGCTATAGGATGTGTAACGATTCGGTATTCTATGTATATCCATTAAATCCAAAAAAGAAAAGGGCCAGTTTTGGAAACCGGCCCTTAGCAAATGAATATTATTCCTCTTTCAAGCTTGCAATAAATTCTGCCAATGTCTTCAATTCTTCGTCAGTACCGGAGAATTGTCCACCAGGCATTCCGCCACGACCATTGCGGATTACTTCTTCAACTTCTTCAGCAGTTAATTGGTTACCTAATAACATAGGGTTTGAACCAACGCCTGTCAAATCACCGCCGTGGCATCCAACACAAGTTTGTTGAGATTGGTAGATTTTATAACCTTCAGAGTTCTCATCAATTTCAATATCAGGTACCAAACCTAAATCTTTTGGTGTAATTTGACCTTGGGCTTTGGATGCTTCCCAGTCATGGTTCACAACTGATTCCCAAGTCAAATAGAACATTGAAGCTACAACTAATAACATAATTGCAGTTGGAATCGGCCGTTTAGATGGACGGCGCTCAGGACCTTTATCTAACCATGGCATTAACAATAATGACAAGATTGCCAATCCTGGAATTACGATTGCACCGATAACGTTGTAGTCACCAGAAGCAAATGAATATTTCAACAATTGATATAAGAATAAGAAATACCAGTCTGGCAATGGAATGTAAGATGTATCTGTTGGATCAGCTGGACGCTCTAATGGCGAAGGATGAGCGACCGTTAATAACAAATAACCGATCAGGAAAACAGCACCAACCATCCATTCTTTTAATAAGAAGTCTGGCCAAAAGGCTTCTGTTTTGCCTGGATATTCGGAATAATCTTTCGGCTTGTTAGGCATTCGGTTGGAAGCCTTAACGCGTGAATCGCCGACGAACTTCATTCCTTTTCCGCGCTGCATGTTGTCCCCTCCTTTTGAACTAACGAATGAAACCACATATCAATCATAGTGGTCCAGAAATACCTTGACGACGGATCATAATAAAGTGAACTGCTAGCAACACAAATAAAGCCGCTGGCAAGAAGAATACGTGGATAGCAAAGAATCGCGTCAATGTTTGAGCACCGATGATTGTATCATCACCAGCAAGCAATACTTTAATTAGGTCCCCGATGAATGGAACGGAACCGGCAATTTCAAGACCTACTTTCGTAGCGAACAACGCTTTCATGTCCCATGGAAGTAGGTATCCAGTAAATCCAAGACCTAACATTACGCAGAAAATTAAAACACCTACGATCCAGTTGAGCTCACGAGGTTTTTTGTACGAACCTGTGAAGAACACACGAAGCGTATGTAAGAACATCATGACGATTACCAATGATGCTCCCCAGTGGTGCATACCGCGCACAATCTCACCGAATGCTACTTCGTTTTGCAAGTAGTAAACTGATTTCCAAGCATTCTCAACGTCTGGTACATAGTACATTGTCAAGAACATACCAGATAAGATCTGAATTACTGTAATGAAGAAAGTCAGTCCTCCGAAACAGTAAACGAATGCCGAGAAGTGGTGTGCAGGGTTAACGTGCTCTGGCACTTCGTGGTCGGCAATATCACGCCATATTGGGGTGATATCTAAACGCTCATCGACCCAATCATATAATTTACGCACTTGTGTTGTACCCCCTAACTAATTAAGCTAATGTGTTTGGTATTTTCTTCCCAAGCATTAAGTAACCATCTTTCTCAGAAACTTCATACTGATCTAATGGTCCAGTTGGCGGTGTACCGGCAATGTTTTTACCGTTTTTCTCATAACGTCCAGCATGACAAGCACAGAAGTATTCGTTTTTGTGTTCGCCGCCTTCCCAGTTTACGGTACATCCTAAGTGTTTACATACTGGTGAAAGCGCTATAATTTTGTCGCCTTCTTTGTAAACCCAAGCCATTTCGGATACTTCAGACTTGTACCAAGCATCTACCTGTTCGTAAGAGAAGTCCACACGTACCGGAACATCTGTTAATTCATCAATTTTTTGGCTAGTCAGTATAAAATCGCCTTCCGCTTTTGCCTGCAAAGCAGGATCAATAGCAAAGCGAATCATCGGCATCAGAATGCTTGCCGCCATGAAACCACCAACACCAGTTAAAGTGTAGTTAAGAAATTGACGTCTTGAAACCTTTTTGTTACTCATCCTTTTCCCCCCTCTAACTTAAGGTCAGTCCAACAGACATAATTACATATAATTAATAATAGTATAAACTAGGACATATCTATGATATATCAATAAAATGGGCAGGTCAATAATGCATTATATTGGTTTCCATAGATTGTGAACAATTATTGAATGAATTGTTAACGTTGATACCACTTCGATGATAGGATCGGGATCAGCTGTTTTAATTGCTCTTCCAATATACGTTTTTTGACATCTTTATCCATCGATTCGATTGG
Source organism: Ureibacillus terrenus (assembly GCF_006569205.1). Taxonomy (GTDB): domain Bacteria; phylum Bacillota; class Bacilli; order Bacillales_A; family Planococcaceae; genus Ureibacillus; species Ureibacillus terrenus. The sequence goes on from NZ_VIGD01000001.1 coordinate 249,563, forward strand.
AATGGCCGGCAGCCAAATCACATCCAATTCATCCTGGAGCTTTGTCCAATAATGATCGCATGTGATGAACACGACATGTTTAAAACCTCCTTCTTGTATGTTTTGTTTCAAGGCGAGGACAAGTTCCTCCCTTTTTGTTTGCTCCGTATAAGAATAAGGAGGAAGGAGCATCAATCGTCCTCTGAATTGTTGTTCAACAAAGGCTGTCAACGCCATTAAAAATTCCGCTTCCGAACTGCTTTTCACGATGTTGTCTTCGGAAAAATCCAATGAAAGGAGCGGAACTATAGCGGTATCAATAAATTCTTTATTCTGTTGATATTGTTGTACATCTTTCGTTTGAAAATACATTATTTTTTCCTCCAAAGTAACATTTTTTCATCATAAATAATATTATACCCCAGCACATTTGAAACAGATGGGGAAAAATAAAAAATCCAGTCGAAAGATATAATCTTTTCGACTGAATTTCTCTAGTGTTTTGAGGTTTCTTTTAATGCCTGTAACAGATTGGAGAGTTCCAAAAACTTTTCTTTATTTCCCTGGTCGAGCGCTTCATCGATCTCCCTCAATAGTTTCTCTTCCTGGAATGTCAGCATGCTCGTTTTAAGAATTTCTTCCGCAATCAATCGGTCTTTTTCGTTCGGATTCAGGTCCTTCGGAATATATGGGTTTTCCTCCAATACAGCCAAATACAATTGATTTGGCGGCACATTCGGAAAATTCAGCTGAATGTACATATCTTCGTTTGGATAAAGCCTTAAATCATGAAAAGACTTCTCGGCATCGCTTGTCATGATATTGCCTTTATAAAAACGGAATGGCACGCCATTCGAATCCACGCTCGACATGACAATCGCCCTCGGACAATAATGAGCTTCTTCTACAAAATGGATATTTTTTAGCAACTCATCATTGCTCAGCAAATAATTCAGAATCCAGACACACTCTCGCCTCTTTAATTGGAAGTTTTTCAAGAACCAACGCACGAAGTTCTTTTTGTCTGCGATTGGTACGGAAGAAGCCATAATAGTCCCCCCTATTCTAGACTATCAAGTAAATCCAACCACTGTATTTCTGTCGGTTGCAATTCGATCAAACGCTGTACTACTTCCCGAGCCTCTTCGCGTTTGCCGTCTTCTATCAGGAAGTAGCAGTAGTTTTCAAGAAATGATGGATCATCTTTTAATTCATTATATGCTGATTTATAAATTTCGTATGCTCTATCGTACTGTTCATTTTTTGCGAATGCATCTGCAACAAAAGGGGATAAAGAAACCCATTCGAATTGTTCCCTTTCCAATTTTTCATACAACTCAATAATGTCATCATAGCGCTCCATTTGATGATAAACCGACATCAGGACAAGAATCGCTTCCATATATTCGGGATCCAATTCGACCGCTTTTTTCAAATGCTCTATGGCTTCTTCAGGGAGTTTATTTTTTAGCGCGATTTTACCCGCAAACAAATAGAAGGATTTTTCGTATTCGTCCCGCTTAATTCCTTCTTTGATGACGCTATATGCCTTTTCATTATCTTCCAGCATGGCATAACTTTGGGCCAGCAATAAATAGCTGCTGAAATAGTCGGGATCGAGTTCTTTTAAATCTTCCAATTGCCTGATGGCAGTTTCATATTTTTCGCATTGGAAGGCGCTGTAAGCACTGCCGTAAAGCAAGTCGGCCGTCACTTTCTCTTCCAAAGCTTCCATGTAATAATCCAGCGCTTTTTCAAATCCTCCGCCCGCGCGGTAAACTTCCGCGAGTCTTTCCGCTAGGAGTACCCCGGCAATTTCTTTCACTTTTTTATGCAGGTTTTCATAAATGCGTGCCGCTTCCGGGAAACGGCCGGTTTCATATAGCAGTTCCGCTTTGGCAAACTGGATTAACGGTTCATCCGGAAGCAGTTCCAATGCTTCATTGATGCGTTTTTCCGCCGCTTCATAAAGTCCCTGCATTTGATAATAATCCGCCAATAGGAGCAGGCATTGGGGATATTCCGGCGTACTTGGATCTATCCCGAACAGGATGTCAAGGGCCTCGTCTTCCTCGCCCAGCTCAATCAGTACAGAAGCATAATCGATGGAAATTTGGGCCTCATCCGGGAACAGAAAACGCAAATGCTTCAATACGCGTTTTGCCTGCTGTATGTACCCGTATTGCAAAAGCAATTCGTATATTTCATACTGTACTTCCGGTGTTTCTTTTAAAAATAATGTCTCCAACAGAGAATCAATGCGGCCCACTTCGCCGCCTTCTATCGCCTGAATGATGTCCTGTGTGATGTTGTTCAATTCGATCACCTTTGCTTTCGTTATATCAATAAATATGCTACAAAACTAATTTTCGCAAGACAAGAAAAAGGTTCATCCTATTCGATGAACCTTTTTCTGTCATTTATTTTAACAATAAATCAAGATGTTCAAAAAATGTTGGATATGAGACGGCAATGCAATCGGCATCGTCAATTTCTACCGGGGAATCGGTAATCAGGGAGGCGATGGCTGCCATCATGCCGATCCGGTGGTCCCCATAGGTGCACAAACTTGTCCCCTCTAGCGGCGTAGGGCCGTTGATAATCATGCCATCATCCGTAGGCGTAATATCCGCGCCAAGTTTTTTCAACTCTGCCACTACGGCCGCAATGCGGTCTGTTTCTTTCACTTTGAGTTCTTCGGCGTCACGGATGACGGTTGTTCCTTCCGCTTGGGTTGCCAAAAGAGCAATAATCGGAATTTCGTCGATTAAACGGGGAATAATCTCTCCCTCTATCGTTGTTCCTTTTAATTGGGAAGTTCGTACAGTAATGGTTGCCGTCGGTTCAGACGCCCCTTCATTTTCTTGATGGATGGTGATATCGGCACCCATTTGTTGCATCACTTCAATGATGCCTGCCCTTGTCGGGTTGATGCCGACATTTTTTAATACCACTTCGCTATTCGGAACAATCGATCCGGCCACTAAAAAGAAAGCCGCAGAGGAAATGTCGCCCGGAACATCAACATGGGTTGCATGAAGCTGTTGGCCCCCTTCAAGGGAGATGACCCCATCCTTGACATCGATGTTTGCTCCGAATTGTTTTAACATGCGTTCTGTATGGTCCCGGGAAATTTCCTTTTCCCGTACGACCGTCGTTCCTTCCGCCTGAAGGCCTGCAAGCAAAATGGCGGATTTTACTTGGGCACTTGCTACAGGCATCGTATAGTCGATCGCTTTTAATCTTGACCCTACTATTGCAAGAGGAGTATACTGTCCTCCTTCGCGCCCGAAAATTTGTGCCCCCATTTGTTTCAACGGCTTTGTGACACGGCCCATTGGACGCTTGCCAATGGACGCATCCCCTGTAATGACACTAAAAAAATCGGTGCCGGATAAAATTCCAAGCAACAGCCGTGTCGTCGTTCCCGAGTTTCCCGTGTACAACACTTCTTTCGGTTCCTGCCATCCCTCTATTCCCGGGCTGCTGATCTTGACATTTGTACCATCTACTTGAATATCGACACCCAATTTTTGAAAACAATCAATTGTACTTAAACAATCTTCTCCGGGCAGGAAGCCGGTAACCGTCGTTGTTCCTTTTGCGATGGCCCCCAACATTACGGCGCGGTGGGAAATGGATTTATCTCCCGGTACTGTAATGATTCCTTCCAACCTCGGTTTATTATACACCAATACTTTCGAAGACAACACTCTTCCCCCTCTCCATACGGCAACATTAAGAGACGTGCATTTCGAAATTCGTATGTGTACGAATGCAGTTCATCGCTTTTTCCCGATCTTTTTCGGTTTGGAAACTGATGACCAGAATACCAAAGACGTCTTCTCTCGTTTCAACTACCCGTATGTTCGTTATACTGATATTCTCTTCCGCCAAATAACCGGTGATTTCTGAAATCACCCCAGGATAGTCCGGAATATCCACATATAAATCGTATGTAGAATAGAATGCTCCTGTTGTAATAGGCAATGCATCCCGGACATCTTTCGCCTTTTTAAAATATTCTTCGATGGACTCATCATCATTTTCCATCAAAATTTTCTTTACCCGCTGCATTTCTTCAATCCAGGCATCCATTTGCCCAATGAGTTCCTTGCGGTTTTGCAAAGTAATATCCCGCCAAATCATCGGATTCGATGAGGCAATCCGGGTAATATCCCGGAACCCCCCCGCAGCGAGCATGCTCGTCATCGGAAATTTCTTGTTTTCTTCATCCAATTGATGGACGAGGGAAGCAGCTACGATATGCGGAAAATGGCTTACAACGGCAGTCATGTGGTCATGTTCTTCCGCATTGATTTTTACTATTTTTGCCAATGTATATTTCAATAATTCTTTTAAAGCGATGATTTTATTTCCGTCTTCATCATCAAAAGGTGTCAGTATATAATAAGCGTTTTCGAAAAGATATGGTTTGGCGGCCGTAATGCCGCTTTTATGGGAGCCTGCCATCGGATGGCCCCCGATAAATGTAAGTCCTTTTTCCCGAAGCTCAAGGGCTTTCTCCATGATCAGCCCTTTTGTGCTGCCGGTATCGGAAATAATGGCATTTTTCTTCAATGACCAGTTCTTTAACTCATCCATCCATTGCAAAGTGGCGTTCACAGGTGTTCCAAAAATAATGAAATCCGCTTTTTTCGCCGCTTCCTCGACATCTTCCACCACTTCATGAACAATGTTTAATGTTTTGGCCAGTTCTCTTGTCTTTTCGGAAAGATCATAGCCGTACACTTTTGTTTCGGGAGCTTTTTGCAAAGCTAATGCAAGGGACCCCCCTATTAACCCTAAACCAATGATTAACACATTACGGGTCATACCAATGCTCCTTGTTCTTTCAATACCCCTTCAAGAGTTTCCAAGAATTTGCTGTTCTGTTCTTCCGTGCCGAAGGAAACACGGATGAATCCCGGTGTTCCCAAGGCATTTCCGCTTCGAACGATAAATCCGCGCTTCATCATTTCTTGGAAAATCACATCACTGTCTGTTTTTACTTCAAATAAGATAAAGTTTGTTTGGGATGGGTAATACTTTAACCCATGTTTTTTGCAGAATTCTTCATACTGTCGTTTTGCTCTTTCCGTTCTTTCCACCGTTTCTTTGATAAATTCCTGGTCCTCCAGTGCGACGATGGCAACTTTTTGGCTTAATACCGTGTTGTTGAAAGGAGCCCGCACCGGTTCCAATTTTGAAATGACATCCGCCTGTCCGATGGCATAACCTACACGGAATGCGGCAAGCCCATATGCTTTGGAGAATGTGCGCATTATGATGACATTCGGATATTCTTCCACATAATGCAGCGTATCTTGATAAGCCGGATCGGTAATATACTCAAAATAGGCTTCATCCAATACGACAAGCACTTCTTTTGGCACTTTCTTTAAAAAGGCGCTCAATTCTTCGTCTGCCACGATGGTTCCTGTCGGATTATTCGGATTGCATATCCATACAATCGAAGTGTTTTCATCGATTGCTTCAAACATTTTCTCCAAATCATGTTTGCCATCTTTTAATGGCACTTTGCGGATTTCGGCCCCTTCAATTTCCGCATTATGGCTGTATTGGGAAAAGGATGGGTCAGCCATGACCGTATTGACGCCAGGATAAAGCAGCGCGCGGGAAATGATGGCGATAATATCATCGGATCCGCTGCCGAACAGCAATTGATTCTCTTCTACCCCAAGATGTTTGCTGACTGCTGTGCGAAGTTCTTGTGCGTAGCCATCCGGATAAATGGCATAATTAATGTCGTTATTTTTGATAAATTCTTTCACTTTTGGAGAGCAGCCAAAAGGATTTTCATTGGAAGCAAGTTTGATCACTTCTTTTAATCCGAATTCTTTTTGAACTTCTTCGATTGGTTTGCCGGGTTGATAAGCTTTCATTCCATATATTTGTTCTTTGAATTTCATGACCAGCGCTCCTTCTTTATCTTTTTTCTCTCACTAAATCCGGTCTGAGTTTGACAGCATCATTTAAATAGATGTGGTGAATATCTTTCTGGGGTACAGTTGTATTTACATGCATCAGCACACGAATACATAATGGCAACGCTCCTGGAACATCCATTTCATGGGTGCACATCGTCGGAACAAATTTCCACCCTTCAATTGAACGCACTGCCTTCGCCGGAAATGCGGCGTTAATATCCGGCGTGGTTGTGACGATCACGGAAGCAATATCTTCAGGAGCGATATTATTCGCTCTCGCCATTTCTTTCACTAATCTTTCAGTTTCGCTATAAATCACTTCAGGCGTATTGGATTTGATCGTAATCGCCCCACGTATGCCGCGAATCATTTGCATACCTCCTCAAGCAAACCGCGAAGCTCCCGATCTACTTTCCGGCATTCGGATTCGCCAATCTCCCTCACATAAGGTTTTCCTATTTCTTGTAATAACACAAACTTCAATTTTCCGTATTCAATCTTTTTATCTTTCATTAAATATTCATATAAATCATCAAAAGAATATTCATCAACTTTTTTCAGAGGATAATCGTTCCTGTAGGCGAACTTTGCAAAGTCTGCTGTAAATTCCCGTGAAATATTGCCGTATCTTTCACTCAGCAACAGAGCATATATCATTCCGATCATCACCGCTTCCCCATGGGCAAGGCCGCCATATCCCGCCGCAGCTTCGATCGCATGGCCATATGTATGTCCGAAGTTCAAAAACTTTCGGACGGAATGCTCCGTTTCATCTTCGGATACAATTTTGGCCTTTACTTCAATTCCCGATTTCAAATGGTTCGCCAGCTTCTCTTTCCCGATATTGGTGATGGATGGCGTCAGCATTAATTCTTTAAGCCATTTTTCATCAGAAATCATCGCATGCTTAATGACTTCCGCCATTCCTGAACGAATTTCCTTCGTCGGCAGACTGTCCAATAAGTTCATGTCGTAAACAACGGCTTCCGGTTGATAGAATGCCCCCACCAGATTCTTGCCGAGGGGATGATTGATTGCCGTTTTCCCCCCCACTGCCGAATCATGGGCCAAAATCGTCGTAGGAATTTGGATATAAGGGATGCCGCGCATGAACGTCGCCGCTACAAAGCCTGTCAAGTCGCCGACGGCACCGCCGCCGAAAGCGAATAAAAAAGACTTTCGGGAACATTGTTTTTCAATCAAAAAAGTGTGGGCATCTTCGAAATTTTTAAAACTTTTGCAAGCTTCTCCTCCCGGCATGACAAACACTTCAAATGGATATGGAAAGTTTTCCGTGAAATATTTTTGCTGTGCCCGCCATACATTCTCATCTGTAAAAACGACCAGGGTATCTGCTTTTTGAATTTTTTCTTTCAAAGATTCGAAAGCGGAACGCAAAATTCCGCTGCCGATGTAAACTTCATAGAAATGGCTCTTCGTATTCACTGGAATCCGCATTATTAAAACTCCTTCGCCAATTTACGTACTTCATCGATTTGCGCTTTTAATTGCGGCAATTGGTCGCTATGGAACTGTTCGACAATCGCCTTGGCAATTTCCCAGGCAATCACGCATTCAGCCACCACGGATGCGGCCGGAACTGCACAAGCATCCGAACGTTCGACGCTCGCTTTAAAAGGTTCCTTCGTTTCAATATCCACACTTTCAAGCGGCTTATAAAGCGTCGGAATTGGTTTCATGACGCCCCGGACGATGATTGGCATCCCTGTCGACATGCCGCCCTCTATGCCGCCCAACCGATTTGTGCGGCGCTGGTAACCGTGCTGTTTGTCCCAAATAATTTCGTCATGCACTTCAGAACCTTTTCTTCGCGCCATTTCAAAACCGATGCCGAACTCCACCCCTTTAAAGGCATTGATGGAGAGCATTGCCAGGGCAAGTTTCCCGTCCAATTTGCGGTCATAATGCACATAGGAACCTACCCCTGGCGGCATTCCTTCCACCATGACTTCGACAATTCCTCCGATGGAATCTCCGGCTTTTTTTGCCTCATCAATGGCTTGGACCATTTTTGCCGAAGCTTCAGAATCAAACGTATAGCAAGAATCATCTTCAACCATTTGACGGATTTCGTCTGCAGATTTGCCGGCAACTTTCGATGTATCGGCTTTGATGCCATAAATTTCAGTCACATAGCCCACAACGGAAATGCCCAGTTCCTTCAAAAGGGCTTTTGCCACAGAGCCGACAGCAACACGGACAGCCGTTTCTCTCGCGCTTGAGCGCTCCAAAACGTTTCTCAAATCACGGTGGCCATATTTGATGCCGCCAACCAGGTCGGCATGTCCAGGCCGCGGCCTCGTAATTCGGCGTTTAATTTCCGCGGGATCCATGTCTTCAGGAAGGGGCTCAATCCCCATGATTTTAGTCCAATGTTTCCAATCATCATTTTTCACCACTAATGCGACAGGGGAACCCAATGTCTTCCCGTGACGGACACCGCCCACGATTTCTACCGTATCTTTTTCTATTTGCATGCGGCGTCCCCGTCCGTGTCCCCCTTGGCGCCGTTTTAGATCTGCATTGATTTGCTCTGCTGTAATCGGTAAAAGGGATGGCAACCCTTCAATAATTGCCGTTAGTTGCGGACCATGGGATTCCCCCGCTGTTAAATATCTCATCAAACACTTTCTCCCTTCAACTCGCTAAAGTATGTATTTTTTAATATAACATAATGCATAGTAAAAAACATGATAAATAGAATAATTTATGAAAATGACGATTTATCAAAAGATAATACGCTTTTCGCACAATGTCGAAAAACGCCCTCCCTAGCTCATTTTTTTCGATAAAAGAACGTGTCTTCCACTTCCAAATCATAACGGGCCGGATTAAAAATCTGCTCTGTCGAGCCCACAAATAAAATGCCTCCTGGCCGGAGTGATTTGCTGAATTCTTGATATATATAATCCTTTGCCTCTTCGGTGAAATAAATCATGACATTGCGGCAAACAATCAAGTCAAAATTCTTTTCATATGGGTCACTTAACAAATTGTGCTTTCTGAATGCGACAGTATGTTTTATTTCCTCTTTTACCCTGTAAAATTGTCCTTCCCGGATAAAATATTTCGCTTTTATATCGGGAGGAACTTCATTTAAAGAACGCTCGGGATAAACCCCTATTTTCGCTTTCTGCAGACAATTCTCATCAATATCTGTCGCCAAGATTTTTATATCTGACAACGGCAAAAAATTGGAGAGCACCATGGCAATCGTATAAGGCTCTTCTCCCGTTGAACATGCCGCGCTCCATATTTTCAGCCGCTTGTTTCTTTCCAGAAGTTTAGGAAGAATTTTATTCTGGAGCACTTCCCAACGTTTTGCGTTTCGATAAAATTCAGACACATTGATGGTCATCCGGTCGAGGAATTCATTCATTAACGATTTATCTTTTTCAATTCCCCGCAAAAACTCCACAAAATTGTGATATCCTTTTTTTTCATAAAGGGAAGTCAATCGGCGTTTCATTTGCGCCTCTTTATAGAGCGATAAATCGATTCCTGTCAATTTCTTGATGCCTGCAATAAACCGTTCATAATCATTCATGATCATCGAACTCCTCTAATGACGTACACTTATTATATACAAAATTTTTCTTTTCTGAAATATATAAAAAATTCAAAAAGTTAAATTATGACGGCGAAAAAAATTTTTACCTGAAATCAGACCGGAAACATCCCGGGCTTCATAAATAAAAAAGCTATTCCAACAGCAATCGCATTGCCGTGGAATAGCCGGAAAAGTATAAATCTTAGACAAGTTCATCATTGAACCATAATTTAATTTCACGTTCAGCGGAAGATGGTGAATCGGAACCATGAATGACGTTTTCGGAAATTGTAACCGCATAATCACCGCGGATTGTACCTGGCTGCGCTTCTTCAGGTTTTGTAGCACCCATCATGACACGAGCCAGTTTGATAATATTTTCCCCTTCCCAAACCATTGCGAATACAGGTCCGGAAGTAATGAAATCCACCAATTCATTAAAAAACGGTTTTTCTTTATGTTCTTCATAATGTTTTTCCGCTAATTCGCGGGGAACGTTCATTAATTTTGCTGCGCGCATTACAAAACCGCGACGCTCAAAGCGGTCGATAATGTCTCCTACCACTTGGCGTTTTACGCCATCCGGTTTTACCATCAAAAATGTTCTTTCAATTGCCATATGTCTAACAACTCCTTAACTTCCAAGGTTTTTACCTACCGCTAAATATTAACAAAATCACGCTTAAGCTTCAACTACCAATGTCCGATTTTTTAAAATTTGCGTTTGCCTATAAATAATGCGATTTCCTTCAACCTTTTCTTCGTCGGATTGTCAGGCAGCCGTTCCACTTCCTTCATCGCTTTCTCTAAATATTGGTCGCTGATTTTCAACGCTTGTTTTATGGAATCCGATTTCCGCACAATTTGCAGCATTTCCAAACGTTCCTGCTCTGTCACAATCCCTTTTGAAGCGCGTTCGATAAACCGAAGAATTTTTGGATGATTTTTCATCAACAAAATCGGCAATGTGATATTGCCTTGCAACAGGTCGCTTCCTGCCGGTTTGCCAAGCTGCTTGTCTGTTGATGTAAAATCCAGCACATCGTCCACGATTTGATAACTCATCCCGACATAATAGCCAAATCTCTTTAAACGTTTTGTAACTTCAGGATCCGCCTCTGCAACAACCGCCCCCACTTCGCAGCTTGATTCAATGAGCAGCGCGGTTTTCCGTTTAATGCGCCGGAAATAGTCTTTCAGGTTTTGATTTATGCGAAATTTATCTTCAATTTGAATGATTTCCCCTTTACAGATTTCCACCATTGTGCGGGCCAATATTTGGTGGGCCTTTGGATTCTCTATGTGCGTTACGTATTGAATGGCCCGTCCAAAAATAAAACTGCCAGTTAGCATCGCAACCCGATTATTCCATTGAGAACGAACGGTAGGACGCCCTCTTCTCATGTTGGAGTGGTCAATGACATCATCATGTACAAGCGACCCCATGTGAATCAATTCGAGAGGGACAGCAGCATATTTCATGCGATCAATACTATAATTGCCAAATTTCGCGCTCATTAAAACAAAAAGTGGGCGAATTCTTTTCCCGCCCGCATGCAAAAGATGGAGAGAGGCGTCGTTTAATAGATGCGATGTCGACTGTAAAGCCTTTTCTAATTCGTTTTCAATGATATCTATATCCGGCTTGAAATCGGAATAGAGCTTTTGCAACTTCATCTTTTCCACTCGCCAACCTCTCCCTAATTCTCTTTCTTTTTAAATCCCATATGCATTGCTGCTGCGCCGCCGCTATAGCTTTTATATGTGACATTGACAAATCCCACTTCTTCAAACATTTTCGCAAGCTTTTTCATTCCCGGAAACGTGCTTGCGGATTCCTGAAGCCATGAATATTCCTCATAACTTTTCGCAAAAATTTTCCCAAATAGCGGCATGATGTACCGGAAATAGAAACGGAACAATTGTCTATAAACCGGCAGTTCCGGCTGGGAGGTGTCCAGGCAGACGACCATTCCGCCAGGTTTCAATACCCGGTGCATCTCCCTCAATACCTGCATGTAATCCGGAACATTCCGGAGCCCAAAGCCGATTGTGACGTAGTCAAACGTGTTATCATCAAAAGGAAGTTCCATTGCATTTCCATGGATTAATTCCACTTGGGGATAAGGCTTCACTTTTTCAGCACCGATTTTCAGCATATTCTTGCTGAAATCAAGACCTTTTACAATCCCTTTTTCCCCTGTCGCCTTCGCCAGCGCGACAGTCCAATCGGCCGTTCCGCAACAAACATCCAAACATGCAGATCCCGGTTTTACGTTCATCCGTTTCATAACATCTTCCCGCCATTTGACATGCAGATTAAAGCTGATGACGGAATTCATTTTGTCGTAATTCTTGTAAATTTTCTCAAATACTTCATGAACACGTTGTTCTTTGGATTTTTCCATTGTTTTCATTACCTTTCCTTGCTCTCTCTAATCAATCGTTCCTCGATGTATCGTTTAAGCTCGGATTTCATAGAGGAGGTGCGTAGCAACTCTCGCAATTGATGTACAAGTCCATCGATCTTATTTTGAAGGTAATGCTCAAAATTCATGTCCTCGCTGCGCTGAAAACTTTCCATCATTTTTTGTAAAAGCAGTGAGCTATTACCTTCTCTATAGTTTAATAGTTCATTTTGCAACCGAAGAATCAATAAATGTTTTTTCATAATGTACAAATAGTGATTGTAATTATATAATTGATAAAATCTGCTGATACATTCCGTCTCAATGATGGTTAAAGTTTCCAACCAATCATCAATGGCATAACGGTTCGGTTCATAAATCCGAATCTCGTGTTCAGATCTTAAAATGACGCTTTCAGAAAGTTCCCGAATCAACGAAATATTCCCTGAATTTGCCAAAATTTCGTAAAAACGACCACTGTAATAATCGCCAGAAAGCACTGTCAACTGTTGCACCTTTGAAGTGGCATCATGCTCATCAATATAGGAATGCTCGGCGAGGGACGCTTCCACAATCCCGACAGCAATGACGCCCTCATAATTTTCTTCGTCCCAATGGTCACCATTTAATAATGGCAGCAGCAAGTAAAATAATTGATTTTCATCCACCAATGGATCGCCGGTATATTTAACAAGGGTTCTATGTTCGACTTGACGATAAATCGCTTTTTTTAATTGTTCAATTTGATTTTCGATATATGTTGTATCCATAGGTATTACTCCATTCCACTTCAAGCACTGTTTCCTGCACTTCATACAGTCGCCAGGCATCTATGGCTTTATTTTTTCGAATAGCTTTGAATAATGCCATGAGCCGTGTAAATTTTTGCTTTCCCACGGATTTTCATAGCGGACGTATGTTCAGTAAATTGGGCAATCATGACTTCCCCGGCATCCAATTTTTCGGAATGATGAAATTTCGTATCTTGGCCGCGGGTTAAACCGATTACATGTACGCCATCCTCTTCGGCTTCAATGACAACATAATCTGATTGGTTCATACTTCTCCCTCACATCTACATTTTCTTTGTTATCATATCATAATCCGGTATGTTAATTAAGACATTTGAATAAATGAAATCACTTCTTGGCGTTTTACATCATCTTCCTCATAGATTCCTCTTGCACAAGAAGTGACCGTTTTTGTGCCAGGTTTTTTTAATCCCCTCATCGTCATGCACATATGTTCCGCCTCGATCATCACAAAAACGCCTTGTGGTTCCAATTTTTCCATTAAAATATCGGCTATTGTCGTTGTCAGCCGTTCCTGCAACTGCGGTCTATGGCTCACCGATTCCACCAATCGGCCGATTTTGCTTAAACCTGCAACCCTTCCATTCTGGGGTATGTATGCAACATGGGCCTTTCCGTAAAAAGGAATGAGGTGATGTTCGCACATTGAGTAAAATGGAATATCCTTAACCAGAACTAGTTCTTCATGTTCTTCATGAAAGACCGTCTCAAATAAACATCTTGGATCTTCTTTCAATCCGCTGAACATTTCTTCATACATTTTGGATACCCGTTTGGGTGTATCGATCAGTCCTTCACGATTAACGTCTTCTCCTATGGCTTCTAAAATCATTTTTACTGCTTCTTCTATTTTTTTTAAATCAATGTTAGACATATATGTTCCTCCTAAATCGACAAAACACAACACTGTCAAATTGAATCGTAGCACATACAGACGTGAATCGCAAAAGGCTTTTACAAAAAATATTTTTTATTGGGGGATTGTTTATTTTACCCCTCTGATAGTAAAATTGAATTATCAATCGTTAATATAATATGTAAAAAGAGCAGTCATCATATTCATGACGACTGCTCTATGTAATTTTAAAGAAGCTTTATTTAACAGCTTCTTTAAGTGCTTTACCTGGTTTGAAAGCTGGAACTTTGCTTGCAGCGATTTCAATCTCTTCCCCTGTTTGAGGATTGCGGCCTTTGCGTGCAGCACGTTCACGAACTTCAAAGTTTCCAAAACCGATTAATTGCACTTTGTCACCCTTTGCAAGAGCTTCTTGAATGATATCGAAAACTGCGTCAACTGCTTTGGAAGCGTCTTTTTTGGAAAGACCTGCAGCTTCAGCAACTGAGTTTACTAATTCTGTCTTATTCATGCTATTCACCTCCTCTCAAAGGGTTGGAAAAGCTAAATCATGTAAAAAGAGTAACATATTGAAATACTTGGTGCAACTGTATTTATGCATGTTTGTCCAAGAAAAGTTGTATTTTTGCATCATCGGATAACGAAAAGGACTTTTCGTCCACGTGACAAAAAGTCCTATAATAACAATCCATTATTTTTATTATTTCACATTTTTTAAATAATAAACGCAAATATTACATTTATTCTTTTTAGAATGCTGATAAATCAAGATTTTTCACGTAGTATTTTACAGAAATTCTGGGCAACGTGACCAATTTGCAAGAAATGTGATGTGTTTGTGATTTCCAACTAAAAAAGGGCTGTCAAAGCAGCCCTTAATTCTTGACATTTCAAGATTTTTCATCCGTTTATTAAATAATGAACGTTATGAGGCCTTTTTCTCCTTCATTCACCATACGTTCAATCGTTTGGCGCATTCTTTTCTTCGCGCTCGGCGGAACGGCATTCATCTTGAACCTGATTCCTTCCGTCAATACTTCATGAAGCGGTGTACCAAACAATTGGGTTTGCCATAAGGCTTCGCGGTCATGCTTATAGGCATATTGCAAATCTTTTAAGAGCTGACGGCTGTGGAATTCGGAACCGATCAACGGAGAAAATTCAGATTCCATATCGACGCGAATGATATGGTAGGAAGGCGCTTTTGCCTTCATGCGCACTCCGTAGAAGTTGTTCTGTTTAATGATTTCCGGTTCGCTCGGTTCAAATTCTTCCACCGTCGGAAGCGTTACGCCATAGCCGTTTACCGTTGCTTCTTCAATCGCCTCGCGGAAGCGTTTTTGGGCTTTTTTCGCCTCTTGTGCCTCTTTTATGAACAACAGCCAATCTTTTTTCGTATCGATTGGGGCATCTAAAAATTCATTGCAAACCGCTTTATAAATTTCAGGCTTCAGGGTGATGCGCACCGTCGCCACACCCAGCCCCGCATCCACTTTTTCAATGTCGCAAGTTTCAATAAAATCAATATCTCTCAAATCTTCTACCGCTTTGTGGACATCCCGGATTTTTGTGACAGAATTGAGAACGTTGCCCACCGCTTCCGAAAGCGTTGCATTTACATGATGCGTCGGTTCAAGGACATCAAGCCAATCCGGTTTTTCCACTTCAATATCTTCTACCGGGAATTCATAGAGCGCTTCTTCCAAAATATACTCCATGTCTTTCAGCGTCATTTGGTCGATCGAGATGGCAATCACCGGAACGCCATAGCGCTCGATCAATTCATTGCGCAGCTTCTGCGTATTTTGGTTGTGTGGAAATTGGCTGTTTAAAATGATGACAAATGGTTTTCCGATATCCCTTAATTGTTCAACAATTTGTTCTTCCGCCACTTGTGCAGCTTCACGGGCAATCCCGTTTACTGTACCGTCCGTTGTGACGACAACCCCGATGTTTGCATGGTCACGGATGACCTTGTCTGTTCCAATCCGGGCCGCTTCTTGGAATGGAATCGGCTCACTGCTCCATGGCGTGTGGACATATTTCGGCCCATTTTCATCTTCATAGCCTTTAACACCATCGATGACATACCCGACACAATCGGCAAAACGGATACGGAAAGGGATTTCATCTTCCCCGATGCAGATTTCCGTTCCATGGGCAGGAACAAATTTTGGTTCCGCCGTCATAATGACAGGGCCGGGTGAGCTTTGTGGCAGCTCGTCCAGCGCTCTTTTGCGCTCTTCTTCATCCACAATGTTCGGCAGCACGATGGACTCCATCATTTTTTTCACAAATGTGGACTTACCGACCCTTACAGGCCCAACAACTCCAATATATACATCGCCATTTGTTCTTTCCGCTATTTGTTGAAAGATTTGTTCCCCTATTTTAGCTCCTCCTTTGTGCTTCAATCTATGAATTATATAACTAAAATATGAAAAACCTTGCACGAAAAGTCGTACAAGGTTTAAATTTTTTATTTTTTATTCATTATTTTTGGTCGGATCGTACATGAAGACCGGTTCGTTATTTTCATTCACGGTATATGGAAGAGAATAGGCAGGCACTACCGGGTAAGCTTCGACAAGCAGCATGCGGATATCTTCTCCCGGTTTCGGTTTCACATCATGTTCCTTAAGAAACTGTGCCAAATCGATGGAATAATCTACATAAACTTTCCCTTCTGATGAAGCAACCAAAGGCAAATGATTATTGGTATACGGGCTTGGCACCGTCAATTCATTTTGATACCCCAGTTTCTTATAATCTATCGAATAGACATAATCGGCGATTTGTTTCTTATACATCATATATTTTTTTGAGAGAAGGCGAAGATTTAATTCCCGAATGGTTTCGGCCGTGCGCAAATCTACCAGTTTTACTGTCGGATTGTTCTCCGGATCCCAGATGATATATTGGAATATGCCGCCTTTTTCATAAGAATTTCCGGGAACATTGGCCAAATATTTTGGAACAAGTTTTGAAAAATCGATCTGATACTTGATGAAAATATCGGTATCCTGATCTTTTGTTTTAATCGGCAATACACCCGTATCCGCTTTATATTGGTCCACGGCATTTTGTACCGCAATCAGCTGGGCTTCATCAGGGATTTGATTTTCCGCCCGTTCTTCATCCGGGAATAAACAACCGGATAAGACA
The DNA here is from genome assembly GCF_006569205.1 of Ureibacillus terrenus. Classification (GTDB taxonomy): domain Bacteria; phylum Bacillota; class Bacilli; order Bacillales_A; family Planococcaceae; genus Ureibacillus; species Ureibacillus terrenus. The sequence continues at coordinate 266,305 of NZ_VIGD01000001.1, forward strand.
ACAGATGTTAATAGCAACATTGCGAAAAAAATCAGGTTCTTTTTCATTCATATTCACTCCTGAATTATGATGGCCATGTAAAGATGACTAACACCATTAATAACGAACCTATTAAAAAGACAATAAAGGCAATAATCCGGATAAGAGAGGACAAAATGCTGTTTTTTATCCATTTCCGGGCCGCTGTTAACATGAGAATGGAAATGATCATGGCCGCGATGGAATAAAAGGACACCCACATGACATCCATCGGGTGCATATTCGCCAAAGGGCCGCGGGCTGCAGCAAGAACAAATGCGTTGCCATCCATCATCGATAATGGATTCGTCATCGAGATTCCACCTTTCAAATAACAATAAGTGCCAGCGTTTTTGGGCCAAATCTGCAACTATTGAATACTTTCATTATTAACGTCCTTCTTTATAGCATGATGAACGGCCCCTTTTCTCACCCCAAAACGTCCCACGAGGCCGTCCATATGCCTGCAAGTTTTATTGCAAATAATCGATTTCCCTTTTCTTTCCCCGGTGCATTAATTCATCCACCGCATCTTTCGGATCTTTTCCTTCAAACAGCACTTCATAAAGGGCCGTTGTAATCGGCATTGGGACATCATATTTTTGGGCGAGCTGGTATGCCGCTTTTGTTGTGCGGACTCCCTCTACCACCATGCCCATGTTTTCCAATACTTCGTCCAGCTTCATTCCCTTTCCAAGCATATTTCCGGCTTTCCAGTTTCGGGAATGAACGCTTGTACAAGTTACAATCAAATCCCCCATGCCGGTTAATCCGGCAAAAGTGAAAGGATTGCCGCCCATCCGGACGCCTAATCGGGTAATTTCTGCGAGTCCCCGGGTAATCAAAGCCGCTTTCGCATTATCCCCATAATTGAGACCATCGGAAATGCCTGCCGCCAGCGCGATGACGTTTTTCAATGCACCTCCAAGCTCCACACCGATTACATCCGTATTGGTATACACCCGAAAATAATGGTTCATAAACAAATCCTGTATCTTTTCGGCAGAGCGAAGATTTGCGCACGCCGCCGTAATGGTTGTCGGGTGATGCAACACCACTTCTTCGGCATGGCTGGGCCCTGATAATACAACAATATCCTCAACCATATGAGTAGAAAGGGTTTCTTCCAAAATTTCCGAAATCCGCTTTAGCGTATCCGGCTCAATCCCTTTTGATACATGCACAATCAGCGCTTTTTTCTTTAAGTAATCATTGACTTTTTCAGCCACTTCACGGATAGCCTTTGTAGGCACGGCAAAAACGATGATTTCCCCATGGTCGACCGCTTTTTGCAAGTCGCTTGTGGCAATCAATTTTTCAGGAAGTTGAATATTTGGAATGTATTTTTTGTTTGTATGCCGTTCGTTGATTTCTCTCGCTTGATCTTCTCGATGGCTCCAAATCAACGTATCATGGCCATTTTCTGTTAACACCATTGCCAAAGCGGTTCCCCATGAACCCGCTCCTAATACTGATACTTTCTTCATTTGACTCCCCCGCTATTTACTCACGTGCACGTGGTATGATACGAATCGGCGTCCCTTCAAAATCAAAGGTTTCACGAATTCGGTTTTCCAAAAAACGAAGATAAGAGAAATGCATAAGTTCCGGATCGTTGACAAACGTTACAAAAGTAGGCGGCTTTACGGATACTTGGGTCGTATAATAAATGCGCAATCGTTTCCCTTTTTCGGTCGGTGCAGGATTTCTTGCAATCGCATCTTCGATGACATCATTCAGGATGGAAGATTGGATGCGCATTGCATGGTTTTCGCTTACCCGTCTGACCAACGGAATAATTTGATGCAAACGTTGTTTCGTTTTGGCCGAAACAAACACAATCGGCGCATAATCCAAAAATAAAAATTGATTTCGAATCGCTTTTGTAAATTCATTCATCGTTTTATCATTCTTTTCAATCGCATCCCATTTGTTCACGACAATGATAATGCCTTTCCCCGCTTCGTGGGCATATCCCGCGATTTTTTTATCCTGCTCCTGTATTCCTTCTTCCGCATTTAAAACGACAAGCACTACATCAGAACGTTCGATTGCTCTCAATGCCCTCAAGACCGCATACTTCTCCGTGCTTTCATACACTTTTCCCTTTTTCCTCATTCCGGCCGTATCGATGATGACATAATCTTGCCCATCATAAGTATACGGCGTATCAACGGCATCCCGTGTAGTTCCGGCGATATCGCTGACGATGACCCGTTCCTCTCCAAGGATAGCATTGACCAGCGAAGATTTTCCTACATTTGGTCTGCCAATTAATGAAAATTTTATGACATCATCCGCATAGTCATCTTTGTATTCTTTAGGAAAATATTTTGCGCATTCATCCAATAAATCCCCAATTCCTATTCCGTGGGAACCGGAAACCGGAATCGGATCGCCAAATCCTAAGGCATAGAAGTCATAAATGGATTCCCGCATTTCCGGGTTATCAATTTTGTTTACCGCCAATACGACAGGTTTATTCGTTTTATAGAGCATTTTTGCGATTTCTTCATCCTGGACCGTAACCCCTTCGCGTCCATTCGTCAAAAAGATAATGACATCCGCCTCTTCCATGGCAATTTGCGCTTGGGCGCGAATATGTTCCATAAGGGGCTCGTCCCCGCCTAAATCAATTCCACCTGTATCGATGATGTTGAATTCATGGTTCAACCATTCCGCCGAACTGTAAATGCGGTCCCGGGTTACCCCTGGGACATCTTCCACTATGGAGATTCTTTCTCCTACAATCCGATTGAAAATGGTTGATTTCCCCACATTTGGACGTCCTACGATGGCGATTACTGGTTTTGTCATCTGTCCTTCATCCTTCCAAATTCTTATCTTTTGTATTATACACAAAATCTCATGGTTTATCATATTTCGACATAACGGACATAAAAAAAGCGCACTCCTAGAAGCACGCATTTTTTCATGATATTGATTAAGATTGTTCCTTCAATTTCTTCAACTGATCGCCAATCACTTCGCTGATGGAGAATCCTGTCGCTTCCTCAGGCAACTCATAATTAATTTCCTCTTTAGGATTTTCTTCAAGGGCTTTGATACTTAAGGAAAGCCGTTTTTCCTTTTCATTGACATCCAGCACTTTCACTTGAACTTCTTGGCCTTCTTTTAGCACTTCATGCGGCGTATTGATATGTTTTTGGGAAATTTGTGAAATATGGACCAATCCTTCCACACCAGGGAACACTTCAACAAAGGCGCCAAAGGATACCAACCGTTTCACTTTTCCAGTCAACACTTGGCCTTTTTCAACCCGCTCGGCGATATTTTCCCATGGTCCAGGCAATGTCTCCTTAATTGATAAGGAAATTCTTTCGTTTGCAGGATCTACGGAAAGGACTTTCACTTTTACTTCCTGTCCTTCTTTAAGGACCGTGTTGATATCTTCTACATGTTCATGGGCAATTTGTGAAATGTGCACCAATCCGTCAACTCCGCCGATGTCCACAAAAGCGCCGAATGGGGCGATCCGTTGAACCGTGCCGTTTAAGATGTCTCCCGGTTTTATGCTTTCAAGCAATTCTCTCTTTCTATTTGCCTTTTCTTCTTCCACAACCGCGCGGTGGGACAATATTAAACGGCCTTTCTCTTTATCCAATTCTGTAATTTTAAATTTTAGCGTTTTTCCTTTATACCCTTCCAAATCTTCTACAAAATGATCTTCTACTAAAGATGCAGGGACAAATCCCCGTACTCCCAAATCGACGACAAGTCCGCCTTTGACAACGTCTTTTACTTCAGCTTCAAAAGATTCTCCCTTTTCATAAAGTTCTTCCAATTTATCCCAAGCTTTTAAAGCATCTACTTTCCGTTTTGAAAGTACAAAATTTTCTTCCTCGATTTTCGTAATCATCAATTCCAGCTCATCGCCTACAGACACCACATCGGATGCTTTTTCTACATGCAGGCTGGAAAGTTCGCTGATTGGTACTATTCCATCAAAGGGTGCTCCTTCTATTGAAACAATGACGGCTTTATCTTCGACTTTCACGGCAACCCCTTTTACAATATCTCCCTCATGGAATTCTCGATTCAAGCCAATGTTCATTTCCTCGGACATATGTAACCCTCCTTCGCATCTTACAATCTCTATTTTATTAGAAATTCCATATAAACACAAAATTTTTTCCTTATAGATAAAATATTTCCTATTTTATGAATAAAATACGCAAAATGAAATGAAGATTATTCCATTTTTTCTTTTGCCAGATGCAATATTTTCTCCGCCACTTCTTCGATGGACAAATCGGTTGTATCCAAGTAGATTGCGTCTTCCGCCTGTACTAAAGGAGAGATTTCCCGTTCCATATCCTGTTTATCACGAAGGGCAATCTCCTCTTTCAATTTTTCAAAGTCGGAAGAGATGCCTCTTTTTTCATTATCAAGCAGCCTGCGTTTCGCCCTCTCTTCAACCGAAGCGGACATAAAAATTTTCAATTCCGCATCTTTTAATACATTGGTTCCAATATCCCTGCCATCCATTACAACCGCTCCGTCTTTTGCGAGCTGCTTTTGTATTGCCACCAGAATTTCGCGGACTTTTCCAATGGCCGCCACTTTTGGGACATTGGCGGTCACTTCATGTGAACGGATTTTCATTGTGACATCCTTTCCATCCAGAAAAACAAGTTGTCCATTTGGGGAAGGCTTCAATTCAATCGTTGTTTTCAAAAGCATTTCTTCCAGCTTTTTTTCATCATTTAATTCTATGTTTTCCTGTAGGGCTTTATACGTTACGGCACGATACATCGCACCCGTATCGATGTAAGTGAATCCTAATTTTTCCGCTACAATTTTTGCGATGGTGCTTTTTCCGGCTCCTGCAGGTCCGTCAATAGCGATTTGTATATTTTTTTTCATAATGCTCCTACTTCCTCCAATGTTATCGTTTTTACCTCACTAATTCCGTAGTTTATCACAAGTTTTGCAATTGTATCGAAATAATTTATGCACAAAAAAAGCCCTCCAATAAATTTGATTATCGGAGGTATAGCATCTCCTTCATCATGACTTGGCGTTCGAAACAGAAACGAAGGATTTGTTGCTGATCCACTTCATCGGTATCCAGATATTGAAAAGACGCCAATGGTTGTTCATCCTTATAAAAAATCCGGATTACCCTTGCATTCGTTTGAATATATTGAATATCCCCATTTTTGAATGGCAATACAATGGTCAATTTTACAATATTCCCCTCAGCAAACGGCAGTGCTTCGGGCAATTTTAAAGCAACTCCTCCGGCACTGATATCATTTGCCACGCATTGGTAAAATTGATTGCCATATTCTACAGCGACATCCACGGGAGTCTTCACCCGCACAAATTCCCTTCTCTCGATTTTCAAAAATTCATCTTCTGGCGGGCAGGAAAGCTTAATCATGGGAATCCTGTCCATGATCCGGCCAATGACTTCCGTCTGAAAAGCGAAAATGCTCCGGTCTCCGTTTTGCAAAATTCCCCGGTACCGGGAACCGTCCAAAAGATAAACGGTTTTGTTCGTCCTCATATTAACCGGGTACGTAATATAAATGACATCCTCTTTTTTATCGACTATTTTGCATTTTAATAAATCTCCCGCTTTTTCCGGAAAAATTGGTTCCAATGTGAGGAATGCCCCTATTTTAAATTCCATTGAAATCCGCCTCGCAAAATCATGATAGTTCCATTATGGCATGAAATCCGGCGAATTTCCAGGGCATTTGAAACATTACGGCAATTGTTCCACTTTTATGACATCGTGGTTTTCCGTATCCACAACTACACGATACGTTTTATTGCTGTCATCTTTGAACCGGGCAATGACTTCATAACATAATCTCAATTGATATGCTTCATTTTCCGTATAGATGAATCGTTCCTGTTCCACGATTGTATTTGGTCTGAAGAATTTTTTCCAATCAATCGGAATGACCGGCTGATCCTTAATGTTTTCTTTCTGTACATATTCCATTGCATTTAATCCCAATAATTCGCCGCTGTCTTTTGATATCTTCATTTGTATGCCGTCCGGATAAACAATCGCACGATGTTTCCCTGCTACCCTGGCAAGGCGCACATGCCAGGATTCATGGTTTTCCTGCATTTCAATGATTTCCAGATCATCATAACCGGCCCGCTGGATAAATTGTTTTGTTAATTCTTTCACTTTTTCCTGAGTCACATTCTTATCAGGCTGCACCGGCCGCTCCGAGAGGAATGAAATGAGGTGCCCCCCTTTGACCGTGATATCCGCATATCCAATGCAGCTTCCTTTCACAAATTGAATATGATAGAAAGGGTATGGGGCATCTTCTTTGCTTCTTGAAACCGTATAGGTCGCATCTTTAATTCCCGGCACCAATTTCTCCAGCACTTTGATTGCTTCGTCTTTCGTAATTTCACGATCTCTGATATGTTTCAAGTCCCTTTTTTTCAGCCAGTCCGATTCACTCGTTGTTAACGGAAAGTCCTTTTCGGTATATGTTTTTAAATTTGATGCTATATTCTTGAATGGCGATTCTTCAAGATCCGCTTTTGCAACTTGCTGCCATTTATCGAAGTTCCGATCGTTTTCAAAAAATTGGGCTGTTGCAACAGTCCATTCATCTGTCAATTTCTCCAAATTTTGATGGACCACTGTCATTTTCTTTTGCCATGATTCATAATCGCCCTCTGTCGCAGCTCTCTTGGCTTCATCTCCTATTTTTCCAAGGTAGCGGAGCCATTGGTTTGCTACATCCGGATTCAAAGGTAAATTGCTGATGGATGAGCGCAACTCATTGCTTGTTCTCCAAATATTATCCAATTCATTCTGCAATGCCTTTTCGTCCTGAAAAAGCAGCGATTGGGCCACCGAACGCTGCAAATAGCTCAACTTTTCGCTGGCATTGGACAAAGAGTTTGTATATTGGGCATGAATCGTTTGTTTCAGTTCCTGATTATCCGAACGCACTTCATACGCATAAACCCCTAATGCTAGCACAGCTATGGAAAGCAGATATACTAAACTTTTCATATTGTCTCTCCTTTAATAGCAAAAGATGTGATTGCCGATTTGTTTTATTTGTGGTCTTGTCCAAATCCACTTGCTTGTTGCAGTTTTAGGGTTGAAGTAATAAAGGGCATTTTCGGATGGATCCCATCCATTCATTGCATCAAGCACTGCCTGCTTCGCTCTTTCGTTCGGCGTCAGCCAAATTTGGCCATCCGCTACAGCCGTAAAAGCACCTGGCTGGAAAATGATTTCAGAAATCGTATTTGGAAAGTCGGGTGATTCGAGCCGGTTTAAAATGACGGCCGCCACTGCCACCTGCCCCTCATAAGGTTCTCCTCTCGCTTCCCCATACACCGCATTGGCCATCAGCTGTAAATCCCGTTCCGTGAATTTTGCAGGCAGCTGATAACTTTTGCTTTTTGAAGCCCCGGTTTTGCCTTTCTTCACTTGTTGATCGAGTGGAATGCCGCCATAATACGTAAATTCACGACCTGCATTAATTTGTGCATGCACCCATTCGCGATCGAAATCGCTGTTATTGACCAGCACTTTTTTCGTTTGAGGACCTGCAATACCGTCCACTTTCAATCCGTAACTTTCTTGGAAGTTTCTCAATGCCCAGTAGGTTCCCCAACCGAACTTTCCGTCAATTTTTCCGTGATAGAACCCCAAATATTGAAGTCTTGCCTGCAATTCAATGACATCATCGCCGAAAGCTCCCCTTTCAATCACTTGATTTGAAAAAGCGGAAGATTCTTCCGGCTTCATAAGAGGAATGGCACCAATTAATAAAGCCAATAGCAAAACAGCGATGAACGTTTTTCTCCTCTTCATCAATCTCACTCCTTTTTCATAGCATGTTTATATCGGAAACTTTTATGCACCTGTCCTGAAAAATGGCCGTTTTTCCAATCTGTTCGGCCGGTCAGGAATTATTATGCACGTTGAAGCGAATTTTATTTGATTCATTTGAAAACCTTGAATTTACAACTATTTCCGGAACCGAGAAAAATTCTCCAATGATCTGCGACGAAAAATTGAAACAACCAAAAAACCGGAACTTCAGATTGTATGAAGTTCCGGTAACTGTTTTTTCTTGCGCTCTGTTTAATACATTATTTCATTTGAACCATCAAAAAAATAAAAAAGACCTAAAAGCAAACCGTCACTTTTAGATCCCAGCTAAATTTTATTTTGTTCTATCAAATGCTTGATTAAATGTTCGTGGGCCAACTTCACTTTTTTCAAAGCAAACCACCATAAAAAAAGCATAAAAGGCGTCATTAAATAAATCCAATAATCTTCAAACACCAGGATAGAATTATAGGCAAAATGCAAAAAGAAAGGCGCCAATAATGAAAGTGCCAAATATTCCTTTGAATAATTCGTTTTCGTAAACTTGCTTTTCCCGAAATAATAGCCCATCACCACACCAAACAGGGCATGGCTGGAAACAGGAAGCAATGCGCGCATAAAGGCCGTATCAATCCCGAATGTCAACAAATAAAGAATGTTCTCCATTGTGGCAAATCCCAAAGATGCAGCTGCTCCATACAAAATGCCGTCATAAGGATCATCAAATTCCACATGCCGAAAAACAAAGGCAAAAATGATGAACCACTTAAAAAATTCTTCCAACGCACTTGAAAAAACGGCATTGAGGAGAAATGGATTCGAAATGAGACTTTCTTCCTGCATGACATGCTGAATAAACATGATGGGAAAAGTGATCAACAATCCAAAAATAAATGTCCGAAAAAGCGTTTTGCGAGGTTCCGTCTCCATCTGGTTTCGCAAATAGAAATAACTGAACAGTGCACAACCTGGAGCAATCGCAGCAGAAAGTAAAATAATCAATATCGACGCTCCCTTCCTTATCAACACTATTTTATAGTATTACAGGATGTTTTTAAAGATTGGGGAAATAAATTTTCTGAACTTTAAAAAAAGCGGCGTGAAATGATGCCGCTTTGATCATCTTTTTGGAACAGGCCTTATTTCGACAGTCTTCTCTCCAAAACCACTTCATTCCGTTGGGTTCCCAAATGAATTCCGCCTGCGCCGTAAATGGTCGCTTCCACCATGTCGCCCTCTTTTAAATATTTACATGAATCGTGCCGGTCAATAATGTTTTTCTTTTCGTCATAACCGGTGCTTAAACTTGATAGCAAGGACATTTCATCCTGGGAAAACTGCATCGCCACACCGCCCGGAGTCCCTGTCAACAATAAATCCCCCGGCGAAAGGTCCATCACTTGCGCCAACTCATTCAATGTTTCAACCGGCTTATACAGCAACTGGCTGGTATTCGCCTTTTGCCGAATTTCCCCGTTCACCGATAATTCCAGTTCCAATTGGAATATTTCATGGATTTCATCGGGTTCCGGCACATACACATAAGGACCAACCGGACAAAAAGTACGGAAACTTTTCCCTTTCAACCATTGATGCTCCAAAAATTGTATATCCCTCGCGGAAACATCATTCGCAATGGTTACGCCCAGAATATATTCATGCAAATTATCTTCTTCGATCCTGGAACATGGATGAATCTCTTTTTTCAAAACAATCGCCAATTCAATTTCGTAATCCAATAATTTTACCCTTTCCGGCTTCACAATCGGATCATAAGGGCCGGAAATGGAACTTGCCGCTTTGGAAAAAATTAAATTAAAAGGCGGCTTTTGAACATCCACTCCCGTTTCTTCACGATGGCTGGAATAATTGACTCCCTGGCAAATAATTGCATTTGGGGTAACGGGCGCAACCAGCTTCACCTCATTGATTGAAAAACTGTTGTCCTTTTGTTTTTCGGTGATTTCCCGAAGATCATTCAAATAGTGGCGCATCAGTTCCTGCAACGTATTGACATTGGAAACCGGAATGATCTGATCATCTTCTTTTACTCCCCAGAACATTTCTCCCATTTTTTCAAAACGAACAAGATAAATCCCCATAAGACACCTCTTTCAAAATTGTTAATTGCTTCCATTCTTAAAGAGAATTGTAAATATGATAAAACATATTTTCAATATTTTTCGAAAAATAAGTGGATATAGGTTTTTTCGACGCAAAAAGAGCGGACTGGGAAGGCCTTTCCCAATCCGCTCTTCTCCGGAAGGATTATACACGCTCATTGTTGGTTACATAGTTTCTTTTTTTCTCAATCGCCTTTGCAATATAGGCCCCATGGAATCTTCCGTTTTCAATGAAAATTTCATTGGCGTTATTGCCGGCAGCAAGCACCCCTGCAATGAACAAATTTTCGATATTCGATTCCATTGTGTCCGGATCATATGTAGGTCTGCCTGTTTCGTCATCAATCGTGACGCCCATTTTTCGGATGAATTCATGATCCGGATGATAGCCGGTCATCGCGAAGACGAAATCATTTTTAATGACAGTTTCTTTCCCTTCGATATTTAAAACGACTTCTTTTTCCCGGATCTCTTTCACTGTTGTATTGAACAGCATCGTGACATAACCATTTCGGATGAGAGATTGAAATTCCGGCAAAATCCAAGGCTTGATGCTAGGGGAGAAATCGCTGCCACGATAAGCGACCGTCACGCGAGCCCCGGCCTTTTGCAATTCCATTGCCGCATCGACCGCTGAATTTTTTCCGCCCACAACCAGAACATCCGTATCAAAATAAGGATGGGCTTCTTTAAAATAATGGAATACTTTTGGCAAATCTTCGCCGGGAACATCCATATAATTCGGATGATCGTAATAGCCGGTTGCAAGAACTACATAAGGTGTTTCATATTGGGCTTTATCGGATTCGACAACAAATAATCCGTCCGGGCGTTTTTCCACAGAAAGCACTTTTTCAAAACGATTCACATGGATATTTTTCAGTTTTACCACTTCACGATAATAGGCAAGAGCCTGGTTTCTCGTCGGTTTCCGTTGCTCCGTAATAAACGGGACATCGCCAATCGCCAACCGGTCGCTTGTAGAATAGAACGTTTGGTGAGTCGGAAAATGATAAAGGGCGTTTACGATATTCCCCTTTTCGATGACCACCGGCTTCAAACCGATTTTTTGCAGTTCAATCGCCGCCGACAAACCACAAGGGCCCCCTCCGACAATAATTGCGTCTACTTTCTGCATGACAAACAACTCCTTAATTATTTAAAAAAACTACTATTTTATATTATAACGCGAATTGTCAATCCTTTGTTCAATATGAAGAGCGAAAGTTTAAGCAAATAATGTGGCACTCCGGTTTTGCCCCCAATCGCAACGGAAGCATCGTTGTCCCATAACCGTTGCTGACAAGGATATATGTGCCTTCTTGAACGGTCAATGAACCTTTTGGATAAATGCCAAACGGGCCTAACCGAATTTGCCCCCCATGGTAATGTCCTCCCAAACAAACATCCGCATGGAAATTTTTCATGCTTGAAAACAGAACGGGATTGTGGGATACAAAAATGACTTTATCTTGGGGACGGCATTTTTTAAAGGCCAATTCCGGACGGGCATTGCTTGTCGAAACATCATCAACGGCGCTCAGCCAACATCGATTCACCATGCCCGGCAATAAAACCGCATCATTTTCCACAATTTGGACACCCGTCTCTTGAAAAATCTTCCTTAGACGCTCCTCCCCGACTTCCCGGTCGTTATTTCCCCAGACAAAATAGACGGGAGCCAATGATTGCAAAAGGCGAAGATTCCGATAAATTTTTGAGATAGGGGTCCTCTTGTCCGCCAAATCTCCGCCAATAATCACCGCATGGATCGGTTCTTTAATGTTTTGGATCATTTTCTTGTTAATGGATCGTGTATGAATATCAGATATAAAAAAAATTGTAAATTTTTCTTTCTTTCCCTCTATCGGAATCTCATGGCGAACAACATGATTTTCAAACGCTTTTTTCATCATAAAAAGGAACATTCCGGTGCAAAAAATGAAAAATGCAGTCAATCCCAACATATCATACCCCTCTCGGCAAAAACAAAAAGACGTGGTGGGTTACCATCGTCTTTTCAAGCCACTGGCATACATTAATGTATAATATTTTATAGAATTTTATTCCGGAATGACAAGCGTTTGTCCAGGGGTGATGATATCGGAAGACAAATGATTCGCTCTTTTAATTTTTTCAACACCGCTGATTGGATCGCTATAGTATCGCTTCGCAATACGGAATAACGTTTCATTTGCACTGACAGTATGTATTTTTGTTTTTGGCTGGGACGGAGCAGGTGTTTTTGGTTCTTGTGGCGTATTGTTTTCGGCTTTCTTTGGAGTTTCTTTTTTTTCGGCCGGTTTAGTTGCGGTATGATTTTCCGTTTCGTTATTGCCGTTTTTTTCCAACTGTTCATGTTTTGCTTCTTTTTTTGCTGCCTGTTCTTTGGACTCGTTATTGCCTTCTTTTTCTGCAGCCTGCTCTTTGGATTGCTCATCGCCCTCTTTTTCAGCCTTTGGAGCCGATTCTTTCTTTTCGTTTACTTCCGCTTTTTTCTCTGTATTTTTGGATGATACCGCATGATTCCGTTCCACTTCCACCAAATTTTCATCCTCTTTGTCCACCGAAACTTCCTCTTCCGGATTCCAAAAGAACCATACGTAAATTAAAATGACTAACGGGATTCCGATCAAAATGAACGTTAAATTTCTTAATAATGCCATTTCTTTCGGCTTCTTCATTTTTTTGCGGCGCTCGCTGCGGCTCAGTCTTGTTTTTTCATCATTTAATTCTATCGATTGGCGGTGTTCTTCTATTTTTTTGCGATAATCTTTCCCGTTCATATGGCACCTCCATCTTACTTATTTTATTATGACGAAAAGAGAAGAAAAAGTAAATGAGGGGGCCTTTCTATTTTCAGAGATTTTTGCCGGAAATAAGAATATTGTTATATTTTCAGTCAGTTCCCAGCAAAATTTGTCGCAACCTGATCTGCCATGTAAATGTTTTTTTCTTCAAATGGGTTTCTGTCCTTGGCAATAGGAACTCTCCATAATCGATTCCGCAATGTTCGCAACAATGTTCCGGTTTTCGCTCCAGCTTTTGCCCGAAGTAATGCACCAGCTGCTCCCGAATGCATCCTTCGCTTTTAATAATGGATAACATGTCATTGATGGAGCGGTATTTCTCCATGACCATTTGCCGGAAAATCGATTTCACTTGTTCTTTTGGATAAAGGCCCATCCAATAGTGCAGCACCCGAAAAGATGTTTCCGAAATCAACCCATTGTGCATCATTTCTTTCGGATGTATGTTTCTTCTCACGTATTCATCGTATAACTCCATCTGGGCTTCATTCGGCAAGTCTTCCCCCGCAATGAAACGGACCACTTCTTCGTCCCCATCTGAGTACAGCAGAATGGCAACGGCATCCTTCCCGTCACGGCCGGCCCTTCCAACTTCCTGCATGTAATCCGCCACGTTTGATGGCATCGTATCATGGATGATTTGCCGTACATCCGCTTTATGAACTCCCATGCCAAAAGCGTTTGTAGCAACGATCCAATCCAAAGCGCCCTCTATAAATTGCTGCTGGATAAATTGGCGGTCTTCCGCATCTTTGCCGCCATGATAAGATGAAGCGGAAAGACCGAGTTCCAATAAGAGCGATGCGATTTCATCCGTTCTTTTTCTGGAACGGGTATAGATGATGCCCGGCCCTTGCGTATGGGATACATGGTTCAGAAGCCATTGCGTTTTTTCTTCTTTTGATGGAAAGATTTTTTTGCCATATCGGATATTGGGACGATCGACGGAATGAATATATTCAAACGGTTCTTTCATCTTTAAAAATCGGCGTATGTCTTCAAGCACCTTTTCCGTCGCTGTCGCAGACAAGGCCAAAACCGGAGGACGGTTTTCTTTCAATACGTCCCCGATTTTCAGATAATCCGGGCGAAAATCGAACCCCCATTGGGAAATGCAATGGGCCTCATCCACAACAATGAGCGCCAGTTCCAATTGGTTCAGCCTGTTTTTGACCTGCGGCTGCACCAGCATTTCCGGTGAAATAAAAATAAAACGAAAGTTGTGCAAAGAATTCATGACATGCTGTTTTTGCTGCCGGTTCAAAAAAGAATTGAGGGCGACTGCCCGTTTCTCTCCAAACTGTTTCATTTGGTCCACCTGGTCCTGCATAAGGGAAAGCAGAGGAGAAATAATTAATACCGGTTTGTTCAATATGTATGCCGGCAGCTGGTAACATAGGGATTTCCCCATGCCGGTCGGAAGCAAAGCAATGGTATCCCTTCCATTTAATAATTGTTCGATCACTTCCTTTTGGCCGGGCCGGAATGATGGGTAGCCGAAATGTTTTTGCAGCAGCTGTTCTAATTGCATACCGTTTCACCTCTTACCAATGCAAGGCGCAATTGAAAATATGATAAATGGGGCAATGCCTCGTGAAGGAATTTCAATTTTTTTGACTGGTAATGTTGAACCGCTTTGAGCACTTGTTCTATATCTTCCCTTTTGATAAATCGTTCGATCGGGAACGACGGATCGTTGATGGCCAACTCAACCAAATGGTCTTCAATTGTGCTTTTCTTTAATTTCCGAATTCGGCTGATTTGCTCAATCGAATATCCTTGCCTGAAAAGAAGAACCGTATGGTAGGCAGATTCCGTCAAAGGAACCTCCACCCGGATATCTTGAGCCATCTCAAATAAATATGGATATTGCCCTTTGCCAACCAAAATTTCATTGAGCCATTGGTGAAGGCAAGCCACATACATGATCTGGACATCCAATTCAGGCATCTCCAATTCCCTGCTGATTTGCTCCCAGGTGAAGCCGGGCATACGGATGCCGGTTAAGCGCTTTACCACAATTTCCTTTGCCTGCTCGCTGATTTTGGCTCTTCCCAGGCTTTGCAACATTTCATCGTACAGATTATGGGCGAGAAGACCTGATTTGTAATGATTTTTTATTAAAAAACTCCGAACCCATTGCTGTACGCTTTCATCCTTTTGGATCGGATTAAAGGACATCACTTCTTCCCGCGCATGGGATAAGCTTTGTACGATTAAAGAGAGCCTTGAGAAAAAAATATGTTCATTTCCCCTATATTGCCAGCCGTTTAAAGGCAAAGGCTCATGTTGCCGGAGAAACCGTAATCCCTTTTCGGTCAGTTGAAAACTCTTCTTTGTTATGTGGATGAAATGTTGTTCAACAAGATTTTGAATTTCTTCATCATATTTATTTCTTGAAAGTTTTGGAAGAATGCCAAAGTATGGATGCAAGCGGAAGATGCCCACATCCTGTATCGTTTGTCCGGAACGTTTTCCTTTCAGCAGATGATACGGGGAAGAAATGGTCCGTTCTTTTTGTAGAATTTTTAAAATATCTAAGACTAAATACCGAAATATCAAATCAGAACCTCCAATTTTATGGTCTTAATGTTGAAAAGTCCTATAAACAGATTTAGAATAATATAGAAGCTTTAACATGGAAGCCCGATAGATAAAGGAGAGATTATAATATGCCAAAATATACAATTGTAGATAAAGATACATGCATCGCATGCGGCGCTTGTGGTGCGGCCGCCCCGGATATTTATGATTACGATGATGAAGGCATTGCCTATGTTATTTTAGATAATAACACGGGGACTGCGGAAGTACCAGAAGATTTGCTGGAAGATATGCAGGATGCTTTTGAAGGCTGCCCGACAGATTCCATCAAAGTGGCAGACGAACCTTTTGATGGCGACCCTTTGAAATTTGAATAAAATAAAAAAAGGTGCATCGCTCCAGGATGCACCTTTCTTCGTTTCGGCATGAATTGTTTCTATGCATTTTGTTCCCGCATTTTCTTTAATAGGTAAGAAGCAAGCAGCAAGAAGCAGCCCATTCCAAATACTGTATAATAAGAAACTTCAAATGTCGGCCCGAAAGGCGGAACCGCAAATTTCACGATCAGACCGAGCGCAAACAACCCGCCGGCAATAATGGAATATAATATTGTGATGCCTTTTCTCTTTTTTTGTTCCCGGAAGGTTCCATTCTTTAATATTTTTAAAACAATATAGATGAACATTACAATCGCTCCAACAAGGAGGATACCGGATACGATTAAAGTTCCGGCATAAACGGTCTGGTCTTCTTTCTTAAAAAGGGGAAACAATCCTACGATTGCGAAGTACCAGCCAAAAAACGTAAACAAAATTTCTAAGGCAAATTCCATTTGATGTTTCCACGATTCTTTCGGCAAAGCGGCAAGAATTTCATCCGCCAACTCTTTCGGATTTTTCCCGAACACTGTTTCCGCCGTTTTTCCTTCTTTCTGCGCCTCCAATAAATGATCCAGCATCTCAAGCAACACTTCTTCCACAGCCCGTTCATCCTTCGATAAATTCGCACGGATGTATACAAGTAAATCTTCATAATATTTTTTATTTTCGGGCAATAACAGCTCCCTTTTTTCATTGTTTTGTTGAATCAGTTCCTTTATCGGAATTTTCATGTTTCATCACTCCCTAATATTGTTTCAATAGATGAAGACAAAACTTTCCATTCTTTCCGGATTTCCTTGAGCGCCTCTTTTCCCTTTTCGGTAATGAAATAATATTTGCGGTCGGGCCCCGAATCGGAAGCCCTCATTTCGCCGACAATAAATCCATTTTTTTGAAGGCGCAACAATACCGGATAAATGGTCCCTTCACTGACCGCCAAACCGGCCTGTTCCAGTTTTTTCGAAAGCTCATAGCCATAAACTTCGTATTTTTCGATAATTGCCAAAATACAGCCATCCAGAACCCCTTTTAACAACTGGCTTCGTATGGACAAATATGTCACCCCGCATTTAGTGATGAGAATCAGGAATCATATTCCAATGAAATATCTTGCATTGCAAGATATTGACCGGTTATCTACCTTGCATTACAAAGTATCTATTTTCACTATATTGTATTGCAAAATAGTTGTCAATAGTTATTATTGATTTTTCTTGCAATTGCTGTTAATATTTTAGTAGTTGGTGCTAATAACTGATGTTAAAGGAGTCAAGTCCATGGATGTATTAAATTTAAAGGATAAAAATATTGTTGTCATGGGAGTTGCTAATGAAAGAAGCATTGCCTGGGGAGCGGCGAAAAAGCTGTTGGAAGTTGGAGCAAACGTCATTTTTACGTATCGGAAAGACCGCTCAAAAGCAAAAATAGAAAAACTTTTGGAAGACTACAAAGAGAAAAAAACGGCCGTCATTCAATGCGATGTCAACAGCGATGAATCCATCCAGACAGCATTCGGGCAAATCGGCGAACAGTTCGGCGTCATCCACGGAATTGTGCATTCTGTCGCTTTTGCCCATGCTGAAGATTTAAAAAACCGTTTTGTGGAAACTTCCCGTGAAGGATTTGCCTTCGCATTGGATACTAGCGCTTATTCCCTGATCGCGGTGACAAGAGCTGCGCGGCCATTTATGACGGAAGGCGGCTCGATCGTAACCATGTCTTATCTGGGGGCAGAACGGGTTCTTGAAGGATATAACGTCATGGGCGTTGCGAAAGCCGCTTTGGAAGCATCCGTCCGTTATTTGGCTGCAGACTTAGGAAAAGAAGGCATCCGCGTCAATGCCATTTCTGCCGGAGCGATCCGGACGCTGGCGGCAAAAGGCGTTCCAAGCTTTAATGAAGCTTTGCATCGTTATGAAGAAGTTTCACCATTAAAACGCAACACAAATAAAGAAGAAGTTGGAGATATGACGGTTGTGCTCCTCAGTGATCTTTCCCGCGGCGTGACAGGGGAAACGGTATACGTCGACTCCGGTTACCATATTATGGGATAATGATAAACTGAATGGAACAAAAATAAAACAACATTTTCTCTTGTGAGAAAATGTTGTTTTTTTATCGATTGAAACTATTGCCGTCCAAAACCTTTATTTCATTTTTACAACAATAATGTCGGCATCATGTTTTGCAATTAAGCTGTGCTTTTCTTTCGGTTCCATGTGCAGCAATGTTTCATTCGTCAATTCAACCGTTTCTTCTTCCACCGTAAACTCCACTGTCCCTCTGCGGACAATGATTAACACATCCCCGTCGGCGAAATGGGACGGAATCGACTCGCCGGATTTCAGCTGAATGTTCATCACTTGCGCTTTTTCTATGTCGAGGACTTTTCCGACTTGCTTGTTTTTCTCTTCAAGTACATATGGTGTTGAAATGACTTTCATCCAATATTCCTCCAATCCATTTCTTTCTATTATAAAACATATTGTTTACTGAAATCTTTTCGATAACATGTCTTTTGTGACCGGGCCGACTATTTTTTCTGTAACCTTCCCTTCTTCGTTGATGATAAAACTCGTGGGAATTGTCATGATTTGATAACTCTCAGATACTTCCCCTGTCTCATCCAGCAAAACCGGAAACTTCAATTGATATTGGGCGGCAAACTTTTTTACGTCATCCTTCGACCATTCCTGATCGGTAACATTGATTGCCAAAATTTCGATATTGCGTTTTTTCGCATATTGTTCATAGAATTCGCTCAACTGGCGCATTTCTTCTTTGCATGGAGGGCACCAGCTCGTCCAAAAGTTGATTAAAATTTGTTTTCCTTTCAAATCGGATAATCGAATGGTATCGTTTTTCAAAGTTCTCAGTTGGAAATTTTTTGCCTCAAAATCCGCTGAATGAAAAGCGGTTTCCAATTGCCCATCATGATGATGGCCATCCGTTTCTTCCAAGGTTTCACGATCATGCGGCTCCTCTAATCCTAAATTTTGATACAAAAAATCGATGAACTCTTCTTCCGTGAAAGTCTCCTCTCTTCCTTTTTCACCCTTGATGAAGTGGGAATAGATTGTCCATACGAATGCGCAAATCAATAACAAAAAAAAGAAAATGGACCGTCTCGTTCTTTCCATCACACCATCCTTATAACCTTTCTCTTAACAACTATATGTATCCCTTTATCAAGTAGTACCATGTGCACAAATTTTAAAATTGCCAAAAATAAAAGACGGGATTTCCCCGTCTTCTTTACTCTATTGTTTTTGAAGCAAATATTGGGCTCTTTGGTTTTCAATCCATCTTCTCATCGTTCTGAACAGCATCATCACAAGCACCATCAACATGATTCCTTTTATGAAATTAAACGGCAGGATGCCAAGAACAATCATTTCTTTTGCGTCAAATCCGCCCATTCCAAGAAAATATGTGTACATTGGCAGAAACGCGACGTAATTTAAAATGCTCATCCCGATGGCCATTGTGAATGTGCCGGCAATCAGCCCCATCATTAAACCTTTTAAGGAGCCGGATTTTTTATAAAGATAATAGACCGGCAAAATGAAAAGGAGTCCAGTCGTGAAATTCGCTATATGTCCTACCGGCACCCCCGTAGGTGCACCGATAAAAATCCAATTCAATATATTTTTGATCAGTTCCACAATAATGCCGGCGACAGGTCCCATTATAATTGCCGCAATCAATGCAGGGACATCGCTGAAATCAATTTCCAAAAACACAGGAAAATACGGCAACGGAAAGTTCAAAAACATTAAAATGCAGGAAATGCTCGAAAGCATCGCGATTGTTATGAAAGATTTCAATTTCATTTTGTTCATCAGCACTCTCTCCTCTTTGCTTATTTCATCCGCAAGAAGAAAGGTACTAGTCGGCTTCGTTGCAATTAAAAATCCCTTATGCAAACATGCATAAGGGAGAAAATGTACAACATGTGACAACACATGACCATAATAATTTGTCTATTGGACCAAGCAAAAAAGCCAATAGAAAGCAAGCCATGTGCAAAAACACACATAACGAAACGACTGTACCATCTTCTCCCATCCAGACTATACTGTCGGCTTTGGAATCTCACCAAATCCTGCTCATAAAGAGCTCGCGGGCTTAAGAACGCGAAGTTCTAACACCGCCGGTCGGGAATTTCACCCTGCCCCGAAGATGATTTAATCCTTATTAAATTTAATCCTATTATAGGAGAATTCCGAGTATTTGTAAAGGAATTAATTAGAAATATTTTGAATACTTTTTTCTCTTATTGTCCTAAAACCTTCTGATCCGTAATCGCACTTTCAAAACATAAGCATTTTTAATTCATTAAAACCGTATAGGGCAATTTATTTGGACCCGCCGGAATCGGCAACGGCTTTCTAAAATCAAAGCCTTGCCAATCCGATTGCACGATGTTTTCAAATTGCACGGACTTGCCAAATCCTGCTGCCGTCAACAACATCCCTTCAATCATTTGCATCGCTTCCACCTGGTTATAATTGGATAAATCCAAAGGGTTGGAAAACGTAACCCTCACAACCCCGTTGCTTTCAACTGCAGAATAATCAGCATTCGGCAGAATGACGGAGCGATAAATATCGTTTGTGCTGGTTTTCAATGCTTCCATCGCTTGTTCAACCGTCGGGAACGTTTCTCTAAAATTTGGCGCCAGAAACTCAGACCCGTCATTTTGAACATATTTAAAATACGCATATTGCCGCGTTTCCGGACCCATTTGGAGCGGGTACTCTTCCCCCACTTCCTTGAATATCAACGGCTGATTATTTTCATCGACAAATTCGATTTTTCTATAATCCGTAAAAGTATCAATCAAAGAAGCGTAATAGGTCGAAAGGGTTGCGGAAGCCGTATCATATGGATGATTTTCCGGCAATTTATGGACTACGGTATCACCCCGTTCACTGATTTCCCCCGCATATGGGTGATATTCCATAAATCCTAATAGCCTTTCGTTCAAACGGGATGCATAAACATTATAAAGTTCTACTTGAGTCGGATCGGATTTCCCGAAATCTCTTAGAATCTGTGTATTCGGAATTAAAATGGTCACCGGAATGCTGTCCGCGTCGTCGCTTGCAAGACCAATCCGGAAAAGGGTGTTTCCTTCCAATTCTTCCGGATAAACGGCCGTTTTCAAATCCGCCATCGTTGTAATTGATGAATCCAATTGTTCCTGTTGCCCCTTTTGATTATAATCAAAAGTTTTCATCTCCTGATTCGGGGGCGTATTTGACGCGCCTTCAGGCTGTGTTGTCTCGTCAGTCGCCGGATTTTTTATCAACAAAGGAAGGAGTATGGCAATAAACACTACGGCACACGCCGCAATCATCCACGGGATGATTTTATGATGTTTCTTTTTCTCAGGAGGCTCTTCCTCAAAAATCCCGTCCTTTTTTAAACGTTCAAATACTTCTTCTTTCGAACGGGTATCATGAATTTTTGGAATTTTTGATAATAGTTCTTCAATGCGTTTGTCATTCCAATCCTCATGATTCATGTTGCTTCGCCTCCTTATTCTGTGATAATAGCTCCCTCAATTGTTTGATTGCCCGGTGCTGGGTCGTTTTCACTTTTCCTTCAGTCCAATTTAGAATTGCAGCGGTTTCCGCTATGGACAATTCCTGGAAATATCGCATAATGATCACCAATTGCTGGTCCCCCGTGCATTTTTCCAAAGCCCCCAATACTTGCCTCGTTTCATCGTTTAATTCCAAAAAAAATTCCGGTGATTTCATTGGGGACACAAGTTGTTCCTTTTCCCAGTCAAACGCATCATAGGAGCGTGTGGCACGCACAGCCTTCTTACGGAAATAATCAATTGCCACATTTTTTGCAATGGAAAAAAGCCAGGTCTTTTCAGAACTTTTCCCCTGAAAACGTTCGTACGACTTTAAAACGCGCACATAGACTTCATGGGACAAGTCTTCTGCGACCGATCGGTCCTTGACTAAAAATACCAAAAAACGGAACACATCTTGATGATAATGATCATACAGCCGATGGAATATGGATTCTTTCAATCCATGACACCTCGATCCCTTATTGAGTTTGTCGTTTAAAAAAACGAAACGTTTCACTTCCTGAGCTGATTTCCGCAGAAACTTTTTTCGGAAACAAAAAAGAATCCGCTTCTACTCCAGGCCAAATAGGGGACAAACTTGCTTTTTGTCTTTTCTGAACTTCTTTACCTGGAGTATCCACGGATTCTTAACCATTTACAACGGCAAATAGAATGTAAAGGTCGTCCCTTTTCCGACTTCACTATCTACCCGTATATTCCCATTATGCGCTTCCACAATATTTTTTACGATGGCAAGTCCTAGGCCTGTACCCACTTTTTTGTTGCGAGTTCTTGCTTTATCCGCCTTATAGAACCGTTCGAAAACAAACGGCAGATCTTCTTTTGAAATTCCTTCCCCGGTATCGGACACTTGAACTTTCAAATAAGACAACTCTTGTTGCAGCGATACCGTTACACTGCCATCTGCCGGCGTATGGCGGATTGCGTTGTCGATCAAATTTGTCAACACTTGTTCGATTCTGTCTTCATCGATATTGATTACCGCATCATCCGGCATTTCTGTATGGAAGTTCAAATGAATATGATTTTCCTTCGCCACTTGGCTGAATTTTTGGGTAATCCGTTCAAAAACCGGGTTGATTGGAACGGTTTCCTTCACCAATGTCTCATGTCCGGATTCCATTCGTGCCAAATCGAGCAAATCGGCAACCAAACGGCCCATCCGCTGGGATTCATCATAGATGATTCGGATCATTTCGTTCTTCTCTTCTTCCGATTCAACGACTCCATCAATAATGGCCTCGGAATAACCTTGCAACATGGCAATCGGCGTTCTCAATTCATGGGATACATTGGCGATAAAGTCCGAACGCAATTTATCCAATTTAATCTGTTCCGTCATATCCCGGATGACGGCGATGGCACCGCGAATCGCCTGACCGCTGCTTTTCAGCGGGCTGATGGTGATCCGGTAATAGGAACCGTCAATTTCCAGGTCTTCCTCCAGCTTGTCTTCAAAATTCAGAACATGATCCAACATTTCATACAATTCTTCCGGCAAGAATAATTCCTTATCCATGCCGTTTCGAATGAACCAGCGCTGTAATAGCCGTTCCGCAGGAGGATTGCTCAACAAAATGGTTTTATCTCGGTTAAACGAAATCACCGCATCCGTCATCGATGTCAGAATGCTGGAAAGTTGTTCTTTTTCTTGGTTGATCACTTCCAAATGATGCTTCAATTGCCGCCCCATTTGATTGAATGCCACCGCCAATTGGCCGATTTCATCGTTCTGATTCATCGGCAGCTGTTCGTCAAATTTTCCTTTGGCGATGTCAAAAGCATATTCACGCATTTTTCGAAGGGGTTGAGTAATTTTGGATGATAAGAAAAAGGCAAAGAAAGTTGTCAGTACAAAGGCGATTATGGCCGAAAGAAAGACGATTTTCGTTGTTTGATTTGTCGTTTCATGAAGTGCCGTCGGGTTCTGGAATATAAACAATCCCCCCTGCACTCCATTCTCTATTGACAATGGGTATCCCAAAACAAAATAGGATTCCATCTTGTCTTCTTCTGTTTGGGATGGCAAAATCATTTGCCGAATAATCGGCTTATTGGAATCAAAGATTTTTTTGAACTCTTCAGATTCCAATAATTCCTTCCTTATTTCTTCCTGATTTTTTCCGGATTGATAACTGGAAATCACCGTATGGTCCTTAAGGGCGATAATGGCATTGGTATCTTCATTCAACAAATCTTTCAATAACTCATCGGTAATTTGATCGATATCCGTATGGGCAACAATGTTTGATATGGTCGTTGCCGCTTGCTTAAGCGAGCTTTCCGCTTGCTTAATATGAAAATCATCAAGAAATTCAAGCATGGCAACCGTGAAAATAAATAACACAAATGAAACGAGAAGCAATATGGTTGCCCATAGCTTCCCGACAATACTATTCCATATTCTAGTCATTGATAACCTCGAACTTGTAACCTACGCCCCATACGGTTACAATCATTTTGGCAGCTTTGTCAGATACGCGATTCAATTTCTCTCGCAAGCGCTTGATATGCGTATCGACAGTGCGCAAATCACCGAAGAAATCATAATGCCATACTTCTTTTAATAATTGTTCCCGGTCAAATACTTTATCAGGTGATTTAGCCAAGAAGTACAGCAATTCATATTCTTTAGGGGTTAAGTTCACTTCTTGTCCATCACATGTTACACGGTGTGCATCATTATCGATTGTAAGATGAGGGAATACGACGATATCTCTCGATGCAGTTGTATTTGACACTTGATTCAATGCGCTGGAGCGTCGTAAAATCGCTTTCACGCGCAAAACGACTTCCCGAGGACTGAACGGTTTTACAATATAGTCATCCGCCCCTAATTCAAAACCTTGCACCCGGTTTGCTTCTTCACCTTTCGCTGTTAACAATATGATTGGCGTTGATTTCTTTTCTCTTAATTCTTCACAAACTTGCAGACCGTCTTTCTCCGGCATCATGATATCTAAAATAACGCAATGATAATCTTTTTCCAACGCCTTTTTTAGAGCGACTTCGCCGTTTTCCGCCTCGTCTACCTCGTATCCTTCCCGTTCTAAATACATCTTTAATAGACGACGAATTCTGTCTTCATCATCTACAACCAAGATCGACACTTTTTCAGACACGATGTAAAACCCCTCTCTTTGCATTATCTACTATAAACATTGTACAATTTTATGAAAAAAAATTAAAGATAAATAAAGAAAGGCCTTCCCAAAAGAGGAAAGGCCTTTCACAAATTCTTAAAATTTTGTCATATATTCACGAAATTTGAAGTATATAGGAATTATGCATATGAATGTAGACCTGCAATCACCAGGTTGACAAATACCAAGTTGAAGATGATGATGGCAAATCCGATTAATGCAAGCCAGGCAGATTTTCTGCCTTCCCATCCTTTCGACAAGCGCAAATGCAGATAAGCTGCATAGAAAAGCCATGTAATAAGAGCCCATACTTCTTTTGGATCCCAGCCCCAGAATCGGCCCCATGCTTCCTGTGCCCAAATCATGGCAAAGACGAGAGCCCCCAGAGTGAAAACCGGGAATCCAATCAATACAGAACGGTATCCAATTTCATCCACTAGGTTGGTATTGACTTTTTTCACCAAAGGATTCAGCAGCTCGCAAATACGTTTGCGCACAATGAAACGGTAAAGCAAGTATAGAATCGTACCTGCGATAAATGACCAGACAACTGTTGTCAATTTTTTCGCATTGATATATGGAGGCAATTCCACTAACGGTTCCATTACGCCGTCCGTTTTCAATTCATATTCGTTCATGCCAAACAATGCCGGCATATTATAAACAATCTCCGCCTCCATGCCATTCTTATCAACGTACGTAAACTCCGCCTCATACCCCATGGTGCGGAATGTTAATGTCACAACGACAAATCCGATAATCACGACGAAAAGATATAAAATTGCTTCAAGCCAAAAACGTTCTTTTGATTTTTGTTTCGGATCGACTTCTTTCAATAGGTAAACAAGCCCAGCCACCGCGCTGATGGCCAAGATCGCCTGCCCGATTGCCGCGGTCACGACATGGAGAGTCAACCAATGGCTTTGCAACGATGGAACAAGCGGCGTCACATCCGTCGGGAACATCGTCGCATAGGAAATAAAAAGTATGGCGATTGGCAATGCCACCAATCCAAGGGTTTTGACCCGATAAATAAAGTAGATTAACAAAAACGCCCCCACCAAAAACATACCAAATGCTGTTGTAAATTCGAACATATTGCTGACAGGAGCATGTCCCGCATAAATCCAGCGGGTGATGAAATAACCCAGTTGTGCAATAAACCCGACAACGGCTACAACAATACCCGCTTTGCCCCATTTTTCCGCTCTGCTGGCTGCGCCATCATTCCGCTTGATGGAACCCGCAATCAACACAGTTCCTAAAATATATGCAAAAAATGCGATTAACAGCAGATTGCTGCTTATATCAATAAGACTCATTCGACATCGTCACCTTCCCTTTTCGTTTCATCATTCTCTTCAAGCTGGTCGATATATTGAGGTAAATGAGCATATTCCGTTACAACATTTAAATCTTTTTTCAAACCAAACCAGTTTTTGTTTGTATGAGCAGCAAGCAAAAGAGTGCCGTCTTCCAGTTGTTGTACCCACAGGCGACGATGATTCCAGTAAGAACCAATTGCTAGCCCAATCAAGAAAACAATTCCGCCAACAATCAAGATCGGGATGGTTACATCTTTTTTGATGGCCAATCCTGACACATTTCTTGTTTCTACATTTTTAAATGTCATTTTATATTCATTATCCCCTGCTTCAACAGGTGCTGCACCAATGGATACGAAACTGATCTCCCCTTCCGGCTTGTCCGGAGTAATCATTTTGAATACAAACGCCGGATTATTAGGATATTGGGAAGCCGTTTGCGGAATCCCGTCCTTTAAGCCGGAAAAATCAGGATAATAGTTTAATATCTCGACTTTTGTGTTTTCCCCTAAAACATATTCTTTTTCCGGATTTGTCAAATCAATGGTCAACGTTCCGAGAGACTCTCCAGACTGCTTGTTGGTCAACCCGAAAGTCATCGATTTGAATTCATTTAACCGATAATCCATCTGGTAAATGGAATACCCATCATATTTAAGAGGATGGTTTACCCGGATGGAATACTCTTTCACCAAATCCAGATTTTCCGTGTCGCCCAAAACAGCCCCTTCAGGCTGCTTATAAAGCTTTACATCCGATTGATAGTTTTTGGCGATCTTGGAAACTCCCTGTTCTATTTGGGCTCTTGTCGGTTCATTATCATACGTTTCTAAAATAAATTTTTCATTTTCAAGGTAATAACCGTCCATCCCCGGTATTGCTCGGATTTCCCCTTCACGGATCCACATGGCCTCGTCCACATGGAATCCGGGAATAAAACGGAGCATCAGGCCAAACAAAAAGATAATAAGCCCCAAGTGGTTTATGTATGGGCCTGATCGGGCGAAACGGTTTTTCTCCGCCAATAAAGCGTTTCCATCACGGCGCACTTTATAGCGCAATTTTGACATTTTCTCGGCAATTAAATCAAGGGTTTTTGAAGCATCCCCCTCTGTAACGGGTCCGTGGGCGACAATCCGCTGTTTCTTCATGAAGCTTTCGTGGCGCTTCACTCTCTGATTTTTTAATGATTTATAAAGCGGAATGCCCCGGTCAAGGCTCGCCACAATAATGGAAATTGCCAATAGGCCCACTAAAATTTGGTACCACCAGGAATTATAGAGATCGGATAAACCTAGTTCATAATAGAGTTTTCCAAGAGTACCGTAGTTTTGTTCATAATAAAGCGCTTTTTCCGCTTCCGTTGCCGCCTGGATATTAAATTTTTGAGGGAAAAATGTACCAAAGGAAGAAGCGATTAAAGTAATGACGATTAACGATACGCCTACTTTTACGCTGGAAAAGAAATTCCAAATTTTATCGATAATTGATTTGTTATAAGTTTTTGAACGGATGGCCGATCCATCGTATTTCATATCAAGCACCTTTTGGGCTTTCGCCTCTTCCGTCAACGGTCTGCCGCATTTTCCGCAAATCTTGGTTCCGAATGGATTTTCATGGCCACATACGCATTTGACTTTTTCCATAATTTGAAATACTCCTATTCTGGCTTAATTGACTCCATATAAGTTTGAATTTGCTGTTCAGACAATTCACCAGGAGGAATTCTTTTCACTTTTCCTTCCGGATCAATCAGAAAAGATGCAGGCAATTGTCCAACATTATAGGCTTGCATGACGCTTTTTGTTTTATCGATGACCACCGGAAATGTGAGATGTAATTGATCGACATAGTTTTGGACTTCGAAGTTGGATTGGGCGATATTGACTGCCAACACTTGCACGCCCTGGTCTTTAAATTGCTGATATTGGCGTTCCAAGGCCGGCATTTCTTTTTTGCAAGGCTCGCACCATGTTCCCCAGAAGTTCAAAAAGACTCCTTGTCCCTTGTAATCGGATAAACGGTGGGTATTTCCTTCCAAATCGACCAATTCAAAATCCGGGGCCTTATCGCCATCCTGCAAAACTTCCACTTTGTCTTTCGTCGCAGAGTTGTAAATCGTGTAAATTATTGCACAAGCCAACAATCCGAGAATTAACCCTCTGATCACCATGCGCTTCTTTTTCTTGTCCATATGATTGATATCCTCCTTGGAGAGATCAGTAAAATCTCTTTCATTATAGCAAATATTTCAAGGATAAATTTGAAATGTTTTTGAAGGTTATCACTATGATAGTAGTACTAACCGATTTTTCCCGTCTCTGCCAAAACCCGGAGCTGTTTTACTTCATGGGGGGTTAATTCGCGAAACTCTCCGGCGTTCAACCCTTTCAAATCAAGAAAGGCAAATCGTTCCCGTTTCAATTTCACAACAGGTGTCCCGATCGCCTCAAACATGCGGCGTACTTGCCTGTTTCTCCCTTCATGGATGGTAATTTCGCAAATCGCTTTATTAGCCTTGCGATCGATTTTTTTCAATTCCACCTTTGCCGGGGCCGTCATGCCGTCTTCCAGCATAATTCCTTTCCGAAGCTTTTTTATGTCTTCAAAACTTGGAATTCCTTTCAGCCGCGCGATATAAGTCTTTTCGATCTTATATTTTGGATGGGTCATTAAATTGGCAAATTCCCCGTCGTTCGTCAATAGCAAAAGGCCTGATGTGTCATAATCAAGCCGGCCGACAGGAAAAATTCTTTGTTCCACATAGCCTTTGAAAAAATCCAGAACGGTTTTTCTTCCCCGGTCATCCGAAACGGTGGATACGACCCCCCTCGGTTTATAAAAGAGAAAATAAACTTTCTGTTCCCTCTCCACTTTGATTCCGTTTACTTCAATGACATCCGTTGCGGAAACCTTTGTCCCCAGCTGCGTAACCACCTCGCCGTTGACTTTCACTTTGCCTTCCAAAATCAGTTCTTCCGCTTTTCTCCTTGAAGTAATTCCCGCTTGTGCAATCACTTTCTGAAGCCTTTCCAAGATGACTCACCCCTACCCAATCATTGAGAACCTTTTTACCTGATGAAAATTATGTCATATTTTGTCTTAATATTAAAGAAAAATCACTCGCTTTTCAAAATGAAAAGCTGTCCGAAAACCAATCCGACCGGACAGCTTTATAAAATAATTATTTCAGCGTAACCTTTTCAGAATAAATGCTTTCATCGTTTAAAAATACATGCCAGATTCCATATTTCACATCTTTGTTCCTTGAAACATGCAGGACATGCCGCAATTGATCCTCTTCTTCGTTTGAAATCAGCAATTTGATCGGCTTTTTCAGTTCCACGGTTACATTATTTGCGGCTTTATATTTCCCTTTTCTTACAATCGTTTTCACATCATATTCTTCGAACACCTGATTCGCAAGTTGTTTATGTACTTGCCAATCGTTGGCTTCATTTAATGTTACGACGATAATCCGTTCATCATCTCTTTCAAAATACGTTGCGAGTGTTCTGCCCGCCACTTTGGTGAAACCTGTCTTTCCTGCCACCGCGCCGACCTGTTCTCGGAGCAGACGATGTTTGTTGAGCCAAACCGTTCCGTTTTTCGTATTGCTTTTATATTGGATTGTGGAAGCAATTTTATAAAAATCTTTGTTTGCCAAAGCGATCCGCAACATCTGGGCCGTGTCATAAGCGCTGGACAGATGCAAATCATGGTGCAGACCCGACGGATTGGTGAAATACGTTTGATTCAGCCGATAATACATGGCTTTTTCGTTCATCAAATCAACAAATCCTTCGACAGACCCTCCTGCGTGTTCCGCCAACGCGTACGCCGCATCGTTTCCTGAACGGAGCATAAGACCGTACAGCAATGTTTCGACGGTCACCACTTCACCCGGCTCCAAATAGATGGAAGACCCTTCACTCATGGCGGCTTCCCTTGAAATGACCACTTCGTCATCCAAATCGCTGTTCTCGATGGCAACGAGGGCAGTCCAAATTTTTGTAAGGCTTGCAATGGGCATTCTCGCATGCTCGTTGTTCCCAATCAGCGTTCTTCCCGTGTCCGCATCAATGACAACATAAGAAGCCTTTGCAACTTGCTGAAACAAAAAATAGAAAGTCACTGAAACAGCAAAAGCAATCGCAAACTTTGCTAATTTCACTTAGCCACTCCTTTTAGCATTTTCATTTTGAAACACTTCCTGGAATTTTGTCATAAAGAGATCCGTTTGTTCTTGCTCTGCTTCAAACTCTTCTTCCGGCAGCGGAGGGAGTTCCGATAAATCGGATAAACCAAAATAATGAAGAAATTCTTTTGTCGTGCCGTAAAGAATCGCGCGTCCTGTTCCCTCCGCCCGTCCGACTTCCCGGATGAGTCCTCTGGAAACAAGAGTTTGTATTGGACGTTCGCTTTTTACACCGCGCAAGTCTTCGATCTCGGCCCTTGTGATCGGTTGTTTATAAGCGATGATGGCAAGCACCTCCAACGCAGCTGTAGACAATACCTGGCTATTTGGATGTTCGACCAATTTTTTGATTGTATTTGCCAATTCTGGTTTTGTTGTTAATAAATATGTATCCGCCAATTGTTTAATGGTAAGCCCGGATGCCGGATTATTTTCGTAGCAGGTTTTCAGCTCGCTCAACCCGGCTTCTATGTCCACTTCCCCCACATCCAATAAATCCGCAAGTTGTTTGACCGTCAATCCTTCATCCCCTACCACAAATAGAAGAGCCTCAATCCTGCTCATCAATATCTTCGAGTTCACCCAATAGTTCCTCCTTCTGCAAAATTACGGTTAAATCTTCAAAATTGTTTTCTTGTTCGACGTAAACAACTTGGCGTTTCATAAGTTCGAGAAGAGACAGAAAGGTTACAATCAAGGTTGACTTGTCTTCATATGGAAAAAGTTCAAAGAAGCTGGATTTGCCGCCTCTTTGTTTTAGCACGTCCACCACTTTAAACATCTGCTCTCTGACCGGAATATCCTGTTTTTTTACTGTTGTTTTCAATGGTTTTCTTAACTGTTTTCTTCTCAGCATTTTTTGGAAAGCATACAGCAAATCGTAAACATTGACATCCGGATTAAACAATGTCAGCTGTTCATCCTGCATAAATGGAGACAAATCGCTAGGCGGTTTTGTGAAATTTTCCGGAGCGTTTTCCTCCAACTTTTTCAATTCATTTGCAGCCTCTTTAAATTTTTTATACTCCACCAATTTTTGCACCAATTCTTCCCGGGGATCCGGTTCTTCCACTTCAAATTCCGATTCTTCCATCTCCCCTTCATGAACGGGCAAAAGCATCCGGCTTTTGATGGCAAGAAGAGTTGCCGCCATCAC
The DNA here is from genome assembly GCF_006569205.1 of Ureibacillus terrenus. Taxonomy (GTDB): domain Bacteria; phylum Bacillota; class Bacilli; order Bacillales_A; family Planococcaceae; genus Ureibacillus; species Ureibacillus terrenus. The sequence continues at coordinate 297,471 of NZ_VIGD01000001.1, forward strand.
TAAATATTCGCTTGCTTCTTCCAGCTCCAACACTTGCATGGCCCGTACATGTTCCATATATTGGGCGGTTAATTCCGCCATCGGAATATCATATATATCGATTTCCAACCGCTGAATTAAATGCAATAATAAATCTAGCGGTCCTTGAAAGGCATCCAATTTTACTTCATACATATGTCACACACCTTGAATCTTAATAAAATGACAATAGGAATGAGGTTATGAAAAAATGCATCCCCTGCTGCATCCGTCATTTATCGATTTTTGCGCATATTTCAATGGTAATCAAGATTATTTTGAATGTCACGAAGTTTTAGAGGATTATTGGAAGACAATCGCGCCAAAAGAAAAAGAACATCCCCTCACAGGGTACATCCAATTGGCAACAGGCCTCTACCATTGGCGCAGAAACAACTTTCGCGGTGCATCGAAAATGTTAAGAAGAGCTTATGAAAAATTCATAGCGAACCGAAACCACCCATTTTTTGATTATATCGATTTTCAAAGATTATGTAACGATTGTTTAAAAGCGCTTGACGCAATTGAAAAAAATAAACCTTTTAAAGCTTTTCCAATTCAAGTGGCCAATCCGGTCCTGGAGGAAAAAATAAACGAAAAAATCAAGTCCCTTCCGCCGGTTTCCCCTCAATTTCTTCTTCATAAACATATGCTGCGAAATCGTATAGATATTCAAAAATAAGAAGGGAAAAAGAAAGGGCAGACGTTAATTTCCGTCTGCCTCTTGCAAGCTATGTAAGCATTTATTCACGAATGGCTCTGTCTCTTCACATGCCCGGATTTCTGTATATTCCCCGGAATCTTTTAATGCCTTCAACATTTTTTTGGCAATTCCCTCTCCCCGGTAGGAAGGGACAACGGTGATGTGCTGAATGGTTGCAACAGAATCTTCGACAACAACGCCTACTATGCCGACATACTCATCATTGTTTTTCCATAAATATAATTGCCAGTTGTCTTCTTGTTCATAAGAATGCATTGTTTCCATCAATTTTTTTACGTCCTTCTCCTGCGGCATAAACGAAAGCAAACCCATCGCTATTTTCTCGAGTGATTTTTTATAACGAACTAACATGTAACATTCCCTCGTTTTCTTTCGCATACGAATTTCTGATTTTATCGTACACGATTTCAAGTCAAGAATCAAACTCCATCCAAAAATCAGGAAATTTATCCCTCTACTGAAGTAAAGGGATTATTAAAAAAATGTAAACAAAAGCCCATATTAAACAAAAAGCTATTATAATACCCAGCAACTTCCATTTGGAAATTTTCACGATTGATTCACCTGAATTACTTATTTAATTGATATTCCATATCATTTAAGATGAGGTCATCGTAACTTTCTCTTCGGATGGCCAATTGATGTTTTCCGTTTTCCACAAAAACTACCGCCGGTCTCGGTACGCGATTATAATTGGATGCCATGGAATAGCCGTAAGCACCTGTACAGAAAACGGCAAGAATGTCGCCCGGTTCCGCTTTTTGAAGAGGAGCGTCCACGATCAGCTTATCACCGGATTCGCATAATTTTCCTGCTACTGTATAAGTGCAATTTCTAGGAAGATTTGCTTTATTCGCGATCACCGCTTCATATTTTGCATCATACAATGCAGGGCGGATATTATCGCTCATACCGCCGTCAACGGCAATATATTCGCGGATATTCGGAACGACTTTCCGGGAACCGATCGTATATAGGGTTGTTCCGGCATCTCCGACCAAAGAGCGGCCCGGTTCGATCCAAATTTCCGGCATTGGAAGTTGGCGTTTTGATGTTTCTTCCTTCACTGTTTTTACCATTTCTTCTACATATACATGCGGTTCAAGGGGATGATCTTCTTCGGTGTAACGGATGCCGAAGCCTCCTCCTAAATTGAGAACTTTGCATTCATAGCCGTATTTTTTGTTCCACTCACCGATTTTTTCGATCAATTTGCTTGCAGCCAAACTGAAGCCGTCCGTCTCGAAAATCTGTGAACCGATGTGGCAATGCAAACCTAGTAAATTTAAATATTCATGATTGACAACTAGTTGAAAAGCTTCATCTGCCTGGCCGTTATTCAAGTCAAAGCCGAATTTGGAATCTTCCTGGCCCGTCGTGATGAAATCGTGGGTATGGGCCTCTACTCCCGGAGTGACGCGCAATAGTATATTCATTGATTGTTTACGGGATTCAGAAATTTCCTTTAGCAACTCAATTTCATAGAAATTGTCGACGACGATACAGCCGATTTTTGCATCAAAAGCGAGAAGCAGCTCATCGTAGGATTTATTGTTTCCATGGAAATGGATGCGTTCTGCCGGGAAATCCGCTTTTAACGCCGTATATAATTCCCCGCCTGATACAACATCCAGTGATAAATTTTCTTCTTTCATAAATTGATAGATTGCAATGCAGGAGAAAGCCTTTGAAGCGTAAGCCACTTGCGCGTTCACGCCATGCTTTTGGAAAGTATCCCTGAAAGCGCGCGCTCGATTTCTGATCAGTTCCAAATCATAAACAATAAGTGGCGTTCCGTATTCTTTTGCAAGCTCTACCGTATCCACACCGCCAATATGTAAATGGCCATTTTCTCCGATGGTTTGTGTTCCGTGTAAATTCATAGATTCCCCTCCGTCATATTTTATTCAGCTGTCCATGCCAAAAGGGAGCGTTCCATTTCCGCCCCCTTCAATCCCGCGTATTGAGGGAAGCTTTTTTCCATATAAAGATTGAAAATTTCGACATGGACAGCCGCACTAATAAAGTTATTATGTTTGAACTTTAACATAGGCTCAGCGCTTTCGCAACTGGATTTAGGCCCGTTTTCTCCGCTTCGCTCCGACAATGTACGGTCTGAGTGCATCGTCGGCCATTGGAAAACGGATAAACACCCTCAGGAAAGCCTTCGGGAAAAATGGTACAAGCGGCCACAAATAAGGAATTTGCATCGGCCGAAGCGCGCAGAAATAGGAAAAAATGATGAAGAAGCCGATGAAAAATCCGCTTGGGCCAAATAATGCCGTCAATACCAGCACGATAAAGCGGAAATATTTAATGGAAACGCTCAATTCGAATGTTGGAATGGCAAAAGTGAAAATAGCCACCACAGCTGAATAAAGTACGACTTCAGGTGTGAATAAACCGACGTCGATTGCGATCTGCCCAATGATGACACCCGCTACCAATCCCATTGCGGTGGATAGCGGCGTCGGTGTATGGATGGCGGCAATTCTCAAATATTCCAACCCCAAATCGGCGATGAAAACTTGAAACAATAGCGGAATATTCGATTTCTCTCTTGCGCCGATAAATTGAAGGGCATCCGGCAAATATTCTTCGTGTGTGGCCAGCAAATACCAAATCGGCATTAATGTCAAACTTAACAGAATTGCGCTATAACGCAAAAGTCTTACAGTAGATCCGACTAGAGGGGATTGCCGGTATTCTTCGGCATGTTGCATTAGATGGAAAATGGTGATCGGAAGCAGGATCACCGACGGAGAAGTGTCGACAATGATGGCAATATGGCCTTCAAGGAGGTGAGCGGCGACGATATCCGGTCTCTCCGAATATCGGACGAATGGAACCGGATGGAATCTTTGCTTAAACAGCCACTCTTCCAACGACTTGTCGGCCATCGTCAGTCCATCATGTTTGATTTCTTCGAGCCTCTGCTTCACCCATTTTAAGTGGTGATCATTCACAATATTCTTAATGTAAGCAATTGCTACGTCGGTTTTTCCATCAGAAGTGATTTTATACAATTCGAAGCGTAGCTCGGGACTCCGGATTCTTCTGCGAATGAGCGCCGTATTGAACATGATGTTTTCGGCAAAACCGTCGCGGGAACCCCGGATGACTTTTTCATTATCCGGTTCTTCGGGTTGACGTCCGGGATAATTTCTGAGCTCGGTCAAATAAGCATAGCCTTGCCGGGTAACAAAGCCGACCTGGCCGCTCAGGATGCCAAGCAGAAATTCATCCCGGTCTTTCGGTTCCGATTTGCCGTAAAAATTGAAAATATTGTCAAAATAAGTATCATCCTCTTTCACCGGATTCCCTTGCTTTTCATCGCTATCAAAATAAAGCGGTGTCAACTGGACAGTAAGCGTCGCACCGTCAACAAGGCCGCTTATATACGCACATAGCACCGGCAAATTTTTTACATGAACTTCCTTGATGCAAACATCGAAAGATTCGTCTTTTCCAAATTTTGAATATAAAAACTCTTTTGCTTCTTCTAATGATGCAAAAATTCTGTTCGTCATTTATTCACCGTCTTTTTCGTTTTTCTTGTTGTATTTGAGGATGTATCCATCCATTGCTTCAATTGGGCCAAAATTTTCTTTTCCAGCCTCGAGACTTGCACCTGGGAAATACCAAGCCTTTCAGCAATATCGGTCTGGGTCAAATCCAGGTAATAGCGCAAGTAAATGATGGCTTGTTCCCGTTTATCCAGCTTTTTCAGGACTTCTTTTAATGAAATATACTGAAACGGCAATTCCGATTTTTCATCCTTCATTTGATCCATCAAAGTAATGGAATCCCCCTCCGATTCAAACAATTGCTCATGGAGGGAAGCCGGATCTCTCATAGCATCGGTTGCCATCAGAATTTCATCTTGCGTCACACCAAGCATTTCTGCTAATTCGGAGACTGAAGGCGGCTTCTCATTGGTCTTTAAATACTCATCGGTAACTTGTCGAATTTTATAGTTCAACTCACGGATGGAACGGCTTACTTTCACCATTCCGTCATCCCTTAAAAATCGCTGTATTTCTCCAATAATCATTGGCACCGCATAGGTTGAGAATTTTACATCGTATGATAGATCAAATTTATCCACCGATTTCATCAAACCGATGCAACCAATTTGGAATAGATCTTCAAGCTCTACCCCTCTAGAAGCAAAGCGTTGAACAATCGACCAAACAAGCCGTGTATTCCCTTCAATCATTTGCTTGCGAGCTTCCATGTCACCAGCTTGTGCGAGTTTGATCAATTCCCGCATCTTTTCCTGCGTCAATACATTGGACGGCTGTTCGATTGTCCTCATCCCCCTTACTTCTTCCAATACCTCTAAATATATTGGCATCCAATTCGAAAATTATTCCTGATATTCAAATCAAAGGTGAAGAAAACCATTCCAGGATTCAGGAGATTTGTTTCATTTTCATCGAGTGAAATTTTTTGGAAAACGTCACCACTGTGCCGACTCCCGGTTCTGACTCCACTTGAAGATGATCGGCAAAGCTTTCCATGATTGTAAAGCCCATGCCGGACCTTTCCATATCCGGTTTCGTCGTGTATAAAGGTTCCATGGCTTTTTTAATATCAGGAATTCCTTTTCCTTCATCTTTCACAACTACCGAAACAACATCCCCTTCCCGGACCGCATGAACTGTCACAATCCCTTTGCCATCCTCATCGTAGCCGTGAATGATTGCGTTGGACACAGCTTCTGAAACAATCGTTTTAAATTCGGAAAGTTCATCAATCGTTGGATCCAATTGTGCCACAAAACTTGTAATCGCTATTCTTGCCAGGCTTTCATTTTCGCTTAATGCAACAAATGAAAGTGTCATTTCGTTATCCATTCACAATCCCCCTTGCATATAAAATAGCCTCTTCTTCTTTTCCCTCCATCACATACTTTCCTAACCCCGAAAATTGAAATATTTTTTTCATTGTATTGGAAGGATTTAAAATAATGGTACGTCCGTTGACCGCACTCAACTCCCTCATGCGGCCCAAGATGAGGCCAACACCTGAACTATCCATAAAATTCAATCTCTCTAAATTCCAAATAATTGTGTGCAAATTTCCTTTTAATATCGTTTTCGAAATATCCGTCCGGATTTTTTCCGTTTCATGATGATCTAATTCGCCATAAAGGCGGATAATGGCAATATCATTTTCCATATTGATTTCATAATTCATCCGTTATTCGCCTCCTCCCTTCGCAATTTCCACACAGCCCGTCTAAAATCCTTTCAATTGACAATAGTAGAAGAAATTCGTTGAAACTAGTAAAAATACGACAATCTTTTCAGATGTTTTTTACCGGTTCCACGTACCTCATCCACCACCCATCCTGCACAAGATTTGACGAGCTTGAGGAAAGTTGGAGCCTTCGAGGAGTCAGTGAACGGATTGCAAGCTCTTCACGGAAACGGCGATTCTTAATAAATGTTCAGAGCGATAGTGGAGTTCCAAAAACGGTGATGGAAGATTGCAAAAATGCAAATCGCCTCCCGCATAATCCCTTTTGCAGTGCAACCCGATATAATTAAAACGCCCCTTTATCATCATGAAACAATTGAAAAGTTAATAAGGCATTACCTTATCAGCTTTAGTATGGAAAAATAGGAAGAATTTTAAACACAAAAAGACTTAATGGCCAAATTTTGGCCATTAAGTCCTATATTCTTCATTAACTGATTTTTGTCGCAGATAATTCTTCGCATTCCCGGAAAGCGAAATGTTTGCAACCGATGCAATGATTTCGATTGACGCTGCCTAATGCGTAGTTGATGGCTTCTCCCGTATGTTCAAAAAAATGCTCTTCTCCGATTTCTTTTGTCAATCCGCTTTTATCCAAAAGGATTTTCAGCCCCGGCTGCACCCCTGTCACAAGAAGGCGTCCGCCCTGGGCCTTGAAATTTTTTACAATATTTCTCAAATATGCCTCGCCCGTCGCATCAATAAAAGGCACTTTGCCCATGCGGAGAATAAGAATCTTCGGCTGATAATGAATCGATTTTAAAATCCTCTCTTCAAAAGTCTGGGCAGCCCCGAAAAACAATGGACCTTCGATGGTATAAATGCTGATTTGAGGGCAGTCCCGCGTCTCATTTACGATATGCGGTTGAACTTTCCCGTTATTTTTATGGTCCGGCAACACTTTTGACACAATCAGCATGTCGCTCATCCGTTTTACGAACAAAAGAACTGCGAGCATTAATCCGACGATGACGGCAATCGTTAAACTCGTTAAGACAGTGAGCAAAAATGTGATGATGAGAACGAGCGAATCCCCCGATTTCAGTTTCAACACATGCTTAAAATGCTTCCGCTCACTCATATTCCAGGCAACGACCATCAAAACGGGCGCCAGACTCGCCAAAGGAATGTGCGATGCCAAAGGCGCGAATATCAGCAAAGTGATCAGAACAAAAACCCCATGAATGACACCGGAAAGAGGCGACGCGGCGCCGAACTTAATGTTGGTTGCAGTCCGGGCAATCGCTCCTGTTGCAGGAATTCCCCCAAAAAGCGGCGTCACCATATTGGCAATGCCTTGTCCAATCAATTCCCGGTTGGAATTGTGTTTGCTGTTTGTCATCCCGTCCGCCACAACGGCCGAAAGAAGGGACTCGATTGCCCCCAGCATCGCGATGACAAACGCAGGCCCCAAAAGTGAAATCATCCGGTCCACCGTAATCTCCGGTATTCTGAATTGAGGCAAACGGTTCGGTATCTCGCCATACGTGGTTCCGATTGTGGCAACTTGTCCATTGAAAAATAATGCCGCAACAACGGAAGAAACGATGATGCCCACAAGCGGCCCCGGCACTTTCGGCAGCACTTTTGGGGTGATGAGGATGGCGGCCAGGCAGATTGCCGCAACCGTAATGCTATAGATATTGATTGTATGCAAATGGGACGCGATTTCCCTCATGTTATCTATAGAACGTTCATGCTGTTTTAAACCTTGCAAGCCGAGAAAATTGGCAATTTGTCCGGAAAAAATGATCACCGCGATTCCTGCAGTAAAACCGATGGTCACAGGCCTAGGAATATATTGAATCAAAAGGCCCAACCGGAAGACGCCCATCAGGATCAGCATGGCACCGGCCATCAGACCTGCAAGCAGCAGATCTTCGTAACCGTATGCCAAAACAACCCCCAATAATATCGGAACAAACGCCCCTGTAGGTCCTCCGATTTGATATTTTGATCCCCCGAACAACGAAATCAGGATCCCCGCGAAGATGGCCGTATAAATTCCGTACTCCGGCTTTACACCGGAAGCAATCGCAAATGACATCGCCAATGGAATCGCCACAATTCCGACAATTGTCCCCGAAACTACATCCCGTTTGAAAGAATTCAATGAATATCCTTCGAATCTCCCCCGCAAAATCTTATCCATGTTACCCCTTCTTTTTCTTTTTTATGTGCGAAAAATTCTTTATTAAGTTTTATAATATACAATTTTCATAATTTTGTCACAGTTTTTCTGACAAAATATCAATCTTTTTTGATGATTCAAATAATTGAATCTTTCAAAAAGAAAAAAAAGAGCGAACGGAAATATTTTATCGTTCGCTCTTTTGGGACATTCCTGAAAACCATCTAAAAGCTGTTGCCCTCATTACTCTGCAATGATTTCTTTTATTAAAGAAGGGACTTCCCCCTTTTCCTCTGAAAGGATGATATTGGAAGATATTTTTTCAATGATTTCTTCTATATTTTTCTTGTTCGTATGGACGGTTGCCAATGAGTCTCCTTTTTCTGCATAGTCCCCAACCTTTTTATTCAATACAATGCCCACCGACAAATCTATCTCCGAATCTTTCGTTTCCCTGCCGGCCCCCAATAGCATCGCGGCAAGCCCGATTTCGTCGGCGATTATTTTTTTCACAAATCCGGACTTTTCCGCCTGAACTTCCACTTTATAATGCGCCTGCGGCAACAAAGACGGGTCATCCACAAAGGACGGATCTCCCCCCTGGGCCGCCACAAATCTTTTAAACACTTCCAATGCTTCACCGGAGTCCAGCGCCTTTTTCAGTTTCGTTCTTGCTTCTTCAATGGTTTGGGCTTTGCCGCCCAAAAGCACCATGTATGAGCCGATCGTCAAACAAAGATCGGTTACATCTTTCGGGCCTCTTCCTTTCAGCACATCAATCGCTTCTTTTACTTCCAGGGCATTCCCTACGGCATAACCCAAAGGCTGGCTCATATCGGATAAAATCGCAATCGTTTTTCTTCCCGCCCGGTTGCCGATTGCCACCATGGCATGGGCCAGCTCTTCCGCTTCTTCCACCGTTTTCATAAATGCCCCTTCTCCCACTTTTACATCCAATACAATCGCATCAGCACCGCTCGCGATTTTTTTGGACATGATGGAGCTGGCGATAAGGGGGATGCTTGGAACAGTGCCTGTCACATCTCTTAAGGCATAAATTTTCTTATCCGCCGGTGCCAGATTGCCGCTTTGGCTTACAATCGCCAATTTGATGTCATTGACCTGCCGGATGAACCGGTCGCTTGACAGTTCTACTTGAAAACCCGGAATGGATTCCAATTTGTCGATCGTTCCGCCTGTATGCCCCAATCCGCGGCCGCTCATCTTCGCGACGGGAACCCCGCAGGCGGCCACCATGGGGGACAAACAAAGAGTCACTTTGTCCCCCACGCCGCCGGTCGAATGTTTATCCACCTTGATTCCTTCTATTTCCGACAAATCAATCGTATCCCCTGATTCCGCCATCGCCATTGTCAAATCGGTCCGTTCGCGTTCCGTCATATCCTGAAAGTATACGGCCATAAGAAAACTTGCCGCCTGATAATCAGGGATGGCCCCTTCCGTATATCCATTGACAAAAAAACGGATTTCTTCCTTTGAAAGTTCCTTGCCATCCCGCTTTTTTTCAATAATATCCACCATTCTCATCTGAATCCCCCCTCTACATTAAACATGACAAGAAGCTGGTTCCATTGGCCGGAGCGGGAACACGGAAGTTTTCCGCGATTGTTGCCGCGATATCTGCGAACGTCTCTCTCAATCCGAGGTCTCCCGTCTTTTTGAAGCGTTTGGAATAAACAAGCAGCGGCACGTATTCCCTTGTATGGTCCGTTCCTTTAAAGGTCGGGTCATTGCCATGATCGGCCGTAATGATGATTAAATCGTCATCCCTCGATAATTCCAAAACTTCGGGGAGCCTCCGGTCGAAATCTTCCAATGCTTGTCCGTAGCCGGCCGGATCTCTGCGATGCCCGTACATTGCATCAAAGTCTACTAAATTTAAAAAACTTAATCCGTGGAAATCCCGTTTTACAACTTCCACCAACTTATCCATTCCATCCATGTTGTTTTGCGTGCGGATCGCCTCCGTCACGCCTTCTCCGTTATAGATATCCGAAATTTTCCCGAGTGCGATCACGTCAAAACCATGATCTTTCAGTTCATTCATCGTCGTCCTTCCAAAAGGTTTGATGGCATAATCATGGCGGTTCGCCGTACGTTTGAAGTTTCCGGGTGTTCCCACAAACGGGCGGGCAATCACCCTTCCGACCAGATACTCAGGTTCAAGTGTCAGTTTTCGGGCAATCTCGCAAATTTTATATAGTTCCTCCAACGGAACAATCTCTTCGTGGGCGGCAATTTGAAGGACCGGATCCGCGGATGTATAGACGATAATCGCCCCGGTTTCCATATGTTCTTTTCCCAATTCCTCGATAATGGCCGTGCCGCTTGCCGGCTTATTGCCAATCACTTTCCGTCCCGTTTGCTCTTCCAATTGCCTGATCAGGTCCTCCGGGAATCCGTTCGGATAGACTTTAAAAGGTTTATCCACTTTGAGTCCCATGATTTCCCAATGTCCGGTCATTGTGTCTTTTCCCGCGGAAGCCTCCCGCATTTTTCCAAAGTAAGCCTTTGGGGAAGGTACCCTTTTGACTCCTTTTATCTCCCGTATATTTCCCAATCCCAGGGCCTGAAGATTCGGCAAATCCAGTCCATTTACCGCCTCCGCGATATGGCCCAGGGTATCGCAGCCTGCATCGCCAAATTGATCCGCATCGGGGGCTTCCCCGATTCCGACAGAATCCAATACAATTAAATGAATTCTTTTAAAAGATTGCATATCGGTTCCTCCTATGCTCCCCTCCTACGCACGGGGGTGGTATCGTTTGTAGACTTCCGAAAGTCTTGTTTTGCTGATGTGGGTATAAATTTGAGTTGTTGAGATATCCGCATGACCCAACATTTCCTGTACCGCGCGGAGATCGGCCCCGTTCTCGATAAGGTGTGTGGCAAAACTATGCCGCAATATATGGGGGGTCATCTCTTTTTTGATGTTTGCGGCGAGCGCGTACTGTTTCAGGATTTTCCAGCATCCCTGCCGCGTTAAACGTTTTCCCCGGCGGTTGATGAAAAAGGCATCGGTTTTTCCATAATTTCCTTGCAGGAGATGGCGGGAATGCCGCAAATATTTTTCGCAGGCGGAAAGAGCGCTTTTCCCCAAGGGAACAATCCGCTCCTTTCCGCCTTTTCCATAAATACGCACAAATCCCATTGTTAAATGCACATCTTCCAAATTTAAATCAACGCACTCGCTGATTCGCATCCCTGTTCCATAAAGCAGTTCTATCATGGCAACATCTCGTATTCCCTGGGGTTTTGATTGATCGGGAGCCTGGATCAACGCTTCGATTTCTGCTATGGATAGTACTTTTGGCAATGTTTTTTCGATTTGAGGCATCTCTAAGTGGACTGTAGGGTCGTGGTCTGCAATTTTCTCCCTTAACAAAAACTGATGAAATGACCGGATGGACGAAATATGACGCGCAATGGTTCGGGGGGATTTCCCGTTTTGTCTTAAATGTTCCAAATATAATAATATTCTTGAACGGTCCACTTCATTTAAACATTCGATTTTCTGAACTGTCTGTAAATGTTCCAAATAATCTTCCAAATCCCGCCGGTAGGAAGCCAGTGTATTTGCTGAATATTGCCGTTCCACTCTCAGAAAATGGAGATAGTCCAGAAGGGCTTCCTGCGCTTCTTTCATTTTTCTCACCTGACCTTCCTTTATTAAAATGATAGAGATTTTTTCAGCCGCATACAAGATTTAACATTTTTTTGTTGTAAAGCTTTTGCAATTCTTGCATAGATTTTTCAAAAAGTTACAATTTATTACAAAATATAAGATAATATTCTTCGCCCTCAAAATTTGCAGAAAATGGGTTCCCCATTTAACAAAAAAACCCCTGAACAGGATTTTCCTATTCGGGGGTTACGCTTCTTCTTTTTTGGATTGCTTCTCTTTTTCTTGGCAACGATGGCAAATACCATGGAAAGTGAGCCGATGGTCTTTAATGATGAAATTCCATCTTTTCTCTACAACCATTTCGACTTCTTCCAGTAAATCTTCCTGAATTTCGTCCACTGAGCCACATTCAATGCAAACTAAATGATGATGGAAATGTTTTGCGCCCTCTTGTCGAAGATCGTATCGGGATACTCCATCTCCAAAATTGATTTTATCGACAATTTTCAATTCCGTTAATAATTCAAGGGTGCGATACACTGTAGCAAGACCGATTTCAGGCGCTTTCTCTTTCACCAATAAATAAACGTCTTCGGCGCTCAAATGGTCTTCTTCATGTTCCAATAGTACTGCAACTGTCGCTTCACGTTGTGGCGTCAGTTTATAGCCAGCACTATGTAATTGCTTTTTTATACGATCGATACGGCTTTCCATATGACGCCCTCCTAAACCCATTCCATTATAACAGAAGACTAAAACCAATGACAAGGTCAGGGGTTAATTAATAATGTAAGAAATGACGAACATTTCCCCCAGACACATCACCGTAAAGGCAAGGACCAATGTAAAAAACAGTTTCCTATTAAAAGTGAACTTTCGATTCGACCCCACTTTTCTCGTTCCAAAAACGGAGCACAGCGCTAATAGTAAGATACAATAAATTAACTGAAATGGGAACCACCAAACACTATAAACGAGAATAGATTCCTGCTGCGTCAGCAAAAAGACCGAACCGAAGCCAAAAAATGTCGCCTTCACGGCTACTACTAGTTTAGCAAAAAAATGCAGATATGGGTGGGTTGTAAAAAATAATACAAATAAAGCCCATACGACAATCGGCAGAACCGTCTGCCAAATTGTGACCTCCGACAATTCCAGCACCCTCGGATCGATCAGTTTGATCAGATTCATGGACTTGTCCAATGAAAAGGCCTGAAAACAGAATACGCCGCTCACAAAACCAATGGCCAATAAAAAGGAATATTGAATGAAATAAATGGAACGAAACATAAGCATTCTCCTTTCGTTGTTACAGCTTATGCTCGTCCACGGGTATTATTAGTACGAATTTTAGTATTTTCTATCAAAATTTTTGTTCTTCATAATATTACATCTTGTTCATTTTTGCCCAAAGAACGCCATATGCCGTTTTCGCATCATAGATTTGCCGGTTCTCGATCATTTCTTCCGCTTCTTCGATCGTCGCCTCGATGATGGAAACAAATTCATCTTCATCCAAAGTGCGTTTTTCTTCTATTTTATATAAATCCTTCGCGACATAAAGATGGATAATCTCATTCGCAAAGCCGGGAGATGTTGCAAAAGATAGTAGATAAGTCAGTTCTCCCGCACCATAACCCGTTTCCTCTTCCAGTTCTCTTCTGGCGCAAACGGCCGGATCTTCCCCGGGCTCCAATTTCCCGGCCGGTATTTCGACAATGGAACGCTCCAGCGCTTTCCGGTACTGTTCCACAAACACGATTTTTCCGTCCCGGGTAATCGGGATGATCGCAACGGCACCCGGATGATGGACGATTTCCCTTTTGGCCTCTTTCCCGTTCGGCAAGATTACATCATCCACCGTCAAAGTGACGACTTTTCCCTTGAAAATTTCTGTCGAATGAACCGTTTTTTCTTCAAATTTCTTCATACCTACTCCTCGCTTGTCCATTATACTGAATTCATTGTACCATTAGTTAGAGAAAATGAAAGAAGAATGCGGGGGATTCCATGAAAAAAAGAAGATTGGGAAAAAGCGAATTTGAGATTTCAGAAATCAGTTTAGGCTGCATGTCCTTGCCGGCATCGGCGGAGGAAGCGAGACCGGTGATCGAAACGGCGATTGAACATGGAATCAATTATTTTGATACGGCTGACCTCTATGATAAAGGAGTCAATGAAGAAGTCGTCGGCGAATGTTTAAAACCCTACCGCGACCAGGTGTTCATTGCGACAAAAGTGGGAAACGTCTGGAACGAAAATGGCGAAGGCTGGCATTGGGATGCCTCCAAAGAACATATCGAAGAAGGAATTAAGGAAAGCTTGCGCCGGTTAAAAACCGATTATATCGATTTATACCAGCTCCACGGCGGGACGATTGACGACCCGTGGGACGACATCATCGAAACCTTTGAAAAACTGAAAAAAGAAGGCCTGATTCGGGAGTATGGCATTTCCTCCATCCGTCCGAATGTGTTCAAACCTTTTTTTGAAAAGAGCAACGGCATCTCCAACATGATGCAATACAGCATCTTGGACCGCCGTCCCGAAGAATGGTTCCCGTTCTTTGAAGAAAAGCAGGTTTCCGTTGTGACAAGAGGATCCATCGCGAAAGGGCTGCTGACGGATGAATGGAGACGGCGGGTGGAAAAAATCGATTCCTATTTAAACTATTCGAAGGCAGAATTGATTTCAATCTTGGAAAAAATCGAATCGGAATTCGGATCCGTCCATCCTGCCGCCATCGCCTTCAACTTAAGCCAGCCTGCCGTGGCGTCGCTTGTCGTCGGGGCAAGAACAAAGGAACAATTGTTGGAAAATCTGAAAGCCTACGAAGAAGCGCAACACATCCGGGACATTTCCTTTATGAAAACCATTACTAAACAGGAAATCTATACGGAGCACCGATGAAAAAATATCTTTTTCTTGTGATTGCCGCGCTCACCATTTTATATTTTCTTTCCAGCATGCCTTATGAAAAGCAGACGATTGTTCCGGAGTTGAAGGTGCTGCTAGACAATCAGCCGTTTTATGAAACATTGAGCAAAATCGAGGTGAACTACTGGGGACGGACCATATCGGTCGAAACGAGGGGATATTATTACTTCATCGAATTTTTGATACGCAAAACCTTGCATTTTACAGGCTACGGAATTGTTGCGGTTCTTTTGTATATGTTTTTCCGTAAAATGCAATGGCCATTTGCCGCAATCTTTGCTTGCGTCTTCGTGTTTTTCATCGCCATGTTGGATGAATATAACCAAACCCTCGTGGAAGGGCGCACGGGCATTTTCGAAGACGTGCTCCTTGATACGGCAGGCGCCGTCACTTTTATCCTCTGCATTAAGGGATATCATCTCATCAGATGGTTGCTGCTCCGAAAGCGTGCTTGAGAAAAGCCTCCAGCATTTTACTGGAGGCTTATTGATTCATGCCGCAAAATGCGGCACCTTTAATTATATTTGGAGCCTTTATCCCCATACTTTTCAAGCAGCTCGGCAAAACTCATATTTTTCTCCTTCTGCTTTCTTTCAAATTCCAGACGGGCTTGACGCTCCTCCTCTTTCCGTTTTTCTTCTTCGAGCAATTCCTTTTTGGCCGCTTTCAATTTTTCAATCAGGTCCTGACCGATTTTTTCTTGAAGGGTGATTTTTGCATCGTTTTGATTGGAGATTCCGGAAGATTGTTGTTTTTTCTTTTTCGCCATCTCATTCACCTGCTATATTATAAGATGTAAAGAATTTATCGTTGAATGATCGTTGCGACGCCTTGGCCTCCGCCGATGCATAGGGTGGCGAGCCCCAGTTTTGCATCCCGTCTCTTCATTTCATATAAAAGCGTCACCAAAATGCGCGTGCCGCTCGCTCCAATTGGATGTCCAAGGGCAATGGCTCCGCCGTTGACATTCAATTTATCAGGATCAAAATGCAATTCCCGGTCCACCGCAATGGATTGGGCGGCGAAAGCCTCATTGGCTTCTATGAGATCAATTTGGTCCAAAGTTAAATCCGCTTTTTTCAGTGCTTTCCGGACCGCTTCAGCCGGGCCGATTCCCATGATGGCAGGATCAACGCCAACCGCCGCGT
Source organism: Ureibacillus terrenus (assembly GCF_006569205.1). Classification (GTDB taxonomy): domain Bacteria; phylum Bacillota; class Bacilli; order Bacillales_A; family Planococcaceae; genus Ureibacillus; species Ureibacillus terrenus. The sequence goes on from NZ_VIGD01000001.1 coordinate 313,340, forward strand.
TTGCGACAATTGTGGCAAGAGGGGTGATGCCCAACTCTTCCGCTTTTTTCTTCGACATCACGACAACCGCTGCCGCCCCGTCGTTGATGCCGGAAGCGTTCCCAGCCGTCACGGTGCCATCTTTTTTGAAGGCGGGACGCAATGCGGAAAGTTTCTCCACCGTTGTACCCGGGCGGACGAATTCATCTGTATCGAAGATGATAGGGTCCCCTTTTCGTTGAGGAATTTCCACCGGTACTATTTCTTCCTTGAATTTTCCTTCCTCGATGGCTTTTGCCGCACGGGCCTGGGAACGGGCCGCGAACTCATCCTGTTCCTCCCGCGTAATATGATATTGAGAAGCCAAATTTTCAGCGGTGATTCCCATGTGATAATCGTTGAACGCGCACCATAAACCATCGTGAATCATGCTGTCAATGAGGGTTTGATCGCCCATTTTGAAGCCGGAGCGCGCGTTTTTCAATAAATATGGCGCCTGGCTCATATTTTCAAACCCGCCGGCCACCACAATGTCCGCTTCCCCTGCGGCAATGGCCTGGTAAGCAAGATGAACCGCTTTTAAGCCGGAACCGCACACTTTATTGATGGTCATGGCCGGCACCGTTTCCGGAAGCCCTGCCTGAATGGCCGCCTGGCGGGCGGGATTTTGTCCCAAACCTGCTTGCAATACATTCCCCATAATGACTTCATCCACCCGATCCGGTTCCAATCCGGAACGGCGCAATGCTTCTTTGATGACAATGGAACCTAAAGTCGGCGCAGGGACATCTTTCAACGAACCCTGGAAAGAACCGATGGCTGTCCTTACAGCGCTTACAATGACAACATCTTGCAACATGAACTTCTCTCCTTTATTCCCGTCTATAATATCAACACGATTCATATATCTTGAAAATAAAAATCAATCAAAATAATCGTGTAATTTTATTCTATCAAAAGTTATGTTATTTTTTGTTAAAATTCCTGCTATTTTTACGATATTTGCGATATTTCAGATGATTTGTAATAGAATTTATTCATATCCACTATACGCCAAGGAGGTGCCTCTCTATGAAACAACAAAAGAAAAAAAGAAAAATCCTTTGGTTTTCAACGATTGTAACGGCCATCGCAAGTATTCTGACAACGGTTTTCGGCTTCGCTTTGACAAACCGCCTTATGTATATCAAGAAAAAAGATGATGATTTTATTTTAGATCGCGAGCTCAAAGCAAACCGTTTCGATGAAAAATGGTTCAACAGCATTAAGAAAGATGAGTTTACCATCGACTCCCCGAACGGCTATCCGATCAAAGGCATCTTTTTGCAGCCTTGCCCTACGAAAAATACGGTCATCATTTGCCATGGGGTTACGGAAAATAAAATCAATTCTATCAAATATGCGCGGATGTTTGAAAGACTCGGATTCAATTCCTTTGTTTACGATCACCGGAGACATGGCGAATCCGGAGGGAAAACAACAAGTTACGGCTTTTATGAAAAATTCGATTTGGCCGCGGTAGTGAAAACCGTCCGCGCCGTCATCGGAGAAGATGCCATTTTGGGCATCCACGGGGAATCCATGGGGGCTGCGACAATGTTATTATATGCCGGAACGATTGGAGATGAAGTGGATTTTTATATTTCGGACTGCGCCTTTTCGGATTTCGAAGAGCTTTTGCGGCATATCGTCAAAAATTCAACCCGCATTTACCCGGACATCCCGATTCATCTGGCGGATTTCTTCATCCGTTTCCGGGACGGATACCGGTTTAAAAACGTCGCACCTAAAGATGTGGTGAAAAATATCAAAAAACCTGTATTGTTCATCCACAGCATCCCGGATACGTTCATTCCCTGCAAAATGACGGAAGAAATGTACGAGTTGAAGGAAGGTCTGAAACAATTAAAATTATTTGAGCGCGGAGCCCATGCCCAATCCTTTAATGTCAATCCGTCTGAGTATGAGGAAACGGTGCGGAAGTTCTTGCAAAGGTTTGTGCTGGAAGGAAAAAGGTAAAAGGCAAATAACCGGAAAACCGTCATTTATAAATGACCGGGACTATTTGATCGGCCCTGTTTCCAAAGGGCTTTTTTATTTCTGTCCCGCATTGCAGCCTGCAACCAAAAATAAAAAGGTTATCCCTCTTCAGAAATAGCTTCCGATGGAGGACAACCTTTTATGATTACTTCTGTTTGTCATATATTTTATTTAATTGGGCCATCATTTGACGCACTTGTTTTTCAGATGGCTTACGTCCCATTTGGGCCATCATGACGCGAATCATTTGTTCATTGATCGGCGGATTTTCTTTCAAATATTTCATCATGTATTGACGGGCCGAATAAAACCCTAGGGCTGTTCCAGCGATGAACGCAAGCACAATAATTAAAATCCATACCCAAGTAGCCAAGTTAGAAACCTCCCTCTCATCTTATGCCGAGAAAAACTCTCCACGTTGGATTATACACTATTCATACTATCGATTCTAGCTTTTCCCGGCTTTTTCTATTCGAACATATGATACATACCTTATGTATTGTAACCAAATTTTTATATAATATAAAGATATTTTCCTAAAATAGAATATTCGAAATTTTCGTATTTATTTTCCTGTATCTGTTTCTTTCTATCAATAAAGAAAAATCCGGACTTCTTTGAAACTCTCTGCACGGGAATTTCAAATATCGTCCGGATAAAACTAAAGGGGTAAATTTAATGGGGATTTTTATCAAAGATCAATAATTCTTATTTCGAATTTTCCGTAATCCATTGTTCAATATAAGGGTATCTTTCGGCAACCGCGCGTTTGCCGGTGATGACGGAAACATGCCCCGCATTGACGACATGCAACGTTTTATTTTTGCTGGAGACTTTGTCGTTCAAAGGTTCGATTTGTTGCGGCAAAACGATATTGTCGCGGGTCGCCACAATATTCAATAAGTTCGCCGTAATGTTTGACAGCAACACCCGTTCACCGCGGATCACCAATTCATCGTTTATCAATTTGTTTTCTTGGTAAAAGTCGCGAATCCATTGGCGATAGGCTTCTCCCGGGAAAGGAACCCCGTCATTCAGCCATTTTTGCATCAACTTCCAATTTAACACCTTATCTTCATTATCAATGTTGGAAGCGATATTGACATAAACACCTACAGTATTCGATAGCGGATTTAACAATTTATTTCCAAAATCAATGAAATCGCTTGGAACATTGCCCAAAGTTTCTACAATATTATCCAGTTTGAAGTAGCGCTTATCCAGCCACTTCGTGTAAAGTCCCGCATCTTCGAAATCGATCGGGCTTGTCAATAATATCAGATTGCGGATCGGCAATTTCTTCTGGTAAAGCGCCGTAAAGATTGCGGTCATGGTACCGCCCATGCAGTAGCCAAACATCGTGATTTCCTTGGCTCCTGAAGTTTTGAGCACTTTTTTGGCTGCTCTCGGAATGTAATCAACGATATAGTCTTCCAGTTTCAAATGACGGTCTTCATAGCCCGCTGTTCCCCAGTCCAACAGATATACATCATGGCCGCAGTCCGTCAAATACTCGATAAAACTGTTTCCAGGATACAAATCTAAAATATACGGTCGATTGATCAATGCGTAAATGATCAAGATTGGCACTTTGTTCGTTTTTTCTTTATACGGCTGATAGCGGTACAATTTCGCTTTATTTTTTGTCCAAATCACTTCTTTCGGCGTTTGGCCGACTTCCGGTTCCGGATCCGTAAACAATACTTCATTAAAGCGTTTCAGTTTTTCCAGCGTTTCAAATGCCTGATTTTTTGGCAGACTTTCAATCCATTCTTGTATTGGTGTTGTATCTAGCGTAACCACATAATCCCTCCCAAGAGTCATTCAAGAAGACTTACATATACAATCCGCCGTTGACGGCAATTGCCTGACCAGTGACATAATCGGCTTGCACAAGGAATAATACCGCCTGGGCCACTTCGGCCGGTGTTCCCAAACGTTTCATCGGAACTTTTGCAATAATATTGTCGAGCACCTCTTTCGGCATAGCCGCCACCATTTCCGTTGCAATATATCCCGGGCACACCGCATTGACTGTGATGCCTTTGGAAGCAGTCTCTAAAGCAAGGGATTTGGTGAACCCTAAAATCCCGGCTTTTGTCGCGGCATAGTTTGTTTGTCCAAAAGCGCCGGCCTGGCCGACAATTGAACTGATGCTTACAATGCGGCCGTAATTTTGGTCAAGCATATGTTTGATGACAGCTTTCGTCGCATTGAACACTCCGTTCAAGTTAACGTTGATGACGGCATCCCATTCTTCTTTTGAAATTTTTCTGAATGTACGGTCTTTCGTGATTCCCGCATTATTGATCAAAATATCGATCTTTCCAAAATTCTCCACCACTTCAGAAGCGAGTCTCTCCGTATCATCGAATTTCGCCACATCCGCTTGGATTACGCGAAATTTTCCGCCTTCTTCTTCAATGACTTTTGCCACATCCTGGATATGTTTCGGGCTGTTGTTATATGTGCCGACCACCGTCGCACCGTTTCTGGCCAACACTTTTGCGATTTCCGCCCCGATTCCGCGGGATGCCCCTGTTACAATAGCGACTTTTCCTTCCAACGGTTTTAAAGCATTGACTTTCTCTACTTCAAATACTGTAGTTGCCATAAAACAGTCTTCCTTTCTTAATATATTTTTCTATCATTATCTGAATACTATTATTTAGAAACCGCTTTGTTGGCTGCTGCCGCAACCGAAGTCTGTGGCTCTTCAGTGGTTTCCAGCGACTTATTTAACAAATCAATGACTTTATCCAATTTCTTTTCCAAGGATGCAACAGATTTTTTGAGTGCATCTATTTCTTTGAATATCCGCTCCCTTTCCTCATCAAACTCGTCTTCCAGCTGATCAATCTTGGAATCCACATTAACGATGAGGGATGCGACATTCGCGATTTCATCACGGGTAGGAATATTTGCTTGCTTTAAATAGGATTCTGTCATTTTATTGACAAGTTCCTGATATTGAACATATTGGCTCTGGATTTGTCCTAAACTTTCAGCAAAGGATTTCTTTTCAAGCGTTTCCTGAATGGCATCCTGCCAGACGCTTTCGGTTCTGTTATAGATTTCTTTCCATAATGCGAAGACATCAAAAGAAGATTGGGACAATGAGAATCATCTCCTCTACAAAATTTTTTCATTCTGTAAAACAACATATTCTAATATATTATTTATGCTTTTTTTTCATTCTTATGAATAATTTACAAAATTATGAACTTTTTTGAAAAATAATGATTAAATTTTCAAAAAAAAGATTGACAAAGTGCTGCATATATGTGTAAATTACATATATAAGTAAATAGCAGAAGGCGGTGTAATAATATTGGTATCGAAAGATGAAAAAAAGAAACCAAAAAGTCCGAGTATTGGCGCGCCGAAAAATTTCCTGATTCCAATCATGTTGTTGCATTTGCGTGAATTTAATACCCATGGTTATGAATTGATGGAGAAGATTACTAAGTTTGGGATCGAATCTTTGGACCACGGTAATTTCTATCGTCTATTAAGACAGCTTGAAAAAGAAAACTTGGTGACTTCTGTATGGGATACAAGTTCCGGCGGCCCTGCCAAACGCATTTATTCCATCACTGAAGCCGGTGAAAAATATCTGGATATGTGGGCCAATTCTTTAAGTGAATATCAAAAACTGTTAAACCAATTTTTCAACTTATATAATCCATTCTTTTCAACCGGCAGCGGCGGGACAAAAAAGGAAAACAACAGCACTACAAAATCGCAGCAAAAAGTCGAAGCAACTACCGAAAACAAAACGAAAAAATCATCCGCACCAGCAAAAGCAGCCTCATCCAAAGCAAAATCCGCAGCATCATCCTCGTCAAAACCTAAAACTGCCCGCACCCGCAAAACCAAGACACAGACAGCAGCAACACCTGAGCCTCAAGAACAGCCTGGAGTCTAATTTTGGGATGTATGCATTGCAAAATGCATTCATTATAAATTAAAATTTTGCTTTAAATTAAAGGAGGAAATTAAGTAATGGCAAAAGAGCAAATTGCAAAAGGTGTAGATTTAGTATGGGACAGCTGGGTTAATAGCTTAAAAACAATCGAAAAAGTGCAGGAAGACTTCGAAAAAAGAACTCTGCAAGCATTCAATGTGCAGAAAGAATTCATTGAATCTGCGGTAAATGCCATCAATGCCGTTGAAGAAGAAGCGAAAAAAGCTTCAAAAGAATGGCAGGAAAGACTTGAAAACAGCTTAAAAGAATTCGGCAAAGAAGGCCAATTTGATGAAATTTCAAAATGGCTTGAAAGTGTCCAAGAAATCACGGACAAAGCCCAAAACTTGGCCTGGAAGCCGAACAACGCGCTTTTGGATCTATTTGCGAATGCGCAAAAACAAATTGAAATCACTCTTCAACAAGCCATTGAACAGCAAAAGCAGGAACGGATTGAAACATTGAACAAAATCGAAGAAATTGCGAACCAACTGAAAGAAACCCATAAAAAACTGTTAGCTGTTGCAGATTAATATTCAATCTTATTCCATTGCGTGAATCATATCCCCTTTGCATAAATAAAATCCCCTTATTCCCCGTAAAACCCTGTTGAACTTTTTCAAGTCAACAGGGTTTTCATGTTTTATTAATAGGAAGCATATTTCACCGGCTTCAACCAGCCGCATTCATATTCCTCTTTGTTGAATGCAAGGAACGAATTATTGATCTGGCTTAAACATTGGAACAAATCCAGATCCAGCATGCGGGATCCTTCACAAACCGCTTCAATATAATATTCGAAAACTTTGATTTTGATTCGTCCTTTCAACTTATGTTCAAATCCCAAATAATCGTCCATCCAATGCATTTCCGGAAAACATTTTTGGAGATGCTGATAGATTTGCGCTTCAATTTTCCCTTCCATCGGTTCGCAAATATAACTTAATTGTTTTCTTGCAGAGGACTCCTCTTGATCATCAATTTTTGCTACCATTTCCAAGAGCATTCTTTCTCTCCCGAAAACAAACGACTGATATTGTTTCTTTATGTTAAAGATTGAATAGATTCTCATCTCTTTGTCCTCCTTCCGGCCATTTATTTGATTCCATTATAATTGAAAGATTTTGAATTTTTTGTCAAAACTTGTCCCTATTGCAGATTTTTTTTTGTCAAATTCCGGGGAAATACCATTTTTTTAATAAAATAAATCTATTTTTTCTCTCTCAAGTCCATAGAAACTATCCATTTGAAACTTCTATTTCCCGCTTTTCAAAGTCTTAAAACCGCTCCGTCTCAAGACTGAGCCGAAAATACAGTTCCAGGTCGTTTTGAGAAATGATGCGGACTAGTACCATAAAAGTACAAAGAAGAAAGGAGAATCAAGATGAAAAAACTGCTGTTATTGCTTGCGGCTATTGTTTTGGTTATCATCGCCCTCAGCACCTTGGGGCCTTTAATCGGACTGGCTTTTGCTTTGGCCCTCGTATTTCTTGGCATGCATTATTACATCAAAAGCCGTTCTGTTGCCGGCAAAATGCTGTGGATCCTGATCGGACTGATCGGGCTTGTGATGGCCGTATCCAATGTTCCGGCGCTCTTGGGACTTGCGGCAATCGTCCTTCTATATGTGCTTTACCAAAAATGGAAAGGAGAAGAGGTTTCCTTTTCCGGCAAAGAACAGGATGACCCTTTCACAAATTTTGAAAATGAATGGTCCAAATTACAAAGCAAGGAGAGATTTTAAATGATGAGTTTATTGAAACGATTCCGTTATACGTTGGAGGCGGATTTGCACGCTCTTCTTGATCGAAAAGAAGAAAAAAATCCCATTAAGATGCTGAACCAATATATCCGGGAAGCCGAAAAAATGACGGAACAAACGGGGAAGCTCCTGGAAAGACAACAACGTTTAAAAGAAGAGCTGGAACAAAAATTAAAAGATACGGAAATGATGCTGAAGAAAAGAACAAACCAGCTGGAACTGGCAAAGTCAAGCGGCGAAGAGGATTTGATTTGGTTTGCGATGCAGGAAGTTGAAGCTTATAAAAACCGCCACATTACTTTGAGGGAAAGCTTGGAACAAGCAAACAGGGAATATCTTCAGCTGGAACAAAAATATGAATTGATGAAGCATAAAATTGAAGATATGAAAGTCCGCCAACTGCAATTGATGGGAAAAGAAAATGTGGTAAGGGCGAATGTGAAGATGGATCAAGTCTTCGAATCCAATGACCTGGATTTTCAAAATCTCTCGGCTTATATCGATCAATTATCCAAAAAGGTTGAGAAAAACTATGAATATTCCCTATTGGAAACCCGTCTTGCCCTCTTGGAACAAAACCAGGCAGCCGGCAATCCTTCCTCGAAGGAAACGGTTGAGCCGTGATATAATGTTAAAAAATAAAGAAGGGAATTTTCCCTTCTTTTTCAATATTGATCATTTCGTTTGTTCAATTTGAAGGAGGAACCACTTTGACCAGTTTCACGACGAAACAGATGATTTCTTTGTTTTTCCTTTTGGTGCTGATTGTATTCGTAGAGCTGACCATTTTCAATAATGGTGGTGCCCTCTTTCTGATTATTGGGGCGTTTTTGCTTTATCGGAGTTTTTCGAAAGGAAAAAAAATCTATTTTTGGCTGGGCGCCTTTTTTATTTTTCTGGCGGTTTTAGCCCTTTGGAGCCTGCGTTTTTTCATCGTCTGCTTATTAATATATATTCTCTTTAAACAAACCACAAGCCGCCAAAAAGAAGTGAAGATCGACGCCGGGCATCCCGAATTTGGCACAATCCAAAAAAACGAGCTCATTCTGCCCTCTTCATGGCCGATGGAAAATTACAAATGGCAGGATCTGCTGCTTCAAAACTTCCTCGGCGATTTTACGGTCGATGTGACAGAGACCGTTTTGCCGGCCGGAACCTCCGTCATAACAATACGCCAGGGAATCGGGAAAGTCCGGATCATTTTGCCCTATGAAATTCCTTTTCGACTTCAATATTCCACACTGATCGGGGAAGCGAAAATATTGGACTATCCGCCAAAACGCCTATGGAATGAAAAGCTGACTTTCGAAGACGGCAATCCGGATGAGTCGAAGAGGAAGCTGGTCATTCATGTGGCCGCCTGGCTGGGGGATGTGGAGGTGAACCGGAAATGATTTCACTGATTTTCCGCACCTTTGCCATTGCCCTGATTCTTCTTGGCATGTGTTTCGGGCTTTTCTACCTATTATATGGCATTCCTGATGAATCAACCTGGAGCCCTTTGTGGGAGTATTATTATCATGATTTTCCGTTGTTTGCCATCATAATTACCGGTACATTCATCATCAGTTTCTGCATCAGCTTATGGTGGTTCATTACGGAAAAAACAAAAGAAATCATCACCTTGAATTATGTAAAGCAGCTGCCGGAACCCGAAATGCAAGTGAAACGGAATGTTTCCTATCCGCTCAGAAAAGCTCTGAAAGAAACGAATGAATTAATCGAAACGCAAAGAAAAAGCCTGCAGCGTTTATCCAATGAGAAGGCGGAAGCAAACGACAAAATCATCCAGGAGCGGATTGTCGCGGAACGGCAAAGGCTGGCGCGGGAGCTCCACGACTCCGTATCGCAGCAGTTGTTTGCCGCTTCCATGTTATTATCGGCATTGACGGAAACGGAAACCCCGCCGGAAGAAACCAAACAGAAGCTGAATCAAATCGAAAAGATCGTGCAGCAGGCCCAATTGGAAATGCGCGCCTTGCTGTTGCATCTCCGCCCGATCGCATTAAACAACAATACATTGGCACAAGGGCTCAAAGATTTAATTTTAGAGCTCAAACAAAAAGTCCATTTTGACATCGACTATCAAATCGAAGAAATCCAATTGTCGAAAGCGGAGGAAGATCATTTATTCCGCATCGCCCAGGAAGCATTGTCCAATACCCTCCGCCATGCAAAAGCCACCGAAGTGGAACTGTTGTTAATCGAAAGAGACCAGTTGGCGATTTTAAGAATACAGGACAATGGACGGGGGTTTGATCCAACCGATGAAACCCATTCCACTTCCTATGGATTAAAAAATATTGCCGAACGCGCAGTGGAAATTGGTGCCAAATACAAAATTGTATCCGTTCCCGGCGAAGGGACCATCGTTGAAGTGAAAGTGCCTTTGAAAAAAGAGGATATGCCGCCTTATGAGGAAAAATCGTTGGAAAAACAGGATGGAACGGGAGGCGAATCGGATGATTAGAGTATTCATTGCCGATGATCATGAAATGGTCCGCATCGGCGTTTCCGCTTATCTTTCCTCCCAGCCGGATATGACGGTCGTCGGGGAAGCGGAGAATGGAAAAGAAGCGGTGGAAAAAGTGCTCCAGCTCAAACCGAATATCGACATTATTTTGATGGATAATGTGATGCCCGTCATGAACGGGGCGGAAGCGACAAAAGAAATTTTGAAAGAATGGCCGGAAGCGAAAATTATGATTGTGACAAGTTTCCTCGATGATGATAAAGTATACCCCGCTTTGGAAGCCGGCGCCACAAGCTATATCCTGAAAACGGCCAATGCGAAGCAGATTGCCGAAGCGATTCGGAAAACCGTCCAAGGCGAACCGGTCCTTGAACCTGAAGTGACATCGAAAATGATCCACCGGATGCGGAATGCGGCCAGCCGTCCCCTTCATGAGCAGTTGACCGACCGGGAAATGGAAGTTTTGCTCTTGATGGCGCAGGGAAAAACGAACCAAGAAATAGCAGATGAGCTGTTCATCGCTTTGAAAACGGTGAAAACGCATGTAAGCAACATCCTTGCAAAACTGGAAGTGCAGGACCGGACACAAGCCGTCGTGTACGCTTTCCAACACGGGCTGGTGAAATAGGGAATCGATGGCGATTTCTCATGGACCATCCATATGCCGATTTAACGGACAAGGATCCAAAATTGTTTACATTCCATACGGAACGATTAAGATGAAAGGATTCCACATCAAAGGAAGTTTTCCCCAAAAGGGTACATGTCTGTTCCCCATAAAAACAAAGGCTCCCTTCTTTTTACAGAAGGAAGCCTTTGTTTTTATATTATAAAGCTTTCACTTTATTGACAACATTGTCCACGGTAAATCCGTATTTTTCCATCACAATGTTTCCTGGCGCGCTGGCGCCGAATTTGTCGATGGCAAGGATATCCCCTTCAGCACCGACATATTTATGCCAGCCCAAAGAAGATCCCATTTCAATCGCCAAACGTTTTGTCACCGCTTTTGGCAATACGGATTCCTTATATTCGTCGGACTGTTGATCAAACCGGTCCATGGAAGGCATGGAGACGACCGAAACATCGATGCCTTCTTCGCGCAATTTTTCCTGCGCTTTCACGGCCAAAGCGACTTCGGAACCAGTGGCAATCAAAATTGCGTCAGGTGTTTCTTTCGATGCCGGTGATACCACATAAGCACCTTTTGCAACGCCATCTTTCGCCAGAGTTGCCGTGTTTTCAAGAACAGGCAGGTTTTGGCGGGATAGTACCAAAATCGTTGGCCGATCTTTGGATTGGATCGCCAATTTCCATGCTTCGCGTGATTCGTTTGCATCCGCCGGACGGATGACGGAAACGTTCGGCATCGCGCGGAAGGATGCCAAATGTTCAATCGGCTCGTGCGTTGGGCCGTCTTCGCCGACCGCAATGGAATCATGGGTAAAGACATATGTCACCGGCAATCCCATCAAGGCTGATAAGCGGACGGCAGGGCGAACATAATCGGAGAATACAAAGAAAGTTCCTCCGAATACTTTAAGTCCCCCGTGCAGCGCCATGCCGTTCAAAGCTGCGCCCATCGCAAACTCCCGCACGCCAAACCAAATATTGCGTCCTTCAGGTGTTTCAGCTGAAAAATCGCCGCCGCCTTTGATCGTCGTTTTGTTTGAACCCGCAAGATCGGCGCTTCCGCCGAAGAAATATGGGATTTTTTTGGCAAGCGCGTTGATCGCTTCTCCGGAAGAGGAACGGGTCGCGATGGATTTTCCTGCTTCATACACAGGAAGCTCTGCATCAAAGTCTTCCGGAAGTTCATTATTTATGGCTTGAAGAAACTGTTTCGCCAATTCCGGATATTCTTTTTGATATGCTTCAAATTTTTTGTTCCATTCCGCTTCGGCCTGTCCGCCATTTTCCTCTACTACTTTGAATGTCTCATAGACTTCGTCCGGAATTTCAAACGGCTCATGTTTCCAACCGTAAAATTCCTTCGTTAATTTCGCTTCATCCGCTCCAAGCGGCGCACCATGCACATCGGATTTTCCCGACTTATTCGGGGAACCGTAGCCGATGATCGTTTTTACTTCAATCAATGTCGGTTTTCCTGTGGATTGCTTCGCTTTGGCGATCGCTTCATTGATGGCATCCACGTCTGTGCCGTCTTCCACACGGAGATAATTCCATCCGCACGCTTCAAACCGTTTTTGAATATTTTCCGAAAAAGCTTTTGAAAGATCGCCGTCCAATGAAATATCATTGGAATCGTAAAGAACGATCAATTTTTCCAGTTTCAAGTGTCCCGCCAATGAGATGGCTTCTGCCGCTACACCTTCCATCAGGTCACCGTCTCCGCAAAGGGCAAACGTATAATGGTCGACAATGTCAAATCCCGGTTTATTGTACATCGCTGCCAAATGACGCTCAGCCATCGCCATTCCTACGGCCATGGCAATCCCTTGTCCAAGCGGCCCCGTCGTTGCCTCCACACCGGCTGTATGGCCATATTCCGGATGTCCAGGCGTTTTGGAACCCCATTGGCGGAAATTTTTAATTTCTTCCAAGTCCAAATCATAGCCGCTTAAATGGAGAAGGCTATATAACAGCATGGAGCCATGTCCCGCGGAAAGAATGAAACGGTCACGGTTGAACCATTTAGGGTTTTTAGGATTATGGCGCATTTGTTTTGTCCATAATGTGTATGCCATCGGAGCCGCACCCATTGGAAGTCCCGGATGTCCCGAGTTCGCTTTCTCAATGGCATCAATAGACAGTGTCCGGATCGCGTTGATTGCTGTTAAATCCGCTGTAGTTGTCATCATTTACATCCTTTCTCGTGCAATTATTGTCCCGTATACAGTTTAGACAACATTTTCTTGGAAAACAATCTATTTTTATGGAATCTCATATTTTCTTGCACATTATCTTTCGGCATGGAGGCTTCTCTAATTCAATCGGTTGCGGCGGAGCTTTTTTATTTTTTCAGGTGTGACATCATTTCCTTCGATGTCAAAAATTTGCACATTTTCGATGGTCTTTCTGAAATGTTCACGGAAAGCTTCCAAATATTCCTTCCGAAGCATTGTGCGTTCTTTTGCTTCTTCTTCCGTCAATTTTCCCTCTCTTGCTTTTCGCGTCAATTCATTGATCCGGGCAATTTTTTCTTTTGGCAACATTTCATTCACACCTTTCCTTTTCAATACATAAAAGAATATGCAAAAAAGGCTTGAAGTGCAAGCAATTTAGTCTTCAAGCCTTTCTTGATATTCCATATATCTCCGGTGCACTGTCGCTTTGCTTACATCATAGCCCAACCCTCTTAAAGTGGAAGCGATTTCCTGGAATGTCAGCCCTTTTTCCCTCAATTTGACGATTTCTTCGACAGGAACCTCAATGCGGTCCCTTCCTTCCCGTTTATGCCTGTTTTTAAAGTTCCGTTCGGGCCGATAGCCGTTTTCCACAGCACGGCGCATTCCCCTTTTGATTTTTGCATTGTGGATTTTTCTCTGATATTCTTCGATAATCGCCAATATCTCGAGAAGCATTTCATCCATTTCATTCAATGTCATAGGCCCTGCATCGTTGAGGGAATAAACTTCCGTTCCGGATTTTTTCAGCAAATGCAGAACCGCCACCCTTGCGTGTCCGCGGCCCAAGCGTGTTTCATCCTGCACGAAAACGGCGGCAATCTTCTGTTCCGTGATAAAATCCAGCATTTCCAGCAATCCATCGCGGTCAACGTCATAGCCGCTATGGCGGTCTTCAAAAATGCCTGCCACTTGGAACCCCAGTCTTTGGGCATAGCGGGACAGTTCTTCTTTTTGGCGTTTCAAGGAAGTTTCCTGTTCATTTTTATCGGTGCTTACCCTCGCATAAATCACCGCTTTATCATTCCGGATTCCCATTATCGTTTGCTCGCTACCTTTACTTCTTGAATTTCATCATCTTCATCAATGGCGATATAGATTGCATCATCAGGAATTGGTATCATCAAAGTTTGTCCAGCGAAGATCCTTTCGCCTTCAAGATTGTTTTCGGCGACAACATTGCGGATCCATGCCTCCCTGTCCATCTTTCACTTATAGCGGTCCGCCAGCGTCCAAAGGGTGTCCCCTTCTTTTACCGTAATCGGTTCGTAGGAAATATCCCCTTCATCTGTAATGATAATATAAGCAATAATCAATAAAGAAACAATTCCCAAAATCATGATATATTGCTTTTCTCTCAACCAGCGCATGACTCTTTCCCCTTTTTACGAATATTTGTTCGGAATATCTGTTCTTACTTTAATGCGAACACACGTTTCTTGTCAAGACTTTTTTCGAACCTGTGTTTGCATTCCTGCATTTTTACTGCTATACTAAATGTAAAATATGTAAAACTATTCACATTGAGGTGACCAAAATGGAGAAGCTTTCAAAAAGGCAGAAAGAGATATTGGAATTTATAAAAAATGAGGTACGGGCGAAAGGGTATCCTCCATCCGTTCGTGAAATAGGTGAGGCGGTTGGGCTTGCCTCCAGCTCAACAGTACATGGTCACCTTACGCGCCTTGAACAGAAAGGATATATCCGGAGAGACCCTACTAAACCCCGGGCGATTGAAATATTGGATCTAGAAGAGGAGCCCCAAAGACAGTCCGTGATCCATGTGCCTTTGGTGGGCCGGGTAACCGCCGGGCAGCCGATTACGGCGATTGAAAACATCGAGGAATATTTTCCTTTGCCTGCTGCATACGGATCGGACGATGATCAGCTGTTTATGCTGGAAGTAATGGGGGACTCCATGATCGAAGCGGGAATTTTGGACGGAGACTATGTTATCGTGAAAAAGACTTCCACCGCAAACAATGGGGAAATTGTTGTGGCAATGACGGAAGATAATGAGGCGACGGTGAAAAGATTCTATAAGGAAAAGGACCATTTCCGCCTGCAGCCCGAAAATTCGGCCATGGAACCCATTATTGTCGATAAAGTCACGATTTTGGGAACAGTGGTGGGTCTTTACCGAAAATTTCATTAATTCATTTTATTGGGAAAGAAAGGGGCTAAAACGGCCCCTTTTCTACTTTTCTTTTCTGCATGCCGCAATAAATGACCGGAACAGGGCCAATGACATCGGGTCCCCATTTACGGCCAACGCTTCCGGATGCCATTGGACGCCGAGGCAAAACGGCAATGTTTTATGTTCTGCCGCCTCCACGATGCCATCGCTTGCCACCCCGACGATCGCCAGGTCCTTTGCGGCTTCTTTAATGGCCTGATGATGAAAGGAATTGACCGCTATCTTTTTCGTATTGGCGATTTTGTACAATTTGCTGTCTTCCCGGAGATGGACAAAATGGGAAGTTTCATGCCGGAGAGAAGTTTGGGAATGCAACAAGGTTTCCCGTTTCTTTTGGGCGTAAAGATCCTGATAAACCGTTCCCCCCAATGCGACGTTCAATATTTGAAGTCCGCGGCAAACCGCTAAAATGGGAATCTTCTTTTGGATTGCCGCTATTGTCCATTGGATTTCCCGTTCATCCCGTTCGGTGATCACCCTGCCCAGGCGGGGAAGCGGTTCCTCTCCATAAAGGATCGGATTAATATCCCCCCCGCCCGAAAGAAGCAAACCGTTAATTGTGTTGATGATGCGTTCGCCATCATCTTCCCCTGCATACGGCAGGCCTACCGGAATCCCCCCGGCTTCCATCACCGCCTTCACATACGCTTCATTTAACCGGTAAAATCCTTCATCCCAATCCATGGTAATTCCGATGATCGGTTTGATGGGGATACCTCCTCATAAGCCTTTTCTGTAATATATTCGATTCCGGGAAAAGTTTAGAGCTGCAAAAATAAAAAACACCGCCCATTGCCAAAAGCGACGAGCGATGTTTTTTAAAACAAATTCCAATACCACCGGATGATGGAATCTCCGTAAAAATAAACAATGATTGCGGCAACGGCGATGGAGGGGCCAAAAGGGACCGGATTTTTCATGCCCTGCTTCCTCATCTTCAACACCATAATGCCTGCAAACAAGCCGATGATGGAAGATAAAAATAATGTCAGCACGGTCTTCACGGTCCCCAGCACAAGGCCGATCAATAAAAACAACTTGATGTCGCCTCCGCCCATGCCTCCTTTCGAAACGACCGCAATCCCCAAAAGGATCGCAAATCCGATTGCGGCGCCGAGAAATGCATCCCACCACGGTTCAAGCGGTGACAGGAACCGGCCAAGGATGATTAACGGCAAAAAGAACAGAAGCACTTTATCCGGAATGATCATATATTGAAAATCGGATACAACGATAATGACCAATAATGAGATGAACAAAAGCGCCACGGCCAATTCAAAGGACCATCCGAGCCGCAAGTAACCGAAAACAAACATAAAACCCGTTGCAAGCTCGGACACCACATAAACCGGCGAAATCCCCGCGCCGCAAGTTCTGCATTTTCCGCGCAAAAGGATGTATGAAAACACAGGAATCAAATCAATGGCCGTCAGACGTCTTTGGCAATGCGGGCAATGGGAAGGAGGATAAATGATGGACTCCTTTTTCGGCACCCGAAGCCCGACCACATTATAAAATGAACCTAATACAATTCCAAAAAGGAAGAAAAAGATTGAGTACACGATTTCCATGAAAAGCGCTCCTTACGAGAACAGCGATTACACTGCCCCTTCATAATAGAAGGTTGTGACTTGAACAGTGGCTTCAATGCTTTCCTGGGGATCTTCCGAAATTTCATTTTCTTCCCCCGGCAAAGTGAAATTGATGATGTCGATGTGCATTATGCGCTCGATTTTCTCAATTTCTTTGATAAATCTTACCAAATGTTGAAAATCTGGAGATTCCACGTTGATTTCAAAGGTGATCAGCTTGAGCTCCGGCGGAAGAGATTCTTTATCGATCGTCGAAACAGGGGCTTCATCGGAATCCTGACCTTCCTTATCGTCCTCCTCCGCTGTCCCTTCCGTGTTTTCTTCCCCGCCGGAAGCGTTCGGATCATTTAAGTCCGATTCCGAAACAAGTGTATCATATCCATTAAAATCAATGGATAAAATTTTTGTTCCGGTTACATATTGGGTTTCTTCTATATTTAATACTAAATCATCCAAATTTCTGGTAGAAGGCACTTTTTTCCGCAAATCGAAAATGGTTGCCTGATCGAGGTTTTTATTCGCTTTGATTTCCTCGATTTGTTGCTGGATCGAAGAAATTTCGGAATTCACCGATTCAATGGAAGACTCGAGGGAGGCGGCTTCCTGCTTTTTCGGCAAAATCACGTAATAATAAAGGGCGAACAGCAATGCTGCGATGAGGGCGATCAACAATATAATGGAAGAATTTTTTTCATTCAATAGTTTCATTGTTTTCCACCCCCGGCAGCCAAAGTCTGTTGATTAATCGAAAGGGTAAATTTGACTTTATAGCGCGGAATTTCCCGGAAGTCCGCCTTCTTTTCCGCATCTTCCTTAATCTTGAAATGTTCAATTTCCGAAACTTGGGCATCTTTGACATATTCGCTGCCCGAGATGCGGGACAAATACTTGGAAATATCGCTCAATGTTTCAAAGTCCATCGCCACTTCCGCCGTCTGCGCGGTAAATGCGTATTCCCTCAAATAAGAATGCCCCGGCTGCAGACGAATCGTTTCATCAATAATCGGCGAAACTGGATAGGAAATGTTTTCCACAAAATCGACCGATTGCTTTAAGGAAGCGGTATCGACGGAAATGCTGTCCAATTCCTCCTGCAATTGATCCCGCTTTGTCAACAGCTGCTCCTCTTCCTTTTGCAAAGAAGAAATCTTGCTCAGATAGGTAAAATATTGCAGCACAAAAAAGGAGACAAAGAGCAGCGTGATAATCGTTAAAATAATGTACAGATTTTTTGGAATGGACTGCCTTCTTTCCACTTTCGGCAAAAGGTTAATATCAGGAATATACATCATTTAACCTCCTTCAAGGCAAGTCCAAGCAAGGCGGCATGCTTTGCCTTGAAACCTGGATAATGCTTTTGAATAAATGAATCATTGATCAGTTTGATCGGCAATTCAAAATTTTCCTGTAATTGGGAGTGAATATTGTTCAGGTTCGGATTGTCCCCCATGACAATGATTTCATCGATCCCTTGCTGGTCTTTGCTGACGGAAAAACGGAAAAAATCCATGATCCGATCCAGCTCCAGCATCTGGTCCGAAACGAGCAGGCGATATTCGTCAAATGGGCCATCATAGGAAAAATCCACCTGATGTTCACCGGTTTCTTCCGCTTTCCATTTGGACAAATCCGTTTCCAGCGGCTGAAAGCGCTGGAACTCCACATTTCCTTTGGAATAAATCGTGATGGATAATCCATTAATCAACCAATTTGTCAATAAATACGTTTTTTCGGGATTCAACAAATTCATGGATTCGAGCAAGCGCAAATGGCAAAGTGCCCGGACGTCCGCCACTTCCGGACGCATATGTACATCCAAAAACAAATTTATGTATTGAGTGACTTGCTCGGAGCTTGCGGCAAACATCATCGCCTTGCCGTCCCCTTCGACGGGATCGTAGACATCGATCAAAGGCTCTTCAAACGGAAGATGGATGGAGTAGCCAATCTCCATTTCCACATATTCCTTCAATTTTTCCGTTTCCACATCGTCCGGATGCTCGAAAGCTTTCAGCAGAATGAAAGAATCCGGTACGATGAAGCGGACAGATTGCTTTTTTCCTCTCCACAGGGGGGACAGCTCTTTCAGCAGATCAAACAACGCCATTTCATCCTTGATTTCGGACTCGTCAATCACCCCTTCCGGTATGGCAATTTCCATAACTTCCGCCTGCGATAGATCCGGGCCCTTCATTACGAGGGAGCGAAGTACGTAATCGTTGATTTCAATGGAAACATTCGACTTTTTATTTCGTCTAAACATACGCAGGGCTCCTTTTGATAAAATTGTCAACTAATGAACATGTATTATGAATTCATTAGTTTCTCAATGGAACACCCAACGACCACGTTAGGTGTTCTTTGAGAAACTAAGTAAGTGGCTAACTATAAAAAATTAATTTTAACTTCCGGAATTACTTGTTCCAGGAATCTCGTGTCCGTCTTTATCAATTTCGCTACCTTTCTCATTGTCATTATTAATATCTTGAATCGTTGCATCATTAAACGTAACTTTTTTCTCTCCTGAGAATATCACGTCAGATGCATATAAAGTATTCCCTCCTGATGCTCTTTTAACTTTATAATTAGCTATATGATCTTTATTTTCATATTTCTCAAATACACCTGCAGTATCTAAATAATTACCATCTAATAAATCTTTAACTGATACTTCATCATCATTCGATGAACCCACTTCTGTAAAGTATAAATTAGCTGCATTAATAATATTGATCGCATCAGATTTCGCCGCATTGTAACGTGAATTTTCAAGCATATTTCCGATTGCCGGAATTGCTATGGCGGCAACAATTCCTAAAATCACCACTACCGCCAGCAATTCAACCAATGTCAAACCTTTTTCGTTTTTCAAACGTTTTTTCAACAATTTTTTCATATGTATTCCTCCTCCAATTTTTTTATGTGTGATGTGGTCGTTATGATTATGTACGTGCGTTTCCTTCAGCGTTCTCACCTCCTTACAATGGAATGATGCATTTGATTTATATTACATTTGTTCGTATAAACTGAACATCGGCAAGAAGATGGATGCAACGATTCCACCGACAATGACTGCCAGAAAGAGAATCATGACCGGTTCAATCAGAGACTTCAACGTATTGACAGTGCGGTCGACTTCCTCCTCGTAAAACTCCGCCGCTTTCTGGAGCATGAAATCGAGGGTTCCCGTCTTTTCCCCGATGGATACCATCGATGTCACCAGCGGAGGAAACAGCCAGCTTTTTTCCAAAGGTTCCGTCAAAGTGCTCCCCTTCTCCAGGCTGTTCCGCGCTTCTTTCACCACTTTCCCGATGACCGGGTTGCCGATCACTTTTTCCACAATGCCCAGACATTGCAGAATTGGCACGGCGCTCGTAAACAGCGAAGAAAGGGTCGACATCATCCGGGCAAGGACGGATTTTTGCAATAACGGCCCCAAAACCGGCATCTTCAATAAAGTATAATGGACACCGTAATGGAATTTTTCATTCTTCTTATATAAGTAATAGAACAGAATGAGGGAGACCGCGATGACACCTAGGCCGATCCACCAATATTTTTGCATCGCTTCGCTGATTTTGAGCGTAATGATTGTAATGGTCGGCAACTCGGCCTCCATGGATTCAAAGGCTTCAATAAAGTTTGGTACAATAAACACCAGCATGAAAATGGTCACAGCAATCGTCAATACAAGCAAAACCAATGGATAAGTCAGGGATGACTGGATTTTCTTTTTTAAGTGATATTGCTTTTCAAAGGTTGTCGCCAATTTATCCAATGTCGTATCGAGATTTCCGGTAGCCTCGGCAGAAACCATCATGTTGACGAACAAATCCGGAAATACTTTTGGATGCTTCTTTGTCGCTTTCGAGAAGGAAATCCCTTTCCGGATGTCTTCCTCCACCTGCTCGAGGGCCTTTTTCAGCGGTTTGCTTTTGGTTTGCCGGGCCAAAATGTTGGTGGCCTCCACAACCGGAACGCCCGCGCGCACCAATGTGGCGAATTGCCGGCAATAGATGACGAAATCCTGGTTTTTTACTTTTGAACCAAGAATATTCAACTCTTTGTCAAGGATGCTCGTCGATTCGAAGATTTCCCGGGGGTTGATCCCCTGCTCCCGGAGTTTTGCAATCGCCGCTTTTTTCGTTGACGCGTCGATTCTCCCTTTTTTCAGCTCACCCGTTTTCGTCCTTCCCACATATCGATAAATCGTCAATGGTAATCACCAACGTTCATGTAAGGTTTGACTTCATCAAGGGACACGATGCCTTTCCCCAGCAATTCTTTGATGGAATGGTGCATCGTATGCATGCCGATCGCTTTGCTCGTCTGCAAAATGTTCGGAATTTGCTGCACCTTTTCGGAACGGATCAAATTCTTCACGGACGGCACGCCTACAAGGATTTCCGTTGCGGCCACGCGTCCCTTTTGGTCTTTTCGGACAAACAGCCGCTGCGAAATAATGCCTTCCAGCACCGTCGCAAGCTGGGTGCGGATCTGGCTTTGCTGGTGGGGAGGGAAAACATCGATGATCCGGTCGATGGATGATGCCGCATCGATGGTATGCAACGTTCCAAAGACTAAGTGGCCTGTTTCGGCGGCGGTAATCGCCGTCGAAATCGTTTCTAAATCCCGCATCTCCCCGACGAGGATGACGTCCGGGTTCTGGCGGAGGGCCGCTCTCAGACCCGTCTTGAAATCCCTGACATCGGTGCCGATTTCCCTTTGATTGACGATCGACTTTTTATGCGGATGGATATATTCGATCGGGTCTTCCAGGGTAATAATATGCTTTTTCTTCGTTTCGTTAATGTGATTGATCATCGCCGCCAATGTCGACGACTTCCCTGACCCCGTCGGACCGGTAACCAGCACAAGCCCCTGCGGCCTTTCCGCCAAATCATAAAGCACTTTCGGCATGCCCAGCGATTCAATCGTCGGTACTTCTGTCGGAATCAGACGGAGCGACAATGCAGGCACATTCCGCTGTTTAAATGCATTGACGCGGAACCGGACCGTTTCATTGAATGTGTAGTTAAAATCCGCATCTCCTTTGATGCGGTACGATTTTATTTTATTTTTCGGAAGGATGGCGTTCACCATTTCCTCAATTTCTTCGGCCGTCAATTCCGTTTCGCCGAATCTTTCAAGGATTCCGTGAATCCGGAATACCGGCGGCGTTCCAAGCGTAATATATATGTCCGAAGCGTGGTTTTCATATGCTTTTTGCATGATCTCCTGGATTGAATACTTCATGGCATATCCCCTTCTATTCAACCGTTGCGACACGTAATACTTCTTCTGTCGTTGTCTGGCCTTGTATCACTTTCAAAAACCCGTCACCGAGCAATGTCCGGTAACCTTCCCGTTTCATGTAGTCCATAATGGATGTTATGCCTTTCCGCTGCATGATGAATTCCCTGACTGTGCGATTGATCGGCAAAATTTCATGGATGGCTATTCTGCCTTTATAGCCGGTATGGTTGCAGGCAGGGCATCCCCGCCCCCTCATGACCGTGTCGATATGCAGCCCTTCTTTTGCAAACAGCTCCTTTTCCCGGATGGTTGCGGGATGCGGTTCTGCACAGTCACGGCACACTTTTCTTACAAGCCGCTGCGCCATGACCCCGACAACAGAGGATGCAATGAGAAACGGCTCAATGCCCATATCCTCCAATCGGGAAATCGATTCGACAGCGCTGTTTGTATGAAGCGTGCTAAGCACCAGGTGGCCCGTCAGCGATGCCCGGATGGCAATTTCCGCCGTTTCCGCGTCCCGGATTTCCCCAATCATCACAATATCCGGATCCTGCCGGAGAATGGAACGGAGTCCTGCCGCAAAGGTCAAGCCCACTTCTTCCCTTACCTGTATCTGATTGATTCCTTCCAAACGATATTCCACCGGGTCTTCCACGGTGATGATGTTGACATCTTCCCGGTTCAGTTCGGATAAAGCGGCATATAAGGTCGTCGATTTTCCGGAACCGGTCGGGCCGGTAATCAGCACGATGCCGTTCGGTCTTGCAATCATGCCGCGAAACAGCCGCTCGTTTTGTTCGCTGAACCCCAGTTTTTCAATGCTTGTTACCGCATTGCTCAAGTCGAGGATCCGCATCACGATTTTTTCTCCGTAAATGGTCGGCAATGTCGACAACCGTATATCCACCTGACGGAAATTGATGGTCGTTTTTATACGGCCGTCCTGGGGGATCCGGTTTTCGGTAATATTTAAGTTCCCCATGATTTTAATGCGGGCTGTAATCATATTTTGCATATGTTTTGGGAGGGAACGCTCCGTTCTCAGCACGCCGTCGATCCGGTACCGGACCCGGAAATCCGTTTCCTGGGGATCGAAATGGATGTCGCTCGCCCTCTGAAATACCGCATTGGCAATCAACTGGTTCACCAAGCGGACGATGGGCGAATCGTCATCAGTTATTTGCTGGTCCATCGATTCTTTCGTCTCGATGTTTACATCTGCCATCGCGGCATCCATCGATTCCTGCAAATCGTAATATTTTGCAATCGTCCGGTACAGATCGTCCTTTGCCGCGATCCCCGTTTCGATTTGGCATCCGGTTGCCATCCGCACTTCCTCGATGGCAAAATAGTCCATCGGGTCCACCATGGCGATAAACAATTTGTTTTTATCTTTGCGGATGGGCATGATTTGGGCCCGTTTCGCCAAATCTGCCGGCACCAATTGGAGCACTTCCGGGTCGATCGGATATTGGCTTAAATTGATGTGCGGAACGCCCAATTGGAATTCGAGCACTTCGATTAACTGCTGTTCCGTCAAAATATTTTCCCGAATGAGAAAATCTCCCAGTTTTTCTTCTTTAGACTTATTTTTTAACGCGTAATCCAGTTGTTCCTGTGTGATGACTCCCGCTTCAACGAGCAGGTCCCCAAGACGTTTCCGAGCTTTCATGATGTCTTCTCCCTTCTAAGAAGTTACTAAGTTTCCGCCCTTGTCATAGTAACTTCGGGAAGAAGACTCGTCTTTAGGTTCGCCTTTGGGATTGCCTTTTGGATTGTCTTTCGGATTTTGAACATTGCCATCATTTCGACTGTCGTAATCTGGCAAACCGTCGCCATTTAAATCCACATTTTCGACACTGCCGAAACCGGCGCTCTTTCCTTGTTCTTCGACTGTCCCGCCGCCTCCGAAATTTACGTCCGACGCAGAATTCAATACGATCCGGTTCACCGGCGCATAATAATCTCGGCTAATTTCCTGCACTTTTTGTTCTCCGTTATCGGAAATCATTCTTGTAACCGTTACACGCATGCCCTGTTTTCCTTCCTGGATCAACCGTGTACTTCCGGCTGGCAAATCCCGTGTGTAACGGTTAATAATCCGTGGAGCGATCGGTTCTTTGTCGACAACAACCTGAACCGTTGCCCCTTTCACGCTGGAAAACAATTCGGCTTTCAACTGTCCGCCTTCGACCGTTGCTTTCAGCAAATATGGATGTTCGGAGACATTCACGAACTGCAGGTCATTCTTTCCGAAAGGATCTATGTATGCGTTAATCCCCGGCTGCAAATAACTTGGCGCCTCTTGTTGGGGATGTCTTTCCAAAATGTCGATATTCCCCTGAAGCACCGTGTTATAGATCACCGAAGCAACAAAATTTAAACCTTCAGCATTTGCCGCATCCGTTAAATTATGTAAAGCATTGAGCAATGAAAAAGGTTCATCCGGCTCCAATATGTTTTCGTTCAATGTTTCCGCCAATACTTCCACGCCTGTGGCATTATCCGGTATCTTTTCAATCGTTAAGGCAATTCTTTCGTTTTCAAGCTGTTCGGTATCGATTACCGTCGCATCGATTTCATGATCGTTTAAGTATGAGACCTCGTTTAAAACCCGATTATATGTATCTTCCGTATCCCAAATCGTTATGTATGATATTTGATTTTTTATCGTTTCGCTATTCGAAATATGTATTGGTATATGTACGGTCTTTTCGGATTTCCAAAATTGATAGAAAGGTTTATGTATCGACTTCCGATATTCCTGGATTGTCTGATTCAAATCAAATTGTATGTCCTCTGGGTCAATGCTGAGTTCTTCTCCTCCTCCCCTGATAAGGATTGGTTCCGAACTCCACTTTTGTATGGCCTTTCTGAGCGCAGCCTTGATTTCATCATCTTTCAGGCCGGAAACGGCAACTCCTCCGATGGTAGAACCTTTGGATTGCTTTCCGTCCGCAAATACTTTTAAAGAATATTGCGCCGAAAACAGTATGCCAAACACTGCCGCAATCACCAGCAGAAAGGTGAATGCCTTGCGGGAAAATATGTACTTCAAATTACCCACCTCTTTTTTCTATTAAGTTATGTGTTCATCTTTGTTCCAAATTTACTAGTACTAATGTTCACCAACCCTTAATCCTAACTTAGAAATTAGAATACAATAATTTTTCGACTTTTGTATGATTCTTTTTTCCTATTTTGTTATTTTTTTAAACCGGCTGTGCAGAAACATGATAAATTAGTTATCCTTAAAAAGCCAAAATTTTCATTTAAATAATTTTAAAGAACCGATTAGCCAGCTTATATCTGCAATTATATTTCATTCAACCAGGGAAATTATGCGGGAATTTTGTCGATTTTATTTCATTTTTGTTACATCTTGTCCGATCTTGGATAAAATAATTGTGACGAGAACATCCCGATTTGTGACAATGACGGGACAATCCAAAGACTTTGCTGGCATTTCTTCATGTTTTCGTATACATTGAAAATAGATTTTATCCCATACTAAAGTAGGTGTTTACAGTGAAATATCTTTTCAACGAGAAAGGCGGAAAACCTTTAATTATTACCGTCATCATCCTTTGTGTATTTTTTTTCATTTCCGGAGGAGCAATCGTCTATTTTACGATCAAAGACAAGAATGTCGAATTTTCGGAAGAAACGGTGGCAGAAGCCACAAAAGTGGCGCAGTCGGAGCTTGATAAAGCCTTCGCCGTTGCAAAAGAATATCCGTTTGAAAAGCGTTTCGAAGCCATCCAATCCATCGGCTACGGCGAGCCCGAAGAAGGCCAGTTTGCCGTCTTCACCTTCGAAAAAAAATATGAAAAAGACGATCCATTTTACGTAATTTTAAAAATGAAGCCCCATGCAGAATATGAAAATTTATCCGTAGTGCAAGTCGCTGTCTTCGATAAAAAGAACGGGGCCCTCATCGTAGAAAAGGAAAATGTCCTGCGATGGGAGAAAAAGGAGCAAGATTCGTGATTTCCCCCTAAATAAACCTTCCCGCGGGAACGGGAAGGTTTGCTTTTTATTACCAACAATGGACCGGGCTCAAATTTTAGAACTATTACCATTTTCCACCAACAAAGGTAATAGTTCTAAAGTCTTATTTTTTGTTAAAATTTCCAATAATCATATGAATTTTTCTCAATCGAATTTATTATTAATAATAAATTATATTTATTTTTCCCTTTTGGCTATTATAATTGAACTAAGTTCTGCAAGTTTAATCTCCACAAAAGTGCTCAAGGGAGGTGCGTATATGAAATGGAATGAAAAGGGGCTGACCCTTGTCGAAGTCCTGGCCAGTCTGGCAATCATTACAATTGTGCTGCTGAGTGTCGCGCAATTGGTGATCCAATCGAACAAAACCAATTCCTTTAACAATGAAAAACTGGTGATTATTGATTTGGCCGATGCCATACTGGAACGGCTCAAAGCGGAACCATATATTGTAAAGCAGACGATTGAGGAGGCCTCCAATCCAAAAGAAGAAATTGAAATCCCCCTGGATTCGATTCATTTGGAACATCTTTCAACGATACATAACGGTGGAAAAGATTACTACATAATCAACATGAACGGAAATACATATCAAGTGAACGCCTATGCCAAAAAAACAAGCAAACAGGAAATCTCGGATTTGGGATTGAGGACCGTAGTCGTCAAAGTGAAACGGGTGGAAGTGGATTCAAGCGGCAAAACCATTAGCGATTTGAAAGGAAAAAGCGAAGTAGAAGGATATGTTGAACTATGAAGAAACAATTAAATAGCAATGGTATGACTCTGATTGAAGTATTGGCTGTTTTAGTTTTGGGATCCATTATTGCCCTTTTGGCAATCAATGTGTTGTTTTCATTGGTAAACAACAAAGAAAAAATTGCCACTTCGGCAAATGTGAGGGATGTGGCTGATTTTTACCTGGAAAGTTTGTCCAACTATATTTATTCACTCAATGAAGATAATGTGGAAAATGTCGTTCAATCGGAAACGGATGGATATTATATCAAGGAAAAAGATTCGCCAAGCAAAATAACAGGCTTTAAAAAGAACGGGAAAACCGTCTTTCTATATGTCGGAGGTGAGAAAACCGAATATCCTGGTTCAAACATAAAAATTTCCAATTTCCCTGATACGAAAATGGAAAAGGATGGTGAAAACGTCTATAAAATCACCCTGACATTGGAATACAACGGCAAAACAAAGACCTTTAAAAAAGAGGTCCATTCACTACCATAGTTGAAAAAGGAGGCAGATTGGATGAGATATGTCAAATCCCAAAAGGGAAATGTTTTCCTTTTGGCCATACTTGTATTAGTCATAGGCTCCGTCATTTCCCTTACGCTCATCGGCATGTCGATCAATGGCACCGCCCGGAATGAGCACCGGGAGGATCTTACCCAGGCCAAGAAAAATGCGGAAAGCGGCATTGAACATTTAACGGCCAGCATGCAAAAGAAATTGAAGGAAAATCTACCTGCTCCAGGCATCAATACGAGCAGTTCATTGGCAAACTTTAAAAAAGATTTTATCGATAATTTGGAGTTACATAGATGTCCTCCGGAAAATAAAATACATATTGAAAAACCTGAGAAAAATTACATACATAACGAAGATGGAAATACCCATTACTCTACGTGCATCAATTATGATGAAAATGAAATCAATCAATTATTGAACCAAAATCATTTTTATGTTCCAATCACAATACAGAGCATCGGTTATGCCGACGGTGAAGAAAAAACCATCACCGCCAAAGCCAAGTTCGGCGCAACGTATAAGAACTATCCCAGCTTTCTGGACTTCGCCGTTGCGACCCATCCGGGAACGAATGGAAATGGGGATTCCGACAAAAGAAGCGAAAATTTAATTTTAAACGGCGGAATCCAAATAAAGGGAAATGTCTTTACAAACGGGAATATCGTGCTATCCAACCGGGGATATGTGCCTGTTCCGGAGAGCGATTATAAGGACAATCCGTGGAAGTTGTCCACTTATCCCGAAATTTCAGGAGTCCTGTATAACAATTCGGACAAATCCTTATTCAAAATGAATCAATTTGAAGTCGGGAACAGCTGCAAACGTCCGGAAGCGGCTACCAATATTCTTGCCATTTTGTCCGGCGCTTTGGGCACAGTCCTTGACTCCGTGATCAACGTTTTGGGGTATATTTTGTTAGGAACTTTTGATGCGCCAAGCAAATATCTCACCTACTACGATTTGGAATATTACAATTATGATAATCAGTTATCCAATTGTTTTACAAAACTTCCGATCAGCGATATTTCTTCATACCTCTTGAAGAAAGACAATTTAAAACTTCAAAAGACCGGATTAGAATTGGAGCCTGTCCAAATCGCCGGCGCGAACAGTTTTATTGAACATGGCAAACAAAATATCAAAAGCATTGTCGAAAATAACGGGACAACTTTTACGAACGCCATTTCCTTCTATGCGAAAGGAAAAAAAGAAGGAAATTATAAAATCGAAAATGCCAGCATATTGATCAAC
The DNA here is from genome assembly GCF_006569205.1 of Ureibacillus terrenus. Classification (GTDB taxonomy): domain Bacteria; phylum Bacillota; class Bacilli; order Bacillales_A; family Planococcaceae; genus Ureibacillus; species Ureibacillus terrenus. The sequence goes on from NZ_VIGD01000001.1 coordinate 341,995, forward strand.
AACTCAACCTATAAAGGAACTTACTATATCAGGACACCGGAGAAACTGGATTTTCCGGCCGTTTATACTTCCAGCACATCCTATCTTACGGATTTATTAAATAATCTTGTATCCAGCTTAAATCTGGGGAATCTGTTAAAAGAGCTGGGAATCAAAGATTTGTTGAGCTTATTGACCGGCAGCAACAAACAGAATAAAGGCCTGGAAGGGCAATTTTATATTGAACATGCCGCCAATCAGGATAAATTATTAACCGAATTGCTAAAGAAATTGGAATTATTGTCCTCCGGCAAACCGGATGAAAAGCGTCTGCTGGATTTTCTTATCAATAATAGAGGGCTTATCCCGCAAGGAAAGGCTTTCAATCTGGATCCGGGATTGATGGATAATAGCAATTTCACATTAAATGGCGTCTATTTTATGAAAGGGGACGTCAAAATCTACGACACCAATATCACCGGCGACGCGATCCTTTTCGTCGATGGAAGTGTGGAAATTCTGCGTTCCAAATTGAATCACAAAAATAATCATAAGCTGCTCATTTTCGCAACCGGGGATATTATCTACAAATTTGATTCCCAGACGGACCGGGATATGATCAATGACAATAAACCGGTTGAAGTCAATGCTTATTTGTATTCCAACCGGACAGTGGAATTCCACGGCACTTTAAAAAATATCCATGTTAAAGGCGGAATTGCAGGAAATCAGGTGATCTTGACCGGTATCAGAGGAGAAGTGAATAAAAAGCTGATCGGTCTGCCGTATTTATGGGATTTGAAAAACACGACAAACGAAAATGCATCACCCCGTTTAATTGTCGAACATGATCCGGATTTATGGAAAACTTTCAAGGAACTTACAAATCAATATTCCTCCATGCCGGATTATTATGAATTTTTCCTTGAACCATTGAAAATCACTTCCAGAAAATAAAACAATTCTCCCGGGCGTAACCGCCGGGAGAATTGTTTCTTTCGGCAAAAAAGCCGGGTCGGCAATTCGACCCGGTTTTTTCATTAATACATTTTCAAATAATGTTCAAGTTCCCATGGGTGAACTGTGGAACGGTACATTTCGAACTCGATTTCCTTCGCTTCCTTGAAGTTTTGGTAGATGTGTGGTCCAAGGGCGTTTTTCACCACTTCATCTTTTTCCAATAAACGGAGCGCATCATCGAGCTGTGCAGGCAAGTTTTCAATGCCGTTTTCGCGGCGTTCTTCCTCCGTCATCACATAAATGTTCCGGTTGATTGGAGCAGGAGGCGTCAATTTGTTTTTGATGCCGTCAAGACCTGAAGCCAAAATAACTGCCATCGCCAAATAAGGGTTTGCGGACGGGTCGACGGAACGCACTTCAATCCGTGTTGATACGCCACGGGATGCAGGCACGCGGATCAAAGGAGAACGGTTTTGCGCAGACCAGGCGACATATACCGGCGCTTCAAATCCCGGAACTAGCCGTTTGTAGGAGTTCACGGTCGGGTTTGTAATGGCAGTAAAGCTTTGCACATGTTTCAATACGCCCGCCATAAACTGCATCGCCACTTCGGACAATCCTAGTTCGTTGGATGGATCATAGAACGCATTCTCATTCCCTTTAAATAATGAAACGTTGCAATGCATTCCCGATCCGGCTTCCCCGAAAATCGGCTTCGGCATAAATGTTGCATGCAGTCCGTGTTTTCTCGCAATGGTTTTCACAACCAATTTGAATGTTTGGATATTGTCGCAGGCTGTGACCGCATCTGCATATTTAAAGTCGATTTCATGTTGGCCAGGCGCCACTTCATGGTGGGAAGCTTCCACTTCAAAGCCCATTTCTTCCAATTCAAGAACGATATCGCGGCGGCAATTTTCCCCGAGATCGGTCGGAGCCAAATCAAAATAGCCGCCATGGTCGTTCACTTCCAAAGTAGGTTCCCCATGTTCATTCAATTTGAATAGGAAGAATTCAGGTTCGGGACCTAGATTGAAATGGGTAAAGCCCAATGCCTCCATTTCTTTCAAAACCCGTTTTAAGTTCGTGCGCGGATCACCGAGGAACGGCTTACCGTCGGCAGTATAGATATCGCAAATAAATCGCGCCACTTTCCCTTTTCCGGTTGTCCAAGGGAAAACCATGAATGTATCTAAATCCGGATACAAATACATATCGGATTCTTCAATCCGGACAAATCCTTCAATGGAGGATCCATCGAACATCATTTTATTGTTTAATGCTTTGTCCAATTGGCTTACAGGAATTTCAACGTTTTTGATTGTTCCCAAAATATCTGTAAATTGCAGACGGATGAATTTTACTTCCTTTTCTTCCACTAATCGATAGATGTCTTCCTTCGTATACTTACCCACAATTTCACTCTCCTACAAAAATTTAAAATATCATTGATAATATCGAATCACGTCCGCATATCTAAGTTTTGGTTTTTTCAGATGGGATTGTGCCATCTTCATTTCCTCCCGCAAAATGCTGCGGATCTGTTCATCGAAAAGCTCCTTTTCCGACTTTCTTTGCCCATTAATTTCATTTTTCATTTCAAATACTTTTTTTATTCCAGCTATGTTTAAACCTTGTTCAAGCAGATCTTTGATTTCCAAAAGCAAATCAACATCGTTCAACGAAAACATCCGTTGGTTGCCTTCCGTACGGTGCGGACAAATCAATCCCTGTTCTTCATAATAACGGATTTGCCGCGCGGTCAAATCCGTCAGCTGAATGACGGTCCCAATCGGCAACAACGGCATGGATCTCCGGATTTCGCTCGTTCGTTTCTTGTGCTGTACCATGTCACTCCTCCCTAATGATGAACATTTTACTATCCGGCATATTGTTTGTCAATGTCATGTCAGAAAACCTTACATGGGAAAATTCAGCGATTTTTTCATGAATTTGCTTGCATTTTCCATGAAAAAAACTGTGGAACGGCCTTCCGTCTCCACAGTTTTTCAAATTCTGTTATTTTTTTAATCGATAAAGAAATTCCAGCAAATAAATCAACAATCCCAAATACAAACTGAATGCGGTTTGGACAACTTCGTGCTCTTTTATATAATAACCCAGGATCAAATTGAAGTCATACACGGTAAAGAGAACAAAAACGGACACAAAAAGGGCGGCAATAATGAAATATATCATATGGTTTATCGGGATGAAAAAGAAAATGAAGGAAAACAGGACCAGAACCAATAATGAGGCGGCAAGATATGCCCCCCAGGGAAAAAAATCCCTCGGCATCTTCAACACAAACAATGCCAATAAAATGAATAAAACGGCAGTACCAACGAAAACCGCAAACACAAACGCCGCCCCGACCGCCTCAATAAAGAAATGCACCAGCCAATAGAACATCGCGCCCGTAAACAATGGCACCAGATATAATATGACGCTGCCCATCTGCACCTTCCGAACAAAAAGAATGATGCCGAGCAAAATGACATTTATGATGGAAACCGAAAGGAGAAAGGCGTGCGGCAAAAACAATCCCATTGCAAAACCAACGCCCGAAAGCAGCCACATAAGCGCAAAATGTTTCATTACGAGTTGCAAATGATAGCCGTACATTCCAACAACTCCGTTTTTCTTATTTAGTTCAATATATTGTTTGGCGGAGTTGTCTATTCAACCGAAAAAGTTTTCCCGATATACTCTATCGACCATTGATGATCTGCTATGACCATTTTTGTGACGCTGGCCCCGTCAATATGGAAATCCCAGATATTAGACACCGGCAGTTCCAGGATGGATAAAATGGCCGCGCGAATGGCGACACCATGGGATACGGCGAGAATTTTCCCTGTCGGAAAATTCCGTTGGCAACTCTTCATAAAATCAACCATTCTGGAAATGACTTGTTGAAAGCTTTCCCCCGTATCAGGAAGGTATCTTTCCGGATTATGGATGTAATCCCGGTATCTAAGATCCCCTTTTTCCAGTTCTGCAATCCGCTTCCCTTGCCAAGTGCCAAGATGGATTTCCAAAAGTCTGGGATCTCTCTTAATCGGCAAGTAATGGCCTACCAATAGATAGGCAGTGTCATAGGCCCTTGTAGAAGGGCTTGAAAATGCGCAATCAAATTGAACATCTTTCAAATGCTCTTTTAATTGCTTGACTTGTCCGATGCCCCTGGGCGTCAATTCCGAATCGAGCCAGCCTTGCAAGCGCCCTTCCCGGTTCCATTCCGTTTCGCCGTGTCGCACGAAATAAAGCTCCAATCTATTTTCCATACCATTCATCCATTACCTGTTGAAATTTTTTCATGGCATCTTCCCCCTTCATTCCGATCCTGAGCCACCTGCCGTCCATGCCCCTAAAATTTTCCGTATGTCTCAGCACGACACCTTTCTTTAGGCAATAAAAATAAAAATCCCTCGTCTTTTCCTGTTCTTGCAGCTGAAAACATAAAAAGTTCGTCACGCTGTCCGTCATTTTGCAATTTCTTTCCAGCAAATAATGTTCGAGATTTCGTTTGATCTTTTGATGCCGTTCAATGCTTTCGTTGCGGAAAGTTTCGTCTTCAAGGCACAATTGGCCGATTTTGATCGCCAATCCATTGACATGCCAGTGGGGAAGACGGCGCTGCAATTCCTCCACAAGCTCCTTTCTCCCCACCAAATATCCTAATCGGATGCCGGCGATGCCGTACATTTTCGTCATCGACCGCATCACCGTCAAACGGGGATATTGTTCAACGAGGGGGATCACCGATTCCGACTCATCGGTCCAATCCATAAAAGCTTCATCAACCAATAATTCACACTCCACCTTTTCTCCATGAATCAGCAATTCTTCGATGGTTTCTTTCGGAATCAGGGAGCCCGTCGGATTGTTCGGATTGCATAAGTAGAGGCAAGCCGCGTCTTTCATGTGCTCTTTGATCTGTTCCAGAGGGAGCTTGTATGTCGCGATTTCTTCCGCCATCAGTTCAATCATTTTGGCGCCTTGCGCTTCAAGCGTCGACCTGTATTCCGAAAAAGTCGGATGAACGATGATGGCCTGCCGGTTGGAAAATCTTCCTGCAAAAAACGTCAACAGTTCAGCGGCACCGTTGCCGATGAGAACCTGTTCTTTTGCAACGTTCAGTTTCGCTGCCAGCAAGGTCCTGAAAGGCTCCGCTTCCGGATGGGGATAAGCGGCAATGTGATGCAGCAAATCCGGCCATGCTTCTTTAATTCTTGGCGGGAATCCGAACGCATTGACATTCTCGCTTAAATCATACACCTCTTCCGGCATCGGAATCCGAAAACGTTCGTAGAGGGACTTATAATTGGCTCCATGCGAAGGAAATTCCAACGATGACACCCCCCATGATGATGGTAAACAATGCGGAAGCGGCGAACATCTGGCGGATGGCGTCTTTTATATGCTCCGCTTCCAATGGAACATCCGCTTTCCCCATATATGCGCGAAAAGATGGAATTCCTTGATAGGAGTTGTACCCTCCCAATCTGATTCCAAGTTGATAGCTTGTCGCCGCTTCCAAATATCCGCTATTGGGACTTGGATGTTTTTTGGCGTCTTCCAGCCATAAGCGCAGCCGTTCGGCAAATGGACGGTTTGTTTTATTTTTTGTAAATAAAAGGATAATCAGTCCTGTAATTCTGCTCGGGAGAAAATTTGCCGCATCATCCAGTCTGGCGCTGAATTTTCCAAAATCCTTATAGGTTTCGTTCTTGTAGCCGATCATTGAATCCAATGTATTAATGGCTTTATACGTCCACAAACCGGTGGCTCCAAAAAGACAGGCGTAAAATAACGGTGCCGTCACTCCGTCGCTCGTGTTTTCGGACACCGTTTCCACCACACCGCGCACCACTTCCGGTTCATCCAAATGTTCCGTATCGCGCCCGACAATCCACGATAATTTTTTTCTGGCTTCCTCAAGATTACCTCCGGCCAGTGCATCGTATACTTCCATCGCCGCATCCTTCAAACTTTTTTGGGCAAGGCCAATCCCGATCAATGCGCTTTCGACAATAAAACCTGCAACGAAATGAATTTGATAGGCAAGTTTCACGATGGAAAAAGTGATGAGGGCGACAGAAAATACGACGATTACGCCCGTCAGCATCCCTTTTAACGTCCGGCGGGATCCTTTATTCAAATGTTTGGAAAGAAAATGGATAAACGAGCCAATCCACCGGACAGGATGGGGCATTTTCGGAGGGTCCCCGATGATCGCGTCCAGCACTTGCCCAATAATCACTGTAATGATGGTCATGGCGATGATTTTCCTTTCGTAAAATCAAGATATTGCATTACCGCGTCTGTCAAGGTTTCATATAAGGCTTTTCCCAGGAACGACCCCAATTTTGTAATCGAGCCTCCGTATTCATGAAATTCCCCTTTTTGGGTGGATGCGATGCAAATGCTGTCTGTCGAGGTGCCTGTTGCGACGGTTCCCGAGTTCGGATCCTTAATCGACAGCTCCGAAAGCACTTTCACCTTTGTTTCGACCGCGCAGCACAACCCTTGAATCAAGGCTTCATCCGTCAAAACGCCGTTAATGAAAATGAAAATATTGATTGTTCCATTGACGGGTTTATAAAAATATGCGTGGGACCGGGTGACGTCCACCGCATTCCCCAGTCCTGCGGTAACCAGCAATAAGATCGAAGTATCCCCTTCTTCAAAAAATCGGCAAAGGGCATATTTCATATCAACGGCCGTCATCATGGCCACGGTATCCTTCGGAGGGAATCCCCGGTCCTCAAGAAACCGTTTCATTTCCTCGCGGGGGTCCGGAGGGAAGTACGTTTTATCGACGGTGCGATTGATAAAATACCGGTAGCTGCCGCAGCCCGCGTTGTGCATGGCCGAACTGAACGCGCGGAGGGGGCCGTCCGCTTCGACCGCGATATAGTCGCCGTATTTTTTGATGGATTCAAGCGTGATCATGAATCTCCCCCAATTTTTGGACGGCGCTCAATACCGCATATTTGACATGCTCATATGTCAAGCCCCCCTGAACATACGCCGTATATGGAGGACGGATCGGGCCGTCCGCCGACAGTTCGATGCTTGACCCTTGGACAAATGTTCCCGCGGCCATGATGACATCGTCCTCATAACCCGGCATGTAGGATGGCACCGGCGCAAAGTGGGCATTAATCGGGGAAGCCGCCTGGATTTCCTGGCAAAATGCGATCATTTGCTCCGCCGTCTGGAATGAGACGGATTGGATCAAATCGGTGCGGTAGTCGGAATAATGGGGAGCCGTTTTCATGCCGACCTCTTCCAGAATGGCGGCCGTAAAGATGGCACCTTTTAAGCTTTGCACCACCACGTGTGGCGCCAGGAAAAATCCTTGGTAAAAATCGATCAGGGTATTGAGTGTTGCCCCGGCTTCCGCACCGATGCCGGGGCTTGTCATCCGGTAGGCGCATTTTTCCACTAAATCCGCCCTTCCGGCAATATAACCGCCCGTTTTTGCCAGTCCTCCCCCAGGGTTTTTGATGAGGGATCCTGCCATTAAATCCGCCCCCACTTCAGTCGGCTCAAGGCGTTCCACAAATTCGCCGTAGCAGTTATCGACAAAGATGACAACGTCCCGTTTGATTTCCCTCACTTTTTCGCACATCGCGCGAATTTGCTCAATCGTAAAGGAAGGTCTTGTCGCATAGCCTTTCGAACGCTGGATGGCGATCATTTTTGTATTTTCGTTGATTGCCTCCCGGACGCCTTCCCAATCAATTTCCCTGTCATCCAGGAGATCGATGTGGCGATACTTGATGCCGAAATCTTTCAATGAACCGGTATCCTTTTTTCCCCCATCCACGATGGATTGCAGAGTGTCGTAAGGCTTGCCGGTAATATAAATCAGTTCATCTCCTGGCCGCAGCACGCCAAATAAGCTGATGGTGATGGCATGCGTCCCCGAGATAATTTGGCTTCGCACAAGGGCGCTTTCGGCTCCAAACACTTCGGCATATACTTTTTCCAATGTGTCCCGTCCATGGTCATCATAGCCGTAACCCGTTGAAGGATTGAGATGAAAGTCGCTTACTTGATGTTTCCGGAAAGCGGCCAGCACTTTCTGTTGGTTAAAAAAGGCGGTTTCCTCTATTCTTTCATGATATGGTTTAATTTTTTCTTCAATTTTTTTTGCCAATTCTATCATTTCCGGTTTTAAACTTGATATGAACATGTTTCCTGCTCCTGTCTGTTAAATCTCGCTTTTTGCTCATCCTTTACCATCTTATCAATTCATCAAGTGGAGTCAACCATAATAACATAATATTTCCATCATCCGTCCCGGCAGCAAATAAAAAGAGGAGTCCTTGCAGGAACTCCACCTCATCCATTATTTAAATTCCAATTCCCCATCGTAGGCTTCCATTCCGCCTTCAAGATTGACGGCATTAAAGCCTTGGGATTCTAGAAACTGGCATGCTTTTCCGCTTCGGTTTCCTGAACGGCAAACAATGATGTATTCTTTCGAAGGATCCAATTCCTCCAAACGTTCAGGAAGTTCTCCGAGAGGAATATGTACGGCGCCGGGGATCATGCCGTTTGCCACTTCGAAATCTTCGCGTACATCGATGATATTTAAATCTTCATTGGCATCCAATAGATTGATTAATTCTTCTGTTGTCATCGTTTTCATTTAAAACCCTCCAAATTATTCTAATCTGATTCTCTTTATTATAATTGACAAAATAAAAATCGGCGAGCAGAAAACCGCCGATTTCTTTGGAAATTATTCTTCTGGTTGAATCGAAACATTTTTGGATGGCGAAAACGTTGAAATGGCATGTTTATAAATTAAATGCTGTTTGCCTTCCGATTCGATTAACACCGTAAAATTATCATAGGACTTGACTGTTCCTTTCAATTGGAAACCATTTAATAAAAAGACCGTTACGAAAGTATTGCTTTTGCGCAAATTGTTTAAAAAAGTATCTTGTAAATTTATTGATTTCACACCGCACACCTCATCTATTTTTTTCTCTAATGTAAAATATTCGATAGGTTGATCCTAATTTCCTTCTTTATTATAAAAAAATTTAGACATTTTTATAATACTTTCCCAATCATTTCCTATCCATTGGACATCCATTTTGTTTCGGAAATAAGTCATTTGCCTTTTTGCGTACCGGCGGGAATTTTGTTTGATTTGCTCCACCGCCTCCTCCAAAGAAATTTTTCCATCCAAATAGTCATACAGCTCTTTGTAACCAATCGCTTGGACGGATTGGACATTCCGGATATTTTTTTTCCATAAACTTCGGACTTCCTCAAGCAAGCCCTGCTCCATCATCAAGTCTACCCGTTCATTGATGCGCCGATACAATTCTTCGCGGTCAATGTTCATGCCGATGATGAAATGATTGTATAGCGGTATGTTTCCGCGGTTCAATTCTTCCGATTGCCGGGAAACCCCATGAAGCTCGATCAGCTCCAATGCCCGGATGACGCGTCGGGTGTTGTTCGGATGAATTTTTTTCGCCGTTTCCGGATCGAGCGCGGCAAGTTTTTTGTGCATGGCTTCCGGTCCGATTTTCGCGAGCTCTTCATAATATTTTTTTCGGGCTTCTTTGTCGGCCTTTTCTCCGGTAAATTGAAAATCGTATAATACCGCCTGAATATACAAACCTGTGCCGCCGACAATGATCGGCAACTTCCTTCTGCTATGGATCTCTTTTATTTTTTGTCTCGCCAGCCGTTGATATTCCGCTACGGAAAAACTTTCATCAGGTTCTTTAAAGCTCAATAAATGGTGGGGAATCCCTTCCATCTCTTCCGGACGGATTTTGGCGGTTCCGATATCAAGCCCTTTATAGACTTGCATCGAGTCCCCATTGATGATTTCGCCGTCAAAGGCTTTGGCCATTTTGATGCTGAGCGCGGTTTTTCCTGAAGCGGTCGGACCAACGATGGCGACCACATCAATCAGCTTTTGTCGTTCCATTTCTTTAACCACCGTTTTATTACTTTATATACTAACTCTTTGCTTCGTTCATTCAATATTTCATGGCGCATGCCCTCAAAAAGATGAACCGCGACATGCTCCAGGCCAGCCTCCGTCAATTGTTCCGCCACCTGAAACACGCCTTTTCCATTATTTCCAACCGGATCGGCAGCACCGCTGATCAAAAGAACAGGCAAATCTTTGCGGATTTTTTTATTTTCCTCTTTGCGGCTGATCAGCAAGAGCCCGTCGGTCAAATCTTTAAAAAATTGATGGGTCGGAACAAATCCGCAATATGGATCATTGATATAGCTCTCCACCGCCTGGCCATCACTAGTCAGCCAATCAAAAGGGGTCTTCGGGTTTTCAAATTGTTTGTTGAAACTTGAGAAAGCCAACTCATTCATCCATTTGCTTTCCATTTCTTTACCCTGCATTCGTATAAGGGATTTGGCGAGCAGGTTGCCGATATAATGCAAAGCGGTCGTCGCGCCGGTTCCGCACAAAATGCATTGATGGACCAGGCTGGAATGAAGTTGAATGAATCTTCTTGCCAAAAAAGAGCCCATGCTATGGCCAAAGATTATGCGGGGGGCCTCTTTGTTCATCGTTTGATTGACAATCTCATAGACATCTTCCACGACCCGTTCAAAGCCGTCATCATCGCAAAAATAGCCAAGCTTTCCGCTCACTTCCCCCGTTTTTCCGTGGCCGCGATGGTCGGGTACGATTACCCGGTATCCTTCCAGATGGAGGAAGTTGGCGAAGTCATCATATCTCCCTCCATGCTCCCCCATCCCATGAAGGATATAAAAGTCCCCTATCGGATTTTCCTGTTCATAAATCCTTGTATAGATTTTTTGTCCGTCGCTCATCTCAAACCATCGCGCCACTTTCAATAAAATCACCCTTCGCATCTTGAATAAACTGGTTTAATTGCATGGTATAAAACAATCTTTCATCTTCAGAATAGCCAATCCTTTTGCCCATTATATCGATCACTGCCTCTTTTGTTTTCTCCACTTGCGGGATGTCAAAAAACATGAGGCCGGTCCTGCGGATGAAGAAATCGGCCGGCGTGTATGCCATTTCATAATCAATGCTATAAAGGAGCTGGGCGTACAACGATTTCGGAAGGGAATCGGGCAATTCTTCCGAATCCAGGTAAGCCAAAACCCGGTCCACATTGGTTCCATACATTTTGGCGAGCCGTTTTACTTCCTCAAAAGTTAACCCCGCCTTTGTCCCCTCCAAAGCCTTTCGATTTATAAAATCCTCGAAATTGGAGGAGCGCAGTCCTTCCGCGCCTGATAAAGATAATTTTTTCGTTTTGCATCCCGTGGCATGCCGGAATCGATGTTTTTTTACAATTTGATCCACAATTTTTTCGGCCATTTTCCGGTATCCGGTCAGTTTCCCTCCGGCAATGGTCATGAGGCCGCTTCGGGAAGTCCAGATTTCATCTTTCCTGGATATCGCGGAAGGCTGTGATTCTTTTTCATATATTAGAGGACGAATCCCGGCCCAGGAGGATTCCACATCATGTTCATGAAGAGAAAGAACCGGAAAGATTGCACGAAGGGAATTTAATAAATATTGGATATCCTCTTTGTCCGCAACCGGCCGGATCGGGTCCCCTTCATAAAAGGTATCGGTTGTGCCGACATAAACTTTGTTATTTCTTGGAATGGCAAAGACCATACGGCCATCGTCCACATCAAAATAGATGGCTTGCCGCAAAGGTAGAACCGCCTGATCAAACACGATATGAACGCCCTTTGTCAATTTCAAAGCTTTTCTTTTTCTATCATTGTGGACGTCTTTCTTTAACACTTCGTCAACCCAAGGACCTGCGGCATTCACAATTTGAGCGGCATGAATTGTTATTGTTTCCCCGGAAATTTCATCGCGAACTTTCGCGGCAACAATGCGATTATTTTCATATACAAAATCCGTTACTCGGGCATAATTCAAGCAAATGGCTTTATATTCCACAGCTTTCTTGATCACTTCAAGGACCAGTCTCGCATCATCCGTTTTATATTCCACATAGTAGCCTGCGCCGAGCAAACCGTCCTCTTTCAAAAACGGGACGAGTTCAAGGGCATCTTTTTTTGAAAGCATTTGACGCCGTTCAGATTTGCGGACGTTGGCCAATGAATCATAGATTCTTAATCCGATGGAAGTGGAACATTTCCCTAACGGGCCATCTTTGTAAATGGGAAGGAGCATTCTTTCGGGAGTTGTGACATGGATGCTGTTTTCATAAACGATTTCCCGCTCCCGCCCCACTTCCGAAACAAGGCGGAATTCCAGTTGTTTTAAATAGCGGAGACCTCCGTGGATCAATTTCGTCGAACGGCTGGAAGTGCCCGCTGCAAAATCCTGCATATCCACCAGTGCCACGGAAAGGCCCCTTGAGGCGGCGTCGAGGGCAATCCCCGCGCCCGTAATGCCGCCGCCAATCACCAGCACATCAAAAGAATAGTTGTTCAATAGACGCAACATTTCTGGGCGTTCTTTATATGAAAACATCCGATCTCCCCTTTTCCAAGTATGCCTCTTCCTCTTACATGACCCTTTTAAACATTTTTTCGATTTCGTAAGAAGAGAAATGAATCATCACGGGGCGGCCATGGGGGCATGTAAACGGGTTTTCCGCTTTGCGCAGGTCCCCAATGAGCGCTTCCATCTGCTCTTTTGTCAAATACTGGTTCGCTTTGATGGAACGCTTGCAGCTCATCATGATGGCGGCTTCTTCCCTCAGTTTTTTCACATCGGTTTTTCTCGTTTTCAAAACTTGCTCAATTAATTCTTCGATGATTTCCTGTTCGAATCCTTTTGGAAACCATGTCGGATGCTCCCTTACGACAAATGAAGACGGGCCGAAATCTTCAAGAAAAACCCCCACTTCTTCGAGCGCCTTCCGGTTTTCTTTTAAAATATATGCTTCATCCTGGGAGTAATGGAACGTTAACGGCAAAAGCAGCGATTGCCGCTCATTCGGATCCACTTCCCCCACTTTTTCTTTAAAATATTCATATTTGATCCGTTCCTGGGCGGCATGCTGATCGATTAAATAAAACCCGTCTTCCATTTGTGCCACGATATATGTGCCGTGTATTTGGCCGACCACTTCGAGGTCAGGGAAGGGCTCCTTCTTCTGTTGATCAATCCGCCCTTCCGAAGTTAGAGGCTCATCCAATCCATTTTTGGCTGCCATATCCTTTATTTCTTCATCCCCATTATCCTTGGCATCTTCGTCTTTTTGGTATGTCCATTCCTCTGTTTGTACCTCTGTAGCGGGATCCCCTTTCATCTCTGCCGCGGTGCTTTCATTTACGACGGACGCTTCTCCGGTCAAGCGCTCCACGATGGAATGGAATTTGGTTCCATCGATGGACGGCTGCTTCCAAATATTCATCTGTTCGCTGTATGGCCGCGCCTTCTTTTCTTTTTTCTGGGCCAATGGAACATTCATGTGCTCCCTGATGGCATTTCGGATGGTGTTTTCAATCAGCGGCAGCAAATCTTCCTCTTTGCTGAGACGGATTTGCAGTTTTGCGGGATGCACATTGACGTCCGTCAAATAAGGGTCGCCTTCAATGTACAAGACCACGATGGGATACCGCTCGATGGGCAGAAAAGTATGGTATGCATCAATGATGGTTTTTTGGATGACATAATGTTTTACCCATCGTCCATTGACAAAAATGGAAATGTAGTTTTTCGATGCCCTCGTCACTTCCGGCAGCGTCGCATAGCCATGGATTGTATAATCTTTTGTTTCGCCGCGGAAAGGAATCATTTTTTTCGCATTCTGCACCCCATAAATGGCGGCCAGCACTTGTTGGACGTTCCCCCTGCCATTCGTTTGAAGGATGGTGCTTCCGTTATGGACAAGTTTGAAGGAAATATTTGGATAACCAAGGGCGAGGCGGTTCATTAAATCGATGGAATGCCCAAGTTCCGTTTGGATGGTTTTTAAATACTTCAGCCTTGCCGGTGTATTGTAAAACAATTGGGAAACGGTAATTTCCGTCCCTTTTCTGAGGGGGCCGGGCTTTTTGGAAACAATGGTTCCTCCTTCCAGCTCCAATTCAATGCCCGATTCCCCGTCGGAAGTCACCAGTTTCAGTTTGGAGACCGCGGCGATGGACGCCAAAGCTTCCCCGCGGAATCCCAGGGTGCGGATGCGGAATAAATCCTGTTCCTTGGATATTTTCGATGTCGCGTGGCGTGAAAAGCATAATTGGGCATCGGTTTCATCCATGCCGCTTCCGTTGTCGATCACCTGGATGGAGGAAAGCCCGGCTTCTTCAAGAAAAACTTCAATGGAGGTGCTTCCGGCGTCTATGGCATTTTCCACAAGCTCTTTCACAACGGATGCCGGCCTTTCCACCACTTCTCCAGCCGCGATTTTATTGGACAGCCATTCATCCATGATCCGGATTTTGCCCATCGGTATCCCTCCCTATTTTTTTAACGATTGCTGCAATCGATATAATAGATTCATGGCTTCGATCGGCGTCATCGAAACGATATCGGCGCTTTGCAACCGTTCCAGAACTTCTTTTTCATTTGATTCCAGCTCATTTTTCTCCGGTTTCGGTTCTTCTTCAAACAAAGAAAGCTGAAGAGCTTCTTCCTTCTTCCGGGGCATCGGATGGTCCAATTGCTGGGATTCGAATTGTTCGAGCAGCCTTTGCGCCCTGTCGATGATTTCCTGCGGCATGTCGGCCAGTTTCGCGACATGGACACCGTAGCTCTTGTCCGCCGCGCCTTTTTTAACTTTATGCAGGAACACCACATTGCCATTTTTCTCTATTGCGCTCACATGGACATTCTGCAGGCGTCCGAGCTCTTCTTCCAATGCCGTCAGTTCATGGTAATGGGTGGAGAAAAGGGTGTTCGCTCCGATATGGTCATGGATATATTCCATCATCGCCTGGGCAAGGGCCATACCATCGTATGTGGATGTGCCCCGTCCAATTTCGTCGAACAATAACAAACTTCTTTCCGTCGCATTGGTAATGGCGTTCTGGCTTTCAAGCATTTCCACCATGAACGTGGATTGTCCGGATGCCAAATCGTCCGCTGCTCCAATCCGGGTGAAAATTTGGTCGGTAATCGGCAATTCCGCTTCGTCGCAAGGTACGTAGCAGCCCATTTGCGCCATGATGACAATGAGCGCCACTTGCCGCATATAAGTACTTTTCCCAGACATGTTCGGCCCGGTAATGAGCATCATATTTTTCTCTTCCGTCAATACGCAATCATTCGGTACATACCCTTGTTTATTCAACATTTTTTCGACGACCGGATGTCTTCCGGCGATGATTTTGATGCCTTTTCCATCATGGAATTTCGGCCTTGTGAAATGATATTTTTCGGATACTGCCGCAAAGCTTAAGTACACGTCCAATTCGCTGATCAGCGAAGCAAGCTGCTGCACGCGTGGAATATAGGCCTTCAATTGTTCCCTTAATTCCACAAACAGTTCATATTCAAGGGCCAAACTTTGCTCCTCCGCGTGAAGAATTTGCGTTTCTTTTTCTTTCAGTTCTTCCGTAATGAAACGCTCTGCATTGGCAAGGGTCTGCTTCCGATGATATCGGTTATAATCCACATTGGAAAGATTGGATTTTGTCACTTCAATATAATAGCCGAAAACGCGGTTGAAGCCGATTTTCAAATTTTTTATGCCTGTCCGTTCACGCTCTTTTTGTTCCAGCTGGGCAATCCAATCTTTTCCGTTCCGAGCGATATAACGCAATTCATCCAGTTCCTTGCTGTATCCTTCCCGGATGACGTCCCCGTCTTTGATGGCCACGGGAGGCTGGTCGGTGATGGCCTTGGAAAGCAATTGTTCGATATCTTCGCATGCATCCATTTTGTTCGCAAGCGTCACCAGTGTTTCTTTATTGCTTTCAATGAGTTTTTCTTTAATGGCAGGAACTTGTCTCAATGATTCGCGCAGCTGCGCCAAGTCCCTTCCTCCCGCGTTGCCAAAAGCAACCCGGCCTGCAAGGCGCTCCAAATCGTAAACCTGTTTTAACAACTCCCGCAACTCGTCCCGCAAGAAAAAATCGTCGATTAAATCCGTCACAATATCCAATCTTTCTTCAATCAAGGTCCGGTTTGCGAGAGGCTGATGAAGCCACTGCTTGAGTTTTCTTCCGCCCATCGCCGTAACCGTTTCATCCAAAATCCATAATAGCGTCCCTTTCTGGTCTTTGCCCCGGATGGATTGCAGCAATTCCAAATTACGTTTGGAATTGGCATCGATTTGCAAATATTGCTTCGCTTCGGTATATGTAAAAGGCTGGATATGGGATAAGGAACGCATTTGCGTCCGCTCAATGTATTGCAGCAAATATTTCGCAGCGCCATAACATTTTTTTGGCAAATGAATTAAATATTTGCCTGCTTTCTCCTCACCCATTTCCTCATTTTCAATGGACAACACGATGCCCAGATTGGCCGCCTGATCCTGAAGAAGCAGTTTTAACTCCTCCGTCACCACGAGCTCCCGGATATTGTACGCTTGCAGCTGCTGGAAGAGCCCCTTCGTGCCGCCCTCAATCAGGAAGGAGTTTGCTTCCCCCGTGGAAACATCCAAATAAGCAAAAGCAAACTCCTGTTCGGATAACCGTTCGGCACAGCCGATGAAAATATTGGATTTATTATCGATCGTTTTTCCTTCCACCAGCGTCCCAGGGGTGATGACCTGAATCACTTCGCGCTTGACAACGCCTTTCGCCTGCTTCGGGTCTTCCACCTGCTCGCAAATCGCCACTTTATACCCTTTGGATACCAAGGTTTCAATATAGCTTTGGGCGGAGTGATACGGAACGCCGCACATCGGCACCCGTTCATCACCACCCGCATCACGTCCTGTCAATGTAATTTCCAGTATTTGCGACGCTTTAATGGCATCATCAAAAAACATTTCATAAAAATCGCCTAACCGGAAAAAGAGAAAGGCGTCTTCATATTCCGCTTTTATTGCCAAATATTGTTGCATCATTGGTGTATATGTAGTCATGGTTTTCCCCCGCTTAAAATTCTCTAAAAAGTATTATAACACGGCAAAAATTATTGCGATAACCGTGAACGGAAGCTTTTTCTAAACATTAGAGCACCATCCTTTTGGTCCTTTGATGGTGCTCTCAGTGAAGATTATTGAAATGAAGAGGAGTCGTCGGCGGATTTTTTATTTTTATAATCGAATTCTTCTGATAAGCTTGAAGAGGATGATGAGCTGGATGATTCATCTTCATCATCGTCATCGTCGAAATTCCATTCTTCTTCAAATTCAATCGGATGTACAGAAACGACAACTTTTGTTTCACCAATCACTTCAACCAAAAATTCGCGTTCGATGACGATGTTGAAGCAGTCGCCTCTTTGATTGATGATCGCTTCGATGCAGTTCGGCTGCTGCAGCACTTTCACGTGCACTTCATTTGAATCATTGATAATCTCTTCATCGCGGTAATGCAATTTGATTCTGTCTTTATATGGAATCGTTTCAGTGTAAACAGCCGTTTTGGAATGGTTATTGTAAGCATACCATACGTTTACATCGAATTTGCCGGAAACCTCTACATATTTTCCGACTTTTTTCGCGGAATAGTGATGGTTGATCACCCAGCATCCCAGAATGCTTGTCGGCGTGTTCGGCGGACGAAGCATTTCACTGGATTCCGTACGTTTTTTCCCCTTTGCGATCACCGCTTTTGTCACGATTTGACGCAAACGTTTCACACTTTTTCCTCCTTTACATCTCGTCGCACTATTGTATGCGGCTAATGCCCAATTGGTGAAATATCAATTTTGTTTTCAACGAAATTTGTCAATGCCGGCCGGTGAATCTCCCAGTTTTCAATAGTGCATTCGCCTAACAAACATATAGTATTAAAGGAGCCGAAAAAGTGTTACGGTTTGCGGCAATTTTTTATCCCCCAAAGGAAACGGAAATGAGGGCTTCATTTCCTGTAAAATGTTATGAACGAAAAGAAAAAGCTACTGGAAAATCATTGCCTGATTTTCCTCGTAGCTTTCATCAAGAGCAGCTTCCGGGGCTTGAATTTTTGACTTTTGAACCGGTTTCGCCCGTCAACAGATTGCCTCCGGTTGATTCAATAATATCGTTAGTGACCGTCGTTGCAATGGCATTGGAAACCAGCTGCAGCAATTCATTAACTTCCAGCTGGGATTGTTTAAATTGTTGGACAACCGGAATTTCATCGATCTCTTTTTCAATCTCTTCAATTTTTTTCTCAACCAGTTTTAACGCTTTTTCTTTACCTAAATGTTGGAAGTTCACCGCTTGCTTCTGGAGCGATCTTAAACTGGCGATTTTTTCACGGACAAATTGGTTTTCATTGATTTGCGCTTCGGCTTTTTTGAAAAATTCCACTTCTTCCGTTTGGGCGATCATATGGGCAATTTCTTTCGCTTTTTCCACAATTTCATCTCTTGTATAAAGTTTGGTTGCCATTATACTTCCACCTCATCTCGTTTTACTACTTCCACAAATTCACCGCGCAAAGAGTATGAGCTCGCTTTCGTAATTTTTACTTTTACCAATTGGCCAATCAATTCTTTTGGCCCTACAAAGTTCACAAGTTTATTTCTTCTCGTGTAGCCGGCCAATACATCGCTGCGCTTTTTGCTTTCCCCTTCAACAAGCACTTCGACAATTTGGTTTTCGTATTTTTTCAACGCCTCCCGAGAAAATTCTTCCACCAGCTGGTTTAGGCGATATAAACGGTCTTTTTTCACTTCCAATGGCACGTTGTCTTTCATTTTTGCCGCCGGTGTTCCTTCGCGCGGCGAATAGATGTATGTGAAGGCGGATTCAAAGCCCACTTCACGATATAAATCAAGTGTTTCCTGGAACTGTTCTTCCGTTTCATTCGGATAACCGACGATGATGTCCGTTGTCAATGCCACATTCGGAATGGCCGCTTTAATTTTCCGGACGAGCTCCAAGAACTGCTCGCGCGTATATTTGCGGGCCATGATTTTTAAAATTTCATTGGATCCGGATTGAACCGGCAAATGAATGTGTTCCACCAAGTTTCCGCCTTTTGCAAGGACTTCGATTAAATGATCGTCAAAGTCGCGAGGGTGGCTCGTTGTAAAACGGATGCGCGGAATATCAATTTTGCGCAGTTCATCCAATAAATCGCCGAGGCGATAGTCGATATCCGTGAAATCTTTTCCGTATGCATTTACGTTCTGGCCAAGAAGCATTACTTCTTTATAGCCTTTGGCCGCAAGTTCCCTTACTTCCCGGATAATCTCTTCCGGTCTGCGGCTGCGCTCTTTTCCGCGCGTATATGGAACGATGCAGTATGTGCAGAATTTATCGCAGCCGTACATAATGTTCACAAACGCTTTGATGGAGCCATGACGGGCCTTCGGAAGGTTTTCAATCACGTCCCCCTCTTTTGACCAAACTTCTATGACCATTTCTTTGGACATGTACGCATCTTTTAAGAGATATGGCAAGCGGTGTATGTTATGGGTGCCAAACACCATGTCGACATGTTGATATTGTGTCAAAATTTTATTGACAACGGATTCTTCCTGGGACATGCATCCGCATACGCCAAGAAGCATGTCTGGCTTTTCGCGTTTATATTTTGCAAGCAACCCGAGTTCGCCAAACACTTTATTCTCCGCATTTTCCCGAATGGCACATGTATTTAAAAGCACGACATCCGCATCTTCGACCGTTTCCGTCGGTTCATAACCGAGCTGCATAAAGATGCCGGCCATTACTTCAGAATCGTGTTCATTCATTTGGCAACCATATGTGCGAATATAAAATTTGCGCCCTTTCCCCATTCCTTCAAGTTCTTCCGGAATGGTGAAATCTTTATAATATTTCACTTCTTCTTTCCCGCGTTTTTTCGCTTCTTTTAAAGAAGGAGCGGTAATGACCCGTTCAAAATATTTGCTGTAATCTTTTTCGGTTTTTTGCGGCTTTGGCTGGACCGCCTGATTATTCGCTAAACGTTGTTCTTCGTTCATTGATTATGAATAACTCCTTTCTCCTGGATTCAAAGAGGAATCCCATTTTAATATTATAACGAAAACTTGATCGCCAGGACAATAAGAATCATACAATATGCACTTTTTGACATATTTATCGTTCCGATAAAAAAAGGTCATATTGTCGCTGATCCTTTTCTTTTAAAATCGCTAAGAAAATCATGCAATATTCGACAACGGCATGCCAATTCACCGCATATTGCTGTTCGAAGCGATGTTTTGACATTTTCAATACCGATTTGAAGAGCCCGGTCGGTTCAATGCCTTTTTCATTTAAAAACCCCAAGAAAGCGAGAAAGTTTTTATGGTCTTCTACTGTCAGTTTTTTATCATCTACAAGCTTATCAATTTGTTCGCGATTTTGAAAAGAATTTGCTTTGCGGAACAGCTTCAACATTTGTTCCTCTTGTTTTTTCTTTTTTAAGGAAATGAAATCAATGATATTGTCCAATGGAAAGACCTCGATTTCTTTACCGAATTTTATTCAATTTCCGTTCTTGCTATCATCCATATTACCCTTTTTTTAGCTTTTAGAAAAAGAATTTCAAATGAAAATAAAAAAAATCGGTTGATTCATGCAAAAAGAATTTCCTAGGAAATTTTGTTCATGCCATAAAAATAATGAAGTACCATCAACAAAAGAACTGCCGGAATGCAGCACTTCCGTCGGATGGTACTTGCAATTGCCTTTGCTTTATTTTACCAAAATATAATCACCATTCATTTCCTTATATCACATAAATTCTTTCACCAGCTCGTTAAATTGTGTTTCGCTGATTGTCAAATCCGCTTCCACAAGCGGTTTTTCAGAGAAACCTTCAATCCGTTCTTCATATGGCACAGATTCAGGATCCTGATATACGATTCCAGTCACAAGCCCGTCTTTTTCCATCACTGTTTGCATCGCAAGATCCCTGTTTCGAGGATCATAGCCCTCAATATCGCTTAATTTTGTCAAGTGTTCTTTAAACCATTCATACGTATTGATTTTATTGTATGTGACGCAAGGGCTGAAGACGTTGATGAAAGCGAATCCTTTATGTTGGATTCCCGCTTCGATAATCGCAGTCAATTCTTTGATATCAGATGAGAATCCTTGGGCCACAAAAGTCGCCCCTGCGGATAATGCGAGTTCGACCGGCTTGATGGAAGTCTCTTTGGAGCCGTATGGTGTCGATTTTGTCACGAAGCCGTATGCTGAACGCGGCGAAGTTTGCCCTTTTGTCAAGCCGTAAATTTGGTTATCCATGACAATATAAGTGATATCAATATTCCGGCGGATGGCATGAACGGTATGGGCCATGCCTATTGCATAACCGTCGCCGTCGCCTCCGGTTGCAATGACGTTCAAATTGCGGTTGGCGATTTTTAATCCTTGGGCGATTGGCAATGCGCGTCCGTGTGTACCATGGAATCCATAGGCATTGATATATCCGCTGATGCGTCCTGAACAGCCGATGCCTGAAACGATTGCCAACTCATGCGGTTCGATGCCCACATTGGCAGCCGCCCTCTGAATGGCGGCCTGAACGGAGAAGTCTCCGCATCCTGGGCACCAGTTCGGTTTTACGTTGTTGCGAAAATCTTTGAATGTTGCCATCAGTCAAGCAACTCCTTTACACGAGTTTTTAGCTCACGGGGCAGGAATGGAGTGCCGTCATATTTTGTGATGCTGTATATTTTATCGTGAGCTCCGATATTCATTTTTAAAATATTAGCCAATTGCCCTGTCGCGTTGTTTTCCACAACGATGATTTTTTTCGCACGGTCGACAAAAGGTCTTAATTCATTTGCAGGGAATGGATGGATCAAGCGCACATGCACATGGTTTGTTTTGATTCCCTCTCCATCCAATTGCGGCCGTATTTCTTCAATGGCACCCCTTGTGGAATTAAAGCCGACGATTAATACATCCGCTTCTTCATGCGGAGCATCCACATAAACCGGATCTTTGAATTTCACATAATTCAATTTGCGCAAACGCTTGTCCATTTGGGCTTTGCGGTTTAATGGCGCTTCCGCAGGTTTTCCTGTCTCATCGTGTTCATTTCCCGTCACTTTATGAATGCCGTGGAGTTGCCCCGGCAAAACGCGAGGAGAAATGCCGTCTTCCGTCACTTCGAACCGTTTGAAATCTTCTTTCGGATCTTTTTCAGGCAATTCCCCGAGATTCAATTTTCCCCGGCGGATTTCAATTTTTGAATAATCGAAAGGCTCTGCAGTCTGCTTGCCTAGAGCCAATTGCAAGTCCGTCATGACAATGACAGGCAATTGCAATTCTTCCGCTATGTTGAATGCCTGGATTGTATCGTAAAAGGCTTCTTCAATTGTGGAAGGCGCAATCACCACTTTTGGAATTTCCCCATGTGTGCCGTAAAGCATTGCCATCAAATCGGATTGTTCCTGTTTTGTTGGAAGCCCCGTTGATGGACCGCCCCGCTGTGTATCCACGATGACAAGCGGCTGTTCCGTCATGCCGGATAGACCGATGGATTCCATCATCAAGGATAAGCCCGGCCCCGCTGAAGCTGTGAAGGCTCGGACACCGCCATAGTTGGCGCCGATTGCCATTGTGCAGGCGGAAATTTCGTCTTCCGTTTGGATGACCGTACCACCAAACTTCGGAAGCTTTTTAATCAAATATTCCATAATTTCAGAAGCTGGCGTAATTGGATAGGCTGCCATAAATCGCGCTCCGGCGGCAATCGCACCCAACGCGACCGCATCATTGCCAATCATGAAGAGGCGGCGTTTGCCGTCCGCGGGCTCCAATTCCCATTTTCCAACTTTATCGCCAATGAGTTCACAAGTGGCTTCATAGCCCCGCCGAATCGCTTCCATATTCTTTTTGACCACTTCTTCCCCTTTGCGGCCAAAAATTTCATCCACGACTTCCTGGAAATTTTCAATCGGCAAGTTCAATAAAGCAGCGGTTGAACCAATCGCTACCATGTTTTTCATTAATGAAGTGCCGAGCTCGGAAGCGATTTCCGTAAATGGAACAGCAAATAGGGGAGCTTTGGAATCTTCCGGATTGACCGGTTCAAATTTGCTGTCGGCCAAAATGATGCTATCTTCCGTCAATTCCTTGTAATTGACTTCAATCGTTTCCTGGTCGAACGCCACCAAAATATCCAAATCATCCGCTATGGCGCGGACAGGCGTTGGACGCACAGTGATTTTATTGTTTGTATGTCCTCCTTTAATGCGCGAGGAGAAATGCCGATAGCCATAGAGGTAGTAACCCAAACGGTTCATGGCCATCGCAAAAATTTCGCCTGTGCTTTCAATACCTTCCCCTTGTTGCCCGCCGACTTTCCATGAAAGCTGATGTAACATTTTAACATCTCCTTAAAAAACATTTCATTACATACCTTTTTCTTATTTAAATATAACATGAATCGAAATGCATGAAATACGAAAAATCGTCATTTATTTTCAATTTCAGACCTTTGACGGAAGCGTTCGTTCACGATTTTGTAACGACTTCCCGGACATTTCAGAATGGCTGGAATGGCAAAGGAGATGTACCGTTTTATTTTTTTCCTCGGAAGGCAGGAATGCGCGGATTAATTTTTCGGAATAAGGATGTGTTGGATGGGCAAATAATTCTTCGCATTTTGCCCGTTCCACCAGTTTTCCATGATGCATGACAAGCACCTGGTCGGCAAAATAGCGGACGAGCGGCAAATCATGGGAAATAAAAAGCATGCTTATTTGCAATTTTTCTTGCAATTCTTTTAATAAATTGATGATTTGCGCTTGTATCGACACATCCAATGATGAAACCGGCTCATCCAAGATCATGATTTTCGGATTGACGGAAAGGGCGCGGGCAATCGCCGCCCTCTGTTGTTGACCGCCGCTCAGCTCGTTGGGATATGCGTTCCTTTTTTCCATTGGCAGGCCGACCAATTCAAACAATCTTTCCAAACGCCCATTCCGTTCCTTAGGATTCCATTTTGCCGCACGCAACGGCTCCAGGATGGATTCGCCGACGGTCATCCGGGGATTAAAACTGGCGCTTGCATTTTGAAAAACGAACCCTACTTGTTGATAGAATGCGCGTTTGTCTTTCATCGTTTTTAACTTTTTCCCCAAATAATAAACTTCTCCTCCTGTTGCTTGATGAAGACCGACAATGGTTTTCCACAAAGTGGATTTACCGCTGCCGCTTTCCCCCACGATGGCGGTAATTTGTCCGCTGTTTACGGTAAAGCTGATTCCATCCACCGCTTTTATCACTTTTCTTGAAAGGAAATTGCCCGCTTTAAAGTGCTTTTTCAAATCATGAATTTCTAATATGGGCGCCCCATTCTCTCCCGAAAAAATATTTGTGATTTTGCTGCTTCTTTCCGGCTTCAATTTTATTGCAGAAAGCAGTTTCTTCCTTTCTTCCTTCGGACGGATACAAGAGACATACCGGCCATATGGACCGGGTTCCTTCAAACCATTCAATGCATCATCCTTTTTGCATTTTTCCTCAGCAATGGGACATCTCGGATGAAAGGCGCAGCCAGGAGGAAGATGGCCGGGTTTCGGAGGCTGGCCTTTCAAAGCGAACAAGGGGATGTTTTTATCCAAATCCATGGTCGGAACCGCTTTCAATAATGATTTTGTATATGGATGCTGCGGTTCTTTCAGCACAAGGTCCGCCTTCCCGTATTCCACCGCCTTTCCGGCATACAGGACCAGTACTTTATCAGCCAGTGTGGCAGTTTCGGCCAAGTCATGGGTAATTAGCAAAATGGATAAATTCAGTTGTTTTTGAAGGTCGGCCAGCAATGATAAAATCTGTTTTTTGATGATGCCGTCCAGCGCCGTTGTCGGTTCATCCGCAATAAGCAAATCCGGTTTGCCCGCCAGAGCGATGGCAATCGTGATCCTTTGCAGAATGCCTCCGCTCAGTTCGTGGGGATATTGATTCAGTCTAAGCTCCGGTTCTGTCACGCCGACAAGGCCCAATAGAGACAAGCACTCCTGACGAATCCTTTTTTTGTTAACTTTCTCTTTTCTTCTCAGTAAAAACACTTCTTCCATTTGCCGTCCAATCGTCAAAACCGGATTTAATGCGCTCATCGGATCTTGCATGATCATCGCAATTTTCTTCCCTCGGATCTCTACCCACTCTTTTTCTGTTTGTCCGGCCAATTGTTTTCCATCAAAATAAATTTTTCCCTTGTCGATTTTTCCGTTATCCGGCAACAGCCCGATGATGGACAAAGCGGTCGCCGTTTTCCCGGAACCCGATTCCCCCACAATCGCCAATGTTTCCCCCCTGTCAATCGAAAAACTGAGATCCCTTACCACCTGAACCCGTTTATTTTCCATTTGATATGAAACGGAGAGGTTTTCAACTTCTAATAGCGGGTGTTTCATCCCAATCCCTCCTGAATTTCATCTATGAAAATTCGGATCAAACCGATCCCTCAATTTTTCTCCGAGAATGGTGAAAGCCGTGACGGCAATCATGATGGCCATGCTCGGGAAGAACAACAAATAACCGTAGTCCCGCATATATGGCCTAGCTTCGCTGATCATCATCCCCCATTCTGCATGGGGAGCTTCAATTCCCAGTCCCAAAAGCGAAAAACCTGAAAGAGCCGTCATATACCAGCTGGTATTTAATGCAATCACGACGAGAAGCTGAGGCAACACATTCGGCAACAAGTGCTTATACATGATTTTTTGATTTCCGAGCCCATACAATTTTGCCGCCAAAACAAATTCCCTTTCCCGGACTGATAAAGTCACCCCTCTGACAATCCGGGCAAATCCGACCCAAGAAGTGAAAATCATGGCAATCGCCAAATTCATCAACCCCGGACCGATGATGCCGACAATGACCAATGCGAGGATCCTTCCGGGAAAGGCGGAAAGCAAATCGACGGCCCGCATGATCATACCGTCAATCCAGCCTCCAAAATAGCCGGCCGTTACACCGGCTGCCGTGCCGATGACAAAACAGCCTACAGTAATCAATATGGCAACAAGAAAGGTCGTCCGGGCGCCAAAAAGGATTCTTGAAAATACGTCTCTCCCCAGATGGTCTGTGCCAAACCAATGTTCTTTGCTTGGCGGTAATAGCCGTTCCGACAATTCGCCTGCGTTTGGATCATAAGGGGCAAGCCAGTGGGCAAATATGGCCGCCAAAAATAAACAAGCAATCGTCGCGACGCTCAATAGTAAGCCGACATTCATCTTTTTCTTCACATCAGCCATGGATATTGCTCCTTTTTGCATAAACTCTCGGATCGATCAACATATAAAGCAAATCGACAATCAAATAGATGCCGATGATAAAGACGGTGGCGAACAAGACATAACCTTGGAGGACCGGGATGTCCCTGCTGTTGATTGCCTGCAATGCCAGTCTACCAAGCCCAGGCCAGTTAAAAATATTTTCAATGATGACCGAACCCCCCAGCAGAAACCCGACGGTGCTTCCAAAAGAAGTAACAATGGGAATTAATGCGTTCCTTAAGGCATGTTTTTTCAGCGCTTGCCATTTTGTCAGCCCTTTTGCCCTTGCCATTGCGACGTAATTTGAATTCATGGCGTCGAGAATGCTTGAACGCAGCAAACGGGCTTTGCCGGCTCCGATGCCAAATCCCAATACCAGTGATGGCAATATGAGATGCTCCAATGAACCGTATCCGACCAAAGGGAAAATATCCCATTTATACGCGAAGAAAAAGAGTAAGATAAAGGCCAATAAAAACTCCGGAATACAGTTCATGATCAGCGAAAATCCCAGAATGGCTTTATCGACGGCCGTATCGCGAAAATATGCTGCGGCTGTGCCAAAGAACATTGTAATCAAAACACTGATGACCAAAGAAGCGCTCGTCAGCCAGAGGGTTGGAACAATCCGCTCCGCCAATTCTTTGGCAACAGGCTCCCCGGATACCCAAGATGTCCCTAAATCCAATTGAAGCGCCTGAATGAGCCATTGGCCATATCTGGCAAACAGCCCCCGGTCGAGCCCCAATTGTTCATTCATTGCGGCAACGGTTTCTTCCGTCGGCTGTCCGCCTTGTTTTAAAATAATGCCTTCTGCTATATCCCCCGGAACGATGCTTGTCAGCAAAAAGGTGAGAAAGGAAATGACCAATAGCAAGACAGGAAGAATCAAAATTCGTTTTATGATCATTGGATTCACCACTCCAATTATTGTTCCATCACTTTTCTTGCCAGTTCCCGGTATTCATTGGCCAATTTGCTGTTTGGCGCCCCTTCGATCACCGTCTTTTTTTCTTTTTCGCATTGCTGGACAACCGGATCCCTTGGAAACTTATGGAACAAATTTGTTCCGATTTCTTCCAAAGCTTCGTGTACCCGCTGCACTTCGTTTTCTCCTCCTTTGGAATTAAAAATAAGCCCCTTTAATGTCGCATAGCCCCGGCTCCGAAAATTTTGCACGGCACGGGAAATATTGTAGGCGGCATATAAAGACATCCTTTCTCCGGAGCTGATGATGTAGACATCCTCCGCATAGCCGTCGCGCAACGGAACCGCAAAACCGCCGCACACCACATCTCCCAATACGTCATAAATCACGACATCCGGCTGATAAGTTTCAATGGCGTTTAATTTTTTCATCTGTTGAAATGCCGCAATAATCCCTTGTCCCGCACAGCCGACCCCCGGCGTCGGGCCGCCCACTTCCACACACAGGACCCCGTTAAAGCCTTCCTTTACAAAATCGGATAATTGAATGGCATTCTTTTTTTCTTTCAGTACATTCAATACGGTCGGCACCTTTTCCCGGGCAAGATACATGGTGGAATCCGCTTTTGGATCGCAGCCTATTTGCATCACTTTTAATCCTCGTTCGCTCAATGCTGCGGAAAGGTTGGCGGAGATCGTCGATTTTCCGATTCCGCCTTTTCCGTATATTGCGATGCGTTTAATAGGTTTTGTGTTTGTAATCATACCGAACCCTCTCTTATCTATTATTTTTTCGACACTATTGCATAACGGCTGATTTCATTCAGCAACTGCTGCGTCATGCATTTAAAACCTTCCCAGCCTACCAAAGGGGTCCCTTCAAAGAAGGAAAAGACATCAAAAGCCGGTTCGACAATTCTCAAATGTACCGGGATTTCTTTTGCCAGAAGCCGATCTTCTGCGCTCCCCATTAAAATGAACGGCTGACATTCCCGCAATATTTTCTTCCATTCAAGTTCCGAAGGCGTTACATACATCGGGACAGACAAAGATTCGAGTTCTTCCGCCTCTTCTTTCTCTGGAACTGTTGTCAGGCGGACAGCTGCAACCCGCAGTTCCCAATCTTCCGTCACCATTTGAATCATTTTCTTTGCCATAACCGGCGGACATGCCAGAGCAACCGTCCATTCTTTTTGATAAAAAGTGCCATCTGCAATCCGTTCAAAATAATGGTGAACCGGAAAGGCCATTTCTTCTTTGATCCATTTCATCGGCAACGGGTTATTCGTCATTTTGGCAATTTCCTGAAGCCATTCAAATGTTCCTTTCTTGCCATAAGGCAATCCATAGATATAGGGGATTTGAAAATGTCTTTCCAAATATTTTGCCGCCTGAAGCCCGGCCGCCGTTGCCACGATGTTCAAGTTTGCCTGGGGCAGTTTCTTGATTTCTTCCGTAGTGGTGTCATATGGTATGACCGTTTTTACTTCCATCCCCAAAAATGAAAGCAGCCGGCACAACTCTTTTTTATCCGATTTCCAATTATACGTCTGAATTGTGGGCCCAATGATGTTGACAGAAAATGACGGTTCTTTTGTCAACCCTTTGTCTTTTTGATCGGCGCATAAATGCTCCACCAATTTTACAAGCGCCAATTCAATCCCCTTTTCGGCCTGTTCCTGCCAAACCGAATCTCCAAAGGTAATAATCGGAATGCCGGTTTTTTCCCCCGCTTCTTTGGCAACGGCCTCTATGTCTACCCCTATGAGAGAAGAGACGGGATTTGCGATGATGGCAATCATGGAAAAGTCGCCTTTTTGTGCCATTTCTTCAATGGCTGCCTTCAACTTATCCTCGCCTCCGCTTAATGCAATATCTTCCGCTTCCATTCCCGTCGAGCAAAACCGGTCATGGATGAGCCGTTTCGTCCGGTCTGAAGCGGTCGCAAATTCAAAAAAGTTGCATCCTCCCGTCCCATGATTGATGACCGCGACATCCTTGACGCCGGATAACGCCCATAAAACCCCCAGGTATTCATTGGCCGGCAAAAATACAGAAGAAATTTTACTCATTTGGAACCACGCTCTTTCTGCATTCAATCAAATTCGACACATTTGCCACCTCTTGTTGGACAGCGGAAAAACCTGGACCGGAACGGTGGATGACCGGATGGCACTGGATGACATTTTCCTTTCTTAGCTTTTCCGCCTGGGCATGGCCAAAAAATAATTGCGGTTTAAATTGTCCGATAATCGAATACATATCCATGCCTTTTTTCAATAAAATCGTCGGAATCTTAATGCCAAGCCGTTTCATCTTTTGCACATCCGCATCTTCTTCTATGGGCATCCGGGTCAATAAAAACTTCGGTATCATGCCAAGGGAGGCATAAAAAATGGCTGCATCGACATTGCTTCCTTCCACCGAACCGATGCCAAAGGTAATCCCTTCGAGCTTTGGCCTCATGCTTTCGAGAAATTCGTGATGTTGAATTGACAACTGTTCTATTTCCTTTGGCAAATCCAAATGGAAAAAATCGAATATCGTCTCATATCCTTTAATGATTTTCTCGGTGCCATAAGAAAAATCGAAAAAAATGTATGGAATTCCAAATGCCGATTCCATCTTTTTCGCCAAAGGAAGGGCGATTTTTCCGGCAACAATATTCAATGCGGCCCGTGGAGCGTTTTCGATGTCCACAATATATCGGGTTCCCGGCAAAAGGGCATTTACCGAAATTCCTCCCCGTTCCAAAACCCGGACCATTTCCACTTCCTCCATATTTGCGGATCTGAGTCCAAGAATATTCGCGCTGTAAAGCAGCGTTTTTCCGGGCTTCATCAGGCTGACGAGGGAATCCAGAAAATCGGTGCTTCCCTTTTGCTGATGCAGGCATTCATAGCCGTTCGTTTTCACGACGACCACCTTGGCATTGATTTTACGTTTGGCCGCTGTCAATGCGGATTCGTCAAAACCGATGATTTCCGGCGTACATGTAGTAATTAAAAAAATCAATTCCGGATGATAACATTCATCCAATTCTTCCAGCGCTTCCTCGATCACCGGCTCCACCCCGAAAATCAGGTCTTCCCGGCTTAAATTCAGGCAGAAAAGATTATCCACTCCTCCTTTTGGGGAACTTAACCGACGGTATACCATCCATTTGGCATGATAAGTGCAAGATGGCGGCGCAATGACCAGCGCGATGCTGTTCGGAAATAACGGGGCCATAAAAGACGCTTCAAATAAACCGCAATGCGCCCCCGGAAATTCTGCTGCATGCCGATCATTTTCCGGATGTTGTCCAAAAAAAGCGTTTTGTCGATTGTCCTTCATTGAATACACCTCATCGAGATAATTTATAAACGTAGCGCAGCGGGTCCATTGTGCCTGCAAACTCCCATCCCTCTATGTCCTTTTTCATGATGGTCACTTTTGTCGGATGCACAAGAAATGCTCCAGGAACAATTTCCATCAATTCCCGTTGAATGCCGTTATAAATGGCCTGTCTTTCTTGTTGATTGATATTTGTCACAACCTCGGATACCAAGGAATCCAGCTTTTCATTGCCTTTTACGACCGTACCGAGACCTCTCGTCGTGAAATAATATTGGAAGTAATAATAAGGATCCGCAGTGCTTTTTCCCAAACTTCCCAATCCAGCTAAATCAAATTCTCCCTTCTTGATCAAATCGCGGATCAGATTGTTGTCTCTCATTTCTAAATTCACTTTAATTCCAATTTCTTTCAGCTGATTTTGAATGATTTCTCCCATCGGTTTCCATGTTCGGTCCGATTGGATAAGGAAATTGACTTCCAGCACTTGGCCATCTTTCATTAAATAGCCTTCCGGACTTTTTTCCTTCCATCCTGCTTCCGCCAATAGTAGTTTCGCTTTTTCAGGGTCATGCTCATATCCTTTGATGCTCGTATCAACCCAAGGAATCGAGTCGTCAAAACCGATCGGTCCTGCGGCAGGTGTCGCAAATCCTTCATAAACATACTCGGCGATTTCTTCCCGATCGAGCGCATAGTTGATGGCTTGTCTGACTTTTTTGTCGTTCAAAGGCGCTTTGTACATATTGAAAGCGACCCATTCCAGCGAGCTGCTGTCCGGATTTTCAATCACTTTAAAATCCTTGTTTTCTTGCAATCTTTTAATTTCTGAATATGGGATGCCATAGCCATCGGCGCCAATCAAATCCACTTCCCCCGATTCCAGCGCCAAAATGGTTGTTTGCGGGTCCGGTATATAAACAACGGTCAAATTATCGATTTTTGGCTTTCCTCTCCAATAATCATCATTGGCCACAAATTCAACCTGTTCCTTAGAATGGCTTTTGATTTTATAAGGGCCTGTTCCGATCGGTTCAACGAAATTGCCCTTTTCATCAAAAGAGGTTGGGCTTGGAATCGTGCATTGAAATGATCCCACCACATTTAAAAACGGAGCGAAAGGGCGTTTCAAAGTAAACTCCACCGTATAATCATCCGGTATTGTAATATGGGCGATCCCCAGGCGTTGCGCCAACTGACGGTCTGCCATATAGTGTTCGAACGCCGCTTTGACCGCTTTGCTCGTGAAGTCTGTACCGTCATGGAACTTGATGTTTTTCCGCAAATGGAATGTCCACTTCGTTCCCGTTTCATCCACATCCCATGATTCTGCCAAAGCCCCTTCAAAAACGCCTGTTTCAGTTTCCAGAACTAACGGTTCGAAAAGCACTGTCCTGAGAACGGTATTTTCCCTTCCATCTTCATAAGGGTTCACTCCCAAATAATCCAGTCCGTGTCCCAATGCGATTGCTACACTTTTGGGACCGTCTCCCCTTTCCGCCGATGAATCGGTGTTTGCATTCTTGTCTCCGCATGCTGATAAAAGTAAAAGACTGAAGATTGCGAAAAATAGTAGCGCTATTCTTCCAGACGCCATTCGTTGCAACATATAACACTCCTTTTCATCTATCGATTTGACGGAATTTATGTTATCAATCATCGTTGAAAAAAGTTTGAAATCCATTTGACAACGATTTGTCACTATTTAGGGATTTGTGTGAAATCTGGAATTTCTGTTGAAATTGTTGCTGGTTTTCCATATAAAACAAAAAATAACGGAGAAAAACAACATTGTTTTTCTCCGTTCACCCATTTTATGAAGGGGGGTTCCACTTTGGTTTTCAGACAGCCCCTTCTTCGCCACTTTGAATGATTTATCGCTGGCGTTTCTCAACTACCAGTTTTAGTGCAGTACGATCTTCACCGCCAATTTTTATGTCTGCAAATGCCGGCGAACAAACCAAGTCTGTTCCGCTCGGTGCCACAAATCCCCGGGCGATGGCTACCGCCTTTACCGCCTGGTTCAGAGCACCGGCACCGACAGCCTGCATTTCCGCATATCCTTGCTCACGAATTACCGCAACAAGCGCGCCTGCTACAGAATTTGGATTTGAGCGAGATGATACTTTCAATGAATCCACAGCTATTCCTCCCCATACTTGCTTTTTTAATGATTTTGAATGAATCTTTCTTTTTGGCATTCATTCAAAGGACTTGAACTTGTGTCCGTAGCACATTTTATGCAGCGAAGCAGAAAAATAGAATCATTTTGGAAGGGAATCATGCAAAAACTTGGGAGCTATCCCTGGAAAGGATAATCATCATTAATGTAAATTCTTTCACAGTAATTGGCTTTTCCGGTTTCATTATCAATGTCCACGAAAAAGCCGCTGAATACATCTCTTCCCGATTTCGGCACTTCGAATCGGGCAGGCATGTTGGTTTGTAATTTGTAAAGAACTCCTTCTTTTTTCATTCCTAAAATTTCATCATATGGTCCAGTCATCCCTACATCAGTTATATATGCAGTGCCGCCCGGAAATATTCTTGCATCCGCAGTCTGAACATGGGTATGGGTTCCGACTACCGCGGAAACCCGTCCATCCACATACCATCCAAAAGCTATTTTCTCGCTCGTCGCTTCTCCATGGAAGTCAATAAAAACCAATGGAGAAATCTTTCTCGCTTCTTCGATTAATTCATCCGCCATCCGGAACGGATCATCATGGGGAGGTAAAAATACGCGGCCATGCAAATTGATGACGGTCAAAACATGTCCGTTTTTTTCGATTTGAACAGCCCCTTTTCCTGGAGCCTCTTTCGAAAAGTTTGCGGGGCGGATCAAATATTCCGCCTCGTCAATGAATTCAAAAATTTCTTTGTTGTCCCAAGTATGATTCCCCATTGTAATGACATCAATTCCCATTTGCAATAATTGCTGGTAAATCTTTTGCGTAATGCCCCTGCCCGCCGCTGCGTTTTCTCCATTTGCAATCACTACATCAGGCTCATATTTTTTCTTTACTTTCGGCAGATATTTTTCTACCGCCTCCCGCCCGATCGAGCCGACAATATCACCAATAAATAGTACCTTCAATCTGACTACCACGCTTTCTATAAAATCGATTCAATTTTACCATTTTCACTCATTCAAAGCTAATGTAATGTTATTTTGGCCGATTTTAAGGAATTTTCTTAATACTGAATGCAATATGATTTATAGCCGAACTGCACTTTATATATTAAATAAAAAAGACAAGGGCGCGTAAATCCCTTGTCCGATATATTGCCTTTTAATAACCCCCAAAATTTATTAGAAATTTTTGTAATAGCAAATAAAAGAAAAAATACACCTGATAAGCGAAGTACGGAAAAAATCAGGCGGGCCGTTTTCAATCGTTTATGCCAAACAACTCAACTTTGGTGATTTTTCAACCGCTCCCATGCAGAAGATTTCAATTTGCCGCAACGGACACATTCATCCGAAAAATAACTGTATTTATGATGACGTACAATTTTGCAATATATTCGCATCAGCAATTTCATATATCAAACACTCCTATTCTGCAAATAAAACCTTGTACCTATTACCGCGCGCCGATCTTGTAAAATACAAATGTTTTTTTACCCTTTTCCTACAAATTTATTTTTTGTTTATATAATTTTGTTCCTTTCTAATCAAAATATATCAGCATAAAAAAATATTTGATAGAATAATAATTCTTCTTTATTACTTCCATTAATATACCAGAAAAACTTTCGGATGAACACAAACTTTTTTCTCATTATCGGACACAAAATTAACATTATAACAATAGTGTATATATTAAAAACCTATTAATTTTATGTTAATTTTTTTATCTTATATATAATTTTATGATGTTTTGTGTTACATGGATTTTATCAAGATCCGGGTTTTGACGGACAAAAAAATCATCCCTCTTGAGCAAAGGGGGATTTGTTTCTCAAAAATCTGTGTTAATCAAGCGCCTTTTCTCCTTGTCAACATTTTTCTAACAAGGTATCATAACATATCCAAAAATAATATTTATATAATATTACTATAGATTATAAAAATTATTAGAACAGCTTCCACCATTTGCGCTTTGGCAGTTCCGGTTCATACAGAATCAATGGCCTATTTGCGATAATTCGCGCATTATTTTCGAGAAGCAGATCGGCCGAATCCAGTTCCTTCTTTTTTTCCAAAAAGGACAGCCCTTCCTTAAATAAAAACGGTCTTGCGGTTAAATGGTGGGCGTCCGATCCGTATGTATGCACCAGATTTGCCCTCACCAAATCCAAAGCAAGCTGTTGCACTTTTTTTCCAAAAAATCCGGCCAAACTGCCAGCCGTCACCTGGGCCAGTGCGCCCTCCCGAATCAGGCGCTCAAGGCGCTCCGGTTTCTCCGCAATGGCCTTATTCCGTTCCGGATGCGCGATAATCGGGATAATATCGTGAAGCAATAGCTCCCGTATGATGTTTTTTGTATACAATGGAATCGAATTGGAGGGCAATTCCATCAATAAATAGTTGGAATTGGCCAAACAATGAACCTCACCGGTTAAACAACGTTCCACGATATTTTCCGAAATGCGGACTTCATGGCCAACATGAATCGAAACCGGTATTTGCCGATTGTCCAATTCCTTTTTCAATTCATGAATTTGTTCTATTACTACATTGGAAGGGACATCAAACTGCGGATGGCTTGCGTGGGAGGTTGAAATAACCTCCGTAATTCCTTCATTAGCTGCGGCTTCCAACATGGCAATGGACTCTTCCACGTGTTTTGGACCGTCATCTACCCCATACAAAATATGGCTATGGATATCGATCATGTTTTCACCTGCTTCTTTCTATTTTCTCATTTTTTTATTTTATAACCCGGCGTTCGGCATCGGCTTCGCCAAATCACACTTTCTGATATTCCGATAATTTCACTTTACAAAACCATAAAAAAAGAGTAAAGGCTTTTGCGCCATTACTCTGAAGTTCCGTAATAGTAGTAATAATAACCCTTTTCCATCTTCGCGTTATTCATGACGACCCCGATGATATTCGCTTTCGACATATCCAACAATTCTTTTGCCTTCACAATGCTT
Source organism: Ureibacillus terrenus (assembly GCF_006569205.1). Lineage (GTDB taxonomy): Bacteria > Bacillota > Bacilli > Bacillales_A > Planococcaceae > Ureibacillus > Ureibacillus terrenus. The sequence continues at coordinate 377,585 of NZ_VIGD01000001.1, forward strand.
TCTTTTTGTGTTTCGCCTGAACTTACAACAAGGATGGTGGCATCGCACCGGTTGGAAAGGATTTGGGCATCCGTCACAGATAACACTGGAGGCGCGTCAAAGAAAACAAAATCAAATTCATCTTTTAATGAATTTATCATTGCCTCCATTTGTTTTGACGCGAGCAATTCTGCCGGATTCGGAGGAATCGGTCCGCTCGTGATGACAAAGAGTCCTGGATATTCGGTTTCTTGAACGGCATCACCGAGTTCGCATTGCCGCGTCAGCAGGCTGGATAAACCGATGGCATTTTTCAAACCGAAAGTATAATGCGCTGTCGGTTTGCGCATATCGCCATCAACCAATAGCACTTTTTTTCCCTCTTGGGAAAAAACCGCTGCGATGTTCGCAGAAATGGTCGATTTTCCTTCTCCTGCACCGGCCGATGTAATGACAATGGTTTTTAACTCTTTATCTGGCATGGAAAATTTGATATTCGTCCGAATCGTCCGGAACTGTTCGGAAATAAAAGATTTCGGATCACTTTCGACGATTAATTTCCTCGCCATCGTTTTATTTTTTTTCGTTTTCCTTCTAAACATTTACCTTTTCTCTCCCAACTGGTTGTGCAGATTTCGCAGTTACAGGTGCTTCATCGTTTGTATCCGGAATTCTGCTGACAAACCCTAAAATCGGCAATCCCAACAATTCTTCCACATCTTGTTCTGTTTTGATTGTCGTATCCAAATATTCGAGCAGGAAGGCTAGTCCAACGCCGACCATCAAACCGATCACCAATGCGATCGCCATGTTCAACATTTTGTTCGGCTTCACAGGTGTCGGGTTTTCAGGAAGTTCAGCAGGAGATAAAATATTCACATTATCGACATTCATCAAGTTTTTAATTTCTTCCTGGAAAACTTGGGCAACCGTGTTGGCGATATCGACCGCCAGATAGGCCTGTTCATCTTGCACGCTGATATTTACAACTTGGGAATTGTCCGCATTGGATACAGTAATTTGGTTCGATAGTGCAGTCGTCGTTGTATCCAAATCCAAAATTTCAATCACTTTATTTAAAATGACCGGACTTTTTATGATGACGTTGTATGTATTAATCAGCTGCAAATTTGTTTGAATGTCCTGCTGTTGAATTTGATTTTGTTCATTCGGTTTCTGATTGACCAGAATTTGCGTCGAAGCCTGATAAACCGGGGTCAACACATAAAAACTGATGATGGCAGCTGTTAATGTCGCAATAATGGCGATGCTCAGAATCAGCACGATCCGTTTCTTCAAAACTTTGAATATATCATATAAGCTGATTGTTTCTTCCACAGTGGTCACCCCTCCCATGTTATTATAATGGAATTTCCGTTTTGGTTGGATGCGTTTTTTGTTTGAATGTCCCAGCGAAATTTTCTAAAAAGCAGGAAATATTGCGAAATTAGAAATATTCTCTCGCCTTTTTCAACAGACCGCTGCGGCGCTCTTCTTTGGCTGCATTGTATTCATCCCGGAAACTTTGCGCATGGGCTTTATCGTACCCGTTGGCTTTCAATTCATTTTCCACGCGGGACATGATGACATTAAATGCGGCGTCGGTACTTGCTTCCAATCTTTTTGCCGCGCCTACATATTTATTATAAAAATAGCCATATTGGATTCTTTCGCCATTTTTTTTCTTCTCTGAATATTCGTTTGCGGCTCTGCCAACGAGTGCATCAAGGTTTCCGTTTGCCTGGGATTCCAATGCTTTAAACGCCGGCATATATTTTTCTTTAATTTCTTTGACCGTCAGCTTTTTCGTTGGATTCGCAACTTCATTTGACTGTCCGTTGCTGTTTACAGGAGGGGTTGGTTCAGTGCCGTCGCTGCTGTTTTCTTTATCGTTCCCTTCTTCTTCATTAGACGCATTCTTTTCAAGCGAATTCTTTTCTTCGACCACATTGCCGTCCTTGTCGATAATCAATTCTGTCCCATCCGGCATCGTAATTTCAAACGGATCTTCCACAATCTTATCGACTTCGGGATCGGCTACATCATACTTTTTAAATTTGAAAATATATAGGCCATATCCGCCCAGACCAGCGAGTATTAACACGAATGCAAGTATCAGGTATATCCATTTGCGCTTCATATGAAACTCCTTTTCCAATTGTACATCTTTTGCTGTATCAAAATTCTCTTCCAATCAAATTCCCCAGAACGCCCGTGTTCTGGGGAATTTCTTTGCTCTTATAGAATAATAGATTCCAAAGAGAGTGGCAACAGGTTTATTTTTCTAGAACGACATCATAGCTTGCGGAATTGCCATTATCAAAAGTAACAGTAACCTTGATTGTGATTGAATCTCCCTGTCCAGAAAGGAAATCTCCTAAAGTAGTATTGCCATTATTACCCAATTGTTTGATGAACTCTCCAAATTTTTCACTCAATTCAGTTAAAAGATCAGTATCCGCTGCATCAACTACATATGATTGGCCATTAGCTTCAAAAGTAATAGAATTTGTCAAATCGTAAAGATGCAACAAATCTTCCGCATCATTATAATCCATTATCAATTTGCCTAATTGTTTGCTCAAGTCATCCCCTAAGGAATTTAAAGACTTATTCAAATTTATAGAAGAAGCTTTGATAGTTAATTTGTTACCTACTAATCCTTCCGAATTACCGACAACAGATGCTACTTTTGCGAATGCCGGATCTTTAGTGAGATTTTCGATTTCTTCTTTAAGCTCTGCGGCATAATTTCTATTTTCATATGCGTTTTCCGCGCGTACAACAAAAGTTGCCAATTGGCCGCGAGTCACAGGAGCGCCTGGAGAGTACGTAGTTTTTGTTGTTCCTGTAGTCACACCATATTTGTAAAGCATTGTAATATATTTCTTAAATTCAGAGCTAGAAATGTCTTTAAAAGGATGATCATAAGCTTCCGAAGTTAATTTATACGCTCTGGCGATAATTTTGGACATCTGTCCCCGGGAAAGTGTAATTTCCGGGCCAAATGTACCATCCGGATAACCGTTGATAATTCCCGCATTGGCAAGAGCCGCGATTTCACTGTAATAAGGATGTGTTTTTGGCACATCTTTAAAGCCAGGATTAGTTACATTTTTTGTATCTAATATTCCCTTTGATTCCAAAGCTTGGGCAATGATTTTCGCTGCATGCGCGCGTTTAATTGGTTGATAAGGTTTGAAAGTTCCATCAGGATAACCTTTGATGATGCCGCGATCTGCAAGATCCATTACATTTTCATAGTGGACATCGGTTTTAGGCAAATCTTTGAAGTTTACTGTTGCTGCTGCCGCATTTGTTGGTGCAATAGCGACTACTGCGGCTGTAGTCAATGTAGTAGCAAGGGCGAGATTGTACAGCTTCTTGTTTTTACGCATCCACTTTTTCCTCCCATTTACATTTTTTTCAAATTAATAAAATATATATTATTATATCATATTTCTAGTGTAATGATAGTGGTTTTTCTAATATTACTTAAAAATATTTTTAGGTTTGATAGAAATCTTTCATAGCTTCAACATTGATGCAAAAAAATTGGCATCTAATTAAAAATTTTACCCTCTTTTGGAGTTGTCCAAAAGAGGGTTTTCCTTTATTTTGCGTATTCAACTGCACGGGTTTCGCGAATAACCGTCACTTTAATCTGTCCTGGATAATTGAGTTCTTCCTCGATTTGTTTTCGTATATCCCGCGCCAATCGATGCGCCTGCAAATCGTCAATTTTTTCCGGTTGGACGATAATCCGGATTTCACGTCCTGCCTGAATGGCGTAGGATTTTTCAACGCCTTCATAGGATTCGGAAATTTCCTCAAGTTTTTCCAATCGCCGGATATAGTTTTCGAGCGTTTCGCTTCGTGCGCCAGGGCGGGCGGCAGAAAGCGCATCCGCAGCTGCAACAATCACCGCAATGACGCTCTCCGGCTCCACATCGCCATGATGGGAAGCGATACTGTTGATTACAACAGGATGTTCATTGTATTTCGTTGCAAGTTCAACACCGATTTCCACGTGGCTTCCTTCCACTTCATGGTCAATGGCTTTTCCGATGTCATGGAGAAGTCCTGCCCGTTTGGCAAGGGCTACGTCCTCGCCCAATTCGGCGGCCATAAGCCCCGCTAAATGGGCAACCTCAATGGAATGCTTCAATACGTTTTGGCCGTAGCTTGTCCGATATTTCATGCGGCCCAAGATTTTGATCAAATCCGGATGCAAGTTATGCACACCGACTTCGAATGTTGTAAGCTCCCCCGTTTCGCGGATGTGTTCATCCATTTCACGGCGGGATTTTTCAACCATTTCTTCAATTCGCGCCGGATGGATCCGTCCATCCTGCACCAATTTTTCCAATGCAAGGCGGGCCGTTTCCCGGCGAATCGGGTCAAAGCCGGATAAAATAACCGCTTCTGGCGTATCGTCAATGATCAAATCGATACCAGTAAGCGTTTCCAAGGTACGGATATTTCGTCCTTCCCGGCCAATAATCCGGCCCTTCATTTCGTCATTCGGCAAGTTTACCACCGTCACGGTCGTTTCTGCTACATGGTCAGCGGCATATCTTTGCATCGCCAAGGATAAAATTTCCTTCGCCTTTTTCTCAGATTCTTCTTTCGCACGGGTTTCGGCTTCTTTGATCATCATCGCGATTTCCGTTGAAAGTTCTTGCTCAACCTGTTTTAGAATAATGTCCTTCGCTTCTTCTTTCGTCAAAGAAGCGATGCGTTCCAACTCTGCCTCCTGCTTTTTTACGAGCTCTTCCACTTTACTTTCCATTTCTTCAACATGCTGTTGTCTTTCGGCCAGAGCCTCTTCTTTTTTCTCGAGGCTTGCTTCCTTCTTATTCAGAGCATCATCCTTGCGTTCAAGATTTTCTTCTTTTTGCAATAATCGGTTCTCTTGTTTTTGAAGTTCAGCGCGTCGTTCACGGATTTCTTTCTCAGCCTCAGTCCGAAGTTTGTGAGTTTCATCTTTCGCTTCCAATAGTGCTTCCTTTTTAAGCGCTTCCGCTTCTCGCTTCGCTTCATCTATGATCAGCTCGGCTGAGTGTTTTGCACTATTTACTTTCGATTCATTCACTTTTTTCATATAGAAATAGATAACAGCGGCACCGACGATGAGCCCAAGCAAAGCGGAGATCACGTATTCCATGCGAACACCTCCTCTTGCTATAATCACATGCAATTTCAGTCGGCTCATATATTGATAACTATTCTCAACATATTGCCTATTTCATTGTATTATTAAAAAAATTATACAGTCTAATTGTATAGTTCGAATTTGGCTCTGTCAAGGATTGCCACTGCCGGCAGCAGTTCATTTAGTCTCATCCAAACCTTGCCCAGAATAATAAATTTCATTGATTTTTGCTGTTTTTCTAGGATAGATTTTTGAAAGCATAATGGGGTAGTCGATTTATAACATGAATGTTTCTTTTTATATCTTTTCCATTTTTTGATGAACTTTATACATCATGAAAACAGTCCAAGCCGGCATTCCGGTTATTCGGAAACTTTTTCTCTTTATAAGCGAAAAAAGCGAATCAGAAGCTGATCTGATTCGCTTTTTGTTTTTTTCTCTCCGATTTTTTTGAGTTTTGAGTTTTATTCTTCTTCAAATAAAGGCAATTCTTCCGCGATTTCATCGTCTTCATCGTGGGCCGCAATCATATAGGAATTGGATGCCATACCGAAGGATTCGCGAATTTTTTTGGCGATTTCATCGCGGATTTCCGGATTTGCCTTCAAGAATTGTTTGGCATTTTCCCGGCCCTGGCCAATCCGTTCATCATTGTAGGAATACCAGGAACCGCTCTTCTGGATAATGTCCAGGTCTACTCCGATATCCACGATTTCCCCTTCTTTGGAAATTCCTTCCCCGAACATGATATCCACTTCGGCTGTCCGGAACGGAGGCGCCACTTTGTTTTTTACGACTTTAATTTTTGTTTTATTTCCCACCATTTCGTTGCCTTGCTTGATTGTCTCCGCACGGCGGACTTCCAGACGGATGGAGGCGTAGAATTTTAATGCGCGTCCGCCAGGTGTCGTTTCCGGATTGCCAAACATGACGCCGATTTTATCGCGGACCTGGTTGATGAAAATGCAAATCGTATTGGATTTATTGATGACGCCGGATAATTTCCGGAGCGCCTGGGACATGAGGCGGGCTTGCAATCCCATGTGGGAATCGCCCATTTCCCCTTCGATTTCCGCTTTAGGAACCAGCGCGGCAACAGAGTCGATGACAATAATATCGATTGCACCGCTCCGTACCAATGCTTCAGCAATTTCCAACGCCTGTTCCCCTGTATCGGGCTGGGAAAGGATCAATTCATCAATATTGACCCCTAATTTTTGGGCATAAATCGGATCCAGAGCGTGCTCCGCATCGATAAATGCCGCTTGTCCGCCTTGCGCCTGCACTTCCGCAATGGCATGCAATGCCACTGTTGTTTTACCGGATGATTCCGGACCATAAATTTCGATGATACGTCCTCTAGGGTATCCTCCAACTCCGAGCGCGGCGTCAAGAGCCAACGAACCGCTTGGAACTGTTGAAATTTGCAGATTTGTTTTTTCCCCAAGTTTCATGACGGAGCCTTTGCCGAATTGCTTTTCGATTTGTTTTAATGCCATTTCCAAGGCAGCTTTACGGTCACTCAAAATAGTTCCTCCTTAAATCACGAATCTGAATTGTTCTGTTTCTACTATACTTCTTTTTTCGGAAATAATCAATAAAAAACCGAACGTATTTTCGCAAAAATAAAATTTGAGCCGTTTTTCCGGCTCAAATTTTAAATTTCACACTTTACTATACCCTTTTTCTTCAAGCAATCGAATCAAATAGCTCAACGTATACTTGACGGTCCGTATACGGTTGGTATTTCGAAGTCCGGATAATTGAAGCTTTTTCGTCGCGACATCATCGCCGATTGCAATCCCGATCCAAACCGTTCCTGCCGGTTCACCATCATGCGGCTCCGGCCCCGCAGCTCCTGTCAAACCTACTCCGATATCCGTGCCAAACTTTTCACGGACTTTTTTCGCCATGCCGGCAGCACATTCGCTGCTGACAACGCCATAACGGTCAAGCAGTTCTTTTGGAATGCCCAGCTGCTTCATTTTCGCCTCTTTTGTATATGTGACCATTCCTCCGACGAGTGCGCCGCTCACCCCGGGTATCTCCGCAAGCTCCGATTGAAACAGGCCGGCCGTTAAACTTTCGGCGGCCGAAATCGTCAACTTATGGTGCAACAACATGTTGACCGCTTTGGATGCAAGGGTGTCATCATCCACTCCATAGTTGTATTTACCGACGATATCCAAAATTTCTTTTTTCTTTTCATTGATTAAGTTCCAGGCATGTTCTTTGGAATCCGCTTTGGCCGTAATGCGCAAGAGCACTTCGCCGTCAGAGGCAAGGGGAGCGATGGTCGGATTGATTTGCGCATCTAAAATATGTTGGATTCTCGTCTCGAGCTCCGCTTCCCCAATGCCATAGAAACGGAGAACATGGGACAGGATCACTCCGCCCTTGCTGATGAGGGAAGCGAGCTTTGGTTTCGCTTCGAATTGGAACATCGGCTCCAGTTCTTTTGGCGGCCCGGGCAATAAAATATACGTCCTGCCCCCTTTCTGGAGCATCATGCCCGGCGCAAGGCCGTGATGATTCGGCAGCACTTCGCTTCCTTGTAAAATCAAAGCCTGTTTTCTGCTGTTTTCCGTAATGGTTCTGCCCTGGTTTTTGTAAAACTGCTCAATCACTTCCAATGCATTTTCATCAAATACAAGGGGTACGTTTAAATGTTCCGCAAGAGTTTCCTTCGTTAAATCGTCCTTTGTGGGCCCCAATCCGCCGGAAAATATTATCAGATCTGCACGGGATTCGGCGATTTCAATCGCTTTTTTGAGCCTTCCCCCATTATCACCTATAACCGAATGATAATATACGTTAACGCCTATTTCCGATAATTGGGAGGAAATGAATTGGGCATTCGTATTGGCGATCTGGCCTAAAAGCAATTCGGACCCGACGGCAATAATTTCGGCATTCATCGTCTCGCCTCGCTTATTTGGAATTGACAAACACGTGCCGGTTTAAATAGAAATAATCCCAGCCTGACCAAATCGTAAAGAACAAGGCCACATAAAGCATAATGATATCAAAGGGTATGCCAAACAATACAAAAATAGTATTGTGCAAAAGCAATGCCACAATGGCAACGATTTGCGTCCACGTTTTGAGTTTTCCCAATTTGCTGGCTGCGACAATCTTTCCTTCCCCGGCCAAAATGGACCGCAAACCGGTAACCGCAAATTCGCGGCTTAAAATGATAATGATGACCCAAGCCGGAACATGTTCATTGATTTCAATCAATAGAAGGAAGGCGGAAGTAACCAGCAATTTATCTGCAAGGGGATCCAAAAATTTCCCCAAATTGGTTACCAGATTATATTTCCGGGCGAAATGCCCGTCAATCCAGTCAGTGCAGGATGCAAGAATGAAAATAAGGGCACCGACAAAATGATGGACAGGCATTTCCGCCCCGAACAATTTCATATTTCCCCAATTAAAATCAAACATCATCACAATGACAAAAACGGGAATTAATAAAATGCGGGAAACCGTTATTTTATTTGGTAAATTCATTGTCCACTACAACCTTTCATGCGCAAGAAAATAGTCATCTAAAATAAGATGACTATTGTTCCTGGCTAAATTCGATGACGATATTTTGGGTCGTTTTGTCAAGAACATATTTGATTTCTTCGCCATTTACAAACACTTTTGCATTGTTGGACGCACCCAGGCGAATACGGGCATAACCATTTGCTGTGGAGTCATGTTCCACTACTTCACCCTGTGAATATACCCGGGCTTCCACTTGTTCATTTTGATTTTTGTCCCGGATGCTTACCCAAGTATTGCCTGATACTTCCACACGGATTTGCATCTTGTCCGTACCGGAGAGTTTATATATTGTTGTAATGCCGTCCGGTTGAACTTCACCTGCAGAAATTGTTTGTTTCTCTTCTTCTTTTTGTTCCTCTTGTTCTTCATCTTTATTTTCCTCATCATTGGCAGCCGGTGATTCATCGGCATTCTCTTTTTTGTTTGCTTTTTCGCCTTCCTTCGTTGAAGGCGTTTGAACTTCCGTTTTTTCGTACTCCAATGAATCGTTATTGCCCGTCACCTGTTCATCCGGAGCAGAAGGTCTTTGGGAGAAGAAGAACCATAATACTGCGATGATGATTACAATGAATAAAGCAACGACATATTTCGGCAAAGCTTCCATCAGCTTGCTTGCAGAAGTAGTTTTTAATTTTTTGCGGGCAGGACTCTGGGAGAAAGATTGGGCCACTTCCTCCGTTTGATGACTTGGTATCTCGTTTTTATATTGTTCAAAAATTTCATCCGGATCTAATCCTACTGCTTCCGCATACTGCTTAATAAACGCGCGGACATAAAATGTGCCTGGCATAATGGAATAATTGCCTTCTTCAATAGCAATCAAGTACCGCTTTTGAATTTTCGTAATTTCCTGCAAGTCATCTAAACTATACCCTTTAGACAATCTCGCTTCTTTTAGGCGAGTACCGAGCTCTGTCAACCATAACACCTACTTTATTTATATTTTATTAATCATTTTAAAAAATTTTTATAAAGAGAAAAAATCATCATTATTCAAAAAGGCATCATTTCTTTCTAGGGCATCATAAACAATTTCCTCATCCGGGTGATGGCGCAATTCGATAATGTAATCAAAGTCGTCGATGGTATATTCGGAATGCTTGACAAAAATGTCGGGATGTTCAACCACTTTCACACAGGGCATTTTCATGACTTCACGGACAAGCTGCAAATGTTGTTCGTCAGTTGTCCTTCTCGTAACAACTCCATCCAGGATAAATATATTATTTGTATTAAATTCATCTCCTATGAGTTGCTTTCGAATCGTTTGTTTAATCATGGTGGATGATAAAAAAATCCATTTTTTATTTGCACAAACGCTTGCGGCTACGACGGATTCGGTTTTCCCCACCCGGGGCATGCCGCGGATTCCGATTAACTTGTGCCCCTCGGTTTTGAATAATTCAGCCATAAAATCAACCAAAATTCCAAGTTCATCGCGGACAAAACGAAAGGTGTTCTTTTCATCGGCATCCCTTTCGATATATTGGCCGTGCCGGACAGCCAAACGGTCACGCAGTTTGGGCACACGGAATTTTGTTACACGGATATCATCAATCGTTTTGACAACCGATTGAAACCGTTTAATCGATTCGGCATTTTCCGCTTTTAACAGCAAACCGCGGCGGCCTTCATCCACCCCGTTAATCGTGACGATATTTACTTTGAGCATCCCCAGCAAAGAGGCGATATCACCTAACAAACCTGGACGATTTACTTGAATCTCGTATTCGAAATACCATTCACTCATGAACAACCGTCCCCTTGTATAGAAAACGAAATAAATAACCTACATGTTTCATCATAGCGGATTTTGTATGTATTGAAAAGTTACAAAGCGACAAAATTATTCCAAATCGGACAAAATCATGCTTTATTTTGCATTCTTTCAGTAAATATCTTGAATGAAGAAAAAGGAGGAAAATCCCCCTTTTTCTTCTGATTCCACCTTATATTCAGATTTGCAAGGCAATTCTAAATTTCATCAATTGACGGCTCTTTTCTCTTGCACCAGTTTCATGATGCAGCTTGCCAATGCATGCTTTTCCTTCTCATTCGCCACGGACCATAAATCGGCGAGAACCCGTTCTTGTTCATTTTTCGGGTCAACGTTTTTTGCCAGATATTCGCCGATTTGAACCGCTGTTTTTTCAATCGTGTTATTGGACATTCCTAAATTCTTTGCATTTTCCACTTGTTTGCCAAGGAATGATTTCCATTTTTCCCAGTTTTGTAGTAATTCCATATGTTCCCCTCCTTTTCGGTCTTAGTATGTTCAAGCAGCGTTAATTATATGTACCAACCGCCATTTAAACGGATAATTTGTCCTGTAACGTAATCTGCTTGACCACTAATGTAAAAGGAGACGAAATTCGCCACTTCTTCAGGCTCGCCGGGGCGGTGGAGGGGAATTTCATCATAAATGGCCTGTTTCTCTTGCTCCAGCAAATGTTGGTTCATATCCGTATCAATAAAGCCTGGCGCAATGGCATTCACCAAAATGCGTTGGCCGGCCGCTTCTTTTGCATAAGCTTTGACGAACGCATGCTGGGCCCCTTTTACGGTGGCATACACCGTTTCGTATGCAGCACCCGCTTCACCCCAAATGGACCCGATAAACATAATATAGCTGATCTCATTTTGGCGCAATTTTCTTGATAACAGTGCCACAAGGCGAATCGGATTTTGCACATGCTCTTTCCATAATTTGTCGATGATGCTGGCCGGTGTATCCTCAAGCAGTCCATAGTATGCCGTTCCACCGGCAAAAATCACCGCCTGTACAGAGAAAATTTGATTCGCCAGCTTCTCCGCCCCGCCATCAACGGAAAAATCCGCCTGCACCGGAATAAACTCCGATTCGGGATAAGCAACTGACAATTCCGTCAATAACTGGTCGATCTTTTTGCGTCCCCTGAAATAATGTAAATAAAGCGACCAGCCATCTTCAGCCAGACGCTTTACGATTGCACTGCCAATTGCACCGGAAGCTCCGATCACCAATGCAAATTTTTTCATTTCTGATTCCTACTTACCGGCAAAATTTTAAAGATTGTCTGCTGGGATTCCCCTTGAATAGATTGAAAAGCCTTTTTCACATCTTCCAATGTGATCTTTTCAATCACCGGAACCACATCAAATAAATTCATATCATTAAATTTATATCTTGTAAATTGATTCGCAATATATTCCAATGAATTTAATGCCCTTAGGAAAAAGCCGATTTTTTTGCGTTTAATCCGCCCGATGGAGTCTTCATTGAAAATTTCTTCTGCATGATTTACTGCATGCAAGATTTTTTCGGCGAGCTTATCAGGATCAGGCGAATCCGATCCGATCAAAGCAAATCCGAAACCTTTCTCCAACGTAAAATCATACGCGAAAGACTCGTCGATCAATCCGTTTTCATAAACATCCGTATAAAAGTCGGAAGCACGGCCAAACAGGCATTCGAGACCGATTTGGATGGCGAGTTCATTTTTGAGCATTTCGTCGCCGCTCAAATCGGTATTCTTCGCCTTGAGCCCGACATACACTTTCGGCTGCTGGACATCCATTTTGATTTCCCGTTCTTTGATCGCCACTTCCTGCGGTTCTTCTTCAAAGAAACGTTCGATTTTAGGAGCTTCTTTGAAAGATTTTTTATTTTGGTTTTCCTCGATAAAGTTTATCATCTCTTCCGGATCCACATTGCCGACGATAAAAAGGAGCATGTTGGAAGGATGATAGAAGGTATTGTAGCAAGTATATAAATGTTCCGCAGTAATTTGATTGATCGATTCAATTGTTCCGGCGATATCGATTTTCACAGGGTGATTATGGTACATGTTTTCGATCGTTCCAAAATAAAGACGCCAATCAGGCTGATCATCGTACATTGTAATTTCCTGGCCGATAATCCCTTTTTCTTTTTCGACCGTTTTTTCGGTGAAATACGGTTCTTGCACAAAATCCAAAAGGGTTTCCGTATTTTCAAAAATATGTTCCGTAGCCGAAAATAAATATGCCGTTCTTGTGAAGGATGTAAACGCATTGGCGGAAGCCCCGTTTTCACTGAACTTCTGGAATACGTCGCCCTCTTCCTTTTCAAACATTTTATGTTCCAGGAAATGGGCAATCCCGTCCGGAACAGTGATCGGTTCTTTCCCGCCAATCGGTGTGAAGGTCCGGTCAACGGAACCGTATTTTGTTGTAAATGTCACGAAAGTTTTTGAAAACCCTTTTTTCGGCAAAATATATACGTCAAGCCCATTTGCAAGTTTTTTGTAATATAATGTTTCATCCAACTGCTGAAATTCGATCTTTTCCATTATTCCGCCTCCTTTCCGCAGAGGAAGTAGGTCGCTTCATGTTTGAGAAGTGATGCCATTTCCTGCAAATCTTCCTTCGTCACTTTATGCCAACGTTTCTTCCATAAATCCACGGAAAATTCTTCATCGAGATCTTTATATTGGTCGAAAATGTCAATTTGACCTCGCGGCAAATCCAATGCTTCACGCAAATGGTTCACAAGCATCGCCCGCGTTTGATTTAGTTCCAAATCTGTAACATTGCCTCTTTTTATTTCTTCCAGTTGCTCAAAGATGATATCTGTCGCTTTTTTCTCGTTTTTCGGTTCAATTCCGGATATCACATAAAGAAGTCCGTAATGTGGGGCATAAGAACTGGAAACGTAATAACATAAACTTTCCCACTCACGGACATTCATAAATAATTTCGAATGGGCATATCCGCCAAAAACACCGTTGAAAACTTGCATTTTCGGAAAGTCCGGATCTCCGAATCTCACCGGTGTACTAAAGCCCATATGCAATTTCCCTTGTTTCATATCTTGATATTCCTTCACGTAATCCTTTGCCGGTTTTGAATCTTCATTGACAGCCGGCGTCTGAGGTGTCCGATCTTTAAATGGGAACGCTTTTCGAATCTTTTCCCGCATTGCCTCTACATCGATATCCCCTGCAACATAAATATCAATTTTATCGTTATTGATCATCGAATAATAGGCTTCCGTCAGCGATTCCGGATTCACTTCCTTCACGGTTTCAATCGTTCCGCTTGCAGGAATGGAGGCAGGATGGTTCGGACGCAAAATCTGCGTCAGACGTTGTTGAGCGTAGCGTGTTTTATCGTCAAAAACGGATTCGATGCGTTGAATGACCATTTGCTTTTCCCTCTCAACGATGGAAGGGACGAATTGCCCGTTCTCGAAATTCGGTTGAAAAATCACTGTTTGCAATAAATCAATCACATCATTTAAAACAGGATGATTCGATAAATATTGGTCATTTACGGTTTCGACGTTCAAAACTACGGTATGTTCCCCTCCGCGTTTGGATACGTCAAAATAAAGCATCGTTCCGTACAAGTCATCCAAATGGCTTCGGAATTCCGCAGATTTTTTGAATTTCTCATTGCTGTGCTGCAAAACATTTGAAAGCACAGCCCGCTCAGCTGCAGCTTTTGTCGTTAATGGCGCCCGCCATTTAAATGAGAAATTCACCGTTTTAAATTGTGTTGTTTTTCTGATATGCAGTGAAACGCCTTCCGCCAATTTCGTTGTCTGAAACAAAAAAATTCCTCCTGACTACCAATATTATACATGGCTTTATTAAATAATTTTCTCAAACGGCAAATATATTATTCAAAATTACGCTAACCGCTAATACTACTATACATGGAATAAAATAGTTTATGTGCAACATTTTTATTTTAATAGAAAATTTTCCGGAAAGCATCAAAAAGAACTCGAATTATGATTGCATCAAGTCTCAGGCGCATCTTCCACCGCGTTTCAATCCTTTCAATCGCCCGAGTTCGACAGTTTTGAGGCCATTTTAGGCAAATGAAAATGGCCAAAATGCTGTTATATCAAAGATTTCGCGATGCGGATCCTAGAAAAAAACACTGAATTTCATAGGCACACGACTTGTTTATTTTAACTTTTAAAACAGCTGAATATCGGTTATAATATAGGCATGTACATACGGCGAGTAACACGCAAAAACAAAGATGGAACGACCGTGGCGTATCTCCAGCTTGCTCACAACGAATGGGATCCGAAGGCCAAATATGCGAAAGCGAAGGTGATTTATTCGTTTGGGCGCGAAGACGAGGTGGATCGCGCTGTCTTGGAGCGTCTGGCCAAAAGCATTTCGCGATTCCTTTCTCCTAAGCAGGCTTGGGAAATCGAGACGTTGACAGGAGAAGTGTCGGATGACTTTCAGTTTCAATCAAGCAAACGCCTTGGTGGCGCTTGGCTTTTGGATCAGCTCTGGAGACAACTGGGATTGGGAGAGAT
>NZ_VIGD01000020.1 GCF_006569205.1 Ureibacillus terrenus
CCTCGATCAACGGAGCAGGGACAAAGCAGTGTTGACGAGTATAGTAAACTTTCCGTTCGACATTCCCTTTTTCGTGTCCGCTATACGGATTGCACGCCTGTACGTCAAACCCATAATGAAGCCGGAATCGCTCAAATGCTTCAGTATATTGACGTTCGCCTCCTTTTCGAACCGAAACCACCGCCGCCGCCAAATTGTCGATGCGCAGTTTTCTCGGGACGCCTCCGGCTTGGCGAAACAGCTGAGTGAGCCCGTAAAGAAAACATTCGCTGTTTTCCGCCGGCAATGGATACGCATACGCGGCGTTGCTGTACGGAAAGCTCAAAATCAGAATTGATCGGTCTTCCTCTTTTCCTTCCTTCGTCACAACGGACATGGTGCCGAAATCCACCTGCGCTTCCCCCGGAGGGTGTTCCAGCCTCTCGTAACGCCGTTCCTTCTCCAGCTTAAGCTGAGGTCTTCGTTTTTGAACGTAGGCGCAAACCGTTCGATAAGACCCTTTAAAGCCATGTTCCTGCTTTAATTGTTCGTACATCTTCTTGCTTGTCCGCTGTTGTTTTCTTGGCAGTTTGGCGTCCTCCTCCAGCCAGTCATCAATGATTTGACCGTATCCTTCTTCCTCCATCATTCCCCGTTTTCTCTTTATTTTTTGTCTGACCGAAATGTCTCCATCCGCATATTTCTTGACTGTTCTCCAGTTAAATCCCGTCCTGCGGACAATTTCGGAAAGCGATAACCCTTTCTTTTCACGCAAATGTTTGATATGATGAATTTCAGGCATTGCTAGCATCCTTTCTTTACCTCCACTGTTTTGTTCTTCACAACCTTAACAGTAGAGGGAATTTTAGGAGCTGGCAAGCCTTTTTTTATGCCATGAAGCTCTGCACTTTTTTGTTGCAGAACTCTGTACTTTCATTTTGCACTAAACACCCTTACTTTCTTTATGGATTGCTCGAATTCGTTCAAGCAGTTGTTCGTTGGCGACATGATAGCGATTCGGCTTCTTGTGAAACGATTGATAATACGTACTTTTAGGCATCTTTAAAACACGACACATCATTTGGATTGGATGATGTTCGCTTTCTTTTGTAATCAAGTCAATCAGTTCTTGCTCATCTATTTTCTCGCGAATATGGTCATAGCCTTTTTTAAGATTTCGATCTCCTGTTTTAATCGAAGATTTTCCTTTTGAATGGCTTCTATATCAGCCAAAGTTAATTCCTGTTCACATTCAATTGGAGAGAGTTGCTTAATCCATTTATAAATCGTTACTTCTGAAACACCATATTCGCTAGAGAGTTGACTGACTGGAGTGCCTGAGCGATAAAGCTCAACTACTGTTTGTTTAAATTCTTGATTATACCGTTTTTGACTCATGATTCGGACACAACCTTTCGTTAGTTTAATATTAATGACTTAACCAAGTTGTGTCCATAAATCTATACTACATCTAATATAAATGATAGTGATAAGTTATCATTTAGATTCGATGTCAACTTAGGAAAAAAAGTTGGAACAAAAGGTGAAACAAAAATAAGAATAGTGATAGGATATGATGGTAAGATATGGACAGCATTTCCAGTAAAATAACTTTTGAATACAAATTTGTAAGTGATAAAGGAATTATTTCGAATAGAGATAAAAGTGATGTTCCTACCATATTAGCTGTAGAAGCTACACTTACAATAAAAATCAATAATGAATTATACTTTGAAACAGAACTTGCTATTTTAGAATTCTATAAAGCATTATACGAATGGAAAAACAGAGTCACAGATGAACATACTCCAGAATTCCATTATTATACGATTGAATATGACGATTATGAAGATGGTGCTATTCTGTCTTTAATTCCATTTTCAAATAAAGCAAGAGTGAAATCTATTTGGGCAGAGCAAGATTTGTACAATGTTTTTGATTTAGACTATATCGTAAGGGAATTTATTCAATTAGAGCAAAATCTAAAACGAGATATAGAAAATTACTTTGGAATCGAATTGAAAAAATTCATAAAACATATCCCTTTGATGAAAGGTCCTTATTCGGATGATTATTAGCAAATAAAAGAGAGACTTGAATTAAACAAGTCTCTCTTGCTCTTTTCAAGAAAATATTAATATTAATAGGTTCTATACTAATTGAAATGTTTAATACAGTACAGGAGTTAATCATCTCAAGAAGTAGAATTCGTCCTCAAGCAGAGGTTCATCTTTTTACGAATACCCTTTTCTGTGCAGATTGTGGCCGAGGGATGCATTTTAAAAAGAACCGTAAAGGATATGTATGCGGAAACTTTAACAAATATGGCAGCAAGGCATGTTCTGACCATTTTATTAAAGAAAGAGAGCTAGAAGAAATAATCCTGAATGATATAAAGAGTTTTGCACAGCGAATGGATTTAGATAACCTTATCGACCGAGTGATAAAGCAGTTAGAATCTGATACAAAAAATAATACAACCCGTTTAAGCCAAGTTGAACAGAAAATTGAAAAACTCAAAAAACAGAAAGTGCAGTTAACCTCATTGTTTGCCGATAACAGTATTGATATTGAAGAATACCGCTTAACAATTGAAGAAATCAATAAAAGAATTGATCAATTGATGCCCGATAAACTGAAATTAGAAAAATTTAAAGAACAATCCAAACGGGAACAAAAGAATATGAAACAACTAAAAAAAGAATTAAAAGAATATATACATTTCAATCAATTAACCCCTGAGATGCTTCACCGTTTGGTTGATCGAATCGAATAAAAGAAGACGGTTCACCGAAAATTTATTATCGGTTTGCAAATGATTTTTTAAATGAATAAAGGATATAGGAAAAGCCCGTTTCATTGATTTTCAGAAACGCGCTTTTCCGAATATTTATTTTTTTATAAGCAACGCGCAACACTCCACATGCGTCGTTTGCGGAAACATGTCCACTGGTGTGATTTCCATTGTTTTATATCCCCCGTCTTCCAAGACGCGCAAGTCCCGCGCAAGGGTGGAAGGGTTGCAGGATACATAGACCACCCGTTTCGGTTTGTATTCAATAATCGTATTAAGCAATGCCTGGTCGCAGCCTTTGCGCGGCGGGTCGACAACGAGGACGTCCGCGCGTTTCCCTTCCTTGTACCAGCGGGGAATCACTTCTTCCGCCGGGCCCGCTTCAAAATACGTGTTGGCAAAGCCGTTCAGTTCCGCATTCCGTTTGGCGTCCTCGATGGCTTCCTCAACGATTTCGACGCCCATCACTTGTTTCGCTTTTTTCGCCAGAAATAAGGAAATCGTCCCGATGCCGCAATAGGCGTCGATGACCGTTTCTTCCCCCGTCAGCGCCGCATATTCCAAGGCTTGGTTGTATAATACTTCCGTTTGCACCGGGTTCACTTGGTAGAAGGAGCGGGCGGAGATTTCAAATCGGATATCGCCGATTGTGTCTTCTATTGTCTCTTTCCCCCAAAGCGTCATCGTTTCTTTTCCTAAAATGACATTCGTTTTTTCACTGTTCACATTTTGTACGATGGATGTGACGTGTGGAATGAGTTTTCGAATCACTTCCACCGCCGCATCCTTCTGAGGAAATTTGCGTTTTTTTGTAACGAGCACCACCATCACTTCGTCAGTGGCTCTTCCTGTCCGCACGATCACATGGCGGAGCATTCCTTGATGAGTCGTTTCATTGTAAGGCTCGATCCCGATCTTCTCCAACTCTTTTTTCAAATTGGCCATGATGATATCCGCTTCACTCATTTGGATGAGGCAGCGTTCCATATCCACAATGTCATGGGTTCTTGATTTGTAGAATCCCGCAATCGGACCGGACTCACCCATCGCAAACGGAATTTGCGATTTGTTGCGGTAATTCCAAGGGTGTTCCATTCCTTTAATCGGACGCACCGGCGCTTCGATTTTCCCGATGCGTTTCATCACATTGCGGACCATGTTTTCTTTCCAATGCAATTGGCCTTCATAAGATAAATGCTGCAATTGGCAACCGCCGCATTTTCCAAAGTACATGCAAGGCGCTTCCACCCGGTCCGGTGAAGGTTCTTTCAATTCTACAATTTTGGCAAAGCCATAGCTTTTTAGTGTTTTCAATACATGCACTTCCGCCGTTTCTTGAGGCAACGCTCCATGAATAAATAATGGATACCCATCCACTTTCCCCACGCCCAAGCCATCATGGGTCAAATCTTCTATATAAACCGTTACTCGATCATTTTTCTTTACGGGTGCTGTCATGAGTTCCGTCCTCCATTCCGATTTTCATTGTCGCACGGATCTTTAATCGAATTCAAACAAATATTATTCTACCTCAAAATAGAATAAGGATATATTGAAATTTCATTTTTTCCGAACCGCTTGTAAAATTGAAGTATCACTATGTATTGGGTGGATGAAGATGGACTTTTATCTTGTCGCATTGTTTTGCATTGCCATTACCCTTCATAATATCGAGGAAGCCATTTGGTTGCCGGAATGGTCACAACAAGCTTCGATGTTTCATAAACCCGTCACCCCGGGAGAATTTCATTTTGCCGTGATTGTCATTACTATCCTGGCTTATTTATCCGCATTTTATTTTTTCTATAAGCCTGAATCAGAATTGGCCAAATGGGTTTTCATCGGATTTTTAGGTTCCATGATCGTGAATGCGATTTTTCCGCACCTGATTGCAACGATTTTGATGAAACAGTATGCCCCCGGGCTTCTCACAGGATTATTCCTGAACCTTCCCATCAATACATTCATCATCGTTCGAATGTTCCAAAACCATTATATTACTTGGAAAGAGCTTATCATATCGACCATTGCGGTTGGAAGCCTTCTACTCACCTTGATTCCGTTATTATTTAAAGCGGGCGGAAAAATGGCTTCTTCCCGTGAACCCAAATAAAAAACTCCCGCAGTTTGAGCGGGAGTTTATTTTTCTTCTTCCCTTACCCCTTGATCCAAAGGGGCCGTAAAAAAGGCGACCACCAACGAAAGCAGGACCATCAAAAAAGGGGCCACAAACATCATAAATTCATTCATCGCAAACCCTCCTACGCATGAAAATCTTTTTGGTTCCCCGTCACGTACTCCTTGTTAAACACAAACAACCGGAATATTAAATAGAGGGATGGAATGAGCAGGCAGAGCCCTGCAATAAAGGCAATGACCAACGCGATGGCCATTTCCTGATTCGTGAATCCTTCGTAAATGGTCAAATATGGATACAACAAATACGGATAATGGGAAATGCCGTATGCAAAAAAGGCGAATAGAAACTGAAGAATCAACAATCCGACCGAAAGCCCGAGACCCCGTTTCTTCCACAACAGCCAGACCGTCAACAAAAATAAAATTGCGGAAACGCCAAACATCGGCCAAATGGAAATCATATTACGGAACCGGTCCGGGTTATGCTCCTGCATTTGAATAATGATCGCCGCCGCCATTAACATTAAGGGACCCGACCATGTGAGTGCGTATTTTCTCATCAGTTCAGAAGCATTCAGATCTTGCGCCTTCCATGCATACCATGTTAAAAACACGGCGGAAATATACAGTACGCTGGCAATGCTTAAGAGAACGATGCTCCACGTCAAAGGGCTTGTGAAAAGCGCCCAATAATCAAGGACAGGGGAGCCGTCAACGATCTCCACAAATCCCCCTTCCGAAATCGTCAGCACGACGGAAAGGGAGGATGGAATCAATAAGCCGGATACCCCATACGCGAAGGCATATCCTTTATGCCCCCTCGACCCGTATGATTCAAAGGCGTAATATGAACCCCTGATCGCCAATAAAATGATCGCAATGCTTACGGGCACCAACAAAACCGTGCCGTAATAAAAGGCGGTTTTGGGAAAGAACCCGACGATGCCGACAAAGAAAAACACCAAAAAAACGTTGGTCACTTCCCATACCGGCGATAAATACCGCTGAATGATGTTCGATAAAATATGGGATCTTCCCGTCAATAAGCTGTACGCATTGAAAAAACCGGCGCCAAAATCAATGGAAGCCACAATGACATATCCGAAAAGAAAAATCCATAACACGATTATTCCCAACACTTCAAGACTCATCGCCCGACCCCTTTCATTTCAGCCATCCGGTCTTCGATTTCCCGCTCAATCGGGTTTAAACGGTACATTCTTCTTAATACAACGACACTTCCAATCCCCAAAACAAGATATAAAATGCAGAATAAAATAAACATCAGATCCACCTGATCGCTTGTCGTCGCGCCTTCCGCTGTCCGCATATATCCCCGTAAAATCCACGGCTGTCTCCCCACTTCCGCGAGCCACCAACCCGCTTCAATGGCGATGATGGTTAATGGCCCGCCCAGAACGGTAACCCATCGGAACCAAGGACGGTGAATAAACCCCCATCCCCTCCATACTCCTGCCACATACAGAACAGACACAAGTATCATTGCCGTTCCTATCAACACCATGAGGTTAAATAAATAATGGATATAGAGCGGCGGAATTTCATCTTCCGGAAAGTCGTTCAGCCCGGTCACTTCCGCCATTGGATTTCCGTAAGCCAAAATGCTCAACAGATAAGGGATTTCAATGGCAAATTTAATATTTTGCTCCTCATCCATGAATCCCATTAAAATGAGAGGAGCCGCTTCTTCCGTTTCAAAATGCCATTCGGCTGCGGCCAATTTTTCCGGTTGATATTCCGCCAAAAACTTTCCTGAAAAGTCGCCGATGACCGCCGTGGCGATGGAGAAAATCAAGCCCATCTTCATCATGAGAAACAACGATTTTTTATAATAGGGATGATTTGATCCCCTCAACAACCGATAGGCTGCAATGGATGCCAATAAAAAGGCGGAGGTCATGTAGGCGGAAGCTAAAACATGGGCCACTTTCGTCGGCATGGATGGGTTGAACATGGCAACAAGCGGCTGGATGTTCACAAGTTGGCCGCTCACCACTTCAAATCCTTGCGGCGTATTCATAAACGAATTCACGATGGTGATGAAAACGGCGGAAATGGATGCGCCAATGGCAACCGGAACGAGAAGAAGCATATGCTTTTTTTGATTATCAAACCGGTCCCACGTATATAAGTAGATCCCCAAAAAGATCGCCTCAAAGAAGAAAGCGAATGTTTCCATGAACAGCGGCAGTGCAATGACTTGTCCTGCCAGCTGCATAAAATTGGGCCACAACAGGGAAAGCTGCAAACCGATCGCCGTTCCGGTCACCACCCCGACGGCCACCGTGATGACAAATCCCCTCGTAATCCTTCTGGCCAGGAGAATATAATGTTCATCGTTCTTCTTCAACCCAACCCACTGGGCAATCATAATCATTAAAGGCACTCCAACGCCAATCGTTGCGTAAATAATATGAAAGGTTAACGTCAGCTCTGTCAACAACCGGCTCCAAAACACGGCGGACTCGTTCATTCGTGGCACCTCCTAACTGCCGAAGATTCTCCCGATGATGGAAAGAAGCATAATGATGGCAACGCCAAAGGATAAATAAATCAACCATTTTTCCTGCTTTTTATACATTTTCTATGAACCCCTTTCATCCCCAGTTATTTTGCGTCAATAAAAAAAACCTATACAAACGCTTCATAGCATTTGTATAGGTTCTTCCATCGGAAATTACACACGGTCGAGTTCACGGATATTATCAATCGGCACAAACACTTCAATATGCCGTTTCAAGTTTTGGAAAGTGGCCGGCGCTTTTCCTCCCAATTCACCATCCAAATTGATCAGCACTTCTTCATTGGACGTCACTTTCACGATGCTGGCTTTGCGATAAATGACATTCGGGTCGCTTAAATGTTCGCCGCGGAGAGCCGATGTCAGCACTTTGATGAAATCGGCCAAACTGCATTTTTTCAAAATCATCATCGTGAATTTGCCGTCATTGATGCTGGAATCGGGAGCGATTTTTTCAAAACCGCCGACGGAATTCGTAAGGGCGCATAAGAAGGCCATCACTTCCCCTTCGAATATTTCATCATCAATTTCAAAGCGCATGTTGGTCGCTTTGATGGAAGGAAGCATTTCGAGCCCTTTCAAATAGTATGCCAACTGACCCAAAACCGTTTTCATTTTGCTTGGCACTTCATAGGTCAATTCCGTGATGCGTCCACCGGCTGCGATGTTGATGAAATAGCGCTCCTCATTTAATAATCCAACGTCAACCGGGATTGTGTCACCTTTTACAATGACATCAACGGCATCCTCAATTTTTCTCGGGATATGGAGGGCACGGGCGAAATCGTTCGTTGTCCCCATTGGAATGACACCGAGTTTCGGACGATTTTCAAATGGACTGATTCCGGATACGACTTCGTTTAATGTGCCATCCCCGCCTGCTGCAACAACAATATCAAATCCCCGTTCCACCGCTTTTGCGGCTGCCTCCTTTGCATCCCCTGCTCCCGTCGTTGCATGGCAGGAAGTTTCATAGCCGGCCATTTCCAGCTTCTCCAGCACTTCTGGTAAATGCTTTTTGAAAAGTTCTCTGCCTGATGTTGGATTATAAATAATTCTCGCTCTTTTCATATTTTCGCCATCCTATTTTATTATCATTTAATTTATCAACGCTTATGTAATCAGGAAAGTTCCAGGATCAAAAAGAGATTGAACAATAGAAAATTCCCCGTCCAGTGGAAGGGAATTTTTTCTTTCTATCGATGTTTATTTAAGACAACATCTCTATTATAACTTTTTTCATATCTTCATAAACCCATTTCGCGCATTGCGGGTCTTTGACAAATTTCTCCTGCAATGTAGTATACAATTCTTTTTGCTTTTCTTCAAATGTTGGATCATCTTTTTCCGGCAATTTTGCTCTAGCTTCCACCACCATTTGCTGCAGTTCAGGTGCTCTTGGCCCCCATTTTCCAATTACTTGTCCGTTTTGATCGAGAAATAAATAGATTGGAATGGCCCTTCCTCCGTTTGTCAAGTAACGGTCGATCAAGTCTGTGTCTTCATCCCGGTAAACGCAGCGAATGTCTAGTTGGGCAGCTTCGGCAATTTTGCGGATGATCGGGTTATTGAGCATGGCATCCCCGCACCAATCTTCTGTAATGGCTAAAATGTGCGGCTTTTTTTCTTTCAGTAGGGCGATGAGTTCGTCATTTTCATCAATCGGAAAATTGTTGTAGATTTCAAAGCTTCCTTCTTTTAAATTCGTTTTCATTCTGTCCATGTATTCCACCATGGAAATCCCTTGTTCGAAATATTGTTGTTCTGTTTTCACGTGATAACCCCCTTTTGTTCTATTCTGCATGGAAAGGGAGGAATTGGCAATGTTTTTGATTTTGCAGGAGTTGAGTAGATATATATAAGAGTGAGGATAGTATCCGCACCAAATGTGGTTCCATCCGAACTAATTGCTGTTGTATATGCACTAATTGAGGAAGTAAACGCACGAATTGAAGTTGCATACGCACAAAATATAGGAACAAACGCACGAAACGAAGCAGTATCTGCACCAAATAAGAAGGTACACGCACTAAATAAAGCAGCATCCGCACGAATTAAAGTAGCAAATGCACGAAATGGGTCCTCATCCGCACGAAATGTGGAAGTAAGCACACTAAATAAAGTGGTCTACGCACGATTTGCAATTCTACAATCCTATCAACTATCAGATAAAGCCCTCATTCAATTCAAATAATGAAAAGCCGCATAAGCCATAACAGCTTATGCGGCGCAGAAAAACCTCTTAACTTATCGTTTATTAATTTCTTCAAGCAATAATTTGTTGACCATTGGCGGGTTGGCTTGTCCTTTTGTGGCTTTCATGATTTGGCCCACCAGGAAGCCGATTGCCCGGTCTTTACCGTTTTTGTAGTCTTCGATGGATTGCGGATTGTTGTCGAGCACTTCTTTAATAATTGGAAGAAGTACGTTCGGATCGGAAATTTGGATTAATCCTTTCTCTTTTACGATTTTTTCAGGGTCTCCCCCGTTTTTCACAAGCTCATTGAATACTTTTTTCGCGATTTTGGAGGAGATGGTTCCGTCCGAGATGAGTTTTACCAATCCTGCCAAGTTTTCCGGCGTTAATTTTGTTTCTGTGATTTCCACTTGTTCCGCGTTCAAGTATGCGGCTACGTCACCCATCAGCCAGTTGGCGGAAAGTTTTGGATCTGCCCCTAATTTCACCATTTCATCAAAGAAGTCGGAAATGCTTTTGTTTACTACGAGCACATTCGCATCGTATTGTGACAAACCAAGCTCTTCCATATAGCGTTTTTTGCGGGCATCCGGCAGTTCAGGAAGGGATGCTTTCACGCGTTCGAGCCATTCATCATCGATCACGAGATGAACTAAATCAGGCTCTGGGAAGTAGCGGTAGTCTTCTGCAGCTTCTTTGACGCGCATCAGAATGGTTTTGCCTGTCTTTTCATCGAAACGGCGAGTTTCCTGCTTGATGACGCCGCCGCTCATCAAAATTTCCGCCTGGCGTTTTTCTTCATATTCAAGCCCTTTGCGGACAAAGTTGAAAGAGTTCAAGTTTTTCAATTCCGTTTTCGTACCGAATTCTTTTTGTCCGTATGGGCGAAGGGAAATGTTCGCGTCGCAGCGCAATGAACCTTCCTCCATTTTCACATCGGAAACGCCTGTATATTGAATGATAGATTTTAATTTTTCAAGGTATAGATAAGCTTCTTCCGGACTGCGGATATCCGGTTCGGAGACGATTTCCAAAAGCGGCGTTCCTTTGCGGTTAAAG
Source organism: Ureibacillus terrenus (assembly GCF_006569205.1). GTDB lineage: Bacteria > Bacillota > Bacilli > Bacillales_A > Planococcaceae > Ureibacillus > Ureibacillus terrenus. The sequence goes on from NZ_VIGD01000020.1 coordinate 10,711, forward strand.
TCCACGAGCGAGTAGCCGTCGCCGTGCAATAATTTACCGGCGTCTTCTTCCATATGAAGACGCGTGATGCCGATCCGTTTCTTATACCCCGGTCTTCCCTCTTTTTCAGGCACTTCGATTTCAATCCAGCCGTCATAGCCGATCGGTTTGTCGTATTGTGAAATTTGGTAGCCGCTCGGGTTGTCCGGATAGAAGTAGTTTTTACGGTCGAATTTTGTGTGCTGGTTGATTTTCATATTTAACGCAAGAGCCGCTTTCATGGCATATTCGACCACATTTTTATTTAAAACCGGAAGCACGCCGGGATATGCAAGATCGTAAACGGTTGTATTGGTATTCGGCTCCGCGCCGAATTGGTTTGGCGCTGTAGAGAAGATTTTTGAATTCGTTTTTAATTCAACGTGTACTTCAAGACCGATGACTGTTTCAAAATTCATGATTATTTGCCCCCCAATCCAGGAGTTTGTTTATGGAAATCGGTTGCTTGTTCAAAAGCGTAAGCTGCACGGTAAACCGTTTCTTCGTCAAAGTGTTTGCCGATGATTTGCAATCCGAGCGGCAAGCCATTGTCAAATCCGCATGGGATGGAGATGGCAGGCACGCCGGCCAAGTTGATTGGAATTGTTAATATATCGTTTGCGTACATTGTCAATGGATCATCGATTTTTTCGCCAAGTTTGAATGCCGGTGACGGCGTTGTTGGCCCTACAATGACATCGTAATCTTCAAACACTTTATCGTAGTCTTGTTTAATCAATGTACGGACTTGCTGCGCTTTTTTGTAGTAAGCATCGTAAGTTCCCGCAGAAAGCGAATAAGTTCCGAGCATGATGCGGCGTTTCACTTCATCGCCGAATCCTTGCGCGCGTGTCTGTTTGTATAAGTCCATCAAGTTTTTCACGCCTTCCGCGCGGAAACCGTAGCGGATTCCATCATAACGGGCAAGGTTGGATGAAGCTTCTGATGATGAAAGAATATAATAAGTAGCCAAAGCATATTTAGAATGAGGAAGGGATACTTCTTCCACTGTCGCGCCAAGGCTTTTGAACACCTCAAGGGCATCCAGTACGGATTGGCGCACAGATTCGCCTACGCCTTCACCCAAGAATTCTTTTGGAACGGCGATGCGAAGCCCTTGAATATTGCCGTCCAATTTTGAAACATAATTTGGCACCGGAACGTCTGCACTTGTAGAGTCGTTAGGGTCCACCCCGGCAATCACTTCAAGCAATAAAGCATTGTCGTACACATTGCGGGTGATTGGCCCGATTTGGTCAAGGGATGATGCGAACGCAACTGCGCCAAAGCGGGATACGCGGCCATACGTCGGTTTCATTCCGACAACGCCACAGAATGCGGCAGGCTGGCGGATGGAACCTCCTGTGTCTGTTCCCAATGCAAATGGCACTTCACCGGCCGCTACACTTGCGGCGGAACCGCCTGAAGAACCTCCTGGCACCCGTTCAAGATCCCAAGGGTTTTTTGTCTTTTTATAATAAGAAGTTTCTGTTGAGGATCCCATCGCAAATTCGTCCATGTTGAGTTTTCCGACGATGATCATGCCTGCTTCTTTAATTTTTTTGATGACCGTCGCATCATAAATCGGAATAAATCCTTTCAAGATTTTGGAAGCGCATGTCGTTTCGAGCCCTTCCGTCACGATATTGTCTTTGATGCCGATTGGGAGACCAAACAAAGGTCCTCGCTCATTTGGAGGAACTTGGTCTTTTTCTTTCGCTTCTTCCAGCGCTTTTTCTTTATTTAAAGCAAGAAACGCTTGTACATCCCCATCGACTTCTTCAATTCTTTGATAGGTTTCATTTATCAGGTCAACCAGTTTGAATTCGCCTTTATGTAAACCTTCCTGCAATTCTTTCGATGAACGTTCTAACAACGTCATGAAATTCCCTCCTTCTTAAAAATAGGCATCGGCAAAATTGGAAAATACAAGCATTTTTCATATACATAAAAATAATGGCCTTTGCCATTGAACTTGCGAAATTATTCTTCTTCTAAAATTGGCGGCACTTTAACAAGGCCATTTTCATGTTCTTTCACATTTAATAAGACTTTTTCCAAATCCAATCCTTTTTCAGCCACGTCTTCGCGCATGACATTCACGATTGGAAGCACGTGGGAAGTCGGTTCTACATTTGTCGTATCCAATTCATTTAAAGTTTGCACATATTCTGTAATGGCTCCAAGCTGTTCCGTGAACTTTTCCACTTCTTCATCCGTAAGCGCCAATCGGGCCAAGTGGGCAACGTGCTTTACTTCTTCCTTCGTCAACTTTGTCATTGAACACACCTCCACATTTCATAAACCTGGCAATAATAATACCATTTTTCCATCGAAAAATCACACGTTTCTTGGAAAATCCTTTAATAAACCAATTACTTTACAATTATCCCCAAAAACCGTCAATTTTCAAACATGACTTCACAAAAATAAACAATTGGAAACAGTGTCACGTCAATCGCAACACTGTTTCCAAGAAGCTATGAACCCTCATATTTCAATGAAACGGTCAATATTCATAAATATGGACAAACGGTTCTTTATCATCACGGTCTTTCAATATTAAGGCCTCTGGTCCGTTGATGGATGTTATGCTCACTTCGATATCGATGCTGTCGGGAAATCTTTTCATTAAAGTACCTGTCAAATATTGGGTAAACCCGATAATCTCCGTCGTTCCATAGAATTGGATCGGCACTTCGATGGATAATTTGACAAGCTGGCCATTTTGGTAAAACCCTTTGCCGATTACATTTGTATAGTTGGAAAAATATTTTAAAATATCCTGTTTAAAGTTCAGGAATTTCGTGTTCGTATCCCGGTAAATGTCTTCCGGATTTGACATAGGGAACGATACATATTTTTCGTCGATTGCAATCCATTGGCCCAATTCCGTTTTTCCGGGTTTCGCTACACTATAAGCAAAATACGTTCCCGGAACGATGGAATTGCGGGCCTCCTGTTTAAACAGCGCAATCACGATTGGAATATCCTGCAATTCCGCCCTTGCTCTCAGCCGGCGGACAATTTCCTCCGCCATTTCTTTTCCTTTCTTTTCCAATTGTTCTTGAGGAATCGGCTCATCGTACCATTCCCCATACTGTTCCTTTTGATAATAGTAAATGGAATTTAATGCAAGGCCGATGGAAATTCCTCCGAGGGCCACCTTGTCGTCCCTCGTCTTCTTCAAGTAGTTTTGCTCAATGATATGGGCCAAATAGATTGGCGCTTCTTTCGCCCGCTTCACAGGATCCATTCCTTCATCAGCCGGAGGATTCAGCCCTTCCGGTTTTTTGGCGCTTTTTCGAGCCAGCCAATTCCCCACAGTTTCGCTGTCCAAATATTGGCCTTCCTGGAAATAGTAGCTGTCCGTGCCGAATTCGTTTTGCGAAATGCGCATTAATCCTTCTTCCGCTTCTTTAATGTCGTATTTCGTATAAATGTTGGATACGACAAGTCCGCGGGCGGCGCTTTCTTTATATGGAATTAGCGTCTTGTAATAGTTGTCATCCAACTGCATATTTGGGATGATTGTCGTTTCAACTTCTGCTTCAGATTCCTGATTTGGTCCCACTACTTCCTTATTTTCGCGAAAGGATGGTACACAACCTGCAAGCATTGCAACAACGACCATCGCCGGTATCCAGCGAAATCGTTTCATCGTTTGAATCCCCTTTACTTTTCTAATTCTTCCATAAAGCGGTTTTCGTCCCAAATTTCGATGCCCAGTTCTTGCGCTTTTGTCAATTTTGAACCTGCATCGGCTCCTGCAATGACAAGATCCGTCTTTTTGCTGACGCTTCCCGTCACTTTACCACCTAACTCTTCTATTTTCTCCTTTGCTTCATTGCGTGTCAATCGTTCCAATTTTCCCGTCAATACGATCGTTTTTCCTGCAAACGGACTTTGCGCAAGCGCTTCAGTATTCTTTTTGCCTTTATAAGTCATGTTGACGCCGGCTGCTTTCAGCCGGTTAATCAAGTCTTTGGCTTCCTCTTTTTTGAAATATGAAACAACAGACTTTGCAATCTTTTCGCCGATTTCATAGATGGACATTAATTCCTCTTCCGTCGCTTCCATGACACGGTCCATCGTGCCGAATTCCTGGGCAATGAGTTTTGCCGCTTTTTCGCCGACATGACGAATGCCAAGGCCGAACAATAGGCGTTCCAACGAATTTTCCTTGGAACGTTCAATCGCATTGATTAAATTCGATGCAGATAGCTCCCCCATCCGTTCCAATTTTGCCAGTTCTTCCGCTTTCAGATAATAAAGATCCGCCACGTCACGGATATAGTTTTCTTTTAGCAGCAATTCCGTTATTTTTTCTCCCAGACCGTCAATATTCATAGCATTTCTTGAAACAAAATGTTTGATGCCTTCAGCTATCTGCGCCGGACAGGAAGGATTGACGCAGCGAATGGCCACTTCGTCATCGATGCGGACAAGTTGGCTTCCGCAGGCGGGACAATGTTCAGGCATATTAAACGGAACCGTTCCTTCCGGCCGCTGCTCGAAAATCACCCGGACAACTTCCGGAATAATATCGCCTGCTTTATGAACGATGACGGTATCGCCGATCCGGATATCTTTTTCACGAATCAGATCTTCGTTATGAAGGGAAGCCCGCGAAACCGTCGAACCGGCAATTTTCACCGGCTCAAGGATGGCTGTGGGCGTCACAACCCCCGTGCGTCCAACGGTTAATTCTATGTCAAGCACTTTCGTACTGGCTTCTTCCGCCGGGAACTTATAAGCGATTGCCCAGCGGGGGCTTTTCACTGTATTTCCAAGTTCCTCCTGTTGCGCAAAGCGGTTCACTTTGATGACAATGCCGTCGATTTCGTAAGGCAAGTTTGGACGATCTTCGGTCCACTTTTCTATAAACGCCAAAACATCATCAATTGTTTCACAAACCGCTCGTTCTTTATTGACTCTGAATCCAAGAGTTTCAAGATAGTCAAGCATTTGCGCATGATTGTCGATTCCAAAAGCTTCTCCGTTGCCGCCAATCCCGTAAATAAACGTTGCCAAGTTTCTGGAAGCGGTAATTTTCGGGTCAAGCTGGCGCAAGGAGCCTGCAGCCGCGTTCCGAGGATTGGCGAAAAGGTCTTCGCCATTCTCCTCCCGCTCCCTATTCAATTCCGCGAAAGATTTCTTCGGCATGTAAGCCTCTCCGCGCACTTCGATCGTTACCGGCTCCCTCAAGCGCAAAGGAATGTCTTTAATCGTTTTTAAATTCACCGTAATATCTTCGCCCACTGAGCCGTCGCCGCGGGTGGCCCCTTGCACGAAAATCCCGTTTTCATATCGCAATGCAATCGCCAGACCATCGATTTTCAGTTCGCACACATAGTTATAATCATCTCCGATGGCCTGCCGGATTTTCCGGTCGAAATCCCGCAGCTCCTCTTCGTTGAAGGCGTTGGAAAGGCTTAGCATCGGATATCGGTGGGTCACTTTTTTAAACCCTTCAAGAGGCTTTCCTCCGACCCGCTGAGTCGGCGAATCGGGATAAACAAGCTCCGGATGTTCCTTTTCAATTTCCATCAATTCCAGCATCAGCTGGTCGTACACTGCATCGGGAACCAGCGGCTTGTCCAACACATAGTAGGCATAGGCATATTCGTGCAAAAGCTTGTTCAGTTCAGCAACGCGTTTTTCGAGATCCTTCTTATCTTTCATCATACTCCTCCAGCACTATCCAATTTCTTTTAAGCTTTTTTGATCGGGGCGAATTTCGCAAGCAGCCTTTTGATTCCTTTGTCCGGAAAGGCTATATCGAGCTCCATGTCGTCGCCTTCCCCTTTGATGCTTACGACGACGCCTGTTCCCCATTTAGCATGGACCGCTTTGTCCCCGACTTTCCATTGAAACTCTTCGCCGCCGGTCAACTGCGGTGAGGCAAATTTCACTTTCGGTTGGACATTTCTTCTTATGTTTTGTTGAACTTTCTTTTCCCTAAAAGGCAACTCTCGTCTTCCATAATCAAAACGATATGATTTTGAATCAATGATGTCATCCGAGATTTCATCAATGAAACGTGATGGCAGATTTGAATTGGAACGGCCATAAAGGGTACGGTAGGAAGCGCATGTCAAATAAAGGCGTTCTTCGGCTCTTGTGATTCCCACATAGGCTAAACGGCGTTCCTCTTCCATCTCTTCTTTATCCCCGATAGCGCGGGAATGAGGGAAAATATTCTCTTCCATGCCGATGATGAATACCACCGGAAACTCCAATCCCTTGGCGGAGTGAAGCGTCATTAAGACGATGCTTTCATTTGAATCCTTTTCTTCATCGAGCGAATCGATATCCGAAATGAGGGCAAGGTCGGTCAAGAAAGCGACAAGGGACTTGTCTTCGCTTCTTTCTTCAAAGGCCTTCGTTACAGATAAAAATTCTTCAAGGTTTTCCAACCGGCTTTGGGATTCAATCGTATTCTCCTTCTCCAGCATCGCCCGGTAACCCGATTTTTCGATGACCTCTTCCACCAATTCCGTCACGGATAAATAATCCTGCATTTTCGTAAAGCCTTCAATCAGTTCACGGAATTGTTCAATGGCATTGATCGCGCGCGGGGTTAAACCGATCAATGGGGCCTCATACAACGCCCTGAAAATGGACATGTCATTTTCGAGGGCATATGCCGCCACTTTTTCAAAGGTCGTTGGCCCGATGTTCCGTTTCGGTTCATTGATGATGCGCGCAAGGGATAAATCATCGTCATTGTTTGCAATCAACCGCAAATACGCCAACAGGTCCTTGATTTCTTTCCGGTCGTAGAATTTTGTGCCGCCGATGATGGTATATTGCAAATTGGACTTTATCAACACTTCCTCCATCGCGCGGGATTGGGCATTCGTGCGGTAAAGAACGGCAAAATCCTTCAACGTGCGCCCTTCCGTTTCCATCAATTCTTTTATTGTTTTGACGACGAATTGCGCTTCATCCTGTTCATCGCGGGCTGTGTAAAAAACGATTTTTTCCCCTGTCGGATTATCCGTGCGGAGCTTTTTCGGATAACGGCTTTCATTATTGGAAATGACATCGTTTGCCGCCTGCAAAATCCGCTTTGTGGAACGGTAGTTTTGCTCAAGTAAAATGACTTTGGCATTTGGATAATCTTTTTCAAAGGACAAAATGTTCCGGATGTCTGCTCCGCGCCAACGGTAAATGGACTGGTCGGAATCTCCCACAACACAAATGTTTTTGAATTTCGAAGCGAGCATTTTGACAAGTTTGTATTGGGAATGGTTCGTATCCTGATATTCATCGACATGAATGTACTGGAACTTGTTTTGATAATATTCCAGGACGTCCGGAACCCGCTCAAACAGCGTAATCGTCATCAGGATCAAATCGTCAAAGTCGAGGGACTGGTTTTTCCGAAGGATTTTTTCATAGGCTTCATAAACATCCGCGACAATTTTTTCAAAAGGGCTGAATGGACTGATATTCTTTTTATATTGTTCCGCCGTAATGCATTCATTCTTTGCGGAACTGATAGCGGCCAGCACCGATCTGGGATCGTATTGTTTTGTATCAATATTGAGCTGTTTAAAGACGTTTTTGATGGCTGTCAACTGATCGGAGGCGTCAAGAATCGAAAAGTTTTTGGAAATGCCGATTCGGTCGATATGTCTTCTTAAAATGCGCACGCACATGGAGTGGAAAGTGGAAACCCACATGCTCTCCGAGATGCCGCTGCCGAGCAGCGCGTCAATCCGTTCGCGCATTTCTCTGGCGGCTTTATTGGTAAACGTGATTGCCAGAATATTGGATGGATACACCAGCTTTTCCACAATTAAATATGCAATGCGGTGGGTCAGTACCCTCGTTTTTCCCGAACCCGCGCCGGCCATTATAAGAAGAGGGCCTTCCGTAGTCTTGACGGCTTGCTGCTGTTGCGGATTCAGACCGCTGAGTAAATTTTTCGTTAATTGTTCCATGGTGCACCTCTCTATACCAAACATTTGTTCTATTATACTATAACACTATTATTTTCGCATCGGTTATTTGGACGCGACACTTTTTACCGCTTCCACCGTTTTCAATGCCTCATTCAAGTCTTCATAAATCACATTCCCGACAATGACGGTATCGGCAAATTGGGCCATCTCTTTGGCCTGTTCAGCAGTGCGGATGCCGCCTCCATAAAATAGCCGGGTTTCATTCAATACTTCCTTCACCGCCGAAACGATTTCAACGTCCCCATAAGTACCGCTGTATTCGACATAAAAAATGGGAAGTTTAAAATAATTTTCCGCAAGCCTTGCATAGGCCACGACGTCTTCCTTTGTCAAATCCGCGTCCGCTTCGGTGGCTTTCGCCGCTTTGCAATCAGGATTCAATATGCAGTAGCCTTCCGCAATCAGTTCGTCCCACACCATAATATCTCCATAATCCTTTACGGCCTGGTGATGCAAATCTTTTACCCATTTTGTGTCCGTGCTGTTTAAAACCGTCGGAATCAAATAATAGTCAAAACCGGGCGTAACGGCTTCAAGCGACGAAATTTCCAATGCGACCGGCACGGCGAATCTTCTGATTCGCGCGAGTTTCTCGAGCACATTGTCCAAAGTGACCCCATCCGTGCCGCCCACCAAAATGACATCCGTGCCGGATTCGCACACTTTTTCCAAATCTTCGTCCGAAATTTCTTTTGCCGGATCGATCTTGAATGCATGTCTCCAATTTCTAAAATCCATAAAGGTCTCACCTGTCTCTTATCGTATTCTGTGCTTATTTTAGTATATCCCAAAGTAGATTTTACCGAAAATCACAATCTTTTGTTGTATCAAATGTCTGTTTTAAAAACCGGTCACAAAAAAATTGCCTTATGCACTTCAACATGCATAAGACAACCGTCATCTCATTCATTTTTTCGGTTCATAAGGCTTCTCATCCGGATAGAGCCGGCTCAACATTTCCTCGTAGGCGTCGTTGCCATAATCAAAGCAGCGGCGCACACGGGAAATCGTTGCAGTGGAGGCCCCTGTTTCCTTTTTAATTGTTTCATAAGTTTTTTTCAACCGCAAAAGATGGGCTACTTCAAATCGTTGGGCCATTGACTGAATTTCGCTGATGGTGCATAAATCATCAAAAAATCTATAACATTCTTCTAGGTCTCTTAATTCCAGAATTGCTCTGAAGAGTTGATCTGTTTGAGGACCACGAATTTTGTCAACCTGCATTTTCTCCATCCTTTCAACTAGCCTGGTCTGATGTATATGTGACAGATGCGGCAATTCCCGGATTTGAAGGGATAAAATGAATCCAAGTCTTTCCTGGAACAAGTTTCGCTTTGCTTCCGTCGCTTTCAACCGCCGTTAAAACGCCATCGATATTCTCCCATCGCACTTCTCTCATCATTCCTTGCTGGAAGAGATAAGCCCTTCCTCCCGAGTAAATGTCTATATCACGGCGTCCCTGGCTGTCAATCACTTTGTGAGCCATTTCAAACACCAGCACATTGGATACTTTCACCGGCTCTCCCGTCAATAAATCCGTTGTAACCGTTCCAGCAGATGAGCGCTTATACGTATTGCTGGCCGGATCATAGGCATAATTGCTGTTAAAGTTTTCATTTCTGCCATAACGGACCTGGATTTGATCCGCTTTTTCGCCTATTTTAACATTTTCATCTTCTTTATAATAAGTATACGATACTTTTTTCTGATAGAGAAGTGAAGCGTTCACTTTTTCAGCGGCAGCTTCCAAATATTCGGTGATAAAATAGGAGTTGTGCGGCGCCACCCGATCTTTGGAACGTTTGAAATAAGAACCATCATAGTACATGCCGTTAATGTTATCAACCATTCCGCTCTGCAGCATCCTCTTGGCTTCCGGACTGAAGCCGTGCGCAATATAAAAGGCATCAAGGCCCTTTGCGATTTCAACGAAGTAGGACCGGGCGCTCCGGATTGGACCGATTTTTTCAGGGATTTCGGATTGGTATAATGCCAAAAATCTTGTCACGCCGCCTTCCGCGAGCATTTCATAAACCACATCCGCGCTGGAAATGCCCGATTGAGGACGGGCGGCAGGATGATTATTAATAGTGGCAAGAATGGGCCTCATGGTGATTTCTTCCGGCACCATTTCACCTGTAAATGGCGTTGGATACAGCACTTTCTTTTCTTCTTCAACCGGCTTCACCGGTTCCTCGGTATCCTCCACAGTTTTTTCTTTTTTTCCGCATGCCGCAAGAAGCAAAATGCAGGAGACAATTAAAATCAACATTTTTTTTGAAAACATGTTTCCTCATCCTTTCAACTAGCGCATCACCGAAGGAATGATGACTTCTTTGTTCATGACATCAAAAATTCCTTTTTGGGTGATGCGGATATATGGTAAATGGATCGATTCCAAGAAGAACAAAGTATAAATCGCATCTTTATGCTTATATCCTCTTTCGCCCAGTGCCGCTTTCAACGCAGACTCTTTTTCAATCAGCTCGTCCATGCTCCCTAAGTAGAAAGTGCCCGAGCCGGCTAAAGGAAGCGACACAACGGCTTGTCCGTTTTCTACGAGAACAATTCCTCCCTTCATCTTCTTCAGTTCTTCAAACGCGTGTTGCATATCACGTTTCTTTTTTCCGATCAAAATAATGTCGCCCGTTATCGAGTATGAGGATGCAAACCCCATCACATCCGTTGCGAAGCCTTTCAATATGGCATTTATGCGCCATTTGCCATTTTTATCAATAAGAATTAAAAAACTTTCATCGGAACCTGGCGGAAGCTCGGTTTTGAACACCTGAGAGCTGGAAGAATAAGGTTTTGTAATGACATCATTGATCAGTTCAATTCCGATCGGCGTCGATAGTTGGAAATCTTCATCCTTTAAATCAAAAGAAAGTTCAAGAGGCGGATAATACCGGTTCCAATCGGTATTTGAAAAAGCTTGTACTCTTTTTCCTTCCTTTTTCAGCCAGATTCCTTTCGATAAAACGGATTCCGGATTTGGATGGTATTCATCTTTCAAAATATTCAGCGTCGCAAATCGCCCTGTAGCAATTATGCCATGTAAATGGGATAAATTGTAATATCTGGCAATATTGTATGAGGCCATGTTGTAAGCATCAATCGGATCCACTCCGGCTTCAAGGGCCTTTTCTATGCATAGATTCATCACGCCATCGCGGTGAAAACTCGGTGTCGAGCCGTCTGTCGTCAACATTATATGATCAAATATATTCAACTTTTTTTCTATTATTGCTTTTAAAAGATTGGGAAGATCCGGACGGATGGATGAATATCTCAACGTAACCCCGTAGCCATGTTCAATCCGCTTTTCCACATCCTCTATCGTCATCGCTTCATGGTCGCCATCGGCTCCAAGAAGTTTCATTCTCGCAAGCGTTTTTTCCGACGCGCCCGGAAAATGCCCTTCAATTTTCTTGCCTTTTTTCTTGGATGATTGGATCCAGTAAAGCATTTGGTCGTCGCCGCGCAATAGACGGGGCCATCCTGTCAATTCCCCGCCAAGCAAAACATCATCCCTTTCCATCCATTCAAAAATGGATTTGTTTGTAAAAAGCTGCTCCTCTTCTGCAAGCTCGGTTTGCGAGTCGTATCTTGTCCACCAATAAAAAGAAAAAGGCAATGCTTTCAATCCTTCCATAATTGAAAACGCTTTCTTTCTTGGGAGATGTACAGCAAAATGCAAATTGTCGCTGATGAACATCGTCGTGCCAAATTGTGCCGCATAATCCGCAAACGACTCCGGATTATAAAGTTGAAAGGGATGAACATGCGGTTCGATATAACCTGGTACTACCGTCTTTCCTTCTAAATCGATTACCTCTGTCCCGTCCAGATTTACCGGCATCTCCTTTCCGGCATACACAATCCGGCCCCCAAAAATCCATATATTTCCGTATTTCCACTGTTTTAACATGCTATGTATGTATCGGGCATTTTTTAAAACAATTGTTGGCGCTTTTTTTCCTTCGACCACCGCAACCTGATCACGGATTTCCTGTATTTTCCATATTGAAGGTGGCATATGTTACACACCCTTCTATCATTTATTTGTTTATTTGCATCTGTTCCGCACATACTAACAGTGCTGAAAGGCAGCATCGCTTGTTTTTATCGTAACACAGCACTTTATTAAATTAAAGTGCGTACATTTTTCAAATTTATGAGCAAAGGAGTTGATTATTTTGTTGGAAGAAAACATTTCTGAAAAAAGCGCTTTTGTCCGTCTTGTATTAGGGATCGGCTTAACAGCCTGCGGAATCAGCCAATTGGTGAAAGAAAACGGAAACAGAATGTTAGGAACCCTGACCGTTACTGCCGGGGCGTTAAAAATTGCGGAGGGGCTCTTTTTGTATTGCCCTGCCAAAGCATTGTTTAACAGAAATTTAAAGGATGCGGTTACCACTTCCATCCAGGAATTCGTCGATGGCGACAGCTTAATGTCTGCCTTCAATTCCAGATATAGCGGAGCAAACAGTCAACAATCCCACCATTCCGGCCATAGCGGCACAAGCAATCAACAATCCCAATCGCAAAACTCCAATGGAGACGAAGCGGATCTTTTGCAAACGGTAGCCAACGTAGCCGGGGCGGTCACAAGCACTACAACAGCCGGAACTGCTGCAAAACAAGCCGCCAACACCATCCAAGCCGTTGCCGGCAGTCAGAATAAATCAAGATAGCACCTCGTGTTAATGTTTATAAAAAAGCACAAACCATTTTCATTTTGGTTTGTGCTTTTTTAATTAAAACATTATTTAAACGTTCTCCAGCCGATATCTTTTCGGTAGAAGAAGCGATTCCAGGAATATTTTCCAATAGCCTCATATACTTTTTCCTGTGCTTCTTTTAACGTTTTGGCTTTGGCCGCCACCAACAGCACACGTCCGCCATTACCGACATATTGTCCGTCTTTCCATTTTGTTCCGGCATGATAGACTTCCAACTCTTTGCTGAGTTCTTCCAGGTTTGGAAGAGGGTTTCCTTTTTCAACCGCTCCAGGATAACCTTCCGCGGCAATGACAACCCCGAGCATCGCCTCGTCAGACCATTGCAAGTCGAAATCTTCGCCTTCCATTAACGCCTTCATAAATTGTCCAAAATCGGATGTCATGCGCGGAAGCACCACTTGCGTTTCCGGATCGCCGAAGCGGGCATTGAATTCGATGACTTTTGGCCCTTCTTTTGTCAGGATCAGCCCGGCATATAAAACGCCCGTAAAGGAGGCGCCTTCCTGCTCCATCGCTTTTACGGTCGGCTCAATGATTTCTTTGTATGCCCGATCCACCATCTCTTGAGGAATTTGCGGAACAGGAGAATAAGCTCCCATGCCGCCCGTATTCGGACCTTTGTCGCCATCGTAGGCGCGTTTATGATCCTGGGCGATGACCATTGGATAAATTTTTCCTTTATGCACAAAAGACATGAAGGAAAATTCTTCGCCTTCCAAATAGTCCTCAATAACCACTTTTGATGATGATTCGCCAAAGCGATGATTGCCAATCATGTCCGTTACGGCATCAATGGCTTCCTGTTCTGTCATCGCCACTACTACGCCTTTTCCGGCTGCAAGGCCGTCCGCTTTAATCACGATTGGAGCGCCTTTTTCCTTGATGTAGTCAATTGCTTTATCCACTTCCGTAAATGTTTCGTAAGTTGCTGTCGGGATGTTGTACTTTTTCATCAGTTGTTTTGCAAAAGATTTGCTGCTTTCAATTTGTGCCGCTTTTTTTGTCGGTCCAAAAATCGTTAATCCTTCCTCTTGGAAATAATCGACAATCCCCGCGGCAAGAGGTTGTTCCGGTCCAACAAAAGTTAAATCAATTTGCTGTTCTTTCGCAAACTTTGCCAGATTTTCAAAATCCAATACATCAATCGGCACCAGTTCCGCACAATCGCGCATTCCATCATTTCCGGGCGCCACGTACACTTTTTCAACAATCGGAGAAATGCTGAATTTCTTTGCGATGGCATGCTCGCGTCCGCCGCTTCCGACAACTAAAACTTTCATATGGTCCCCTCCAATAGAATCAAGACTTTTTTCGGTTGTATTGCCGTGTCTATTCAACCAATTTCGATGAAGCTTTGAAAAATCCTTGCTTACTTTAGAAAAGACGGCTGCAGACCGAGCCGTCTTTTATTCATTAATGTTTGAAATGTCTTACTCCGGTAAATACCATCGCAATGCCCGCTTTGTTCGCCGCATCGATGGAATCCTGGTCGCGGATGGATCCGCCAGGTTGAATAATTGCCGTAATTCCTGCTTTAATGGCTTCTTCCACTGTGTCAGGCATCGGGAAGAAGGCGTCAGATGCCAATACAGCCCCTTTTGCCTTTTCTCCGGCCTGTTCCAAAGCAATTCGCGCAGCGCCGACACGATTCATCTGACCTGCGCCGATTCCCAATGTCATCTCTTTATTGTTTACCACAATGGCATTGGATTTCACGTGTTTTACCACTTTCCAGCCAAGTTTTAAAGCTTCCCATTCCTCTTCTGTCGGTTCGCGGTCAGTCACCACTTTGATGTCTGCGTCTTCAAAACCGTACGTATCATCATCTTGTACGAGCAGACCGCCTTCTACGGAAACCACTTTGAACGGATCTTTTTTCTGTTGTGAGAAGTCGATTGTCAATAAGCGGATGTTTTTCTTCTTCGTCAAAATTTCCAATGCTTCTTCCGTAAATGAAGGCGCAATAATGATTTCCAAGAAGATTTTGCTTAATTTTTCCGCCGTTGCCGCATCGACTTCACGGTTTAATGCAACAATTCCTCCAAAAATGGAAACCGGATCGGCTTCGTATGCTTTATCAAAAGCTTCTTCAATTGTGCTTCCTACTCCGACGCCGCAAGGATTCATATGTTTTACCGCCACTGCTGCCGGCTCTTTGAATTCTTTCACGATTTGAAGGGCCGCATTTCCATCCTGGATGTTGTTATAGGATAGTTCTTTTCCATGCAATTGAGTGGCATAAGCAAGGGAGAAATCGGATCCTAAACGTTTTTTATAGAATGCGGCTTTTTGGTGAGGGTTTTCACCATAGCGCAAAGTTTGCTTTAATTCGTAAGTGAGCGTCAATGTTTCAGGGAACTGTTCCTCTGTTAAATAGTTCGAAATGTACGCATCATAGCTTGCTGTATGACGGAACACTTTCGCAGCAAGTTTTTTGCGCGTTTCAAAGGATGTGGCACCGTTTGCTTTCAATTCGTCAAGAACCGTTTGATAGTCGTTGCTGTCCACAATCACTGTCACATATTTGTGGTTTTTCGCAGCCGCACGCAACATCGTCGGACCGCCGATATCGATGTTTTCAATCGCTTCTTCATATGTCACATCCGGTTTTGAGATGGTTTCAACAAATGGATATAGGTTGACACAAACAATTTCTATCGGTTCAATGCCATGTTCTTTCATTTGTGCCTGATGGGAAGGATCGTCGAATTTTCCGAGCAGCCCCCCGTGAATCATCGGATTTAACGTTTTTACCCGTCCATCAAGGATTTCAGGGAATTTCGTTACTTCATCCACGCCTGTCACAGGTACGTCATTTTCTTGAAGCAATTTTTTTGTACCGCCTGTAGATAAAATTTCATACCCTAATGCAACCAATTCTTTTGCGAATTCAACAATTCCTTCTTTGTTTGATACACTAATGAGCGCACGTTTTGCCACCGTCAAAGCCCCCAATTTTTATTTTGTTTGGAATGAGCATGGGAAAAGCACTCCCGCTTTTCCCCGATTGTTTATCGTTCAAATAATTGTTTTAACGTATTTGGATAGAGTTCATGTTCCACTTGATGGATGCGTTCTTCCGTTGCTTCCCGGTCGCCTTCCACGACTTCCACAGCTTTTTGTGCAATAATTGGACCGGTATCCATCCCTTCATCTACATAGTGGACAGTGACGCCGGTCACTTTCACCCCGTGACGAAGCGCCTGTCCAATCGCATCCTTTCCAGGAAAAGCCGGCAAAAGAGATGGGTGAATATTCACAATTTTATTCGGATACTTCGATAGGAGGGTTTCGCCGACAAGCCGCATATAGCCGGCCAGCACAATCCATTCCACTTCTTTTTCTTCCAATATTTTTGCGATTTCGGTTTCATATGCGGCTTTTGACTCGTAATTTTTCGGCGAGAAAGAGAAAACCGGGATTCCGAATTTTTCCGCCCGTTTTACCACATATGCTTCCGGTTTATCCGTTACGAGGATTTCGATCTTTGCATCCAATTCTCCGCGTTCAATGGCTTCTTGGATCGCCTGAAAATTTGTTCCGCTTCCTGAAGCAAACACCGCTATTTTTGTTGTCATTCGCTCAAGCTCCCATCATGATCGCCTTCAAAGATGACTCCTTCACCTTTTACGACACGGCCGATTTTATAAGCTTTTTCTCCATGTTTTTCCGCGATTTCCACCACTTTGTCCGCATCTTCTGCAGAAACGGACAGCACAAAGCCGATTCCCATATTGAACACATTGTATAAATCCCGATCCGCCAGGGAACCTTTGTCCTTCAGGAATTCAAAAATGCGCGGAATTTCCCATGTTCCTAAATGGATTTCTGTTGCGAGACCTTCAGGCATCATGCGCGGCAAGTTTTCGTAAAATCCTCCGCCCGTGATGTGGGCCATGCCGTGCACATCCACTTGCTTCAATATGTCAAGCACCGGTTTTGCGTAAATTTTCGTCGGTGTCAGAAGCGCATCGCCAATCGGCCCTAAATCTTCGTATCCATCAATGATCTCATCATATTGATAGCCGCATTCGTTAAATACGATTTTGCGGACAAGGGAGTAGCCGTTGGAATGCACTCCGCTTGAAGCAAGCCCGACAAGCACATCGCCTTCAACGATTTTTTCGCCCGTCACCACATCGGATTTTTCGCAGGCACCAACCGCAAAACCGGCAATATCGTATTCATCCTCGTCATACAGGCCGGGCATTTCGGCCGTTTCCCCGCCGATTAATGCAGCGCCCGCCTGCACACAGCCGTCCGCAACGCCGCTGACAATTTTCTCGATTTTCGCCGGATTGGCTTTTCCGACCGCTATATAATCCAGGAAGTACAGCGGCTCTGCTCCTTGGGCGACAATATCGTTCACGCACATTGCCACGCAATCGATTCCGACCGTGTTATGTTTATCCGCCATAAATGCCAATTTCAATTTTGTCCCGACACCATCTGTACCGGAAATGAGCACCGGTTCTTTATAATTTAATGAAGATAAATCGAACATGCCGCCGAAGCTGCCAAACGCTCCCATGACGCCTTTCCGCTTCGTTCTTTCGACATGGGCTTTCATGCGTTTTACAGCTTCATAACCCGCTTCGATATTTACCCCCGCTTGTTCGTATGCCTTCGACATGATTCTTCCTCCTTAACGTGAAAGTTCTTTTAAATGCGGCAAGACAGTGTCCGGGAAAATTTCAGTTGGATATTTGCCGGTAAAGCATGCCATGCAAAGACCGCCATTTTCATCGTCAAAAGGTCTTGATACGGCTTCGACCAATCCCTCTGGCGACAAAAATGTCAAGGAATCCGCACCGATTGCTTCCCGGATTTCTTCTACCGTTCTTCCGGCTGCAATTAATTCTTCATCCGATGAAATATCAATCCCATAGAAACAAGGATTGGAAATTGGAGGAGAAGTGATGGCCACATGCACTTCTTTGGCCCCGGCTTCTTTTAACATTTTCACGATACGGCGCGAAGTCGTTCCTCTGACGATGGAGTCATCCACCATGACGACCCGTTTCCCGCGCACTACTTGAACGACCGGAGATAATTTCATTTTCACTCCGCGTTCACGCAATTCCTGTGTCGGTTGGATAAACGTTCTGCCGACATAGCGGTTTTTGATTAATCCCATTTCGTAAGGAATTCCGATTTCTTCGGCAAACCCGATGGCAGCGGAGATGGAAGAGTCCGGAACTCCCGTCACAACGTCCGCGTCAATGTGCCCCATTTCTTTGGCCAATTGTTTACCCATCCGTTTACGGGCCATATGAATGTTGACATGGTCGATATTGGAATCAGGACGGGCAAAATAGATATATTCCATTGCGCACATTGCCCGTTGTTCCATTGGGGCATAGCGGTCTTCTTCAATGCCGTCGTCCGAAATGATGACAATTTCTCCAGGCTGAACTTCCCGGATAAATTCTGCGCCGATCAGGTCAAAAGCGCATGTTTCGGATGAAGCCACCCATGCGTCTCCCAATTTGCCGATGGAAAGCGGGCGCAAACCGTTGCGGTCACGGGCAAGCAGCATTTTATCTCTCGTCAGGATGATGACGGAAAAGGCGCCTTTCAATAGCGAAAGAGCTTCTTTTACTTGCTCAATAAAACGAGGCTTTTTGCTTTTTTTGATCAGATGCACAATGACTTCTGTATCCGAAGTTGAATGGAAAATGCTGCCCGAACGTTCCAGATGTTGCTTCAAATGATTGGCATTGACCAAATTTCCGTTATGAGCTACGGCCATTGTACCAGTGGAAGAACGGAATAATAACGGTTGTACGTTATCAATTCCCCCTCCTCCGGCCGTTGTATAACGAACATGGGCAATGGCCGATTTTCCTGTCAGGCTGTTTAATTTTTCTTCATTAAAGACCTCATTTACAAGACCTTCACCTTTTACGGATTTGAAGTACTGGCCGTCCGTTGAGACGATGCCAGCACCTTCTTGTCCGCGGTGTTGCAATGCATGCAGGCCGTAATAACTCAATTTGGCAGCTTGATCATGCCCCCATATCCCAAATACTCCACATTCTTCGTTTAAGCCTCTGATTTCAGCAAGCATGGGATAGCTCCTTTCCAAGCACTGTAAAATTCTTCGACTGTTCCTTCAATCAATACGCCGGATTCTCCTTCGATTGTAATTTTTCCGTCGTTTGTTACGACACCGATTTTCTTCGCTTCCGGTATCATGTTTTCAAATGCCTGGGCGTTCTCTTCTTTTACTGTCACGATGAAGCGTGATTGAGATTCGCTGAATAAAGCTGTCACGGGCGAACCTTCCAATTTCACATGGATTCCAAGGCCGCTTTCATTAAATGTTTTTTCGGCCAACGCAACGGCTACGCCACCTTCAGCCACATCGTGGGCAGATTGTACAAGTCCTGCGCGAATTGCGGAAAGCAGCGCTTTTTGGCGCGACGCTTCCGTTTCCAAATCGATGGATGGCGCTTTGCCAAAGATTTTTCCGTACACTAATTTTTGGAGCTCGGATCCGCCGAATTCCGTTTTTGTCTCACCCAGCAAATATACAATGTCTCCGGATTGTTTTACGTATTGCGTTGTTACATGGGATAAGTCTTTTACAAGTCCAACCATGCCGATTGTCGGCGTCGGATATACCGCCTGGCCGGAATGTTCATTATATAGGGATACGTTTCCGCTGATGACCGGTGTTTCCAAAGCGGTGCAAGCCGCTGAAATTCCGTCCGCACTCTTTTCCAGCTGCCAGAAGATTTCAGGTTTTTCCGGATTACCGAAATTCAGGCAGTCTGTAATGGCCAATGGTTCGCCGCCGGATGCCACTATGTTGCGGGCAGCTTCTGCAACTGCAATTTTTCCTCCTGTTTCAGGATCCAGGTAAATGTATCGGGAGTTGCAGTCAGCTGTCATAGCAAGGCCTTTATTTGTTCCACGGATGCGCAATACTGCCGCATCGGAACCAGGTGTTACCACCGTATTCGTACGCACCTGATAGTCGAATTGGTCGTAAACCCATTCTTTAGAGGCGATTGTCGGCGCTTGCAGCAATTTCAGGAATGTTTCCTTCAGGTCGGCAACTTCCGGTTCCGTATTCTCCATTGCCTGAAATTCTCTGAAATATTCAGGTTCTTTGGATGGTTTATGGTAAACCGGGGCATCTTTTGCCAACGCATCGGCAGGAACTTCCGCCACCACTTTGCCTTTATGGATGAGTCTTAGCATTTTATCATCTGTTACCCGGCCGATCGCTACCGCATCCAAACCGTATTTTTCAAAGATTTTTTGCACTTCTTCTTCGCGGCCTTTTTTCACGACCAAAAGCATCCGTTCCTGGGACTCGGATAACATCATCTCATAAGCCGTCATTCCCGTTTCGCGCTGAGGAACCAAATCCAGATTCATTTCAATGCCTGATCCGGCTTTTGATGCCATCTCGGAAGAAGAAGACGTAAGACCAGCAGCACCCATATCCTGGATTCCGACAAGTGCATCGGATTTTACTACTTCCAAGCATGCTTCAAGGAGAAGCTTTTCCATGAACGGGTCTCCCACTTGAACGGCCGGCCGTTTTTCTTCGGATTCCTCGCTCAATTCCTCAGATGCAAAGGTTGCACCGTGGATACCGTCACGGCCTGTTTTGGCTCCCACATACATCACTGTGTTTCCTACGCCTGCAGCCACGCCTTTTTGGATATCTTTATGGTCGATCAAACCTACACACATGGCGTTGACCAAAGGATTCCCTTCATAGCATGGATCGAATTGCACTTCCCCGCCGACTGTCGGGATTCCGATACAGTTCCCATATCCGGCAATCCCTGCAACGACCTCTTCAAATAAGTACTTCACCCGTGGTGACTTCAATTCGCCGAAGCGCAAAGAGTTTAGAAGCGCAACAGGACGGGCGCCCATGGAGAAAACGTCGCGGATAATTCCGCCAACCCCTGTTGCCGCGCCCTGGTAAGGTTCAATCGCTGAAGGGTGGTTATGGGATTCCATTTTGAATACCACTGCTTGTCCGTCGTCGATGTCCACGATCCCGGCGCCTTCACCAGGGCCTTGCAATACGCGGGGTCCTTTTGTCGGGAATTTGCGCAACACCGGTTTTGAATTTTTATATGAACAGTGTTCAGACCACATTACAGAGAACAAACCTGTTTCTGTCCAGTTTGGAAGGCGACCTAGTATTTTCTCGATCATCGCAAACTCTTCATCACTTAACCCCATGTCGCGGTAAAGCTTTTGTTCCTTAATTTGCTCTGCTGTTGGTTCATAATTAGACATGTGTTTCCCTCCACTGTTTCACAATTGATTTAAATAACGCCAGTCCGTCAGCACTTCCAAGTAATGCATCCACCGCGCGCTCCGGGTGAGGCATCATGCCAAGTACATTGCCCCGTTCGTTCACAATGCCTGCAATGTTTTCCAAGCTTCCGTTCGGGTTTTCTCCCGCATATGTGAAAACGATTTGATTGTTTTCTTTTAATTTTTTCAATGTTTCTTCGTCACAATAGTAATTTCCTTCGCCGTGGGCAATCGGAATATGAATGATTTGTCCTTGATCGTATTGATTCGTGAACATTGTTTGATTGTTTTCAACTTTCAACGGAACCGTACGGCAAATGAACTTTAAGTTTTTATTGCGAAGTAATGCGCCAGGAAGGAGGCCAGCTTCCGTCAAAATTTGGAACCCGTTGCAAACTCCTAAAATCGGTTTTCCTTCTTCAGCTGCTTCCTTTACCGCTTTCATCACATTGGACTGGCTTGCCATGGCGCCGCAGCGCAAGTAATCCCCATAGGAGAACCCGCCAGGAATTAAAATGGCGTCAAATCCGCTTAAATCGGTTGCATCATGCCATACGAATTCCACCTCTTCGCCCAATTCGTCCTTAATGGCATGATACATATCAACATCACAGTTCGAACCTGGGAAAACGAGTACAGCAAATTTCATAATCAGTTAGCCTCCTCGATTTCAAAGCGATAATCCTCAATTACAGTGTTCGCAAGCAGCTTTTCGCACATTTCTTTTACCATTTCGTTGAGATCGCGGTCAGTGTCATTAATCAACAATTCCAAATATTTACCTATGCGGACATCTTCCACTTCTTTGTATCCCATGTTTACCAAAGAACCTTTTACGGCTGATCCTTGCGGGTCTAAAACACTTTCACGCAAAGTAACATAAATTTTAACTTTCTTCATTTCAATTTCCTCCAAGTCTTGAAAGTATAATCTGATATACATCTATTAGATTTCCAAGATCCCGTCTAAACACGTCTTTATCAAGTTTGGTTTTCGTTTCTGCATCCCAAAGCCGGCAAGTATCCGGCGAAATTTCGTCGGCAAGCAGGATGTTCCCGTCCTTGTCGCGGCCGAATTCCAATTTGAAATCAACCAAAATAATGCCGATTTCATCAAAAATTTTCCGCAATGCTTCGTTAACCTTCAATGCCTGATCCGTAATCGTTTGAACTTCTTCTTTTGTGGCGAGACCCAGAATCTCAATGTGATCATTATTGATTAACGGGTCTTTTAAATCATCGTTTTTATAATAGAACTCGACGATCGGCCGTTTTAATGGCGTACCTTCTTCTATGCCGAGCCGCTCTGCAAAGCTTCCGGCGGCAATATTGCGGACAACCACTTCAAGCGGGATAATGTCCACTTTTTTCACGAGCTGTTCGTTTTCTGATACCCTTTGAATAAAATGGGACTCAATCCCTTGCTGTTTTAATCGTTCAAAAATGAGGGTGGAAATTTTGTTGTTCAATATTCCTTTTCCCTCAATCTCCGCTTTTTTTAGTCCATTAAAGGCAGTGGCGCTGTTTTTGTATTCGACAAACAACACATCTTCCTGGTCTGTGGCATATAAACGTTTTGCTTTTCCTTCATATAAGAGTGCGCCTTTTTGCATACCCGTTCCCCCAGTATTTCAGATTGTAAAAAGTTTTGTAAATCGAATTAATCATTTAAACCTAGGCGGTCAAAAATATAATCGACATTTTTCAAATGCCAATGGTAATCGAAGCAATCATCAATTTCTTCTTTCGTCAGAAGCGAACTGATTTTCTCATCCGCTTCAACAAGCGGACGGAACGGTATTTGCTCGTCCCATGCTCTGGCAGTAAGCGGTTGAACCGTATCATACGCTTCTTCTCGGGATAGGCCTTTATCAATCAGTTTTAATAGAACGCGCTGTGAATAAATCAGGCCGAATGTGGCTTCCATGTTGCGTTTCATATTTTCTGGGAACACGGTCAAGTTTTTCACAATGTTAGTGAAACGGTTCAACATGTAGTTAAGTGCTATCGTCGTATCAGGAATAATGATCCGTTCCGCTGATGAATGGGAAATATCCCGTTCATGCCACAAAGGAATATTTTCATAAGCTGTAACAACATGTCCACGTACGACGCGGGCAATTCCAGCCATATTTTCCGAACCGATCGGGTTGCGTTTATGAGGCATCGCCGAAGAACCTTTTTGCCCCTTTGCAAATCCTTCTTCCACTTCGCGGACTTCGGATTTTTGCAATCCGCGGATTTCCGTTGCGAATTTTTCGATGGATGTCGCAATTAGAGCCAATGTTGCGATGTATTCTGCGTGGCGGTCCCGCTGTAAAGTCTGTGTTGAAATCGGCGCAGGGGTGAGGCCTAATTTTTCACAAACATACTTTTCTACAAACGGATCGATATTGGCGTAAGTGCCGACAGCACCTGAAATTTTTCCTGTTTCAATCGTTTTTGCCGCTCTTTCGAAACGTTCTTGATTTCGCAGCATTTCTTCGCGCCACAAGGCAAGCTTTAAGCCGAATGTCGTCGGTTCCGCATGAACGCCATGTGTGCGGCCCATCATCACGGTATATTTATGTTCTTTTGCCTTTTCCGTTAATACATCAATGAAATTTTGGATATCTTTTCTCAAAATGTTGTTGGCTTGTTTAATTAAGTAAGAAAGGGCCGTATCCACAACATCCGTTGAAGTGAGGCCGTAGTGCACCCATTTTTTCTCGTCTCCGAGGGACTCGGAAACGGCGCGGGTAAACGCCACTACGTCGTGTTTTGTAACTTGTTCGATTTCATAAATCCGGTTGATTTCGAATTTTGCGTTTTGGCGCAGCTTCACTACGTCTTCCTTCGGTATCACACCAAGCTCTGACCAGGCTTCGCAGGCCAAAAGCTCCACTTCTAGCCATGCTTTGAATTTGTTTTCTTCCGTCCAAATTGCTCCCATTTCTGGTCGTGTATAACGTTCAATCATTTCTGAATCTCCTTTTCTTATTTTGACCAAATTCCAGAATCTTCAATTCCCTTTAATGTTGCGTCGATATCGTCTGTCAAAATGGTTACATGTCCCATTTTTCTGTTCACTTTCGCCTCTTTTTTTCCATAAATGTGGATAGACCAATCCGGATATTTTGTAATCGAATTGATCAACGGCGCCACATGTTGACCCAAAACGTTCACCATCACGGCAGGGGAATGCAGTTTCGGTTTGCGCAGCGGCCAACCGGCAATGGCACGGACATGCTGCGCGAATTGGGAAATATTGCACGCTTCAATAGAATAGTGGCCGGAATTATGAGGTCTTGGCGCCAATTCATTTATGATGATTTGCCCATCTTTCAGCACGAACATTTCTACCGCCAATGTTCCGATTAATTTCAAATGCTCTGCAATTTTCAGTGCGGCTTCTTCCGCCAGTTTCTTTGTTTCATCGGAAATCCGGGCCGGTACAATGGTTTCATGCAAAATGTGATTGACATGAATATTTTCCCCGACAGGCAAACAATATGTCTCGCCATTTCCGTTTCTCTGAATAATTACAGAAATTTCCTTCTCAAAAGGAACAAATCCTTCCACAACACATTGCGAGTGCTTGAATAACTCCTTGGCCAACGGTAAATCTTCTTTTGAATCAAGCTTCTGCTGCCCTTTTCCGTCATAACCAAAACGCGCAGTTTTAACAATGCATGGATAGCCGATTTGGTCAACATTTTCTACAAGTTCCTCATAGTTGTTGCAAACAATGTAGGGTGCCACTGGGCAACCCGCTTTTACTATCGCATCTTTTTCTGTCACGCGGTTTTGAGTGATGCGGATGATTTCAGCCCCCTGAGGAACATAAGCAATCTCGGTTAATTTTTTTAGTCCTTCATAATCAATGTTTTCAAATTCGAACGTGATAACATCGCTCACTTCGGCCAATTCTTCCAGCGCGGCTTCATCGTCATAAGGTGCCACAATTTGAATATCCGCAACTTGTCCGCATGGCGAATCCATTGTCGGATCAAGCACGGCAATTTTAAAGCCTGCTTCTTTTGCGCTGAGCGCCATCATCCGGCCCAATTGTCCGCCGCCGATGATGCCGATTGTTTGACCGGGGTAAATTGTTTTTGTCACTTCAAGTCACCTGAACTTTCTAACACTTTTTGTTTTAATTGTTCTCGTCTTGCTTCCAATTTTTCTGCGATTTCTTTATCTGTAATCGATAAGATTTGCGCCGCCAACAGCCCTGCATTGGTAGCGCCCGCTTTCCCAATCGCAACTGTGGCAACAGGAACTCCTCCCGGCATTTGCACAATGGAAAGCAATGAATCAAGCCCGTTCAATGCTCTTGATTGCACCGGTACACCGATGACCGGCAAAGTCGTTTTACTTGCAACCATTCCCGGCAAATGAGCAGCTCCCCCTGCTCCCGCGATGATTACTTGGATGCCCCGCGAACGGGCAGTTTCAGCATATTCAAACATTAGATCGGGCGTACGATGTGCGGATACCACTCGTTTTTCATACGGAATTTCCAATTCATCCAAGATGTCGCAAGCATGTTTCATCGTTTCCCAATCGCTGGAACTTCCCATAATGACGCCAATTTTAGGATTCATCCAAAACGCTCCTTTTATATGATTATTTTTCCTGAATATTCACTATATTTCCGAATAAAAAAACCTCAAATAGCCCGCCTTCGCTACACGTCAGAAAGCAGAGTACTTGAGGGCATAGCAATAGGAGGCTGTCTTATATTTTCAGCTTTTTCTCACCCAAGATATTATTTTCCGCATAATCCGACATTTACACGGCAGAGAAGAAAAATAAAGCATATTCTTAAACCCTTAATGGGACTTTTCCTTTGTTCATTGTAACAAGGGTAAAAGAGAAAATCAACGATGAAATGCGAACAATTATTTTTAATATTTTTTAAATGTTCGTATTTAAGGCCGTTTTCTATTTTTATACCTAAGTAATTTAGCCCCCAATTGAACTTAATGGCGAAAATCTGTTACTAGACCAATTAACCGTTGATGGCCTCCTTTTTTCAATCTTTTTACTGTTCTTTTAAACATTGCTAATACAATTCCACTCCAAAATTTATCCATATTTCGACATTTCTTCAATGGAATGCAGTCCCCATGAATGATTATTGGCCTTTATAAATAGTATGTTTTATTAATTATTTACCCTAATATTATTCATCTGATTGTTTATTAACTAATATCTTCGTATAGTGTAAATTATTAGTATTAACTTAACGACCTTAACATTTCTTGATAAAGCGAGGTTTATTTTTATGATTAAACCAAAGTTATTAAAACCGGGGGATACTATCGGAATCATCTCCACCTCTTCTCCAGTCGCCGCAGCTTGCCCTAATAGATTTCAAAGAGGAATTTCCGAATTAGAGAGAATGGGCTTTAAGGTGAAAGTGGGAAAAAATGCTCTGAAGCGCATTGGACATTTGGCAGGAACCGTTGAGGAACGATTAGAGGATTTACATGAAATGTTTCAAGATCAAGAAGTTAAAGCGATTATCAATACAATCGGCGGTTACAATTCGCACCAACTTTTAGAATACATCGATTATGATCTTGTAAAACAAAATCCAAAAATCATATTGGGGTACAGTGATTTCACTGCGATTTTATTGGCGATTCATAAAAAATCTGAACTAATCACTTTTATGGGGCCGGCGCTATTGCCCCAATTTGGGGAATATGGCGGAATGTTGGAATACACCAAAACTATATTCGAAGCTGTTTTAATGACCCAAAATGATGAGTTGCTCATTCCTCCCAGCAAATATTGGACAAGTGAATTTTTAGCCTGGGATAAAGAGGATATACGGCCGCGGCAACTTATTAAAAATGATGGTCCTCTTATTATTAAAGAAGGAAGAGCAAGGGGAAAAATTTTGGCCGGCAACATGGGAACAATGTTGCTGTTAGCAGGAACGGAATTTCTCCCATCCTTTGACAACAAAGTACTGTTTTTAGAAGAAGATGAACAAGAAAATCCTGGCACTATCGATCGTTATTTAACTCAATTACGGCATATGGGGGTTTTTGAAAAAATCAATGGAATTGTGGTCGGACGTTTTCATCCAAAAGTGGAATTTTCGCAAGATTATACATTTGTAGACATCATTTGCCAAGCTACGAAAGGATATGATTTTCCAATTGTGTACAATGTTGATTTTGGACATACGGATCCAATGATGACCATTCCAAACGGTATTGATGTAAAGGTTGAAGCTTCTAACAATAACGTCACCATTTTATTCCGCGAAAACCCGGTACAGGCGAGTTGAAAGGCGTAGTTAACTTCCTTCCGTGTTCCACATTCGTCAGTTTAATTAAAAAGAATGGCAAAGTATTTCATAACGGATTCTTAAATTTTTAAGCCTTTGACATTCCAATGAGAGATTGTCAAGGGTTTTGTGTAATGCAGGGCTAATTATAACTTTTTCAGTGCTGCCTTTGTGAAGCGCGCGTCTATCTCTCGCAGGGAATGCCCCCACTCCCGGCGCTGGCTCCGAAGCCTGTTGCTGATTTGAATTTCCTCATCTTTTTTGCCTGCTTCATTATCTTATCGGACAGGCTTTCAGTTCTTGATATTTATTATTAAACAAAAAAGCACCACTTTTTCAGTGGTGCCTTCTTGCGAAGCGACGTCCTACTCTCGCAGGGGGAAGCCCCCAACTACCATCGGCGCTGAAGAGCTTAACTTCCGTGTTCGGTATGGGAACGGGTGTGA
>NZ_VIGD01000021.1 GCF_006569205.1 Ureibacillus terrenus
AAGACGATGAGGTAGATAGGTCCGGGGTGGAAGCACGGTGACGTGTGGAGCTGACGGATACTAATCGATCGAGGACTTAACCAAGAAAACACTTTCGATGCCGTTATCCAGTTTTGAGGGAACAACCTCTCTCATACATACAATGTGAGTCCAGTGACGATGGCGAAGAGGTCACACCCGTTCCCATACCGAACACGGAAGTTAAGCTCTTCAGCGCCGATGGTAGTTGGGGGCTTCCCCCTGCGAGAGTAGGACGTTGCTGGACTCAAAAAGTCATTACTGACGGAAGGTCGGTAGTGGCTTTTTTATTTTATCTAAAAAAAGAGCTAATACATTCATCCAAATGTAAAAATTAAAAATGTAGAATTAATGTAATATAAACTATAAATAACTTTCAAAAATTAAATGTGACTTTCTGATTTATAATAGCAATAACATATGCTTTAGTCGCAAGTTGAAATTGATCGAAAAGAACATTTTTCATAATTAATTTAAAAAAGAACAAAATAAAGCTAGTTTAGTGCCTTTTTTAAAACAGGTTGACAATTTCCAATAATCCGAATACTTTTTCTATTTATTAGATTCTTGACACTAGAAAAACATGTTGATAATCTAACTAATAATATTCGTTTATACTAGGAGGAATAATCGAAATGTGGGATGAGAAGTTTGCCAAAGAAGGCTTGACATTCGACGATGTGTTATTGATACCAGCATATTCAACAGTATTGCCCAAAGAAGTTGATTTATCAGTACAGCTTACTCCGAAAATAAAATTAAATATTCCAATTATTAGTGCGGGAATGGATACAGTTACGGAGTCCAAAATGGCAATCGCAATGGCGCGCCAGGGAGGACTTGGTATTATCCATAAAAACATGTCCATTGAAGAACAGGCAGAAGAAGTTGAAAAAGTAAAACGTTCCGAGAATGGCGTCATCACAAATCCTTTCTTTTTAACACCGAACCACCAAGTATTTGATGCTGAACATTTAATGAGCAAATATCGCATTTCGGGTGTTCCAATTGTAAACAATGAAGAAGAACAAAAATTGGTAGGGATTATTACAAACCGGGATTTACGTTTTATTTCGGATTATTCATTAAAAATTGAAGAGGTTATGACAAAAGAAGATTTGATTACGGCTCCTGTAGGAACGACGTTGGAAGAAGCGGAAAAAATATTGCAAAAATATAAAATCGAAAAGCTTCCGCTTGTAGATGAAGAAGGAAAATTAAAAGGTTTAATTACAATCAAAGATATTGAAAAAGTGATCGAATTCCCAAATGCGGCGAAAGACAGTATTGGACGGCTTGTAGTAGGGGCGGCAGTCGGTGTATCAAGCGATACGTATGCCCGTGTTAAAAAATTGGTGGAAGCTCAAGTGGATATTATCGTTATCGATACAGCTCATGGTCATTCCAAAGGCGTTATTGATACAGTAAAAAATCTCCGCAAAGAATATCCTGATTTGGAAATCATAGCTGGTAACGTAGCCACTGCAGAAGCTACTCGTGCATTGTATGAAGCTGGGGCAGATGTCGTAAAAGTCGGTATTGGTCCTGGTTCGATTTGTACGACTCGTGTGGTTGCCGGAGTCGGGGTACCACAAATTACGGCAATTTATGACTGCGCTACAGTTGCACGTGAATATGGCAAAACAATTATTGCGGATGGCGGTATCAAATATTCCGGAGATATCGTCAAAGCTCTTGCGGCCGGCGGACATGCCGTAATGCTTGGATCACTTCTGGCAGGTACTACTGAATCTCCTGGTGAAACAGAAATTTTCCAAGGACGCCGGTTTAAAGTATATCGTGGTATGGGTTCCCTTTCCGCAATGGAACAAGGCTCAAAAGATCGTTACTTCCAGGAAGATGCCAAAAAATTGGTTCCTGAAGGTATTGAAGGACGCGTTCCATACAAAGGGCCTCTTGCTGATACAATCCATCAATTGGTCGGCGGAATCCGTTCCGGTATGGGCTATTGCGGCGCCCCTAATTTGGAGCATTTGCGCGAGAATGCAAAATTTGTCCGCATGACAAGTGCCGGACTCCGGGAATCTCATCCGCATAACGTCCAAATTACAAAAGAAGCTCCAAACTACTCTATTCAATAAAATAAAAAGATGGAAAACCACTTTTCCAGCATTCAAGCAAATGTTGGAAAAGTGGTTTTTTTCGCTCTGTCACACACAATGAACTTCATCTATGGTAAAATGAGCAAAGATGATGATAATAATGAGTGGAGGTACTTTGAGTGAAGAAAATAAGAAAGTCATCTATGATCAGCTTGTTGTTAATTCCTATTCTGCTATTTGGTCTGTTTGTCCCGGCAACACAAGCAAATGCAGAAACAGATTTAGGGTTAACAGTCGGAGCGGCTATTCTGATTGATGCGGATTCAGGAAAGATTTTGTATGAGCAAAATGCCGATGCTCCGCTTGGCATCGCGAGTATGTCAAAAATGATGACAGAGTATATTTTATTGGATGCGATCAAAGATGGTAAAGTTTCATGGGATCAGGAATATCGCGTCAATGAATATACATATAAATTATCCCAAAATCGAGCATTGAGTAACGTTCCATTGAGGGCGGATGGAACTTATACTTTAAGGGAATTGTATGAAGCAATGGTCATTTACTCTGCCAATGCTGCGACGGTCGCCATTGCCGAGATGGTTGCAGGTACGGAAACGGAATTTGTGAAATTAATGAATAAAAAGGCGAAAGAATTAGGACTTGAGGGGTATAAATTTGTCAATGCCACAGGTTTAAATAATAAAGATTTGATGGGAATGCACCCTGCCGGAACAGGTCCGGAAGATGAAAACGTCATGCCTGCTCGTTCTGTAGCAAAACTTGCCTATCATTTACTGAAGGATTATCCGGAAGTTTTAGAGACTGCGAGCATTCCGAAAAAAACATTCCGCGAAGGCACTGACGATGCGGTGAATATGGAAAACTGGAACTTCATGCTGCCAGGATTGGTATATGAATATGAAGGCGTTGACGGAATAAAAACAGGTACAACCGATTTGGCAGGTTATTGTTTCACAGGTACGGCCAAGAGAAATGGTACACGTTTAATTGCGGTAGTCATGAACGCTGTCGACTCAAATGGAGTTGGTTCCTACAAAGCCCGGTTTGATGCAACCGCAAAATTATTCAACTACGGATTCAGCCAGTTTACAAAACAGGAAATTGTACCGGAAAACTATCCTGGAAAAGGGAAAAACACGATTAAAGTCATCAAAGGAAAAGAAGATGAAGTTAAAATCAAGGTCAAAGAGCCTTTCTCCATGTTGGTGAAAAATTCGGAAAGGGATTTGTACAAGCCGAAATTAGTAATCGATAAAGACTCTCTTGAAGCAAAAGTTAAAAAAGGCACGGTTGTCGGAAAAGTGCTCATTGAAAGAACGGAAGGTTCTGATTACGGATTTATAGATGGAAAAGAAATGGCTGTTGATGTGGTAACAGCAGAAGAAGTGGAAAGAGCCGGGGCTATTTCGCTATTCTTCCAAGGCATTGGCGGCTTCTTCGGCAATATGTGGAAAGGTATCACTGATTTTATCGGAGGATTATTCTGATCACTTTCGATTCTTTCGGATTCAAGATTGCCCATTATCTATAAAACTTGGACGTTTGTTTGGGAATGAAGCTAAGGATCCTAAAACAGGGATTCTTAGCTTTTTTTATGAGATGAAGCTCATTTTTCAAAGAGTTTTAATCAAGTTACGGTTAAGGTTAGCAAAAAGTTACATCTATTGTCATATGCCAATCATCAATATTGCTTGGGAAATAAATGCGGGAAATACAGATAAAAGCCCGCCATGTCATCATGATAGCGGACTTTTAAGATTAATAGTCGGTATTTACTTTTGGAATTCCCCAACATTGCATCAGTTCGTTGATCGCATCTTCCATGTCATTTAAAGGAATGCCGCCAAAACCGAGGAGAAAGGTAGGTTGTTTGTAATCAATAGGTTTTAATAAATAGTTTGTGACCGGGGTAATGGAAATTCCATGATCTTCTGCAATTTCTTTCAGCTCTTCCACACTTTTGTTGATCGGGACCGAAATGAGCACGTGCATTCCCGCCTGGTCGCCTGTTATTTTTACATCCGGATAATATGTGGCTAATGTATGCTTCAATTTATCATGTTTTTTTCGATAAATTTTCCGCATTCGGTTCAAATGTTTTGAGAAATGGCCGTCTCTCATAAAGTTTGCCAAAAGATGCTGCACGAATCGGGGAACTGTCGCTGAATAGTAGCTGAACAGTTTCTTATATTTCATTAATAGATCAGGGGGCAGCACCATATAGGCCACCCTGAGGGATGGCATCAAAGATTTTGTAAAAGTGCTCATATAAATGACTTTTTGATTTTGATCCAGGCCATGCAATGCCGGAATGGGTTTGCCGATATAGCGGAATTCGCTGTCATAATCATCTTCAATAATGTATCGGTTGGAAGCTTTGCTGGCCCATTTCAACAGCTGGGTTCTTCGGGTTGCCGACAGGACCGCTCCTGTCGGGAATTGATGGGAAGGCGTAACATAAACAATGTTGGCATTCGTCTTTTCAAGTTCATCTACAACCAGTCCCTCTTCATCGACAGAAATAGGGATCGCTTTATTTTTCAAATGAATTCTGGGGATTGCCGAGTAGCCAGGGTTTTCAAGGGCAAGGATGGAATCGTCCTGAAAAAGGCGCAAAATCATTGGCAAAAGATGTTCCGTTCCGGAACCGATGATGATTTGATCGGGTTCGCAATGAATTCCCCTCGATTGAAACAAGTAATTTGCAATTTCCTTTCTAAGTTCAATCTCTCCTTGAGGTTCCCCGATTTGAAGCAATTGTTTTGAACTGGGATCGAACAAATCCTTCACATATTTTCTCCAAATAGCAAAAGGGAAGGAATCTTCATCGACTTTCCCCGGATGGAAATCATATCGATAATGCTTAGTTTCTTGTTTTGGAATCGTGATATCAATTTTTGTTTTTTCAACATAAGGGAGCTCGTCAATTTCTTCCACAAAATACCCCACCCTCGGCACGGATGTGATATATCCCTCCGCAAGAAGCTGGGAATAGGCAATTTCAATGGTTGTCTGGCTTATATTTAAAAACTCTGCCAGTTTCCGTTTTGACGGCAGTTTTGCTCCCACTTCGATCTTTTTTTGGATAATCGCGTTTTTGATCCCATTGTATAGCTGTTCATATAATGGTTTTTCGTTGCTTTTCTCCAATTGGAATATCAGCATGTCCATAAAACCGGCCTCCAAACTGACCATATAGTTTTTTTGAAAATTGGAACTTTTATTATAGTCAAAATCTATTATACTAAAAGCTATAAAAAAAAAGGAGGTCATAAAATGGTAGTTTTGGATAATCTTAACATAGGTTTTGGCGGCGTCATTATGGACGTTGTAAATGCAGAGCAGGCAAAAATAGCCGAGGCTGCAGGTGCAGTTGCGGTGATGGCCTTAGAAAAAGTACCGGCAGATATCCGTAAGGAAGGCGGGGTTGCCCGAATGGCCGATCCGCGAATCATCGAGGAAGTAAAAAGTGCCGTATCCATACCTGTGATGGCAAAAGCGAGAATCGGGCATATAGTGGAAGCACGCATTTTGGAAGCGGTTGGAATCGATATGATTGATGAAAGTGAAGTATTGACACCCGCAGATGACGAATTTCATATTTTAAAGAGCGAGTTTAAAGTACCTTTTGTCTGCGGATGCCGCGATTTGGGGGAGGCGCTCCGAAGAATTGGTGAAGGGGCTGCCATGTTGCGGACAAAAGGCGAAGCAGGTACAGGAAACATTGTGGAAGCAGTAAGACATATCCGAAAAGTCAATGCACAGATTCGGCAGGTTGCCAATATGAGCAAAGATGAATTAATGGTGGAGGCAAAAAAAATAGGCGCCCCTTATGAATTGTTGCTGAAGGTGAAGGAACTTGGAAGATTGCCTGTATTAAATTATGCAGCAGGGGGAGTGGCAACACCAGCAGATGCAGCTTTAATGATGGAATTAGGGGCGGATGGCGTGTTCGTCGGTTCCGGCATCTTCAAATCACAAAATCCGGAAAAATTTGCGCGGGCCATCGTGGAAGCAACAAGAAATTATAAAGATTATAAACTGATTGCAGAACTCTCAAAAGATTTGGGCGCACCAATGAAAGGGATTGATATTGCGACATTGCCGGAAGAGGAACTGTTACAATTAAGATAACAATTGATGAAGGATTCATGTAATTTCTTGCAAAATTAAATATGATATAGTACCCTAATGTTAAAATGATACAGATAATTCGATGAGAGGAAGTAGTAGCAAGGCAGTTTTTTCCCAGAGAGTCAGCGGCTGGTGGAAGCTGATAAAAACCCTTGTGAATCCGTCCTTGAGTTGCCCAGCTGAAATCAGAGTAGGATTGGGTCGGTGGAAAGCCGTTATCGGACAAGAGGATTGGGCATTTGCCTGGTCAATTAGGGTGGCAACGCGGGTAGCTCTCGTCCCTGTAGGGATTGAGAGCTTTTTATATGGAAAATTTTATCAATAGTTTGGAGGAGTCGATATGCTAGATATTCGTCGGGTTCGTGAAAACTTTGAAGAAGTGAAGAAAATACTTTTAACTCGAAACGAAGATTTAGGAAATTTTGATGAGTTCGAAACACTGGATTCAAAACGCCGTGAACTCATCGCAAAAACGGAAGAATTAAAAGCGGAGCGCAATAAAGTATCCGAGCAGATCGCTGTCATGAAGCGCAATAAAGAAAATGCCGATGAGTTCATCGCACGCATGCGCGAAGTTGGAGAAGAGATTAAGAAATTGGATGCAGAACTGGAAGAAATTGAGCAAAAATTCAAAGATATGATGTTGCGTTTGCCGAATATTCCTCATGAATCTGTACCGATCGGCGAGAGCGAAGAAGATAATGTGGTTGAATATACTTGGGGAGATCTGCCCGAGTTTCAGTTTGAAGTAAAACCGCACTGGGATATCGCAACAGAATTGGGCATTATCGATTTCGAACGGGCTGCTAAAGTAACCGGAAGCCGTTTTGTATTCTATCGCGGCTTGGGTGCAAGACTTGAACGGGCACTTGCCAATTTTATGCTGGACTTGCATATCGAAGAGCATGGATATGAAGAAATGCTGCCGCCTTATATTGTCAATCGCGACAGTTTGTTGGGAACGGGGCAATTGCCAAAATTCGAAGAAGATGTATTCAAATTGGAAGGTTTGGACTATTTCATGATTCCAACCGCTGAGGTTCCGGTAACAAATTTCTTCAGAGATGAAATTTTAAGCATTGATATGCTGCCGAAAGCTTTTGTTGCCTACAGTGCATGCTTCCGTTCAGAAGCGGGTTCAGCCGGCCGGGATACAAGAGGATTGATTCGCCAACATCAATTTAATAAAGTGGAGCTTGTCCGTTTTGTAAAACCTGAAGAATCTTATGAGCAATTGGAGCTGTTGACGAGCCATGCAGAAAAAGTGCTTCAATTATTAAAATTGCCTTATCAAAGGGTTAAAATGTGTACTGCGGATTTAGGCTTCACTGCGGCAAAAAAATACGATCTGGAAGTTTGGATGCCGGCGCAAAATAAATATCGCGAAATTTCATCATGTTCAAACTTTGAAGATTTCCAGGCAAGACGGGCCAATATCCGGTTCCGGCGTGAAAAAGGGGCAAAACCGGAATATGTTCATACATTGAATGGTTCCGGACTTGCCATCGGCCGCACGGTAGCCGCGATTTTGGAAAATTACCAGCAAGAAGATGGAAGTGTCATCATTCCGGAAGTGTTGAGGCCATATATGGGCGGAAAAGAAGTCATTGCTCCACCGGCAAAATGATTTTAAAGGGCATATCCAAAAAGTCTTATACTAATTTGGATATGCCCTTTTGTTTTCCGATCGGCTGGTAGTTTCTTATCATTTCTAAAGTTTCAAGGAAATAAGTATTGATTAAAAGAATTCTGAATAATATAATTTTTCATCGTATAGTAATAAATTATAAATTTCATATCCAATTTTTATTATTTTTAGTTTTATATTATTGAAAGGAGGAAATGCCTAATTATTTTCGAAGTGATAACACTTTTTTACAAAGGAGGATTTATATGTTTGGAACGTTGAAAAAATCAACCATTAAGAAAAAGTTGATTTTCATTTCTTCTGCTTTATTGATTATTCCGCTTTTAATCACAGGCTATATCAATTTTATGGAATCAAAAGAAAGTTTGAATGAGCTTGGGAAAACCAACTTAAAAAACAGTGTGGAAATGACATTGGAAATGATCGGACAATTATCGGAAAGTGCAGAAAAAGGAGAAATTCCTTTAGAAGAGGCACAGGAAAAAGTAAAGGAAGCGATTTTAGGAAGCAAAAATGAGAATGGAGAAAGGCCGCTGAACGAAAATTTGGATTTAGGTGAACATGGATACATATTTATTGTTGACGAAAAGGGTACCCTCATTGCCCATCCTTCAAGGGAAGGGGAGAACATTTGGGATGAACAGGATCCCAATGGACTTAAATTCATACAAGAAATCATCAAAGTTGGCCAATCAGGCGGAGGATTCGTATTTTACGATTATCCTTTAATCGGAAACGAAAGTAAAATCGAGGAAAAAGTTGCTTATTCAAAAACGGATGGGCAATGGGGTTGGACTGTTTCTGCAAGTACATATATGATGGATTTTAATAAGCCGGCAGATCAAATTTTACATAAAAGCATGATTAATTTGCTTATTGCCGTTGTCATTGGGGCGATTATCATTTGGAGGTTTTCAAACAATCTTGCAAATCCGATGAGAATGGTAACTGAGCGAATGAAATTATTGGCCAATGCGGATTTGAGCCACGAACCCCTGAAAATGAAATCGAAGGATGAAACCGGCCAATTGGCGGCGGCGATGAACGAAATGCAGGAAAAATTGAAAGACATGATTCAACAAATAGCAAAAAACGCAGAGATTATATCAAGCAGCAGCGAAGAATTATCCCAGTCGGCCAATGAAGTGAAGCAGGGAACAAACCAAATTGTTACGACAATGGAAGAACTTGCTCAGGGAGCAGATAAACAGGCGGATAACGCAAGCAATTTATCATCGATTGCAACAAACTTTGCATCCACATCCCAGGAAGCAAATGAGCATGGAGAACGTGTCCATCAAAGGGCAAAAGAAATTTTGACCCTTACAAATGAAGGAAGCCAATTAATGGAAACTTCTGCGAAACAAATGCAAACAATAGATCATATTGTGCGCGACTCCGTTGACAAGGTAAATGAATTGCATACCCAAGTAAAAGAAATATCGAAATTGGTGATTGTCATTAAAGAAATTGCCGATCAGACGAATTTGCTGTCGTTAAATGCCGCCATTGAAGCGGCCAGAGCAGGAGAACACGGAAAAGGATTTGCGGTTGTGGCGGATGAGGTGCGGAAACTTGCTGAACAAGTGGCATTATCGGTAACGGATATTACAAATATCGTAGGCAATATTCAGAAAGAGTTCAGCAAGGTGACGGAAGTTTTGACACATGGTTATAAAGAAGTGGAACAAGGCTCTGTCCAAATCCAAACAACCCATGAAACATTTATGACAATCCAGGATTCCTTGAAAGAAATCGTGGACAGCATCGTGGTTGTAGCTGACAATTTATCGACCATCGCTTCGAACAGCCAGGAGATGAGCGGCTCCATTCAGGAAATTGCCGCCATCTCCGAGGAAGCGGCTGCCGGAATTCAGGAAACGACAGCGGCGACAGAACAGACAAACAGTTCGATGGAGGAAATTTCTTTAAGTTCCGAACAATTGGCGGCCCTTGCCGAGGAACTGAATCGAATGGTCCAGCAATTTAAATTGTGATGGAAAAAGCAGCCTATTCTCCTTGGGCTGCTTTCTTAATTTACAAGAATAAAAAGCCGATGCTGATAATGATTCCGGTAAAAACAAGAACAAATACACAAAATCCCATGATGTCTTTTGCTTTCAAGCCTGCAATGGCGAGAGCCGGCAGAGCCCAGAAAGGCTGGATCATGTTCGTCCAGGCATCGCCCCAGGCAATGGCCATTGCCGTTTTTGCGTAATCGGCGCCCATGACTCTGGCCGCTTCTAACATAATGGGTCCCTGAACCGCCCATTGGCCTCCTCCGGAAGGAACAAAGAAGTTGACTAAACCGGCAGAAAAAAACGTGAACAAATAGAACGTCGTTTCGTTGGAAATGGCGATAAACCATTTGGAGAAGACTTCTGCAAGGCCGGAATCTGTCATCATCCCCATGATTCCCGCATAGAAGGGGAATTGAAATACAATGCCGCTTGCTGTTTTAATGGCGTTTTGGGCAGCTGCCAGAAAGCGTTGAGGCGTCCCATGTAAAATAATTCCGAGAATTAAAAAGATGGTATTTACTATGTTTAAATCGAGGGAAAATCCTTTTGTTGCAAAATGGTAAACAAGATAAGCGACACCAATGATGCCTATAAAAACAGTCAAAATATAGCTTCTTTCAGAGCGGGAAGCGAATGTGTTTTCAGGCGGCGGAAATTTTTGCTCCTCCTCCTGAAGCAAAGCCGGGTCCACTTCCACTGCATCCTCCTCTTTCGGCATCATCCA
Source organism: Ureibacillus terrenus (assembly GCF_006569205.1). GTDB lineage: Bacteria > Bacillota > Bacilli > Bacillales_A > Planococcaceae > Ureibacillus > Ureibacillus terrenus. The sequence continues at coordinate 10,633 of NZ_VIGD01000021.1, forward strand.
GCGGTTAAAGAATGGCAGCGTAATGAGAATAGTAACCACAATAAATAAGTTATATGGGGTAAAAATCGTATCGGACGTAGGAATCACGCCCATGATTTCTTCAAAAGGGTGTCCGGCGGTTGCGACAGAAAGCGGAATGGATCCGGCCAATCCGCCGTGCCAAATGATAAATCCCGAATAGGCGCTGGCAATCAATAAACGGTAATCCACCTTTTTCACATGGCGGGCGATTTCTTTGGCGAAAATGGCGCCGATGACCAATCCAAAGCCCCAATTAATCCAGCAGGCCACTAAAGAGACAAACGTCACAATCATGATGGCCAGTCCGGGAGTTTTAATTTTGCTTGCAACGGCAGTCAGGAATTTTTTAAATAACGGGCTGTTTGCCAAAACATGTCCGGCGGTCAATACAATCACCATTTGCATGGTAAATTGCAACAATCCCCAGAATCCATTTCCCCAATAAATCACCATATCAAGAGGGGAGGATGGCGTCAGGCCTATGCCAAGCAGTACAACAACTATTGTTAATATGGCAACGAAAATATAAGGATCTGGTAAATATTTTTCCATAATACTATTTGCTATCTTGGTTAAAAATTTCATATAGATTTAGTCCTCCTGATTCTCCAAATAACATCATTACTTCATAGATACGAAAAATCAGGAGAAATTATGATAGAATGTTTTCTAAAATAGAATTTTTTTGATAGAAATACAGTTTTCATAATAAAAAAGTGATTGATTCAAACAATCAATCACCGGAATCCTCAATATTCAACTTTTTTCGTTTTTCTTCTTTTTTGCGCTTCCGAAGGTTTTTGAAAAAATTCGTCAATAAGAAGCTGCATTCTTCGGCCAACACTCCTTCTGTCACATCACATTCATGATTGAACCGGGAATCATTCAACAATTGATACAAGGAATGGACGCAGCCCGCTTTCGGGTCCCGGGCACCATACACGACACGGGGGATTCTTGATTGCAAAATCGCTCCTGCACACATCGGACATGGTTCAAGGGTAACATATAATGTTGTATCTTCCAGTCTCCAACTCCCCAATGCTTTGCAGGCTTCCTGAATGGCCAGCAGCTCCGCGTGGGTAACCGCATTCTGGGTAGTCTCCCTCAGATTATGGGCGCGGGCGATGATTTGATTTTGATAAACAATCACCGCTCCAATCGGAACTTCTCCGAGGATTTCCGCTTTTTTCGCCTCTTGGATGGCTTCATTCATAAAATATTGGTCTTTCTCGTATAATTCCACATTCCTCTCTCCTTCGGTGTAAGTGTAACATGATCCCCGAGATGAAATCATCTTGTATTGGAGGCCTTTTTCAAAATTAGAAATTTCAATAGATTTTTTGATACTATAACATTGGACGAGTCATTTTTCGATATAATGAAAGAAAAAGAGAAGGTGACTTATTTGCGCGTAGCGGTTTATTGCGGTTCGGCACCGGGAAAATCACCGGTGTATGCCGAAGCGGCGATTGAGTTGGGAAAAGCATTGGCACGGAAACAATATGGAGTTGTTTATGGAGGGTCCACTCAAGGATTGATGGGCAAAGTGGCGGATGCCGCCCTTTCAGAAGGCGGAGAAGTAATCGGAGTGATGCCCAGACATTTAATGGACAAAGAGAAATTGCATACAGGCCTGACTGAATTATATATTGTTGATTCCATGCATGCCCGGAAAAAGAAAATGTCGGACCTCTCCAATGCATTTGTGGCGCTTCCGGGCGGTTGTGGCACGATGGATGAATATTTCGAAGCGTTTACTTGGGCTCAGATCGGTTTGCATAAAAAACCGGTCATTTTATACAACGTCAATGGATTTTACGATTTGCTTGTTCAGCATTTTGAAAAGATGAAGGAAGAGGGATTTTTAAGAGAGCATCAACATCATCTTTTTAAGGTCGTTGAAACGTTGGAGGAATTGCTTTCCTATTTGGACAAGGTAAAGGAATCTCTGGAGAAAAAGTGAAACACGTTGGACTGCCTGGAAGGTTTATTTTCCAGGCAATTTTTTGTTTCATTTTTTAGTGACCCGTTTTTTCAAAACAAAACCGTTTTGTTTTGAAAAATCCGATCTTATTATGAGATATTTTAATTACGGAAAGTGCAGGGAGTGAGGGAATAGCGATGAGCTGGTTATTGCAGTGGGTGCTGCCAAATGAAGTTAAACAAATAGATGATTTGAATCGCAAGGATATTAAACAATCGATGCAACAACTTCACAATTTCGTCCTGCAACATCATGAGGAAGTAAAAAAAGTCTATGTTTGGGTTTATTTGCACCAGCCTTTTTCTGTGAGGAGATTATTGGAGCTTGAAACACAATGGGAAAATAAGCTGCAGATGAAAATCCACAAGGAAGTGGAATTGATTCCCGTTGTCAGGAAAAAGGGGAATTGGTTCGATGATATCCTCATAGAAGTGAATCAGGTGATTCACAGAATTTGCAACGAGGAGCCTTTTGATGAAATGGTGCTGGTATCATGCGGGGGGCAATCCCTGCTGCAACAGGCGGTACTCATAGGAGGAATCAAAACCTTTGCGGACCGTTTTTGCTTGATGTTGCAAGATCAAGCAACGGGAGAGGTTTTACGGCAGCAATTTTACGATTCCCCCTATAAAAAATCATGGCTTCAATTATATCAACATTTAATCCATGATTACAATTACGCGGGCGCTTTGAAATTAGTCGAAGGACTTGAAAAAAATAAAAAAACGCAATTTATAAAGCTTCTGTTAGAGGTCCAGCATTTAAGGGAAAATTTCAACTTTGAAGAGGCCTATGAAAAGTTCCGGGAAGCAAAAAAAATTCATCCCGCATCCAACTTGCGAATATTGGGAACGGAAATCATCCTTCAACATTTAAATGGGGAGATGGGGGAACAGAAGAAAGAATTGGAGCAGATTCTGGAGCTTTATCGCCATATTAAAGCATTGCTTTTAAAAGAAAACTATCCCTCTTTTTTGACCCGGTTTTACCGGGCGAGGGAGGCCGTATTAAAATATATTGTCAAATATGGTTCCGATGAAGAGATTCAGCTTCCAAGGGTTTCGTCAATATACCAATTTATCGACCAAATAGAGGAACTTTATGAGGAAGGAAAAATCAACCGTTTTTTTGGTGTGTATTTTTACATTAAAAGTTCCAATGTGGCCAACGCGCTGAACGTTCGAAATAAGAGCTTTATCGGCCATAACCGTAAACCGATTTCGAAAAATGCCATTCTTTATGAATATTACGGTTCAAGAAATATTAAAATCCCCCAGGCTGCCGAACGGTTTTTAGGGGATACGCGCATCATGCTCCGGGATTTGGGAGGGGCATTGGATGATAATTTGGAAGAGATGAATAAATATTTGATTGAATTGATGATCAGCGCGGCAAGGGAAGGGGATGTAAAAGTTGATTAAAACGGTGTGGATTCTTCCCCAGGAGAAGGATTCAATAAGTATTGAGCAATTGTGGAAAGATGGATTTTTTGAGGAAGGATTAATCGCCCTGCACAGTTCAATGGAGACGGAACCGATCGCAAATGTTGAAAATGTTCGGCTGAAGGGGGAAACCCTTCAACAACTGGTTGATGATTTGGAGGAGTTTCTAGAAAATCTTGCCATGAAGGCAAAAAAAATCCGGATCATCGTTGAGAAAAATGGACATGTTTTGACGCAAGCGGCAATTCATTTTTGCATGACCCATTTCCCGTTAAAAACAGAAATAAGAATGAAGCACGAGCTATGGAGAAACTCCGATATTCATTGGAAGAGCGAGAGCGAAGAATTATATCAATTGGTGCACCACTTAATTTATTTAAATAAATATAAAATTGCTGAATTAATATTAAAAAACCATACGGACAACCAGGACCTTTTCCATTTGATCCGGTTCGGGGAGCATCTGCTCAATGGAGATGCGAAATTCATCGATTCCCATAATGAACTCTTCTATTTCAATTTATTGCAAAAGGTGCTCAAAAAGATTGATCATGACAAAGAAGAATTGGAATTCGTCCATATGATGAAGGGGCTGGTATATAGCAAACAGCGGCCGTTTATCTACTTTTTGCAGAATTATTGCAAGCAAGTATATAAAACGGAAGAACTGATAGATTTTATTGTGCTTTATTACCGGTTAGCCGAAGAATCGTTATTATATGCCATGGGATGGGATGCGGATAATAACAATTATTATTGGGTGCGCCATAATGCAAAAAGAAGTGTGCAGTTTGAAAAACCGGTATCCCGGCACTTTTACAGTTATTTAAAAATTATATTGGAAAAATCAAAGGAAGATCCGAAGAATAAATATTATGAAGAATTGGTAAAGGATTTCACACAAGAATGGCTCATCGGATTAATCGATTTGCGCCATGAGGGCATCAGCGGACATGGATTCAGGCATTTTAGCAAGGAATTGTTTGAGAAAATTGCTTCGGGAAACCCGATTGACAAGATGAACGGACTTCTTGCACGGTATGGACTTTATCCGAAGCATGATTTGTTCGAACTGATTCAGAAGGCAATCCTTGCTTTGGCGAGAAATTCGCTGATGAGGGCAAGCGATTCATAAAAAATAAATCCTTTTCTTCGTTTATGAGAATTTCTTGAAGGAAATTGAAAAATTTATGGAAAACGGAATATTTATCCCTTAATATAGAATTGTTAAAATATTAAGGAAATTCAAAGGGGTTATGTTGATATGTCAAATTTAATCGAGAAATTTTTAGCGATACCAACGACAGCCATTTCCGATGCAACGGGGGGACATACAAATTTAGATGCAAAAATTAAGCCGTTAAGCGATCATTATAAAATTGCAGGCCGGGCTGTAACGGTACGATTGCCTGACGGAGAAAACAAAGCCGTGCTTGAAGCCATCAGCATTGCCCAAAAAGGCGATATCATCGTCATTGATGCAAAAGGAAATACGAACCGGGCAGTAGCCGGGGATTTTGTCGCTTCGCTGGCAAAGGGACTGGGAATTCAAGGATTTGTAGTAAATGGTGTCATCCGTGATATCGCCGCAATGCGTGAACTGGATTTCCCGATCTTTGCTTTGGGAACAACAGTGGCAAGCGGAAATAAACATGGCGGCGGAAAAGTGAATGTTCCGATAGCCATTGGCGGCGTAAGCGTCCAACCGGGAGACTTTATTGTGGGGGATGTGGATGGAGTCGTCGTAATTCCGCAAGGCGAAGAAGAAGAAATTTTGAAAAAGGCCGAAGAAAAATTGGCAAAAGATGAGGCGAGAGAAAAAGAAGCTCTCGCAAATGGAGAAGAGTCAATCCGCAAATATCTTGAAAAAGCTTTGGCCAAATAATATATAAAAAGCTGGATAAAAAGTTTTCCTCTTTCTATCCAGCCCAACTAATTACAGGAATTTATCCTTGGTTATAGAAAATTTTAAAACGTTTACATAGAAAAGGAGCCTTGCCTGAAGGCCCCCTTTTCTTTTCTATTTTTATTTTGCTAAATCAGTCACATATTCATTCATTTGGCTTTCATCAAATCGGTGTTCCCATTTTGACATGACGATCGCTGCCAGGGAGTTTCCGACTACGTTGACCGCAGTACGGGCCATGTCCAGGATACGGTCGATTCCTGCAATGAAAGCCAGTCCTTCCAATGGAATTCCGACAGATCCCAATGTTGCCAACAATACGACGAAGGATACACCAGGCACGCCGGCAATTCCTTTTGAAGTTACCATTAACACAAGCACTAATGTCACTTGTTCAGCAATGGATAAATCGATGCCGTACAATTGTGCAATAAAGATCGCCGCGATGGATTGATATAATGTGGAACCGTCCAGGTTAAATGAATAGCCTGTTGGAATCACAAAGGATGTAATATCCTTTGGACAACCAAAGCGTTCCATTTTTTGCATAATGCGAGGCAATACCGTTTCGGAGCTGGATGTGGAGTAAGCCAAAATCAGCTCGTCCTTTAGAACTTTAATCACTTGGAAAATATTCACGTTGACGATTTTGGCCGTAATGCCCAATACGACGATGACGAAGAAAATCATCGCACCATAAACAACGACGACTAATTTTCCAAGCGGAATCAATGATTCCAATCCAAATTTTGAAACGGTTACAGCCATCAAGCCGAATACCCCGAATGGAGCAAATTTCATCACCAGGTTTGTTACCCAGAACATGGCGTCCGCAACCCCATGCGCAAAAGCAAGGACCGGTTTCCCGCGTTCACCGATTGCTGCAACTCCTAAACCGAATAATACGGAGAAGAAGATTACGGACAACATATCGCCTTGTGCCATGGAATCAATAATGTTTGTCGGCACAATTCCGACGATTGTATCGATAAAGCCTCCTTCATGTTCCACTTTTTCCGTCGTTTCCACATAGGAGGAAATATCCGTTTGTTCCAATTGATTCATGTCGATGCCGTCACCTGGTCTGAATATGTTTGTGACAAGCAAACCAAGGATGATGGCAATCGTCGTGATGATTTCAAAATAGATCAATGTTTTCCCGCCAAGGCGGCCGAGTTGTTTCAAATCCCCTGTTCCAGCAACACCGACAATTAACGTCGAAATGATGATTGGTATAACAATCATCTTAATCAAGTTTAAAAAGATGGTACCAAGCGGTTTTAAATAAGTTTCGACGTTTGGATTTCCATAAAAAATAGCCCCTACAACAATCCCCAATACTAGCGCAATCAAAATTTGCGAAGCTAAACTCAGTTTAAATTTCTTTCTCAAAAAACTCACCCCTTGTTTAAATAAAAAAATAAGCAAGTTTATATTAATTAGCCACTTACAAAATCCGACAAAATCCTATAAAAATTTTTTTAATTAACTTTATTGACAATATCTGCAAACAACACCTGGATGAATTTTTTGATATTTATTTTCACTTTTCTTTCTTCATTGTTCTTAATTTGGCTCATCAGTTTCCGGATTTCCGTAAATTCAAAATAGCGCGGGGCATAATATTCAAATTCTGAGTTTGTATAATCTACTAAACCCAGGTTCGCCAGGTTGATCATCGCTGCCAAGATGGTGCGGCGAATGCGTTGTTCGATTGATTTGCTTTCCTTTATGATTTCATCAGGGGTGTTTTTTGTCAGTTTAGCAACGCGTTCATACAATTCTTTTAATGGGGGCAGGGGAGTGTTTCTTTGCTTGTCCATCATCAATAATTCAATGATCTTTGTTATATCTTCGCTTCCCACTTCCCCAACGATTCCCATATCATTCAAGATGCTTAATACATGGTCGCGGGGAGATTTCTTTGAATGCTGGATGGCCGGTGATTCGATATTGGAGAGGGATTCGCGTATAACTGAAATGGAGGTTTTTAGCCGGTATTGTTCCTCCGTTTTTCTTAGTACCATCTCCACTTCCACTTTATTGATCGGCTTATGGATAAAAAACTCAATGCCTTTTTCATAAGCCTGGGCCACCATTTCTTTATTGATTACTTGGGAAATCATGATGAATTTTCCGTCATAATGATTTTCCCGCAGTCGTTCAATCGTTGATAATCCATCCAGTTTGGGCATTAATAAATCAATGAGCACAAAGTCCGGCTGCAACATTAGAACTTGAGGAATTGCTTCTTCTCCATTCGAAGCTTCGCCAATGACGGTTCCAAGTTGGCTTTCTTCAATAATTTGAGCCAACATCGCACGGCTTGCCCGATCGTCATCCACTATAAAGTACCTCATGGCACGTCTCCTTTTTGCAAATGTTGAATTGGAATATGAATGGTAAATTTGGTTGTTTGATCGCTTTCAACATGGATGGTTCCATTGAGTTTCTCAACGATTGCTTGAACATGAGATAAACCGATGCCTGTCGAAGGCACCCCTTCACGATTGTATTTTGTCGTAAATCCTGCATCGAATATGACAGGAATCAAATTCTCCGGAATTCCCACGCCTGTATCTTCCACTGAAATGATTACATCATCTTCCCCGGTATTAATCGAAATATGAATGACCCCTTTTTCTTCAATCGCCTCCACGGCATTGGCGACTAAATTGTTGATAAGGGCAAGCAAAGGGATATGCTCATTGGTTCGGAAATCTTCATTATAGGAAATCATGAAGTCAATCTGTTTGTTTAACATTTCACTGTATTTTTCATTTGCTTCTTTTACAAATTGGAGCAATTCGGAAATGAAATAGGCATCCAATGGTTCCATGTTTAGAATCTTTGATAATCCGGCATAAATTCTTTGTTCATCTTTCTTAACCTCGTGAATTTCTTGGGCAATATTAAGGGCTTTCATGCTTAACGTAAGGTCGATATTTTTTAATTCATCATACAAGCTATAGCTCTCTGCCGTGATTTTCTCGATTTCATTCATCGATTTTTTTAAATATAAAGCTTCCACATAAAGGGTGGAAATGAAGTTTAACAACTGCTGCACTTGCCTTTTCTGTTCCTTTACCGTGATGGAACTGTAAATCCCAACAACAAAGAAACTTCTTAGTACGGCAACGAGCAGAAGCAATAAAACTTCCTTAATGGTTATGGGTATGTTGGTTATAAAAAAGGAAGTGGTTAATTGTTCAATAGAGTTGCTTGCAAATTCAATAATGGTTACCCAACTTGCCAATAAAAAAGGTTTCGATTTAAACTTCTCGAGTTTGATCATGTGTAAGCCGAGCGCAAACAAGATGTAAAAAAGACCCGCCGGCAGGTGGGAAATCAGTGAACTGGTAAAAGCGCTTTCATAAATGAACACATCCAGCATTGTTCGAAAAAGCGCGATGACCATTCCGGTGGCAAATCCCGCATAAATCAAAGGCAAAGGGCTGATTAATGCTGCCAAAAAAAACATGACGGTACCCAATCCAAACCGGAAAGGGGCCCCTTCAAAAGGGATTACTTTCACTTCGCTGGCAACCGCTGTGATGATCGCAACGATAAAGATCAATAATGCATCATTTCGATCGATGAATTTTTTTTGTTCCATTATAGACCCTCTGCAAAGAATAGTTCTTTCATTATTCTAATCTAAAGCAGGTAGAAAATAAAAAAATTTGATAAAATAAAAAACCACTACTGAAGCAGTAGTGGTTGGAATTTCTTATGTATGGTGGAGGAAGAGGGATTTGAACCCCCGCGCGGGTGTGACCCGCCTGTCGGTTTTCAAGACCGATCCCTTCAGCCAGACTTGGGTATTCCTCCATTTCGACAGCAAAAAATATATCATGGTATTTTCAATATGTCAATAAATTAATATCAACGAAAAATAATTCAAATAAAGGATAAGAAAGGTTGTACTTGTTGCAATTTGAAGAATCGCCAGAACAAAACATTGCAATTTCCCGTTTACATGGGGTATACTTATTTATGCCGTGCTAGGTGGGGAGGTAGCGGTGCCCTGTAACTCGCAATCCGCTCCAGCGAGACTGAAGTCCTTTTTGAGGCTGTATGCATGTAGGGTTTGCCTCTTGCACGTAGCGTTGACGGTTGGGTCCCGCGCAATGGGTAGCCACGAACCATGTCAGGTCCGGAAGGAAGCAGCATTAAGTGGTTTCACCCATGTGCCGTGGGGCAGCCTGACCCGAGCTGGCGACAAGAGTAGCACCTATGTGCTGCAGTCGAGAAAAGGTGCACGGCTTCTATTATGATGATTTGCCGATCTGGCTTTTAAATACAGGAATGAAAAGGTTGCAGAGACCTTAAAGTTGGGTTTCTGCAGCCTTTTTTTATTGCTATTCAAAGGAATCTTGCTCCATACAATCGAACAAACTCTTAATAAAGATTTAATATTTTCTAATTAATTTATAATTTCCGCAACTATATGCTTGAATAAACGTACTAATCTATAAAGAATGAAAAGAAAAGGAGATGTGAACGTGTGTATAGAAACATACTGATTTTCATCTTGATGTTTTTTTTCAGCTTCTTTGTTCAAATTGAAACGGCACGTGCTGCACCGCAATTGGACGTAAAAGCCGAGGTCGGTGTAAACAATACCATTAAACTGTACGAACCGTTGCCTTTAAAATTGACGATTACGAATAACGGGAGCGCCTTTTCCGGCGATTTGGTGATTGATGCATCCGTCACGTTTGCAGCGGGATCTGCACTGGTTTATCCGTTGGACCTCGCGGAAGGTGAAACGAAAACATTAACGATTTATGTAGATGGTTTTTCAGATGATTATTTATATAGTTCCCAGAATGAAAGTCTTTTTACCTTTTATGAAGGCGGCATTGAAAAAGGGAAAGTAGTCGATTTTACAGGAGATAAGAAGCCGCGTTTCCGTCATTTTTTAGCTGACGATTCCATTTTCATTTTCACGTATACAGAAAACAGCGACCGTTTGGCGGCCTTATTGCGTTTGAAGCAGTATCTTCAAAATGAAAATATTGAAATTTTTCATCTGAACCAACTTCCCGGATATGAATTCCCGGAAGACTACAAAGGTTTTGCCATGGCGGATTTATTTATAGTGGATGAATTGAGTATAGCGGATTTACCGAAAAAAACACAGGAAGCTTTATTTGAATGGGTTGAAAAAGGGGGAACCCTTCTCGTTGGAGCGTCAGAGCAAGTAGAACGTTCCATGGGGATATTTAGCAGCCACCTTCCTTTGAATCTGACCAGCGAGAAAACCATCGTCACGCAAGAGGCGTTGAATGTCTTATCAAAAGGCGGCATATTTACGGAAGGCATTGAAGTGTTCCGGGCGACTGAACGCGAAGGCAGCCAAAGAATCCTGGCAGACGGGGATACTTTACTTGCTTCATCCATGGATTTGGGACAAGGGAAAATCATTCAAACAACATTTTCGCTGGGCGACCAACCGCTGTCTACAATGGACGGATATGGAAAATTATTAAACGAAATGCTGCAGCTGCAAACAACTTTTTCGAAATGGAGCAGAGGGAATTATTTAGACTCTTTATCTTATGAGCTTGGAAGTTTCAACGAATTATTTCCGTCTTTTAAAGTCAACACATTCATTGTTCTGATTACGATTATTCTCTATATGTTCCTTGTCGGGCCGGTCTTATATCTTTTATTGAAAAAATTAGATAAGCGGGAGCATGCATGGTGGTTAATTCCTGTTATTTCCATTGTATTGACTTTGGCGATATTTTTGATCGGGGCAAAAGAACGCATTTTGCAGTCGCAAATCAATCAATCCGCTTTTTATAAAGTGAATGGAAATAACTTGTCAGGTTATTATGTGGAATCCATTTTAACGAATCGGAACGGGGATTTTGTGTTTACAATGGATGAACATACTTCCGGCTATGCAACAAGAGACAATGATTTTGGCGTTTCAGGGAGATTGCATGAAAAATCCTATATCAAAAAACACGGAGACGGGTCCAGCATCCATTTGCGAAATTTGAATTATTGGTCTGTACAATCAATCATTGGGGAAACAACGATTCCGGATGCGGGAAATTTTGATATCGATTTGACAGTGACTGAGTCCAGAATTCACGGAACAGTAAAAAACAATTTCCCGTTTGCGGTTAAAGATGCAACGATTTGGTCCGGATCTCAAGAGATCAAAATAGGGGACATTCAGCCCAATGAAACGGTAAAAATTAATAAAAAACTGAACAGTTCCATTCTGTTAAAACCGGTTGCATATGCCACTTATTGGGATGAGCCGAGAAATGTGGAAGAGCTGATTCCAAAAAGAATTGAACAACTAAAATATCAATCTGTATATTTAATCGATGAAAATCATCCGGTGTTAATCGGTTGGGTGGAAGATCCCCTCGTCGGCATCCAATTGGACGGAAATGCGGAAGTAAATCCGATTTCGGTGATTCTTCAAGAATTCCAGCCGAAAATGGAAATTAAAGGGGAGTTCAAAGTCAATGATAGCATGATGGAAATGTGGGTATATCCAGTGGATGACGGATATGCCGAGTTGACCGACGAACTATCGAATGAATATTTGATGAGCCCGGGTGATTATGAATTCCAAATTGTTGTTCCGGAAGAATTATTGAACGAGAAATACCAATTAAAGGAAATCAAAATCCGAAATCGTGAAAAGAACAATTTAACAATGTCCATATGGAATTTTTCGACAAGCACTTATGAAGAAATTCAGGATCGGGAATGGGCCATCAAAGAAAATCTTCAACACTATATTTCCGAAAACCGGGAAATCAAAATGTTATTAAAAGTCGGCGGAGATCAGGATGTGCAAATCCATTTACCTGCGTTAGAAATCAAGGGGGTGGCGAAAGAATGATTGAAATCCAAAATCTTACGAAGAAGTTTGGCGATTTTAAAGCCCTTGACGGTTTGAATATGACAGTAGGGGAAGGAATTGTTTTCGGCTTTGTCGGTGCCAATGGGGCAGGAAAAACGACGGCTTTTTCCATTCTTGCCACCCTTCTTGCGCCAACCTCAGGGGATGCCTTCATAGACGGAAAAAGTGTTGTGAAAGAACCGCAGGAAGTGCGGAGAATCATTGGCTACATGCCTGACTTTTTCGGTGTATATGACCAGCTGAAAACAGATGAATATTTGGATTTTTACGGAGCTTGCTACGGAATTCCGGAAAGAGAACGGAAAGTGTTGATTCCGCAACTGTTGGAACTCGTTAATTTGTCAGATAAACGATATGAGTATGTGGATTTGTTATCCCGGGGGATGAAGCAGCGGCTATGTTTGGCCCGATGCCTGATCCATGATCCGAAAGTGCTGATTCTGGACGAACCGGCTTCCGGTCTGGACCCGCGCGCAAGGGTGGAGATGCGGGAAATCATCAAGCATCTGAAAGCTATGGGAAAAACGATTTTAATTTCATCCCATATTTTGCCTGAGCTTGCGGAAATGTGTGATGAAATCGGCGTCATCGACAAAGGGAAGTTGATCACCCAAGGAAATGTTGAAGCGATTCAGGCCCAATTGCAAGGTAATCGGCATATTACCGTGAAAGTTTTAAATGAGGTTGAAAAAACGGTGAAGTTTTTGGAAGAAGATCCGTTTGTATCATCCATTGAGGTGATGGAAGGACACGGAGAAATAACATTCATTTATAAAGGGTCAAAAGAGGAACAAATGCAATTATTGCGAAAAGCCATTACAGCGGGACTTTCCATTTATGCGTTTATGGAAGAGGAAAAAGATTTGGAAGATGTGTATATGGCCATTACGAAAGGAGCGGATACAAAATGAAGGGGATCATCTTTAATCCTGTATTGTTGAAAGAACTGAAATTGCGTTTCCGCACCTTTAAAAGCTTCTCCGGCTTAATGTTTTATTTATCGGTGTTAATTATTTTTGTATCAGGCTTTTTGCTTGTATTCACCGAATTTTCATTGACGGGATTTTTCAAACCGAGCGAAAGTTTTATGATGTTTTCCGTTATTTCTGTTTTGCAAATGGGCCTTGTCATGTTCATGGCGCCGGCGCTTACTGCCGGGTCCATCAGTACGGAGCGCGAGAAACAAACATTAAATATTTTGCTGACGACAACCCAAACCTCTGCGCAAATCATCGTCGGAAAGCTGTTGTCGTCGGTGGCATTCCTTATTTTAATGCTCATTGCCGGACTTCCGCTTTATAGCATTGTATTTTTATTCGGAGGGGTGTCTCCATGGCAATTCATCACCATGTTCTTCTATTATCTGGTGACGTTGATCGCCATTGGGAGCATAGGAATCATGATTTCCACCCTTACGAAAAGAACGATTGTTTCGATGATTGCGACTTACGGCACAATGGTCTTTTTAGGATTTATTACCTTATTCTTTTATTTCATCGGTTTATCTTTAGAACAGTTGTTCATAGCGCAAAATCCTAATACAGCACCATTTTCGCCGATCACCTATTTTTGGGCGAGCATTAACCCGGGGGTATTAATTGTTACATTGCTCAGCCCTGATATCAAGAGTGCGCTGACGGAATCCGTCGGCATCAGTTTTCCGAATTGGATTATTTATTTAATCTTTTACGTGCTGATTACGGCATTAAGTTTAACCATTGCAATCCGCAAATTGCGGGCAAATATGAAAACGAACCGTTAGGGGTGGGAACGATGGATCGTCAAAAATACTTAATGAAATATATAAATCGGGCAAAACGGAGTTTAAATGCGGAGAAAATGCTGCCTTTATTGCAATACGGCGTTTTTCTTTCATTGGTGTTCACTTTGGCGATCCTGTTCGTTTCCCGATTTTTTGTTTTCGCCTATTATGACGAAATCGCCTTGGCTGTTGCCTGTGCCACGATTGTTGCAACGGCCGTTTATATGTGGTGGAAGCGCGTCCGAACAAAGGAAGCATTGCGGAGATTGGATGATTTTTACCCATTTAACGAACTGGTAACGGCTTTATCTTTCAAAGAAAATGAACATCCATTGGCCGATTCGATTATGGACAAAGCGGTAAAGGAATCGGAAAAGGCTTTTGAACGTTTTAAACGCCGCACGAAACAATATTGGCGTCCAAAGGCTTTATTTGGTATTTTGATTGTTTCGATCATCACGGCCGCTTTATGGATTTTCCCTTCTGAAACGCAGCAGGAAGCGCAAGTGGTTGAAAAGGAACAGGAAGTCATCAGGGATATCAAAAAGGAAGTGGCGAAATTAGAAAGAAAAGCCGAATCCGAAGATGTAAAAAAGGAATTGAAAGAGCTGCTTGGAAGGTTGAAAGAAGCGGAAACCCCCGAACAGGCTCTCCGGGAAGTGGTGAAAAAGCAGAAAGAATTGAAATTGCAGGAACAAAAACTGCAAGAAAAAAGGCTTGCTGAAAACGCGGATGGGTCAGGATTGACGGAAGGGGAACTGCAGAAGCTGAAAGATCTTGCGGAAGTGCAAAGTTCTCTGGCCCAGCATGCATTAAGCACCCAGAAAGCCATAAGCAAACTTGGAGCGCCTCTCAGTTTCGAGTTGCAAAACACCATCGGCAAAATGATGGAGGATGCCCAAACCGGCTCGAAGAACGGGAGTACGTCCAATCATCAAACAGGAAATTCCAATACAAACCAAGGGAATAATAATCAGCAAAATAATGGTCAGCAAGGCCAGGGAAGTACCGGTTCGGGGAATAACCAGGGCCAAGGAAACACCGGATCGAATAATCAAGGTCAGGGAAGCACCGGATCAGGAAATAACCAAGGCCAATGGAATACCGGTTCCGGAACCGGCCAGGGCCAAGGAAGCGGTTCGGGAACAGGCGGGCAAGGCTCGGGAAGCGGGTCTTCTGCTGGCGGCGGTGCAGGAAAGGGATCGGGAGGGCGCACTCTTCTCTCAATTCCTTCTGAACGGTTGGGCGAGAGACGTCCACCTACCGTGGATGGCGGTCCGTTGGGGCAAGGAAATCCGGCAGGCGAACAAAAAGGGCAGGTACCGGTAACAAAGGGAACCGTTCGAAGCTACGAAGAAGTGATAGGAGCTTATGAAGAGAGATATATGCAAAGCGCCAAACGAATGCAACTGCCGAGAGATTTGCAAAATGTAGTGGAATCATATTTTTCATCGTTACAGTCTGAACAATAGGGGGAATTCGTTTGTATAGTGAACAGCAATATGTGGAAATGGCTGAACAATTGCAGCGGGTAAGGGAGGAAATTGGAAAATTCATAGTCGGCCAGGAAGAGGCGATCGAATATACCCTGTTCTCCATTTTGGCGGATGGCCATGCGCTGCTTGAAGGATTGCCGGGGATGGGGAAGACGATGCTGATCCGGACCATTTCAAGGGTTTTGGATTTATCTTTTTCCCGCATCCAATTTACGCCGGATTTGATGCCCGCTGATATTACGGGGACGAATATCATCCAGAGGACAGAAAGCGGAAGACAGCAATTTGAGTTTCAGCCGGGCCCGATTTTCAGTCAAATGGTGTTGGCCGATGAAATTAACCGCGCCACACCGAAAACGCAGAGCGCTTTATTGGAGGCGATGGGTGAAAGAACGGTGACCATTTTGGGTGATTCGAAACCCATGGCGAAACCGTTTTTCGTGTTAGCGACCCAAAACCCGATCGAGATGGAAGGAACGTACCCTTTGCCGGAAGCGCAAATGGACCGTTTTTTATGCAAAATACTTGTTCCCTATCCAAGCAAAGAGGAGTTAATTGAAATTGTCAAACGGACAACGGGAGCGCAAACCGTTCAGTTGGAAAAAGTGATGGATGCAGAGCGCTTAATGGCAGCGCAGCAAATGGTCAAGGAAGTATTGGTGGCTGATGAAATGTTGGAATATGCGGCGGATTTGGTGGTGGCAACCAATCCAAAAGAGGACAATGCTCCTTCTTTTGTGAAGCAATATGTCTTGTACGGAAGCGGACCGAGGGGATTCCAAAGCATCATCAAATTGGCCAAAGCCCGCGCGGTATATAACGGAAGATTCCATGTGGCCCTTGCGGATATTAAAGCTGTGGCAAAACCGGCATTGCGCCACCGGCTGCTTTTGAACTATGAAGGGGAAGCAACGGGAAGAACAACGGATGAATTAATAGAAGAAATTTTAAATCATGTTCCCCAGGGTGCTTTATCATGAATTCATTCATTTTAACGGAAGATTTCATTTCAAAATTGGTGCGCTTGTCGGTGGCCACATCTTCGAAATTGAGGGGTCAGCACAAAGGCTCCCACCGTTCCCACCGCTTCGGCTCTTCCCTGGATTTTTCCGACTATCGGGAATATGCCATGGGTGACGATGTGCGTCAAGTGGACTGGAATGTCTACGCAAGGACGGAAAAATATTTTATTAAGCGGTTTTTGGATGAACAAGAAATGAGAGTGCATATTTTGCTGGATTCTTCCCGTTCGATGGGGGAAGAGAAGAAGTGGCTGTTTGCAAGGCAAATTGCCAGTGCCTTGGGATTCATGGTGTTAAACAGGGACGACCGGCTTTCTTTTTCCGCTTTGGAGGAAGAAATTATCTTTAGAAAAAAAGGGGCGGCCTATCGGAAAGCCTTTTTGCAAATGGTGGCAAACATGCCGGATGCCTCTTTTAAAGGAAGTTTTGCAAGGAACGGAATAAAAGCTTTGCCAAAAGACTGCACCGTTCTGTTTGTAGTGACGGATGGTTTGGAACCTTTGGGGGAATGGGAACATTTTTTCCGCAAGCTGCCCCATTTTTCGGGCGATGTCCGCTGCATTCAAATCGTGACGGAAGAAGAATTGCATCCGCCCTATACAGGAGACATCCGGCTGATTGATGTGGAAAGTGACGAAGAATTGAATGTTTCGATGTCAAATAAAGTGCTGGAAGACTATCAAAAGGGGCGCGAGCAGCACGAAAAGGCTTTCCACGCCATCTGCAGCCGCTTCGGCATTAAAACGATCCAATTGGTGGCTGATGATGGGATTGAACGGGCGGTTTTCCATCATCTTCTAAAGAATCGGTGGATACAGTGAGGTGATTTGCATTGGGGTTTAGTCAATTGACTTTTTTATGGACCATCATCTTTCCAATTATAGTTCTTTTATATTACTTTTTTCGAAAGAAATATAAGGAACAACAAGTTTCATCCACTCTTTTTTGGGAACAAATCATGCAAGAAACCAATGTATCACCTTACTTAAAACATTTGCAAAGGAATGCGCTGTTTTATTTGC
The DNA here is from genome assembly GCF_006569205.1 of Ureibacillus terrenus. Lineage (GTDB taxonomy): Bacteria > Bacillota > Bacilli > Bacillales_A > Planococcaceae > Ureibacillus > Ureibacillus terrenus. The sequence goes on from NZ_VIGD01000021.1 coordinate 28,189, forward strand.
AAATGTTGGCGCTGCTTCTTTTTGTGCTCGCATTGATAAACCCTTATACAAAGACGAAGGAAATCAGCGGGGAACAAGTGATATGGATCGTGGATACATCCGCCACCATGCTTGCCGGAAAAGAACAATCCACCTTTGAAAAGCACCGCAAAGAAATGCTTTCCCTTGTCAATGCAATCGGGGAAAGGCCCTTGACCATTATTACTACGGGAAACGAACCGAAAGCAATTCTGCGTCAGGAAACCAATGTAAAAAGAATCGAAAAAGCCATCGATGAGTTGGAAGTCACATATGAGGAAGAACAATTACCAAAAGCCATTGAAATGGCGAATGCTTTTGTAGGTGATTTGCCGACGACCATCTATTTATTCACAGATGCGGTTTCCCGTTCAGATTTGCCGGTCGAAAGCGACCATGTGAAATGGATTGTAAAAGGTGCGGAATCCGGACTAAAAAACGTGGCAATCACCCGTTTTGCGGCAACCAATGCAAACGGAGAGACGGTTGCTTTGCTGCAATTAAAAAATGAAACGGAAACCAATCAAACGGTCCGCCTTTCTTTTTCCGATCAAAATGGGGAAGAATTGTTGGAAAAGACGATTACTTTAAAGTCCAAAGAAGAAGCGGCCTATACATTTGAAGCTTTGCCGGAAAGAGATGCGCTCATTGCAATGATTCAAGTAAACGACGATTATGAAGAGGACAATTCCATGGTAACGATGGTCGGAAGCGATCCTTACCAAATCGCGGTGGGACAAGATATGCATAAACTGGTGCAAATCGGCTTTCAATCGTTAGGGCTTGATGTGAAAATTGTTCCGGATGGGCAATTGAAATCCTTGAAGGATACCATTGTCGTGACAAACCGGACAGAACTTCTTGAACGGAAGGAACCGATTGTGTTAATTGGACGGAATGATGAAACGGAAAGTGAAGTCAGCGGGAAAGTGGAAGTGTCGGAAGATGAATTGTTCTCATTCAGTTCGTTGGAAGATGTGTATGTCAGCGCCGTTTACCCGCCTTTCGAAAATTTCAAAACCATCGCAAAGGTGGACGGCAAGCCGTTGATTCAACGGTCGCCGAAAGGAGATATCATCATTCTGACGGACATCCAATTGACCGATTGGCCGCTTGACCCTTCCTTTCCTTTGTTTTTGTGGAGCGTCCAAAATGAGCTGATGGAAGGGAAAACTTCATTGGGAATTTTCACTCCAAATGAACGACGTGCTGTTGCCCTGGTTCCGGAGGATTGGTCCATTTACACGCCGGATGGGGATTATATTTCTTCCTTCGAACAACCCCATGAGTTCCGGGCGCCGGCAAAGCCCGGGTTTTATGTAGTCCGCTCCGAAGAAGAAGAAAAACCGTTTATTGTCCAATTGCCGCAGAAGGAACGGACGATTCAGGATGGTACCAGCTTTGAGCTGGGAAGAGTGTTGGGCGGACAGGAAGAGGTAAGGAATGAATCCTTGGCGAAATGGATTGTGCTCATCATTTTATTGTTGCTTGTCATTGAGTGGGAGGTGCAGAGAAGACGTGGATTTGCGAATTGATTATCCAATATTCCTGCTATTAGCCATTCCGCTCTTGGGGTATTTTATTTGGACATGGCGAAAACATCGGGCTTCCTTGAAAAAAGAACATAAAACGGTTTTCATTCTTCGGATGATCGCGGCTGCCACGCTCGTATTTGCCCTCGCCTCCCCTTATGTATTATTGCCGGTAAAGGATGAACAGGTATTGTTCCTTATTGACCGTTCGGCTTCAGTGGAAGGCACTGAAGATGAAGCTTTGAAGTTCATTGAAGAAAGTTTGAAAGCGAAGAAGGAACACCATTCGGTGGGGATTTATTCCTTTGCCTCAAATTTTCAAACAGAGGCGATTTTGTCAAGGACGTTGGAACATGCTTCAACCTTAAGCGATATCCGCGGGGTGGATGAGACCGATATCGAACAAGCTTTGCAATTGGCATCGGGCATCGTTGATAAAGACAAAGCAGCGCGCATCGTTCTTCTAACTGACGGACGGCAAACAAAAGGTGAAGCATTGGAAAGCATTGCGAAAATGGCCGGTTCAAAAATTTCCGTAGATGTGGTTCCGATTGGAAGAAATATTGAACATGACGTCTCCATTCGGAGCTTTACGACCCCAAAAGTGGCGTATCAGGGAGAAGAACAGCAATTGGTGACGGAAATTGAATCAACCAAAGATACATTAGGCGAGCTGCTCATATATGAAAACGATCAGCTGATTATGAGGGAAGAAGTTCAGCTGCAGCAAGGAAAAAATGTTTTCACCCATCGTCATAAAGGAAGCCAAGAGGGATTAGTGAAGTATGAAGCAGTGATTCAAACGGATGAAGATGCCGTATTAGAAAATAATAAATTGACGAGCATGACGAATATCCGGAGCACTCCAAGGTTATTGATTGTCACTAATCAAGGAAAGGGTTCTGCCATCGCGAAAATATTGAATCCGTCTGCCATTCAGTTTGAAGAGGTGGCTGCCGAAGAATTGCCCAGCTCTTTATCCAATATCCTGAAGTATGATGCCATCATTTTTGACAATGTCCCTGGTCATCTTGTCGGGGAAGCGAAAATGGGTGTCATCGAGCAGGCAGTAAAAAATTTCGGCGTCGGCTTTATGATGGTCGGGGGAGAAAACAGTTTTGGCCTGGGAGGTTATTTTAAAACGCCCATTGAACGGTTACTGCCCGTTGAAATGGAAGTGCAAGGGAAACAACAAATACCGTCCTTGGGGCTTATTATCGTGCTTGACCGTTCAGGCAGTATGACCGGTATGAAAATGGAATTGGCCAAAGAGGCCGCAGCGCGTTCCGTTGAGCTGCTCCGGGAGGAAGATACGTTTGGATTGATTGCATTTGACGATCAGCCGTGGGAACTTGTTGGAACAGGGCCGATCAAAAATAAAAAATCTGTGGTCGAAACCATCATGTCCATACCGCCAGGCGGGGGAACCGAAATTTATCCGGCCCTTTCCTTGGCCTATAAAAATTTGAGCCCTCTGAAATTGCAGCGGAAACATATCATTTTATTAACCGATGGCCAGTCATATTCGACCGGAAGTTATGAAGCTCTTATTGAAGGCGGAAAAGAAAATTTGATTACGTTGTCGACCGTTGCCATCGGGGATGACGCGGATCGGAATTTATTAGAATATTTAAGCGAACTTGGGAGTGGAAGGTTTTATGATGTAGTAGATGAAACCTCGATTCCATCAATTTTGACCCGAGAAACGGCGATGATGTCCCGGACTTATATTGAAGACAATCCTTTTTATCCGGTTATCCATCATGCAGAAGGCTGGAATCATTTGTTTGAAGAAGGCGTTCCGCAGATGAATGCTTACATTGCAACAACCGCAAAAACGGTCGCCCATGTGATTGCGGAAAGCGAAAAAGAAGATCCGGTGCTTGCAGAATGGCAATATGGACTGGGGCGGACGATAGCCTTTACATCCGATTCCACAGGAGCCTGGACCGGGGATTGGGCGAGGTGGAACCGGTGGGGTGATTTTTGGCATACAGCCGTTTCCAGATTGCTGCCTGCATATAACGAAATCGCTTATGACATCCGGATGGATGGGGATGGAACATTTATCATCACCGATCCCGCTAATCAGGCGGCTTTTCTAGACGTTGCTGTAGTAGATGAAGCCGGGAATGAATTGGATGTCCAACTGGAACCCGTTTCCGCAGGCAAAATACGGGCAATCGTTGACGCCAAGCCAGGTCTGGTGTTCTTCAGAATCTCAAAAGACGATGATGTGTTTCAGGCGGGATTAACGGTCCCGTATAGCGCGGAATATGAACTGCAGCCGCCAAATGAGGATTTGCTGAAAGAAATTGCCGAAAAAACAGGAGGCAAGATTATTAAAGAGCCGCAGGAAGCTTTTCGTGCATTTAAGGAACAAGGGACTGCCCGCCAAAGCATCTCTACTTTTCTGATCCTTGTTGGTTTATTGTTGTTCTTTATTGATATAACGATTCGGCGATTTGGATGGACCTTTATTAAACAAATCGGAAAACCAAGGAAAGTTGTTGCAACGAAAGTTGCAGAGGAAGAAACAAATGTGGAACGAATTTTAAAAGGAATGAGGAAGAGATAATTTTCTTTTCGCATGTATGATGAAAGAAGGGATTAGCGGAGGCGGCGTCATGCTGGTGGCGCCATCTTCCATCGTTTTATAATTGTTTTTTAAACGCTGAGAAGTGGTATAATGTAGCTACGAGAACGTCGTAAGCAAAAAGGAGAGGAAATCGTTGACATATCAAGCATTTTATCGCGTTTACAGGCCGCAAAGCTTTCGCGAAATGTCCGGTCAAACCCACGTAAAAAGAACGCTTCAAAATGCTCTCCTGGCAAATAAAACAACCCACGCATATTTGTTTTCCGGCCCGCGGGGCACAGGAAAAACAAGTACAGCCAAAATTTTTGCTAAAGCATTAAATTGCGAAAAGGCGCCGACGAACGAGCCTTGCAATGAATGTCCCACTTGCCGAAGCATCACGGAAGGTTCACACCCGGATGTGATTGAATTCGACGCCGCCTCCAATTCCCGCGTTGAAGAAATCCGCGACATCATTGAAAAAGTAAGATTTGCTCCAGTAAATGCCCGCTATAAAGTGTATATTATCGACGAAGTGCATATGCTTTCTACGAGCGCTTTCAATGCTTTGCTGAAAACATTGGAAGAACCGCCAGCCCATGCGGTGTTTATTTTGGCAACCACTGAACCGCACAAATTGCCGGCTACCATCATTTCACGCTGCCAGCGCTTTGATTTTAAACGCCTTTCTTCCAATGATATTGTGGAACGGATGAAATTGGTGTTGGAGGATATTCAACTGCCTTACGAAGAACAGGCGCTAAAAGTCATTGCGCAAGCGGCAAACGGCGGGATGCGTGATGCGTTAAGTTTATTGGATCAAATCGTATCCTTCAGCGGGGAGAAGCTGACGCTTGAAAACGCTTTGCTGGTAAGCGGTTCCGTGAGCCAAGATGTGTTTTATGATTTAGTGTCCGCTTTAAAAGAAAAGGATATCGCCCATGTACTTTCTTTATTGGAAGATTTGATAGCGGAAGGGAAGGATCCGCTCCGTTTGTCGGAAGACCTGATTACATTTTTCCGGGATTTGTTATTGCTGCAAACGAGCGGGAATTTGGAGGAACTGTTGGAACTGATTACACCTGAAGAAAAATTTGCGGAGTTATCCCGGGAATTTTCATCCGATACCCTTTACAAATGTATTGATATCCTTTCCAAAACCCAACAAGATATGAGGTTTTCTCATCATACAAAAGTGTATTTGGAAACCGCTTTATTGAAAATGACCCAAATTTCAAATTCGGGTGCAAAAGGCGCGGTGCAAGCGGATTCCGCATTACTTGATAAAGTAGCCCAATTGGAGAAATTGGTCCTTCAATTAAAAACGCAAATTGAAAGCGGTGCGGCGGTTTCCCAGGCAAATATGCCGGCCAAAGAAGAGATCCGCCCAAGAACAAAAATTGTCAATGGATATAAAGCGCCCGAGGGAAGAATCAAAGAAGTGTTAAAGCACGCTACGAAACAAGATATCATCCAGGTGAAAAACGCCTGGTTCCCTGCCTTAAACCAGCTTCAAAAATCGCAATCGGCGCTTTTTGCGGAAGCCGAACCAGTTGCAGCATCTTCTAGTGCATTTGTGATAAAATTCAAGTATGATATACATTGTCAAATGGTTGCTGAAAACAGAGATCTCACTACTGCCTTTTCCCAAGCGCTTTTTCAACAAACTGGAAATATGTATGAAATTTTGTGCATTCCGGAACGGCAATGGACCGTTTTACGTGAAAATTTTATCCGCGAGAGCGGATTAAATCTTAAAAAAGCTAATAATGCGGAGAACAAGGTTCAGGAAAATGTTTCCGAAGCGCCATATATTGACGACATGAAAGATATGGAGTCGGAAGACCCGATTGTGAAAGAAGCGGAAAAAATGTTTGGAAAAGATTTTGTGGAAGTAGTGGAAGATTGATGATTTTCAGCATAACTTAAAGAATGCCAATAAAGGAGGACGTTTTAGAATGCGTGGAATGGGTAATATGCAGAGCATGCTGAAAAAAATGCAAAAAATGCAAAAAGAAATGCTTCAAGCTCAAGAAGAATTAAATGCAAAAGAATTTGAAGGAACTGCTGGAGGCGGAATGGTAAAAGCGACAGTCAACGGGGAACGCAAAGTTTTGGATATCAGCATCGATCCTTCCGTAGTGGATCCGGAAGACGTGGAAATGCTTCAAGATTTAATTATCGTTGCAATTAATGAAGCATTGAAGAAAGTGGAAGAAGAAACTGCTGCAACAATGGGCAAATTCACTCAAGGATTAAACCTTCCGTTCTAGGAGGTCAATTTAAATGTATTATCCTGAACCGATATCAAAGCTCATTGATAGCTTTATGAAATTGCCAGGCATCGGTCCGAAAACTGCGGCTCGACTGGCATTTTTCGTTTTAACCATGAAGGAAGATGAGGTATTATCCTTTGCGAAAGCGTTAGTGGATGCAAAGAGGGATTTGACATATTGCTCCATATGCGGGCATATAACTGATGTGGATCCTTGCCATATTTGTACCGATCAAACCAGGGATGTTTCAACGATTTGTGTTGTACAGGATCCAAAAGACGTGATCGCCATGGAAAAAATGAAGGATTACCATGGTTTATATCATGTATTGCACGGGGCCATCTCGCCGATGGACGGAATCGGTCCTGAAGATATTAATGTAGCTTCATTAATCAACCGATTACAAGATGAGAGGGTCAAAGAAATTATTTTGGCGACGAATCCAACGATTGAAGGGGAAGCGACAGCGATGTATATTTCACGTCTTGTAAAGCCCTCGGGAATCCGGACAACACGCCTCGCCCATGGACTGCCGGTAGGTGGCGACCTGGAATATGCTGATGAAGTGACGTTATCAAAAGCTTTGGAAGGGCGGCGTGAAATATAAGGTGGGCTTATTCAGTCGAAAAGGAAAATTAAAAAAAGAATTTGATGAACAATTAATGCGTTTGATGCAAGAAACAAAAGATGATTGGAATTACGCAAAACAGCTGGAAGAATTGACGGAAGATTATAATTTGGATATCATTGCCCAAAGCAAAATTGCAGAAAGTCTTCATTTTTATCTGTTCAAAGAAGCGCGCATCCGAAGAATAATGCTGCGTCATGACAAATAAAAGGAGCATTGGGGATGCGGTTCAACTTGAAAATGCAGTTTTAATAAAATGAGATGTAAAATTATTGTTTTTGTGAAAATAATACTAAGAGTAGCCGTAATAGCATATGTTTCCAATGTACGTGAATTCGGAAGGAGATTGGATGGGTACATATTTGGGTCTGGGTGCTATATGCGTGCTACTCATTGTTTTCCTTATTACAGGAAAAAAGCTGGATTATGGGATTATTATTGAGAAATTGGCGATTTTCTGGTTTCGGCTTGCATGTTCGTTTGCTTTTTTATATTTGGCCCACATTACATTTGACGGCTTTGATATTGTCATTCCGGTGAACTTTTTTTCGGCTCTCACTATTACAATTTTAGGATTTCCGGGTGTATTGTGCATTGCAGTATTAACTTTATTACAATAAAATGTTCAACAATTATTGCATCTTCTCACTTCACTTGTTATAATAAATTTCCCTTTGAGAAATAAAAAAGTTAAAAAGTATTGACACTAATAAAGCAAATCAGTTAAAATATAAAAGCTCGCTAAAAAACAAGCAAAAAAATACTTGAAATAACAAAAAAACGTGATATAATATTTAAATGTCACTACAAATTTACTAAATGAACCTTGAAAACTGAACACCAAAGCGTTGATGCCAGAAACAATTCCGGTTTGCCGGCCCCGTCGGCGGACCGGATTCGGACAAACAATTTGAGCGAAATCAAATTCTTTTTGGAGAGTTTGATCCTGGCTCAGGACGAACGCTGGCGGCGTGCCTAATACATGCAAGTCGAGC
>NZ_VIGD01000022.1 GCF_006569205.1 Ureibacillus terrenus
TTTAGACTAACATCAAATTTTCATAATGTGTTAAAATACTTTCATAAGGGGATTTGATTTGGGATGATTATACCAACATGCCATCAGTGGCAAGTACTAAGTTAAACCTCTCTTTTTTTAATTTTATTTCATTGATAGTAATCTTTTTATTAACAAATCTTGAGAGTTTTAAATTATTTTATTTAGATGTAGAAAACGGAATTTTATGAATCCAACGATAAAGTATATCTAAGATAAACTTTCCTAAAGGTATTGTAATAGGTAGAAGTAGTGTACCCAGCAAAAGCATAAAAGGCACAACCTCTTCGACATTCACTGTTTCTAAGCTACCTAATACTAAAATATATCCGATCAATAATCCAACAGAATTTGCAATTATACTAATAATGAATACTGAAATAGCTGAAACTTTCCATCTATGTCTGTTAGATAATGTAGATTTATTTGAAAAATAGAAACCAACGTATCCAAAGGTAGGGATGATAGCAATTAAATAAGCTATATAAGTCCATCGACTACCAAATACATTGTAAAGACCGCCATATAAACCACTCAATCCATTAATACAAATGAAAGGAACTACAAAAGCTGTAATCACTCCAACTATAATACCTTTAATTATACTGATAAATATCAATTTTTATCTTCCTCCCGTAATTGAAAAATAGAACATTAAAAAATGTAGTATTTATCAATCTATATAAATCAATTATCAGTTTTATTATTGTAGGTATTTAAAGGTGTATTTTGCAATAGAAAAGTGCAGAGAAATGCAATTAAAAATGCAGAGGTTTGCCACCCATTTAATTCCTTTTCGACAATGCGTGGGACAGTCTATAGCTCTCGCCATGAAAAGAGATGATATGGGCGTGATGAATTAGCCTGTCCACTAACGCTGCTGTTAATCGAGAATCTGTAAAGATTCGGTTCCATTGAGGGAATCCATCGTGCTTTCCAGTGATACGGACACTACCTACACGAGTTATTTTTAGTGTCACATCGTAATCAATTGCAGGAGCAAGTGGTACTAATGGATTTGCTACACTACATTTACATTTTAGGTATAAACAATCGTGATGAAATGGTGGTGATTGGAACCACGCAAAATCGTTCTGAAAACGTGTTCCGTCTCATCAAATTGTTGGATGCAAAAGGAAATGAACTTCATTTACTGACGAATCGTTTTGATATGGATGCAGATGAAATTGCAGAAACCTACCAATCACGCTGGGCAATCGAACTTTTTTCAAATGGATGAAACAACACTTGAATATCAAGAAGTTCTACGGCCACAGTGAACAAGCCGTACACAACCAAGTATACGTATCGATGATTGTATACTGTTTAAATGTGTTAGCTCAGTTGAACACGAATAGTGACCGAAGTACGTTACAAATAAGTCGATATTTGAAAGCAGCTTTATGGAAATCTGCACACATTTGGTTACGGAAAATCGAAGGGAAGAGCGTTCCTTAAAGGTTGATTTGTCGTTGTTGCACTCGTCTTAAGTTATAGGTAAAAAATGGATGTTTACTACCTTTATTTAGGTGCTTTTGTTTTTCGCTAATATTCCAGAAAAATAAAATCTGAAATTTCAAAACTTATTTATGCGACGCTAGTGAAATAATATAATAAATTATTGAAGATTCGTTAATAGTACTTGCAAAATCTCTATTAGTAGTTATAGTTTTAGTTATATTTTTGATTCAAAATTTCCATCCAGTCTTTTTGGAGTAAAATAATCCAGTATTACATTGTTTAATCTTACATTTTGGTTTCATTTTGAAAAATTTGTTGGTTCTTTCCTTCTTTTTCAAACATGATGACAGATAAGAATTGATGCAAGACAAGTACCTATTTGTTTCTAAGGTTCGCGTTGCAGTCGAAAGCATACGAAAAGAACGAAAACAGTAGGAGTCTACTACACCATCTTTTCGAATTTCAAGACGATAGATGATTTCGTGTATTTGGAAACGGAAATCCACACTTTCAGAAGAGGAAATTCAACTCCTCGAACAATCCTTTAAGCAGTACCCATCACAAAGCTCTTTCTACCCAACCGTTCAAACATTTAGAAAGGCAATTGTTGAACGTAACTATCTTGCGTTTTTAAAATGGTTGAAGGAACAATTGTCTTCTAAAAACAATTATTTATTTAATTGTTCACTGCGACTTCGAAGTGAGCTACAGGGATTATGCTGGCATTCCATACTTCCTAAAGCAATGGAGTGGTAGAAGGTCTATTCATCGGTTGAAGCTAATGAAACGATGATGTATGGTCAAGCAAAATTAGATTTACTAGAAAAGCGTGTATTATATCGCTTATAAGTTTGTTATTTAAAAAAATTTAAACAAAAATGGGAATCTACACAATATATGCTTTCACCAAACTTAAGAACCATTTTTATTTTGCTATAAACAGGTTAACTGATCATTATGTTCTTTCATATAGTCTTAACTGTTCTTCAAGAAGTTAAGTTACTTTTTCAGTCTGCAGGATGTGTTGCCCACACGATTCACCAAATTTCCGTATAAATTTCACGTTAAATATTATGAATGGATAGTCAGAAAACACCTTTTTTGATTTTGAAATGGCTTTGAGCTGTAATATCGAGAGCCCTCCAGTAACCATCTAAGTTCCTTTTGAGTTAGCTTTCAATCCTCATTTTCGTTTCTAGGCCATTGGAGCTTTCCATAAATCAATACTCTTGTAAAGCTTGTCGGCGACAGCCCAATCAAAATACGAACATTTACAGCGTATTCCTCCGTCCGCAAAATAAGAAATTGGCTTCACTGTATTGTTCAAGTTTGAAAGAGTCTTGAATGAACGTTGCCAACCCATCAAACCCTTTTATCATATATGAATAACCACTGATAATATGGATGATCATGAAACATGGAAATTTAATCCCTTGATGATTGTTTGAATGATATGGAGTTTTACACCGGGATAAAAAGAAATTTTCAAATTTGCGACTTAAATGATCCATACGGGTCTGTGAGGAGTGGATTCGTTGGAGTTGAACAGGAATAAGAATCCAATTTGATGGGTTCGATATTCAATTTTTCAATCGACAAATACAAACACCTTCTCTGTAATCAGCAACTCTATCTTACAGAAAGGTGCGACCTATTTATATACGTCGTTTGATCTCAAGCTTACAATTTATTTACGGTAAAAGCGTATGCGACAGCCCAAATGAGGGGCATCAAAATGACTTTTCAGGCGTATTCATTAATTGGTTAAGTTTACTTACTCTTTAATATCATTGAATTACAAATAATACTCATAAAGAGCCAACTTCTGTTTTACGTACTCATCATCTGGCCTTAGTTTTAAGGCATATTTGAAATAGCCTCTTGCCCGTTCGTAATCCCTTTTTTGGTCGTACGCTTGACCAAGTTTTTTCACAACAGCCCAAATTCCTGGAGTCTCTTGATTGATTTGTTCCAGAATTTGAATGCTTTTTTCTTCCTTTCCACACACTCCATAACATAACGCTAATTTATAACGATAATCTAAATTTCCTGGTTCTTTTAGATTCAATTCTTCATATAAACGCAGCGCTTCCTCGTACTTTTTCATTGCTAAGAAAATTCTTGCTTTTAGATTTTTTACGGCTGTAGAAAAACTTTCTTGGCGTGTGTCCTCAATTGCTACTCCTTCAATATTTTCAATTTGCCGTAACGCCTCAAATAATCGGTCTGTTTTATAATATACATATGCCAGTTGTAATAAGATTTCTGGCATTGTATTTCCATTTGTAATTTCCGTCGTTAAAATTTTTTCGGCTAATGTAAATTTTTTTAGTTTACAATTCAACATTGCTAATTCTAACGGATCTCGTTTGCTTGCTAATGTTGCACGAGGAATAAACTTTTCAACTTGCTGCTCTTTTAAATGTTCGTCTACCGCTTTTTTAAATTCAGTGCGGAAATCGGTAACCGACTGATATCGTATTTCCGGATTTCTCTCTAACGCCTTCATGATTACCTTTTCCATCGAAGGTGTAATACTATCGTTTAATTCTCTTGGTTTTGGAAAAGGGACATTATGAATCACGTTAAAATATGTGTCATGCGGAGTTTTTCCTGTTAACAATTGATATAACAAAACCCCTAAAGAATAAATGTCAGAATTTAAATATCGCGTCTGCGAATGGAGAACTTCAGGAGCGATATAAGCAAATGTTCCTGCACCATCAATTGTTTTTACAAAAATATCTTCAATCAATCGACTCGTTCCAAAGTCCGTTAATTTTACAGTAGTTTCATTTATTAAAATATTGTCAGGTTTGATATCTCCATGCGCTATGCGTAGAGAGTGCATAAATTCAACACCATTTAGTACTTGATCAAAAATATCAAACATTTTTTGAAATGTGCGTGGATGGCTAATTCCCTCTTCACTTAACTCTTGTGAGAGCGGCTTCCCATCAAACAGTTCCATCTCAATGACAAAATAACCGTCTACTCTGCCCATCCAATAAATATTGATAATATTTTCATGGGAAACGCCAATAAAACGCTCTCCTTCCACTAATGCTGCGTCGCCACGTTCTTGGCTTTTCGGGATTTTTAACGCTACGATTTCTTCATCTTCACAGCGAAGGGCTTTCCATACATAACCGTATGACCCTTCGCCTATCATTTCTTGCAAAATATATTTATCCCCGATATTCATATCCTTTTTTGGTTGAATAGAATAACGCTTACGGACCATGATTGTTACCTCACTTGAATCCATTCATTTATGGTGAGATTTTCCTTCGTTCCACTTGCTACTGCTTGAAAAACGAGGTAATCGGTAACAAACGAATTAATCCCTGGAATAAAGCGGCCGTTCGGTAACGTGAACCCTTCATCAAAAATGCTAATGTATTTATCGATATTTTTCGGAATAGCCCCGCTGTAAGACCAGTAGACAAAAAGAATCAATGGTAAATCGCTACCAAGTTGATGATATGCTAATAATAAATTTTCAATCTTCTCTCTTAGTTTATCATGCTTACCCTTTGAATTTTCAAATCGTTCAAACTCTGAAACGAGAATTGGCTTTACGTCTTGTTGGCGATACCATACAGAATCCGGTCGAACTTCTCGAGTAATGCTATGACCATATTGTTGGTTAATTGGATAAACAGGGCATTCAGATAAAGCTGTTACTCCTTGAATATGTCTACCGATTTCCGTAATATAATTCAGTCCTGCTGAATGAACGGTTTCCGAATAATCACGAATCCCATGAACGGAAAGCATAGGAAAAAGTGAATCGCGAATTTTTCCATTCTTAAACTCTTCAATAATCATTTCCTTTAATTGCTCTTTATCCACCGAATACGCCCCATTCTTTGACAACTTCCGGCGATTGACCACCATGAACTAACGCTTTTGTTCCAACTTTCACTAATAATGGAGCTGGAATCGAACGCCCCGTAATTAATGCTTCCCCTGTAGATAATGATGGAAGTTCGTCAATATCTGCTTTCGTTAACATATCGGATGTTTTCGTAATGAAACGCTGATCATCCGGATTTTTTAGACGCATAGTAATAATCGTGTTGCATTGCGATGTAACATCTGCATCCAATTTAGAAGGACGTTGTGAAACAATGGCAAAACCTACCCCGAATTTACGACCTTCTGCGGCAATTTTTTTAATAATTTTTTTCGAAATCGTTGGTGTGCCTGCTGGAGCGTAGTTATGACCTTCTTCATATACAAGGAAGCAAGGACGAATCGGACGTTGTTTATCTGCCGCTGCACGCATAATTTCACTGGATACAAGCGCCGTGACAATTTGCTTTGCATCGTCTGACAATCCTTGCAAATCAATAATGATTAATCGACCATATTTTTCGTTCATTTCACCAATTAATTTATAAATATCCGTCGGTTCACCAATCGCTTTTGTGTAAAAGCTTCGCGCTTCGTTAATGACGCGATTCAGCTTCATCGAAGCGACCGCTGCACTTCTGCCGCTTAAAGCTCTTGCTTCTGCTTCCGTTATTTCATCCCACCCCCGCAATTCTTCTAAATCACCTGAAAGCAACTCACGTAAATCTTTAATATCGCGAGGCGGATGTGGATATTTATATTTCCAATAACGAATCGCTACATCGAGTACCCGTTGCTGCGGTTCGGTTAAGCCAGGCAAAATCTCTTCGAAATCGTCCATTTCAAAACGGTCAAATTGCAACGCGAGGTGCTTATTTTTTCCAGCGTATTTGTAATCAAACTCTTCCATTTGCGGCGTATATACATGAATACCGCCTCCTGCCGCTTGTAAAGCGCGAAAACGTTCTTGAATAAATAAAATGCTTTCCCGATCTTTTTCATCTTCAATATGATCAAGGTTCGTATTGAAATGAATATCCCCTTTTTCAAATGCCTTTCCATACTCACCGTGCGTATCAAATACAACAACGGTTCCATTCATCTGCGCCACTAGTCGTTCGATGATACGACCGACCGTATAAGACTTTCCTGAACCAGTCATCGCTAAAACCGCTAAATGTTCTGTCACTAATTTATTGACATCCAAGTAAACAGGAACAATATTTTCCCCACGTTCATAACCGATTAAGTTGCCAATCGCAATGCTTTTATTTTCATCAAATTGATAAAACTTAGAAAGAAATTCATAATCAACACCATATACTTTACTTCCCGGATCTAACGGGCGACGCGGAATGCGAATTTGTCCTGTGGCTGGTTCCTTGTAACCGACAAGTTCAATGGAAGCAAATAATGTCTCTCCAGTCATTTGTGTTCCGGGTAATAATTCGATCGAATTCAATCCTTCTCCAAGATCGCTGTTATATAAAATATTACTGCGGGAAATAGAGGTAATCCGCCCAAGAACATATGTCGGCTGTTCATCTGGACGTTCTTGATGTAAAATTTTCACAAACTCGCCACGGCGTGCGGAAAAGCTATCTTGAAGCACCATTTTTAAATCATTCGGATTTCCTGTATTCCCAATCAGTTTACCGATATATTTTTCTTGACTCATTATTCATCCTCCCCGAAAAAGTCTACTTCCTCGGTCCAAACATTTTCTACTTCTTCCTTTTTAATCATTTCGCGTGCCTGTGTTTTAAAATAATGAATAATAGCACCACTTCGAATTGGTTTTAGTGCGTACTCGGCATACCAAAGCGGCAACGGGAGTGCCTTTGGTTGATCGAGCGTATAAAGCGAAACGAGATAGGATGTAAGCTCATCTAAACTTTGAGAATCCCATTCTTGAGCGTTTCCCATTATCTCTACTAATAAAGGTTGTGTATGCATCCCTGCCCGGAAATGAAAATTGATAATCCCTAGATTTCTCATTTCTTTAGGTTCCAACTGATTGGTTTGGACTAATAAATCGTATTGATAGGCAGCCGTGCGCGTTCTTCGAGTTAAAACACCATGCAACAGTTTTTTTACGCCAACCTTTTTAATTTTGTATAACGATTCATTGTTTTGCTCGATATCGTTAAAACTCACTTCATCTACAATATACATCTCTTTATTTTTATTTTCAGAAAAGAGACCGTAGAAGATAGAACCGAAACGTTTCGTACTCACTGAAACAAGCCGAATACCGTTTCGATTAAAAGGAAAAATAAAATGTTGATATGTCTCCCAAAAATTTTTGATTCTTTCTACACAGTTTTGATAGTCAATATATAATTGGCCATGTGTATCCATTGGCGCGTCAGCCCGTTCTAACATTAACGGAGTGTCGACAATCACCAGTTCCGGCTTATGGGCTTCTAACAACATCTCTTCTAACAAATCGTAAACTTGCATGATATGAATAAATTTTAATTTATGGTTAATATCAATATCATCCGCTTCATCAATGTCAACGAGGCTGTCTTGAAATGTTTCGTACACAGAGCCTTCCTCTATGTATAAATCTTGACGAACAGCACCAGCGCTATATAAAATACCGCCAAATGCCGGTATTGTTTTGCTTGCTGTTGCAATCCCCGATACCCGAATCGTTAGTGGCGATTTTTTTTCAACGGGACGAATGACACCACTGTTGCGAAGTTTCGGAGCAATATGATCAATAAAACGCATTTTCGCGCTTAATTTCGTCACCGTACTTGGCAACCCTAACTGGATTTTCGCTACTAAACTATTGGCAATCGCGGTATCCCGTTTCGTTTTACCATTCTCCATCGTCGTTCCTCCGCTTTATGATTTCTCTTACAAATGCACGATAACCATTTTCCATAATATACTGTTGCCCTTTCTCAGTGATGGTTCCGTCTGAATGAATATAATGTAAATTTTCGAGCTCAGCAAAAGCACTTTTCACATCATTTTCGCGTACTTCTAAATAGAAAAACTTTTGAATTAATGGAACGAGCTGTTTTCGTTCTATGACGTCGGCTGCTGAGAGAAGAAGTAAATAGTGATGAACGGGCTTAAACATCACTTGTTTTTCTTCGCTCATTTCATCTTTTGTATCTCTTTCATTGATGTGCATTAACGATTGAAATAGACGTTGACATATTTCACGTTGCTCAAGCAACCGGTAATCAAGAAGCGGCAATGTCGTGATTGTAATGCAGCCGCTGCTTGTGTCGTAATAAAAGTCAACGGCAACCGTTTGTTTTGTCGGTAATTGGATTTCTGGAGTTAAGTTAGTCACGATTTCTTCACGAACCGGAACTCCTTCATACATGCATTCATTCATTTCTTTAATGGAAAACGAGTGATTCAGTTGCAATAATGATGAAATATCCAAATTAAGATATGGTGGGAAAACCATTAGTTGGTTTCCCCACTCTTTTGTCCATTGAATAAGGCACGAACGATCGCTTTCTGACATTTTTAAAAGAATGATAGCTGGAATCACACAAATACCTGACCGTAACTCTCCGACATCTTTCTCTTCCACATCAAACCATTCGCGCAACATTTTATACTCTGTCCGTCTTGCGAATGGTTTTAAAATTTGCAAACTCGACATTATTAGAGAACCTCCACTTTTGTCCGAATCAATCCGATTTGCTCAAGCTCTTCTTTTTCTTTTTGGTAATTAGTCCAGTCTAACTCTCCTTTGCGGTCAACCACTTCTTTATAAAACTCAAATTGCACAAATTTGGCATGTTCCGCAAAAAACTGATGGGCATATGTTTCTAATTGTTTCATTTCCATCTGTACTTTATCTATTGTTTCTTTATAAGTTGCTTCTTGAATCGGTGCACTTAAGTCTGCTTGATATAGCGGTTGATGCTGCAGACGGAACAGGCGGTTCACCGCATCAATTAATAACTCATCGAAATATTGATTTCGCTTTTTCTTTGTCGTATTTTCCACTTTTGTTACTTGGGCAATTAAATCCGTCATATCGTTTTTTCGTTCTTGCAACAACTTTTCCGTTTCATCAATAAGTGTCATCGCATTTTCTTTCTTTGCGGTACAAATATCGTCAACTGCTTCTTCGAAACCAGATTCTAAAAATACGGTTAACTTGTCAAATAGTGTAGAAAGCTCAATAATCCCTACCTCACGTTTCACATCGGCATCACTATTTTCATAATAAGCAATCCATTTCTCGACTTTCGGATTCGATTCTACAAAAAGGTCTACCATTTGCACAAATTTATCTTTCAAATCGTAATAACGGCCAACGATACCGCTTCTTTCTTTCCAATCCACCTTTGTATGGTCCACTTTTTTTAGGCCTATTTGCGAAATAATGATGTTCAAACGGTCGATCGCTTCTTTATAATTCCCTAACGATAAATGATGCGCAAGTGTTTCTTTATTGGATACCATTGTTCGCAGCTGTGAAGATTTCACATGGTTCATCGCATTTTCAATTTCGTTTTTATATAATTCAAGTACATACGTAAACGGTGAAATTGGTATATAGTAACCTTTATACTCGTTTGTGCTTTTCATTTCCTCTACTTTTTCTTGTATTTTTGCGAGAATATCCTTTTGAATCGTTGATACATACTCATGGAACTGTTGCACAAGCTTCAGCTTTTGCCAAATTGGCATATCGTTCCGGTCAAAGGTGAGGTTCGCAAAGTTACGCTCGTTTGGTTGAAGCGTATTCCATTTTTCTTCATCAAAGATGAAATTACATTCATCATGAAATTGTTGCAAATAACTTAATTGCTCTTTCCAAATAGCGAGATGGTTGTTTGTATGAACTTGCAATAGTTTTAAATCGATGTTACGTAAAGCTTCGTCAATTTTCTCTAAGTCTCCGTGGCGCTTATATCGCTTCAATAGCTCAATGCGGGCTTGGTCAAACGTTTCTTTAAACTCGTCGACGAGTTTATCATATTCTTTCTCATACCACTGTTTAATTTTATCCCGCTTTGCTTCTAACGTATGTGACGTGACATTTTCAACATGAGCATTGTTGTCGATTCGTACGACTTTTAGCGCTTGCAAGAACGTCATCCATTGTTCAACGATTTTTGGCGGTTTAATGGCATCCACAGAGCTAAAGAAAAACGCATCTTCAATCTCTTTATATGTTACACGACGATGGCCAATAAACGACATTAAAGAGGCAAACGTACTTGGAATTTGCACTTCATATTGGTCATTTTCGTGATTTTGAATAAATAAGCCTGTATCGCGATAACCGTCCTTATCTAATTTAGCCGGAACTTTCGTCGCTTTTAAAGCATGTTGAAAGTGAGTAAAATCTTCGCTGTCTATAAATTTTACGCCTTGCTTTGCCCCTAGTTCGGCAATTGTTGCATCGTGAATAATCATTTTCGCATATCCTTCCGCTAATACCGGAAGATAGTCTTCTTCTGATTTTGTAAAAACAATCGGGCGCAATATATATCCTTCTTTATCGATTCGTTCAAACCAAGTTCGTGCGATTCTTGTAATTTCATCTGTAATCGCACGAATTTTTGTGCGGAATGGCTGCGCTAATTGATGGGCTGACTTGCGGATATCCATCATCTCCCGCTCAACCGATAACGCTTCTAATACTTTCTTCTGCAAATTCGTCACTTGGAAAAAGAGCAAGCAACGGCCGAGCCGCTCATACTTTCGTTTTATATCATCGATTTCTGTTTCCGCATCAGCGGTCGGTGCTAAAATGATAATCGGGTGATTTCCGCTATCTAGTAATTTGCTGTCAACAAGATCGTGCAAGGAAGCTAGTTTGCTAGCCCAAATAATGTCGACAATTTTTTTCGGATGAACTCCTAAATATAGATGATTCGTTACTTTTATACGGAGCCCACATTTATTTCCTTTTACTTGAATTGTTTGCACGTCTGGATAGTCTTGCTCAATGGCTCTTGCAAAACCAAGAAGAAGACGTTGAATTTCTCCGTCTTTATCATATTGTTTCGCCAATTCGTTTAAATGTTGTTGAAGCTGTTGATCTTTTTCTTCATTTAATAAATAGTTCGCAATACCTGTTTTGACGGCATAGCGACGATTTAACCGCTCAAGGAACGCAAAGTTTGGACCGATATATGTTTCGAATTGCTCTGTTTTCATTCGTTGCTCAAGATACGTATATAAAAGCTCCGCTGCTTCAACGACTTCGTCTTTCGGATAAAGCATGCGCACTTGCGCTAATAACGTTTCCCGTTCTTTTCCGACAATAAAAGAACCTTTAGGTGCATTAATTGAGAACGTTTCAAGACTGCGCAAGAGGACATCTAAACTAAATGATTCACCAGTCGTTTCATTCACGAATAAATGATCAGATTCAGCTTTATATTTGTTTTGCACAAGATAAAAACCTAAATCATTTTTCGCAAGCGGCAAAGCGACAAACTCTTTAAATAATGGTATGCCTTCAATATGTTTCGCTGATAATAAAATTTGTTGTTCTTCCTCACTATAATAATCTTTCGGATATGGCAGCTGCCGTAATAATGCTTTTTTCACAAACGGAATATGCACTGGCTTTGTATCAATGTAATCTAGCTGGGAATGGTCGATTAAACTTTCTTTAAAACGCGGCACTGAATAAGCTAAGTCTTGTAAAATTTCACCTGTTTCCTTGTCTGGATGCTGCTCAAGATATTGATCACAATGAGCCATAATTACATTTAGCCAACCAAAGTTTCCCGCAGCAATCGTGTAAGCTGCTTCAACAAGACCAGCAGGATATTCACGCAATTTCCCACTTTGTTGTAACGATGCGATATAATCGCTAATATCTGCATAGGAGTTTTGACTGATTTCTAATTTATCTAAACGACGAGCAAGCGCCTCGAGCGCTTTAATTTGATCGCCAATTGCCGGAGAACAAAGCAGCAAGAAAGAGACATTTGGATGGCGAGTGCGGCTATCTTCATGTTTAATCGCTGATGTGATCACTTTAATCGCATCACCGTCTAGTTTCTTTTTCCGCTCTTCACTTTGTTCTTGAATCCCATCCATAAATAATTCGTATTCGGATTCCACTTCATCGACAATAACCATCAAATGCTCAATACCAAACTGTTTTAGGTAAGCTAAACCATTTTGGACAAGTTGGTCAAGCCGATCAATATGTTGTAGCAAATCATTTGCTTCATGTTGTCCAAACTCAATTGCCTCTGCCAATTTTGCCGGTGAAAAACCAAGCGGAAGAAAATGATCTTGAATATGTTTCACAATCGACCCTTGAATCGTGCGGGCAGGTTGTTGTTCCGCTAATTTTGCTAGCGCTACATACGCCCCATAACCGACCCAGTTTTCCCCATAAAGAAGATCCTCATGCATTTGTTCATAGCGAATATAAATAGGTAAAATGCCGTCAGCGAAATCTGGCTTTAATAACCGGACTTTTTGCAGTTGACCTGATTGGTCACGAATCGTCCATCCTTTATCAATTCCAAGCGCTTCGCTCACTAATTCATAAGCAATACGCGATTTACCAATTCCCCATTTAGCAATCAATGTAAAAACTCGCGCCATTGGTGCTGACTTTAAATCTTGTAAATACTCTTTAAACGCATCATAAAATTCACGCTGACCGACCATTGGCTGTTGAACCGGAAATGTGGAAACCCCATCTTTTAACCAGACAGATTTGCTCATCTTTTCAACCCCTTTATCGTTGAAATTCAAGTTTTAATAATTGGTATTCTCGTTTACCTAAATAACCCCTTCCATGTCTCGGCTGGCCTGATTCATAATCAGCAATATAAAACAAACCTTCACGAATACCTTTTGTCATATAATAATCGACAAAGCGCGCAAGCCCTTGTTCCCATGTTGGATAAAAACGCTCCATCAGCTTACGAAGTAACGGTTCAATCGCAACAAAACCGCGATCATCCCGCTCTTCGTCCACTTTTTTCTTTAACCATTCGATTTCTGATATACTCTGAACGTTCGTAAATGAAAATAAAAAATGTGAATCGATATGCTCCAACATCTTTTCTTTATTTAAAATGATGATTCCGACATCAGCTTCGATAAACCAATCTAAATAAGCAAATAATTGCATCGGTGCGCGCATAAACGAAGAAATATTTGTTTTTGCCGGCTCTTTACCGCTTGAGCCAACAAACATCCAATCTTCATCTAATTCAATTTCTTCTTGAGCAAGAATGTCACGCCAATCTTTCCCTAATGCTTCATTTTTAAAAGCATGAAGAAGAAAGTTCATATCATTAAGATCTGGATTGCTTGAAAACGGATGATACAGAGCATCGGCAAATCGCAATGTCCACTTGCTTAGCTGTTCGAGCGAGTGACCGTTTGTTTCAAATAAACCATCATTCAACAATAAATGCATGATGACTCGTGTTCTTGGCGAATATCGCAATAGTTGTTTTGCAAGCAACAATTCCCATCCGTGTTGTTGTTCGTACGCAGCTACAAGTTCATTTGCTTCCTCTGTACGAATCAAATATCCATCGTCTGCTCTTGTTAGGAAATGGACACCTTTAATTTCAAAATTCCGCGAAAGTTTTGCGTACTCATAACCATGTAGTCCAAATAATTCTTTGGAACGGTCTAGCTTTTTATCTTTTTCTTCCACATCTTTTCCTAAATATAATTTTGCGATTTCCTTGATTGAGCGCGCTTCGGTTTTTTCGGGAATGCGCGATAACAACTCACACCATCTCTCAAAATTTCCCGGCTCAATCCAAAATCGCTCAATCGATAGTTTGATTTGCTTCATCCTCTGTCCCTCAATTCATCAATCCACTGTTCGATCCGCTGGCGGAGCTGTTTGCTTCCTGCCACCAGCGAAATAAACAAACTTGTATTGTATAACTCATCTTCAATATGGCTCGGAATGCGATATTCTTCATCGACAATCGTTAAAAAACCGCGATCATGCAAATGATGGAATATTGTTTCTAAACGAGCGATTTCGTTTGGGAATAGTTGATAGTTGCTCACTTTACAAAACTCTAAAACGAAATCATTAATCGTTCCGTAACGATATTCTTGTTTTTTTGACGACATTAAAATAACGTCAACTTCGTCGTTCACCGCATGAAACCGAACGGTCGTCATCCCTTGCGCCTCCGTCTGCTCGCGAACAACGCAACAAAGGAAAATAAATAAGTTCCAAGGGTGCGTGAAAATATGTTTGAATAACGGATTCTTTAATGAGATATTTGGCTCATGCGGGGCTAATACAGCAAGCGGTGTATCCTTTAACGGCGATAACTGCAAGTTAGCAGCTATTTTTCGCCCTTTCACCCATTGTTCATCAATTTTTTTGCCGAGCAGTTCGTCTTGTTCAACCGCTTCTTGTTGATACTGTTGGATATGGGTTAAATAGTAAATAATACGCTGATAATACGGTGCCCCGTTAAAAATCAAATGATTGCGCTCACGGAAAAGAGGCTCAACTTCCTTTACATGTTGCTCTAAAGATTCTGTTTCGTACCGCTCACTATGTTTTAACTCATCTAATATTTTTACGATTTCTCCTGCAAACTTTGGCATTTTGTGAACGAAATCAACAATTCCGTCCAAATCCTCTGCCTCACACATTTTTAATACGGTTAACAACGACGTTTTTAATAAATATTGTTGATACGCCTCATCAAAGCAAAGCAATGTATGAAGAAAATCAGTTTGATTCGGAAACCGCTTCACAAACGCAATCCAATTGTTCGTGATCACTGCCTTTTTCTCACGCACATATAAAAGACCTTTTCTAACAAACGGCTCAAGCTCATCGACATAAGCTGTTTCACCATAGTGATACAGCTTCTCTAAATGACTATGTAACCTTTTCAACTCCAACGCACTCACCTCCTAGAAAAGAAGGAGTGTCTCTTACGCTCCTTCGGAAATTTTTGATTCATCAAATTTGCCTTCGATGAGATTTTCGACGTCTTGTTTGGCTTCCGAGATAAATTTTTTTGATTGAATTTCAAACTTGATTGCTTTTGAAATTTTTTCATGAATCTCATCTTGAATTTCTTGTGCAATTATCGGAATTACAAAATTAGATAATTGCTCATTAAACAAATACTGTTGCCTAATTCCATAAGAGTGCTTTTGAACTTCTAAAGAACCTACAAGAGAATTTAATACACATGTTAAATACCCTGGTTTGCATTTCTCATTCGTTCTTAAAACCGCAACATGTGCCCCACTTAGTAATGGAAGCATTTCATCAACTACTAGACAAGCTTCTCCCAGAGGTGGTCCTGCCGTTGTATAAACAACATCGTCTACACGAATTGCTTGGTGTTCATTAGCCTTATAATAATCTTGTGAAACTTGAATTTTTGCGTTTTCTATCTCAATTCTATATGGATCAATATCTGAAACAATAAGTGATGGGATTCCTTTTTCAACCCTATCATTTTCATCTGGTGAATTATTTCTAATGATTTTAAATAAAACTTGACTCATTTTAAGTAAAGGAATTCCTAAAGTCTTTAAATGTTCTTGGAAACTCAAATACTCTTTATTATAAAATTGAACATTTAAATATGGTTCTAAAAGATCCGCGTTAACAACCCATGATTTTGTGACTTCATATTTAAATTCATCTAATTTAAGTACTAGACTGAGAAGCGATTCAGCTTCTTCCTTCAACCGCTTCGATTCTTCCCGTAACTCTTCCGCTTTTCGGACTTTGTTGCCGATGTAGTTTTGAATTTTTATAGAAGGTATCAATAATAAAATATCTCTAATGTTTTTATTTGTTAAGGACGGTTGAACTCCACCGTAAGCAAGTCGATACATTTGATTAATACAATATTGTGTATTCATATAAGCAAGTATGTAATCAGCATCTACTACTTGCCTGTCAAAAGAAACTCTTGTCAAATTTTGCCCCATAGCAATTTTCGGTACGTTACTCGGCACTTTACAAAATCTACCTATAGTTCCTACACGCGTAATAATAATATCACCTGCCTCAGATTGTATTGCTGGTTGACTAAAATATATTTCTGGATCTACATCAATGATAGTATCCCAATCAATTTGATTATCTTGGATATTCTGAACTCGAAGTAGTGGTATTCCTTCACCTTTTCTCCTATAAGCAGACGAAGGTATACCTTGCCACCCAATAGGGGAATTCATACTTTTCATAATTTCCCCCAACTTTTTTTTTGTTAAAGGAGATTTTAATAACTTATTCTGTGTCTCTATAAACTGAACGTCATAGAACTTGCTATCAAGCCTTTCATCATCTATCTCGGTTTCAGTTGCCCATATTATAGATGGCTTTTTAGAAACTATTCTAAACATGGTTAGCCCCTTTCCTATTCAACATTATGTAACTCAAACATCGAAACTATAAAAACTTCGGAATCAATTAAAATATCCTACTGTACTAGAGGCCTTTCTTATACGCCTCAACAATTTTTAACAAATCGTTCCGGTCATTCCCTAACTGTACTTCTACTTTATTTTTCACATCAAACCCAATTTCTTCTGCAACCGCCATAAACACTGGTCCTTGTTTTTCATTTTCGTGTTCTTTCTTTTTAATATAGAGGAATGATGTTTTCGCACCTGTTCCAGATAATTGGAATGTTACTGTCGGTAATGAAACAACCGCTTTCACAATCGCGCGACCGCCTTCAAACTCACCTGTTACTTCATTTTTCTTACCCATTAAATATTCACGTACATGTTTATAGCTTGAGTTGCTTAAAATGCCGTCTGGAAGAACGATAATTAAATAACCGCCCGGTTTTAATAACTCTAAATTTCGGTCAATGAATAATACCGCTTGGTCTGTCGAATTGACTTGTTTCCAAACACCTTTGCTATTTGGCTTTGCTCCAAGACATAAACCATTTTTCATCGGTTTTCCGTCTTCGTCAATTCCGGATGTGTAACGTTCTAGAATGGCTCTACCTTCTTCTGTTTTGTTCGATACAGAACCGGAGCCAAACGGCGGGTTTGTGATAATCACATCAAATGATTCAGGTTGTAATGAATCGGTCATTAACGAGTCGCTTACCCAGAAAATCGGAGCTTTTGGCAATCCGTGCATCGCCATATTCAAACGTGCTTTTACAATCATGCTCCGTGTTTTATCGGCACCAACAAAGCTATGCTCTTTCATTTTCTCTAAATGTTCTTTTATTTTTTCTTTTTGAATCCCCGCAAATTCTCTCGTAAAGTATCTTTTTATTGCTTCATAGGCTTTAATTAAAAATCCTCCAGAGCCGCAAGTTGGGTCAAGTACACGGAAGGTTGGATTTCCGTTTTCATCCGTTTCTAGCAATTTAGCCGCTTCTTTTGGATTTGTTGTTAAATCGTGCATCACCATATCAACCATTGCTTCAGTTACTTGACGCGGTGTTAAATACGTCGCTTGACCGACTTTACTGTCATACTTGCCACGTAGTAACACATCGTATAGGCGCCCTAGAATATCAGCGGTCACATCTTTTAATGTCGCCTTTTTAACGACTCCGTTATCATCTTCGAACTCACCGAGCTCTTGGAATGTTTCAAACGCGGCAACATAGTTTGCTGGATTTTCCAACTTAATATACTCATCTTCGTTGAAAATATAGCACTTTTCACCTTTGTCGTTGATCGCTACATAGTCGTCATGATTTTTTATTTCTTTAAATGCCGCTTTGATTTGTTTTACCGCTTCTTTTCCATGCTGCTTTATGTACTCATACTTTAAAATGTCATATAATTTTAAACCAGCATTTTCTCCTTCTCTTAAAACGTAGTCAGGGTGATAAAGACGAAAAATTTCCATAAACAATAATTTACTTATTTCATCGATCGCCTCGTTCGTAGAGCTAATATTATCGGCACCAGCAGGCCCGTAAAGACGTTCGTGTAAATCATCAAACCGTTTTTGCAAAGTTGAATAAATATCTAACGACCAAAGTTCTTGCTTTGTTAATTTTTTCTTTTCTTTTTTTGTTACATCGACAACAGATGGAATTTCTGCAATAGGCGTAGATTCAATACAGTCGGCGTAATAGTTTACCTCTCCGTTCGTGGCCCAAATAAAGTCAGGAGCCGATTCATGATATTGCGCTTCAATGAGCGCCGATTGTTGCACAGCGTATGATAAATCAGCATCTTTTTCAAAAATTTTTACATAAACGACTTTCTCATCTCCTGTTGCTGTGAAAATTGTTGTTCCGTCTTCTTCATTTACAGTAGGTTCAGAGAACTGGCCATATCCTTTCATTGTTAATTGGTCTTGTACTTGTTGAATTGTCGTTTCCATATACTGTTTCCTCCTATTTTCGTTTGACACGAAGTAAATTTTCCCGCGGTGATTCGTATTTGCCGCTGCTAATGGCAACATCAATAATTTCACGTTGCGACACAATCATATCAGCAGGGAGCTGAGCGAAAACATCGGGATCAATTTTTGTTAGCGGGCGACCTTGCAACGCCCGCTCAATTGCCGCCAAAATGATTTGCTGACGTTCATCTTGTCTTACTGTCCAAAGCCCTGCTTCATTTTGAATGATACTTGGATCTAAGCGCACAAATAACTCCATTTGTTCCCGATTCCAATATAACTCATTTTCATGCGCAATCGTCACAAGCTGGTCAATCGTTTTTGGGGTTTTTAAATATTCATATAAAATCATTTAACCCCTCCTTCTTTCATTCACTATTTTTCTAGCAATTTTAAGAACTTGTTCAATAGGCGCAGTAATTCCATTATTATAACTTTCTTCATAAGTGAGTCCTTTTGATAAATCCCAAAATCCAATCGTTTCAATATTTGTTGGAAGCATAGAAGTTAATTCAAATGAGGTTACCAACGTTTTGAAAACCGGAATCCAATGAGAAACATCATTTAATTTACCATATTCAAGTAGAATGATTTTTTCCGCATTACGGTCGTAAAAGTACCCAAAATCAATATCTAGCTGTATGCGGCTATTAAGTAACTCTTTTGGAATGTGAATACTATTTCTGTGATAATCTAAATCAAAAACAGGTTGATCGTAATGGTCATTCATTAATTGATAAAGTCTTTTCAA
Organism: Ureibacillus terrenus; assembly: GCF_006569205.1. Classification (GTDB taxonomy): domain Bacteria; phylum Bacillota; class Bacilli; order Bacillales_A; family Planococcaceae; genus Ureibacillus; species Ureibacillus terrenus. Next base: position 19,407 of record NZ_VIGD01000022.1, read on the forward strand.
AAAAGAAATTGTGAGTTGTCTAGGATATAATTGATGTTCATAATCTGTAATGCACGATTCATCTCTTAGGTCAAAAGCATCACAAATTTGTTTTTCCGCCTCTCTTATCGCAAGCGCATAATTCTTTTTTCCTTTCAAAGGATAATTAAAATAGTATTTATAAAAGCCGTATAATGATGGTAACCTCATTTCTATATCCCTCCGATTAATGAATGAATTTTTTCACCATATTTTCAATCAGATCGATCTTTTCAGGTGATTCAACCGGGAGGTAAATTCTTTTAAGATCATCGATACTTATCATCATTTGCCATTGTCCTCTTCGCTTAGCCCTTAACTGAAATCGTACTAAAGGATGGGACAAACACCACAACAAATATGCAGTCGAATATTTAAAATTACGTAAAACCACAAACGCACTAGATGCTAGTGCCCCTTCGTATTCTTTAGTTACAAAAGCCAAGGGCTGATTCTCTTCTCCGATATACGGTCCGACGATTCCAAGCAGGATGTCATTTTCTTTCAATACATATCGGGCGCGACTTTTCACTTTTTCGAATAATATGGTCTCTGCCGAAATAATCCGGTACGAATTTGTATCAATATTTTTGAAACCAATGTAACGAATTTCTTTATTGCTAAAATCCGTAGGGCTAACTGTATGGTTTACGATTTCGCAAATGTCTTTTAGTTGCAACCATCGTTCGGTTTTGATCTTATTTTTTAATTGTTCGAATGTTTTTGAAGTATGATAACGATAATAATCGACATCCAATCGCTCTGTTGTCAGTTGGTTTTTAAGCCAAAACTCTGTCGGCAGCGACGTGTCTATCTCATTGAACCCGAATTCATATAGGCTATGCAGTTTTTGTTTTAAAATGGCTTGTTCATTACGACTGTCTCCTTCAGGTTCTTCATCTATTACGACCGCTAAATCTTCTAACTGTTTCAGCGAAATTTTCGGCAATACAGATGGAACGGCCATTTTTTTCAACGAAAGTATCCCGATATTTGAAGAAAAAAACTTCATTAATACAGCTTGAGCTTGTTGATCTACGGGACGAATTTTTATAATATCAGGGCTAATAACCGCTCCATCATATGTCTCATCAACAAGAGCCATTTTAGGAAGTGAGACAATTTTCGAAATTAAAATATCCCCTTTCCTAACAACCGCTTTCTTCTCAATTCCATCTAAATCAAATAAATATTTCATCCCTTTTTGCACTAACCTATTATCCACAATATTTGATAAGCGGATATAAGGGACATTCGTTCTATAACCAACAAACTCTGTCGCGTTTCTTGTTCCATCCGTAATTTCTTCGCATAACATCCGTAAAGGAACGGTTTGTTTATTTTCTAATTTCTTTTTCAACTCCAATTCAATTTGATAAAAATACGGATCTAAACGTTCGGTTCGCAAGTCTTTTTCGCAAATAAATTTACGTATAAAACCACATCCTTTATTGTTCATTTCACTCTCTTTTGTATATGTGTTTCTTACAATTATAATTTACTAACAAATATATAAAACGTCAATATTTTTTGTTCATTTTTTTCTCTTTTATAAATAAAAATCCTTCGCTACTAATTGTAACGAAGGATTCGATTGTTTTTCTTTATCAATAGCCCACCGTTTTTCATCCGTAAGCTCGAAATTTGTGAGATAAATAAAAATGCGTACCCTTTTGGTACACTAGCTGTTGATGGATTGGTAAACTAGGGTGTTCCGACAATACTTTCACTAAGTATTGATAAAATCTCACTCAATTGGAATCTTTAATGATATAGAAGCCTTAAAACATTTTAATAAATTTCTGCAGAATAAAAGCAGAAGATATCAACAATAAATTACAGACTATTTAAAGTTTAGGGAATGCTAAACATCACAGCATTCCCTCCTTTGTTACTTAAATTTTTTCTCCAAATCCCCCACCCCTGCAGCCAACATCACCGCCAACTTCATGCGGGCTTTTTTGCTGTCGTAGTCGCGGCCGAGGATGGCGCCTTTCTTTTGCAAGTCGTAGGCAGTGCCTGGGGTGTCGTACACCACTTTGACGTTTCCTTCCGCCGTGCTTGTTGTCACCACCACGATGACGCCTTTTTCAATGGCATATTGCACTTGTTCTGCAACGGCCGGGTGGACTTGGCCTCGGCCGAACGCTTCAAGGACAATGCCTTTTGCTCCCGTCTCCACCGCATACTTAATCAAGCGGCCATCGGAGCCCAATGAACATTTGATGATTTCCACATAAGGCAATTCGGACTTCAGCTCATACGTTTCCTTTTTCACCGCTTTCCCGTAAAGGATGACTTCTTCCTCATCCACATACCCCAAATGGCCGAACCCCGGCGCGTTGAAGCCGTCCACGTTGGAGGCGTGATTTTTCTTCACATAGCGGGCAGGCAAAATCTTTTCGTTGAATAACACGACCGTGCCCAAATTTTTTGCCTCATCGCTTGCGGCCAGAATGATCGCTTGCCGCAAATTCGAGAAGGCATCCGTTCCGATGGTTGCCGGGCTCCGCTGGGCGCCCGTGACCACCACCGGCCGCGCATCCCCGATCGTCAAATCGAGGAAGTACGCCGTTTCCTCCAGCGTATCCGTTCCGTGGGTCACGACCACCCCCGCCACTTCTTGATTCTCAAACACCTTCTCAATTTTTTCTTTTAACTGAATTAAATGATCAAAGGTCATTTCATTGCTTGGCAAATGAAAAAGGGTTTCTACATTTAATTCAATATAAGTTGGCAATTCGCATTGTTTGGCCAATTCCTCCCCCGTCAACATGCCGGATGTGAGGAGGCCTGTTTCCGGATTCACGCCGCTTGCAATCGTGCCGCCCGTACTGATCAATACCACTTTCTTTTTCATTGCTGCACTCCTAAACTCTCAATTTATAAACGTTCATTTATCAACATAACCCATTGTTCCGGGAACTTCAACCGTCGCATGCCCCAAAAAAATCCCCCGTCGGCTTCCAAGGGGAAAATCATCAAAAGAGCGGATGGAGAAACGCTGCTTCTCTCCACCCGCTCTTTTTTGCCGGTCCGTTTTTTTACCCTTCCAAAATCAATTTTTCCAATTCCAACGGCTCGATGTATTTGCCGTCTTTGTAAGCGCGCATGTTGCCGCCGGAAATTTCGTCGATCAAAATGATTTCATTTGTTTCTTTGTCGCGGCCGAACTCGAATTTAATATCGTAAAGCTCGATGCCTTTTTTCGCCAACTCTTCTTTTACAATGCCGGCGATTTTTTGCGTCAATTCTTTCAATACTTTGTATTCATCTTTGGACAAAATGCCGAGCATATCCAACGCGTCTTCGCTGATCGGAGGGTCTTCGCGTTGATCGTCCTTGATTGTCACTTCCACGAAGGCATCAAGCGGCTGGCCTTCTTTCACGTACATGCCGTAACGGCGCAAGAAGCTTCCCACCGCGCGGAAGCGGCAGATCACTTCAAGACCGTTTCCGAATGTTTCGGCAGGTTTCACTTTCATTGTCTTTTTCTCGATATCGGCATCGATATAGTGGGTCGGAATGCCTTTTTCATTGAGCAATTCGAAGAAATATTTTGTCAATCTCAATCCCGCGCGTCCGGCGCCTTCGATTGTCAGCCCGACCGTATTGGCGCCCGGGTCGAACACACCGTCAACGCCCGTCACATCATCTTTGAATTCCAACAAATAGTTGCCGTCTTCCAATTCGTAAACGTTTTTCGTTTTCCCAGTGTAAATGTGCTTCATTTCAGATCTCCTTCTCTCATTAGCCTTACCATCGATTTGAACTGATGATGTTTATATAATAAATCAAAAAAAGTTTTCCATACAAGGGGGCCTGTTTTATTCATTACATTTTTGTCATATTCCTATACAGGGGGTTGTTTGTAAACGACATTCGCATGGTGAAAAAAGGAATATTTTGGTATAATGATTAGGAATTAACGATTGAGAAGGAAGAGAGGCATGGACAAAATACATATCACTTGGAAAAGGGCCTTTTCATATATGTCCGGGCTATTTGTTTTGGCCTTCGGGGTCAGTCTTTCCATCTTGGCGGACCTCGGTGTGTCCCCCGTTTCATCCCTGCCCTACGCCCTGTCTTTGAGCTCCGGCATGACGGTCGGCATCGCCACGGTGATCGCCGCCTATTTGCTTGGGAAAATTTTGGGCTGGTACATGAAGCGCTTCAAAGCCCGCCTGGAACTATGGCTTGCGGATGAGAATGATGATTTCAAAGACGGAGAAGATGAAAAGGAAAAAATCGCAATCGAAAAGGAAGCGAACGTGTAAGGAAAGGGGAATAGGAATCGGACATCTGTTTGGCAGGCGTGACGGATATGGGGACATGAAGAGGCTCTGAAACATATAATGTGACTTTCCCGATTCGAATCATTCCATTTTCTCCTACAAAAGAATTTTTTCCTTCTTTCATAGGGATTGTTTCATGAAACTTGAATCTTGCACAAATTACAAAAAATATATTGATTCATAATGAAACCATTTATACATTAATAATAAACAATCTGATACAGGAGGCCGTCATGGAAAACGAATATGTAGTCGGATGGGGCACATTGGCGCTCATTAATGCGGGTCTTGCGCAAGGCAAAAACCGCTCCGGGTTGAACTGGTTTTTGCTCTCGCTTTTTTTGGGGCCTTTGGCGACACTGTTGCTGTTATTTGTGGAAAAGAGATAATCTCATTGGGGGGAGAGCCGGACCATTTCCTGTGCTTTCCCCCTTTTTTCAAAATCATCATGATTATATTGCCCTTTTCCCCAATTTCCAAAACTGCTAAAAACCGCCTATTTTCTGTTTTCTGAATTTTATGTCATTTGACATATTGATTGAACTTATTTTTTAGTATTATCCTTTTTATAAACATGGAATCGCTTCCATGGACAACCATTTCAAAAGGGGGATGTTTGTTGAAAGCTGCAGTTGTATCAAAGGAAAAAACGGTAAGTATTGTGGACAAGCAATTGCGTCCGCTCAAGTATGGCGAGGCTTTGGTGGAAATGGAGTATTGCGGGGTTTGCCACACGGACTTGCACGTAAAAAACGGTGATTTCGGTGATGCCACCGGAATTACGTTGGGCCATGAAGGTGTCGGCAAAGTGATCGAAACGGGGGAAGGCGTCACAAACATCAAAGTCGGCGACCGGGTGGCCATTCCTTGGCTATACGAAAGCTGCGGACATTGCGAATACTGTACTACCGGCAGGGAAACATTATGCCGGGATGTAAAAAATGCCGGATATACTGTCGACGGCGCGATGGCGGAACAAGCGATCGTGGCCGCCAATTATGTAGTGAAAGTGCCTGACAACGTGGATCCTGCAGCTGCCACATCCATCACATGTGCCGGCGTGACGACCTACAAAGCCGTCAAAGTGTCAAAGGTTCGCCCCGGCCAATGGATTGGCGTATTCGGAATTGGCGGACTTGGAAATTTGGCCGTTCAATATGCGAAAAACGTATTTGGCGCAAAAGTCATTGCGTTTGATATAAACGATGATAAATTGGCATTTGCCAGGGAAGTGGGCGCGGATGCCACAGTGAATACATTAAATGAAAAACCAAAAGAAAAAGCCTTTGAAATCACTGGAGGAAAAGGACTGGATGCCGTTGTGATCACGGCTGTGGCAAAAACGGCATTCAATCAGGCGGTCGACGTGGTGAAAGCGGGTGCCCGTGTCGTTGCGGTCGGCTTGCCTGTCGATAAAATGGAACTGGATATTCCCCGCCTCGTATTGGATGGCATTGAGGTAGTCGGTTCCCTTGTCGGCACACGCCAAGATTTGAAAGAAGCCTTCCAGTTTGCGGCGGAAGGAAAAGTGGTGCCGAAAGTGACGCTGCGGAAACTTGAAGAAATCAACGATATTATGGAAGAAATGGAACAAGGGAAATTTACCGGACGCATGGTCATCGATTTTACAAAATAATGTTTGCCGAAGGAGCTGTCGATGGACATGCTCCTTTTATTAATATAATAAAATAATAATTCCATTCCTTTTCCAATCCCTCCCCCGCAACTTTTCCATCCGCTCCTTCCTCTTAAAAATCGCAATATTTTCTTTTCTAAAATAAACACGAAACAGAAAAAACCATGTATAATGATGAAAAAGGGGAACTGGAGAGATTTCGATGGAGCTTCGCCAATTGGAATATTTTATCGCGCTTGCAACCGAGCTGCATTTTACCCGCGCGGCCAAAAAATTGCATATCTCGCAGCCGACGCTGAGCCACCAAATCAAGGCGCTTGAAGAAGAAGTGGGCACCCAATTGTTCGACCGGATCGGCAAAAGGATCACCTTGACGGAAGCCGGAAAAATCCTGCATGAACAAAGCATGCATATTTTGCACCTCATCGAAAATACGAAACAGCAATTAAATGAACTGGAATTGTTCCAGCGGGGGACGTTGAAAATCGGCGCATTGCCCGGGGAACTGACCAGCCTTGTATCGAATGTCTTATTGACTTATGCCAAAGAATTTCCTTATGTACAAATTTCCGTGCAGAGTGCGGATGATGTCCTTTCCATGTTAAAGGAAAATCAAATTGAATTCGCATTATCCTATATCGATGACTCGAATCAAGCGATTGATGGTCAATTTTGCCAAATCCCGCTATACACGGATTCATTCGTTTTTGTCGCCGCAAAAGACCATCCCCTCTTGGAGAAAGATGAATTGACTTTGCGCGAGATTGCCTGTGAACCATTGATTTTATTCACGAAGCTTCAAACTTGCAGAAAGATTTTAAATCAAGCCGCAAAGCAGGAACAGATTTCGTTGAACCCCGTATTCGAAACTTCCGATATCCATACGATTTTTCATTTTGTAAAAGAAAAATTGGGATGCGCCATTGTGTCCGAATCCCTTTATCAATTCCACCGCCATGAAAACATCGATGCCCGTCCGATTGTCAACAGCCGGCTGAACCGGAAAATGGTGCTGATTTACCGGAAGGACAAATATTTGAGCAAAGCGGCAAAATCGTTTATCCCGATTCTCATCCAGCGTCTCGAGAAATTTGACATGCCTTTGCCCCCGGCAAGCAGAAAAAAGCTGATGCTATTGGCAAGTAAAGAATCCTGTCCGGATCCCCTCCAAAATGGAAAGACCACTTAAGCTCCCTTTTCGTCTTAAGTGGTCTTACAATGCTCCGGCGCTAAACCCCCCGTTTATTGCCCCAAACCAGGGTATGGAGCTGCGGAAGCACCCTCACATCTTTCAACTCTTCGTCGCCCATCGCTTTCCGAATGAGCTCTTCATATTTCCCCAATAAATGGCGGACGAGCTTCTCCCGATCCTCCGAGGTTGTATCATCATTTCCCACCTGCAAGTAAAAAGGGATGGCCGGTAATCTCCGGTGGACTTCCTTGGCGAATTGATAGTCTTCATCATTAAACACGACGACTTTCAATGAAATGTGCCCGCTGCCGTTTCTTGCTTTCAGCTTATCCAGCATCTCCGAAAGCGCGGCAAAATCCGTCTTCATTCCCGAGCTTGGCGGTTTTGGGGAAATCGTCAATTGATCGATGTCGTATAACCAATCCTGCCATCTGCTTCCCTGGGTTTCGACGCAAATTTTCATCCGGTTGTCCTTTAAAATCCGCACCAATTCCCCGATATTCCGGATTAATGCCGGATTACCGCCGGAAATCGTGACGAAGGAAAATCCGTTTCCTCCCAGCCGTTTCAATTCCGACCAAATCTCTTCCGGCGTCATTTGCCTGATCAAATCTTTCCCGCTGCCGTCCCAAGTGAAGGAAGAATCGCACCAGGAACAGGAATAGTCGCAGCCCGCCGTGCGCACAAACATCGTCTTTTGCCCGATGACCATGCCTTCGCCCTGAATCGTCGGGCCAAAGATTTCAATGACGGGAATTTTACTCAAGTTCCATCCACTCCCGTCTCGCTTCGGCAAAACTTGTCGGAGTTTCATAGAGCCGGATAAATTCCACCCGCGCTCCCTCAAGTCCGGCGTCTTCCAACGCTTCCGCGAATTGTTCATAAATCCATACCACCATATTTTCCGCCGTTGTATTCATCGGCGGAAGGGTTTCGTTCAAATAGCGGTGGTCCAGGTAAATTTCAATTTTTTCTTTCCATATTTCCTTGAGATCGGCGAAATCGATGACGATTCCCCTTTCGTCCGGATAGCCGCTGACTCCCACAATGACTTTGTACGTATGGCCATGGAGATTTTTGCATTTCCCTTCATAGGTATGCAAATGGTGGGCGGCGTCAAAGGTGAATTCCTTGCTGACGAGCACCCGTTTCGAATGGTACCTCAATTGTTCCTTTTGGATATCTTCCCCCAGTTTTTGAAGCCGGTCGACAATCCGAAACTCAAACATGCGAAGTCCCCTTTCTTGAACGCAAATATTCTTCAAGCCCTTTCCTTCTCAGCTTGCATGCCGGGCATTCCCCGCATCCATCGGCGATGATGCCGTTGTAGCAAGTCAATGTTTTATTGCGGACAAACTCAAGCACTCCCAGCCGGTCCGCCAGTTCCCACGTTTGCGCTTTTGTCAGCCACATGAGCGGCGTATGAATGACAAAGGTATCATCCATCGCCAAATTTAACGTGACGTTCAGCGATTTGATAAAGATATCCCGGCAATCGGGGTAGCCGCTGAAATCCGTCTGGCAAACGCCGGTGACGATATGCTTCGCCCCCACCTGTCTTGCCAGCACGCCCGCAAAGGAAAGGAACAGCAGATTCCGCCCCGGTACAAAAGTGTTCGGCAGCCCGCCGTCCTTCCCTTCTTCCACTTGGATGTCTTCCCTCGTTAAAGCATTCGGGGCGAGCTGATTCAACAGCGACATGTCCAGGATATGATGTCTGACCCCTGTTTCCCCGGCGATTTCCTTGGCGCATTCTATTTCAAGGCGGTGCCTTTGCCCGTAATCGAAGGTCACCGCTTCCACTTCACCGAAACGTTCTTTTGCCCAAAACAGGCAAGTCGTGCTGTCCTGTCCTCCGCTGAATATGACAATGGCTTTCTCATTTTTCATATCGAACACTCCTTTAACAATAAAAAAACAGCACCACCCTAAGAAGGAAATGCTGTTTCTCTTCTTAGTTTTGGTAAAGAGGGTGGCTAAGAACCTCTATTTCTTTGCGATATGGAATTGTTTATCGATTATCGACTTTTTCGGGATATAAGTCGTGGTTCATCAAACGATAGTTGGCCATTTCTTCGTATTTCGTGCCAGGCCGGCCGTAGTTGCAATACGGATCGATGGAAATTCCCCCGCGAGGCGTGAATTTCCCCCAAACTTCGATATATCTCGGATCCAATAATTGAATGAGATCATTCATAATAATATTCACGCAATCTTCATGAAAATCACCATGATTGCGGAAACTGAACAAATATAATTTGAGGGATTTGCTTTCTACGAGCTTCTTATCCGGAATATAGGAAATATAAATGGTCGCAAAATCCGGCTGGCCTGTCAGAGGACATAGACTTGTAAACTCCGGGCAATTGAACTTTACGAAATAATCCCGGTCCGAATGAAGGTTATCCACCGCCTCCAACACTTCAGGCGCATATTTTTCCGGATAGACCGTTTTGTTGTTTCCCAATAATGTCAAATCTTTCAAACCGTCTTCGAACTTGCGGACAGACATAAAAAAAGACCTCCTTGCAAAATGTCTCCCAACATTTTCAAGAGAGGTGCACCCAATCATTCTATAAAACTGATGAAATATGATGGTTTCATAGTTTTTTATAGAGGGTTGCTATGAACCTCTCCCGAACTGGCCGGGCATTTTTAATAGTATAGAAGTTTGCAGAAGGAGTCAACTCAAATTGAACGATTGGCTGAAATTGCGGTGGCCGTGTCCCCGGTTTCCCATATTCCTGATCATCAACTCAATCCCAAACATGAAACCGCTTACATATCCGGGCAAAAAAACGGATGCTTCTTCATCCAAAGAATTTCTCTCTATAATCGCATCCGGGTCAATTATTTTCTTTAAAGGCCATATATTGCTTTTCAATGAAGTTCTTTAATAAATCCATTTTCTCTTTTGAATCAACCACTTCAAACGGAACATACACTTCATGTTTTTTCAATTGAAACGATCGAATTTTTTGGATATCAAAATTTAACATCTCCTGGATTTCCTTTTGCAGCAATTTTCCTCTGGCCGATTCCGGATTCCCGGGCTCCACATGCAAGATCAAGCATTGATACCGCTTATCCCCATACAGGGTCGCGAATTTGCAATAGCCGCCTCTCATAGTGAATGGTATGTACCCAAGCGACAAGCTTTTTCCGGCAATTTTGCATTGCATTGTCCCCAAACCGGACAAAAACTCATGCAGTTCGCCAAATACGAGCAATTCATTCATTTCCATTCCACTCCATGCCCATTTTTCGTTCCAAAAATATTGTTGTATCTACTACCTATTTTAATAAAAATCATTTCTTTGCCTATCCCATAAAAATTAACAATTTCTTTTCCGCGCCGGAAAAGCGGATCGATGTGTGAACCCGGGCTACAATCTTTTCCTTTTCACCCTCCCTTTAACATAGGATTCATTTGGGAGATCCAGACGGATATCATTGATCACTACCGTATGGTCGTTCACCCATTCAATGTTTGCCTTCTCTTCGGCAAATTTCCAATAAATGATTTTAGGTTCTTTCTCTTCTTTATTGAACACTAATTCCCCAATAATCAAATCAGAAAAGAATATCTCTCCATCGGATACATAAACATTGATTGTATAAGTCCCGTCAGGCGAAGTGGATTGAGCAATTAAATTTTCTTTGAATCTGTTCATATCAAAGAAAAGCCAATGGATTCCATAACTCAGGATGATGGTCAATGCGAAAAACCAAATAAACAGCACCGCAATTTCGACTTTATAATTCTTATTAGCTCTGTTTATTATTTTAATCCCCACATTTTTCCTCCATTGTCTCATTATACTTTATACTTTATACTTTGCCCATATATTATTACGGAATATTTTATTATAAGTTCCTAATGAATAAATAATTTTCACAGAAAAGTAAAATATTTTTAGTAATAGTAATTTTAAGAAAAAAATTGATAAGGTCAACTTTTTTAAATAAAAAAAGCGGATTGGAAACCCATTCCAATCCGTTTCATACAAACTTCCTCAACAATTCGTTAAATAGATTCCGTTCTTCCCAAAATGTCCCGTGTCCGCTAAATTGGAAAGGAACAATCGTTGAGTTCCGGATCCGTTGATGGAGCTCGTGCGCCTGGGCAAACGGGATCACCTTGTCATGGATTCCATGAATAATTAACGACGGAACATGGATTTTTGACAAATCCCCATACAACGTTTCATCCCGCAGCGTATTGATGATGGCAATGGTGGACCAGCTTGCCGCTTCCATCCCCATGTTCATAAACCAATCAGAAAATTCTTTTGTGATATATTGGAAGAAAAATCCGTCTATGACCTTTTGCATCATTTTCGCACGGTTATTGTAAGCCATCTCCAAAAAACTTTGCGCCGTTTCCCGGCTAAATCCGACCGGCGCCGCACTCGCAACAAGCACCAATTTGGAGACTCCAAATCCATGGTGGCGGGACATATAGCGTATGGCAATCGCCCCTCCCGTGGAATGCCCGACCAAGGCAAAATCCTTTAATCGCAGGGCCTCCACCACCGCCCGGACATCATCGGCCAACCGGTTAAAACTGTAGCCTTCAAACGGCTTATCCGACTTTCCAAATCCTCTCCAGTCGATGCCGATGCAGCGGTACCCCCATGCGGGCAGCACATTGAACTGATATTCGAACTGCCGATGATTCAAAGGCCAACCGTGCAGAAACACGATGGTCTTCTTTCCGAACGGATTGATATCTTCCACGTATAATTTCACACCGGAATCCACCGAAACAAAATAGCCCATGAATACCCTCCGTCAAAATGCTTTCGGAATAGGATATTCAGGGCCTTAAATATGGGTGAATCCCTTTATAAAAAAGAGAGGAAGCACATTGTATTATGACCGCAAAATTTTCTCCATCGCTTTGCCCTTCGCCAATTCGTCAATCAGTTTATCCAAATAGCGGATTTCCCGCATCAGAGGATCTTCAATCTCTTCCACCCGCACGCCGCAGATGACGCCTTTAATCAATTCCCGGTTGGGGTTCAATCGCGGTGCTTCCGCAAAAAACGTTTCAAAATCCACTTCTTTTTCGATCTGCGATTCCAATTCCTCCTGTCCATAGCCCGTCAACCAGCGGATGATTTCATCCACTTCTTCCTTTGTGCGTCCTTTTTTCTCCGCCTTTTGGATATAAAGTGGATAAACGCTTGAAAATTTCATCTTATATACCCGAGTGTTAGCCATTTTACTTCTCCTTTTTTATTTAACCGGAACGTTTATTCATATCGTAATTTCAACCGTCTTTCCTATTACATACCCCAAAAACGCGAGGGTTATTCCTCCAATGTAAGAAATTGCGGTGTACAAAAGAAAATATTTTTTATTTTTTATATAAAGCCGGGTCAGCTCCAATTTCAACGTGGAGAAGGTGGTAAATGCGCCCAGGAAGCCCGCGCCAAAAAGCAAAACCATCATCTTGTTTCCTTCCGCGCCTGTCAGGATTCCCAACAGAAACGCGCCCAATAAATTCACGGTCAATGTGCCAATCGGCAAGGACTCTTGCCAATTTAAAGCTTTGCTCATAGCGAAGCGGGAAACGGCTCCGGCAAAGCCCCCGATTCCGACCAATATCAATTTTATGATCATGCCTGTTGCCCCTCCTTGCCTGCCCTGAAACCGATCCGGCTCATGATGAGCCCCCCGGCAATGCTTGCGAAAACATAGGCCATCCCCATTACCGCATGCCCATTTTCAAAAAGTTCGACCGTTTCGACGCTCAAAGCCGAAAAAGTGGTAAATGAACCGATGAATCCGGTACTGATTGCGGCAGCAATATCAGGGGGGAGATGGTATTTTTTAAATATGGAAGTGGTCAGCCATGCCAATAAAAACGCTCCCGTCAAATTGACAAAAAGGGTTGACCAAGGAAAAACGCTGCCCGGCAAAAACACGGTGCCGATCCAATATCTCAAAATGGCGCCAAGCGCGCCTGCAAGGCCGACATATAGATAAATCATTTTGATCCTCCTTTTCACAAATAGCTCCTGCCGCTGACTTGGCGGCCCATATCGGCAGAAGAAACCAAACGGTCTGCGGTTCATCAATCGTTCCCTGATGACATAGTTTTTTTGATTTATATTTTCTGCAGGTCCATCATTATTCTATCCTAAATTTGCCATTCATCAAAATTAAGAATAAAATCATTTTAACAACGTTCATATTCAGATAAAATTCTATGAATCTCACATAAAGGAGTGCGAAAGATGAAAGCGCAAGTGATCCATCACTTTGGAGATCCGTCCGTTTTCCAAATCCGGGATATCCCGGTGCCTGAAGTCATTCCCGGACATGTCCTAATCCATGTAAAAGCCACAAGCGTCAACCCGATTGATACGAAAGTGCGTTCAGGGGCTGTTCAAACTGTTGCTCCGGAATTTCCGGCAGTTCTGCACGGGGATGTCGCGGGAGTGGTATGCGCGGTCGGTGAGGGAGTGACAAAATTCAAAGTCGGAGATGAAGTCTACGGCTGCGCCGGCGGATTCAGAAGCACACCAGGAGGGGCATTGGCGGAATATATGCTGGCAGATGCGAATTTGCTTGCCCATAAACCAAAAAATCTGACAATGGAGGAAGCGTCCGCTTTGCCGCTTGTGGCCATCACCGCCTGGGAAGCATTGTTCACCCGGGGCAAATTGGCCCCAGGACAGAACATCTTGATCCACGCGGCGGCAGGAGGCGTGGGCCATGTGGCCATCCAGCTGGCAAAATGGGCCGGCGCAAAGGTCTACACAACCGCCTCTACGAAAGAAAAGCTTGAAATCGGTTCCCGCCTCGGCGCCGATGTTGCCATCAACTACCGGGAGGAAAGCGTCCGGGATTATGTACAAAAATACACAAATGGAAAAGGTTTTGATATGGTCTTTGACACCGTTGGAGGAGCAAATTTAGACCGCTCCTTTGAAGCGGCGGCACCCCTCGGAACGGTCCTTGCCATCGCGGCCCGCTCCACCCATGACCTGACGCCGCTGCATTCAAAAGGCCTGACCCTCCATGTGGTATTCATGTTATTAAAAATCCTGGACAAAGAACTGCGCAAAGAGTATAGAGACATTTTGGAAAAATTGGCAAACATCGTTGAAGAAGGAAAACTGCGTCCCGTTCTTGATCCTAACATCTTCACATTCGATGAAGCCTCCAAAGCCCATGAATTATTGGAATCCGGAAAAGCCATCGGAAAAGTCGTTTTGGTGAATCAGTGGTGAGCAGTAACATTTTCATGATCGTTTCCGTGAGGTTGTCCCATCAATAGGGACTACCTCACTTTTTTTGTATCGGGGCGTTGTTGTTTCAACGCCCCTTGTTTCTTTAGGTTGCTATTGATGGCCATAATGTTCTTGCGCCATCGCCTCCGCTTTTGTCCGATGAACCGTTCCGTGCGGGTGATTCGGAGGCGCGTAGATGGAATAAAGTTTCATCGGGATTTTCCCTGTATTGATCACATTATGCCAAGTTCCGGCAGGCACCATGATGGCGGAATCTTCATGAACCCTTCTTCTATAACTCAAGTTATTTCGAGTTCTCCCCATTTCCACAATCCCTTCCCCTTGTTCAATACGCAAAAATTGATCGGTATGCGGATGAATTTCCAAGCCAATATCTTCCCCCGGCTGGAGGCTCATTAACGTTAACTGCAAATGCGGACCTGTCCACAAAGCTCTTCGGAATGCCGTATTTTCTTTTGCCGCTTTCTCAATGTTTACCGTAAAAGGTTCAGGGCCTTTGTCTACAATCGGATTGGGTCTTCCGAAATTGCTTGAATCATTTTGAAAAGCTCTGTAATGGGCATTCATGTTTTGTGGATGCCAAGGATTCCAGTAATACATGTTTGGATTCCAAAAATAATTGGTTGGCTCATTTGGATAATAATAGGGATTATAGAAATAATTCATTTTCCCATCCTTTCCCATGCAATCTAGTCTAAATTCTATGAAACATTGGGAAAATGACATAGGCAAAAAACCATAAATGGTTCCGGCGCCGATAAAATTTCCGGCATTGAAGAAATTGCAGGACGCCTAAATAAATTGAAATCACACTCTATTTCTTTTTTCTATAAAAATTGGAAGTTTTGATTTTTGATTATTTTATGGCGGAGATGAAAAGTGTTTGCAAAACATTTCCCTTTTTCCAAAGGTTTTACAGTTCCTTTATTGTTTTTTCACAACTGTCTTATAAGATGATGGTGAAAAAATGAGAAGGGGGAATAGTAATGAATTTTCCATCAGTGGATTATTCATGGCTCGGAAACGGGACGGTCATTGCGATGATCGCCATTGTCCACGTCATTATCAGCCATGGTGTAGCCATTGGAACATCCGTTTTGACCGTATCTTTGGAACATCGAGCGTTTAAGACGAACAATCAAAAACTAGATGGGTTGGCCAAAAACATTGCGAAATGGATTTTAATCATCACTACAACAGTAGGAGCGATGACCGGTGTGGGAATCTGGTTTTCGACAACGGTCATTCAGCCGGATTCGATTGGTTCTTTATTGCGAATCT
>NZ_VIGD01000023.1 GCF_006569205.1 Ureibacillus terrenus
AGTGACTTCCTCCTTATGGATTTTTGTGGTTTGGTCACTTCAAAATTCTACAAATAAGGGGTGAAGTCCTTTTTTATGCTTTAGAAAACCTTATGACTCTTGGGTTGAAAAATGTGCAAAATGCTCATATTAATAAGCGAAGTCCGGCATACATAGTTTATTTTTTGGGAAATAAAAAATCCGGCGGCAAGGGACATATTGAAAATCAGTTTGACAAAGCCGAGGAAATTATGTTATTTTTTAGTTAAATTCATTTAATTGTCTAAAGATTCAAATAATTTATTATATTGAAAAAGTGTTATATGAAAACGAATAAATGAAGTACGGTTGCCATGAAGTTGTTTATCAATAATTTATTTTAATAGATTAATAGTTTACAAATAACGGGGAGGTGGAAGATTGAGCAGCCAAAATAATGTTGTAAGCATCAGCAATGAGGCTGTATTAATGAACAAATTGTCAGAACCTGAAACAATCAAACAATTAATCAGCCTGCTGGATAACCTGAAAAAATTTAATCTGCTGTTTGAGGCTATTGAGAATTTTATAAAGCGAAGTCCAGAAATGGCCGATTCGCTAAACCGGATGGTTCTGACGCTTCGGGAAGAATTGCCAAAAAACAATATTGTAAACAATTTGCAAAGCAGCCTGGAGTCC
This sequence comes from Ureibacillus terrenus, assembly GCF_006569205.1. Lineage (GTDB taxonomy): Bacteria > Bacillota > Bacilli > Bacillales_A > Planococcaceae > Ureibacillus > Ureibacillus terrenus. The sequence goes on from NZ_VIGD01000023.1 coordinate 658, forward strand.
TTGATACGTTTGCAGAACTTAATCAATTCAGAAGAATTCAGAAAAATCGAGGCGACAGTGCTGAATGAAAGAACGATTAAAACATTAAGCAATCTTTGCACATCTGTTTCGGAGGCCGCTTCCAATATGGAATATAAAACATCTGCAAGCCCTGGTATATTCGGCCTGTTGAAGGAGCTGACCAATCCGGAAATACAGCCTGCAATCCAATTTATATTGAATGTGTTGAAAATACTGTCAAAGGAGCTTAAGAATGCATGAACTGTCCATTGCACACAGCCTAGTTCAATTGGCGATCGAAACGGCAGAGCAAAATCATCTAAAAAAGATTGAAGCCCTGCGTGTAAAATTGGGTGTATTTTCCGGCGTAGTCAAAGAAGCGTTGGAATTCTCCTTTGATATCGCAACGGAAGGGACAAGCATCGAAGGAGCCCATCTAATTATAGAAGAAATTCCTTTAAAAATTTTTTGCTCTCAATGCAGCCAAGAATATGTGCTGGAAAAACCCATTCCGATAAAATGTCCGAGATGCAATTCAGGCACCGATCAAATTTTGGAAGGAAAAGAAATTGAATTGTATGAACTGGTAGGTGAGGGTTAATATTGAGCCAAGCAATTGAACAGCCTCGAATTGTGAAGATAAGGGAAAATGTGTTGAAGAAAAATGACATTTTGGCCAGAGAATTAAGAAAGCGCTTTCAAGAAAACCGGGTTTATGTTGTAAACCTCGTTTCCAGTCCCGGAGCCGGGAAAACAACGCTGTTGACGGAAATATTGACAAGGCTGGGTCAAGATTTTAAAGCCGCGGCTTTAGTCGGGGATTTGGCGACAGAGAATGATGCGGAACGGCTGAAGCGGAGCGGAGCGATAGTAAAACAGATTACAACAGGAACGGTATGCCATCTTGAGGCACAAATGATCGAAGATTCCATTCGTGAATGGGATTTAAGAGATATCGACTTTCTATTCATCGAAAATGTCGGAAATCTTGTTTGCCCATCCAGCTATGACCTGGGTGAAAACTTGAGGGTGGTGCTGTTTTCAACGACGGAAGGCGAGGATAAACCGGTAAAATACCCTACCATCGTCAACAGCGCGGATATTGCCATCATTACTAAAATGGATTTGGCAGAAGCGGTGGATTTTGACAAAGAAGCGTTCTATCAATCAATCTATCAATCCAGGCCGACAATGAAAGTTTTCGAGGTTTCCGTAAAACAGGACATGGGCATCAATGAATGGATTGATTATTTGATACAAGAAAAAATGAAAGCGTTTTAAATATTTTTAATTTTTGGATAATATACATGATTTTGGAGGTGTTAAAGGGAAATGGCAAACGTCTTTTGGATTCACGGAGGAGCCTGCAACGGAAACACCCAGTCGTTTTTGAATGCGGATGAGCCTACCGTGATTGATTTAATCACCGATTTTGGCATCAATATTCTTTATCACCACTCGGTCTCCATGGAATTCGGCTATCAGGTAAAGGAAATTTTGGATGACATTATTGAAGGCCGTACAGAACTGGACATTTTGGTTGTGGAAGGAACCGTCATCCAGGGACCGAATGGAACGGGTCGTTTCGACACTTTGTTTGACCGTCCTAAAAAAGATTGGATTTATGATTTGGCCCACAAGGCTAAATATGTGGTGGCCATTGGAGACTGTGCGTGCTGGGGAGGAATACCTGCAACAAGCCCTAATCCGTCGGAGTCTACCGGATTGCAATTTTTCAAAGACAAACCAGGAGGATTTTTATCTACAGAGTTCCGCTCCCAGGCAGGTTTACCGGTGATCAATATCCCCGGCTGCCCTGCGCATCCTGACTGGGTAACGCAAATTCTCGTGGCCATTGCAACGGGCAGAACAGCGGATATCACATTGGATGAATATCATCGTCCGGAAACATTCTTTAAAACGTTTACTCAGACAGGCTGTACACGGGTTCAATATTTCGAATACAAAGAACCGGTGGAAGAATTCGGACAAGGAACGAGAAAAGGCTGTCTCTTCTATGAACAAGGCTGCCGTGGTCCAATGACACGTTCATCCTGCAACAGGATTCTATGGAACCGTCAATCATCCAAAACAAGAGCAGGCATGCCATGCATTGGATGTACGGAACCGCAATTCCCATTCTTTGATTTAGCGCCTGGAACGGTATTCAAAACGCAAAAAATATTGGGAGCCATTCCAAAAGAAGTGCCTACAGGAGTGGATTCTTTAAGTTACTCAGTACATGCCGCTGTCGCGCGTACTGTCGCTCCAAAATGGGCAAAAGAAGATCTGTTCGTACCATGATAATGGAACTTATCGAAATATTTAAGGAGGGGAGAACTTGGCACAGCAAACAATTAAAGTTCCCGCTCTTGGACGGGTAGAAGGGGACTTGGATGTCAAGGTTACGATTGAAGATGGCGTGGTTGTCGATGCCTGGACGGAAGCAACGATGTTTAGGGGATTTGAAAAAATATTGATTGGAAAAGATCCTCAGGCGGGTCTTATCATGACGCCAAGAATTTGCGGTATTTGCGGCGGCAGCCATTTAACAAAATCGGCTTACGCCCTTGATACGGCCTTCCATACGGAAGTGCCGCCGAATGCCACTTTGGTGAGAAATATTGCGCAAGCCACGGAAACGATTCAAAGTATTCCGCGCTGGTTCTATGCGTTATTTGCCATCGGATTGACCCATAAAAATTATCAATCTGCATCTTTATATGAAGAGGTTCATAAACGATGGGCTCCTTTTGTCGGAGAAAACTATGTCAAAGGTGTAACGATTTCAGCAAAACCTGTCGAAATCTATGCCATTTTTGGAGGACAATGGCCGCACTCCAGCTTCATGATTCCTGGCGGCGTGATGTGCGCACCGACTTTATCGGACATTACCCGGTCGATTTCGATTTTGGGATACTTCCGCAAGAATTGGCTGGAAAGCACTTTGCTGGGCTGCTCGATAGAAAGATGGCTCCAAAACGAAACTTGGTCAGATGTGCTTGAATGGCTGGAAGAAAAAGAAGAGCATTATGAATCCGATTTGGGTCTGTTTATTCGATACAGCCGGGAAATCGGATTGGATAAATATGGAGCCGGACCGGGCAAGTATTTGGCGGCAGGAAGCTTCCCGAATCCTGAAAAATATATCCATCCGACTATCGAATCAAGAAATGGCGCCCTCATTGCCCGATCCGGTGTATTTGACGGCGAGAATTTCCATGATTTTGACCAGGCCCGTGTCAGAGAAGACTATACGCATTCTTTCTATGAAGGCGAAGGTTCTTATCATCCATTTGAAGGATTTACGAATCCGCTCGATCCGGAAGAAGGCAAAAAGCTAGGGAAATATACGTTTGCAAAGGCTCCGCGATATTTATTGGACAGCGGCGAAACACCGCTGGAAGTTGGACCGCTGGCGAGACAAGTCATTGCCGGACGCGAAGGAGCGGAAGATTGGCAAGATTATGATCCATTGATCTACAACATTGTCAAAGAAATTGGACCGAGCATAATGGTTCGTGTCTTGGCCCGACTACATGAAGCTCCGAAATATGTCCGCTATGTACAAAACTGGTTAAAGCAAATCGACTTAAATGAGAAATTTTATGTAAATCCTGGAGAGCTGATCGAAGGCCAGGGCTTCGGGGCTACCGAGGCGGCCAGAGGATTTTTGGCGGACTGGATTCAAGTGAAGGACGGAAAAATTGAAAAGTATCAAATCATCACACCAACAGCATGGAATATCGGGCCACGCGACCGCTTCGGTCAAAGAGGGCCAATCGAAACTGCGCTGATTGGTACACCTATCAAAAATCCGGAAGATCCGGTAGAGCTGGCTCATATAGCGCAAAGTTACGATTCCTGCCTGGTATGTACTGTACATGCCTATGACGCGAAAACAAATAAACAATTGGCCCAATACAGGGTTACAAACTTCTGATTGGCGCGGAAAAAACTTCAGATGTTCATGAATCTCTAATAAATAAGGGGGTACTTGATCATAAAGCCCTCTTATTTATTCATCAAAAGTTTTATATGGAGGACAACATGATTACAATCATTGGCTGTGGGAACCTAATTCGAAAAGATGATGGTGCAGGTCCTATATTAATACGAAAGTTATGGGATTTGGGAGTTCCACGGAATGTGCGGCTGGCCGACGGGGGAACCGCCGGAATGGATGTCGTTTTTCAAATAGGCAATGCAAAAGAATTGATTATCGTCGATGCTTGCACTACCGGAGCGGAACCGGGGACCATTTTTGAAATCCCTGGAGAAGAGGTGGAAGCCATTCCGTTGGAGAATATAAATCTTCATAACTTTCGATGGGACCATGCCATCGCAATGGGACGATGGCTTTTAAAAGATGATTTTCCGCAAAAAGTCACCGTCTATTTAATCGAGGCCCAGGATTTATCTTATGGAAGCGGGCTTACACCTGAAGTGGAAGAAAGTGTAAACAAACTGGCAAAAAAAATCAAACAAAAAGTATCAGGTGAAGAAATTGAAGTGTCAAATAACTGAAACAGGCTATTTGCAGATCCCTTCGGAGATTGCACAAAGATATTTTGCAACAGGGGCCGTCATTGCGATATTGGATGAACATGACTTATTGATCATGCCGGTAAATTACGTTGGCGCTGGCGGTTTGATTTTAAAATACCGCAATGCCAAAGGAGACCGTTCTGTCTTAGTTTCAGAATTGCTGCCGGATGATGTAGATTATGGCCCAAGAACTGTTGAATGGGATGAAAACGCATTGGCCCTTCGGATTCCGTTATATGTGAAATAATGAAATGTTTTGCAACAGTTTCAAAAGGGAATGTATGAAAAGGGGGAGTGTCGCATGTTGAAACGTCAGCCAATGTCAATCGGCGTATTTCCAGGGACAGCAGGTTTCTTCTTGTTGCCGCCTATAGAAAACGCGGATACCTTTATGCCTTCTTTATTGCAAGGTTTTCTGCCGGAACCTTGTCCAAAAGAATGGCAATTTTTTTTATCTGCAATCGAAGGGGAACCTGTTGAACGGGTGAACGAATTATTGCCTGACACGAAAGAAGGCCACTTTAACCGTTTTATTCTTTTTCCCGAAAAGCGAAATTACAAAAAGGCCGAATCCATGTTGGATGGAGACTTGAAGCTGCTTTTGGATGCAGTTGCCTGGAGATTAAATTTTAAGCAGGACCCTCCCCATTTCCAAGATGATACAGCTGATGAAATCAAAGCTTTTATTTTGGCAACACATGCTTATGATGCATTTCAAAAAAGAGATTGGACAAAAGGGATACAGCTATTGGAAGGAGCAGCCCAAACAGTCAAAGAAATTTCACCTATTTTTTCTGCCAGGTTGCTGAGCGAAGCGGCGGCAACGAAACAATCATTAGGATTCATCGATCAACGGTTAATCGATTTGTATAAAACCGCTTTAACTTTAACGGAACGTTCAAAATTTGAAGATATGCGCGCCGAATTGACTTTTCAGCTTGGAACGGCCTATCAGGAATTGGCGGATGGAAACAAAACTTATTACTTGGAAGCAATCAAATGCTATAACAAAGCTTTAAAAGTTTACCGGAAAGAGAATGCTCCTGAAAACTATGCCATCATCCATATGAATCTTGCATTGTCTTATTTGGCGATGCCGCCAAATGAATATAACTACCATTTAAAAAATGCAATGGCCATCCAATCCCTCAGGGAAGCTTTGCGATATTTGGATCAAGAAAAGCATACCGAATTATGGTGCAGTGCCACCATCAATCTGGCGAATGCGCTTCAATATGCGAAGTCTTCCCATATTGAAGATAACTTATGGGAAGCGGTTGCCCTTTATGAAGATGTGCTAAAAGTGCGGAAAAAAGAAACCGATCCCCATGGTTATGCGAGGCTCATTGCGAATCAGGGAACAGCCCTTTCCCATCTTGGGGCTTTTTCCAGTGCAGTGCCCAAATTAACTGAAGCCAAACAGATTTTCGAGGAACTGAGGGATGAAGAGTCAAAAAAAGTGGTAGAGGACATGTTGCTGGAAATCAAGAAGAAAAAAGAAGAACTTTCCAAGCAGTAGTGGAGGGAAACTGGTGAACGATTATGAAAAGCAATATTTCAATACGCTGTTGCAAATGGCAACAGAGCGATTTGTAGAGCGGGCGCTTCAACGTTCGGAAGGTGCGGAAAATGCCCTGCGCCTATTACGCACCAATCCCCATGGAGAAGGGATATGGCTGGATCAATTTGTAGACGTTTTTTTTGAAGAATTTTTGCTCAATAATCCTGAAGGTTCATGTTTTATTTTACAGGCGCTTGCGAAAAGAAAATATCATTTCCAAAACATTCCGGGCCATGAATTAACAGTGGAAGAAATCGTGGAAAAAATGGCGAAAGAAGTGTTTGAAAATCTGCTGAAGCAGAAAGCGGAGGAAGTGCTTGAACAGCAATTAGCTTTTGGGGGGTGAAGCCCGTTGGGTACACAGTCAAAGAGCGTCGAGAATCTTTCAGAACGGATTGACCAAATACTCCAAGAAATAAAGACGATGGACTTTACCGATTATCAATTGAAAAAAATCTTGGAGTTGAAAAAAGCGATTGAAGCTTTCCATGAAGATGCCCTCAGAAAACTCGTAAGAATCGTGCGGTCGACGGATGAAGGGAAAAGATTGATGCTGGAGGCCGTAGAAGAACCTTCCGTTTATGCGATGCTCTTGTTGCATGGGATCATTAAACAAAATCTATATACAAAAGTCGCAGCGGTATTGGAAGAAGTCCGCCCTTATTTAAACTCCCATGGGGGCGACATTGAGCTGGATAAAATTGAAGGCAATGTCGTTTACGTCCGGATGCAAGGAGCCTGTTCAGGATGTTCCCTTTCGGCCGTCACATTAAAAAACGGGGTAGAAGAAGCCATAAAAACGAGAGTTCCGGAAATTGACCGGGTAGAAATGGTAAACGATTTATCCCCGGGATATATGCCGCTTACAGGAAAGGGAAATGTTGAAGAATTAAAGGATAGCGGCTGGAAAGAGGGGCCGGACATCGAAGATTTGAAAGAAAACAAACCCTATTATATCACCATTGACGGAGTGGACGTACTGCTAATCATTATAGATAACAAGATTATGGCATACCGGAACCGCTGCCCTCATAGGGGAATTCCATTTGCACAGGAGGAAGTGGAGCAGGTGGAAGGCATGTATTTGATCGGGCATGACAAAGCCCTCCGCTTCGATTTAACAAACGGGGAGTGCATAACGGTTCCGCACATTCAATTGGAGCCGTTTCCGGTCCGGATAGAAAAGAAGAAAATATGGATCCGGGTCGATAGTTAACATAACGATGGAGGGATACAGATGTGTCTTGCAATACCAGGGAAAATCGTTGAGCTGCTTGATGATCGAAATCAATATGCGATGATTGATGTTTCAGGCGTAAGAAGAAAAGTAAACATAAGCCTGATTCAGCATGAAGGGGTCAAGGTAAACGATTGGGTTTTGATACATGTCGGTTTTGCCATGAATAAAATCAGCGAGAAGCAGGCTTTAGAGCAATTACAGCTATTGCAGGAAATCGGAGAAGATAAGGAAGCGATGACAGAAATAAAAGGATATCAATTTGATTAGCTAATGTATATTTTTGGGGGGATCCAAAATGCGCTTTATCGATGAATTTCGCAATCCTGAACTGATCAAAAAAACCCTAGAAGAAATCGAACGGATCATTGAGCCGGATGACCACTTCCGGATAATGGAAGCATGCGGTGGACATACTTACTCCATTTTTCATTTCGGGCTTCAAGAACTGTTGCCAAAAAATATTGAATTTATTCATGGTCCGGGCTGCCCGGTCTGTGTACTTCCACCGGGGCGGGTAGATGAAGGTCTGGAAATCGCGTCCAAAAATTCGGATGTCATCTTTACCGCGTTTGGCGATGTCATGCGGGTTCCGGGGAAAAAAGGCTCGCCATTAAACCATAAAGCAATGGGAACGGATGTCAGAATGATTTATTCGCCCCTTGATGCGTTGGATATCGCAATCAAAAACCCGGATAAAAAGGTGATCCTGTTTGCCATCGGATTTGAAACGACCGCCCCTTCCACCGCCATCACAGTACTAAGGGCCAAAGAATTGAATGTGGACAACTTTTTCGTGTACTCCAATCATGTAAAAATCGTGCCGGTTTTAAAATCCATTTTGGACCAGCCAAATATGAGAATTGACGGGTTTATCGGACCGGGCCATGCATCGGTGATCATAGGGGCGCATCCTTATGAAATCATCGCCAAGGATTACAACAAGCCGGTTGTCATATCAGGTTTTGAACCATTGGACATCCTTCAGTCCATTTTAATGTTAATTAAACAGCTGAAAAATGGGGAAGCCAAAGTGGAAATCCAATATAAGCGTGTTGTCATGGAAGAAGGCAATGTTTCTGCACTGGAAATCATCGATCAAGTTTTTGAAGACCGCCCTGCTTTTGAATGGCGGGGGCTGGGAGCCATTCAGAATTCCGCATTAAAGCTGCGGCCGGAATTTGCCAAATGGGATGCCGAAGTGCAGTTTAACGTTCAAAAAATTACCATCGAAGAAAACAAGGATGCACAATGCGGGGATGTACTGAAGGGGATGCTGAAACCGAACCAATGCAAATTGTTCGGGAAAGTATGCACGCCTGACAATCCTGTAGGAGCATTAATGGTTTCTTCGGAAGGAGCCTGTGCAACTTATTATAACCATCTATATTCAACAATGAACTATTAATCAATTAAAAAGATAGAGAGAAGGAGTAGTCGCCATGCTGACAGACAAAATTGCATTTAGAGAGCCGACGATTCAGTTGTCCCATGGAGCCGGCGGAAAAGCAAGCCGGAGATTGATCGAGGGTCTTTTGGCGCCATATTTCAATATGAAAGATTTAAATGATGCGGCATATGTGCAGGCGGATCAGGCGAAAATTGCTTTTACCGCGGACAGTTTTGTCGTGAATCCCTTAAGATTCCCGGGAGGATCCATCGGAGAGTTGGCCATCAACGGGACGGTAAATGACATTGCCATGAGTGGAGCCAAACCTTTGGCCATCGTTTCCACATTGATTATCGAAGCCGGTACAGAGACGGAAATATTGGAAGCGGAAATAAAAGCCATGCAAGAGGCGGCAGAAAAAGCGAATGTCGCCATCGTCGGCGGGGACACAAAAGTGGTCGAGCACCAAAAAGCTGACAAGCTGTTTATTACAACGGCAGGTATCGGTCTTGTTGATCCAAGAGTAAATTTATCGGCAGGCCGTGTCCAAAAAGGAGATAAAATCATCCTCTCCGGACCGATCGGGGATCATGGCATCACCATTCTCTTTGCCCGTGGCGAGCTCGATTTGGAAGCGGATATCAAATCTGATACACGTGCGGTATGGCCGTTTGTTGCCAAACTGATTGATGCGGCGGCGCCGGGATTAAAATGGATGCGCGATCCGACGCGCGGAGGTATGGCGACGGCACTGAACGAATTGGCGAGGGACGCAAAAGTGGCGATTGTGCTGGAAGAAGAAGCAATCCAGGTCCGTCCGGAAGTACGGGGAGCCTGCGAAATTTTAGGTCTTGATCCGATGCATATCGCAAATGAAGGCCAATTCATTGCGGTCGTTTCCAAGGAATACGCAGATGATGCTTTAAAAGCAATCCGGCAAGTTCCAGGGGGAGAGCAAGCGGCCATCATAGGTGAAGTGCATGAAAGCGATCGGCATATCGTCCTTTCCCGTTCTTCCTATGGAGGAACAAGAGCGATTGATATGTTAGTGGGCGATCCGTTGCCGCGGATTTGTTAAAAATCTATCATCCTCTCTATTTAATCCTAATTTAACCCTATAGAAAGAGAGTGATCCGATTGACATTATCATCCCGTACACTTTCCCATACTTTTTTGCCTGATACAGCCATTTGCGATGATTGCTTAAGAGAATTGTTTGACCCGACGAGCAAACGCTATTTGTACCCTTATATCGGCTGCCCTAACTGTGGACCAAGATATGTATTAATGACAAATCTTCCTTTCGAACGAAAAAATACAACAATGGCGGAGTGGGAGATATGCCCATCCTGCAAAGAAGAATATGAAGATCCACAAAATCGAAGATATCATGCGGAATTGAACTGCTGCCCTGACTGCGGTCCAAACTATTATCTAACAGTCAATGGCGAACGCTATGAAGGGGAAAAAATGTTCCGGCGAGTGGCAGAACTGTTAAAGAACGGCGAAATCCTTCTGATGAAAAACAATGGTGGTTATCATTTAGTTTGTGACGCATTTAATAAAGAAGCGGTTCAAGTAATGAGGGACAAGTTGGGCCGTCCAAGAAAATCCTTCGCCATTATGGTAAAAGATGTGGAAGCGGCCAAAGAAATTGTCCATTTGTCCGAAAAAGAAGAAGAAATATTATTGTCGAAAAAACGTCCAATACTCATCGCCAAATCAAAGAGTGAAGAATTAAGCTCCATTATTGCACCGAACAATCCGGATATCGGTCTTATGGTGCCTTATACAGGATTGCAGCATTTGCTGTTCCACTTTGGATCACCTCGATTTATTGTCATGACAAGCGCCAACTATCCTGGGGAACCTACGATTCATAAAGATGATCAATTAACAAGATTGCTGGAAGATTTCCAATGTGCAGTTTTAATTGGCGAACGGGAGATTGAACGGAGCGTGGATGACACGGTATTAAAAGTGACAAAACTTGGAGCCGTGCCTTTCAGAAGATCCCGCGGATACAATAATTTATTGAATATTACATTGCCTTCTTCCCGACCGATTTTAACCCTTGGCGCAGATTTAAAAAGCACCATTACATTGGTAAAAGATGGGCATGTCATAATGAGCCACCACTTGGGCGACACGTCCAAATATGGCACACAGCTAAAGTTTGAACGGGCAGTAAAAGATTATTTAAATTATCATGGCGTAGCTTTAAGTGACACCATCATTGGACATGATTTGCATCCGGAATATTTCACAACAAAATTCGCCCAAACGCTTGAAGGCTATCGACATGTTGCTGTTCAGCACCACAAAGCCCACTTGGCCTCCATTTTGGCTTTGAAAAATAAATTGTCCGAACCGGTTGTCGGAGTAATTTTCGATGGCGCGGGATACGGTGAAGACGGTGAAATTTGGGGTGGAGAAATCTTTGTAGGAAGTGTGCAGGAAGGATTTGCGAGAAGGGGCCATTTAAGAAAAGCTTCCCTGATTGGCGGAGATGCCGCGGCGACATTTCCGCTTCAAGCATTGGCAGGCTTTATCGGCGATTTCGACAAAGAGCTTCTCGATCGATTGCAGCTTCCTGAACCATTCCCTAAAGCGTTGAAAATTAAGGAGAAAAACATCCGGACATTCCCGACCACATCCGTGGGAAGATTGTTTGATGCGGTGGCCGCTTTAACAGGCTTCCATTTGGACAACTCCTTTGAGGGGGAAGCGGCGATCGGCTTGGAATACTTGGCCGGCCAATCTCCGATAGTGGAAGAAGTCTACCCATTCCCATGGACTGGGGAAGAATTGGACTATCGCCCTTTATTTGAGGAAATGATTCAATCCAGACTCAAAGGAACATCTCCATCTGTCATTGCAAGGGGATTTCATCGCAGTTTGGCGCAGGCGGTAGTGGATGTGATTACTGCCCTTTGCAAAGAATATGACACCAATTATGCTGTTCTTTCCGGCGGCGTATTTCATAATAGTCTGCTTGTTTCCGACATCTTTGACTTATTGAAAGGCACAAATATTGAAATTTTTTATGATGATGAAGCGCCATTGGGCGATAACTGCATCAGCTTGGGACAAGCAGCCATCTTGTCGGCTATGAACAACGATTAGAAGGTGATTACGGTGAGAGCTTATCATCAAAGTCTGCTAATGTCAATGCTGATTGCGGCATGCTTCTTTCTTGCCGCATGCACATCCCAATCATCTGATTTAGAAACAGGAACGAAAAAAGACAGTTTAGTATTGGCAATCGGCTCGGAACCTGAAGATGGGTTTGACCCGACAACCGGTTGGGGCCGATACGGTTCTCCATTGTTTCAAAGCACGCTGCTTACACTGGACCGGAATTTCAATGTGCAGCATGATTTGGCTGTTGACTACAACGTCAGCGATGACGGGCTGGAGTGGACCGTCAAAATCCGCGATGATGTGAAATTTTCAGATGGAGAGCCTCTGACAATCGATGATGTGATTTTTACCTTTGAAACAGCCAAAAACAGCCAATCCGTTGTCGACCTGCAAAACTTAAAAAAAATGGAAAAGCTCGATTCCCATACAGTGAAATTTATTTTGGAGAAGCCCCAATCCACATTTTTATACACATTGACAATGCTGGGAATTGTTCCGAAACACGCATATTCCGAAAACTATCGGGAAAATCCGGTAGGTTCCGGACCGTACAAGCTGGTGCAATGGGATAAAGGACAGCAGCTGATCGTTGAAGAAAATCCTTATTATTATGGAAAAAAATCCTATTTTAAGAAACTGACTTTCCTATTTTTATCAGAGGATGCGGCATTTTTAGCAGCTAAAGCGGGACAGGTGGATATGGCGGCAGTTCCCGTTAATTTGGCGAAAGAAAAAATCCCGGGGATGAAGTTGATTGCATTGGATAGTGTGGATAATCGCGGAATTATGATGCCATTTGTAAAACCTAGATATGATTCCGAAAAAGGGGTTGCCATCGGACATGAAGTGACATCCGATCCGGCCATCCGAAAAGCGCTCAACATTGCCATCGACAGGGAAAAGCTCGTTGAAGATGTCCTTGAAGGTTTTGGAACACCCGCTTATTCTGTGGCGGACAATCTGCCTTGGTGGAATGAGGATACCATTATTGAAGACGGCGATGCGGAAGCGGCGGAAAAAATATTAATGGATGCCGGATGGACAAAAAATGCGGAAGGAATTTTTGAAAAAAAAGGGATAAAAGCAAGTTTTGCGCTGGTTTATCCTGCCAGTGACCAGACGCGCCAATCTCTTGCCATAGCCTTTAAACAAATGGCAAAAAAAATTGGAATTGAGGTAAAGACGGAAGGGAAAAGCTGGAATGAAATCGAAAAGGTCATGCATACCACTCCGGTGGTGATGGGCTGGGGAAGCCATGACCCGATTGAAATGTATCACCTTTACCATAGCAAGTATCGTGGACAGGGCTATTCAAATGCAAACTATTACTCCAACAAAAAAGTTGATCAATATATGGATCAGGCGATTCACGCGGCAACCCAGGAAGAAGCGAATGAATATTGGAAGAAAGCCCAATGGGACGGAGAAACCGGGTTCTCGGCGTTGGGGGATGCTCCATGGATTTGGCTGGTCAACCTGCAACATCTATATTTTGTGAATGAACATTTGAATATTGGCGGGCAAAAAATACAACCCCATGGTCACGGATGGCCGGTAACGGAATTTATTGCAGATTGGACGTGGGATGAATGACGGGCATGAAAAGAAGGCATAGAGTGTTGGCATTCCATATAGGCAAGTTTATTCTTAAACGTACGTTGAAATTTGTAACGCTGCTATTTGCCGTTGTCGTTCTGACTTTCATGCTCGTCAGCCTGTCCCCGGTGGACCCTATCCAGTCATATCTTGGCGCTGAAATGATGGTTGTCAGTGAAGAACAAAAAGAAGAAATTGCTGAATATTACGGGGTCAATCAACCGAAACTTCAGCAATTTTTCAAATGGTTGAAAATGTTTCTGCAAGGCGATTTAGGAACTTCCCTGGTGTACCGGCAGGATGTACTGTCCATTATTCAAGAAAAATTTGTGGCATCTTTTGCGTTAATGGCCCTCTCTTGGAGCATGGCCGGAATCTTAGGCTACGCATTGGGGGTTATTGCGGGGATGAACAAAGGAACATTTGCCGATCGGGCAATCAAACTTTATTGTTTTGTACTCGCTTCGACCCCTACATTCTGGATTGCGATATTGTTATTAATTGTATTTTCCCTGTGGCTTGGTTTATTTCCAATTGGTTTAGGGACGCCAATCGGGGTGGTATCGGAACAAGTGACATGGCTGGATCGGCTGAAACATATACTGCTTCCCGCGGCGACTTTGAGCGTGATCGGCGTTTCCAACATCACGCTGCATACGCGGCAAAAAGTGATCGACGTTTTAGATAGCGAATTTATCCGGTTTGCCAGGGCAAAAGGGGAAGAAGGATTCACGCTTTTTAAACGGCACGTTTTCCGAAACACGTTATTTCCGGCCATCTCCGTGCACTTTGCGTCCTTTGGTGAATTGTTTGGCGGGGCGATTTTGGCTGAGCAAGTGTTTTCTTATCCAGGGTTAGGACTCGCAATTGTCCAGGCGGGACTGAACAGCGATGTGCCACTTATGATGGGAATCGTTGTGTTCAGCACGTTTTTTGTATTTATAGGAAATCTTTTGGCAGATGTATTATATACCATGATCGACTTAAGAATGAAAAACGGTGAAGCAATATGAAATATCATTCCATTTCTTTCGGAACCCGAATGGCGATTTCCCGGAAAGGTCTTTTGTTGAAGCTTCTGGGACTGCTCTCGCTATTTCTGATTTTTGTTATCGGTGGATCTTTCATTGGTGAAGAACAGATTGAAGCGAATATGAGCCAAAAAAATCTCGGCCCTTCCATCAGGCATCTTTTCGGAACGGATTGGCTCGGGCGTGACATGTTTTTCCGCACTTTGTCAGGACTTCATTTAAGTTTTCGGGTCGGTTTGTTTTCAGCTGCAATCAGTACTTTGATTGCGCTCATTTTAAGTTTGTTGTCATCCTACAATAAGTATTTCGATGCAATGGTAACCATTTTGATTGATTTGTTATTAAGCATTCCCCATCTCGTCACTTTAATTTTAATTGCTTTTGTATTAGGCGGCGGGGTAAAAGGCGTCGTCGTCGGAATCGCTTTAACCCATTGGCCTTCATTGACAAGGGTTTTGAGGGCTGAATTGATGCAAATGAAAACGGCGGAATACGTCCAAATTTCAAAAAAATTAGGGAAGTCCCGCATATGGATGGTCCGTAACCATTTTCTGCCGCAAATTCTGCCCCAATTATTGGTCGGTTTTATATTGCTGTTTCCCCATGCAATCTTGCATGAATCGGCCATTACCTTTTTGGGATTTGGATTGTCACCGGAGCAGCCGGCCATTGGCATTATATTGGCCGAATCGATGAAATATTTGACGGCCGGGATGTGGTGGCTGGTACTGTTTCCCGGTTTATCGCTGATTTTGATGGTTGCCATGTTCGAGGCAATGGGCAACAATTTTAGGAAAATGTTCAATCCTCAGTAAAGAAAGGATATAATCCATGAATATTGTGTATAAATTTAGAGATGAAACAAATGAAGAGATAGAAAAAATAAAGTCAAATTTTTTGCTGGAGGTAAACCATTTATCATTAACCATTGAACGGGTTGGAAAGGGATCGGACGTTGAACATTTGCATGTCATAAGGGATTTTCATTTAAACATTCATCAAGGAGAAGTGGTTGCGATCGTCGGCGCAAGCGGTTCCGGGAAAAGTTTGTTGGCGGACGCCATCTTGGGCATCCATCCGAAAAACTCGTTAATCGAAGGCAATATCAAGTATGAGAATCAACCATTGACGGAAAAAAGAAAAAAACGGCTTCGCGGCAACGACATCCTGCTCATCCCTCAAATGACAAACGCCTTGGACCCTTTGATGAAAGCGGGGAAACAGGTGGAATCTTTCATTAAGCAGAAAAATAAACAAAAAATAGTCAAAGACATTTTTCAAAAGGTGGGGCTGGACCCGGCCGTCTATCATCAAATCCCGTCCACTTTATCAGGAGGGATGATCCGCAGAATTTTCATTGCCATGGCGTTGGCAAGTAAAGTAAAGTTGATTATTGCGGATGAACCGACCAATGGTTTGGATGCTGAAGCCCTTGATGAATTGCTATTCCAGCTGAAAATGTTGGCAAATGACAACCGGGGTATCGTAATGATTACCCATGATTTGGAAGCGGCTATGAAAATCGCAGATAAAATAGCTGTATTTTATGCGGGAGAAACCGTTGAAATAGCAGACAGAAAAAATGTAAGGAAAGCCGGGAAATTTAGGCATCCATATTCGAGAGCGCTATGGAATGCATTGCCTCAAAATGGATTTGTTCCGATTGAGTGTTCCCAGCCTTCCCCTGCCGAGGAAATCATAGGCTGTTCATTTGCATCCTATTGTCCAGAAGCAACGAAAAGATGCGGGACGGAAAAGCCGGAACTGCGGGAAGTAGAAAATGGAGAAATGGTTAGGTGCTTTTATGCTTGAGTTGAAAAATATAAGTTTTCGGTATAATCGTTCAAAATGGCTGTTTAAACATGTCAACCTTGCCATTGGACAAGGTGAAATCGTCGGCATGTACGGGAAAAGCGGGTCAGGAAAAACGACGTTGGCAAAAATCATGGCAAATTATCTATCTCCAGCTGAAGGAGAAATCTTAATCGATGGAGAAAAAATGAACAATGAAAAATATTATCCGGTGCAATTAATTTGGCAGCATCCCGAAAAAGCCATCAATCCGAATTGGAAGCTTTCGACAATAATTGATGAAGCAGAAGGTTTGAATGAGGAAATCTTCAGTTTGCTCGGCATTCAGAAGGAGTGGCTCAATCGGAGACCCCATGAGCTTTCGGGCGGTGAACTGCAAAGATTTTGTATTGCCCGTGCATTTGGACCAAACACCCGGTATATTGTGGCGGATGAAATCACCTCCATGTTTGATGCCCTCACACAGGCGCAAATTTGGCATGCCTTCATCAAACTTGTGAAAGAGCGGAATATCGGGGTGTTGGCCATCAGCCATCATATTCCGCTGCTTGAAAAAATCAGTGACCGTTTAATTGATTTTAATAAATTGAAAAGCTGTCCGAATATCACAAATTAATGTTCGGGCAGCTTTTGCTTTGGACGAAAAGATTTAGAAGGAGAGCACTTTTTCCAAATGTTTGATCGTCGGTGTCAAATTCGCATAGAAATAAGCTTCACGCAGTCTGCGGGATGGATCGCAATATTGCAAATATCCGGCACTTCCGTTATGAAGCATGCTCGTCTGTGTTGCCTCCAACGTTAAATAAGCCGTTTCTAGGCGGATTTTAGCAATTTCTTTCCAATTTACAGACTCTACCGAAAAGAGTTCGCCGATTTTTTCTTCGATTTGTTGAATGGCTTCATCAATGTCATCGGCTTGCTTTTGAAGGAATTGATTGCAGCCGTTTTGTCTTGATTTCACTTTATGAATGGACTCGAGGGAAGCTTTTGTTACGCCGATACCCAATGGAATTTGATAGAGAATAAAAGTAGGACGGATTTCTTCAACAAACTCGTCGGCATCTTCAGCTAACACCAAATTATGTGGAATAAACACCTGATCAAATTGGCAGGAGTAAGTGGCACTGCCGTTTACCCCTAAGAAGCCCGCCTTTTCTTTCCGTTTTAGTCCCTTTATATTGCATGGAACAAGAAACATTACCCGTCTATTTTCATTCACGCTGGCAATGGTTCCGAACCAATGGGAATCCGCCAAATTGGAGACAGCGGGAAGCACTCCGGAAAGAATGTAGCCCCCATCTGTTTCTTCCGCGCGCAAATGCAATTTTTCAAGGCCGGCATAATATTTCATTGGATTTGATAGGCCGGTTGCAGCCAAAGTTTGTCCATTTTCCATTAAAGGCAGTAATTTATTTTTTAATTCATAATTTTTTGTTTTACGTACATAAGTCAGCCCCGCTAAATGGCACCAGAGGCAAAAGGCTGTTGTCATGCATACTTTCGCAGTCTCTTCCACCAGCTGCATTTCTTTTAAAAGATACTCTGCTTCGGATCGGCCTTCTGAATTAAAAAAACCTTCCTTCCCCAGTTGCAGCAAATAATCGCGGGCATAATAAGCTTCCGAATCAATCTTCTTAACAAAAGGCTTCAATTTTTCCGAAATGATGTTTTCCAGCAACGGTTTCTCCACTAAACTGCTTTTCACCGGATTCACCTCAACAACACTTTAGATTTATTTATTTTGAAAAATAAATTATAATAAAACTAATAAATCTGACTAGTTTAGTATGTTTAAGGTTATTTTATTATACTTTGTATAAAAAGACAACTACAAATTAAAAAAGATAGCTAAACCAATAATCGGTTTAGCTATCCGAGAAGAAGGAGTTTATTCGTTAGGCAAAATTTCCGTAATAGAATCGATTGGTGTTTGTACAGCTTGACGGGCACGTTTTACAGCTTCTTCATCCGGTGCATCATAGAAGCATAAGCATTTTGTCATATCTTCGCATACGTAAGTTCTTGAGAATTTTACTTCGGGCACTTCTTGATAATGGACAGAATTTTTCTTTTTTCTTTCAAGGTACTGCTCCATAGTAATATTTTCTGGAATGTTCCATTCTACAAGATAATTGACAACTTCATTGCTTTTCTTAACTTCTTCCAAATCTTTGCCGACTAGACGGACTTGTTTGATCAGCTGTACCGGAATGGAAAATTCTCTTAATACTTCTGTAATGTCATTGCGTTGATTGCTCTCAAAGATAAAGAACGCGCGGGAAAAATCTTTTGATACTTGAATTTCAATCAATGATGCGCTCTTTTCTGCCAACTTATCTTGTAAAGAATTTGTAGTTTCATGTAATTGTTCCTTTGAAGTTACGATGCCATTTAAAGAAGATTCAACTAAATATAAACTCATTTTATTTACCCCTCACTTAAATTATATTTTTCCGACCTGTTAAGGTTATATTATTATACTTAGTTAAAAAAATCAACTTTGTATATAAAATTATTTTTGTGTTAAGATGAAAATACGGAGGTATTAAGTAAGATGGAAACAAAAACTCGATATGATATTCCTTGCAATATCGCGCAATCATTAAACATCATCGGGGATCGCTGGACCTTGCTCATTATCCACGAAATATTGGTGGGTCACACACTGTTTAATGAAATAAAAAAATCTTTAAAAGGCATTTCCTCCAATCTGTTATCCGAGAGATTGAAATATTTGGAACAGCATGGATTAGTGGAAACGGAACTATATTCGGAGCATCCTCCCCGCTATTGCTACAAGTTGACGGAAAGCGGAAAAGAGTTGGAAGATGTATTTAATGCTTTGATAATTTGGGGGAGCAAGCATTTAAAAAAATGTTATAAGAAAATTATTGATGCAGAAACGGGCGATGAGGTGGAGATTGGCTATTACTCCAAGAAGACCGGGGAACGGGTAAAGAGAATTGCTGTCGTTCCAATTGGTGAAGAGATTGAAAGTAAATAATATGGAAAGAAGCTGACCAATTGATAGGCATAGGCGGACACTTGTACCAAGTGCAGGAGTTTCCTATCAATCTGTCAGCTTTTTTAATTTTTCCTTTTAAAATTTTTCTAGATAGTTGAAAAATAAAACAAAGTATAATAAAATAACTTCAAATTATTAAAATATAAGTAATCTGATATGTATTTATGAGTTTGGTGATGGGAGGTGGATGGGATGGTCCTGGAACAACCGGCTATGATTCAAGTGCGCCAAGTAAGCAAAAATTACAAAAAGAATAATCAAGATATCCAAGTATTAAAAGACATCACTTTTACAGTTCAAAAGGGAGAAATCATCTCGATTCTAGGGGAAAGCGGATGCGGAAAAAGTACTTTGTTAAATATTATTGGCGGCTTTGAAAAGGCTACCGGCGGAGATGTATTGTTGGATGGTTCGAAAGTAAATGAGCCGAATCGCAAATGCATCATGCTGTTTCAAAATTATGGATTGCTTCCTTGGCGTACGGTTTTGAAGAATGTGGAGCTTGGCCTTGAAAAAAACATTAAGAATCGGAAAGAAAGAAAAGAAAGGGCATTGAATTATATTCAATTAGTCGGTTTAAGCGGAAAAGAAAATATGTTTCCCCATGAACTTTCAGGCGGGATGCAGCAAAGGGTAGGAATTGCCAGGGCGTTGGCGATACAGCCTGAACTCATTTTATTGGACGAACCTTTTGCCGCTTTGGATACGTTTAATCGATATTATTTGCAAAATGAGTTGCTTCGCATCCAGGAGCAGGAGAAAACAACAATGATTCTGGTTACTCATGATATCGATGAAGCGATCTATCTTTCTGACAGAATTTTTATCATGCATCAAAATCCTGGCAGAATCCATCGGGAAATCAAAATCCATTTGACGAAACCCCGGGATCGAAGCGACGGAGATTTCCAGCATTATCGGAACATTATTTTTAAAGAGTTTCATTTTAATAGACCTGGAAATTTATTGGAATTCAATATCTAGCAATAAAGAAAATAATAGGTTGGGTGGTATGGATGAAAAAAGTGAAAAGAGGGTTTCTGTTTATTCTTGCCATTCTTTTTCTTCTAAGTTTAGCGGCATGCAATGGCAGCGAAGAAGAAAAGAGCGGAGGAAATGAAAAGCGGACAATCAAAATCGGCTATTTGCCAATTACTCATGCAGTGCCATTGTTCGTTGAAAAAGAACTCGGGAAATATGAAAATTTTGATTTGGAATTGATCAAGTTCGGTTCATGGACTGAGCTTTCAGATGCATTGAATACGGGCCGCATTGACGGGGCTTCCATGTTAATTACTCTTGCAATGAAAGCGAAAGAACAAGGAATCGATGTAAATGCCGTTGCATTAGGACACCGCGATGGCAACGTAGTCGTGGTTTCTAAAGATATTAGCAATGTTGCGGATTTAAAAGGAAAAAGCTTTGCAATTCCGCATAAATTCTCGACTCAAAATGTATTGCTTTACCAATTGCTAAAACAAAACGGCTTGAAATATGAAGATGTGAATGTCGTTGAATTGCCTCCAGCCGAAATGCCGGCAGCCCTTTCGGAAGGAAGAATTTCCGGTTATGTGGTAGCGGAGCCTTTTGGTGCGGTATCTGTGTCTCTTGAAAAAGGAAAGGTGCTATATCAGGATAAGGATATTTGGGAAAATTCCATTGACTGTTCTTTAGTGTTGCGCAGTGAATTCATTGAAAAAGAAAAAGAACTTGCCCAAGAATTTGTGAATTACTACATTGAGGCGGGGCATTTCGCTGAACAAAAAGATGCACAAGTGAAGGACATGTTATTGAATTACATGAAAGTGGATCAAAATGTTCTTGATTTGTCTTTAGAATGGATTTCATATGATGATTTAAAAATTAATCGGGAAGATTATGAAGAGTTGGCATCCAATCTGGTTGAGATGGGACTGTTCGAAAGTCCTCCTGCATATGAAGATTTTGTAGATCATTCCTTGATAGAAAAAGCGAAGTGATAATGATGAAGAATTCAAAGTTCCTAATAAATGCGGGCATAGGATTTACTATTTTAATAGTCATTTGGCAATTCATTGCTGAAGTCGGTGGTTATGAATCCGCCCTGTTTCCGCCTCCATCAAAGGTATGGGAAGGAATTCTAACCTTAATCAGTGATGGTACATTATTGACTCATTTACAAGTGAGTTTGTCGCGTTTCATTACCGGTTACCTTTCAGCGGTGATTGTCGCCATTGCGCTTGGATTGATCCTGGGGAGAATCCCGTTATTGTGGGGCGTCATCGATCCCATTGTGCAAGTATTGCGCCCTGTTTCCCCTATCGCCTGGTCTCCCTTTATTGTCCTTTGGTTCGGAATCGGGGATATCCCGGCAATCGTGATTATCTTTATTGCCGCCTTTTTCCCTGTGCTATTATCCACCGTCTCGGCTGTCCGGAAAGTGGAAAATACGTATATTAAAGTTGCCCAAAACTTTGGCATCAAGAAGTTGGAACTTTTGCGGAAAATCATTTTACCGGCTGTGTTTCCGTATATAGCAAACGGTCTTCACATTGCCGTGGGGACGGCATGGATCTTTTTAGTGTCCGGGGAAATGGTCGGTTCTCAATCAGGTTTGGGATATTTGATTGTAGATGCAAGAAATTCCATGAGATTGGATTTGGTAATGGCCGGAATTATATTTATCGGAATCGCCGGGTTGATTTTGGATAAATTGGTCGGCTTATTTGAAAGCTGGATCAACCGCATTTGGGGAAGACAAAGCGCTTGATGGTGCTGAAATCGGACTCCTGTTGATTCATTGGAAATGAATTATGGAAAGTATAGAAAAAAGCCGAATTTCCTGAATGATTGCAAGGAAATTTGGCTTTTTTGTTTTGGATATTAAAAATCATGGGCGATTCTGAAGGGGTTTCCGGAAATTTGACGAAAAATTAATGAAGATATTTTTCACTTCGCCATTAAAAGGGGGATAGAAATGAAACTGATTTCCATTTGTCCGAGCAACACCGAGCTGGCTGGCTATTTAGGATTGACTTCTTCATTGGTAGGGGTGGATGATTATTCCGATTGGCCGGAAGAAATTGAACAATTGCCGAGATTGGGCGGAGATTTGAATATTGATATGGATCAGGTGGAGAAGCTTGAACCGGATTTGGTATTGGCTTCCCTTTCCGTGCCAGGGATGGAAAGGAACATTGAAGAATTGGAAAAACGGAATATTCCTTATGTCATTGTGCCGAATCCAAAGACGCTTGCCGAAGTCGGGGAATGCTTATTATTTGTCGGAGAAGTGACGAATACACTGGATGAAGCGAAGAGAATCTATCGTGTATTTGAAGAACATCTCGAGAAATACCGGAATTTATCCAAACAAGTGGAGCATCCCAAAAATGTTTATTTTGAATGGTGGGCAAAGCCGATTTTCACTCCAGGAGCATCCAATTGGCTGACGGAACTGGCTGAACTAGCCGGAGGAAGAAATATCTTTGAGGATTTCCGGGAGGCAAATGTACAGACGGATTGGGAGGAAGTGAAAAGAAGGAACCCGGATGTCTTTTGTGTTGCCTGGGTGGGGGTGCAAACCGGAAAAATCAACCCGAAAGTCATCTTCAAACGCCCGGGTATCCAGGAAATAAAAGCGATACAAAATAATGAGTTCCATATCTTAGAGGAGGCGCTATTCTGCCGCCCTTCCCTCAAACTATTGCAGGGATTAACCAAGCTGGCGGCCATTTTACACCCGCAAATCTATCCTCCCTATGATGGAAAGGACCCGTTATTGGTGATGAAAGAAGAAAGAAAATCTTCATAATATAATCTGCAAAGGTACTTCGTTTGAAAGCGGATGGATGCAATTCGCTCTTTTTTGATAGATGAATGGATAGGGTAATAGCTGAAAAATCTCTTTTGTACGGAAAAGGCTCCAAAGATTCGTCACATGTGCAGTTGCCCTCCCCGCATACGTTGGACCGGAAGAATTTCGATTACTTTAGTTTTAAAATCGGTTTTTCAGGGTATGACGCAAATAAACCACTAAGAGGGGAGGCAAAGGAGATGGAGCTGATAAAAGCCTTGGCCGTTTTCTTTGGAATCATCTTATTAACCGCTTGTTCGTCCGAACCTCCCGTTCCCCAAACAGCCAAAACCTCTAAAGATGATCTTGAAATTATCGCAACAGGCCTTGAAATTCCATGGTCCATTGAAAAAGCGGGGGAAGCTTTTTATCTTTCGGAACGAGTGGGAAATATAGTGAAAATTGAGGATGGGCAAGCGGCAAGACAGTCCGTTCAATTGGAGAAGCCTCTTGCAAAAGCTGCGGAAGCCGGATTCCTGGGATTTGTTCTGGCTCCGGATTTTGATAGGTCCCATGAGGCATTTGCGTACTACACTTACACAGATGAAAACGGACAATATAATCGCATTGTCCGTTTAAGATTGGAAAGTGATATATGGGTTGAGAAAGGGGTATTGCTCGACCGGATACCGAGCGGCCCGGTCCATCATGGCGGAAGGTTGAAAATTGGCCCGGATGGCAAACTTTATGCCACTGCGGGAGATGCATTGAGGCCGTCTGTAGCCCAGAATGTATATACATTGGGCGGAAAGATTTTAAGGCTCAATTTGGATGGTTCCGTTCCTGCAGATAACCCATTCCCCAACTCTTATGTATATAGTTATGGCCACCGGAATCCTCAAGGTTTGTCCTGGTCTCCGGAAGGAACGATGTATGCAAGCGAACATGGCAACAGCGCCAATGATGAAATTAACCGGATTGAACCGGGAAAAAATTATGGTTGGCCGGACATCGAAGGAAATGATAAGAGGAAAGGATTGGTGTCGCCGCTGTTTACATCCGGTTCAGGACGGACATGGGCGCCATCCGGAATGGCCTATAAGGAAGGGAAGTTGTATGTTGCAGCATTAAGAGGGGAAGCCGTGTTGGAATTTGATTTAAAAGAAGGAACAGTAAAAGAAGTCATTGCCGGTTTTGGGAGAATCCGCGATGTGTATATTGAAGGGGATTTCCTCTATTTCATTACCAATAATACCGATGGACGGGGAAGTCCAAGGGAGAATGATGATAAAATATACCGTCTTTCCTTATCAGAATAAAAATGAACATAAAAAGGCTGTTTAGAAAGCGGCAAGCTTCTTAAACAGCCTTTTTCTATATAGAAAAGAATCTTAGACTATTTGATCGGCCATCACTTTTTGCATATATTCCCCGGATTGTTCAAGGGTTGTCATTGTATTGATCATCGAGCATGCAGCGTCGAGAATCGGGAAAGCAAGGGCAGCCCCGGAACCTTCGCCAAGTCTCATATTCATGTTCAGCATCGGTTCTACTCCCAATAATTCGCTTGCGATTTTTGCACCGGGTTCTTCGGACAAATGGGACGGAATAATGTAATCTTTTACCTTTGGCTCCAATTTATAAGCGATTAATGCGGAAACCGTGGAAATGAAACCGTCAATTACGACAGGCACCCGGTTGGCTGCCGCGCCTAGGACAACTCCTGCCATTCCGCCCAATTCCAGTCCCCCGACTTTTGCCAAAACGTCAATCGGATCTTCAGGGTCTGGTTTGTTGATTTCGATTGCCCTGCGAATCACATCAATTTTATGTTGGAGGCTATCCACCCCCGCCCCCATTCCGGTTACTTCAGCAGGATCATACTTGAAAAGCGCGGCCAAGACGGCGCTGCTGGCGGTTGTATTGCAGATGCCCATTTCGCCGGTTGCCAATACGTTAACACCTTGTTTTACTTGTTCATTGGCCACTTCGATTCCCGCTTCAATTGCCCGTATGGCTTCTTCCCGTGACATGGCCGGCCCTTTGGCCATATTGGCAGTACCGTATCTTACTTTTTTATTGATGACCCCTGAACTTTCCGGCAAATCTTCCTTGATTCCCACATCGACGGAAACCACTTTTGCTCCCGCCGCTCTTGCAATGGCACAAACTCCCGTAAAACCTTTGGCAAAGCCAATGGCCTGCATTACCGTTACAAATTGAGGATTGTTGGATACGTTTTCTTCATACACCCCGTGGTCCGCGGCCAATGCAATGACCGCTTTGTTGGATACGTCGAGTTCAAGTTTCTCTGTAATACCGGCAAGCTGTATCGCGATTTTCTCCAATTTTCCTAAACTGCCTAAAGGTTTGCAAAGAGAATCAACTTTTTCTTTTGCCTTTTCCATCATTTCTTTGTTTGCTTCCGTGATGCTTTCCAAGGTCGCTTGCAATAGTTCCATTCCAATCTCCCCCATCATTAGTATCAATGTTATATTAAAATAATAAAAGTCTGCAGTTTATTGGCATGCCAAATAAACTACAGACTTTACCATCGTACTGTATGTTTAAAGCAATTAGGCAGGTCTCCTGGCTCAGGTTCATCGCAAATATGGGCCTTCCCGGTTTCCCAGTGGCATTTTCCATATTGCTCCCCAATACAGTGGTGGGTCCGCTAAAGATTCTCACTTTATTCCCTATTCTCCCGTCACGACGGGCACCTAATTGCTGTAAATATTCTGTTTTTTATAAATGTAAGATGAAAATATGTTTTCGTCAAGATTTTTCGGAGTCAATTGTCTGAAGAGGAATGCTAATGTCGAAATAGGAATGTGCTTAGCGGATCGAGTTTGGAAGTTTGGCTTGACGATAAAATATACAATTGTATACAATGCAGTTAATAATTTTGTATACAAATGTATACAATGATTGCGATTTGATGGATTAGAAAAGGAGTTATAAAATGCGGGCTGCATGGAAGCTTTCAAAATATTTAAAGCCTTATAAGCATTTCGCTATTCTTGCCCCGATTCTTATGGTGCTGGAAGTCGTGATGGATTTGATCCAGCCGACAATTATACAAAAAATCATCGATGAAGGAATCGCGGCGAATGATACCCCGCACATCATTGCGATGTTTGCTGCCATGATGGCATGCGCAATAATCGGATGGCTGGGTGGGGCCGGCTGTTCCTATTTCAGCTCAAAAGCGGCGGTAAATTTTGCGTCCGATGTCCGGGAGGATTTATATGAAACCATTACTTATTTTTCAAACACCAATAAGGATCGGTTTACGTTGGGGAAACTGATTACCAACTTGACCAATGATATTGAAATGCTGCAGCGGGCGTTGAACATGCTGCTGAAAATTTTTGTCCGGGGGCCTTTGATGTTTGTCGGGGCCGTGATTGTGGTGTTCATTACGGCAAGAGAGTTATTTTCAGTGTTGTTTTTCGTCGTTCCTGTATTGATCATCTGTTTATATCTGTTTATTAAACTGTCGATTTCGCTGTTCCGAAAAGTACAGGAAGCTATTGATCAAATCAATATACGGGTGCAGGAAAATTTGGCAGGCATCCGCGTTATTAAGGCCTTTAACTGTATGCGGCACCAAGTGGAGCAATTTGCCGGAATCAACCAAGCGTTAACCATGCGGAATATGACCGCCGAACAAGTGATTGCCGCTCTTATGCCGATCACCCAGTTTGTAGTGAATGCAGGAATCGTATTGGCTCTTGCCCTCGGTGGCATAAAGGTGGAAGCGGGTGTGATGGAAGTCGGGGTGATTGTCGCATTTATCAACTATTTAATGATGATTATGAACGGCCTGATGAGTTCCAGCAATGTTCTGATCCAAATTGCCCGGGCGATTCCAAGCGCGGAACGGGTTGTAGTCGTGTTGGAGGAACTGCCTGAGATTACGAATGCGGATCAGCCTGTGAAAAAAGAAATACGGGGAGATGTGAAGTTCGAGAATGTGAGTTTTTCTTATAACAAACATGTGGAACCGGTGTTGAAAAACATCTCCTTTGAAGCAAAAGCGGGAAGCACTGTCGGAATCATCGGCATGACCGGCAGCGGTAAATCCACATTAATGAAACTGCTTGCCCGCTTGATGGATGTGGATGAAGGAACAATTTATATAGACGGCATTCCGATCCGGCAATACGACCTGGAGACCCTCAGAGGCGCCATGGCTTTCGCGCCTCAAAAGGCCGCACTGTTTTCGACAACGATTGAAGAAAACTTGAAATACGGAAAGATGGATGCGACAAAAGAGGAGATCCGGGAAGCGCTGGCCGCTTCGGATGCCTATGAATTTGTAGAAAAATTGGATAAAAAAGAACAACATGTATTAACCCAAGGGGCGACAAATTTATCCGGCGGGCAAAAACAACGGTTGGCGATGAGCCGGGCATTAATACGAAAGCCGAAGATTTTGGTTTTGGATGATACAACATCGGCAGTGGACAGCATTACCGAAAAGATGATTCAAAGCAATATGAAGAAAGCACTCAAGGGAAGCACGAAGTTTATTGTGGCATCTAAAATTTCTTCCATTAAAGATGCAGATTTGATTCTCGTTCTGGAGGACGGCCGGCTTGTTGCACAAGGGACCCATGAAGAATTATTAAAAACAAGTGTCCACTATCAAGAAATTATGGCATCTCAAGCTGAAAAGGGGGGTGTGCTGAATGAATAGATTGCAGGAATCCATTTCCGGCAGAGGAGGAGGTCCGGGCCGTGGCAGAGGTCCGGCTGCCAAAGCAAAAAATCAAAAGGCTGCTCTTAAACGGATTTGGAGTTATTTAAAAAAGCAAAGAATAAGTGTAATCAGCGTCATCCTCCTGGTAATCGTTACATCTGTATTAAATATACTGGGCCCTTTTATGATTGGATTCATTATCGACCATTATATTTTGCCTCTTGACATCAAAGGAACGATCCGGATGGCAGTGTTGCTTGCAGCCGTATTCATTGCATCCTCCCTTTTAACTTGGCTGCAAACGTTTATCATGATCAGAGCCTCGCTCAAAACGATTCAAAATTTGAGGCTCGAACTGTTCGAAAAGCTGCAGTTATTGCCGATTCCATACTTCGATCAAAAGCAGCAGGGCGACTTGATGAGCAGAATGACGAATGATATCGATAATTTGAATTTTGCCCTTTCCCAAAGCGTCATTCAAATTGTATCGTCCATCCTCTCTCTTGTTGGCACCGCCCTTGCCATGCTCTATTTAAATTGGGTTTTGGCGGTTGTCACCCTTTTTGTTGTTCCGCTGATTGTGTGGTCAACAAAACAAATTATCAAACGCAGCAGCGTGAATTACCGGAATCGTCAGCGGGATTTGGGAAACTTGAATGGATATATCGAAGAAACGATTTCCAATTCTGAAATTGTGACATTGTTTGGACGGGAGCAACAAACCATTGAGCGGTTTAAAGAAGCCAACGAAAGGCTGCGCCATTCCGCAATGCAATCGGAAATTGTATCCGGTTTATTAGGTCCGACAAATAACTTGATCAACAACCTTGGACAAGGAATCATTATAGGCGTCGGCGCGGTGATGGCCGTTCATTCCCTTGTGACGGTAGGCGTCATCACATCTTTTTTAACCTACGCAAGACAGTTTTTCCGGCCGATTAACCAACTTTCAAACTTATTAAATACCTTTCAATCGGCCATCGCCGGAGCAGAACGGGTATTTGAGGTATTAGATGAGCGGATTGAAATCATGATTTCCCCTAACTCCCTTCCAAGAAAGCCGTTGGAAGGAAATGTTGAATTTCGGAATGTATGTTTTGAGTATGTAAAAAATCAGCCGGTATTAAAAAATATTTCTTTTAAAGCGCGTGCGGGAGAAGTTGTGGCTCTGGTGGGCCCGACCGGTTCGGGCAAGACAACGATTGTACAGTTATTAAGCCGTTTTTATGACGCGACAAGCGGCGAAATTTTGATTGATGGAAAAAATATCCAGTATTACTCTCTGGAACACCTGCGGGATTCCATCGGTGTCGTGCTGCAGGACACATATTTATTTTCAGGAACCGTCAGAGAAAACATTCGATTCGGAAAACTTGATGCGACCGATGAGGAAGTGGAAAAAGCGGCGAAAATTGCTTATGCCCATTCCTTTATCAAGTATTTGCCGAATCAGTATGAAACGATGATAGAATCGGGAGGAAAAAATTTGAGCCAAGGTCAGCGGCAACTGATTGCCATTGCCCGTGCCATATTAAAAGATCCGGATATTTTAATTTTGGATGAAGCGACTTCAAACGTAGATACCATGACGGAAGTGCATATTCAAAAAGGGTTAAATAATCTCATGAAGGGCCGGACAAGTTTTGTTATTGCCCATCGGTTAAAAACCATTGAAAATGCGGATCAAATATTAGTCATTAAAGAAGGAAAAATTGTGGAACAAGGAAACCACGATTCGCTAATGGCACTCGATGGATTTTACGCCAAGTTGCAGAAAGAATATTATCAAGGCGCAGAGATTTAGAAAGGGACTGTCCCGATAAATTTTGGGGCAGTTTTTTTAAGGTAAAATCCCGGATTCGATTGGAATAAGAGAATTCTTTCAATTAAATCGCCAAACAAGAAGTTTCTCCCCAAGTCGATTCTTAAGTTTTTTTCTCGGAAAGTTATCAACATTCTTTACTCATACAAGCATTCTTTCCTGCGTATAGTAGTGCAAAAGGTTGCAAAAGGCGGTGTAGTAGATTTGAAACGATGGCTTGCACTAATTGTCATTTTGCTCTGTTGTTTATTAGTGGTGATTTATGAGACAAGCGCATCGGATAACAGGTTTTTCCTCCCTGAACCGTTGGCAGGGGTAAAAGTTGTCATCGATGCGGGCCATGGAGGAATTGATGGGGGAGCATCGGCGGAAAATGTGGTGGAAAAAGATATTACACTGGCGATTGCAAAAAAGGTGGAAAGAAATTTAAAACGTTTGGGTGCTGAAGTGGTGATGACAAGAACAACGGATGGCGATGTACTCTCTGAACATGCACCAGGTGAAGAATTTGCCACTTTAAGAGAAAGAAAAAAACAGGACATCTTTTTGCGGGAAGAAATTGTGAAAGAAAATAATCCGGATATTTTCATCACGATTCATGCGAATGCAATTCCCGGAGAAAAGTGGAGGGGCGCGCAAGTTTTTTATCATAAAGAAGGGCATCCGAATAGCGAACTGCTTGCAAAAGCCATCCAATCTTCAATAAAAGAAAAGCTGAAGAATACCGATCGGGAAGCTTTAGCAATCAAACAAATTTACTTGTTGAAAAAAGCGGAAGCACCTGCCGTTCTTGTGGAAACGGGATTTTTAAGCAACCCTGAGGAAAGGGCCTTGCTGACTGATGAAAAATACCAGGAAAAAATGGCGGACGCGATTGTAAAAGGTATTGAAAACTACGTTAATATGGAGATTGAATAAGCAACAGCAATGATAAAATGAAAGCAGTTTAAATATGGCTATTAATGG
The DNA here is from genome assembly GCF_006569205.1 of Ureibacillus terrenus. Lineage (GTDB taxonomy): Bacteria > Bacillota > Bacilli > Bacillales_A > Planococcaceae > Ureibacillus > Ureibacillus terrenus. Next base: position 31,270 of record NZ_VIGD01000023.1, read on the forward strand.
ACAATCAGTGTGTTATACTTATACTATCATTGGAAGCATATTTAGGGGAGTGTTTAATGTGATTAATGAACAACAAGTCCGTGAAATTTTAGGACAGCTGGAAGACCCGTTTTTACATAGAACGCTTAAAGAAACAAACGGAATTGTCAATGTATCAATAAAAGAAGAAAAAAATCATGTCAGTGTAAAAATTGCCATTGCCAAAACGAATACGCCGGAACAATTGCAATTGCAAATGAAAATTGTTGAAAAATTAAAAGAAGCCGGTGCCTCCACTGTCGGAATCCGATTTGAAGAATTGCCGGCAGAAGTGATCGAAAGTTTCCGCGGTACGGCCAGTGAAGCGGAAACTCATGACATTTTATCGCCTTTATCTACGGTCAAAGTCATTGCCATTGCATCAGGGAAAGGCGGAGTCGGAAAATCGACGGTTTCCGTCAACTTGGCGGTCGCTTTAGCCCGTTTAGGGAAAAAAGTCGGCTTGATTGATGCGGATATTTACGGATTTAGCGTTCCTGATATGATGGGAATTGAAGAGATGCCGACTGTCAAAAATGACCGGATTTATCCTGTGGTGCGCAAAGGGGTTAAAGTCATTTCCATGGGATTTTTCGTGGAAAACAATGCACCGATTATTTGGCGCGGGCCAATGCTGGGCAAAGTGTTGGACCAATTCTTCCGCGATGTTGAGTGGGGAGATATCGATTATCTTCTGTTAGACTTGCCTCCAGGAACTGGAGATGTGGCACTTGATGTCCATCAGGCTTTGCCGGCTTCAAAAGAAATTATTGTGACGACTCCGCATCCAACAGCGGCTTTCGTTGCAGCACGTGCTGGAGCGATGGCTGTGCAAACAAATCATGAAGTACTTGGCGTTATTGAAAACATGGCCTGGTATGAGTCAAAATCCGGCGAACGGGAATACGTCTTTGGAAAAGGCGGCGGACAAAAATTGGCGGAAGAATTGCGTACCGATTTATTAGGGCAAATCCCACTGGGACAACCTGATTGGGATGATGACGATTTTGCCCCTTCCATTTATGATGAAAACCATCCAACGGGCAAAATTTATTTAGATATTGCCAAAAAAATAGTTAATAAATTGGAATAAAATTAGGTAAGCGGATGGCTGTCCATCCGCTTACCTTTTTGTATTAATTTCCTCCGCCTTCTTGTCCTTGACTTTGTCCTTGTCCATCGGTGTTTTCTTGCTCTTTTTCTTTGGAACCGCTAGCCTGGCCGCTTTGTTTAATCAGTTCTTGCCATTTTGTTTGCAGCAATGGATTGTCGATTGTTTCCATCACAATTTTTTCGATTTCTGTCCTAAAATCTGCACTTTTTAGGACAGATCCCAATTCTTTTTTCATTTCCGGTTGTCCAAAAAAGGCAATCAAGTCTTCCTGATAAGAGGCGTCTTTTATTAATTGTTTCATGATTTCCGTTTGCTGTTCTTTCATGCTTTTGGCCATCGATTCTTTAAATTTTGGATCTTCAAAGGTTTTTTTCCAAAAGTCTTGGGCCTGTTCGGACAATAATGAATTAGTGATGGATGACTCCACTTCATCATGTTCCAGAACAATCAGCTCCCGGAAACTAGGATCTTCCAACAGCTGTCGAATCGCCTTTTTTCCTTCTTCTGTCTGAATCGCGTCCACGACAATTTTTTTCACTTCTTCATAGGAAGGTTGGGAATTCGGTGAATCGGAACAACTTGCCAACAAGACCAATAGTAAGAACAAGGTTACCAAACGATTGAACAGGGGATTTTTCACCTTTTTCAGTCCTTTCTGCATAAAGGCTCTATTTTTCATTATTGTTCACAAATCTCTTCTTAAATATGTACATGTTTAGAACTTGGATAGCTTTTTTAAAAAACGATTGATAAAATAATGATTAAATTGAAAAGATAAGGGGAGCATGAACGTGACAATACGAAATTGGTTTAAATTCTTCTTGATGTGCATGCTTATTGGCGGAGTTGTTACTGGTCTGGCAGGTATTATTATTCGCTGGAATTTTTTTTATGAATACTTGTCCGCAGGGGAAATAGGAGAGTTTTTGGCCGCTTTTGTTTGGATGATTTTTTTGGGCTTTACGATGAGCGTCATCGCCCAGGCCGGATTCTTTGCTTATTTGACAATTCATCAAATCGGGTTAGGAGTTTTTAGAACGCTGACATTATGGAATTGGGTGCAAGTTTTATTAATGATCGTTGTTGTGGGAGATTTAATTTTTTTCCGCTTCGCACCTGCCGCTGAAAACGTTAAAGATTGGTTATTATATGGGGGATTGTTAATTGTTTTGATTTTTTCGGCAATTGCGACTGCGATGAAAAAAGTCCAATTAACAGGCAAAAAGCATATTTTCATCTCCTCAATGTTCTTTATGATCGTCATTACTTGCCTGGAATGGGTTATTCCGCTTATGGGGCGCAAAGGGAATATCGATACATATGTCGCTTTGCTATTGTTTCCGTTAGTGGCCGTCAACGCTTATCAGCTGTTAGCATTGCCAAAATACAATAAAAAATCTGAAGAAGACCGAAAAAAATTGGAGGAACGCAAAAAGGCGAGAAAACAGAAAATGGAAACCCATAATCCTGATGCTGCACAATGAATGGATGTAAAAAGCTGTCCCGAAAGTGGTAACTTTCCGGACAGCTTTTTTTGGGGACTTTAGGAATCATACAGGATATTATTTTGTGGAATATTGCGTCATGGCATTTTTGTCGACTTAAACGTATATCCGAATATATTCTCTTCTAAAGAAATAAACTTATGGGATTGCATGAATCTTGGAAGGTTTTTGAAATTGGGTTTTGAATGTTCGTGTATTTGCAAGCTGATGATAGCTCCTTTGATTTCATTGTATTTTTTTCCTTCTTTATAAATGTGAGTCGGAGATATTAAATTGATTTCTTCATTGAAAGCTGCCTGTTTAATTTCATCGGGGAATTCATAATCTCTTGTCATAAACCAAAGGGGTTTCTTATTAAAATGTTTTTCATAAATCTCCACTTCTTTTTTGAATGCATTTACGCTATATTCCTCTTTGCCCACTCCGCCCAATAAACCAGTGGGAATATTCTTTTTACGAATCAATTCCACTAATTTCGGGGAACGTTCAATCCAATTTGCATCCAGCATTAAAATTGGGTAAGGTGCATTTAAGGATTCCAGCCATTGCGGCAATTCGTCATGGGTAAATGAAATTTCCACTATTAAAGATTGACCGTAATTCCCTTTCGATATGACCAGGGGTTGATCTGTCATTCGAAAAACGGATATGATTGAATTTTTCTGTGGATAAATTAACAACAAAATTACCACTATAATGAATAGTGGAATGATTATTTTACGCAACATCAGTTTGTCCCCTTTTTGAGTTTTTGATGAATCAAACCGTTTCTAAAAAAACTTATGAAAAAGTGTTGACTTTCATGAATAAAAAATGATAGGATATAAAAGTCGTCGAAAGATGGAAAAAATCGTCGAGCATGAAATGAACCTTGAAAACTGAACACCAAAGCGTTGATGCCAGAAACAATTCCGGTTTGCCGGCCCCGTCGGCGGACCGGATTCGGACAAACAATTTGAGCGAAATCAAATTCTTTTTGGAGAGTTTGA
>NZ_VIGD01000024.1 GCF_006569205.1 Ureibacillus terrenus
AGGGAACCATCATTTGTGACGGATATTCTGCATACGCTGGTTTACCTAACGTCACATTCGCCAATTGTTGGGCACATGTGCGTAGAAAATGGCTAAAAGCCAACAGTAAAAACGCCGAAAAAGGTGTAGAATATTGTAATCGACTCTACGAATTGGAACGAAAGTTTAAGAAACTTTCACCAAGCAAACGTCGAAAAGCACGAAAAAAATATTCCAAACCGATTGTGGAAGAATTCTTACAATGGGTAGATGAATCTCCTTTTTACGGCAAAAGTGCCCTTGCGGAAGCGGCAAACTATACCTTGAAACATGCCGAAGGTCTAAAAGCATTTCTATATGACGGTCGAATTGCGATTGACAATAACCCAGCAGAAAATGCGATTCGTCCGAGTGTGATTGGTCGGAAGAACTGGCTTTTCTCTGTGAGTGAATTGGGAGCTGATGCCAATGCCGTTTGTTTGAGTTTAGCTGAAACGACAAAAGCTAATGGAATTGATTTCTATCAATACTTGGTCAAAGTATTGACAGAACTCCCAAACCTCCCAATCCATCAGCAACCAGAAATAATCGATCGCTACTTGCCTTGGTCTAAAAATATACGTGAATCATGTGCAATAGCAAAATAGCCCTCAATCTGAAAAAATTCAAGATTGTAGGGCTATTTGTCATGCGTACTAATAGGTACGCTTTTTTAATCCCTGTTTTAAGTTTTTCAATGCGTCATTTGAATTCGGGCTTACGTAACAACCCTCAATTCGAGAGCGAAAAGACGAATAAAAACTGTGGGTTCCTGCCCACAGTTTATTTGTCCACTTTCCAAAAATCCTCTTCCCGCACATTTTTTACTGCATGCAAAAAGTTTTGGCGCACATTTGGGTATTTTTCGCTTAATGCTTTGACGAGTACTTTCATTTCTTCCCGTTTAGTGTTTTTATCCGCAGGGCAAGGATTATGGATAATCGGAATTTCTCTTGAGTTGACAAATTGGATGATAAATTTTTCTTCTATGGCAATCATCGGACGGATCAATGTAATATCCAGGCGGCTCATGTAAGATACAGGACGGAACACGCCCAATTTTCCGCCAAACAGAAGATTCATAAAGAACGTTTCAATGCCGTCATCCAGATGGTGGCCGTATGCGACTTTATTGCAGCCGAGGGATTTGGCGTAATCGTATAAAATCCCTCTGCGCAGGTTGGCACACAAAGAGCAAGGATTCTTTTCCTGGCGTATATCAAAAACGATTTGGCTGATCTTCGTTTCTTTGATATGAAGCTCATGCCCAAGGCTTTCCACGTAGTTTTGGAGCGGGGAAAGGTCCATCCCATCGAAGCCGAGCGTCAATGTAATCGGGACGATGTCAAAATGAAATGGGGCCTGCTGTTTCAGCAATGTCAACAGATAAAGCAATGTAGAGCTGTCTTTTCCCCCTGATAAGCCGACCGCCACCCGGTCTCCTTCCTCAAGCATGTTGTATTCCATAATCGTTTTTCGGAATGGTTTGTAAAGACGTTTATTTTCTGAGTTGGAAACTTTCAATACCATCACATTTACCCCTTCTGGCAGTTAGAGTCCGCTAGAATTATAAAATATGTGCCGGAAAAAATAAAGGATACCAAAAACCTTTTAAGTCTGCAAAGTCATTCAGCCTCCTCAACTGCTGAAATCTATTAAAGAATGGGATGAAGTGGTCATACCTCCCGAAGAATTGGGGGAAATCAATCGAAAATTAAGCAAATTGGTCATTGAGGATAAATATGAAAAGAAACAGGTAAAGAAACAGCATGTCAAAGCCGTCCGGGAAAATCTCCGTGCACAAAAGAAAAACTATAATAAAGCGGTCAATCAGCATCAATGCCCAACATGCGGAGGAAATTTGATTCTTCGGAAAATACGGCTCCTTTTATGGATGCAGCAATAATCCGCGATGCCGGTTTACGAAGGAGATATAGAAAATTATGATGAGGCTTCTACTTTAAGCAAGGCCTCTTTTATTTTTTGATTAATAATACTCAATCGCTGTTTCAACAATTCATTATTTTGTTATAGAAATCATTGTTGGCCCGGTTTGAAATTTGGAACAGTGAAACATTCCGCAGAAGTAAGAAAAATTATTGAATTATTTATATATAATTTGTGAAAAAATTAACAAACTATATAATATCCGAAATTATAGTTGTAAAATAATTGTAGAGTTGATAAGAGAAACGGAGGGCATAGCCATGAATATTCGACGTGTGACTGTAGCAGGATGCGGTGTATTGGGAAGCCAAATCGCGTTTCAGACAGCGTTTTCGGGTTTCCCGGTGAATGTTTATGATATTAATGAGGAATCTTTGGAAAAAGGGAAAGAAAAAATCCGTTCTTGGCAAGAAGCGTACAAAAGAGAGTTGGGAGCTTCGGAAGAAGAGGTAGAGAAAGCTTATAATAATTTGACTTTTTATACAGATCTGGAAAAAGCGGTGAAAGATGCAGACCTTGTCATCGAAGCGGTGCCGGAAGTGTACGAAATCAAAGCGGATTTTTATAAAAAATTGGCGGAAGTGGCGGATGAAAAGACGATTTTTGCTTCGAACTCCTCTACGATGCTGCCAAGCCAATTTGCCGGAATTTCCGGAAGACCTGAGAAATTTTTGAATTTGCATTTTGCCAATGAAATCTGGAAACACAATACGGCAGAAATCATGAAACATGACGGTACGGACCAACAAGTGTTTGAAGAAGTGATTGAATTTGCGAAAGCGATTGGCATGGTGCCGCTGCCATTATATAAAGAACAGCCGGGATATATCCTTAATTCATTGCTCGTTCCATTCTTGGATGCCGCGCAAAAATTGGTGGTCAACGGCGTTGCTGACCCGTATACGGTGGATAAAACATGGATTATTGCGACAGGCGCTCCAAAAGGGCCTTTCGCCATTCTGGATGTGGTCGGCATCAACACCCCTTACAATTTATGCCTTGCAAGAGCGAAAGCCGGGGACAAGGAAGCGGAGAAAATTGCCGAGTATCTGAAAAAAGAATTCCTGGATAAAGGCCGCCTGGGCGTGCAAAACGGCAAAGGCTTCTATGACTACCCTAATCCGAAATACCTTGATCCGGATTTCTTAAAATAAGAGTGCTGCAAACAGTTAAATATATTTATGAGAGAAGGGAACTCAGGATAGAATCCTCAGTTCCCTTTTTAAATGCCGGGAAAAGAGGGGCTTGTATTTCGGCAATTTCACCAGTATTTTTTTTATTAAGACCATATATGTATGGAGTGAAACATGTGATCCGGTACAAAGACAAACATCTCACCATCTTCGAAAGCCAAATCTATCAAACCGTATCCACGGTCATTCAAACGGACGATTGCGTCATAGTCGCCGATCCGGCCTTTCTTCCTATGGAAATCGGGGAAATTCAACAATATGTGCAAAGCGTGAAGGGAAACCGGCCGATTTATCTCCTCTTCACCCATTCCGATTGGGACCATATTGTGGGGGCGGGGGCATTTCCGGAAGCGACCGTGATTGCAAGCGAAGCCTTTACGGCGAAAAATCCGGATGAGATTCTTGAACAAGGGAAGGCCTTTGATGATGAGTATTATCTCGACCGGAAATACCCGTTGATTTATCCGGAAGTGGATGTTGCCGTGGAGAAAGACGGCCAGCAGCTGAGAATGGGCCAAACCGTGCTCACTTTTTATGAAGCGAAGGGCCATACCGATGATGGCATTTTTGCCATTGTGGAGCCCCTTGGCATATGGATTGCGGGGGATTATTTATCCGATATCGAATTTCCGTTTATTTATTCAAGTGTGGAAGATTACATCGAAACTTTGGAAAAAACGGACATGATTTTGGATAACCATGAAATTCACGTCATGATACCGGGGCATGGGCATGCGGCGTTCGGCAAAAATGAAATCCTAAAAAGAAAAAACGACGGCCTCCGATATATCCAAAACTTGATCCGGGCCGTCGAGTCCAATGCCGGACATGAGCATTTGGTTGAGCCATATCCTTATAAAAGAAGCTTGATAAAGTGCCACGAAGCGAATGTGAAGTTTATAAAAAGCGCCCGGCAACCGTGAACTGCCAGGCGCTTTTTAATATAATTGGTCTTCGATTTCTTTTGCGGCTTGCTGCATTTTTTGAATAAGTTCTTTTTCGTCGTAATCGGTGTACCGGATTTCCGGGATGACAATACTGATCGATGCAATGGATTCCCGTGCCGCATTTAAGATCGGGACGGAAATGGAGCAGGCGCCGCGGACTCTTTCGCCGCAGCTGATGCAATACCGCTGCCTGCGGATTTGCTCCAGCTGTTTCAGCAGCTGCTCTTTCGTTTTTACGGTTTTTTCGGTAATTTTCTCTAATTGAACATGTTCGACATATTCCATATAGTTGGGCATAAAAGCGAGCAACGTTTTGGATGAAGCCCCCGCATAAAGGGGGGATGTATCCCCTACAAGCATTTTTGTGGAAAGGGGATAGGAAGAATCAAAGTTCAATATGCATCTCCGTTCAGTACCATCGATGATATTTAAGGAAATGCTTTCCTTCGTTTCCTCGTTCAGCCGCTTCAAAATCGGTTCGGCCACAAGTATTAAGCTCGACTCTTGCTTTACCAAATTGCCCAAATACAATAAAGAATGCCCCAATTGATAGCGCTTTGTATGCTTGTCTTTGTGCAAAAATCCTTCCGCCACAAAAGTGGAAACGATGCGCTGCAAGCTGGAAATCGTGATCCCCGTTTTTTTGCTGAGTTCAGTCAAAGAAAGTCTCGGCTCATCATTTGAAAAAGCTTTTAATACACGGATCGCTTTATGCAAAGAGGCTATTGTATAGTTTTTTTCATGTGCTTCCTTATTCAATGAACTTACACCTACTTCATGCAATGAATTTTTTTCTTGCTTGCTGTCCGTTTTTCGTCCGTTCCGTCAAACCGTCTCAAAGGGAAATCGCATGATTCGATTGGATTCGCTATTTCAATATTATATAGGATTTTTTTGAAGGTTTCATATGAATTCAGCATTCATGGCTGATTCGTGTTCAAAGGCTGTTCCAGATACTCGCCGGAATGTTCGCCAAGCAATGGAGGTGCAAGTTTGTACTGGATATTTAAGCCGGAAAACTGCAACGGATTTTTGATGAATTTGATTTTTCCGTATTGGGGGTGTTCGAGTTCCCCGATCAGGTTGCGGGCTTTCACTTGAGGCTGTTCAAGCGCTTCGGCGATGGTATGCACTTTGCCGCAAGGAATTTTGTATTCCCGAAGAAGGGCAATCCATTCGTCCCGCGTTTTGGTGATCGTAATTTCTTGGATCATCCTGCTCAGATCGGCTTCATGTTCTTTGCGCAGCGCGTTGGTAAGGAAACGTTCATCTTCCAGCCATTCTTCGCGCCCCAATAATTTGCATAATTTGCGGAATTGTTCGTTGGTGCCCGCGCAAATCATCAGCGGCCCGTCCGCGCATTGGAACACCTGGTAAGGCGCGACATTGTTGTGAAGATTCCCTAAACGTTTCGAAATGAATCCTGTGTTGATATAGGCGCTTGCCACATTGGCCAAACTGCTGACTTGCACATCCAGAAGCGAAAGGTCGATAAATTGCCCTTCCCCTGTGATGTCCCTCATGCGCAATGCGGACAAAACCCCAATGACCACATAAAGGGAAGTCAATATATCCGCTATCGGCACACCGACTTTTGTCGGCTCGCCATCCGGCTGGCCGGTCACGTCCATCAGACCGCTCATCGCCTGTATGACCGGATCAAAGCCGGGCTCATGGGCGAGGGGGCCTGTCTGTCCGAAACCGGTCACCGCGCAATGGATGAGGCGGGGATTAATTTTTTTCAATTCTTCATAATGGAGCCCCATCCGCTTCATATCGCCCGTCTTAAAGTTTTCGATCAATACATCAGCATCTTTGATGAGAGTTTTCAGCCGCTTTTTCCCTTCTTCCGTTTTCAAATCCAGCGTAATGGAGCGCTTATTGCGGTTGGCGCATAGATAGTAGGTGCTTTGACCGTTGATGAATGGCCCCCAGTCGCGCATGCTGTCCAGGCCATCCGGATGTTCGATGCGGATGACTTCCGCGCCCAAATCCCCCAAAATCATCGAGCCTGCCGGTGCGGCATAAACCCGGGACAAATCCAGCACTTTTATATTTTGCAGAGGCTGTTGCATGTGGAATTCTCCTCTCTGAAAGTAGTTTGGAGAATGGTTGAAAAGGAATTCTCCAAAAAAGATTCGTAATGTGCGCACGAATATGGATTCATCAATTTTTTCATCCTTGCACTGCATCGGCGCGACTTTACTTATAAACAGGCTTGCGTTTATGAATAACGGCATCCACGCCTTCTTTAAAGTCGTCAAGTTCCGTCACAATCGCCATTTGGGAAGAGATGTAGTCAAGAGCAGAACGTAAATCCATTTTTTGGCTTTGATATACTGCCCGTTTAATAAAACGGATGGCCGTTTGCGGGCCGTTTGCCAGCTTTTCCGCATAGTTGCGGGTAAATTCCTCAAGTTTGTCGTCATCCACCACAAACGTGACAAGTCCGATTTCTTTTGCTTCTTCCGCCGTCAGCATCCGGGCCGTCCATAACATGTCCAGAGCCTTGTCAATGCCGACAAGCTTAGGCAAGTAATAGGCGCCTCCGTCTCCAGGCACAATGGCCACTTTGATATAGCTTTCCGACAATTTGGCGGACGCGGCGGCAATGCGGATATCGCACATTAAGGCCATATCCAGGCCGGCGCCCATCGCAAAGCCGTGAATTTGCGCAATCACCGGCTTATCGATCTCTTCCAGAAGAAGAGGAATCAGTTGAATTTTTTTCCATAGGGAATTTTTGCGTGCCAACCCTGTGGAAGAAATGTCTTCTTTGCTTTTGAAGAACCCTTCTCCCGCATGCATGGCTTTAATGTCGCCGCCCGCGCAAAAAGCTTTGCCGTTTCCTTTGACAATCACTACCCGGATGGAATCATCATCCCGTACTGTTTCCAGCGCCTGAATCCAGTTTAAAATCATTTCTTCGCTGAACGCGTTGTAGGCTTCCGGACGGTTCAATGTAATCGTCGCAATATGATTTTCCACTTCAAACAGCAAATCTGCCATGAAACCTCTCTCCTTTTATAAATTTATTGATCTTCTATTGATTTTGGTGAGCCGCAAGCAGGACAGAAAATGAAGGCCGTGTTTTCAGATGCATTCCCTTTAACCATCAGTTTTTCACCGCTGCCCCTGTTGTTTTGGTGAGATATGCCCAAAGGTCATCGTCATGATTGAGCAAATAGTCGGCGATATGTCCACTCCAATAATCGGCGCTTGTTCCTTCGTCACGCCAGGACCATAGGCGCCGTGTGTACTGATGCAACGCATGTTCATGGGTCGTACCGATCGCCGCATGCAATTGATGGGAAACGGCAGTCACCGTAGTGATGGCATCTTCAAAGCGGATGCGGGCAAAGGCGATTTCATGCAATACTTTATCGGATTGAACAGCGGCACAGACGTTATTGAACGCCGCAAGCGCGATGGCCGTTTCCCCGGCCAGTTGAGCGATTTGGTATTGCACCAGCTGGAATCGGTGGATTGGGCGGCCGAATTGTTCGCGTTCTTTGGAGTATTGGACCGATAATTGATTGATTTTTTCGATGGCGCCTGTCATTAAGGCGATTTTGAATGCCGTTTCGATGGATTTCAAATGGAAAATTTGTTCATCGGTCAAAAGGGACGAAGACTGTACTTTTGCATTGTTCAAAATCACCGTATCGCGCGGCTCGCCTGCCATGTTGCTGCCCGGCTGAATCGTTGCATCCGCCAAATCGATGAGCGCGATTTGTTTCTGTACAAGGGCAACCAAGTGTTTCGCGTGTCTTGCCCAAGGAACATTGTCCAACGTACCGGAAATTTGGCCGTTCTGCAAAGACAAGCCTTCTTGCAAAGAGTATGTTGCAACCTGATCAACCGTTTCGAGATTGCCGGTTTCCAGCAGGAAATTGGCAAATGTTGTTTCGGCAAATGGAATCGGAGCGGCGTATTTTCCTGTCAAACGGACAAGGTTTAACAGGTCCTCCAGGTCTCCGCCGGCACCGCCTTTCTCTTCCGGCACTGCAACGGAAATCATGCCGTTGTCCTCGAACAATTTCCAGACATCTTTTGCCCATTCCCCTTTTTCAAGGACATCCACCACATCTTTTGTCACATGGTCTTCCAACATGCGTTCGGCAACGTCCAAAATCATTTCTTTCATTTCGCTCATTTTGCCACAACCCCTTTCGCCACCATACCGTAGAGAATTTCCGTTGTACCGCCGCGGATTGTAAAACCAGGAGAATGCAGGATGGACTGGGCCATGTAGCGGTCGAATTTGCGCTCCGCATCCAGTTTTGGATACGTTTCAACCAGAAGCCGCGCCACTTCAGGAACGCTTTGTTCAAACTTCGTGCCAATGGCTTTCACCAGCGAAGCGGGGATGGCCACGTTTTTCGCATCTCCCGATTCGAGCAATTTTGCAACGCCAATGGATAAATTGCGCAAGCCCCACAGGCGGGAAAGAAGCTTCGCGGCCTGCTTCAGCCCCTCTTTGTTGCCTTGGCGCTTCAGCTCTTGCACAAGCTCGTCGACTAACAGGTACGTGCTTAGAATCCGTTCGGGACCGCTCCGTTCAAAGGCAAGTTCCGCCAGTCCCTGTTCCCAGCCGTTTCCGATTTCGCCGACCACCATATTGTCCGGCACAAACACGTTATCGAAAAAGACTTCGTTGAAATGATGTTCTCCGGTCAAAAACTTGATTGGAACAATGGTTACCCCTTCCGCACGCAAGTCGATAATCAATTGGCTCAATCCTGCATGCTTGTATTTTCCGTCAAATGGACTGGTCCGTACAAGAGCGATCATATAATGACATATATGGGCGTTACTTGTCCAAATTTTCTGACCATTCACAATCCAGCCGCCCTCGACCTTTTCGGCCCGTGTACGGACGGAAGCCAAATCGGAGCCGCTGTTCGGCTCGCTTAAGCCGATGGCAAAGTAGCATTCACCCTTGGCGATTTTCGGCAGGAAAAACTGTTTTTGTTCTTCCGTACCGTAGCGGAGAAGCAGCGGTCCCGTTTGTCGATCCGCAAACCAGTGGGCTGCAACGGGCGCTCCGCTTGCCAAAAATTCTTCGGTCAAAATATAACGGTCAATGGTGCTCCGTTCCTGCCCGCCATATTTTTTCGGCCATGTCATTCCGATCCAGCCTTTTTCGCCGATCAGCTTCGAGAATGAAGGATCGACGCCGCTTAACCATGAATCGCATTTTGGAGTGAAAGTTCCCTTTTTGATATGCTCTTGCAGAAAGTTGCGCACTTCCAAACGAAAGGCTTCCTGTTCCTCGGTAAATTGCACCGTCGGCAATTGAAACATTTCATCATCCCCTTTATTTTATCGTATTGCGGTAATGGTTATCGTATTACAAATCTAATCATAGTTTTTTATACATGTCAATAAAAATGTTGTAAAATTCTATTAAAATCATCTTTTTTCTCTTTTGCGCAGATAAGTAGATTGCAGGGGGAAAATTATGGGGAGTAAATTATAGGGGGGAGCATGATGGAACTGCAGTCAAAATTGGAAAATCGTTTGTTGCAGACGCTTCGTGTGGAACAAATACAAAGTTTGAAAATCTTGCAAATGTCCAGTATGGAACTGGAGCAATACCTTTATGAAAAAGCGGATGAGAATCCTTTGCTGACGATTGATTGCGGAAATGGAAGGGATGCGAAATTATTGGAAATCCCTTATGTAAAAGATCGGATGCCTTCATCCTTTTCGAATGAAGAACGGTGGGATTATATAGAACGCAGCGCCGCGGCACAGCCTGATTTTGAACAATTTTTTATTGAACAAATTCCGTTGACCGTTTCCCTTAGGGATTTTGATTTGAAAATCTTGAAATTTTTGATCCGTTCACTGGATGACCGCCTGTTTTTGGATGTGGAAGCGCATGAAGTAGCAGAAAAATTCCGGACGACCGCCGCACATGTGGAGAAGCTTATTCAATTGCTTCAGACTTTGGAACCGGTCGGGGTCGGCGCAAGAAATTACATTGAGTATTTATTGATTCAAACCCATCGCTGTCCAGATGCACCTCCTTTCGTCAAAGAGATCATAAAAAATGATTTATCCATGGTTGCTGAAAATAAGATCAAGCAGCTGGCAAAAAAATATAATCAAACAATCCGTGAGATTCAACAGGCTGTTGATTTCATAAAATCTTTGAATCCCCTTCCGGCAGGCCATAAAGATGCCGCTGTTCATTATATTGTTCCGGATATTGAAGTATCACGGGTAAATGGAGAATGGATCATTCAACTGATCCAGAAAAATTTGCCTTCCATTCAAATCAACGAAGAATACGTGGAATTGTTAAAGCGACAAACGGACAATAAAAAATTTCTGAAAAAATATTTAAAAGATGCAAAAGCCCTTTTGTTGGGAATCGAGAAGCGCAATAAAACCATCTATGAATTTGTAAGGCTCCTCTTGGATATTCAACCGGATTTTTTTGAATATGGAATGGCAGGATTGAAACCGATGCGGCTAAAAGATGTGGCAGATCATCTGAATCTGCATATTTCCACGATCAGCCGGACAATCAGGGGGAAATATTTGCAGACACCCCATGGCATATACAGTTTTCAATCTTTATTTACAAAGGGGATTGAAAGTGCATCCGGAAAAATGGATTCCATTGTGTTGATTAAAAAGAGGATCAAGGAATTGATCGACCAGGAGAATAAGAGAAAGCCTTTAACGGATACCCAATTGGCAAACCAACTGAAGAGGGAAGGGATTCAAATATCCAGAAGGACTGTCGCCAAATACCGGATTGAAATGAATATTGCAAGTTCATTCAATCGGGCTTTGCAAAATTGATTCATCAGGGAATGGGTGATGAAAAAATGCAACAGATGATGAATTTTTGCGTATAAAAATGATGATTTTAAATATTCCCCGCCGCTAAAAGGAATATTTCTATTTAAAATTTATTAATTTTACAAAATAATTTAACGTTCAAACTCATTTTTCGAAATATAAAAAAATATATAGATGGAGGAATATTGAAAATAGTTTTGATGTTGATACCAGAATGCCCTTTCATAAGGGCCTTTTATTATTTTTGCTTTTTTCAAATAACCATTTTCCATAATCGATATTTTCTTGAAAAAGCGATAGGGAAACGAAAGGAAAAGTTGGCATTGGGTTTGCTTGTAATATTGGCACAGCTGCTTTGCAGAAATGAAGATGTCAAAAGGCAATCATGATGTTTGATGGAACAGCTTTCGGGTAATGGATTGAAATTTTGATAGAAAGAAGGGGATGGCATGATAGCAGCGAAAAAACGTTTAGCGATTGACGTGGGGGGCACTTTCACCGATATATTTGTATTTGATGAGGAAACGGGAGAAATTTTTGTAACGAAAACCTCTTCCACCCCATCCAATCCCGAGAAAGGAATTTTAGAAGGAATTGCCAAGGCGAAGATCAGCGGAGAAGAAATTAAAGTCTTTTCACATGGCACAACGGTCGGAACAAACGCCCTCATTGAAAGGAAACTGCCGAAAACAGCCCTCATTACCACAAAAGGATTCCGGGATGTCATTGAAATCGGGCGGGGGACGAAAGAGGATATATGGGACACATACAAAGACAAGGCAAGACCGTATATTCGCCGCCGTGACCGATTCGAAGTGACGGAGCGGACAGATTATCGGGGGAATATTTTGGTGCCTGTCGATGAAAACGAGGTCCGTGAACTCGCGAGAAAACTGAAGAAACGCGGAACGGAATCGGTTGCTGTCTGCTTCATCAATGCGTATGTGAATGGCGAAAATGAAAGAAGAGTGAAGGAAATCCTCCAGGAAGAATTGCCCGGGGTGTATGTGTGTATTTCCAGCGAAGTGCTGCCGGAAATCTTCGAACATGAACGGATGAGCACGACCATCATCAATGCGGTGTTGGGACCGATTATGACTACCTATATTCACAGGTTGGAAGAAGAAATGCAGAAGCGCGGCTACAAAGATGATATTCTGGTTCTACATTCCGGCGGAGGGGTGATGACGTCCAGTACAGTCCCGCGTTATGCCGCCAGACTTGCAAGTTCCGGCATTGCAGCGGGCGCCATTGCCAGCAAACATATCGCGAAATTGTGCGGGTATCGCAATGCCATCGGTTTGGATATGGGCGGGACAAGCACGGATATTTCATTAATGTATGACGGCGATATCCGGATCACGAAAGAATGGGCGATTGAATATGGCTATCCGATCGGGTTCCCAAGCATTGAAATTTTGACCATTGGGGCAGGCGGAGGAAGTTTGGCATGGATCGACGAGGGAGGTTCTTTGCGAAATGGCCCGCAAAGCGCGGGAGCTTCGCCCGGACCGGCATGCTACGGCCGTGGAGGAACCGAACCGACAAACTCCGATGCCAATTTGGTGCTAGGCCGTCTAAGCGAAAAATTGCTGGGCGGAACGATGGAATTGGATGTGGCGAAAGCGGAACAAGCTGTGCAAAAGATAGCCGACCATTTCGGCTATTCCATAGAAGAGGCGGCAAACGCCATCATTGAAGTGGCCAATGCAAATATGAGCGACGCGGTAAGGCTCATATCCGTACGCCGGGGATATGACCCAAGAGACTTTGCGCTGGTTGCCTTCGGCGGCGCGGGACCATTGCATGGCGCATATTTGGCGAAAGAATTGAACATCCCGACCGTGATCATTCCTCCTTATCCGGGTGTGGCGGCAGCGATGGGGTGCCTGCTTGTCGATGTCCGTCATGATATTTCCAAAACTTATTTGAGACAGGCTGAAGAAGTCACGTTGGAAGAATTATACGAAGAATTTGAAAGCATGCAGGCGGAGGCCAGGGAGCTGCTTCTGGAAGAAGGAATTCCTGAAGAGCAATTCACTTTGATGAATTTCATTGATTTAAGATATCAAGGCCAATGGCGTTCTTTGTCCGTCCCGGTAAGCCAAAGCAGTTCATCCATCGAAGAGATTTTGGAATTGTTCCATAAAGAACATGAACGGGAGTTTGCCTATTCAGACCGGGAACAAAAGGTTGAAATTTATGGCCTCCGTGTCACAGCCATTGGGACGGTGCCAAAACCGGAGTTTCCGAAATATGAACCGGAAGGAACCGTTGAAGATGCTTTAAAAGGGACAAGAAAAGTCTATTTTGATGGCGAGTTTGTTACGACAAAAATTTATGACCGTGACAAAATTCCGGTGGAGACGGAAATCACGGGTCCAGCAATCATTGAACAATTGGATACGACGACAGTGATTCCGCCGAAGTTTTCCGCGAAGGTGGATCAGTATAAAAACATCATTATTTCTGTAAATCAATCATAATTTCGGAAAGGTGGAATGGTGATGGGCTCTCTGCAAAAAGTGGTTTCCAAACAGGAAACGTCTTTAGATCCGGTTACATTCGAAGTGTTGAAGAACGGTTTTGTGAATTTGGTCGACCAAATGGCGGAACAGATGTTGAGGACATGCTATTCATTCGTCATTTATAACCGCGATTTCAGCTGCGCCCTTTGCGATGCTGAAGGAAATACCGTGATGCAAGGGACACATGACATTTCCGTTCATGTAGGGACGTTGCATCTGACGGCTAAGGCGGTTCTGGAGGATTTCAAAGGGGACATCCATCCGGGAGATGTATTTTTAGTAAACGATCCGTATCGGGGCGGCACCCATTTCTGTGATACAAGGGTTGTTCTTCCCGTGTTTTATGGCGGAAAACTGATTGCCTTCATGCAAACAAACGGACATTGGGCAGATGTCGGCGGTTCCAACCCGGGCTCTTTTGATGTAAAGTCGCGGGATCATTTTGGGGAAGGCATCCGCATTCCACCTGTCCGAATTTACAGCAGGGGCGAATATTTATCGGATGTCGTCAATCTATTAATCTCGAACATGCGCGTCCCGAAGGAACGGTTGGGCGATTTGCGTTCACAGGTCGAAGCGGCCAAAGTTGGACAAAGACAATTGCTGGAGTTAATTGATAAATACGGAATTGATACGGTTCTTACAGCATTCAAGGAAGTACAGGATTACGTCGAACGATTAACGAGAAAAAAGATTGAGTCATTGCCGGAAGGTACTTGGGAAACAGTCGACTATATCGACATGGATCCGGAATTGGGGGACGGGCTGATTCCAATCCGGGTGAAAATGGAAATAAAAGACAATGAGATTCATTATGATTTAAGCGGTTCCCATCCATACATCAGCTGCTTTTTAAATGCAGGCTATGGAGCGGCGTTGTCGGGCTTGTATGCGGGCACCAAAACATTTTTCCCGGAAGTGCCGCTGAACTCCGGCTTTTACCGCGTCGTGAAAGCGACTTTGCCCGAAAATTCGGTGGTCAATGCACCAGAACCGGTGGCTGTTACGGGATTCTGTTCCGGCGCATTTGAAAAAATCATGAACGCGTGTTTTGAGATTTGGTCCGAAATCATGCCGGAACGAGCCATCGCTTGTTCATTCAATCTGGAATATTTGTTGATTGGCGGCTATGATCGCCGCGATGCATCGAACAATTATTTCATGTGGTATGACTGGATGGCGGGTGGCCATGGAGGCCGCATCGACCGGGACGGCGCCAATGCAACATCCCCGGTTTTTGGCGTCGGGCTCAGCGTACAGCCTTGCGAAGGGCAGGAAAGATTGTCTCCGGTCATTACGACAAAGCATGAAATTATCACCGATTCCGGAGGACCGGGCAAATACCGGGGAGGATGCGGAGTCGAAAAAGGCGGCGTTTTAACGGAAGTATTCGGAGGGGTCATGTCTTATTGCTGCGACCGTTCCCGTTCCATCACTTGGGGGATCAAAGGCGGGCTGCCATCCATTCCTCAGGGAGCCGTTTTGCATCCGGGCACGGATAAGGAACAATTCCTGGGTACCATTTTTTCGAATATCCCGATGAAAAAAGGCGATTCGTTTACAAGACCATCCGCCGGCGGGGGCGGTTTGGGCGATCCGCTGGAAAGGGATGTGGAAACCGTGTTGGAAGATGTCATTGACGGCTACGTTTCAATTGAAAGGGCAAGAAAGGACTATGGGGTCGTCATCCGGGAAATTGACAGGGATGTCGATCTGTATGAAATCGACTATGAAGCTACCGAAAAGGAAAGAGAGTATATCCGGAAACATCGGAAAGATTGGCTTCGCGTAAGTCCATATGAAGTAGAGAAAATGTATAAAAACGGAGAAATTGACCAGCTGGATGTCATCCGGCGGTATGGCGTCATCATGGACTACACAACAAATCAGGTGCTGGTCAAATCCACTGAGCAATATCGGGAAGCGATGATGAAACGTACATTGGCTTATTGGGATTGATTTGAAGTCGCCGGAGGGAAAATTGACATATTTCCCAACTTATATGTCTGAAAATATCGAAAATTGACAATGAAAAATACTTTAATATTTTCTTGTAAGGGGGAATTCAATGGGGAAGCTGCAAAAATCTTTAAAGACGCGCCACATTACCATGATTTCCATTGGCGGTGTCATCGGAACAGGGTTGTTTGTCGGTACAGGAAAAAATATTTTAAATACGGGTCCGGCGGTTGTTTTTTCCTATCTGATTGCCTGCACAATTATCGTATTAATCATGCAAATGGTCGGAGAAATGGCTTCCGGCGAATTGGCGCTTGGGATGAAAAACAGCGGTGACTCGGAAATGGGCTCCTTTGCTTCCTATGCTTCCAAGTATATCGGGGATTGGGCAGGCTTCACGGTAGGATGGCTTTATTGGGCAAGCTGGGTATTCATTGTCGGTCTGGAAGCGGCTTTGATTGGCGGAATGATCAATGCCTGGTTTCCGTCCGTCCCGGTTTGGGCGGGTTCGGTCGGCATCACGCTGCTCATGACGATTATCAATGTGTATTCGGTCAAAACTTTTGGCGAATTCGAGTATTGGATTTCTTTCTTTAAAGTCACTGCCATCGTGGTCTTCCTGATTGTCGGGGCGCTGATGGCGATTGGCGTTTGGCCGACATTCGAGCCGGAAGGATTGGGGATTTTAGTTAATCATGGCGGCTTTGCGCCGCAAGGTTATATCCCGATTTTGACGGCCATCGTTTTCGTGATTTTCTCCATTTGCGGAGCGGAAGTGGCAGCCATTGCGGCGGCGGAATCGGAAAATCCGGCCAAAAATATTGTCCGGGCAATACGGAATGTCGTATTCCGTTTATCGCTGTTCTTTGTCGGATCGGTTGCTTTGATGGTCATGATTTTGCCTTGGAATGACGCCGAGAATCTGGCCGCCCCTTACGCAAACATTTTGCGGATGGCGGGTTTGCCGATCGCGGCGGAATTGATGCAACTTGTGATTTTCGTTTCATTGGTTTCCGTCTTGAATTCGGCATTATATACGAGTTCGCGGATGCTCCTGTCCATGTCGCAGCAGGGGGATGCGCCGAAGTTTTTCTCGAGGATCAAAAATAAACGGGGCGCCCCTGTCCCGGCCATCATCGGCAGCACCGTCGTGGCGTACATTTGTGCAATGCTGTATTTCATTTCGCCGGATGTCATTTTCTACTTCTTGGGGAACTGCGTGGGCGGACTGATGATCATCGTCTATATTTTCATTGCCATATCGCAAATCCGCTTCCGCAAAGAATTTGTGAAGAAAACAGATACAAAATTGCCGATCCGGATGTGGCTTTTCCCTTATTTGACATACGCGACCATCTTCCTGCTTGTGGCGGTCTATATCTCGCAATTGTTCATTGAAAGCCTGCAGTCGCAATTCTACTTGAGCACTGCCGTGTTCATTTGCTCAATCGGGCTGTTCTTTGTCATGAGAAAATTGAGCCCGGCTGCATCAGGGGCGAAAGCGGAGAAAGAAATGGAAGCATTGGTGACGGAAACCGTATCCGAATCAAATTGACGGGAGGAAAGGGTCTGCTTCTTTTAATGCCAGCCTTATTCCAGGGCTTGCATTTAAAAGATGCAGATTCTTTTTCTTGTATTTGCAGATGGGGAAATAGCATATAAAATAAAAGGAAATAGTCGGGGGAGGGAGAGCGGCAATGGTTGTCCAACATATTCATCAAACGGAACATTTTTTTTATGTACAAGAGAATCAAATAAAGTTTTCCAGCAATCTTCCAAAGGAAAAAATTGAAAAAATTTATGCGCAGTATGAAAATGGCAATGAATTTTTTCAGGCCGAAGATTTTTATGTGCATGTGGTCCATTCTCCGGACGGCATCTTGTTTTGCCTCCGACCTGTTCAACAGTACAATGATTTGGATATTTTGAATCCTTTATCCATCAAATTATTAAACTCCATTTCGGACGGCATTACCATCAGCGACAAACATGGGAAGATCATCTTTCAAAATGATGTGGATATCGAATTTGTTGGCATCAATTGTGTCAATCGATATGCCAGGGATTTAATCGCGGAAGGGGTTATGAGCGATTCGCTGACATTGAAAGTGTTGGAGTCAAAAGAGGATGTCACCATTTTTCAGACTTTTTTGAACAATAAATGCTTTTTGGTGACCGGGAAGCCGATTTTTGATGAAACGGGAGAATTGCAATATGTGCTCATTATAACCCGGGATATGTCGAGGCTGAAAAGTTTGGAGGAAGAAGTAAAGAAGCTCGAAATCCAAAATGAAAAGTTTAAACAAAAAATTGAAGAATTGAATGCGCTTGAACGGAAGAAAACAAACCTGATCGCCACATCCCCGGTCATGCAAAAAGTATTGAAACGGATTTTGCGTGTCGCTGAAGTGGATTCGACGGTCTTGATCGAAGGGGAATCGGGTGTCGGAAAAGAGGAAGCGGCAAAGCTGATCCATCTAAATAGCCGAAGAAGCGAAAAGCGGATGGTGACCATCAACTGCAGCGCCATTCCGGAGGCCTTGCTGGAATCGGAGCTTTTTGGCTATGAAGCGGGCGCCTTTACAGGAGCGAACAAAGGCGGCAAGGCCGGATTATTTGAAACCGCGTCCGGCGGCACTGTCTTCCTGGATGAAATCGGGGAAATGCCGTTGCAATTGCAGGCAAAGCTATTACGGGTTTTGCAGGAGTCGGAAGTTCAGCGGATCGGAAGCACGAAGCCCATCCCGATTGATGTGCGGATCATTGCGGCAACCAACCGGAATTTGGCCGAGATGGTCGAGCAGGGGACTTTCCGCGAAGATTTATATTACCGGCTGAATATCATCCCGATCGAAATTCCGCCGTTGAGGGAACGGCGGGAAGATATTGTTCCGCTCGCTTTTCATTTTTTGTCGCAGATTGAACAGAAATACCAAATTCATCGGACGTTTGACAAAGAAGCTTTGAAAGTGCTGGAAGAATATGATTGGCCGGGAAATGTCCGCCAGTTGCGAAATATTATTGAACGAGTTTCATTGTTGGCCAATCAGCCGAAAATCAGCGCAAGCATGGTCCGCGAAGAATTGAGGGAAGCTTCGGCGTTGGGAAGCAAGCCGAAACGGCAGGCAAAAAGACTGGCCGAAACCGCCAAAAGCATTGATTTCTCCAAATACACCGGCACGCTCAAAGAGCAGGTGGCGGCTTTTGAAAAGGAAATCATCAGACAAGCGTTGTCCGAACATGAAAGCATCAGGAAAGCGGCCGAAGCATTGGGATGCAACCAGTCTACATTGGTAAGGAAAATTCAGCGGTATCGACTGACGAAGCATGTGACATACAATTAACGGATGAAAGATGCTTTATTGCCTTAAGTGATGCAAAATTGCAACAGTTTGTTTATTAATGCATAAATGGTGTAAAGGAATCTTCAATGTTTTAAACTTTGCAAACCCATTCTTCAACAATGTCAAGAGGACAAATGGGCAGTCCGGAAAATAAGAAGTCTTCCGGATTGCCTGTTTTTATGCATTTTTTTCGGTCAGGACGGATAATGCGCGGGTCTGTTTTTCACTTTATTTTCAATTTCAATAAAAAATTTTTTATTTTTCCGTCGTTTGGCACGGGATTTGCTCATTCATTAGTAGAGACGTCTGTTGAAGGGATTTGTCAATTGAAATATTCCAATAGAAAGAGGTTGATAGCATGACAAT
This sequence comes from Ureibacillus terrenus, assembly GCF_006569205.1. GTDB lineage: Bacteria > Bacillota > Bacilli > Bacillales_A > Planococcaceae > Ureibacillus > Ureibacillus terrenus. Next base: position 19,122 of record NZ_VIGD01000024.1, read on the forward strand.
TCAATTGGTGGAGCAATTAAAAACATTGGACCAGAAGCATTTCCTGCACCCTACATCCTCCATCGAGGAGCAGCAAAAATACGGACCCGCAGCGATCTTTTGCGAAGGAAAAGGGATTTATTTGAAAGATTTGGAGGGCAATACGTATATTGACGGCATGTCATCCCTCTGGAATGTAAATGTCGGCCATGGACGGACGGAAATCGCGGAAGTGGCGAAAGAGCAGATGGAGAAGCTCGCATTCAGTTCATGTTTTGCCACGTTCAGCAATGAGCCGGCAATCAAACTGGCGGCGAAAATCGCGGAGCTGACTCCGGGAGACCTGAATACGGTATTTTTCACTTCCGGCGGTTCCGAGTCGAACGACACAGCCATTAAACTTGCACGCCATTACTGGATTCTAAAAGGCCAGCCAAACCGCCAAAAAATCATTTCCCGCTCGTTGTCTTACCATGGCCTCGCTTACGGATCGACGAACGCGACGGGGATTGAAGGTTTCCGCAAATTCACCAACTCGCCCGCACCGGACTTCCATTATGTCGATAAAGATTCTCCGGAAGAATTGAGACGATTAATTGAAGAACTTGGTCCGGAAAAGGTGGCGGCCTTTATTTCCGAACCGGTTCAGGGGGCAGGAGGCGTGAATTTGCCGAAGCCGGATTATTTCCAAAAAGTGCGTGAAATTTGCGATGAGTATGGCGTTTTATTTATCGCGGACGAAGTCATCACCGGATTTGGACGGACAGGGAAAAACTTCGGCATCGAGCATTTCGGCGTAGTGCCGGATATGATGACCTTTGCCAAAGGGGTATCCAGCGGCTATGCGCAGCTGGGCGGCGTGATCATCTCCGAAAAGATCCACAAGGATTTCTGCGAGTTATCCAAGGGCATCCTTATGCACGGATATACGTACAGCGGCCATCCGACTGCCTGCGCGGTGGGATTGAAAAATCTTGAAATCATTGAGCGGGAAGGCCTTGTACAAAACGCCAAAATCATGGGCGAAGAAATGCTCAAAGGCTTTCAGGCGCTGCAGCAAAAGTACGACTTCATTGGCGACGTGCGCACATTCGGATTGCTGGGAGCTATCGGGCTCGTAAAAAACCGCGAAACGGGCGAACTGTTCGATCCGCTGTTAAGCCCGATCGCCGTACAGGAAATGACGAAGCGCGGCCTGATCTTGCGCACGGTGACATACGGCCAGGATACGATTGTCTTTTCTCCGCCGTTGATTATCACGAAAAATGAATTGAACGAAATGCTGCGCATCGTTGACGAAACCTTTGCCTATTTGCAAAAAGAAATCATCGGAAATGGGGTGAAGTAAGATGATCATCGGAGTTCCGAAAGAGATTAAAGATAACGAAAACCGCGTGAGTCTTACGCCTGCGGGGGCATATGACCTGGTGCACAGCGGCCATACGGTGCTTGTTGAAACGGGGGCAGGAGCGGGAAGCGGCTTCAGCGACGAAGATTATATCGCGGTAGGGGCCAAAATAGTCCCTTCCGCCCGCGAAGCCTGGGAAGCGGAAATGGTCATGAAAGTGAAAGAGCCTCTGCCTTCGGAATATGGTTATTTCCGAAAAGGACAAATTTTATTTACATTTTTGCATTTGGCGGCCGAGCCTGAATTGACGAAGGCTTTAATGGAAAAGGGCGTAGTGGCCATCGCCTATGAAACGATTCAGTTGGATGACGGATCGCTGCCGGTTCTGACCCCTATGAGCGAAGTGGCCGGAAGAATGTCGGTGCAGATCGGCGCACACTTCCTGGAAAATCATGCGGGCGGCAAAGGACTGCTTTTGGGCGGCGTTCCCGGAGTGGCGCCGGCCAATGTGGTCATTATCGGCGGAGGCGTGGTAGGCACCAACGCGGCCAAAATGGCATTGGGCTTGGGAGCGGATGTAACGATTTTGGATACGAATGTTAACCGGTTGCGTCAGCTCAATGATTTGTTTGACGGCAAAGCGAAGACGTGCATCTCCAATCGGTTCAACCTTGAAGAGCAGGTGAAAAGGGCGGATTTATTAATCGGTGCGGTGCTGATTCCGGGAGCGAGGACACCGCGGATTGTGTCGGAAAATATGGTGAAGCAGATGAAAGAGGGCAGCGTGATCATCGATGTGGCAGTCGACCAGGGGGGCGCCATTGAAACGATTGACCGCATCACGACCCATAGCAATCCGGTATATGTGAAGCATGGCGTAATCCATTATGCAGTGGCCAACATACCGGGGGCCGTGGCGCGCACATCGACGATGGCTTTGTCCAATGTGACGGTGCCATATGCATTGCAGATCGCCAATAAAGGCTATGAGCAGGCGATATTCGATAATCCGGCGCTTGCCAAAGGATTGAATGTCATCTCCGGCAAGGTAACGTACAAGGCGGTTGCGGAAGCGCACAACCTGCCGTATACCCCGCTTGAAGAAGCATTGGGAGTAACAATAGGTTAGGAGGCGGAAGCATGGCGACGGAAACAAGGGAGATTCGTGAACAGTATAATCCTGCAAATACTTCTGAATGTATTGGAAAAATCGAGTTGCATACGGTCGAAGAAACGGAGGCAAAAATTGAGGCGAGCGGGAAGGCTTTTGGCGAGTGGAGCAGAATGTCTTCCGTGGCCAGGGGAGAAATTTTGCATAAAATGGCGGATTTATTGATCGAACATATGGAGCCGTTGGCAGAGCTTGCCTCGAAAGAAATGGGCAAAACGGTTCCCGAGATGATCGGCGAGGTGAAGCGGGGCGCCTCCATTTTGCGTTATTTTGCTCAGGAAGGGATGCGGGCCGCCGGGGAAGTGCTGCCGTCGGTTTCCGAAGAGAAAATGCTCTTTACGAAGCGCGTACCGTTAGGCGTCGTGGCAATTATTACCCCATGGAATTTTCCGATTGCGATTCCGCTTTGGAAAATCGCTCCGGCGCTTGTCTACGGCAATACGGTTGTTTGGAAGCCGTCAATCGAAGTCGCATTGACGGGCCAGTATATCGCGGATTTATTTTTGAAAGCTGGCTTGCCGGAACATGTGCTGAATATTGTGCAGGGGCGCGGCTCGAAGCTGGGGACGGTGCTGATCAAATCCCCGATAGTGAAAGCCATCTCTTTTACGGGTTCCAATGCGGTTGGACAGCAAATTTTGAATGAAGCCGGCCCTTTGAATAAGAAAATCCAATTGGAGCTTGGCGGGAAAAATGCGGCGATTATTTTGGCGGATGCGGATCTGGAACTGGCCGCGCGTCTGACGATTGAAGGGGCCATGAAACAGACGGGCCAACGCTGCACTGCCACAAGCCGGGTGTATATCGAAGCGTCTGTGTATGATGAGGCGGTCGAAAAACTAATCAAATATGCGAAGCAGATCAAAGTTGGGGAAACGATGGGGCCTCTTGCTTCAAGACAGCAATTCGAAAGCGTCATGGAGCATATTGCCCGGGCAAAGGCGCAAGGGGCGAAATGCATTTTTGGAGGGAAGCCTGTAGCGGAATTGTCCCATGGCTATTATGTGGAGCCGACACTGTTTGTGGATGTGACCCATGAAATGGACTTGGCGAGGGAAGAAGTTTTTGGGCCGGTACTGGCCATATTTAAAGTGGCGGATTATGAAGAAGCCATCCGGCTCGCGAACGATTCGGAGTTTGGGTTAAGCGCTTCGATTTACACGGCGAATATCCAGAAAGCGTTCGATTTTATTGAACGCAGTGAAGTCGGCCTTGTGCAAATCAATGATGAAACGGGCGGGGCAGAGCCGCAAGCGCCATTTGGAGGCATGAAAAATTCAAGCACGGGCTTCCGCGAGCAGGGACAGGCCGCCAAGGAATTCTTCACGGTGCTGAAAACGGTAACGATCAACGGGATTCGTTATAAGAAATCATGATCATCCGAAGCGGGGGCGTCCGGAAAGTTTCCGATTTTCCGGACACCTTCTTCTTTTCGAAAATCCAAACATTGCCCTGCGGCGCCCGCCCGAATGATGGATGGGATTGCGTGAAAGGATCATAGCCGGCATGAAACAAAGGCGGTTTGGCAGGCTTCCGCCCCTGCCAAACCGCCTTTCATAAAACTCATATTATTTTTCCAGTTCAAGCGATTGCTCCGTTCTTGGGAATTCATCAAAATAAGGGGATAAATAAGTTTCTCTTACTTCATGACGGATCCATCCCATAATGCCCACAATTAACACGAACACAGCCGCCGATAAAACAAAGGATTTGAAGGAATCTT
>NZ_VIGD01000025.1 GCF_006569205.1 Ureibacillus terrenus
CATACAATGTGAGTCCAGTGACGATGGCGAAGAGGTCACACCCGTTCCCATACCGAACACGGAAGTTAAGCTCTTCAGCGCCGATGGTAGTTGGGGGCTTCCCCCTGCGAGAGTAGGACGTTGCTGGGCTCAAAAAGTCATTACTGACGGAAGGTCGGTAGTGGCTTTTTTTATATATAATTTTAGGGGTAATCCAAACCCAATCCTGTTCAAACTAAAAACCGAAAGTGGATTGAGAGAATATGGATCCCGATAGAGCCTGAAGAATTTCAAAACGTAAAATGGCAGTTAAGATGCCATAGGTAAAAATGATGTAATATCTACTCTTCTTATATCTTTTAAGATTTTGTACCAGCGTACCTTGTGATGAAATATTGAAAACGACAAATATTTTCGGTTTTTCCACTTGTAAAAAACGAAAATGTGGATATAATTTATGTTGTACACAACCAAACCCAATCCGTTTATGATTGTTCCGAAGTAGCTCAGCGGTAGAGCAATCGGCTGTTAACCGATGGGTCGTAGGTTCGAATCCTACCTTCGGAGCCATATTTTTTTGTCTTTTTTTTTCAAAAGCTTATTAATATAAGTTTATATAAAAAATATTGGAATCCTATTCTCAAAGCAGTAAACCGATTCATCAAGCAATTTGAGGCAGTCCTATTCTAAAAAAAAATCAACCTTGTTTTAATAGGTAGAAAAATTATAAAAAAATTATATTTTTCTATTGCATAGTTCAATAAATCATGATATTATAATTCCTGTCTGATTGAATAGGATGATGGCCCCTTGGTCAAGTGGTTAAGACACCGCCCTTTCACGGCGGTAACACGGGTTCGAATCCCGTAGGGGTCATTATTTTTTTCTTTTATACCTATACTTTTTTAGGAGGATTAGCTCAGCTGGGAGAGCATCTGCCTTACAAGCAGAGGGTCGGCGGTTCGATCCCGTCATCCTCCACCAGACATTCGGAGGGGTAGCGAAGTGGCTAAACGCGACGGACTGTAAATCCGTTCCCTTTGGGTTCGGCGGTTCGAATCCGCCCCCCTCCACCATGATGATTGGGGTATAGCCAAGCGGTAAGGCAACGGATTTTGATTCCGTCATGCCCAGGTTCGAATCCTGGTACCCCAGCCAATATTATGAAAATCTCGGACATATAACCCTTCAATAAAGTGTCATTATAAATAAATTTCAACTTTGCCAATCCTTTACTCGAATGAGTAAAGGATTTTTTTATTATACTTTATTCGAATCATCTTTTGAAGATTGCGGATGTCGTAAAAGGCGATTTCCGGTTTGCACATAAAATTTTGCAGAACTTCCTGAATCAGGGTTTAACAAAAGCAAAAAGAAATGTACAAACCAAATTTATTTTACCTGTTTTAAAATTTGCGTTTCCTCTCCAAAACAATTTAAAAAGAATGAAGCTTGATTTGCATATTTATTCAAAATTATGTCAAGTTGAGTCAATCTATAAATCTCTTATAGAATGAATAGTAAAATTGGGAGGTGGATCTCATTGGACCGAAAAAAAATTTCAATTATTGGAGTACCCTCTGATTACGGTCAACAACGCCGAGGGGTCGATATGGGGCCAAGTGCAATGAGATATGCAGGAGCCATTGAGAGATTGGAAAAATTAGGTTATGATGTCATTGATGAAGGCGATATCTCCGTCCACAGGACAAAACGGAACAAACAATATGACGGGAAACTATTAAATTTGGAAGAAGTGCTGGAAGTCAGTGAACGATTGGCAAAAAAAGTCGATGAGGTAATCAAGCAAGACAGATTTCCCGTCATTCTTGGTGGTGACCATAGCATTTCCATCGGTTCCATAGCCGGAATCAGAAAACATTATCAAAATTTAGGGATTATTTGGTTTGATGCACATACAGACATCAATACTCCCGAAACGACCCCTTCCGGAAATATTCATGGAATGCCCCTGGCGGTTAATCTTGGCCTCGGTGATCACCGTCTAATCAGTATTGCGGGGAATGCACCAAAATTAAAGTTTGAAAATATCGTCTTTATCGGTGCACGTTCGATTGATGAAGGAGAAAAAGCGTTGATCAAAGAAAAGAACATTAAAATTTTTACTATGCATGAAATTGACCGGATGGGAATGTCTAAAGTGATTGAGGAAACCGTGGAGTATTTAAAAGCAAGACACGTGGATGGAGTGCATATGTCTATTGACCTGGATGCATTGGATCCCATATTTACTCCGGGCGTAGGAACACCTGTACCTGGAGGCATTACTTACCGTGAAAGCCACTTGGCCATGGAGATGTTGGAAGAAGCTAAAATGATTACATCGTGCGAATTCGTGGAAGTAAATCCGATCCTTGATGAACGCAATAAAACAGCCAACACGGCTGTTGCTTTGATGGGTTCGTTGCTGGGAGAAAAATTGGTGTAGAAAATCACTATTTATTTCTATAGAATTATAAATACTTTATAAGAATGTAAAAAATTTTTTAATTTATTTCAGAAAGATGAAACTTTTTATGGGGTTTATTCGTACATTATCTAAGCCAAAAAGGTGGAGAGGGAACGCATGGATGCGTTAGTCAAGAAAAGGATAAAGCAGGTTCTAAAAGGTGATCAAAATGCTTTTGCAGATATCGTGAGTCTATACCAGCACAAGTTGTACCAAATATGCTACCGGATGCTTGGAAATAAACAAGAAGCTGAAGATATAGCGCAAGAAGCTTTTGTTCGGGCGTACATCAATCTACATACGTTTGATCAAAAAAAGAAGTTTTCGACTTGGCTATATCGAATTGCAACGAACCTATGTATCGACCGGATTCGTAAAAAAAAGCCGGATTATTATCTAGATGCAGAGGTTGAAGGAACTGATGGATTAAACATGTATTCACATATAGCAAATGAGGATCCGCAACCGGAAGATGCAGCTCTTCAAATGGAGTTTCAAGAACGCATCCAGTATGAAATCAGCAGATTGCCTGAGAAATATCGTACGGTGATTGTATTAAAATATATTGAAGAATGTTCGCTCCAGGAAATCAGCGAAATACTAGACTTGCCTTTGGGAACGGTGAAAACCAGAATTCATAGGGGCCGTGAAGCACTGAGAAAGCAGTTAAACAAACTGTAGGAGGGGAATTGCATGAGTACGTGTCCAAAATACATTATTGAGTATATGCACGAGTATTTAGACGGGGACATTAGCCGAGAACACGAGCAAGTGCTTAAACAGCATTTGAAGACATGTACGGCGTGTCAGGAACATATGCATCAACTCAGCGACACGGTTGCATTTATTAAAAGTGCATCACCCGTTACGGCTCCTCCACATTTTGAGGAAGAAGTAATGAAGCGTCTCCCTAAACCAAAAAATCGAATTGGCGTGCAGAAATGGCTTAGAAGACATCCGTTTTTGGTAGCGGCCGCAATGTTTATTCTTTTTATGAGTGCGACGTTGTTCGGAAGCTTCCATGATGATAAATTTTCCGTTACAAAGCAGCCAAACTTAATTGTAGAGGGGCAGACGGTCATTGTTCCTAAAGGCGAAGTGGTAAAAGGAGACATCGTTGTAAAAAACGGGGATATTGTCGTTGAAGGCGAAGTGGATGGCAATGTGATTGTCATAAATGGAGAGTATATGGCATCGACGGCAGTCGTAACAGGTCAAATCCAGGAAATCGATCAAGTATTTGAATGGGTTTGGTATGAAGTGAAACAAATGGCAAAAGATTTTGTGGCATTATTTGAAAATGAAGAAGAGTGATTCATGATTGATCATCCAATCCCGAATTGGATGATATTTTTTTGTATTTTACACGCGCAGGGCCCCATTTTTTTAAAATAAAAGAAACATTAGAAAAATTGTTTCGTTAATACTATAAAAGTTCCATGATTTTGATTATGATATATTTGTTGATAGTAGATAAATCGGAAAGTTTTTTATTTAAAAATGAAAAATGTTTATATACTTTTTTTATAAATCAAGCATACACTATATCATTTCGTATTTTTTGTACTTGATTTGGTGAAATAAGCGGGGGATGCCACATGATGGATATAATCGAACAGTTTACAGATTTTACGCCCGTCAACATCATTTTCAGTCTATTGGATATCATTCTTGTTTGGTATGTCATATATAAAATCTTAACGCTTATTAAAGGCACAAAAGCTGTTCAGTTGTTAAAAGGGCTATTCGTTATTATCGTTGCCAGAATTGCCACTGAAATCTTCGGACTGGATACATTGGGCTGGATGCTACAAGAAGTGATCGATTGGGGATTTCTGGCCATCATTATCATCTTCACTCCGGAAATTCGGAGAGCCCTTGAGCAAATAGGACGCGGGAGACTATTCCAGCGATCCAGCAACCAGTTGGAAGATGAACAAGCCCGCTTAATCGAAGCGATGAAGAAAGCGGTCAGTTACATGGCCAAAAGGCGGATTGGTGCGCTGATTTCCATCGAAAAAGAAACGGGATTGAACGAATATATTGAAACAGGGATCAAACTTGATGCGCATATCAGTTCGGAACTGATTATTAATACATTTATACCGAACACTCCGCTTCACGATGGAGCCATGATTATACAAAAAGACCGCATTGCGGCGGCAGCCTGTTATTTGCCTTTATCCGAAAGCACTTTGATTTCAAAAGAATTGGGGACTAGGCATAGGGCAGCCCTCGGTTTAAGTGAAGTGACGGATGCCATTGTGGTAGTCGTATCGGAAGAAACAGGCGCAATCAGTATTGCGGTAAACGGAAATCTGCATAGAAACCTCTCTTTGGAGAACTTTGAATCGTTGCTGAAAACATTGTGGTTTGGCCCCGAAGAGGAATTAGAAGCATCCTCTAAGTGGACTTGGAGGGGGAAAAAACATGGATAAATTTTTTGATAATATATGGGTGTTAAGAGCTACAGCTTTTATTTTGGCCATCCTACTGTTCTTTTACGTTAAAGCGGAGTTGACGGATAAGAATGAAACGACAACGTCCAATAACCAAGTGGATATCATCACGGATGTACCTTTGGAGGCTTATTATGATTCCGAGAATTTCATTGTGACCGGATTGCCTGAAACCGTGGATGTAACCATTGAAGGACCAATGCAACTTGTGCTGCAAACGAAATTTAAAAAGGATTTTAAAGTGTTCGTTGATTTAAGGAACTTGCTGATTGGCGAGCACAGGGTCACAATTCAACATGAAAATTTTTCTGATAAGTTGAAAGTGACCATTAACCCTGAAGTGGTGGATGTTGTCATTGAGGAAAAAGTTTCGCAAGAGTTCAAAGTAGAACCAGAAATCAACAGCCGGTCACTCGCGGATGGTTATATAATTAGATCCATGTCCGTCGAACCAAGTAAAGTAACCATAACAGGCGCGAAAAGCGTGATTGAAAGCATCAGCAACGTAAAGGCAACGGTTTCGCCGCCGAAGGAAATCAAAGAATCATTTACGCAAGAAGCGAATGTCAGAGTATTGGACGGCAATTTGAATAGATTGGATGTATCGGTTGAGCCTCAAACTGTAAAAGTGACGGTGGAAGTTGAAGAATATAGCAGAAGGGTTCCCTTAACCCTTAAACAAACTGGAGCTCCTCCACAAGGAGTAGTCATTCATCAGCTGGAAACTGATACCAAATCAGTGGTGCTGTATGGCCCTAAATCGATTATTGACTCGCTGAAGTCATTAGTCGTAGAATTTGACGTGTCACAGGTAAACCGTTCAGGCAATTTTGAAGTCAACTTAAAATTGCCGAAAGGAGCAACAAGAATAAATCCGGACAAAATTGTTGTGCGTGCCAATGTTTCAATGACGCCGACGCAATCCACTGAAACGGCTGTTGACGAAACAACCAGCGAAAATCCAAATAACGCTGACGGTGCAAATGATGTGAATGAGGATGAAAACCATAAAATAAATCAATAAACCAATCCTACTTTATTTTTGATTCCATAAAATATAAAAAACATGGAATGTCAATTGTCGAAGGAGAGAGAATAGTTATGGGAAAATATTTTGGAACAGACGGTGTACGGGGAATTGCAAATGCAGAACTCACACCGGAACTTGCCTTTAAAATTGGGCGTGCTGGGGGGTACGTTTTAACGAAAAATGCAAAAGAAAGACCGAAAGTGATTGTCGGCAGAGACACAAGAATATCAGGTCATATGCTGGAAGGAGCGTTAGTGGCAGGGCTCTTATCCATCGGAGTGGAAGTGATGAGACTGGGCGTGATCAGCACTCCGGGTGTAGCCTATTTGACACGTGTCATGAATGCGGATGCCGGTGTCATGATTTCCGCATCCCACAATCCGGTGCAAGACAATGGGATTAAGTTTTTCGGACCGGACGGATTTAAGCTGACGGATGAACAAGAAGAAGAAATTGAAAAGCTTATTGATGCCGAAGAAGATACCCTTCCTAGACCAATCGGCGCGGATTTGGGAACAGTCAGCGATTATTTTGAAGGGGGACAAAAATATATCTCCTATTTAAAACAGACAGTGGACGAAGATTTCGAAGGCATTCATGTCGCGCTGGACTGTGCAAATGGGGCCACTTCTTCTTTGGCTACCCATTTATTTGCCGATTTGGAAGCAGACATTTCCACAATGGGCGCTTCACCGGATGGGTTAAATATCAATGATGGAGTAGGCTCTACACACCCTGAAAAACTTGCCGAATTTGTAGTAGAAAGAGGAGCGGACGTAGGGCTTGCCTTTGACGGTGATGGCGACCGTCTGATTGCTGTCGATGAAAAAGGTAACATTGTGGATGGCGACCAGATCATGTTCATCATCGGAAAATATTTAAACAGCAAAGGTCTCTTAAAGAAAAATACGATTGTTTCGACAGTCATGAGCAACATGGGATTCTATAAAGCATTGGAAGAAAACGGAATGACAAGCGTACAAACACCTGTAGGCGACCGTTATGTCGTGGAAGAAATGCGGAAAAATGATTACAACTTGGGCGGCGAACAATCCGGCCATATTGTGTTCCTGGATTACAACACTACCGGCGACGGAATGCTTACCGCAATCCAATTAGTAAACATCATGAAAAAAACAGGCAAACGTTTATCTGAATTGGCATCCGAAATGAAAATTTATCCGCAACGTTTAGTAAACGTTCGTGTGACGGATAAGCATAAAGTGAAAGATAATCCAAAAGTGCAAGAAGTGATCAAAGAAGTGGAAAGCATCCTTGGCAATAACGGCCGGGTATTGGTTCGCCCTTCCGGAACTGAACCTTTAGTCCGCGTGATGGTGGAAGCGCCAACGGAAGAAGAATGTGAGAGTTATGTAAATCGCATCGCAGAAGTCGTAAGAAAAGAAATGGGATTGAATGAGTAATTCATCCGTTTGCTGTGCAGAATGTCGGTGTGCCGATATTCTGCACAGTTTTTATATTTTTATGGTAAAACCATTGAGCGTCATCCATAATACTCCTTTGCCCGAAGTTTTCTTGGGCAATTATACATAAATTCCTTTCAGGATGGTTATGAAAGCAGAAACTAATGAAAAACAAGTAAATCATTGACGGAAATTATCATATTCTGTATTATGTAGATGTTGATTTTCCAATAGTATAATTTCCAATATTTTCAATGGAATTATACAAGCGCGGCAAAGGAGGGTAGTTTCGCGCTATATAAATCAGCGGAATATAATTATAGCGCCCGGACTAAGGAAATCGTACGTGCAATCCTTAGTTGACGAGGAGGAGGTTTATCGAGGTGATCGGCGGATGCCTCCCGGCCGCGTTGCCCGGTCGTGATTTTCGTTCTTAAAACATAAAAGCAATTTTATGGACAAAGGAACGAAAAGGCAACTTTATAAATGAATAAAGCGATATCAAACCTGCCTTCTTTTTTGGATTATATTGGGTTTTACAGGGCTCCATTTTTTTGAAAAGAGAAAGGTAGGCGAAGTTTTTTATTGTCTTTTTTAAAATTTTTTAAACATGATATCGCTATAACGGAGGAATAAAGTATGTGTGGAATCGTCGGATATAACGGAAATTTAGATGCGAAAGAAATCCTGTTGAAAGGATTGGAAAAACTTGAGTACCGCGGCTACGATTCAGCAGGTATCGCCATTCAAAATGAAAAAGGAGTTACGGTTTTTAAAGAAAAAGGTAGAATTGCAGATTTGCGGAATATTGTAGATAAAAACATCGGGGGCAAAATCGGCATTGGCCATACGCGTTGGGCCACTCACGGAGAGCCGAATAGAATCAATGCACATCCTCACCAAAGCGCGTCTGGAAGATTTACGATTGTACACAACGGGGTTATTGAAAACTATCACTTGCTTCAAAGAGAATATTTAAAAGATGTTCCGATGAAATCCGATACGGATACGGAAGTAATTGTTCAGCTCGTTGAATTGTTTGCGAATGAAGGATTGTCGACAGAGGAGGCCTTCCGGAAAACTTTATCCCTCTTGCATGGTTCTTATGCAATCGCGCTCCTGGATAATAAAAATAATGAAGTCATTTATGTGGCAAAAAACAAATCTCCTTTGCTTGTCGGCATTGGAAAAGATTTCAATGTAGTGGCATCAGATGCAATGGCCATGCTGCAATTGACAAATCAATTTATCGAATTGCAGGATCAGGAAGTGGTGCTGGTTTACAAAGATAAAGTGGAAATTTCCAAACTGGATGGAAGTCCCGTTGCGCGTCAACCTTATACGGTGGAATTGGATGCAAGCGACATTGAAAAAGGAACATATCCTCATTACATGTTGAAAGAAATGGATGAACAGCCCGGCGTTGTCCGAAAAATTATACAGGAATATAGCAATGATGCAGGAGAGTTGACGATTGACGAAGCAATCTTGTCTGCCATCAGCGAATCAGACCGAATCTACATCATTGCCGCCGGAACGAGCTATCATGCCGGACTTGTAGGAAAACAATATTTCGAAAAATTGGCCGGCATACCAGTGGAAGTGCATATTGCCAGCGAATTTGGCTATAATATTCCATTACTTTCCGAAAAACCGCTGTTTATTTTCATTTCCCAATCCGGTGAAACAGCGGACAGCAGACAAGTGCTTGTTAAAGTGAAAGAATTGGGCTATCCGGCTTTAACGATTACAAATGTAGCGGGCTCCACCCTTTCCCGTGAAGCGGATTACACATTGCTCCTATATGCCGGTCCCGAGATTGCGGTGGCATCCACAAAAGCGTATGTGGCTCAATTGGCGGTGTTGGCGATTTCCGCTTATGTCACTGGAAAACGCAAAGGAAGAAAAATCGACTTTGATTTAAAACACGAGCTTGCCATCGCTGCAAACGCCATTCAAACGATTGTGGATTCCAAAGAGGAATTGCACAAAATCTCCAAAGAGTATTTGAGCCATACGCGCAATGCGTTCTTCATCGGGCGGACTATCGATTATTACGTAAGTTTGGAAGGCGCTCTTAAACTAAAAGAAATTTCTTATATTCAGGCGGAAGGGTTTGCCGGCGGCGAATTGAAGCACGGAACGATTGCGTTGATCGAAAAAGGAACGCCTGTCTTTGCGCTTGTAACGCAAGCGCCGGTGGCATTGAATATCCGAGGCAACGTGAAAGAAGTCGTGGCGCGCGGGGCGAATGCATGCGTGATTTCCATGGAAGGCTTGGATGAGCACGATGACCGCCTGGTGATTCCGAAAGTTCATCCACTTCTAACACCGCTTGTCTCTGTCGTGCCGCTGCAATTCATCAGCTACTATGCAGCGCTCGACCGCGGATGCGATGTTGACAAACCTCGCAATTTGGCAAAATCCGTAACGGTGGAATAGAATTATAGCTTTGAATAATCTGTGATGTGTTTGGATAAAGAAAGTCATTTAAAAAAATAATACTCTAAATAACAGCAAAAAACGAACTATATTGAAGCTGTATCATAAAGCTTCAAATATAGTTCGTTTTTTCTTCGGTTGGAAATCTTGTTTCCCAATCCCTAAAAAATCATATTTTTTCAGGTAATCTGATCAAATCATCTTTGCTTATTAATTGATGAGTAACATAAGTAAAATCTTCTTCAGTTAAATAGATAAGAACTGTACTTCCCTAATCTTGTGATGAATATATTAATCGATCTTTATGATCTGATAGATCAAAATGGAAAAATGGTGCGATCTTGATACAGCGTAAATGCCTGCTGCATCAAGGTCTTATTTTTTTGTCAAATTTAATTGAAATTTTTTTTCGGCCATGATTTCAGAAATTTTTCATATTGACCGGCTACACTTATGGTAAAAATCAATATGAACAGGAGAAGATGTATGAAATATTTGAAATTATTGATGGCACTAATATTCTTTTTTACACTGATTTCTACGTCTAGTTACATTGCATTTGCCGATGATGATTTTGGGAAGCATCATGAGCATTACGAATGGGAGTATGGCAAAAAAGAACATATAGACGATCGCTATGAAGATGCAGGAGAAATGATTGGCTGGGGAACCGTTATCACATTTGCAGTGGCTGGGTTAATATTTCCAATGAGAAGATTAACAAAACCGATGATTACGACATTTCCGTCAATTAAGCAAGTTTATATATCGATCACGAAATTTTTAGGTAAATACCACATACTGATTGGAATTGCCACTCTCATTTTAGGTATCAGTCACGGAATTCTCATGTACCTTCATGAAGGAAGATTAGAAGATGAAGGGGTAAGTGGGTTAGTATCAATAATTGTATTTACAATAGCTGGTGTTATTGGGTTGATGTTATTTAAAAATAAAAAGGTTAAAAGCTTACGAACAACACATATGACGTTAATCGCTTTTTCAATAGTTATTGGTCTTTTCCATATTTTCATTTCCTAAAAATGTGAATTTAGTTGAGATCTCATTTGATTCGACAAGATTAACAATAAGTCGCAACTAAAAAAGCCTTGATACAGCCCAATTCTTGCTGTAACAAGGCTTCTTCTTTATTAATATAAAGTATAGGATTTAGTATCGAAAGGAATTTCCTTCACATCGTTCAGCTTGTTAACGTAAAGAGCCATAGCATGGGCAACGTTTGATAGAAGGCCGATAAATTTGAATAATAATTCGCTAACCGGGTTTTCTTTATGTACATGATACAAGGCGCGGTAAACAAGCTTTGCATCATTTCTCACACGATGCAAATGCAGTGCTGCCAGACATCCTTGTGGTATGACGAAATGTTTCATTGTTTCGCCCACTTGCCCGCTATAATAGTCGTACCGTGAGCTTAACCATTCAACATCTTCTTCCGTGATAGCCAGGTTGCCCCGAACAGAACCATTGGCGTGATACGTTAATTGCTGCAGGCGAATGAGATCATCTTTTATAATTTGTTCATGCTCTTTGGTTAAATAGGGAATCACCATGCCAATGCTGACAGTTAAAGCATCTGAAAGCACTTCATAATCCACTTTGCAGCTTTTTTCTTTCATATAGCTATAACAAATATAACGTAAATCTTTTTTCATTGAATTTTACTCCTTCACTATGTTAATACATCAACAGGCATCATCTGTTTTTTCTTCGTTAAAGGTTCTTGATAAATGATGGATTTCACCTGAAATGTTTTGGCAATATTTTCGGTATTTAACGCGTCAGAAGGGGCATTATAAGCCACAAACTTTCCATCTTTTAAAAAAATACATTGGTCACAAATGCGGGTAGCTAAATTGATATCATGAATGGCTGCTATGACCGTTTTTCCTTCCTGTACGAGAGAATGAAGAATGTCCGTTACAATGACTTGATAGTAAATATCTAAGTCAGAAGTCGGTTCATCTAATAGTAAAATATCTGTTTCTTGAGCAATGGCTTTTGCTAAATAGACAAGCTGCCGTTCTCCTCCAGATAAAGAAGGGACAAATCGATGTTTCAAATGGCTGATGCCGACTTGCTCCAACGCTTTTTTGACGGCCAGTTGATCGGTTTTCATCCAGCGGGAAAACCGTTTTTTGTGTGGATAACGCCCCATTTCAACCACTTGTTGCACAGTAAAATTCGTCTCTAATGTGGTCGTTTGGGGCATATAGGTGATGCGTTTGGCGATTTCCAAAGGTTTCAGCTGTCGAAGGGACCGATTAAAAATTTTAATGTCTCCGCTATCAATCCGATTAATGCCGGCCAAACATTTTAATAAGGTAGATTTTCCCGTTCCATTCGGTCCAATGAGGGCAATAAACTTCCCTTTTTCAACAGTGAAGGAAAGGTTATTAAAAATGGTTCGGGCATTCCGATGAAAGGTTAAAGATTGAATTTCAAGAGCCGCTTCATTCATAAAAGTCCCTCCATTTTTTTCTGGCGCAATATTAAGAAAATAAAATATGGAGCGCCTAAGAATGCAGTAATGATCCCAATTTGAATTTCAGCTGGGCGAATAACGAGGCGCGCGATTAAGTCAGCCAATGTTAAAAATAATGCACCACCTATCAGACTGGTTGGTATCAAATAACGATGGGTTGGCCCAATCAACAAGCGAATCATATGAGGAACAATTAAGCCGACAAATCCGATGACGCCAGTCAAAGAGACGCAAACCCCTGTTAATAAAGAAGCGCTAATTAATAAAATGGTGCGTGTCCGTTGCACATGGATGCCCAAGTTTTTCGCTTCCTCTTCCCCAAGCAATAAAATATCCAACTGCTTGCGGTAGCTGAATATGAGAATATTGCAAAGGATAAAAGGGAGGATTAACAGCTTTACATCATCCCAATCCCGTCCATTTAAATTGCCCATAAGCCAGTATAGAATTTGCTGCAATTGGCCGTAGCTCGCGTATGTAATAATAAGAGAACTGCAAGCGGAAATGAACGAACTGATGGCGACCCCTGTTAAAAGAAGAGTTAACATGGATGTTTTGCCGTTTGATGTAGAAATGATATAGACCAGAAGCAAAGTGAGGAGAGCCCCTAAAAAACCAAAGACAGGAACAAAAAAGGTACTGATATGGGATAATCCAAAATAAATAGCAATGACTCCTCCTAAAGAGCCTCCTGATGAGATGCCAATGATGCCCGGTTCTGCCATCGGATTGCGGAATAAGCTTTGCATGACCACCCCACACACAGCTAAACTGGCACCAACAATGCTTGCTACAATGACACGTGGCAAGCGAATATAAAGCAAAATCTGTTCAAAGGTTGAGTCCGTTTCATAATAGAAAAAAGGAAGTTTCGCCAAAAAAACTTGAACGGTTTCAAAAAAGGGAATCGTCACGCCACCGAAACTCGTGGCGATGACGATACTGAATAGAAATAATATAAAACTGGCGATAAAAAAGACGGGCATTTTCAGTTGCTTCATCTTTTGTTACTCCTTAGATAAAATCGCAGCCATTTCTTCTGCTCCTTCGATTACATAGTGGGAGGCAGTGGTTACATTGGCGCTGTCTAGCACATAAATCTTATTGTTTTTAATAGCTGGCACGTCTTTTAGTGCAGGGTCTTTTTTCCATTCTGTTACGAAAGCCGGCTCCCCATTGTTTGTAGTAGCCCCCCAGGCAGTTGTAAAAATCACATCTGGTTTTAATTGAACCAAAACCTCTTTTGAAATTTCCGGGTAGTCAGGGTAGGATTCGCCTACAATCCCTGCTTCCGATACAACATTAATTCCGCCGGCTAATTTAATCATTTCACCGATTGTGGTATTGTCTGTCACACTGGAGGAGTATTCCGTGTAATAAAGAACGCGGGGTTTATTTTCTTTTTTGTCCGCTTTTTCTTTTAATGCATCGATTCGTTTTTGAATATCCGCGATTAAGTTAGTCGCTTTTTCTTGTTCTCCGACAATTTTCCCCAGCGTTTCAACGGTTTTTAAAATACCTTCAAAGGAAGTGTCATCGATGACTTGGAATGTTGTAATTCCGGCATTTTCTAATTGATTCAATACATCTGGATTAACGTAAGAAGGAATAATCACTAAATCTGGCTTTAATGCTAAAATTTGCTCGGCTGTTACGGTTTCAAATTTCGTTTCAATTGAATCGGTTTTGCCTGCAACATTGGAAATCGCTGGATCACTAGAAATCGCTGTGACGCCTACAAGATTTTCAGAAGGTACTAAATCCACCAGCAATTCATCGACAGCTAAAGCAGTCGAAACAATACGTTTCGGTTTTTCCGAAATGGTAATTTCCTTACCACGGCCATCTGTCACCGTCAGCGGATAAGCCGATTGTTTAGCTTGTTCGGATGGTTGATTTATCGAATTTTCATCATCATTGTTGGCAGTATCGGTATTACAAGCTGTTAAAAATAATAAAAGCAATATGGGTAGTAGCAATTTGGTGAATTGATTCATCACAAATCTCCTTTTCTATAAAATTTTTTATATGTTTAGTGTGGCCACACATGAAACCAAAATAAAAAGCCTGTATCCCAAGTGGGAATACAGGCGTGAAAGCGTTAAAAAGCACAAAAAAGCATAAAAAAAGCATAACTTGCTTGCACCCGTTCTTTTCCCACCCGAAAAGACGTTTGCAAAGTGTTTAAGCAGGCTTCCTGACTCGGACTTCCTCTTACTCCTAACCCTTCCCGAATGTAACATTCAGTGGTTACCTTTCTGTATCACAAGGGTTATGGTTTGACCATACGTCTTCCCGAATGTAACATTCAGTGGTTACTGTTAGTTTCATCCATCCTCACAGTAGCGGGGGCTGTACTAGATTTTCACTAGTTTTCCTTTTACCTCTTCCAAGAAGAGCACTTAAACACCCTCGATATGAAATTAACTATAATCTAGCATAAATCATTTAATAAATGCAATAGTATAACAAAACTTTACATGATTGCACCACATCGGATATACTAATCAGCAGCTTTTCTTTTTGGGAGGGAAGATATCTATGGCAAAAAACTGGCGTTATATTAGTTATCCGTTTATGCGGGAGAAAAGTTGCTTGGTAGATTATGAAATTATGACAGACAGCTTAACGACAAAAATAGGAGATTGCATAAGTGTAAGCAAAAATGAACATAAGTTTGAAGAAATCACTCAAATTTTAAGAACAATACAACCGCTAGCTTATCATGCCAATGGATCTGTAAGAGGGCGTTTAGCGATTACAGAAGAAGATTTAATGTGGCTGGAATCTGTATATGATGATTTTGTCGAACGTGCAGGCGAGACAAATAAGCAATTCGTTTTGCCACAAGGTTCTGAGTTGGCGACGCGATTGCATATTTGTCGAAGTGAAGCGAAAAAGAGCTATCGTGCTTTACACAAAGTAAGCGAAGAGAGAGAAGTGCCGGAAATTTTATTTCAGTTTTTAGGACTTTTAGCGAATGTATTTTTTGTACTGGCAATCGAAGCGAATAAATTAACTAAAACCGAAGAAATCCCTTTTATCAGCAAATCTTATGGAAAAACTAAATAAATAGTTTATAGATAGCCCAAATTTATATATATTGCAAGTTAGTTAAGAGAATACTAGATGAAAACGATTTGTAAATATTTTAGATTTACTTTTTAAGATTGTAAGCATGAATTTTATATGATAACATACACTATATATTGTGTAGTTTAAAATTTAATAACACAAAATGTTGAGTATAAAGTTATGGTGGTAATTTTTAATACCTTAATAGGGAATCCAGTGAGAATCTGGAGCTGCCCCCGCAACTGTAAGTGTGGACGAATTAGCAAACCACTGTATCGATTTACTGAAAGGTGACGATACGGGAAGGGCTATAGTAGGAGGATACACGAGCCAGGAGACCTGCCATACTTTGTAGTTTCTATTCTTCGGGGTGTGAGAAGGAGAAACGATAGGAAAAGATATATTTTACATATGTTTTATTTCTGTCGTATTCTTCCTTTTTCCGTCTATTCCCCGAGAATGACGGATTTTTTATTTTTAGGGAGGAATCAAGGTGACAAGAAATCAAAGTATTGAACAGGAAACACTTTCTGAATTCATCGATCGTATTTTTAATGATTTCAAGTTGGCATCAGACCAATACAAAGAGAAGATTCGAAAAGCAGGAGTAACCAATCCATTCGATGAGAGAGATGCAGATATTTTAATTAAGTATGCTCTTGAAAATATTGATGAAGCAAATACAGAATGGACCTATATTGCAGCAAGAATTTTTTTACAAAATCTTTATTATAAAGCAGCAAGAAACAGAGGATATGAATTTAATCATAATCGTACTTATGGATCGTTTTATGATTTGATTCGGATATTGACCGAAAAAGGAATCTATTCCGAAAAGTTATTAATGAAATATACAAAACAAGACATTGAGTATTTTGAATCATTTATTGAACCTAAACATGATTTGTTATTTACATATCCAGCTATTCTATCTTTGGCAACCCGTTATTTAGCAACGGATTATGAGAAAAATGTTTATGAATTGCCACAAGAACGCTGGATGATTATTGCGATGTACCTTATGCAAGACGAAGATAAATCCATGAGAAATGAGTATGTAAAAGAAGCGTATTGGGCTTTAAGCAATCTGTATATGACTGTTGCGACCCCAACACTTGCAAATTCCGGAAAAACACATGGGCAGTTATCTAGCTGCTTTATTGATACTGTAAATGATAGCTTACAAGGAATCTATGATAGTAATAGCGATGTTGCCCAGCTTTCTAAAAATGGAGGCGGTATCGGTGTTTATATGGGGAAAATTCGTGCAAGAGGTAGTTCCATCAAAGGATACAAGGGCATGTCAAGTGGTGTTATACCATGGATTAAGCAATTAAATAATACAGCAGTCAGTGTTGATCAGCTTGGTACAAGAAAAGGCGCTATTAGTGTGTATTTAGATGTATGGCATCGTGATATAGAAGATTTCCTTGATTTGAAACTCAATAATGGTGATGAACGGTTGCGTGCGTATGACATATATACAGGAGTATGTATACCCGATTATTTTATGGAACAGGTAGAAAAACGGGGAGATTGGTATTTATTTGATCCATATGAAGTGAAACAAGTGATGGGTTACTCGCTAGAAGACTTCTACGATGAAAAGAAGGGCGATGGACAGTGGCGTAAAAAGTATCAAGAATGTATTCAAGCCAATCTTTCTTCCAAAAAAAGAATTCCAGCAATAGATATTATGAAGCGAATCATGAGATCCCAATTAGAAACTGGCGCACCGTTTATGTTTTATCGTGATGAAGTCAACCGCCAAAATGCCAATTCCCATCAAGGTATGATCTACTGTTCAAATTTATGTACGGAAATTGCGCAAAATCAATCTCCAACAGAATTTATTGAAGAATATATCGAAAACGAAAATATAATTGTAAAAAAATATAAAGCTGGTGATTTTGTTGTTTGCAATTTGAGTTCTATCAATTTAGGCCGTGCTGTACCTGATAATGTTTTAGAACGTTTGATTAAAATTCAAGTTCGCATGTTAGATAATGTAATTGATATTAATACGCTGCCAATTAAACAACCAGAAATCACGAATAAAAAATACCGGGCCATTGGACTTGGAACATTTGGTTGGCATCATCTATTAGCTTTGAAGAATATTGAATGGGAATCAGAAGAAGCAGTACAATATGCAGATGAACTTTATGAAAAAATAGCTTATTACACGATTCGAAGCAGTATGGAGTTAAGCAAAGAAAAGGGCAGTTATCCATTATTTGAAGGAAGTAAATGGAGTTCTGGTGAGTATTTTATTTATAAAGGTTATACAGACGAACGATGGATGCAACTTCAAAAAGATGTTAAAAAATATGGAATTCGAAATGGATATTTAATGGCCATTGCACCTAATGCGACAACTTCGATTATTGCAGGTTCCACCGCTGGTATTGATCCTATCTTTAAACCTTTTTATATTGAGGAGAAAAAGGATTACCGAATTCCGACAACTGCACCTGATTTAAATCATAAAACGTATAATATTTATCGCCGTTCAGCTTATATTGTGGACCAAAGATGGTCAATCAAACAAAATGCTGCTCGTCAAAAACATATCGATCAAAGCATTTCATTTAATATTTATGTTCCAAACACGATAAAGGCATCAGTGCTGCTAGATCTGCATTTTCAAGCCTGGAAATCAGGTTTAAAAACAACCTATTATGTTCGCTCTACATCGAATGAAGTAGAAGAATGTGTGTGGTGTCAAAGTTGAAGGCTTTAATAGCTTATTTATCTTATAGTGGAAATACAAAAGAAGTTGCAGAAATTATTGAGGAAGTATTAAAAGAAAAGAAATTTCAAGTGGATATGCATCGAATCGGAGTCAATTTGCCAATCAATCTTAAAATGTACGATTTAATATTTATTGGTACTTTTACATGGGCAAAGGGTGCATTACCTATTGAAGTTAAGGATTTTGTATGGGAAATAGGCTATAAACCAAAAAATATTGCAGTATTTGGTACTGGTGATACTCAGTTTGGGGGCGATGAATTATTTTGCTTGGCGGCTGTGAAATTAGCAAGATTCTACAATAGTCGTTGGGAACCTTTAAAAATTGAACAATCTCCTAGAGGAAGTCAAGAAAAAATCGTAAAAAAATGGATAGAAGGGATTGTTAAAGATGTCACCAAACTTGCTTGAAAAGGTAAAAACATTAGATCCAATGAATCCAAATCGAGCAACTGCACTGTTTGGAGGAAAATCGAGTGGTATTTTAAATTGGAATAATATTAAGTATCCGCATTGGTATAAAACATATAAACGCTTGTTAAGTAATTTCTGGAAGTCTGATGAAGTGAATATGTCGAATGATGTGAAGGAATTTCCAATGTTATCAACGGAGGAACAAGATACGTTTTTAAAAGTAATTAGCCTTTTAGCGACATTAGATTCATCGCAAACAAGGACCATTCTACTCACATCCTTATATGCCACAGATCCATCAGTACAATCTATTTTAGCTGTCATTGCACAACAAGAAGCAGTGCATAATGAAAGCTATTCTTATATATTATCTTCCGTAGTATCGTTAGATAAACAAAATGAAGCTTTTGAAATTGGTAGAAGTGATCCGATTTTACTTAAACGTAATCAAAATATAATGGAGATATATAATCAATTTGTCGAGAAGCCATCTTTAGAAAATATATTAAAAACATTAGTATATTCCACAATACTTGAAGGATTATTCTTCTATTCAGGTTTTGCTTTCTTCTATAATTTAGCGCGCCAAAACAAAATGGTTGGAACATCTACAATGATTAGTTACATTAACCGAGATGAATTAGAACACGGTCGTTTTATTTGTGAATTAGTTCGGGCAACATTGGGAGAAAATCCAGAGCTAAATACAAAACATTTTACTGATTGGGTTTATGAACAATTTAGAAATTCTGTAGAATTGGAAGTGGAATGGTCTCACTATGTGTTAAATGGTGTAGAAGGCATTGATTTAGATGAAATGGAAGGTTTTATTAAATATAGAGCGAATAAAATGTTACGAATGATAGGATTAAGTGAAATATACGCAATGCATATTAATAATCCAATGAAATGGATTCGTGCATATGTAGATAATTTTGATGAAACAAAAACGGATTTCTTTGAACAAAGAAATCGTCAATATACGAAGATTAGTGATTTGAATGGTTTTGATGAACTCTAAAAATTATTAATATTAAAAATCCAAATCTCTGAAGGGTGTACTAATATTTTTAGCAGCCCTTCTTTTTGTAAACGCTAAACTAGAATCAACAGTTTTCCACAAATAGAACTCAACAGAATTCCCCAAATAAGATTAAACAGTTTCCCCACCATCAATCACTTTCAAATATACTGTTACTAGTCTATTGAAAGTG
>NZ_VIGD01000026.1 GCF_006569205.1 Ureibacillus terrenus
AATACGAAAGCTTTGAGACAGCGAGAATTGCGTTATTTCAATTCATCGAAGGTTGGTATAATCGAAAACGAATTCATGGAAGCATTGGTTATTTGACACCGGATGAATACGAAAAAATGTGCCGAATAGCAGCGTAAAACATGGGGTACAGAACACTTCCCCCCTTCACATTTTTTGGCACAACAGCCATGGGTTTATTTCTCCACGTCCCAAGTAGATTGTCAAAGGCTCTTTTCACTTTGACAATCTACTTGGGATGTGGAACAATCCATGAATGGTTGTTGTGCAAAAAAACTTAATCTTTTTGTGTCCAAAAACTTGACGTAGATCCATAGTGTTGAATTAATAAATTGGGAAACGATTGTTTGTATAAATCGCTTTTCCGGAAGGAGTAAACAAAGCTTCTATTTTGCGAAATGGTAATAGATCCATAATCAATGGCAGTTGTATACGTTCCATAAGAAATCCATCTTTTATACAAATGCCGGTTTACAAACTCATCAATAAATTCAGGCGTACTGCCACTCTCTCCATCATAGTCATCAATATGAATCAATTGATTAAGCTCATTATTTGTTAACGGTTCAGTTGAATCGGTTTGGACAAAAGCGTAGAGAAAGGCATTGGGTTCTATTCGTTGTGGAAGTTCCAATTCCCCTTGCCCATTTAAATCCACATT
Organism: Ureibacillus terrenus; assembly: GCF_006569205.1. Taxonomy (GTDB): domain Bacteria; phylum Bacillota; class Bacilli; order Bacillales_A; family Planococcaceae; genus Ureibacillus; species Ureibacillus terrenus. The sequence continues at coordinate 680 of NZ_VIGD01000026.1, forward strand.
CGAAATTGCGTACTTTGCAAATAAATCTTTATAATGTTTTTCCAAATAATTAAAAAAAGAGGATTCTTCCACTTTCATGACTTCTTGCTTTTCTTCATTAAAAGCATGTGTGATCTGTAATTTTGGCTGGGTTGCGTATTTTTTATAGTTTTGCCGTACGCGATTCGCAAATTTCATCCAAATATTCAACGATTGGACAGGTTGTGGGTATGGTTGTCTTAGAGAGGATTCAATATCATTCTTATCGACGGACACATTTTCCAATAAACTTAATCGGACCACTAAAAAGGCATAATCCTCATTAAATACATAAATTTCTGTAGCAAGCCATTGAAAGGCAATAGTATGCTGATTTTTTGTATTGTCTTCCTGATGATCAGGATTCTTTAAATCGGCAATGAAAATTTCGCCCTCGATTTTTCGATACTTTTTTAAATTGCCGCTTCGAAATAGACTCCCTTGCACTGTCGGATGAAAATATTCCGCCACTTGTTTTTCCGATATCCAATAGCTGTGGCTATCTTGGACAAACACTTCATTTTTCTTGAAAGTACTAGGATATACACTAAAAATATTATTCTTGTTCTCTTTTGATGGATTGTCTGCAGAGCAACCGAACCTTTCGAACTGAAGCCTTGTTAGCAACCCTTCTAAACTTCCTTTATTTTTACAATTACTTTCATTTTTTTTACGAATTGGATATAGTAAATGAAGAACATTATGTCCGGTCTTACGATGTTCTTTCATAAAATCTTACCTTTCAGTTTATAAATTTAACCAAAGTGTGGAGAACTGGATAATAGGGAGGGACCAATTTGATTATTCGGTCTGCAGTAGCTGTTCCGATTGTCAAACCAAGCACTTCGATCAAGCGGATTCAAAAAGCGGATGACGCCTACTTTGATTCGCCTTTTCGATTTGTCGATTATTTATATAAGGAAAAATTTTTGTTAACGGCGGATGATCAGGGGGATTGGTATTTATTGCACATATTCGATTGCGAAAATTCCGAACATTTAAGCGGATCCCGCCAAATCATCCGTCACGATTATTTAAAGGATCAAAAATTGCCTTTGATCGATTTAATTGAGGAAAGCGGATTGTCCACGAATGTAAGAGGATATGATAAGGCTTTTGCCCACGGATTATGTTTTGTCGAAAATTTGGATGAGATTTCATTCATCTTCCAACAACAAATCGCCAACTACGATGGAGCGCATGACCCGATTGTTTCGCCTTCCATGCATTACATTGAAAACATATATAATGGCGAACGGACACGTTTCATTGCCGGCGTGGAAACCTTCTCCTTCGCCACGGTCACGGAGAACCGCTATTACTGCGAAGAAATTTGGCCAAACAGCACGGCATTTCTGTATTTGAAATTATTTATTTACTTTAAAAAATATCGGGCAGTCCCATCAAATCAAATGATGGCCAGATTGTTGTGCAATTTGTGGGCATCTGCAGAAGCGATGAATAACCAATTCAATCCCAATCTGTATATTAAATATACATTTTAATACAAATTTTAACAATATTCTCTTTTATAGTTTATTTTTCACATTTTCTAATTCAATCAAAAGAATGACATTATTGGCATGAAAATATAAAGAGGTTTGCCTCCTCGATGGAAAAGAATATCTTGAAAATAAAAACAGAACTATCCGCAACGCTTGTCGGTGTGATGTCGGATTGTTCTGTTTTATTTTTGAAAAAGTTTGCATATATGGAAATTAATTTGTTTGAATGGCTGGATTCCCTTATGTCGGGCGATTCTATGGCATCAAAAATCCTTGCCGCCGCAAATCCGATCGATTAACGGACGAATCATTCGGCGCGATTCCCCCTTCATCCCCCCCAATTCCCCCAAACGCCCTACAGATTCCCGATTCCGCCGTGGACGCAATGGCATTTTCCCATATAAATCTTTTTTCTTAAGATTTCCATGAAAAGCCGCGGCCATATGGCAAAGCCCGGGACAAAACAAAACCCGCATATCCGTGTTGGATATGCGGGTTTTGCATGCACTATCATTTAAGGAGGGAAACGAATGAACTCGAGGTATCACACAAGGCATGGTATTTGTTCTTCTTGCCATGGCCAATAAAATGCAATTGTTTGCCTGGGTCGATGCCGGTTCACGTTTCGATGCAACATTTTGTGATATTGATAATCATTTTCACTAACTTTATTATAACCAACCTTTCGCAACTTTGCAACTCCTGATTCAGGATATCCCTCGATGAAATGCACCAACATCAAAATCGGCCAAACCGCATCTCCGCTTCGTTTACAAATGCCATCCATCACATGCACCATTCCATTGATCCGGAAGGCATTCCATTCCGGCAATCGGAACACTATCCGTTGCCCTTTTCCTCCGCCGATTCAAACACCAATCCCATCGGCATCATATCTATTAGATAAGAAAGCGAAAATAAAAATGCTTCCTTATATCCCCATGCGCTTCGCCAAACTTTTACCGAAAGAATTAAAATGCGCGGCGCCCCCCAAAGCGCCGCGCTTCTTGAAGCAGGAATCCCTTATTTTCCTCCAAAACTAAAGAAAGGGAGTTCGATTTTCGGGAATACAATGGTTTTCATGATTTTTTCCGCATCCAAATATTTAAAGCTGATGGAGAGGGATTGGAGCTGACCGTCTTTTGGAATCTCCAGGACGATTTCGTTCGGATTATTGGATGCCAATTGTTCCGCAGTGTATACCTGATCGTTGACTTTGATGACGATCTGATCGGAAAGCGGAATATTTTCGGAAGATGAAATCCGCACTTTGACCTTGTCCCCATCGCCGGACAACTTCAGATTGAATCCGCTTGATGTGATGGTGCCGGACGTTGCTTGATTATTTTGGCCCGCAGCCGCATTCCCGGCATTTGCCCCGGCTTCCGCTCCGGATACTTTGACTGTATTTCCTATTGCGTTTTCTCCTCCCTTAGCGCCCTGCTCCGTTGCAGTATTCACATTTTGCGCGCTGCCGGATGTCAATACGGTGATTGGCGCTTTGATTTCGCCGACCGTTTTTCCATCTTTCACCGCAATGGCATGCAAATAGGTGGAAGCATTGATTGGAATCGGTTCCTTATATCGGGCGCTGTCTTTCGTGGCGATCCGGTATTTTCCTTGCGCAAGTTCTTCGGCTGTGGCCAATTCATAATAGATCGTCAAATCATTGGCGGCCACCAGTTCAATTTTATCCCCCTTGGAAACTTTCAATTCGGAATAAAGGCCGACAAAGTGGCCGTTCATATAGCCAAGGGTGAAATCCTGGTATTTTCCATTGACTTTTGCAAGCGGAATCACCCGGTAAAGTTGCTGGATTCCGGAATTGCTTAATGCAAAGGAGCTGATGGAAACGATTTGCCCTTTTTTGATTTTGGCTTTCACTTGGGCCCCTTTCAATACCGGTTTGTTGGCGGTACTGAAAAATCCTTGGAGCCCGCTCGGCACTATGTAACGTTTGTCGCCGGCGTAGACCGTGTTTCCGGAAATGTCCGTGATGGTAAAGGTCGTTTCAAATTCCACATTTTCCGCGCGGACAACGAACGCCGCCAATTGACCGCGGTTTACATTGGCATTTCCGCCGAAAGTGTCCGGGGTTGTTCCGGTCGTGATGTTGTATTCATAGAGCGCTTTGATGTATTTTTCATAATCTTTGCTGACGTCTTTGAATGGAAGTTTCGTTTTGGAGGAAGCTTCCAGCTGAAAGGCGCGCGCGATGATTTTCGCCATGTGATTGCGCTGAATCGGCTCGTTCGGCTTGAAGGTTTTGTCCGGATAGCCGCTGATGACGCCGGCATTGGCGAGCGCCGCAATCGCGCCGTAATATTCGTTGGATGTGCCGACATCTTTAAATCCGGGGTTTTTGACATTTTTCGTATCAAGCCCAAGAACCCCGGCCAAAATTTTTGCCGCCTGCGCGCGAGTCACCGATTTGCCCGGCTTGAAAGTGCCGTCCGGAAAACCGCTGATAATGCCTCGTTCTGTCAAACTTTTCACAGCTTCATAGAAATAATCGGTGGATTTCACATCCGGAAATGATTTTGCTTCCGCATGGGTTTCCGGCGCCGCCACTGCCGCAGCTGTGGCGACGGTTGCCGCAATGGCTGCCGAGAAGAATTTGTGGTACGAATGTTTTGGCATGAAGTTTCTTCCTTTCCGATGGGTTTGTTTGGCACTGTTATTCAGGAGATGGTGTAATGGCGCCTTTTTTTAGAAAACATTTGGCACTTCTATTTCAGGGAATGGCCCTGATGGTGGCATGGGAATCGATTCGTTGAAGTGGGCAAAGAGGCCGCCGCTCCCGCCCGATTCCCCGTTGGAGCAGAAATTACTGAAAAATAAGAAACAGGGTAAAAAAAATTTAAATGATGCAAAGGTTTTATATTTTTCCAGAATCATACAATTCAATTTTAAATTAACCGGGAATGAATTCAATAGTCCTGCCATCCTAATTAATTCGGTGTGAATTCGGAGGCATTTTGGCATGATTGACGAACAGGAAAGGACAGTGCTTTTTATTCAGGAAATCGGAGACGCAGAATGGGATTCTCCTTGTGTGCAATGGGATATTTTGTTGTGCGCAAGTTGCAGCTCTATCTGCAACAACTATCTTTTTATCCGCGCAAGATGAAATATTTTTTCGCGAGCGTTGGTGCTCCGTACGAGAAAGGTGAAATTTTTTCTGCGCGAGTTTCCACTTAGTGGGGCTCCATCCGCCCAAGATGATTTCTCATGTGACCAAGTTGATTTCTCATCTGCCCAAGTTAAGGCTCAAATGCACAAGTTGATTTCTCATCTGCCCAAGATGAGGTCTCAAATGACCAAGGTGAACTCCCATCCGCCCAAGACGTATCCCCATCCGCCCAAGATGCATCCCTATCCGCCCAAGATGCATCCCCATCCGCCCAAGTTGATTTTTCATCTGCCCAAGTTAAGGTCTCAAATGACCAAGGTGAATCCCCATCCGCCCAAGATGTATCCCCATCCACCCCAGATCAATTCCCATCCGCACGAATTGCCGCTCTATCCGGTTCTCCCCCATTCCCCTTCCCCACAAAGCACCATCTCCTCCCCACGCTACGGGAACATAAAATTTCCACAAAAAAATAGGCGCCTGCTCAAAGCTCAGGCACCTGTAAAAACATTCCATTCCAAATACTCAAAGAAACGCCCTCTTCAGCTCTTCCAACGCCCGTTCGGCTTCCTCCCCGCTCTCCTTCACCACGCCAAAATAAAATTTGCACTTCGGCTCGGTGCCGGAAGGGCGGATCGTCACCCAGGAATCATCCGCCAACACAAACTTCAGCACATTCTCCTTCGGCAGCGTCAAAGGCTCCGTCCTTCCAAATGCGCCATCCGTTCCCTCGTCCGCCACAACCGCCTCGCCTTTCCAATAATCTTCCACCCGCACAACCGGCACGCCTGCCACTTCCCGCGGAAGCCGCTCCCGCAATCCATCCAAAATCGCGCGCATCTCTTCCTGGCCATGTTTTCCTTCAAACACCTTCGACACCAGCGCCTCGCGGTAATACCCGAACGCCGCATACAACTCCTCCATCACATCGAGCAGCGTCTTTCCTTTCGTCGCATAATGGGCGGCCATCTCCGCCACCTTTACCGCTACCTGCACCGCGTCCTTATCCCACGCAAACGGCCGGATCAAATAGCCGTAGCTCTCCTCATAGCCAAACAAAAAGGTATACTCGCCCGTTTTCTCGAACTCCGCAATCTTCTCCGCAATATACTTGAACCCGGTCAACGTATTGAACGTCTTCACGCCATACTTCCGCGCAATCGCGGCCCCCATCTCGGAGGTCACAATCGTCTTCACCATCGCGCCATTTGCGGGCAGCGTCCCCTGCGTCTTCTTCGTCTCCAGCAAATAATGCAAGAGCAGCGCCCCGAGCTGATTGCCCGTCAACAATTCATACTTTCCGCCTTTCCGCACCGCCACGCCAAGGCGGTCGGCATCCGGATCCGTCGCGAGCAGCAAATCCGCGCCGGTCCGCTTGCCCAGCTCCATCGCCATCCCAAAGGCGGCCGGTTCTTCCGGATTCGGATACGCCACCGTCGGGAATGAACCGTCCGGACTCGCCTGGGCTTCCACCACATGCACATTCGTAAACCCGAACGCCTCCAGCGCTTTCGTGACCGGCACAAAACCTGTCCCATGCAAAGGCGTATAGACTATGTCCAATCCGAAATCCACATCGTTCCGTTCTTTCAGCGTCAATAAATTCGTCAAATACTGTTCATCCTGCTCTTCCAGAATCCAACGAAGCAGCCCTTGCCGCTCCAACTCCTCCGCATCGGCCGCTTGAATCGCAAAAAGATCCTCAATCTTCTCCATATGCTCCACGATCGCTTTCGCCGCCGATGGAACGAGCTGCGCCCCATCTTCCCCGTACACTTTGAAACCGTTGTACTGCTTCGGATTGTGGCTCGCCGTGATCACCACCCCGGCAATTGCCCGCAATGCCCGCACCGAAAAGGATAATTGCGGCGTCGGCCGGGGTTCCCTATATAGATAGGAAGAAACTCCATGCGCCCCCAGCACCCGGGCCGTCTCCACCGCGAATTCACGGGAAAAATGCCGCGTGTCATAGGCGATCACGACCCCGCGCTTTTTCGCTTCTTCCCCATGGGAATCGATGTAGCAGGCCAGCCCTTCCGCCGCCCGCCGGATGGTATACAGGTTCATGCGATTCGTCCCCGCGCCAAGGACACCCCGCATCCCCGCCGTTCCAAAGGATAAATATTGATAAAACCGGTCCTCGATCGCAGCAGAATCACCCTCGATCCGGTTCAATTCCTCCTGCAAATCTTCCGGCAAATCCGCGTTTCTCCATTGTGCATAAAGCTCCATCACGTTCATGGCGCCACCTCTTCAATAAATTGGTAACTATTCATGGATTTTATTATGGCACACAAAATAAAAATTGCCAATTCGTTCAACGGAATTTGCACATGAACAAGTGGAGCGGCTTATCTGCCCGAAATCATTCTACATATGCCCGAGATGAATTCCCTTCTGCCCAAGTTCACACCCTTTATGCCCGAGATGAATCTCCATCCGCCCAAGTTCTCACCCTTTATGACCAAGATGAATTCCCTTCTGCCCAAGTTCACATCTTATATGCCCGAGATGAATCTCCATCCGCCCAAGTTCTCACCCTTTATGCCCAAGATGAATCCCCATCCGCCCAAGTTCATTCTCTCTATGCCCAAGATGAATCCCCATCCGCCCAAGTTCATTCTCTCTATGCCCAAGATGAATTCCCATCCGCCCAAGTTCTCACCCTTTATGCCCGAGATGAATCTCCATCCGCCCAAGTTCTCACCCTTTATGCCCAAGATGAATCCCATCCGCCCAAGTTCTCACCCTTTATGCCCAAGATGAATCCCCATCCGCCCAAGTTCTCACCCTTTATGCCCAAGATGAATCCCCATCCGCCCAAGTTCATTCTCTCTATGCCCAAGATGAATTCCCATCTGCCCAAGTTCATCCACTATATGCCCAAGTTTATTCCTCATCTGCCCAAGTTAATCCACTATATGCCCAAGTTTATTCCTCATCTGACCCAGTTCTTACCCTATATGCCCAAGATGAATCCCCATCTACCCAAGTTCACATACATTATGCCAAGTTTAATCCTCATACGCCCAAGTCCCCCACCCTAATTTCCCCAAACCAAAAAAATCACCACTGGCCGACAAATAAGCCAGTGGTGTCCTGTTCATCCAAAAATCAAACATTTCATTTTCATCCATTCTTCGTTCGCCTTTAATGAAGGCATATCAAATTCTCTCCGCATTCAAACCTGCTGCTCAACCTTATCCGACCGTGTATACACACCATCCACCCAAGCACATATTCTATATGCCCAAGTCAACTCTCTTCCACCCAAGCACACATCCGATATGCCCAAGTTCAACTCTCTTCCGCCCAAGTTCACAACCTATATGCCCAAGATTAATTTCTATCCGCCCGGGCGGACACAGCATTCCTCCCAAGATCAAACACGCCACTTCACATAACTCAATCTTCCCTGTTATCCCGTCCACATCTCTCCATTCCATCCAAAACCGCCTGTTTCAACTCGGAGGGGGCGTCCGACCGGATAAGGACCTTCCGATATTCCTTTTTCACGCCCAACAACGAAACGACGGCAACCGGCTTTTTCATGACGAGCATCAAATGGGGTTCCGGCGTTTCAAAATCGCCGGCGATAAAATCAATGGTGTCCTTGTCCCTCTTCTTGCCGATTTCCGGATTTTCCTTGACCCCCTCAATATCTTCAAACCGGATTTCCGCCCGCTTCAACAGCCCGAACGACAAATACATCGCCTCATCATCAACATACACCGGGTTCAACCGCACCGCCTGCAGATCGCCCAACAGAAAAATAACCGAATACACATTCAAAAACAGAAGAATCAGGGAAAGCACCATGGATTTCTCATGCAGCCACCAATGAAGGCCGATGGTTTCAATAACAATGGCATGGATCAGCATCAGCTGAAAGACGACATAACTGGAATTTTTATAAAGCGTAATCCCCTCTTTCGGCTTCTTCTTCCAGCTGAAGAAAGCATAATAAAACATGAGGAAGTCCGTGCAAAGCAGCTGGATCAGCTGATGGTTCGGTATGTATTCGTCCACCGCCTTCGGAAACGAAAAGATGAGGGGCAGCGGACTTTCCTTCACCCTCCGGACGATCTTCGGCAAATATTTGACCAACACAAAGATGACGGCCAGCTCCAAAAGAAACAATGCCGATTCGATCGCAACCCCCGCCCAAGTAACAAAGAGGAATGGCTCCAAAAAGGACTTGGGAATCAGGAATCTGGCGGCAACGCATCCCGTCGCGAACAAAAGGATTGCGGATTTCGCGCTGAATTTTTTCTGATATAACATGAATAAAACCGGGATGGTGATGACAAAATCGAACAAGCTTCCCAGAACGACCGCCTTGGCCTCTTCCGGCAACAGCGACAAACCAAAATCCGTATGATACAGAACAAGATTGCTCAACAGCACAAGCGCCAACAACAACAACCAAACTTTGCTGCCTTTTTGTACCGTTTCCGTAGCCGTCATCATATCACCCTTGCCATGTCAATTTCATTCCGCTCATCACCGGAACCCTCATCTGAAAAAACCGGTTTTCCATCAGTCCCGATGAAAATGCTCTTTATACTATTAAACCATGCCACGGAGCAAAATGAAACGTTCAGGGCAGCTTTCGTCCGTCAAAATTTTTTTGCTATCAAACCACGCTATAACGAAAAAAATGAAACCTTCAAGGCAATTTTCGCCGGCAAAATTTTACGATACCAAACCATGCACCACGCATATGGAACATTTAGGCCAATTTTCGTGCGTCAAGATTCTGCACCATTAAACCATGCCGTCGCGCAAAATGGAACCGCAAGCGGGTATCGCATCCACTTTCCAAAACCCTTTCCGGCCCGACAAATACTTCGTCTCATACAACAACGCCATGGCGAGCCTTCTCCTCTCCCACACCTTTTCCTCGGACAAGCCCACAAGAAACCGATCATGATTCCGGAAAACCACGTGGCAGGAGTTTTTGTCCACCCGCTCGACCTTGAATTCCAGATCAATCGCCCACAGCGGCTCGTGGTAGCCTTCCATCGGCAGCTGGCAGGCGGCCATTTCCCGCTCTTCCGAAATCACAATCGGCGGATTTTTCCGTTTTTTCAATATTCTCCTCGCCGACTTCATCCGTCCATTCAAATCGGCGCCGAAGCAGATGCACACTTCATCCAGCAGCTGCTGCACCGTTTTCGTCGATACAAAAATCCCTTTGTCGTAAGTCAAAATCTTTGATGAATGCAATTCATTATAGAAAGGCGTAATCGCATAAACATTGAAATTTTTCATGATGTCCATTTCATTCATTTCTCTGTTTATCATTTACGTCCCCCCTATAGTTGGCTGCATATCCGCTTGTATATACTATGGCCTATCTCAAGCGCGCATGGAAGGTTCATAGACTTACAACATATGGCCCAGCATCCAACTAGAATTATACAGTATAAACAAAAAAATACAATACAAAATGTAGAATTTTTAAAATTTTCCTTAATTTGATAATTTACCTAATTTTTCATCAATTCTCAAATATTTCAATTAAATTTTCCTAAAAAATCCATAAGATTTTCATCAAAATCCGCGAAATAACCGATTCGATGAAACGGCGGGGCTTTCTTATGATAAAAGCACCCGGGAATATGGATCAGCGCTGATCGCAAGGAGAAGCGGAATGGAGGCGTTTGATCAGATTCTAGAACAATATGCCCCGATGATGTACAGGGTGCTGAAACGGGCGAGGGTTTACAAAAACCATGATTATTACAAACATTGCGCGACGATTGCCTTGTGGGAGGCGTGGAAGAATTACGACCCGGCGCGCGGGCCTTTTGCGCCGTACGCGTACCGCATGATGCTCACCGCGGTTTTCAGGGAAATGAGCCTGGAAAACCGGTATGATGAACTCCAAACGAGCTGCGAAAAGGAGACGCTCACCTTTTTGGCCCACCAGCGGCAAATGAAAACCGGCGCGTCCGCCTGTCCGGAACTGTTCATGGATCTGGAGTCCCTGGTGACGCGGGAAGAAATGGAACTGCTCCTGGACATCTATTATTACCGGTATAAATATAAAGAGTTGGAGAAGAAATATGGCGTCACCGCCGAGGCCATCAAAAAGCGGAAGGACCGGCTTCTGAAGCGTTTGAGAAGGAAATTGCGTTGAGAACATGGCATCCCGTCCCAAATCAACAAGAAGGCTTGGGCGTTCCATGAAGCGGTTGCGGATAAGTTGCGCTGAAACCGCGAACCTCCTACACCTTCAAAAGGGCGGGACCGCTTCATGAAACGGTTGCGGGAGAAAATGGGGAATTTGCGGATATCCGGGCCGATGCCATGGAGATATATGGCCTGAGCCCCAAATGCGGCACTCATGCATCCCGCACAATACTTTAAATAAAATACCGAAAGCTCTGAACACTCCGCTCATTATAGACGGAACCATAGATAATAATGACAATTGCATGTATGTTAAACAATCGTGAATGCCGGGTATCTCATGGCGCCCGGCATTTTTTCCGTTTTCCCTTAAGCGCCTGCACAATCTGTTCGGCCAGGAGCTCGAATTCCACTATGACGATTAGGTTCCGCCATTCTCCCTTCCTTTTTTTGGGGTGCGCTACTTTACTTGAATAGAAGATGTCATGCCGGGTTGCCCGGGGTGTACCCTGCCCGGCATTTTTTCATCCGCCGCGGAAGCCGCTTTCATCCCGCCCCACTTCCCCAACTTGCTCCCCCTTACTAATAATTTAAAAATCAATTTCATAATGTAATAGCGGTAAGAATGGGTTGCATTGCAGACGCCCTTGCCGAGCGCCTTTCGGGTGTCCCCGATCGGCGGCCGGCGCTTTCGGCACCTGACATTCCAAAATACTTGGCACTCCCACCAGAATGGAGGTTCACCATGAAAACATGTCCACATTGCAAACGGGCAACCGGCGGCAATGAAACGTTCTGCATCCATTGCGGCGCGGAACTACCGGATTCCGGTACGGCGCCGATTCCATCCGAAACAACCATCAGCCAAACCTGCTCCCGCTGCGGGCAGCCAATCGCGCCTTCCCAAAACTTCTGCAGCCATTGCGGAGCCCGGCTTCAGCAGGAAACACCGGTCCGAAAACGCAGCCAAATCCGTGCTGAAAAACGCATCCAAGTACGCGCCAAAGAAAAAACTCCGCTCCCTTCCCAAACCGCATCATTCATCCAAAACAAGATCCGTCCTGTAATCAGCGCCTTCATCCAAAACAAATTTCTTCCCGCCGTCCAGGCTTTGGGCCAAAGCAAAATCCTGAGCAAAGACAAAAACATCGCATTCATCTCCATCCTGGCGGCCATCCTGCTGTTTACCGGAGCCCATCTGTTCATCCGGCACACACTGGATCCTGTCAATCAGGCCGACAAAATCGCCAAATACGTGGAAAACCATAAACCGGCGAAACTGGCCGATGCCTTCACGTACACCGAAAAAACCTACGTCAATCCGAAAAGTTTTTATACGTATATGGAAGACAACCAATGGATTTTAGAGAAGTTGAAAAACGCCGCGAAGGAAGCGAAACGGCACGGCAGCGCGGAAGTGAAGGACGGATCGGGCAACCGCATCATCTCCATCGCCAACAAACCGTTTTTGCTCTTTTACAAGAAATACGAATTCAGGGTGCGGCCGGTCAAAGCGCTGGTGTCCACGCCCGACCCCGGCCTGGAAGCGGCCATTTCGGTGGGAAACAAAGAGCCCGTTCCCATCAATAAAGACCGTGTCAACATCGGCTATTTCGCCCCGGGTCCTTATGAATTCACCATTACGTATAAGGACGATTATTTCACGAAGGAAGACAAGGTCGAAGTGTATTTATCGGGGGAGCAATATGAATTTCCGATCAATCTGAAACTGAAGCCCATTGAATTGACGTCGGACATCCCGGATGCGATTGTGTATATAAATGGAAAGAACACGAAGAAGACGGCGGAGGAAATCCAACTGGCAGCCGCGCCATTGGATGGTTCGGTGGAAATCTATGCGGTGGCAACGAATGAAAACGGGGAAAAAATCAAATCCAAAACCCTGCATTTGACAAACGGCGATGCCCATATCACGTTTCCGGATGCAAAACAAGTGAAATTCACCCAGGCATTTTATAACGCTCCGGCTTCGGACGCCGAAGCATGGATCTTGAATTTCCGGAAGGACTACGAAAAGGCCGTCAACCATGCGGACTTTGATTACGTGGCCGATTATTTCGTGAGGGGCACTCCAATCGAAAAGGAATACAGGGATTTCGTGGAAGGCCACCGGGGAATTAGCGGCTATGAATACCGCTTTTTGTCAAACGATATCGTGGATGCGGCGCTTCTCCCGGACAACGGCATCCTGATCGAAACGCGGGAAGCCTTCGAATACCGTTCCAAGGAAGACGGCCATTGGTACTACGAACGACAAAAGAGATACACTTTGCAAAACACGGGCGACGCCCTCAAAATCGCCGATGTGGAAGCGAATACGATTAAGAAGGAAAGGCGGGATTAGCGGGCGGGGATTGGATTGCCCTGGTACCCGGGATTTCAAGAACGGCTCTGCAATTGTAGCTTGAATACGTTGGCGTCGATCCTGGAACTTGCAAGATTAGCTCTTCAATTGGCTTATCCTTTTATAACTTGAATACGTTGGCGTCGGTCCTGGAACTTGCAAGATGCATGGAGTTTTCGGAGAGCAAGGGCTTGGTGCGGGGCTTTGCACTGAACGCTGGGGCCAAGCATGGAAAGAGGTGTCTTAGGGACGCCTCTTTTTTATTTCCGCCTTGCATTTTGGCGCTGCCGTACTTTATTTTAAAAACCGGCCAAGCCAAGGCCATCCGGTTCTCCACATTAAACGCCATCTGCAAGGCCCTGAACTGCCAGCCCGGCGATTTATTGGAATATGTGGAAGACGAGGAGTAATGCGGCTTTTGGAGCTCCAGGTGCTTGCAGGGTGCCTGGGGTTTTTATTGGGTTCGGGGTGCTATCTGCCCGAGTTGTTAAGCTATTTGCCCAAGATCATTCTCTATCTGCCCGAGTTGATTCTCTTTCCGCCCGAGATTAATCATCATCCGCCCAAATTCAGTTATCTGCCCGAGTTGATTCTTCATCTGCCCAAGACCATTTTCTATGTACCCAAGTTCATTCTCCATTCGCCCAAGTAGATTCACTATATGCCCAAGTTAATACCCCATCTACCGAAGACCACTCTTTATACGCCCAAAATGAACCTCCATCCGCCCTAGAATGCACTCTAACTGCCCAAGATGAATTCCTATCCGCCCAAGCGATTACTCCAAGTTCCTGAGTTAATCACCATCCGCCCAAGTTCAGTCTCTATATGCCCGAGTTGATTCTCCATCCACCCAAGATAAATCCTATCTGCCCAAGAACAAACCTCATTCGCCCAAGATGAATCTCCAAATGCCCAAGCAATCATTTCATCCGCCCTAGAATGCACTCTAACCGCCCAAGATGAATCCTTATCTGCCCAAGACCGATATCCATACGCCCAAGATACCCCCTATACGCCTAAGTGAAGCTCCAAGTGCCCAAGTTATCACCCTATTCGCCCAAGATTATTCTCTATATGCCCAAGTTGATTCTCCATCCGCCCAAGTGAAAACTCCAAATGCCCAAGTTCATTCCTTATATGACCAAGATGAATTTCCATCCGCCCAAGTGAAAACTCCAAATACTCAAGTTCATTCTCTATCTGCCCGAGTTGAACCCCTATCCGCCCAAAATCATTCTTTATACACCCAAGTCCACCCCCACCCTCCCTTCGATGATTTCCATTCGAGCGAATTCCTTCCAAAAAACCCCAAAACAAAAAACCCTTCGTACTCAAAGGGTTTTTCATTGCACATCCGCTTCCTTCTTTTCCGCCAAAGTCCTCACAAAAAACGTAATAAATAGCATCACCAAAAAAGGAACGACAGCAACATAAGCAATATAAATCAATGCGTACTTAATCCATTCCCATAAGTTGGGTCCGGCCAAAAAATAATCAAAATAATCCGTTCCCACAAAAAACTCAAACACAACCGGATAGCATCGGGTCGCCAATGCCACACAGCCGATCGAAAAAAGAAAATTCAGCACCTTTGATGTCCCGCGCCCCAACACCATCAACAAAAACGTAATCGCAAACGCGGCAAACACATACACCTGGTAATCCATCGAATAAGCCACTAAAAAATGGGTTCCTAAAAGGATTGCCAAAACCATTCCGATTTTGAATAATAATCCCAGCATTTCAAAAGCAAAAGCTTCATCACTAACCCATTCTCCGTCAATCTTATGGTATCCCCTTGAACTTAATTCTTCCACGGCTTTATAATCATACTTGGCCCTCTCCATTAATTCTTTGGTAGAATAATATTTATATTCATATTCCTCCTCATCATATCCCCTTAACTTCAATTCTTCCCTAGCATCATAATCATACTCGGCCCTATCCTTTAATTCTTCATCAGAATAATCTTCATAATCCGAACGCTTTCCCATTTTCAACCACCTTTTAGAACAAAATTGAACTGAAAGTCGATACAATCGAAAACATATTTTACAATACTCTGCAAACTTATTATTTCCTATTGTATCCAATTAATCAATCCCGTTAATAAAACATCCTTTCCTTAGAGTAGAGGTACGAAGAATTCCCAGAAACCGTTTTCCAGCTAAAACGTTCTATATTTTACAAATTCAACCAATTGAAAAGGAGCTGAATGTACTTGCCATCCTCCCAAAAATACAAAGAACTGATTTTCATCGTCCTGGCATCCGTGTTTGCCTGCTTTTCATTATATATAATCGAGCGAGATGCCTGCCCCTGCTCCGTCCACAATTCCTTTTCATCCAGAAAT
Source organism: Ureibacillus terrenus (assembly GCF_006569205.1). GTDB lineage: Bacteria > Bacillota > Bacilli > Bacillales_A > Planococcaceae > Ureibacillus > Ureibacillus terrenus. Next base: position 16,195 of record NZ_VIGD01000026.1, read on the forward strand.
AATCAATATAGAGATAACGCAAAGTTCAGCACTTTTTTCAGTTTTATACCTTTCTCGATACCAACCAAATCCATTTCCCCAAACTGCCCAACACCCCCTCCACCAACTGCCATCATATTAGCAAAATAATCGGACCGCTTTTGAAAATCTTACAGTCCCCGCACGAATGTGGGAAAAGCAGAGAATTCCAAATAAAAATGCAGCCTTTGCGGATTTTCCCTGCCATGCAAAGGCTGCGTTTTTTGTTTGGCAAGCGGAAAATTAAAAAACTTAAAAAACGATCTTGTTAAAGCAACAAGAGGGATTTAGGAGGGAGGGTTAGCTTGGATCCCTTTATTAATGCGGGGTGGGACTATCGAACAAACAAAAACCAGTGGGTGCATTGAAGTGTTTCAATCCCCTCTTATATCGGAGTGTAATCAAACCAGGATATGAGAAATTCGAACCACTGATTCAATCCCCTTATACATACGGGGTGCAACCGGGTACACATTTACATTTTGAAACTAAAACGGAAGTTCCAATCCCCTCATACACGCGGGGTGCGACTAAAACAGAGAGAAAAAGAAATTTTGGCGAATCCAGTTTCAATCCCCTCACACACGCGGGGTGCGACCCTATAGGTTTTGATTTGAACGGTAATGTTTTGTTGTTTCAATCCCCTCACACACGCGGGGTGCGACAGCAAGAAGCAAGCAAACTTTCACGTCCTGCGGGTTTCAATCCCCTCACACACGCGGGGTGCGACAGCCAACTTTTTCGGCCCTTGTGGCTCAAGGGCTCCGAAGGCCAAAAGTACGAATCGAAAAAAATGCCCTCCAAAAACTTTAATTTTATTATACAAAATCCCCGAAAATTCAGGAATACCAAGAGGTGCGAATCCCCCGGGAATTTTATGTTCACTTGACATTAGCACCAATCGATTACGGCAACCATGCCAGCAAATCTTCAATAAGTCCCGCTCCCCATGCCAAAAAAAGAGAACCGGTAAATCCCGGTTCCCCACTCCGACGGCCTATTCCCTCTCCAATCCAGCCGCCAACTTCCCGTAACACTCCATAAACGCCCCGAACGAGCTCTCCTCCGAAAAAGCGAAATCATGTGTAAATTATCACTTTATTTCCGCACAAAAAAGACTCTTTTTTGCACATTCCTTCGGAATATCCCTCTCCCCCTTTCCGAAAGAATGTGCTAAATTTTTTGTGAATTATTTCGGAATGGGACATGGG
>NZ_VIGD01000027.1 GCF_006569205.1 Ureibacillus terrenus
ATAAACAAGTCGTGTGCCTATGAAATTCAGTGTTTTTTTCTAGGATCCGCATCGCGAAATCTTTGATATAACAGCATTTTGGCCATTTTCATTTGCCTAAAATGGCCTCAAAACTGTCGAACTCGGGTTTTATTAGGCATAATTTACCTCAACTCTTTTTTGTAGCAATTTTGTTCAACGTTAATTCAAAATCTCGCTTACCGGATCCAAGATGCTTTCATCAACAAGTTCAATTGGTGGCATCTTTCCTAATGTTTTCTCTGCTTTTGCAACACACTCTTTTATAATGGTTCCCAAATCCTTTTTCTCGACTATACTAATCAACCGAGGAACTACGAAGATATTAATGTAATCAATCATTCCTTCTTTTGTTGCACACATCGTATCAGTAATCACGTTGTACCCATATACTTCTATTCTCATACCAGTCGTCACTTCAGAAATAACGATGCCTTTTTTTGTAGGACAAACACTAAAGCGATAATTATCAACTTGTACTTCATGACCAACAGCAGGTTTCCAGCCATCGTTGTATGCCAACCAAAATTTTTTTAACTGCCCATCAATTTTAGCTTCCATCAATTCATCCTCCTTTTAAGCAATATCTTCGTACTGCGACATTATTTATCTGAAAGCTCTTTAAATATGTCTACAAATACCCCTATAGTTTCGTATTCATCACGAGCAAGCCACTTCATTTTTCTGTCTTCTAATTCTGTAAGTTGTCTAGCAAGTGCTTTTTCTAACGATTCTTTCAGTTCCTTATAAGCAATTTCTTCATCAATAAATCTTTTATAATTTTTCATAAAAACATCCTCCTTTAATGTCGCTTTATGTGTCAAATGAGCATTATTTGTCGCTCGAATTTACCCTTTCCCATTCTTCGGCAGCTTGTTTTGCTTTTTGCTTCAACTGGTACTTTTTTAATCGCTCCGGCAATTCACTTTGTAAATGAAGTTTGTAATGATGAGGGCAAAAATCTACATTTACACCGATTTCGATGGCGCACTTATTACATAGCGGTAAATCGCATGTTTCATGTCTACATCTCGAATTTTCTCGAATAAATCTTTGAAGATTTCTGTAGAAAATAATAGAGTTGTCATAACGAATAACGTAATCACATAGTTTTTCAGCGACCCTCACTTTACAAATAGCACAAGGATTTTCAAAAATTCTTGGATCATTCATTTACTCACCTTTTTCTAAACTAACTCCCATGCTTTTGTTATAAATTTCGTTCAGTTCTTGGTCCGATAACTTTTTAAGATATTCTTCGCTATATTGTGACATCAAGCTGCAAATAAAAATTAGTTCTTCTCTTTCCTCTCGTGTCACATGAATCACCTTCTGTTTCTGATTTACTCAATTCCTAACTTGCATAATCGCCGAATGTCTGCCTTCCAACCGCTCTACGCACCGAAATCCTCGCTTTTCAAGTTCTTCAATCGCCTGATCAAGTTCCAATTTTGTTCTCCTGCTGACGCGGATTGTTTTAAATCCGCGTTTCTTTGGATTCCAGGACCATTTGTTCATCCAATCACCTTGTCCACTTGTCTATGACTTTGAAACCGCACTGTTTGAACTTGCGAAAATCTTCGTGGGCCATCGGGCACGTTGAAATCACCCTACGTCCATTTTCGAAACCGATCAGCGTAACGAACACTCTGTATTTCATGAATTCCTGATGCTTTTTGGAATTACGACTTTTTTGAACTTCTACAGGTATTCCATGTCTGTTCAGCATCCTTATGCACCCGCCTTTAAACTTTCAAGTGAAGTGCATTTTTTAAGTCTCTGTTCGTCAGTTCATGAACGGGATTTCCTTTAATTTCCTTAATTCCTAAAATCAATAATTGCTTGATGTAAAAGTCACGCATATATTGATTTAACATCCGTTCCACTCCTTATTGGCTTTTCAGCTTTTCAGCTTTTCAAGTATTTTTTGTCGTTCTGCTTCAAAATCAATGTTTTTAGATTTAGGCTGCTCTTGATCCGTACTTTGCCGTTTATAGAACCATTCAGGTATCTTCTCTTCTAGCATCCCTTTTCCTCTGTTTCTCTGTTGTTTTTGAATTTCAAAACGCTTTCTGTCCGCTTCTACGTCAGCAAGCGATTTGAAATTTTTGTTGGCCCAATTTTTCAAAATGCTCTCGACGTATTTCCAGTTGCGGGCATTGTTTTCTGTTGCTATTTTCATAGCTTCCAAGACAAGCTCTTCACTTAGCTCCTCAATCCATGTGCCAATTTTTTCTGCTACGTAAGGACTTAATGTGCCGAAACCGTTTTGTTCGTAAAATTCGAAAGCTGTCTGTGCATTTGCTTTTTCGCTTTTTTCCGGCGGTGCCTCTTTATCAACAACAAGATTATTAATATCTGTAGTATTCTCTGTAAGTATTCTCTGGTTATTGGTGTGATCAACTTGATCATATGGATTGCTCATTTTGAGCGCTCCGTCTGCGCAATTTGAGCAACTCGACTGCTCATTTTGAGCAACTCGACTGCTCATCAGTTTTTTGTAATTTCCGTAGTTGATTGTGTACCACTTTGTTTTATCAATACCGAGTTTGTTATACTTAGTTGTGCTGATTAACAAACCCTGTTTTTCCAAACTTGTGATGGTTCTTCTGACAGTGGCGACAGACCAAAAAGGGAACTCTTCATGCCACTCCTCGTATGTTTTGTAAAACCATTTGGCACCATCGTATTCATGTGATGTTTTCCTCAACCAGTAATGCACTTGCTGAAAGACGATTGACTCATTCAAACCAATCAATTTTGCAAGTGTCGGTAAAACCAGCAGAGGCGGTTCGTTGATTAACAAATCCATTGACGGACCCTCCTCGTGATTGCAAAATTATTTCAAACACTTGTTTAAACGCTCACGCCATCCTTTCCGCAGCCGCCATCCCCAACCGCTGGACCAAAAGATGCAATCGCAATCGTTTTCTTGCATCCATTTCCGCATGTTTACGAATATTTTTTCTTGGCTAACCAAATGACTATATTCATTCGGCACATCATACGCAGCTTTCCTCGGCTGATTCTCCAGCCACTCGCAAAAGCGGATCCATTCGCTGATATCCTGCCGGTTCGGTTTGTACGAATCGCTAATCACTTAAACCCCTCCCACTTTTCGATGAATCTTAAAGCGTCCTGGAGCTGATATTGCTTTATATCCCTGTAGGATCCGACCTGATAGCGCTCTTTCAACGCTGCATAAAGCTCTCTGAACAGGACGGATTTCGGCTTTGCTCCCGGGAGTTCGGACAGTTCGTAAACCCGGGCAGCAACCGCTTTCCGTACACGAAGCTGCTCTCCGCTGTGCAAAGTCACTTCCCGCAATCGTTGTTCCAACCATTCCACCTTCCTCTCGATTTCCAGGATTCTTTCGACATTGATGGGCAACGCTTCGTACCGGGGCTGCCTTGATGCATTAAAATAATTGGCAATCAGTGCATTCATAGCTGTTCGAGCCTTGTCTGTTTTCAGATGTTTGGCGTGCATCCAGGCACCAGCTTCCGTCCATAAGTACAAAACTGATACATATTTGAGGGTCACGTCATTTTGTCGTGAGGCTTTAAACTGTTTCAATTCTTCACCGGTTAGCGAAAAATAATGGACTCCTTCTCGGAATTGCTCTTTGTTCCGCTGAAAGTTGCGATTGATAATGCCGCTTTTCGTGTTCAACGACTCCGCTAGCTGCGCCGTTGTCAGTACCCGGATATCGTTGTGTTCAATGATTTCCCGTTCCTGGAGTTCTCGCATACCACTCTCTCCTTTCCGCAAAGGGTGACGTCATTTTGTCGCCACCCTAACAATCTATTAGCTGACCGCTTTCACATCAGAAACAAGTTCGATAGCATCCTGTATTGTTTGCACCCGGATCCGCTGTTCGTTGTATTTGGTTTTCGCTTCTGTATAAGAGGATTGCGTATCCGCTTCCGCCACTTCTATTGCCAAATCCATCAGCAATTCCTTTTCGTCTGAAAGAAATTGTTTTAACTTCTGGATATATGTTGTCAATGTTTTCCCCTCCATTGATTTTTTGAAGAAAATCATCCATAATAAAAAGGCAAAGTTTATTTTTAAATTGATTTTTAGCAAGCCTTTAGCGCTTGCATTTTTTTATGCAGTTTTTTCGACATATTCCTCGTATTCTTTTTGAGTCAACAAAGAGAAAAATTTAACTCCATCTATTTCAACAAACGCTTCGAATGGATATTTGTCATTTCCACGAGGTTGTATGTCATATTGTTTAAATAATTTGAAAAAATCATCTGTAAATGGAACATGAACTTCTTTTGCCCCTCTATAACTTTCTATTGCGATTACAAACTTTTGATTTGTTGCTATTTCGTGCAGCTCATTGACAAGATCCACCACTTTATTGATCATTTATCTCACCTCCTCAAACTTTTGGTGTATTGACAATCCATCTACAACGTCGTTGCCACTGGGGCTATGATGGGTATAGCTGCCGCTCGCTCTTTCGAGGTCTTGGCGAAGCTGGGCTCGGTTATAGACGGATTACGCTAATCCCATCAAGCAGCCTACAAGTCTAGGGGGAATTGCAATAATAAGAGAGGGGGCAAATATCACTAACCACCACTTGTAGACTGCTTGATGAGAGCGAGCGTAAACTCGCTACTCGAAAAGATTTATGATATAATGAAATAAATACGAGATTTTCTATTATTCCGTTAATCATTTCGGTGGTTAACGGATTTTTTTATTTGAAACCATATACAAAACGATCAATCTCTGTTTTAAAGTAAGATGTTTCCAGGCACGCGGTTTAATCCACATAATTCATCCCCCTTACTGCAAACTTGAAATATAACCGGCACTTGCCAATTTTCTATAATGTTTTTGCCAGACTTCTTTGTAGCTGATTTGCGATTCCGTGCAGACTATCGCAACAAAGTGATCAAGAGCAGTAATCGCATCGGCAGCTTCGACAAGCATTTTCTCAACTTCTTGGCGCTCGAAGTGTTTAATCATTTTCGGAGGCTTGGCCAAGCAAGTTTTTAAAATCGCATCAAGCGCTTCTTTTAATTCTTCAATGGTTTTTTCTTTCACACTGGATCGATGCAGATCCACATTTTCGCCATCCAACCAGATAGGACCAGTGCCGGTATATGCATTTCTAATGGTCATTGCAAACTTTGGATCATCATATTTCTCAACCAATTTTTGGCTAATGTCTTGAGGAATGCTGGTTCTGCCATTTTCATATTTAGAAACGGTTTCGCGGACCACCCCCAATTCAAAAGCAAATTGTTGCTGAGATTTATCTCCTCTGATTTCCTTTAATACTCGCCCTACTTTGTTTTGAGTCATGTTCTCCACCTTCCTTTTTCTGTTAATATCAAATCACATTTTTACTTAAAGTGAATTTGAATTAGACCATAATTATTTTTTTAAAATTGTAAAATTTAAATAACTTAATAGATTCATTAACCGGCTTTAAAATAACTCGTATTTTCCTCCACCCATTGAGTATTTTTCTCAATCCATTGGAACAAAAGATGGGTTGGAATCAATACACCCGCTTCCCGGAATACCGGAAAATCCGGTCTATTTAAAAGTTCAGAGCATTTTGTTTGTCCAATTTGGAACAATTCCATCAATTGTTTGCGGTTCAACATTGGCGGCAATTGATTTTGCCGGACAACTTCCGCCACCGCGCTTTTAATTTCTTCCCGGATGATTTGGCGGAAATCTTCGCTGCCAAACAATTCTGATGGATCAATTTGAAATTGAATCATGAATAACACTCCCTTTGAACTCGAAGGATTCCTCTATTTTCTGTCGAATATTGACAGCAAAAGGAGGTGAAAACATGTATACCGTTCAACAACTGCAAGCTGCTGACTATAAAAACGCTTGGAACAAACCAATCATCTGCGACCAAATCTTCAAATAGCGGCTGCCATCTTTGATTGCATTTTCCTTCGAAAGAAACTGCAATACAGCAATGAATCGTATTGGTAGGGATGATAGTTGCAGATCTCGGACCACAAGAGGATCTACACATCCCCTCCCCCGTTTGTTGAGCCAAAATCGCCGCTTCCTGAATATTCACTTTTTACTCACCTCCTTCTAAGTAAGAAAGGAAATTTAAAACCGCACATTTCGTGTTGTTTATGAGTAAAAAATTTCCTCCACGCTTTTATTAAAGTAGGAGGCTATTTTAATTTTGATTTCGTCTCTTGGTATACGCTGCCCATTTTCGTACATTTGCCATGCACTTAAGCTAATACCAATATCTCTTGCAACTTCTTCTCTAGATTTATTCCCTCTTAACTCAGCAAGTTTTTTACCGATTTTTTCTTTATTCAACTTCCTCACCTCCGCACATATCGTGTTGTTAATTATAATATAAACAACACGAATTGTGTTGTCAACATTTTTTTATCATATATTTTTCTTAACACATTTTGTGTTAATATAATGATAGGTGATAACGATGACGGAATTATTAGGAAAAAGAATTAGAGCTCTCAGGAAAGCCAAAAAATTATCCCAAAAAGAATTCGGAAAGTTATTCGGATTAGCAGAAAGCACAATCGGGATGTATGAAAGAGATGAAAGAAAACCTGATTATGAACTACTAAATAAGTTTGCTGATTTTTTTGGGGTAAGTACTGATTATCTTTTAGGCCGTACAGACACCCCAGAACCACCACAAGATAATAAAATAATGAATAAAGATGAAGAAGAGTTCCAGGCTTTCATCAACGATCCGGAGCTTCAAGTGTGGTATAAAGAATTGCCTAAATCTGACGAAGAGGAATTGCGGAAACTGCGCGCGATTTGGGAGATGATTAAGGGGGAAAATAAAAAAAATAAATGAATTTATAAATAATGCATAATCATTTTAAAAATTAAGCGATTTTATAAATAATGTATATTTATGACAGAAAAATGAGTGAATTAGAATTAATAAATATGTGGTGATGGAATATGGAGAATAAATTGGATTTGATTTTGCAAAAGTTAGGAAACCTTGAATCAGATATAAATGGAATTAAGTCTGATATAAACGGAATTAAAAACGAATTAAGTGAACTAAAAGATGCAACAGCACGAATTGAAGCAAAACAGCAAATTATCTTTGACCATACGGCGAAACTTTCGGAGTACCACACTGAATTAAAACATGAGATGGAAGAAATAAAAGATCACCTTCGATTTAACACGTACAAAATCACTGAAAATGAACGTGAAATTTTTAAATTACGATTCGGAGATGATTAAGGATTATAAAATAATGAATATTTCATCCCAAGCATTAAAAATTCATTAATTAAAAATAATAAATAATTACAACCTACAAGGCATGTCATTTGGCATGTCATTTCTTATACCAATCGATTGTTAAAATAATCTATATTTGGAATGCTTATTCATTAATTAACGAGGTGATGAATATGAAAAAAACATTAATATTTATTCTTTCTATTTTTCTGTTAGCAGCTTGTAGTGATAAAGCTGAAGAAGCAACAACCGATAAATCTTCTTCAGAGCCAATTTCAGAAAACTCAGAATCAGAAACAGAAGATATCTTAGATGATTCCGTTGTTGAAGAAGTTGAAGAGAAAAACAATATTGACACTTCTGTTTTTGAATATGCCACAAATGTAGAAGTAACTGATGGAAGAGAATTTACACAACATATTACAGTCGCTATCGACTTGGCACCAGATGCAGATCCGGGAATGGGGACGCTGAATGTTCTGAATCAAGCGTATGACTTTTTACAACAAGAAGATATTGCCGGAGCTGAAACTGTCACAATCTATGTGCGAGTAAATGATATTAAAGTTTCCCAATTCAAAATTTATACTTCAAAATTTGTACCAAACGACCAAGAACCAATGGCAAAGGTAGTTTTAAAAGCTGCAGATATAGAATTTCTAAGAACTGAAGTACAGGAATTCGGAAAGGTTATGGAATTGTGGTAATTAATTCTCTGCTTTTTTCAAAAAAGAAGAGATATAAAAAATAAAAAAAGATAAGTTACAATGAAAACATTAATAAATACTTTCAAAGGATTATTAAAAAATATTATGAAAATATTTCTGATTGAAGGTGCTAGTAAATGGAAAAAGAAAATTTTATTATCAGTGAAAATATTGAGAAAACTTTTCATGCATCTGATAAAACATTTTATTTTGCAAAAATAAATATACATGGAAATATTTTTAAACCTGATTTAGAGGAACTAATTGAAACTGAAATTCCAAGAGTAATTGAAAATGCTAAAGAAATAAAACTTAAAAGTTCTACTATATCATTTACTGATATAAATAGAATAAATATTAATAAAAAAACATTTATTATTGGTCATGTAACAATTTCTAAAAAAGAACGCTTAAGGTATAAAAAAGGACAAACTACATTCTTTGCAAATACAGAACATGAAGTGGCAAATTCAGCAATGTTTATTTATGACTTAAAGTCTGAAATTCTTGCCTTTACAACTACTACAAAATTAAGCGTAAATTCTTTTATCGACTATTTTACTAGATTACTAAGTAATGATGAAATAGTAGGTAAAGTAGTAATAAATTTAATACCAGATCATTATGATATAATTAAAGAACTTCAAATGTTTGATAAAATAACATATGTAAAATTTTCATTGATCCACCCTAATCCAGGCAACAGATTTTATAATTTATATAGTCAATTAGTAAAAGAAGTTTCTGCTAAAGAAATGGATGTTGTGTATAAGGATGAGGTTGATGGATTAAAAGTAGAAATTGAAAACGAAACAATCAAAACAGCTGCTATTAATCAGGGTGTAGAGCTTGTTAATGCTGGTTATGGTGAAGTAGAATTAAAAGGTGAAAATTATACTTATGTAGAATCAGGGAAAAAAAGGAAAACAAAAAAGAAAATTACTAAGAAAAAAAGTTTTAGTTCAAAAAAATCTACAAAAAAACTTCCACTTAAAGGTTCAACAACAAGTGAAGCGATAAAAAAAGTTGCTACTTTTATTGATAAATTATTATAGATTATTTACACAGCGGGAGGTGAAAGTATGAAAAAACTAATTAATAAATTTTTATATAGTAAATATTCTGAATTAGTGAGTCTTAGTTTCACTATTCCCGCTGTATTATTTATCATACTTTATAAATATTTTTTCAACACAATTGAAAAAAATATGATTTTAAGTTTTTATGATGAATATTCAACTACCTTTATCGGAGCTTCTGCTTCAATATTTGGAATTTCATTAGCTGCTCTATCTGTATTTATTTCTGTTATATATAAGCCAGCAATACCAAAAATGATTGAAAATAATTTACTAGAAGTGTTTTTATTTCCGTTTCTTATAAATATTATTTTATGGGCAATCGTTTCTTTCTTATCCATTTTCACGTTATTTGTAAACTTTTCTCCTATAATTGCTTGCATTACAACATATAAATCAATATATTTTACATTCTTTATATATTTTATTTGTGTTAGTTTTATCTACACAATCTCATTAGCTATACACGTAATAAAAACAACAATCATATCATTTTCTGGAAAATCCGCTAGTAAATAGTGGATTTTTTTATTATAATAAAACAGAACATACGTTCTAATTCGTTGTTTGTAGGAGTTGGTTTTATGTTCTTGGAGGATTTTGTAAAAGAGCTGTATACGAAAATGGGCATTATAGAACCGCATCAATTGAATTATCAAGACATTATATCTCATTTGGGAATCAAGTTATTATATTGGTACGAACCTAGCCAGGCCCTTTTTTCGAAAGATCGGCCATATATATTTCTCAATATTCATCTTTCTAAACAGCAAAAGTGGCAAGATTTTTGCCATGAACTTGGGCATGTTTTGCTGCATGCAGGAAATCAAAGAAGGCTCTCTGCAGAATTCGTAAAATATCAAGAAGCAAAGGCCAATCTTTTCATGTATCACGCCTGCGTGCCATCTTTTATGTTAAATAAACTGGAGATCAATGATTTTTCTTCTGAAACTATTAATCTGGTTGCAGATTTATTTTGTGTTGAAGGTCCATTTGCCGCCAAAAGGCTGGAACAATATATAAATCATAAATTAGGCACAATATGTGAACTCAAACCATCAAACCAATACGAAACAAGCTGAAATAAGACCATTATCGGTCCTTAGACCATGCCAAAATTAAAAAGTAGTATTATTGTTCCGCTTTACATTCGAACTCGAAAAACAGCCATTTGAAGGTGTTATTAATAATTTACTCTATGGGGTGATTTAATTGCCTTATTATCAAAAATTAAAAGCGAATAACAAACAAGGCTACCGGTGGCGCTGCGTTTTAGAAGCTCCTCCCTGTCCTTCTACCGGTAAACGGCGTCAAATATCCAGAACAGCAGATACAAAGAAGGAAGCCTTAAAACGTGCTGAAGAGGCCCTTAAAAAGCTGATTGAAGATGGTATAGATGAAAAAGCCGTACGTCATCTAACTTTCGAGGATATAGCAAACGAATGGTTTGATTTATATTCAAAGACAGGCGTTAAGGATAGTACGTTGGATCAACGTCAATTCCAAATGAATTTTTTAATCAAACATTTTGGAAAAATAAAAATTACACAAATCACTTCCCGTATGTATCAAAGATTATTGAATGAAATGCATGATATCGGTTATGTCTATAAAAATGTCGATGGCAAACCTTTGTATAAATCATATTCAAAGAATACGATTATCAATACCAATGCCACTGCAAATATGATTTTTAACTATGCTGTCCAACACAAAATAATTAAAGAAAATCCAGCAAAATGCGCGACAATACCGGAAAAAGTTCTTACTGTTGAGGAGATTGAAAACAATTCGATTGAGGAAACATATTTCGAGAAAGAAGAATTGGAGGAATTTTTAAGAGCTGTCGATCAATATGGACTTTACTTGGACAAAGAATTTTTCTATCTGCTCGCATTTAGCGGAATGCGCACCAGCGAAATGTTGGCATTAAAATGGTCAGACATCAACTTCGATACAAATGAAGTACGAATTACCAAAACGAATTACAATAAAACAAACAATATGAAAAATTACAAGCTTACTCCACCAAAAACTAACGCTTCCATTCGTACGATTTATATTGATGATATTGTAATGAAAATGTTGAAAGAACATAAAGCACGTCAAAATAAAATCATCATGGCCAACCGGATGATTCCTGACGGAAAAGGCGGATTTATGAAAAATCCAGACTTTCATGACCGGAACTTTGTTTTTGCCCATAAAAATGGCTACCCGTACACAAAAAAGCATGTATATGAAAGAATGAAGCGATTAATGGTTAAGACAGCCATTACAAAACATTTAACCCCTCACAGCTTTAGACACACTCATATTAGCTTGCTTGCAGAAGCTGGTGTCGATTTAACATCAATTATGAACCGAGTTGGACATGACGATCAGGAGACAACACTAAAAGTCTATACGCATGTAACCGAAAAAATGAAGCAAAAAACAAACAAAAAAATACAAAAATATTTTACTGAAATTTTGAGCAACGTGTCCAATTTGCGAGAAATGTGATGCGTTTGTGATTTTATAACAAAACAGGGCTGTCAAAACAGCCCTTAAACATTGATATTTCATGGTTTTCAATTAATTTTTTAAATAATAAATATTATTAGGCCGATAAGCCGTAAGAATAAGAAGTATAAATATTATATGAGTATATCTAGAAATGCGTATAGGTCATTAAAGTAGATGGGGGTATTACAATGAATGAAAAAATACTTAAATTACATGAATTACTTACTTCTAATTTTAAAGAAATTAACGATGTTGCGTTAAAAGAAATTGAGGATAGAATAATGAAGGCTATAAATTTTGACCAAAGAAAAATACGTGATATAACAATATTAGAAGTAAAAATAAAGTTTAAAAAAAACAGGTTAAAATATTTTAAAGAAATCAGTCAAGGGGATATTTTTGAAATTTATTTGCGAGATATTGGTAAATATGCATATGGTATTGTTGTATCTGGAGAAATAAAAGGAAATAAAGATGAAGAAATTTTAATTGGTTATCTGAACAAATTCTCTTCCACGGCACTTCCAATAGATGAAATTTTTCAGTTAGTAAAACAAAAACAATTTCTATTCATCGCAAACACAGGAATAACCGGTATAAAAAAACTTAAGTGGAGATTCATTACTAATTATTCTGATAAAGTATTTAGTGATGAAAACCTAAGCCAGATACCATATAAAGTCTATTTTATGGGTAAGTATTATAAAAGTGTCGGAGACAGTGTAAAAGAAATTGCAGAATGTGAAGTTATTTCTAAAGAAGAAGCAGATAAGATTCCTAATCCTCTTGGAATCGTCGGTGAGGAAGAAATTGAGAATTTATTAATTGAAAAATTCCAAAATACTATTTGAGCATTTTTGACTAATCACTTTTAATAAGCAATGGGATAGAGTGTGTGAACATTATTTCTAGGAAAAGAAAAAATCATATTCAAATACAAAGGAGAAGCCATATTATGGGTTTCTCCTTTGTATTTTAGGAGAACGGGGTGGCCCAAACGTATATTGCAGAATTCAATAGGTATTCAAGATTGGAACAATGCACCGTTTTGATACAACATTCTAAACCGGTCGATAAAATCGGCATATCCAATATTTTCAACAATGGTGTGGTTTGACGAAATCTGGCTCATGGAAGGAAATCTGCGGGTGACAAACAATCACATTGTTGTTGAAAATGAAATTTATAATTTAGAAAAAGTGGAAAAGAATTTATCTGACGACATCGGATAAATTACAGCAATTGATACTCTCACATGGGTCGTTTAGCCAAACGATCAATCACCAATATAATGCATTGGACCAAAATACGGTCATCAAAGATGGAATGTATACGTACCGCTTTGACTATGACGAGAGAGAAAACGTTCGCACCTTCACGACGGGTAACGGAGCCGGTTCGACCTTTACGTATGATGAACGCGGCCTCGTGGAAAGCGTTTCGGTCGGTACGGCGGATGGAAAAGAAATTTTATCGGAAACGTACCGTTACGATGAAAACGGCAACCGGACGAAAGTGGAATCCCCAACGGGGGAAACGACCGTCTACCGTTACGATGCCCTAGACCAATTAGTGGAAGAACAGCTTCCAGATGGCACGAAAGTCGAATATGCCTATGACGGATTCGGCAATCGGAAGCAAATCGTGAAAACGAAAGACGGGCAGTCGACGACGACCACGGCTGATTATAATGCGGCGAATCAGTTGGTTCGTTTCGGTGACGAAACAATCACGTACGATGCGAACGGCAACCGATTGGAAGACGGTCAGTATCAATATGAATGGAACGCAGCCGACCAGCTCGTTTCGGTTACGAGAAAAGGCGAAAGCACGCCGTTTGTGACGTACAAATACGATGAAGACGGCCGACGCATCCAAAAGAATGTGAATGGCGTCATTACGAACTACCATTACCAAGGCGACAGCCTAAACGTTCTGTATGAAACTGATGCGAGTGGAAATGTGGTAAGATCATATATATACGGAGAAAACGGGCAACTCCTTGCCATGAAGGAAGGCACAGCAACGTATTTTTACCACTATAACGCCCATGGCGATGTCATTGCCCTAACGGATGCGCAAGGAAACATCGTGGCCCGTTACCAATACGATGCGTGGGGGAACATTCTTTCCCAATCCGGCGCCTTGGCGGACGAAAATCCATACCGATATGCGGGATACCAATATGACCAAGAAACGGGTCTGTATTATCTGATTGCCCGGTACTACCATCCGGTGCATGGCGTGTTCCTTTCTCTAGACCCAGATCCAGGGGATGCGGACGATATCCTTACGCAGAACGGATATACGTATGCGAACAACAATCCAGTGATGTTGGTGGATCCGGATGGGCATTGGGTGTGGATGGCAGTAGGAGCGTTAATCGGAGGAGTATCGTCGTATAAGTCTGCAAAAAGTAGAGGTCTCAAAGGTTGGAAGTTGTGGGGTTCTGTTGCAATAGGAGCTGGTTTAGGTGCTATCGGTGGAATAGGCTCAGGTGCTTACCGTGCAGCTAAAGTTGCAAGAAATATTTACAATATTACTAAGGGTCCTGCATATGTTAGAGGGAGAGCCGCGCACCAAGCATGGACAAAAGCTATGAAAAGAGTTGTTCTTGGAGGCAAATATGATAAACCATTAAGAGGTACTAAAAAACGTCCAGACCTTCAATTTTTTAGAGGAAGGGTTGTCGTTGAATTAAAACCAAAAGGTTCTTGGAAAAGAAGCTATGTAAAAAGGCAACTCAAGAATTATAAGAAAGCCGGCGCATGGATTATAATTAAGGCAAGTTATTAAAGATATTTTGGGACACACACGTAGAGTGTGTCCCTCTTTGATAGTTTTAGGGGTGAAAAATATGAATCAATATGAGGAGACGGTTAGAAATTTAGTTAATAATTTTAATGAGCATAATATAGATATAGTTGCTCAAGATTTAGCTAAGATGGGAAGGGACATAATTACTATCTTACAAAAATACTTTTATAAAGTAGATCCTAATGGTAAGATTGGGATATTAGAAACATTGAAATTATTAAATGACAGTAGTGTAATCCCTTTTCTGAAAGCTATTCTTGAAGATGAGACAGAGATATTTTTTGTTAAAGCTTATGCAGAAAGTGTATTGGATTTTTTAGAGGGTAAAGAAACTCAATTAAAAAGAAAAATTCACAATTTATCTAAAAAAAGTGGCAAGGATTTAATCGCAGATATAGCTATGATAGGAACAATTGGCGATTACAATGCTATAAGAGAATTAGACAAAATCAAGACGGATAACAAAGAGGTACTGGAACAAATCAAGGTAGCAAAATTACAAATAATGTGTGGAATAGAAGAAATAATCAAGGAGTACAGAAAACCAGATTCCCGTTATTCTCATAAAGCATTAGCAGAGGCTATTTATCATTCATTTGATCATCCAGAAGCATCAAAAGTTATAATAGAAGATCTCTTTAGTGAGGAATTTGAGCGTATTTTTAGTGCCGTTACTCTACTTGCTTTCGCGGAAAAATTTCCTAAGGACAAAGTTACCAGGGATGTAGTAAATAAGTTCTTTGAAATTTTAACGGGTGATTTTAATACAACACTAAAGAATCATGCCATACTTGCAATAGGTAGATATGGAAATACTGATGATGCATCAAGGCTTGAAAGAATTGTTGAGGAAAAAAAGTATTTAACAAAAAAGAAATTTTGGAAATGGCTAAGTGAAAGCGCACTATTAGACGATATCAAAATCACAATAAAGAAATTGAAACGAAAGAAATAGACGATTCACACTCTAAATGAGCAACAAGGAAACATTGTGTTCCGTTACCAATATGATTCGTGGGGGAACATTCTTTCCCAGTTTGGCGCCTTGGCGGATGAAAACCCATACCGATATGCGGGATACCAATATGACCAAGAAACGGGTCTCTATTACTTAATTGCCCGGTACTATCATCCAACGCATGGCGTGTTCCTATCTTTAGACCCAGACCCAGGGGATGCAGACGATATCCTCACGCAGAATGGGTATGCGTATGCGAACAACAACCCAGTGATGTTGGTGGATCCGGATGGGCATTGGGTATGGCTGGCCATCAATGCAGGGTTTGCGGTTTATGATGGATATAAGGCATTTAAAAAAGGCGGTTGGAAGGCCGCAGCGATTGCTGTAGGTGTAGGGCTTGTTGGCGGTGTTGCATTCAAAGGTGTGAAAATCGCTTATGGTGCCTATAAATTAGGTAAGTTTTCAAGAACTTATAGGCTGGCGAAAAAAGTGTCAAAAAAATTTGGGGGAACTTTAGGAAGAACTAAAGGCGATGGATGGAAGGTAACTATTCCAGACGGTAAAAAACCCCTAGTTGTAAGAGTTATGAATAAAGGCGGAATACGTAATAAACCGTACTTTAGAATAAGTAAAGATAGACGCGGCTCTTTGACGTTAGATGGTGAATGGTCTAATCGTCGGGAGCTCACACATATTAATGTATCGAGAAGATCCTATAAACAAATTGTGAGAATGATTCATAAATACAGAGGAGAGATTAGGTGAGTGATTAGTATGAATCAAAAAAAATTAGTTGCTTTATTAAATGAAATGTGGGCTACCGTAGTCAAAAGTTTTCATATTGATATTTTATCTCATACGATTAGTCTAAATGTGAAAGTAGTTGATAATGAGAAATATTATAAGATTGTGTTCAAAGGTGTTTCCTCTTTTTATTTCGTAGAAAACTCTGGAGATTCCCGATTGAACCCAGTTGATCCAGAAGATGGAGATTACATTGAGCTAACTTCAATTGATTATTATAAGAATGGTATAGGTAAAATTCATATCAGTTCGTCAAAAGAAATTTGGGTTGGTGAATACTTTTCTTCAGCTAACTTTGTACTTGAGTTTTGGGAGGCACTATTATTTATTGAAGCTAAAAGTATAGTGATCAATGGAGAGGAGTTTCTAGTAGATTATCCAGTTAAAGTGCAAAGTTAAAAAACGGATTGACCCCCTAAATTTGGACACATCCTATCTTAATTTTAGGTTATTCTCAAAATTTCTCTTTTTTTCTTGGCAAGAAGACAAAATCCTCTTGCCTTATACGCGAACTTCTTTGATGATTCACGATTCCGTTTGCGCTTTTTTGTAAAATTCATGCGGTGGAAGATCGAGAATACTCGAATGAATCCTTCGCTCGTTATAAAATTTCATGTACTCCATCACGGCTTGATAAGCTTCTTCATAGCTGTCAAACGCC
>NZ_VIGD01000028.1 GCF_006569205.1 Ureibacillus terrenus
TTTTCAAATGGTTGGAAAAACAATTGTCTTCTCCAAACAATCATTTATATGATTGTGCACTTCGACTCCGTAGGGATTTACAGTCGATTAAGCTGGCATTTAGTACTTCCTACAGTAACGGAGTTGTGGAAGGCCATGTTCACCGATTGAAGCTGATGAAACGAATCATGTATGGCCGGGCAAAGCTGGATTTACTCTGTTTTTGGCAATTAAAAAATGCATGAAATGGCAATTAAATTTATTCGATATCTTGAATAATTATTCGTATCTATAATCGCTTGACATGGAGCCTCTGCGGGCATGATTTCTTGCAAAGGGAGCAAGCCATAATTATATTTGGACTTTGCAAGGCAAAGTAGCCTATCATGCCCGCCACTCCATGTAAAGCGTCAAATATGCAAAAATTTATGCATAACCTTAATTGCCAAACACTACAAAAATTAATTACCATCAACATCATAGGTAAGATCAAAACATTGATTGGCGGAAAACGGTACAGGCAAAGACTCTATTTCAATCCCTCATAGGTAAGATCAAAACCTAGGTACTCCGCTTGTCGATCTAGACGATCCGGATTTCAATCCCTCATAGGTAAGATCAAAACTCGAAGCTGCTCATTTAAGCATTTTCAAAAGCTAGATTTCAATCCCTCATAGGTAAGATCAAAACTCAGTTGTCCGCAATGCTGACGGGCAGATTGTTGGAGATTTCAATCCCTCATAGGTAAGATCAAAACTCAAACCTAAACGAAACTGTATCCCGCCACGAAACTATTTCAATCCCTCATAGGTAAGATCAAAACAAGTTTTCGGTTTGTTTTATTATGCTGTGTCACTAAAATTTCAATCCCTCATAGGTAAGATCAAAACTGTTCTGTAACCTTCGCCCATGCTGTTCCCTCCTGGTATTTCAATCCCTCATAGGTAAGATCAAAACGAAAGATTTGCCATATCCAAAACGGGTTGGTAACCGCAATTTCAATCCCTCATAGGTAAGATCAAAACCTGGCGTATCATTTCAGACACATTCAAACTTATCGGTTTCAATCCCTCATAGGTAAGATCAAAACGTCCGCGGCTGGCTTGTTCGACCAAACAAAAATTATGTTTCAATCCCTCATAGGTAAGATCAAAACCACATTGTCTACTTTTTCCACTCTTTCATATTTCAAGTTTCAATCCCTCATAGGTAAGATCAAAACCTACTTAAAGTGGGCTGACGAACGAGGATATTTTTAGTTTCAATCCCTCATAGGTAAGATCAAAACACGTTTAATCATCATAGAAAATGTTGTCGATGTTACTGGTTTCAATCCCTCATAGGTAAGATCAAAACATACAGGCAATCTTGCGATTATTGGGAATAAATTGTTGTTTCAATCCCTCATAGGTAAGATCAAAACGAATCAATGCCGGACCATGCCAACGAGGACCTGTTCCAGTTTCAATCCCTCATAGGTAAGATCAAAACTGAAGTTACAAAAAATCGCGACCGCGACATGCACAATGAGCGTTTCAATCCCTCATAGGTAAGATCAAAACTGAAGCAGACTCTATTAAAACTCAAATAATGTTTGAGTTTCAATCCCTCATAGGTAAGATCAAAACCTACTTCAACGATACAAAACAAACTACTAGGTTTGTGTTTCAATCCCTCATAGGTAAGATCAAAACCGACAGGGAGGGAAGCGACAGCGGCAGAAAATGGTCCAGTTTCAATCCCTCATAGGTAAGATCAAAACTTGTATCCACAAAGAAAGTTCTATCACCGCTTGTATGTTTCAATCCCTCATAGGTAAGATCAAAACGGCACTTTGTCTGGTGGCACAATTAGTGGTGCATTTATGTTTCAATCCCTCATAGGTAAGATCAAAACAGCCAATCATCATCGAAGAGATTTCGAAATCATTGTTTGTTTCAATCCCTCATAGGTAAGATCAAAACTCCAGCTGAGGCGATTACATCGCTAATGGAGATTATGTTTCAATCCCTCATAGGTAAGATCAAAACCAGTACGAATTTTGGATAAAGAGGCTTCAACAACTGTTTCAATCCCTCATAGGTAAGATCAAAACTTCCGTTCCCTCCACACTGGAATTTATCAATCTATGTTTCAATCCCTCATAGGTAAGATCAAAACAAATGACTTTCCCACTCTATCACCTCCACTTTTTCTGAGTTTCAATCCCTCATAGGTAAGATCAAAACAAACAGACACAGCTTTCCGTTCTGTCTGTTGTCGAGTTTCAATCCCTCATAGGTAAGATCAAAACGGGAGTTGGATGAATTTGCTGGAAAATTGGCTGATATTTGTTTCAATCCCTCACAGGTAAGATCAAAACATATTTCATCCAATTCTAATTCACCATCAACGAGCGCAGTTTCAATCCCTCATAGGTAAGATCAAAACGTAAAAAAGATGGAGGAACACTCCCTCACTAACACAAAAGTTTCAATCCCTCATAGGTAAGATCAAAACGAAGATACGAATGAAATGATCAAACATATTATTTTAGTCAAGTTTCAATCCCTCATAGGTAAGATCAAAACTCCTCGAGAAGTGATCGGACTATCTACAGGATGGAAAGTTTCAATCCCTCATAGGTAAGATCAAAACGTGTCAGACCAGAAGATGTTGAATGGCTCATCGAAGTTTCAATCCCTCATAGGTAAGATCAAAACTGGTTGGGAAGAATACGAGATTATTAGAGAAATTGAAGGTTTCAATCCCTCATAGGTAAGATCAAAACGTCCCCGTGTGTTGCGTCCGGTGTTCCGGTACTTTCGTTTCAATCCCTCATAGGTAAGATCAAAACGTCACGGAAAATGTAAAACTTGTTTATTCATTTATAGAGTTTCAATCCCTCATAGGTAAGATCAAAACTTTAGCCCATATGACATATCTTTGCAATTGCAATACAAGTTTCAATCCCTCATAGGTAAGATCAAAACCAAAGCCACCGATTGGAAACCTGCACCCGAAGACATGTTTCAATCCCTCATAGGTAAGATCAAAACTGGCCAAGTAATAATATTAAATGATTTTCTTGGTCTTGTTTCAATCCCTCATAGGTAAGATCAAAACGAGTATGAGGAGGCGCTCAAACTTTATGAGTTTAGGCGTGTTTCAATCCCTCATAGGTAAGATCAAAACCCAGCCTTTGCGGTTTAATGACTTTCGATTTTTTGAGGTTTCAATCCCTCATAGGTAAGATCAAAACGGAGGAGATGTGAGTATGGCAAAGAAACCACAAATCAAGTTTCAATCCCTCATAGGTAAGATCAAAACTGAGGATTCCTGGCATTTCAAGTGATAGTTTTTCCGGGTTTCAATCCCTCATAGGTAAGATCAAAACTAAGTCAGCAATTATCTTTATTGGGCAAAGGAGGCGGTTTCAATCCCTCATAGGTAAGATCAAAACTTTTGGGTTTGCTTTTCGCAATTTTTAGTTACGTGTGTTTCAATCCCTCATAGGTAAGATCAAAACCCTAATAAAATCAACATTTGTTAGCTATATAGTAACTTTTTATTAAAAAATAGTCAATTTGAAATTTTCGTGAAAATAATGAAATTCATTGATTTTATTGGGATTTCTATAAATTATACAAAAATAATTTGTCGTCGATCCCTCGGGGTTGCTGTCGTGAGACCGATCGACGACAAATTATTTAATCCTTTATTTTAATTGCAATTCTTCTTATCATTTTTGTTTAGTCATTACTTTTTCTGTGACATCTTTTACTTCATTAAAAAAACCGTATCCAGATGAAGTTTTTGCTCCTAGTCCTAACTCTACTAAAGCACTTTTTGTCCAATCGGCGACGATTTTTCCGATTATTTCTTTCGGATATCTACTGTTTTTTCCACCTCTTACAATAAACAATATCTCGATTTCAGGTGCTTCAACTTCAACGGTATAAAAATAAATTGGCACAGGTCCTAATGTATCAGTTGCAGCTTTTTTACCATCATAGTAATCACTAAAATGTGGCGTCATAATATCATTAGAAATTTTTACATTATTAAACATGTAAATATCTAAAAACTGTAATACACCTTGTTGATCTTGAATCCCAAATATTTCTCTTCCAACTTCCGCCAATTGTCGATCGGATTTAACTAATTGAGATTCATCGCCTTCTAAAAAAGCCTCAATAAACCAGCGTCTAACTAATCCCTTAATGCTAGAACCAGGTATATATGGAAAACCATATATTGGATGAATAGATAAGGAAGTTTCTCTAACATGTTCATATCCTAGACCCTGAACAATTGATTTTGTTAATTTTCCCTTTAAAATTCTTAAATGTGCATTCGATAATTCCATTAAGGCAGATAAACGATTTTTGTTAACCCGCTCACCTAACTTTTGAATATCTTGGTGAAAGTAAATCCTTTTTATATCTTTTTTAATATCCTTTAAAATATATTTTTTTTCACCTAAATCAATCACATTTTTTTGTTTTTTTTCACCTTTTTTCAATTGTCTATATTGGTCATAATGTATTTGATACCATAGATGAGCAGCAGGATGTTTTTTGTTTTTGTATTCTTTGAAAATTTTTCTTGTATCAATTGGATGGAATTCCATTTTTATGATTCACCTTCTTTAACTTCAACCATACCATCGACAAACTTTCGCATCCAGTTTAACAATGCCATCACTTCTATTGTGAACATTCGGTAATCGCTGCTATCGAGATTAATCACAACTTCTACTAATGTTTGTTCTTTTGTAAAAAATTGAGGAAATTCTTTTTTCAACCAACTTGTTATTGTTTGATAAATTTCGTAATAAGCTTTTTTGTTCTTTTTTGAATAATAAAAAGCAAGTGTTTGGCCTAATCCATTCACTTGTATCATCGCTGGCATTTTTTTAACGTATGAACGATAGTCTTTTGCATGTTCTCGATGTGTTTCTACAAATTTTTTAACTTCGGAAAATGCAAAAGAAGCTCGTCCACCTTCAATTGTCGATATTGGGCGGTTACTCATCATTATCTCCCCTATCCAGCCAAATGGTTCTCATAATTCCTTTACCAATTGTATAATTTCCACCTAACTGAAACACAGAAGGCATATGATTTTTCATAAATTGCTGAACTTGTTCAGACGTGGATAAATCTTTTGTACCGTTTCCTCTAACATTGCCAATAAATAAGTAACTATAAAACATCGTTTCTGGCGGGACATTTTCTTCATACCATAACGCTCCGCTATCAACCGTGCCTGTTTCACCAATTTTTACTCTTGCATTTACCTCTGTGGAAAAAGTTACAAAATTAGCAAAGTCGTTATCGCTTAATACCACTATACGTGAAGCTAAATCAACTGTTAAAGCATCTCCAATCAGTTTTTCAAGTTGTTTAGCTAATTTTTGTGTTTTTTCATCAATCGTTACTGAAAATGTATACTCTTCCAATACAATTTTATTACCTCCAACCATCATCAGGTCTGAAGAAACCGTGTTTTCTTTTGGAACTTCTAATTTTTCTATCGATAAATCCTGTGTAAAAGCTGTTAAATCATCATTAAAACGATTTATTACCTGTGGACATGTTATCCAGACAAAAACTCCTTTCAATGAACGGATAGGAAACAGCAATAAACGCGCATCGCTAAAAGCAATTGCGCTCGCTTGAGTATTGTTTTCGTTATCAGTATTCTCTTTGTTTTTATCCGGTTTAGACCCGAAAACCAGTTCTAACTTGCTTTCGTCAACTTCAGGATCCATTTCAAAATGTGAACGCAACGCACCTTTTAATGAAGATGATTCAATTTTAGGGTAATTCGTATGTTTTTCTCTTTGAATTGGCAAATCAACGATTCCAATTTCACTTCCGCTTCCAGCATGAACAGATGTAATTGCATGCAGTAAAAAAGGTTTTGCAATTGAATACATTTTTATCCCCCTTTAACGACTCCAGAAATAATTGAAAATCCGAATCCTTCTTGTATTAAATCATCCGAAAAGTGAAACCCGTTCGCTAAATTCATTAATTTTGAAATTTTTTCTTCATCAATGCGTACATATACCACCGTCCCAGCTGGTACCATCCACTGCCTTTGTTTTGGACGATTGCGAACAATATCCCATCCACCAAATACTTCAGGACGGCCAACTGCCCAAGCAATCGGTTCCACTGTAATATCATTAGGAAGTACTAATTTGCCAGTCACTTCATCAAAACTTCCTGGTCTGCTTCCTTGTTTCCAAATCGAAGGCGTTAATAGAATAATTCGAGCTATACAGTTTTCTCGCAATTGATTTTCAATTTCCTGAAGTTCTTTACTGTTCCAAAAAAATGGATGCTCATATGAATTCTGTTTCACAATCCAAGGTCGGCTCTCGCCGCCAAGCCTCGCAAATCGTACATTTGTAAAATCAGGAGTGCGATCAATTAATACTTCAAGACTGCAATCCGGTTTCATCGATAGCATGTTCATTCGATACAGATATTCATTCTTTGCTTTTTTGTTTACATAGTCTACATGTATACCGACCTTTGCATATTCATCAACAAAATCATGTGTAATTAACAATCGATGAATAGGTGTTTGATTTAACACCGATTGTTTCCACTGATCAAAATAAGCAAATTTACCCTGAGCATTTTTTGATTTTTTATTTTTTACTGTTGCATACAATGCCCAATCTGTTGAATTTGACGACTGAAAAAAATCATTTTGTTTTATACGAAGCGGATATCCTGTCAAACTTTCATCATCTTCTACAACTTGATAATCGAGAGGTAACGGTAATACAAGTTGATTTTTCTTACTTATAAATAATCCCTTAATACGAAAATCTCCGTGAGTATCAGGACTTCCCATCCAGCGCTTTAGTTCTTCGTTTTCTTCTTTAGTAAAGCTTTCAAATGATGAATTTGTATAAATATAAGCACTTCTTAGTGCGTTATAAATCGTGTTTGGTCTAGGAGGAAAAAAGCCAGTCATCGTTGTATCGCTGCCAGCATCAGCGTAAGCATGGCCTCTGAAAAAAAAGGAATCGACCGGTTTAAGCGTTATCGTCTTCATGGTTATTACCGCCTTTATCTTGTTTTTCCATTCTTTTGAAAAAGGTTAGCATTCTTAATAACATAACAAACGATTTAACAGATTCCATGCTTTTATATAGTGCCATTAACTTTTCCAGTATATTAGTTAATTCTTTTTCTTCTTTTTTTACTTTCATTGAGCGTCTAAGCAGCCGACGTAGTTCAAATTCAACCATTAAATGTTTGTCTTTACTATCATAATCATTCAATGGTAAAAAAACTTCAGAAAATCGATAGATAAAAGTATCGGATAAATCATTGGTCAATAATTCAATGATTTCGTTTAATAGATCCGAAGTTTGCATTCCGTCGATTTGCCAAGGAACGACAGTTTCATGTTTTTTCGAGCGAGTATGTATACCGATTGCCAAAGCATTTTTTTGTTGATTTTGTTCTTGATGAACGTAACTTTTTGCGCGATTTTCTAATTTTTTTGCTTCTTGCAACAACAACTGCAACGGCGCTTTTTTATGACCTATTACCAATCCTACCGAAGCTGTTGCTCCTTGTAATCCGCTTCCTTTCATACCGAATTTTTGTCTTAGTTCATTCGCAACCTGTAATGCTTTATCTACAGGCAAAAAAGCTAGAACGTCATCGCCGCCTGCGTAAACCAAATACCCTTCTTCTTTCCGTACTACTTCGGGTACGACGCGTCTAGAAAAAGTTGCTAATGCGTCACTAACCTTACCTGCTTCTTCAGCAGTGTTGCTATTAAACCACGAACCCATATTGTCTCCGTCCATCGAAAGAATTGCAAAATACGTGTATTTTCCAGCTATCTCAATGACCGATGGATAAAACTTGAAAGAGGAGGCATTTCGATATACTTCTTTAAAATAATCCCGTGCAACCCGTTTTCCTAAACAAATGCTGCATAAATACTCGTTATCGCGGATTCTACCGTCATCTTTTCCTTCATCGGTTCCTTTAAACTTTTCATTTCTATGCTTCCAAGTATTTTTTACTTTATTTTTCAGTTCATAAATTGTTTCATATTGATCAAATGGCTCCATACATAAAGCATCGCGCTGGGCACAAACTGTGCAAGTAAATCCACTTTCTATGAGTTGATGATAAATTTTGTCATTTTTAACCGCACTTAATCGCGCTTCAAGTGTTGATTTTTCTTCACGATAATGGCCGTTATATGGTTGAACAACCCAATATACTTCTAGCAATTGCTCAATTTGATGATTGGCCTGTTTCAACAATTGATCAGTTTGGATATGTTTTGGAAATACTTCATTGATTGCATAATGGCAAATTTTGTTAAACTCCCGTCTAACAACTGAATCAACTTTTTTTAATACATTCGTCGTTTCATCCAAAGAACCATTTACAAATGCCGTGAATCGGTTAGGCCAAGAAGCAACATTTGCGTTGTACCCCGTTTTTTTCATTGGATTTAAATCATCTTCCGATGCTTTGGGATAGATAAACTCAACCTTCAAACCTTGACTGCATAGAGTTTCCATTGCTCTTTCAATTAAAAAAGAAAGAATAAAACTGCCGCTCCATAAATCTTCAGTTTTGCGAGCGGAAGCAATAAAACTTTGAACAGGCCCGATCGAAAAAACTACCATTTGTTTTTCACTCATATGCTCACTCCTAGTACTTCTAAAAACTCATTGCGTTCATTCTCGTATTTTTTCATATTTGTTATTGATTGCGATTGAAGTTCTGTTATAACAGGATAATATTTTCCACCTATTTCTTTTACTGAACCCCAGAGAGGAGAAGCAAATCTTTTTTTATTACGTTTTTTATCTGATACTTGTCCTAACATACCTGTCTGATTTTTACTGGATGCTTTAGCATAAGCTATAACAACATCCCAAGCCGATGTATATGGTCTCCCGAACCATATAGATGCAATCGTCGGATGAGATAACTTTTCATAGTTTCTAACCTTCAATGAATGGCTTGAATTAAACATTACATCAATCCCAAAATAGTTTAATGTCCTCATTAGTTCATTTATAAAATCATCAATATCTTCATATTCCGAAAGTTGAATCGAGCCAAATCCGCGTCTTGCTCTTTGTCCCATACTTCCTAACATTGAAAACAAATGAAATACATTTTCATAAAAAGCTACATCTTCATTACGTTTTACCAACATTTTTACAGGAATTTCTTTTTGTTCTGGCAAACATGTCATTGGAGAACTATTCTTATGAGGTAATACAAATTTTTTATAGTTTCTAACAATCCAAGGTTTTTCAACAACAAAAGCAACTGGAGATTTTTGCGCATTAACAGATGTTCCGCCAAATTTTTTTGTTTCAAGTTGTAAAAGTTCTTTTGGTTCATCCATGTGTTGAACAGCACGCCACCAATACCGAATTACGCCACGCAATGAAGGAATCCGAAATTCTGCTTCAAACTGACTTCCAGAGGCTCCATGTACTCCTAAAGGGGTTATCGTTTTCAATTGATACGTTTTTGATTGCAGTGCAGTTTTATTTAATGCCAGCTCTAGCAACTGGGAATGATTCATTTATGTCACCTCAGTTCGGCTATTTAATGATTTTGACATTTCTTCGAAAAACGGCCGCAAATTATCTAATGATTCTTTTAATGCTCCTTGAAAACTTTTTGCTTGAAATTGTCTTTCTTTGTTCATTTCAGCGTGGTTAATGTTGTTTCTATACTCTCTTAATTTTTGAAAAGGTTTTAGCATTTCTCTATAAGGTTTTATTTTTTTAACAACTTTTTTCATGAATTCAATGTCGCCTTGCCACTCTTCTTCAGGCTTTTTGTCTAAATATACATTCAATGAAGAGGAGACCACATCTCTCATATCTTTATTAAACTCATCTACTTTTACTAATTTACACAATACAGTTATTACCGATTCAACTAAAATAGTAAGCCCTTGTTGAATTAATCCATGATCATAACACCATTTTGACATGTAATAATAATTCATGATTTCATCATCAGAAAAATTTTCAACTTTCTTTTCAATTGTATCAATTAGTGGAATTAATTGACGGAAATGTTGGTTTTCAGAGTGTTTTATTTCTTCAGTTTTTTCCTTCCATTTATTTATTTCTGTTTGTAAGCTATTAGCTCTAGCTGTTTCAAAACATAAACCAACTGTATTTAACTGATTAATCAAGTACTTAACATTAATCAATTCACTTTTTTTATCATCTTTTTTATGTTTGAGTTCCTGATTTACAATCTCTAATAAAACAGAAGCATTTCCAGTACGAATAAATTGGTCAGCACCATTTGTCCAAGTTAGTAAATTAGTCATACCTGTCAAATCTACAATGGGAGCAATTCTTTCTTCTACATTTATTTTTTCTATTTCTGGAATTCTACCTAATTTTTCAATCCAGCCATACATTAGCCCACCAAATTTTGCGCCTTTCACAACTTTTGCATAATTGAGAACAATTAATGCGACGATTGGATTAGTACGAAAGCTATGAGTCACGTCAAAAAAAATTCTATCTCCATATTGAATTTCATCCATAATTTTCTCAAACAATGTCCAAGTTGCATCTTCATCTTGTTCACTTGGAATCGGAACATTTTTTACTTTTGCTTGAGGTGCTATTTCATTAAATGTTTCTTGTAAACCAGACCAATTAGCTTCTTCTGCTTCTTTTGTACAAAAAATAATAACTTCAAGGTTATCGACATAAGAACTAATGTGCTCATAAATAGCCGTTTGTATATAACGAGTTAATTTAGAACGTTTATCGTTATACTCATAGTAGCATGGTATGTATTTCCCCGTACCTAAAAAAGACATCAGTAGATTTCGGGTCATAATAACTCCCTCCGATCTATAAATATTTCCCCACAATTTCTTCCGTTACATCGCGAAAATCGGCTTCATCGTCATAAATCCCTATTCCTTTTGCAGCCTCTCTTTCGTAACGATCGTGATTTAACCATAAGTAATTGGCATATAACCGTTGATTTGATGAATCATACCGATAAGCCAACCGAAATACATGCCTTCCATTACTAGCACCTTTGTATAAATGATATTTCATTTTTGAACGGTCGAGCTTATCAAAATCTTTTTCATGCATCAATTCTAAATCAGGATGTTCGTGCAGTTTAATTTTTTTCACTAATTCCTGCATTTGTTGAGCAACAAAAATAGATTGATCCTGCTGATTTTTTATCAAATTTCGAACTTGATCAGACAAATAATACTGTGTATTGAAAATGTGGCTCCGGTCGCTTTGTTCTAGTAAAAATTGACCAAATGGAGTTAAGCCAACAAGACCTTCTTCAATCTCAAAAACATAGGGATGAGATGAGACGATTTCTTTTTCTTGATGATGCAGCTTTTCAAATTCAATAAAATCATTTAAACATTTGCGAAGAAGTGTTGCATTCCCCTCGATAAACTTTTCCACATCGATAGGAACCCACGGAATTTGAATCAGTTGTTGCGCATGTTCATTTACGTAAACCGTCGGATATTTCAAAATAGAGCCGACAATATAACCATAAGAAGTCATAAACTTATATCCACCCAATGGAACAAAGCAAGTAGTATTGGGTTCCCCTTGACGTAATGCATGCGTTAATTTAGACATATATTCTCCAATTTGTCGATTCAAGATACTGGCATTCGAAACATCAAATGTGACATAAGTAACCATTATATTCGCATTAAAATCTTGTCTAAATAAATAGCTTAATAATCGTTCAGCCATATAACCGCCAATACTGTTCGTCACAATAAGAACAACGGTTGGTTTTTTATGTAGCTTCCCTAATTTTTTTAAAGAATACATTGTTGAATATTCTGCGCTAACCTGATTTGGCTCTAGTTTGTTTTGCTTATGTTTCCTTATACATAAATGAAGCCACTTATTGATAACATTTTCAGTTTCTTCTGATATCTCTGTATCAAATAAATTAAGTGATTTTTCCTTAAATTTATCAAAATTATTAAAACAAAAAAAATTACTTGAATTATTAAAAGACGTTCCGCACGTAATAACTACAGTATGATACATTACAACAATTCCTCCAAAATTCTTACACAATTTCCACTTTATTGCTAATTATATAATAACTTTGACACATTTTTTCGGAATCCTTCATTAATTTAATAATTTTGTAAAAATTCAACAAAAATATGGGGAAAATTGAAATTTTACAAAAAAAGTGAGGAAAAAATTTGCTCGGTTTCAATCCCTCATAGGTAAGATCAAAACCACCGGATTGTTTGGCGTATCAAGTACAACAACCGTATTTCAATCCCTCATAGGTAAGATCAAAACTTAATTTCTGTATCAATTTTCGTAAAGTTATCGCTATTTCAATCCCTCATAGGTAAGATCAAAACGGAGGCTGTGAAGGCGAAAGCCACACAGGCAATCTTGATTTCAATCCCTCATAGGTAAGATCAAAACTCAAACCTGTACCGGCTGAACTGAAAAACTGGAAGGAACATTTCAATCCCTCATAGGTAAGATCAAAACCCGCAAACATTTTGAAAACGTTCAATACGAACATGAATTTCAATCCCTCATAGGTAAGATCAAAACCAAACCCGAATCCGACGACCTAAGACCGAAATGCCAAATTTCAATCCCTCATAGGTAAGATCAAAACAATGTATCCGCTACCTGTCGGGTCTTTCACTACCTGAATTTCAATCCCTCATAGGTAAGATCAAAACGAGAGTTGAATTCGGCGTTTATTTCTTCCAAGTCTGAATTTCAATCCCTCATAGGTAAGATCAAAACGGCTAATGTAGAAACAATGGAAAGTGAGACGCTAGAATTTCAATCCCTCATAGGTAAGATCAAAACGGGTTTGGATGTCAGCGCGCGCCTGCTTTGTATTCCGATTTCAATCCCTCATAGGTAAGATCAAAACGCTATTCCGATTGGCGCTGCTATTGCTCCAATACTATTTCAATCCCTCATAGGTAAGATCAAAACGCACACTTGCGCTTGACGATGTGCACTAGCACATCCGATTTCAATCCCTCATAGGTAAGATCAAAACGCAGAGCTTGCGGCTGCGGAATTGGAGAAGCAGCTGCAATTTCAATCCCTCATAGGTAAGATCAAAACTCCTTACTAGCGGAGGAAGACAAAACAAAAAATTTATATTTCAATCCCTCATAGGTAAGATCAAAACGTTTGTAAAAAATTTAATTGCTTCTTGTTTCCATTCATCATTTCAATCCCTCATAGGTAAGATCAAAACTGAAAATGAAAAAAGAATTATCTTTATGCACTACTTTATTTCAATCCCTCATAGGTAAGATCAAAACTTAGTCGTTTTTTACTTGCTGCTGCATATCTTCAGATTTCAATCCCTCATAGGTAAGATCAAAACACCTTCCCACGAAAGCATCCCGATTTCATGTGTTTCAATTTCAATCCCTCATAGGTAAGATCAAAACAAATGCGGCGAACGAAGCAAATGCAGCGGCTACGAGCGCATTTCAATCCCTCATAGGTAAGATCAAAACGCTGTTTCATCGCCACCAACAGCAGCGCCGATAACAGCATTTCAATCCCTCATAGGTAAGATCAAAACAAACTTTACATACGGTGGCGGAGGTGAATGGATTCTATTTCAATCCCTCATAGGTAAGATCAAAACGTTGATTGGCTTACCTTTTGGGTTATTTCTCCCTGATTTCAATCCCTCATAGGTAAGATCAAAACAATGTCAAACTTGTTTATTCTTTCTGTGATGTATTGAAATTTCAATCCCTCATAGGTAAGATCAAAACACCAATCGGTGCATGGTCAAACGGCGGCAGGGCGAATTTCAATCCCTCATAGGTAAGATCAAAACCGGATGCGGATTGTATATTTCCGTATCAGTAGGCTTGATTTCAATCCCTCATAGGTAAGATCAAAACTAATCGTTACCGATTGCACGCACGACTTCTTTGTCGATTTCAATCCCTCATAGGTAAGATCAAAACTTTATTATTTTTAGTAAACTACATTATACAATCGGTATTTCAATCCCTCATAGGTAAGATCAAAACATATAATCGAAAAATATTCTCGAAAAGGAGCTGTTGATTTCAATCCCTCATAGGTAAGATCAAAACTCTAACTTTGGTGGTTTCATTAATTCAGTTCAAGGTGGATTTCAATCCCTCATAGGTAAGATCAAAACAGCGATGTCACGCGCGCCTTCTGCCTGCGCAAGAATATTTCAATCCCTCATAGGTAAGATCAAAACAATCACAAGCGGGCCGTCACCAAGCACCGTTTCAAATTTCAATCCCTCATAGGTAAGATCAAAACGGAATTTTGACACAGCCTTTTGCGTCCACATCCGAGAATTTCAATCCCTCATAGGTAAGATCAAAACCAGCTTCTACGACAACACAAACAAGCATCATTGTTATAATTTCAATCCCTCATAGGTAAGATCAAAACAAAAGTATGTTAACAATACACACTATATGATGTATAAATTTCAATCCCTCATAGGTAAGATCAAAACGAAATTGCAGTCCCAGGGAATGTCCAAAAAGGACATATTTCAATCCCTCATAGGTAAGATCAAAACTCATTTAAAGCAGCTTTACGTTGCTCAATTTTTTTAGTATTTCAATCCCTCATAGGTAAGATCAAAACTTCTTCCGTTTTTTTCATGTTCATCACTCCAAAAAAATTTCAATCCCTCATAGGTAAGATCAAAACGCTGATGTTGTTTCTAAAATCGCTGAATGGGCGTCAAAATTTCAATCCCTCATAGGTAAGATCAAAACAGGAACGGATTATTTAAACCTGTTCCACCTGAATATTTCAATCCCTCATAGGTAAGATCAAAACACGCATCGGCGATTCGGTAATCAATCACTATATCATATTTCAATCCCTCATAGGTAAGATCAAAACTGGTGACGTTCGCAAAAACGGCAAGTATTACAGCATTAATTTCAATCCCTCATAGGTAAGATCAAAACAATAGTTCAGTTTGTAGCTGTCCTCTACCCCAGCCAATTTCAATCCCTCATAGGTAAGATCAAAACGTTATTAAAGTTGAATTTTATTTCTCCTAACCGTCCTTATTTCAATCCCTCATAGGTAAGATCAAAACATCCAATGGGACATATAATGTTTTTCCATCTAAAAATTTCAATCCCTCATAGGTAAGATCAAAACCAAGAAACCAATTATTAAAAAAACATATGTTCTATTCTTATTTCAATCCCTCATAGGTAAGATCAAAACCTGAATGACATATGACGATGCCGTGTTAATTGTGCGAGATTTCAATCCCTCATAGGTAAGATCAAAACTCAATCGCAAATTCAAGGTATTTATAAGCCTTTTTATTTCAATCCCTCATAGGTAAGATCAAAACATCATATGAGCCGATTTCATGCGGCGTGTATTCGATATTTCAATCCCTCATAGGTAAGATCAAAACTGATTTTTTAGTATGATAGTGGATGCCTTGAAATTGGATTTCAATCCCTCATAGGTAAGATCAAAACGTAGGCGGCTGGAACGGACGCGAAGTCGAATTCGGATTTCAATCCCTCATAGGTAAGATCAAAACGCCCCTCTTCCTCCGCTTTCTTGCATCATTAAAGCAAGATTTCAATCCCTCATAGGTAAGATCAAAACGAATTTATCAGAAGGTGATTGTAGATAGTACCCTCGATTTCAATCCCTCATAGGTAAGATCAAAACTAAAGCGCGTGCCCATGTCTTTGGGAACTCGTTTTCATTTCAATCCCTCATAGGTAAGATCAAAACGAGCTACTGTTTTAAGTAGCTCTCAGACTGTCGACAAACCCCAACTCAAATGCTTCATTTGAGTTGGGGTTTGTCTTTTTTTGCTCATCATTTTCTAAGATTCTTCTCTTATTTAGGCTGGACATGGTCTTTTCCATGTCC
Organism: Ureibacillus terrenus; assembly: GCF_006569205.1. Lineage (GTDB taxonomy): Bacteria > Bacillota > Bacilli > Bacillales_A > Planococcaceae > Ureibacillus > Ureibacillus terrenus. Next base: position 15,935 of record NZ_VIGD01000028.1, read on the forward strand.
AGTTTGCCATTTTCTTTAAGTTCATGGCAGCGAAAGTAAGCATCGCCTGCATGGACAATTTTTCCAATCCTCGTAGAGTTGTCCATC
>NZ_VIGD01000029.1 GCF_006569205.1 Ureibacillus terrenus
ATTCGGTATACTTTTAGACATAGGTAGGGTTCTCCTTTCTCTGGAATGTTTGGGTTCAATCAGAGAATACCCTACCTTTTTTCTTTTGGTCTAGCAAAATGCTTTACACAAAATTTTATACATCATCTGGAAGCGAAATTTTTTTTGTTTTAATATCGTTTTTCTCATCCCAGCGAAATAATGCACATAAATCATTGTCAATTTGCGCGGCAATTCCTAAATTCTTAGCATACTTTTCAATAATGGGAGAATTGTTTTTATCATCCGCTAACGCAGCCCCTACTAAACACGCCATTGATACTAAAGCTCCAGATTTTTTCTCTACCATTTCCAGATATTCGGATTCCGTCTTTATATCATAAGTGGCATCCATATGTTGTCCGTTAATGCTTTGTAGTAAATGGGATGAAATATATAACTGTACTTTTGCTTTTTTATCATCATCATTTATCAAATCGATAATAGCTTGTTGTCCTGCTAACAATAAACCAATCGCAGAATGAAGTGTGGTTATATTCGGCGCATTATTCCAAACGTATTCTAAGCTGTCCTGATCAATAGAGGAGAGCTTTTTCACTTTTTTCAGTTTTTAGAAATGGAAAGTATCCATATTTATGGTGCCATTTTTAATTCCATCAAAATTTAACCATTTTTACAATTGTTTTCGCAAAGACTGTGAAAGGTGCCAAGCGTGAATTGAATTATGGTCACCAATCCCCTGATAAAAGAGCGGCTAATAAATCCTTCCTTGCTATACTATTAACCTTATCTCTTTCATCTGTTATACCGTTTAAGATATCTTCTTAATAAATTTAGTAATATACTTCCCAGTACACACCCATTGGTCATTTTCCTCATATCCTAAACAAAAAGAATGGAAGGAAAGTGGCCTATGGAAATCGAGTTGTCCGCATTGCATTGGATATATGTTGTTTTCATCATGCTCATTATCGGGTTTATGGTGAAACGGCGGGATACAACTTTGGTCTGTTTGGTTGGGATCTTTTTGCTCTCCATGGCGGCGACCGGGGATTTTGTGCTTTCTTTGAGGAAAGTGTTTGAAAGCTTCGTCTTTGCCATTGGTGAATTGCTCTCCACCATTATGATCATTTGTATTATTGTCGCCATGAGCCGGGTGTTGTTAAAAACGGAGATTAATGAAGTCATGGTCTCCCCATTTTCAAGAATTATTAAAAATCCTGCATTGGCTTACTGGACAATCGGAATCTTGATGATGATCATCTCCTGGTTCTTCTGGCCTTCCCCTGCCGTGGCGCTTCTGGGAGCCGTTTTATTGCCTGTAGCGATCCGGGCGGGGTTGCCTGCGCTTGGCGTCGCGATGGCCATGAACTTGTTCGGGCACGGCATCGCTTTATCCGGTGACTTTGTCATCCAGGGAGCTCCAAAGTTAACCGCTGATGCGGCCGGCCTTCCGGTCAGCGAAGTCGTTTCCGCCAGCGTGCCGCTGGTCATTGTGATGGGTGCCGTTACGACATTGGTGGCTTTTTTCATGCTCAGACGGGATATGAAACGGGGAACCATTGAAATGGAAGGAAACTTTGATGGCGCGGGGAAAGACCAGGAGGAAGCCGAGCCGCATCTATTGTCCCAAAACCAAAAACGATTTTTCGCTTTCCTGATTCCCGTTGCCTTTTTGTTGAATGTCGTGGCCATGTCCATCTTTGATTTGTCGGGAGGAGACGCAACGGGTCTCATCGGTGGCACAACCCTCGCCCTGCTGCTCGTCCTCTCCATGTTTGCCCACAAAAATGAGGGATTGGAAAAAACGACAAGTTATTTAATTCAAGGATTCCAATTCGGCTTTAAAGTGTTCGGTCCGGTCATTCCCATTGCGGCCTTCTTCTATTTGGGGGACTCCGGATTCACCCAGATCATCGGGGATTACTTGCCGAAAGGTTCTCACGGAATCATCAATGATTTAGGAAGCGCTTTGGCATCTGTTGTACCGTTAACGACGGAAATTGCGGCGATGACGGTTGCCGGAGTCGGCGCCATTACAGGCTTGGACGGTTCCGGGTTTTCCGGCATTTCATTGGTGGGATCCATTGCCAATCTTTTTGGAACGGTGATTGGCGAAGGAACGGCTACCCTGACCGCTTTGGGGCAAATTGCAGCCATTTATGTCGGAGGGGGAACATTGGTGCCTTGGGCGCTCATTCCTGCGGCGGCCATCTGCAACGTCAGCCCGTTTGAACTCGCCAGAAGGAACTTGGTTCCCGTTGTCTCCGGACTTGTTGTGACTACCATTGTAGCCATGATTCTCATATAAAATGAAAAGCTGTAAAAATTCTTCATAAATCGAAGAATTTTTACAGCAAATTTTAAATGTAATAATCGATGGCGTCATCCACAAAGTGCCATTCGTATGGAGTTTCTTGATATACGTAATAGTTCAGCCAGTTATAGAACAACAAGTGCGCATGGGCTCTCCATGTATTTTTTGGAGGTTTTGTCGGATCGTTATCAGGGAAATAATTCTCAGGTATTTCTACCGGCAAACCTTTCTTTATGTCACGCTCATATTCTTCCGCAAGGGTTGTTGCATCATATTCCAAATGTCCGGTGATCATGATGTGTTTATGGTCTTTCGATTGGATGATGAATGGCCCCACTTCCTCGGAATAGCTGAGCAATTCCAGTTCCGGATGTTGTTGCACTTCTTCCAGCGACACGGTAGTATAACGGGAATGCGGCGCCATGAATTCGTCATTGAATCCTCTCACTAAATCGTTTGTCAAATCGGTGATCACATGTGCGTATACCCCGGAACATTTTTTCGGCAATTCATATTTGCCGATTCCAAAATGATAATAAAGCGCAGCCTGTGCAGCCCAACAGATATAAATAATCGATGTGACATTCTCTTTCGCCCAGTCCAATATTTCCGTCAATTCTTTCCAATAGCGTACTTCCTCAAATTCCATCCGTTCCACAGGCGCACCGGTAATCACCATTCCGTCAAAACGGCGGTGTTTAATTTTGTCAAAGGTTTTGTAGAACATTTCTAAATGGCTTTTGGACACATGCTTAGGTTCATATGTAGCCGTATTCAGGAACGTTACATTGGTTTGCAGCGGCGTATTGCCGAGCAGGCGCAACAATTGCAGCTCCGCTTTTTCTTTTTCCGGCATCAGATTGAATACCAAAATATTTAATGGACGGATGTCCTGCGATAAAGCGCGGTCCTCTTCCATGACGAAAATCTTTTCGTTTCTCAAAATTTCTCCGGCAGGCAAATTTTTTGGAATATTAATTGGCATTCTCATGTCCCCCATTTCTCAATCTATTTAATAAAAAAACCCTGCTCACTCCGGAAAGAGAATGAGAGGGTACAAAAAGTCTCTTCTTGCACACTCTCTTATCTCCCAAGGCAAGAGCCTTGCTGGAATTAGCACCTTTCTAACGTAATGTTAGAGGTTGCTGAAGTTTCATTGGGCCAAGTCCCTCCACTTCTCTTGATAAGAAAGTATTTCATTGCCATATAAAATTAAGAATATCCTAACATATCCTATAAAGAATTGCAATCTCTGAGCTATTTTATTTCGCTCTGAAATTTAGCCGTCCACTCCATTTTTTCCTTTTCCATAATTTCTTTTTCTAAGCAGGAATCCCAATTATTAAATAATGTATTCCATACGCGCGGGAATAATTCCTTGTTTTCTGCGTTCTTTACGATGAATTCGATGCACGGCACATCATTGATTTGCGTATTCTCCATCGATAGAATGGACTTGATTTCTTGACGGGTTTCTTCCAGTTCATCCCTTTTCAATGCTTGAATTTCCTTCATGACAAAATCTTCGTTGATAAGTTTAACCTCTTCTTCTTTTGTATAACGATATAGCTGATCCGGAAAATCATCAAAATCCAGGACTTCGTCAATATCTCCCTGAAGGATTTGATGATGGACGGGGCTATATAACAATTCGATAACGGCAGGCTCCAATGTTTCCTCGAATATTCCCCGCCCATATTGCCTCTTTCCTTTTTTAGTCAACCGATATACATTATCTTGCCGTTCCAACAGTCCGTTTTTTTGCATTTTTCTCAACAAATCTTCAATAAACAGCGGTTCCACAAGCAAAATTTCACTCAGTTGTTCGGCGTTTTCAAAAGAGGCTTTCTGACAAGAAAACAGCAGGATTTTCATTAAAATATCCATCGTTTTTTTCCGAACCGGCTGATAAGCGACTTCATACGTATACATCGGAATGCACCAAATGTCCGTATGAATGACGGTTTCTTGATTGTCTTTTTCCAATTGATTGATTAATTGTTGCTGCAAATGTTGGAGTTCCATTTTGTCAGTTGTACGTCTCCTTCGCTGCTTTTCTCAGGCCCTGCTGCCGCTCTACAACTTCATATAGATGCTGATACATTTCTTTCGTTTCGTTTCTTTTCGTCCGTTTTGTAAACATTTCGGAACTGCCGATGATTATCAACAGTTCCCGTGCCCTTGACAAGGCAACGTTCAACCTGCGGTAATCTTTCGCAAACCCGATTTCTCCGTGAGGATTGTTGCGAACCATGCTGAGAATGATGACATCCATTTCCATACCTTGGAATTTATCAACGGAGCCTGTCCGAATGTTCAAATGAGGCAAATCCAGTTCACCGATCAATTGATTGACACGATTCACCTGCTCCCGGTAAAAACTGATCACTCCGACGCCCTTTAAAGCATCCGGTTCCATCAGGCCTTGTTCCTTCGATTTTTCCGCCGCTTCATTCAAATCCATCAGCAATTTCCGAATCATCGCAAGCTCAGAAGGATTGAACAAGCTGGCTCCTTCTCTCATCCTTTCTTCATAATAAGCCGGTTCGTTCGGAAAATCAAACCATAACAAATGCTCATTGCGCTTTACATATTTTCCGTTCAATTTATGGTCCCGCTCTACGTCAGAGTTTTCCAGGCCGCATTTCAGCGAATCCTTGCCATGTTGATAGAACGGAGTGATGGTTTGCATAATTTTTTCATGCATGCGATATTGGATTCCCAGCATTTTTTTGTTTGTATTTGGCAAATTTTTATAAAGACGTTCAAACAATGATTCTTCCAGCAGTTTTTCAAGTTCCCGTTTTTCATCAAAGTCCTTCGTTTCCTTCATGATTTCTTCCAGCGTTTCTTCAAAAGTCTCATCGCCGATTAACGGCGGCAATTGATGATGGTCGCCGACGAGGATAATTTTTTTCCCTTTCAACATAGGAAGCAACAATTCCGGCGGTGTCGCTTTCGACACTTCGTCAATGATGACGACATCAAAAACTGGATAATTGTCCATAAATTCTTTGTTTGCGGATGCCACACAAGTCGTCCCGATGACGTTGGCATGCTTCACATAAAGTTTCCGGATTTCATCCAAGTCCTGCTCTGTCGCACTGTTTAACAGCGAAAACCATTCTTTTTGGATTTCCTGCGCAACCGGAAGCAGCTTGATTTGCTCCTCCAATTTTTCGATTTTTGTGCCGCAGTGTATTATTTCTTCTTTCGTTTGTTCGAGTTCCAACTCGGGCTGTTGTGTGACAAGTTTCTGCAGCTGTTCCACTTTTTTCTCCAAAGCGATGCCTTGGCGGTGAAGTTCCTTCAGCTCGTTTTGCAGGTTTGAATGCTTTTCCTGATGATCGGACAGCGCTTTTTCTATTTCATCGATTTCCTTTATGAGCTCAGTCTTTTGCTGTTCATAATTTCGATATGTTTCCTGTTGTCCTGCAAGGTTTTCAATTTTTTCCTGCAATGTGCGAATAACGGCCTGAAGTTCTTCAACGGAAGGAATAAAGCCGGTATTTTCCACTTCCAAATCGGATAATTCCTTTTCAACTTTCTCCATTTGCAATCGAAGCTGCGCTTCCTTCGCTTTTAAGTTTTCTACTTTCTGTTCGCTGAGACCAACTTTTTCCAAATATTGTTCCAATACTTCCTTTTTCAACTTTTCAAAGACGACTTTAGATTCATCCGCCAACGATTTTAATTGATACAATAAATCATTGATATAAAGCCTTCTTAAATACAACCCCCTGATCGAAGGGACGCCGTTTTGCCGATTGATTTTTTGCTGCTTGAAAGCCATGGCCAGCTTGTCCAAAAACTCATCCACTTCATGCAGCGAATAGAAATGATTTGGAGGAAGTTCCACCGGTTCAATCCGGATCTTTAGCGTTTTTTCATTGTATGCTATCGCTTTTTCAATCCGTTCCGCAATTTGCTTGGCGGGTTTCAATTTGATGATTTTTTCATGGATTTTCTCCATATCAAGCAGTAGCTGATTGATGACAAAACCTCTCCGGATTTCATGAAAGTCAATAAACTCTTCCACTTCGTACAGTTTCTTGAATGATTGCAGTTGAGCGATGTGTTCCTGGACTTTCTCTTTTGTAGACTCCAATAAGTATATTTCATGGACGGTTTGCTGCCATAAGGATTGAAGTTCCTTTAGTTTTTCTTTTGTTTGGACATAATGGATGCAGTTTTCGCTTTCTTTGATCAGCTTCTTTGCTTCTTGAATTTCCTGCTCTGTTTTCTGTAACCCATTTCCGGAAATAATGTTTTCTACCTCAGCCAATTTCCCTTTTCGTTCAATCAGTGAAGATTGAATCGTTTCCGCCGTTTTTGCAAGTTTCTCTTTTTCCTTATTCAGCGAAATCTTTTGTTTTTTCAAAGCCGCTATTGCTTTATGGATTTTCTTCAATTCTATTTCTGCATGCTTTTTCCTTAATACTTCATTTTCAAGATCTGCTTCTTTTTCTTTCAGCTGTTCCATTCGGCGGCGGCAATTTTCCATTTCATCGAGCAGCAATTCTTCTTTTTGGCCGTGCAGGCCGATTTCCTTTCTAATGGCTTCATACGTTTGACGTTTCCAGTATTCCGCCACATTTTCCTCAATAAACTTTTTCCCTTCTTCTTCAATGCTTTCCGTCCGTCCATATCTCAAAATCCGAATGTCCTTATTGGACAATAGTCTTCCAAGTGCATTATCCACCGCCAAGTTGGATTGGGAGGCGATAAGCGTCTTCAGCCCCATTTTCACGTTTTGATAACAAATTTCGGAGATGACCGTTGTTTTCCCGGTTCCCGGAGGCCCTTGAATCACATACAAATCTTCCGTTTCAAGGGCGCCACGGACCGCTTCTTTCTGGTATTCATTTAGCCGGTTATGAAATTCGATCTGGAGCCGTTTTTTTCGCTCAGCCACATTCGGACGATCTTCAAATAAAAAGTTTTCGAGATTCGGGATTGCCGCAAGCCCTTCCTTTAAATGCTCAAAACCTTTTAACAAGCGGTTCAGCTGGGATTTGGTAGAGGCATTGCTGAACGTGATGGAGTCTGACGGGAAATCCAGTGCATCCAGTTTTACAAGCTTGGAGACTTGAGGAGTCAGTTCAATATCGACTGTTTCCTTCTGGGCGTTTGCCTTGATCACTTCCCCCATTTCATTTTTGAAGCCTCTCAGATAGGCATTCATTCCTTTCAGCAGTTTCCACTCTTTGCTTTCGATGCCGCGAAGTTTGAGGGAGGCAACTGAAAAATCGGGAGAGAAAGAAATCGATTGGATGCTTGCTTCGATGTCATCGATGTCCGCATTTTTATATAGCACTTTTAAATAGCTTTCCCAGCCTGCAATTCGTTTGTTGACATATTCATATTGTTCCTTTGCAACCGGAAGTTCGGCTATGGTTCTTAAAAACAGCTCAGGGTATGTATGTCCGCTGATACGGGTAGGCGCAAAATGAATTCTCATCGCCTTTCTTCGGTTGGTTTTGACAGGAGTTTGCTTTCCCTTTGTCCTAAAGTTTTTGGCAATGAGGCCATTCTTTACATCAAACACGCAGTCAAGAATCACGACCCGCTCATTCATCTTTTTCGCCAATTTTTCGTTTTTCCGGTTGTCAAAATAGATGGACAAGGAGATGCCCGTTTCTTCAATCGATTGTTTCTCCAAATACACAACAAAAGACTGTTGCAACTGAAAAAAGGCATGTTCATCGGTAAAATGTTCCTTGATGGCTTCCCGAGCCGTATTCGTCAACACAATAAAGCATTTTATAAGCTCGAATGTTTCCCCCATGAACACACCTCCTTTTTCTCACAAACGACATTATAGCAAAAATCCTTCGGCCGTTATAGATTCAAACCATAATAAAAATGACTAGCATCCACTAGTCATTTCGTTCGGGCAATTTCGTGGTATTTTGCATCCCAGGCAGGATCGATTTTTCTAAGCGGCACCGGTCTGAAGTTGTCTTTCTTTACCAAAATATTGACCGTCGTCCCGGTTGCCGCAACCGAACCGTCTTCGTGCAAAATTTCATATCCATATGTAGTGCGCAATTTATCATGGTGTTCCACCCAAGTTCTGACTGTTGCGGTTTGTCCATAACGCATCGCTTTTTTATATTGAACGGACAGATCGATGACAGGAGAGACGTAGCCCATTTCCTCCAATTTGGCATAATCATAGCCTAGATCACGGATAAGTTGCGTCCTTCCGATTTCCATCCAAACTACGTAGTTTGCATGGTAGACAACGCCCATCTGATCCGTGTCGGCATAGCGCACTTCCACTTTCTTTTCGCTGACAAACATAAAATCACCTCTATATCAGTATACCTTATAGAAAACTCCCTGCAAATGGAAGCAGGAAAAATCTAAAAGGATATCTCATTATTTACCAACTATAGAGAAGGAGGTTTCGGGAAATAATGTACTATACCAAATAGCATGGGACAACATGTAAATGGAATGAGAGAACATGATGAATTGGAAAATCATTTTTCGCTATATCTCAAGTCACTGGGTAATTAAATATTACATTAAAATAAAAAAACTGATGTGAATGAGGCTGCCATTCCATCAGTTTTTTCATTAGAAACCGATCAATTGTCCGATTGATTTGATATCATTCAAGATGTGTTCTTTATTGATGATGACATTTGCATACCAAAGTTCAATGATCTCCTTGGCTTTCTCCTCAACAGGCTTCTTTTTCCTGATTAATGAGACGATGGTATCAATGAATTTTGTCCTTTCTTCATAAAATTCCACCCGCTTATGAAAATCCCGGTTCACTTCAGTCTGGAACACTTTCCCGAGCCGAATGATTCCCAAATTGACGTGCTGTTCGGAATATAAGGTCGATCCTACATAGGCAAGCTTTTCATGGAAAGAAACCGGCCCTTCTTTAAAATAACCGGACATCAGCCGCTCCACTTCCGAAGCAACAGATTTCAGTTTACTGATTTGGCTATCCGTCAATTCTTTTGTTTGTTCGAAAACCGGCAGCATTGCCAGAGTATCTTCGAACAGTTCCTTCACTTTTTCAATCCGTTTCGCATCATAGGGTAATTTCAGCTGTTTTTGGATATTTTCAAACACAAATAACCGCTGAAGATAGCCCGTCAGCAACACAATGCCGTTATATGCTTTTTTGGCATCCATTGTCATCCGAATCCCACTTTCTCAAATCTTTTTCCTTGAACATAACATATTTCGATAGAAAACGAAATAGCCATTTCTCAGCATATTCTATTAAAAAGAGAAGGAGGTGCCATCAGGCGACACCTCTTTTTAATCCCATTCAATATTCGCGATGATTCCTTCTTCGTCGTGAAGATCCAGCACAATCCGTGCGGACATCGCATCCCGATGCAATTGTTCTTCGATATAAAGACGGATTGCGGTAATGAGATTTACCGTATTATAAGGCTCCATTTCCCCGTTGATGAAAGCTTCCGCGGCGAACCCTCTTGCATCATCATACAACAATTCCACTTCCACATCTTCCGGATGTACATGTTTAAATTTTGCATGGAATAAACAAACGGCATCCACAATGTCCTGTTCAGATAATGTTATCTTCTCCAATGTTCCGTAACCTCTTTCTCATGTTTGCGTTTTAACATGAAATAAATTTTCATGATGAGATAAGCAATGAGCAAAATCGCCCCAAGATTAATCGCCAAACCTAACAGGTTACCAAGAAAACCTAAATCCCCAAGCAAACCGCCAAGCAATAGGCCGGCAAGTCCGCCGACAAGAAGACCTTTCATTAATCCTCCGGAAGAAAATCCTCCTTTTGGTGTGGAAGTTCCGGATTTGTTAGCCGTTGTGCCGGCTTTGTCCGTTTGATTTGTTGTCGCTTTGTTTACTCCATCTTTATTGGCGTCATCGTTCATCCGAGATTTGGAAGGGCTGTAATTTCCGCTGAATCCTTTTTTGCCGGACTTGTAAGATTTCGCTTCGACAGTAGTAATATCTCCGCTATCTAATATAAATGCACCCACATTGGAAAATACTAGTGCAAAAGCAAGCAGAACAGCTGAAAGTTTCTTCATAATAGTTGAATCCTCCTATTTTTGCATCACAGTTGTCATACAATACAAGTATAGCAAATCCTCAATGGTAAAAAAACTAAATACACCGACCGGTTTCAATGTTTTCATGGTGAATAGATGGTTATAATCTTTCTAATCCAACAATAGTGGTCATTTAGTATAAAAAATATGCCTTTTTATGCAAAGCATTGTATAAAAATTTATTGTATAATTATCTTCTGCGGGATATTATAAAATATATTCGTTGTTGTTTTAGGAGGAAGGAGTATTTATGAGCAAAATCAGAATTGGTATCGTCGGATACGGAAATTTGGGCAGGGGCGTTGAAGCTGCCGTTCAGCAAAACCCTGACACCGAATTGGTTGCGGTATTTACAAGAAGAGATCCAAAAACGGTCACAACAAAATCAAATGTAGAAGTGTTACATGTGGATGATGCACCATCCTATCAAGATAAAATCGATGTAATGATTTTATGTGGCGGTTCTGCAACAGATTTGCCGGAACAAGGTCCTCATTTTGCGCAATATTTTAATACTATCGACAGCTTTGACACGCATGCCCGCATCCCTGAATATTTCGAAGCAGTGAACGCGGCCAGTGAAAAAGCGGGCAAAGTTGCCATCATTTCTGTTGGATGGGATCCGGGATTATTCTCTTTAAACCGTCTTCTTGGCGAAGAGGTGTTGCCAGTAGGGAATACATATACCTTCTGGGGTAAAGGCGTAAGCCAAGGCCACTCTGATGCCATCCGCCGTATAAAAGGAGTAAAAAATGCGGTGCAATATACAATTCCGATTGAAGAGGCCGTAAACCGGGTTCGCCGTGGCGAAAATCCTGAACTTTCCACACGCGAAAAACATGCCCGTGAATGTTTCGTTGTGTTGGAAGAAGGAGCAGATCCGGCTAAAGTTGAACATGAAATCAAAACAATGCCAAACTACTTTGATGAATATGATACAACTGTGCACTTTATTTCCGAAGAAGAGTTAAAGAAAAACCACAGCGGCATGCCTCATGGCGGATTTGTCATCCGAAGCGGCGTAAGCGGATTGGGAGACAAACAAATTATGGAATTCAGCTTGAACCTTGAAAGCAATCCGATGTTTACTTCCAGCGTTCTTGTGGCCTATGCGCGGGCTGCCTATCGCTTAAATCAAAAAGGAGACAAAGGCGCCAAAACGGTATTTGATATCCCATTCGGTCTGCTTTCTCCAAAATCTCCGGAAGAATTAAGAAAAGATCTTTTATAATACTAAAGAAAAAACCTAAAAAATCATCCATCTCTTGATGGATGATTTCAGACTGTCGACAAACCCCAACTCAAATGAAGCATTTGAGTTGGGGTTTGTCTTTTTTTGCTCATCATTTTCTAAGATTCTTGTCTTATTTAGGCTGGACATGGTCTTTTCCATGTCCAGTTTGCCATTTTCTTTAAGTTCATGGCAGCGAAAGTAAGCATCGCCTGCATGGACAATTTTTCCAATCCTCGTAGAGTTGTCCATCGCATG